>JBGRQA010000029.1:0-74260 GCA_041725895.1 Marinifilaceae bacterium
GGCTTTTAGAAATTGAGTCTGAAAAATAAAGTTATAAACAAGTAAACCAACCGTGACACAGAATATTGAACATACCCGAGGAAAAATCAACTTATCAACCGGAAAACATTGGCTCCTTTCCTATTTAATGCCCGAAACGGAAGATTCCAGTAAAATCAGCCTTCGACATTCTCAATATTCCGTTACAGAAAGGGAAAATGGCGTACGGAACCCCACTTTTGCGTACGGAACAGGGTAAAGAGCGTACGGACGACTAAAACTGCGTTCGGAGGGAGATTCGGTGCGTACGGAAATACAAAAACCGTGAAACCGGTAGGGTAAAATGAGTACGGAAGAGAAAAAAGGTGTACGGAAAGCAATACGGAGGGTACGGAGAAGCTAATTCCTAAAAGAAAAGGCAATCCAAACGGACTGCCTTTTCGTATATCAATAGGTAGTAAAACCCATATCTTCTAAATTGTATTACATCAGGAAGCTCAACAAGATACCTGCTGCAACAGCAGAACCAATTACACCAGATACGTTAGGTGCCATGGCATGCATAAGCAAGTGGTTGGTTGGGTCGTTCTGAAGTCCCATGTTTTGTACCACACGTGCACTATCAGGTACTGCAGATACTCCGGATGCACCAATCATTGGGTTGATTGGACGATCTTTTGGAGAGAACCAGTTCATTACCTTAGCAAAGATAACACCACCAGCAGTAGCTACAACAAATGAAGCAGCTCCAAGGATAAAGATCTGAATAGAATCCCAGGTCAGGAATACATCAGCCTGAGTAGATGCACCCACAGTAATTCCCAACAGAATGGTAATAATATCGATCAACGCATTGGTTGCAGTATTGGCCAAACGGTTGGTTACAGTAGACTCCTTCAACAAGTTACCGAAGAACAACATACCCAAAAGAGGTACAGAAGTTGGTGAAATAAAAGAAGTCAACAACAAACCGATAATTGGGAACATGATTTTCTCCAGACGAGAAACCGCTCTTGGTGGCTTCATCTTGATTTTACGCTCCTTCTTGGTGGTCAACAGGTTGATGATTGGAGGCTGAATTACTGGCACCAAAGCCATGTAAGAGTAGGCAGCAATCGCAATCGGACCAATCAGGTTTTTCACAACCTGACCGTTGGCCATTACGTTCAAACCATTCGCCAGTTTCGACGACAGGAAGATCGCAGTAGGACCATCAGCACCACCGATGATACCAATCGCACCCGCTTCTGGTGGTGCAAAACCAAGGTAAAGTGCACCCAGGAAGGTAGCAAAGATACCAATCTGTGCAGCAGCACCCAAAATCATCAATCGAGGATTGGAGATCAACGAAGAGAAGTCTGTCATTGCACCAATACCCAGGAAGATCAAAGGAGGATACCACCCCTGAACAACACCCGAATAAAGGTAGCTCATCACAGAACCTGGCTCGTAGATACCCAGTTTCAGGTTAAAATCAATTGCCTGGAACATTGGCACATTACCAATAATGATACCGGTTCCGATAGGAATCAACAGCAAGGGTTCGTAATCGTACTTAATGGCAAGGAAAATAAAGAAAATACCTACCAGCATCATAATCAGGTTACCTCCTGTAGCATTCGCGAATCCGGTAAATTCCCAGAAATTCAACAAACCTACAGTAGCCCCTGAAACATGTTTGCAATCGTATTCGATGTTGGTTCCAAACTTAAGAATATCACCGTCGATACGAGCAACTCTGGTTCCCAAATCCAACATCTCATCCTCTGTAACGTAGTTGTTCGAGCTGGCATTAGGGTCGGTATTCATACTCAAATGGGTCACCTTTTTGGGGTGAAACTTCATGATGATTTTGCTACCATCCAAAGTCCAACTACCTGTAAAACGCTGCTTGATGGAATCCATCATAAAGGTATTGTCACCTTTAAAATGGAAAATCTTATTACGTTCAACAGTTCGGTTGGATTTTCCCACAGGGTTTGGGATGTACCCACCTGCATGGTTCACCCATTTCCCTTCTGTTAGTTTTGCTTCGGTACTGTCATTATTTTGAGCAATAGAGTTAAATCCTAACCCCATTACAAAAATAACGGACAATACCATTGTATAAAGTTTTCTCATTGTTTGTATGGTATGTTTAATACACCTGGATTATCCAATTTCTACAAGAACATCGTCCTGCAATACGCTATCACCTACAGAAACTTTAATGGCCTTAACAGTTCCACCTTTTTCTGCCAATACATTGTTCTCCATCTTCATTGCTTCCATCACCAACAGGGTATCTCCCGGGTTGATGGTATCACCAACAGCAACGTTGATTTTGAAAATGCTTCCTGGCAGAGGAGCTTTCACTACAGTGGCACCTGCACCAGCTTTTGCGATCTTGCCCTCACCCGGCTTGGTCACAACAGGCTTACGTACCAAAGTTGGAGTTTTAGCTTTCTTCATTTCAGCTTCCACTTCCACATCATAGATGGTTCCGTTTACGTCGATTTTGGCGGTAGTCCCTTCGAAATCCTTGATTTCAACTTCGTACTGCTGGCCTTTTATGGTAAATTTGAACTTTTTCATTTTCAATTATCTTGGTTGATTCATTACTCCATAAATCTTAGAGCTCCATGGAGAATAATTCTTAGTTATTTTCTTGATGGTGATGATATTGCTTTCCTCGTCGTGTAACTGATCAAAGTGCATATGAAGGGCCATAGCAATAGCTGCATTCACATTTCCTTCAACGTTCAAATCCTGAACATCAGCCGCAGGTTTTCCCTCACGAACCAGTTTCTTTTTCAAGTTCAACTGCAACAATTTGGGAAGGTTCACAAAAACAATTACCAAAGCTACCAATGCAATAAATACGATTGAGTAACCTACAAGAGCAACTGTCCATCCACCTTGACTTCCAATAGATAATAAATTTACAACACTCATAATCTGTTATTTTTTACAATGGAATGTTTGAATGCTTCTTAGGAGGATTCACCTGCTTTTTGGTTTGCAGTGACTGAAGACCGCGAATTACTCTGAAACGAGTGTTACGTGGCTCAATTACATCGTCGATGTAACCGTAAGAAGCTGCGTTGTATGGATTTGCGAACTTCTCATTGTACTCAACCTCCTGCTCAGCGATGAATTTGGCTTTTTCTTCCTCATTCATATCAGCCATTTTTCTACCATGCAGTACTTCGATAGCACCTTTAGCACCCATTACCGCAATCTCAGCTGAAGGCCAAGCATAGTTCAAGTCACCTCTCAGTTGCTTAGACGACATTACATCGTGCGCACCACCGTAAGATTTTCTCAAAGTAATAGTTACCTTAGGTACAGTTGCTTCACCGTAAGCAAACATCAATTTTGCTCCGTGAGTAATGATACCACCAAATTCCTGACCTGATCCAGGCAAGAATCCAGGAACGTCAACCAAGGTTAGGATTGGAATGTTAAAACAGTCGCAGAAACGGATGAAACGAGCCGCTTTTCTGGATGATTCGATATCCAATACCCCAGCCAGGAAGTTAGGTTGGTTGGCTACTACCCCTACAGACATTCCGCCCATACGAGTGAAACCTACAATAATATTTTTAGCGTAATGACGGTGTACTTCAAGGAACTCCGCATCATCAGCAATCGCATAAATCACATCCTTCATATCGTAAGGCATGTTTGGATTGTCTGGAATGATTTCGTTCAGTACATCATCCATTCTGTCGATTGGGTCAGTACAGTCTACAATTGGAGCTTCTTCCAGGTTATTCGATGGCATGTACGACAACAGCTTACGAATAATCATGATACCTTCTTCCTCGTCTTCCAACATAAAGTGAGAAACACCCGATTTAGAAGCGTGCATTTTAGCACCACCCAAATCTTCAACGGTGATATCTTCACCAGTTACGGTTTTTACAACCTTAGGACCGGTTACAAACATGTACGACTTCTCTTCAGTCATCATGATAAAGTCGGTCAATGCAGGAGAATATACCGCACCACCGGCACAAGGACCGAAAATTGCAGAAATCTGAGGAATTACACCAGAAGCCAGGATATTTCTTTCGAAGATCTCAGCGTAACCTGCCAATGCATTTACACCTTCCTGGATACGAGCTCCTCCTGAATCGTTCAATCCGATTACTGGGGCTCCTACCTTCATTGCCATGTCCATTACCTTGCAAATCTTCTGAGCGAAAGTCTCAGAAAGAGATCCACCAAATACGGTAAAGTCCTGAGAGAATACAAACACCAAACGTCCGTCGATGGTACCCTGTCCGGTTACAACACCGTCACCCAAAAATTTGGTTTTCTCCATACCGAAGTTGGTACAACGGTGGGTCATAAACATGTCAAATTCTTCGAAACTGCCTTCATCCAAAAGCATGTCGATTCTTTCACGTGCTGTGTACTTGCCTTTTTTGTGTTGAGATGCGATTCTTTTCTCACCTCCACCCATCTTAGCTTCAGCACGTAGGTCAATTAGCTTCTTAATTTTATCCTGACTAGCCATAACTTAATAGTGTAATTATTTATTTAATTGAGTTCTTTATTTTTCACCGCACAATTCAGTCAATACACGCATGGTTGATTTAGGATGCAAGAAACCAATCTTCAATCCTTCAGCACCTCCACGTGGGGTCTTGTCAATTACCTGACATCCGGCTTCCTGTACGTCAGTCAATGCTTGTTGTACATCTTCAACGGCAAAAGCCATGTGATGCATTCCACCGCCAGTTTTAGCAACAAATTTGCCAATGGGTCCTTCTGGATCGGTCGACTCCAACAATTCAATTTTTGTATCTCCTACTTTGAAAAAAGCAGTTTTCACTTTCTGGTCCACTACCTCTTCGATAGCATAACACTCCAAGCCCAATACTTTTTCGTAAAAAGGAATGGCTTCTTCCAAACTTTGAACGGCAATACCGATATGTTCAATATGCGTAGGTTTCATAGCTGTTTATTTTATATTAGCTTAATTAAAAATGAATTTTCTATTCTAAGTTCTCTTGGTTTACAAAACAAAAGACCCGTACTTCAAATGAAATTTTATAAATACACTTCTTCAAAGATGGCTTTTGGGGGCCAAAGTCTAATTTTTGATGTGGACAAAAATATCTAATCGAAAATCTTTAATCAATAATTTGAAACATTATTAAACTTGTTTTTCAACATACACATTTTCTCTGGCCCAAAAGCTACTATTTAATAGCGCTTGCTCCTCTTTTCCAGAAAATTGTTGTACAACATAGTTCTTCAATATGTTTTCCATAACGCAAGTATTTTCAGACCAAATCCACAATTTACGCAAACGGTTTCATTTTTCTTTTGGGGACCAAAGGAAACAGCTTTGATGAAAAAAAAGAAACATTGTAATATTTTCCACAACATACTCCTGTTACAATTACTATATTTGCAGTGTCATTCTAAAAACAACCATATTTTATAAATACTTTAAGAAGTTTAAAAGCATGATACTATTCTACAGGAAGGGTAACGTTTACTTCGCAGTTCACGCTACCGAGAACTTCCAAGCTTTAGATTCGGACAAACTATGTTGGTTATTTGGTGAAGCGGAAGCCTTGAATCAAAAAGAAATTGAAGGTTACTTCGTAGGTCCTCGCAAAGAAATGATCACCCCATGGAGTACCAACGCCGTTGAAATCACACAAAACATGGGCATCAACGGAATTCTTCGCATAGAGGAGTTCTTCCAGGTAGAAAACGAACGTGCTTCCTTCGACCCTATGCTGCAGGCCTTCTACCAAAATCTTTCACAGGATATTTTCACCATCGAAAAACAACCCGACCCAATATTGTATATTGAAAATATCCGAGAATACAATCAGCAAGAAGGACTCGCCCTAAGCGAAGAGGAAATCAACTACCTTGAAGAGGTGAGTGCAAAAATTGGCCGCCAACTTACCGATTCCGAAGTTTTCGGTTTCTCACAGGTTAATTCAGAACACTGCCGCCACAAGATCTTTAACGGCACTTTCATCATCGACGGTGAAGAAAAAGAATCCTCTCTTTTCCAGCTGATCAAGAAAACCTCCAAAGAGAATCACAACCGCATCGTTTCTGCCTACAAAGACAACTGTGCCTTCCTTGAAGGACCTCGAGTAGAACAATTTGCACCCGCAACACACGACAAAGCAGACTTTTTCCATACCAAAGATATTGATACTGTAATTTCGCTGAAAGCGGAAACCCATAACTTCCCCACCACAGTAGAGCCATTCAACGGAGCTGCTACAGGTACAGGAGGTGAAATTCGCGACCGTATTGCAGGGGGTAAGGCTTCCATCCCAATGGCCGGAACTGCGGTTTACATGACTGCCTACCCTCGTTTGGATGCTTCCAGAACCTACGAAGGTGCTACCGATCCTCGTAAATGGTTATACCAGACGCCTGAGGAGATCCTGATCAAAGCATCCAACGGAGCAAGTGATTTCGGAAACAAGTTCGGACAGCCATTGATCTGCGGATCGGTTCTAACCTTCGAACATTTTGAAAACGCCAAGAAATTCGGTTACGATAAAGTAATCATGCAGGCTGGTGGTATCGGATACGGTCGTCACGAGCAAGCACAAAAAGATACTCCTGAAACCGGTGAGAAAGTAGTTCTGCTGGGTGGAGACAACTACCGCATCGGTATGGGTGGTGGAGCCGTTTCATCTGTAGCTACCGGTGAATTCGCCAACTCTATCGAGTTGAACGCGGTACAACGTTCCAACCCCGAGATGCAGAAACGAGTTTGTAATGCCATTCGCGCCATGGCCGAATCGGACAGCAACCCTATTACCTCTATCCACGACCACGGTGCAGGTGGACACTTGAACTGTTTGTCGGAACTGGTAGAGGAAACCGGAGGTAAGATTGACCTGAATGCTCTTCCTGTAGGTGACCCAACCCTTTCTGCCAAAGAAATCGTAGGTAACGAATCACAGGAAAGAATGGGTCTGGTAATGAAAGAAAAGGATGTAGATCTTTTGAAGCGCATTGCCGACCGTGAACGTGCTCCTATGTATGTGATTGGTGAAACCACCGGAGACATGAAGTTCACCTTCGAAGATAAGAAAACAGGAAAGAATCCTATCGATATGGATCTTGCGGATATGTTTGGTAAACCACCGAGAACCATCATGGAAGACAAGACCCTGAATGAAAAATTCGAAGCCGTTAGCTACGAAGCAGACAAATTGGAAGAATACCTGGAGCAGGTACTTCAACTGGAAGCAGTTGCCTGTAAAGACTGGTTAACCAACAAAGTAGACCGTTCCGTAACCGGTAAAATTGCCATGCAGCAATGTGCCGGACCTCTACAGTTGCCATTGAACAACCTTGGTGCTGTTGCTTTGGATTTCCAGGGAGAGAAAGGGATCGCAACTTCCATCGGACATGCTCCTGTTTCTGCCTTGGTTGATTCGGCCAACGGTAGCCGCCTATCGGTTGCAGAAGCTTTAACCAATATGGTATGGGCTCCTATTGAAAAAGGATTGAAAGGAGTTTCTCTATCTGCTAACTGGATGTGGCCCTGTAAAAACGAAGGAGAAGATGCTCGCTTATACAAAGCGGTTGAAGCAATCAGCGATTTTGCCATTGAATTGGGCATCAACGTACCAACAGGTAAAGATTCCCTTTCCATGACTCAAAAGTATGGAAACAACGATGTGGTTTACGCTCCAGGTACAGTAATTATTTCTACTGTAGGTGAGGTAATCGATATCAACAAGATGATCTCTCCTGTACTGAAAAGCGATGCAGATAGTCATGTTGTTTACCTGGATCTTTCGAAAGATGACTTCCAATTAGGAGGTAGTTCTTTTGCCCAAGTGGTAAACAAATTGGGTGAAGTTACTCCTAATGTTACTGACACTGCCTATTTCGCAAAAGCTTTCACTACCCTTCAGGAACTGATTCTGGACGGAAAAGTTTTGGCTGGTCACGATATTTCTGCTGGTGGTTTAATTACTGCCCTATTGGAGATGTGCTTTGCAGACAACAAAGCGGGAATGAATGTAGACCTTTCTTCAGTGAAAGAGCAAGACCTGATCAAGATCCTGTTCAGCGAGAACCCTGGTGTAATTTTCCAGGTAAAGGACAAAGACACTGTAAGCAAAGTCTTGGATGCTCAAGGTTTGGAATACCACTTCATCGGCCAGCCTGCTGAAGCCGGTCAAATGACCATTAGCAAGGATAGCCGGAAGTTGAACCTGGATATCGCATCGTTAAGAGATCTATGGTACAAGACTTCTTACCTTCTGGATCGCAACCAGTCTACTGAAGAGTTGGCACTGGAACGCTACAAGAACTACAAGGAAAATGAACTAAAATATGAATTCCCAGCCAACTTCACCGGTAAGTTCGAACAGTACGGAATTGATCCTCGTCGCAAAGACAAATCAGGCGTAAAAGCTGCGATTATCCGTGAAAAAGGTGTGAATGGTGATCGTGAAATGGCCTGGATCATGCATCTGGCGGGTATGGATGTAAAAGACATTCACATGACCGACCTGATCAACGGAAGAGAGAATTTGCAAGACGTAAACATGATCGTATTCGTAGGTGGATTCTCCAACTCCGACGTACTGGGATCTGCTAAAGGATGGGCAGGAGCCTTCCAATACAATGAGAAAGCCCGCATCGCCCTTGAGAACTTCTACAAACGCGAAGACACCTTGAGTTTGGGTGTATGTAACGGTTGTCAGTTGATTTCTGAACTGGGATTGATCTACCCTGATCACGAAAAGCATCCGAAATTGCTTCACAACAACTCACACAAATTCGAATCCGGCTTTGTAAATGTAGATGTTCCTGAAAACAATTCGGTAATGCTAAAAACTCTGGCAGGCTCAAGAATGGGTATCTGGATTGCACATGGAGAAGGTAAGTTCGATCTGCCATACAGCGAAGAACGTTACCACATCCCAATGAAATACAGCTACGATAACTATCCTGCGAATCCAAACGGCTCACCATTTGCTACAGCAGCTATTTGCTCAGAAGATGGACGTCACCTGGCTATGATGCCTCACCTGGAAAGGGCAACCTATCCCTGGAACTGGGCACACTATTCAGATGAACGCAAAAACGACGAGCTAACCCCATGGGTAGAAGCATTCGTAAATGCAAAGCAATGGATTTTGGAAAAGACAAAATAAATCACTTACATGCAAGTACAAAAGCCAACCTTTTTCGGGTTGGCTTTTTTTATTCATCACCCCGCAATGCCAAAACCAGCTACTTACATCCTAAATAAATAATCTCCAACAGATAAAAAATAATAACCAGCACCACTTATCAACCCAACAGTTAACGAACATAAAAATAACTACCGCAAACACTTACTATTTTAAAATCATTTCCTTATATTTCGATTGCTAAGACATAAACAAAATTCAATCATGAAAAAACTACTACTAATATTCTCTTGCCTGGGCTTGCTATTTAGTTGTGCCACCTCTCAATCACACCAGAGCTCTAATAACTCTAACAGAGTTAAAGGAATTTCAGATACAACATTAGATACTGTAAAGCCAAAAACATCTCCCGGCACATGTCAATTGGTTCTCAGCCAGTGCTCAACAGTTAAGGAACAAAACAACTATTTTATTATTGGGAAAATAGAGAAAACTGTGGCCTACGGGGCCGGTTTTACTACTATATTTGATATAAACCAAGACATTAAAGTAGAAATCGATTCCCAACAAGCTCAAGCCTTGAAAAACAAAAAAAAGGTAAATTGTACCATCCGGGAAAAAGAAACCATAGGACAAACCCAACTTTCGTTTCAACTACTTAAAACGAACAAAGTCGACTAATACAACCACAGATCCTATACCTTTCTTCAAATAGTAACGGTTGTTACAAACTATTTCCTTTACCTCTGATTCGCAAATAAATCAACAAAAATATCCTATATGAAAAAAACACTACTACTTATTTTATTAGGCTTTCTTTTCTCTTGGCAAGGGAATGCAGAAGAAATTGAACAGACTAAATCCCCAAAGGTTAAAAACATCGTTATTACCGAAAAAACATACAAAGCATTAACCAATCCGAGGTTAAATCTTAATAAAATGGCCAAAATTTCGGATCGAAAAAGAGGCATTCGAAAAATTAAAGACGACCCTTTTGGACGCGTTCATTTTGACGAGCTTATGCTTAGGGATCCCCAAACTGGAAAAATCCCGGCAAACATTCGCGCCAAGGAGCTGCAATTTATTTCAAATCACAGAGAACAACTCCAATCTCGTTTAAAATCAAACCAACTGAACTGGCTTCAACGCGGACCATACAATGTTGGTGGCAGAACAAGAGCCTTAGCCATTGACGTTGCAGATGAAAAAACCATTCTGGCTGGTGGGGTAAGTGGAGGTATGTGGCGCTCTACAGATGAAGGTAAAACTTGGAAAAAAACCACAGGATCGAATGAGCACCAGAGCGTAACCGCAATAGCGCAAGATCCCCGGGAAGGTAAAACAAACATTTGGTACTATAGCACCGGAGAGCTGGTAGGTTCCTCTGCCGGAGCCAGTGGTGCCCGTTACAGGGGAAATGGTATTTTCAAATCAACAGATAATGGTGAAACCTGGAGCCCATTGGATGTAACTGCCTCCAATACACCTTCAATCTTTGATAGGTATTTTGACTATTGTTGGAACATAATAGTAGATCCTACGAATGGGGATGTATACGTAGCCACTTTTGGCGGAATATTCCGCTCTCAGGACGAAGGCAAAAGCTGGGGAGAAGCCGCAAGAGAAAGAGACAACATGGTACTTGCCAGTTCAAGTACAACAACCAATGATTCCTATTTTACTGATATTATCTGCACACCCGAAGGAGTAAAATATGCAACCCTCAGTAGCGATGGTGAAATACATGGTATTTTCCGATCAGAATCGGGAAACAAAGGCGATTGGACAAATATCACACCAGAGAACTTTCCAAAAAAATATGACCGAATCGTATTAGCAAATGCTCCCTCCAACTCCAACATCGTCTATTTTCTGGGTGCGACTCCCGATGAAGGATTTGAAGAACACAGTTTTTGGAAACTAACCTGGGATGCAACATCCGGAGCCAACTGGGAGAACCGCTCAAACAACCTGCCCCCAAAGGACAAAAAAGACGAAGCCAGTGGATTTGATTCTCAAGGATCTTACAACATGATTATCAAGGTAGCCCCTAAAGATGAAAACATGGTGTTTATCGGAGGAACAAACCTCTTCAGAAGCACCAATGGCTTTGCCACCAATTTCAGCACCCGGTGGATTGGCGGTTATGCTGGTAATGAAACTTTTGCCAACTATCCAAACCATCACCCCGATCAACATTCCTTGTCTTTTAAAAACGATACCACTCTTATCAGCGGCCACGACGGAGGTCTAAGCATCTCCTACCACTTTGATGCTAACAGCACTGAAAAGCAACCCGTAAAATGGGTCTCTCTGAACAACGGCTACTACACAACACAGGTATACACCGTAGGAATTGAAGAAGATTACAACGATTCTGATGAAATAATCTCAGGATTTCAGGACAATGGAACATGGTATGTAGGCAAAGAAAACACTACAGAAAAATGGATTGACCTATTGGGAGGAGATGGAGGCTATTGCAGCCTGCATGCCTCTCATAACAGCTTTATTGCTTCATCCCAAAATGGAACAACATACTTACAATTTTATGATGAAACTGATAAAGAATGGAAATTTACTCGTGTAGATCCGGAAGGCCCAACAGAGGATGATGTCCATTTCATTAATCCATACATTGTAGATAGCAACAATGATCAGGTAATGTATTTTGCCGGAGGAAAATACATTTGGAGAAACAGTAATATATATGGTATCCCTCTTTTTTCCAATGACAAAGCCACTAAAAACTGGGAAAAACTGGAACAATCCGTAAGTGAAGGAAAAATATCTGCTCTTGAAACTTCCGTCACTCCAGGAAACATTCTATTCTACGGAACATCTCAAGGTAAAATCTACAAATTAACCAATGCCTCCACTGAAAATGCGAAACAAGTTGAAATCACAGGTGAAAACATGCCTGAAGGAGCTTATGTTAGCAGCATTGAAGCGGATCCTCTGGATGCCGACAAAATTTTGATTAGCTTTTCCAACTACAAAGTACCAAGCATATACTACACTGAAAACGGAGGGGAAAGCTGGACAAAAATCGGAGGAACCCTTGAAGAAAACACAGATGGTTCAGGTGATGGTCCATCCATTAGATGGGTAAATCTGATACATACTCCCTCCGGCCTACTATACCTGGCCGGTACAAGTACGGGTTTGTATTCCACAACCGAATTAAAAGGAAACGATACGCAATGGACACAAGAGAGCCCCGAAATGATTGGAAGCAGTATTGTCAATATGGTAAAGACCAGAAGAGATGGTTTTATTGTAGCAGGCTCTCATGGTAATGGTATTTTTAGCGCTAAAGTCAATTTTTCTGCCGTAAAACCCCAACCCGACTTCGTAGCAAGTCAAACGACTGTTCCTACGGGTACTCCAATTAACTTCAAGGACAGATCTTTGGGCGTTACAACCAAGTGGAATTGGACTTTTGAAGGCGCTCAAACAACCAGCTCCACTCAACAACACCCTTCAGGTATTGAATATAATCAAGAAGGTTCATACACAGTAAGCTTAACAACAACAAATGAAAATGGAGAGGCAAGCGTTACTAAAACAGCCTTTATTACGGTTTCCAATGATGTGGTAGGTGTAGAAAACGTCCTTGAAAACCAGCAGGAATCGGATAAATTTAACATCTACCCCAACCCAATGCGAGAAAAAGCACAAGTAAATTTCTCCAATCCAAATCATACGCAATACCGTTTGATCGTTTTGGATGCCAGTGGACGCGTAGTAAAAATTATTGAGAACATAACCAATAATAATGTAATTATCAACCGTAACCAATTGAAACCGGGATTACATATTATCAACCTGCAAGGTGAAAAAATCTACAAAGGAAAACTATTGGTAAAGTAAACTCTTTGTCAATATATAGAAAACCATCCCTGGAGGGATGGTTTTTTTTTGCCTTAATGTGAAAAAACATCCCAAACACAATAACCTCATCTATTACTATCTCCGTATAGTAACAAAGCCCCCTATAGTTCTACCCCTGCCTGTTGCTTTCCCTCCTAAAGCTCTGTGTTATGAGATTATTGGTACTCGCAATGCTCTTAATAAGCTTTTTACTTACTTCTTGTTTAAGTAAAAAGACACCAAATCAAACACCTGTACCACGAAAAGAAAGGGTTAGTTCCCCCCCTTTAATTTCAAACCCCAAATTTCCTCCGGGAACCTGTGGGCTGAAATTTCAAATCAAATCCATTGAAAAACAAGGAAAGAACATAACCATCTACGCAAAAGTTCTTTCCGTTTTAGGCTATGGTTCGGGAATCACCCGAAACTTTTCTACTGGAGAAACATTTCGATTCACAGTAATGGAAAACCAAAAGATTGATTTCAAAATAAACACTACCATGAAAGCCCAGTTCAATTTGATTGAAGAAATCGGTTCCTCGAAAGCCATTCTCAAATACCATAATTCCATTATTCATTAATTGAAAAATTACATCTTATGAAAAAAATATTACTCAGTCTTACAATTACTTTTTCAATCGCTCTTCTATCACAAGGCGTCCATAAAAAAGAAGTACACGAAAGTAGTCATACGAAAAACATAATCATTACCGAAAAAACATTCCTTCAACTCACTGACCCCAGTCGAAATCACTTGAAACTAGCCAAGATCGCTGACAAGAAAAATAAGATCCAACACATAAAGGACGATCCGTTTCTACGGATCCAATTTGAAGAAATGATGCTCAGAAATCCCAAATCAGGGATCATTCCCAAGAACATACGAAAGCGTGAACTTCAATTCATCCAAGACAATGCAGCAAACCTAAAAAGTACACTTAAAGCATCTCAATTGGTTTGGAATCGAAGAGGTCCCTTCAATGTTGGCGGACGCACACGAGCGCTTGCTCTGGATATCACAAATGAAAACATCATCCAGGCCGGAGGAGTGACAGGAGGCATGTGGCGTTCAACGGATAATGGAGAAACCTGGACCAAAACTTCGGCAGCACTCGATCACCAAAGCGTAACAGCCATCGCCCAAGATCCCCGCGGGGGACAAACTAACGTATGGTACTACACTACAGGTGAATTCATCGGTTCGGGAAGTGCTAGCGGAGCTTTCTATTCCGGAGAAGGAGTCTTCAAATCCATCGACGGAGGCCTAAACTGGAACAAACTAAATTTCACCGACCAGCAACAAACACCTCTTTTTACCGAAAGGTTTGATGTCGGTTGGAATATCTGCATAAATCCCACCAACGGGCATGTCTATGTTGCTACCTATGGAGGTATATATCGATCTACCGATCAGGGAAACAACTGGACTCTGGTTCTGGACAGCAACCCCAACAACAATTCCCAATGGTCGCCTCTTACCGACATTCATTGCACTTCGGAGGGAGTAATGTATGCCTCCTTAAGCAGCGGAGGTGAAGTTAACGGTATTTTTCGATCCACATCAGGGGATATTAATTCCTGGACCAATATTACTCCTCAAAACTTCCCGGCATCCTTCCGACGAATTGTAATTACAACCTCACCAACAAACACAAAGGTGGCCTATTTTCTGGCGCAAACCCCTGGCAGTGGTTTTCAAGGGCACAGTTTATGGAAACTCACCTTTAATTCATCAGAAGACCAAATTTGGGAAAACAGGTCGAACAATCTTCCTCCAAGGGGGGAAGGAGAAAGAGATGTAAATGGATATGATTCTCAAAACTCCTACAATATGGTAATTAAAGTTGCTCCCAAGAATGAGAATGTACTTTTTATTGGGGGCACCAACCTGTTTCGAAGCGACGATGCCTTCTCCACCAATACTAGGACCAAATGGATTGGTGGTTATGCCACCTCAAATGATGTAAGTGAATATCCCAACCAACATCCAGACCAACATGCATTGGTATTTAAATCGAACAATCAAACACTAATTTGCGGACACGATGGAGGAATATGTATTACGAATAACTTTTCTTCCTCAGAAACAGATGAAACTCCTGTTAATTGGACCAAATTAAACAATGGCTACTTAACCACTCAAGCCTATACGGTTGCAATTGACGAAAAAGATAACCAGTCAGATGAAATCCTTGCAGGGTTCCAAGATAACGGCACCTACTATACCGACCAAGAAACCAATACCGCCAGCTGGATACAAGTAGGAAGCGGAGACGGAGGGCATGCCAGTTTGCATAATTCAAAAAACAGCTATCTTGTGTCTTCTCAATCGGGAATTACCTTTCTACAAATCTCTGACGAATCCGGCCAAAAATGGACTCGTGTAGACCCCCAAGGAGCGGAAAACCTTCTCTTCATAAATCCTTTTACAATTGACGCCAACAATGATGAAATAATGTATTTTGCAGGAGGACAATTCCTATGGAGAAACCTGAACATCTATGAGATACCTCTTTTTTCCAACGAGGCTGCCACACAAAATTGGGAAAAACTGGAATTTACCCAGGTAGAAGGCCAGATCTCTGCTCTTGAATCAACCAGCATCCCCAAAAACATACTATACTATGGCACTTCAAACGGAGAAATTTTCAAATTGGAAAATGCCAACACTAGTCAACCGATTAAAACCAATATTACAGGAAATCTAATGCCCTCCGGAGCCTACGTAAGCAGCATTGAATCTGATCCGGAAGATGCTAGTAAAGTAATGGTTACTTTTTCCAACTACGAAGTCCCAAGTATTTTTTACAGCCAAGACGGAGGGCAATCCTGGACTATGGTAGCGGGAAATCTTGAAGAAAACTCTGATGGGTCAGGAAATGGGCCTTCCGTACGATACATAAATTCAGTTCAGTCGTCAGAAAACACAATATACCTGGTCGGCACAAGTACTGGCCTATACTCTGCAACTACATTATCCAACACCACTCAATGGAAGCAAGAAAGTCCGGATAAGATTGGAAATTCCATAACCAATATGGTGAAAACCCGCAGGGATGGATTAATCGTTGCAGGAACCCATGGAAACGGGATCTTCAGCTCCCATGCATCCAAAGCAGTTGGTATTGAAAATCCATTGGCAGAAAAAGAGGAAAACGAATTCTTAATCTTCCCCAATCCTATGATTAAGCAAACCGAATTAAAATTCTCCAACCCCAATCAAAGTACATACCGACTCATCGTAGTGGATGCAAACGGAAAAGTTGTTCGAATCATTAACAACATCACGGGGAACAATATTCTTATCAACCGGGACCAACTAAAGCCTGGAATTCATATTATCAACCTGGAAGGAGAAAAAATTTACCGGGGTAAAATACTCGTTAAATAAAAAAAGATCCGAATGCCCCCACCAACACTGTTGAAGAATAATAGATATAACCTATTCGGAATTTAGAAGAAAACAGGAAAAACACTATATGGCTAGGAAGTATTTCTCACCTTCCTATCCTATATTAAATATGATTATCAAAATTCATGTAAAAATATACCATAACCAGACAAATCCTATGAGTGCCTGTAATATCAGTTTCTTTAATTTTGTTAATCGCTTGGTTATAAGGAAGAGCTTCCCTTCTGGAACAAATACATTAAATATTTGCTACGGGGAAACATTTCACTTGTTACAGCCCCGAACTTCAAATTTTATTATTTCATCAAAAAAATCAAACCATTAGCCTGTCCCGCTACAACTATCTCTCAATATCTCACGTAATTAAAACAAGAGCCCCGAACTATTTCTAGCCTTCAAATTCGTTTTAACTCCCAACGACTAAGGAGATGCTTATGATTAATCAACTTTTGCAGTTTCAGAAAAAGATCCCTCTTCTTAAAGAGGCCTTTGTTTCCCTATTATTGGTCGGCTATTTTCTTTATCCGGTACAGGCAAAAATGTCCAATACTGTATTCTTTTCGACACAAAACCGTATGGAAACGATAGATCAACAACAAAGAGAGTTCTCCAACAGTACTCCTTTGGGGCTCTTCACCTATCACAAATGGGTAGACTTAAATGAAAATTCGGCAGCTGAGCGAAATGAATTTTTCGGCTTAGGGAAGAAAATATTTGCCTCGGGTGAAAGTCTTAGTGCGACCCTATACGACCCAGATATTACGCAGGATACTCCTTTAAAAATCCGAATTTGGGATCATACGGGAAATCTGATTCGAACTTCCCAGAAGACATATATTGCCGGACGAATTTTCACTTTTCCAAATATTGATAAAGTTCTTCCTCCGGGCGAATACATTCTGACAATTAACCCGGAAAACTCAAAAAACACTTATAGCGTTAACTTTACCATTCAAGGAGAAAACACTCCCAAAGATTCCGTTGAACTCAAAAAGGAAGATTTGCCTAAGGGGTTACATTTGTTCACTCACTGGGAGGATGCAAACCTAAACAATACATTTGATCATAATGAAATCACAGGATTGGATAGCAATAGTTTTCCGCTTGGAAGCCTGGAAATTGAACTTGGCCTAAACCTGCCCCTCCAGGATATCCCCATCGTTTATCAAACCTGGAACACTCAGGACAGCCTCTTAGGCATGTCCGTATCCAATCTGGCCATCCTGCAACATTACAGCACAAAAGTCGACTCGATACAAAACATGCCGGATTTTCTGCAATCATTGGTTTCCGCTCCTGCTGGTTCATACAAAATAACCGCCATACTTGCCGATGCGGAATTAACCACTTTTGAGAAAACCATTCACCTAACTCCCTCCATGCAGAGAGATGTTTCCTATCCCACTATTAATGCCATTGCACTAAATAAACCAGGTCGAATAATTCCTGTTAATTTATACAAGGGGCTGGAAGGTTTTTTCCTCTTTGCCGATTATATTGACTTAAATAAGGATAGTATTCAACAGGAATTTGAATTCGTAAAATTGAGACAACAAAACTACAATGCAAGGTATGAAAATGTTCACGCTCAATTCCATTTACCAAAATACAAGGATCATAATATCCTTTTAAGTATTCTGGACCAGGACGGACATACCATTATCGAACAAAAGTCACTGTATCAGGACAAACCTCACATCTTCGAAATCTCCAACTCGCAATTCCGGTTGGCACCCGGTCAATATCTGATAAGAGCTCAACCGGAAAATTCCAATGAGAAATTCGAGGAAACCCTTACCATCCATTAACCACTACACCCCTTCAGTTCCGAAACATTAAAATTCCAGGGAGTCGAATAAGGGGGACTCCACCTCTTCTTCCTCCGACAATAATATTGCCGTTTCAATCAAAGCCAAATGTGAATAGGCTTGGGGAAAATTTCCTAACATTCTCTTGGATTCAAAATCAATATCTTCACTAAACAGGCCCAAATGGTTTGCATAGGTCTGTAGCTTTTCAAACTTTCGCCTTGCATCCCTCTTGCGACCGATTTTGTAAAGACTATTTATCAACCAAAATGTACAAATGGTAAATGCTGAGCTGGGAGTCCCAAAATCATCCTGGTTACGATACCGGAACATCAGCCCTTCCTGTTCCAATTCAATATGAATGGACAAAACCGTGCTCTCATATCTGTCATCCTCCGCCGAAATAAAACCATAAGGTTCCATTAATAGAACAGAAGCATCCAGATCTTCCGATCCGTAGGATTGAACAAAAGCCATTTTGGAATCCGACCAGGCATTCTTAAGCACATCTTCTTTTATTTCATCCCGAAGTGCCATCCATGGTTCTACAAACAACTCCATTTTCAGCAAATTAGCAATCTTGATCGCCCGGTCTACTGCTACCCAACAAAGTACCTTACTAAAAGTGAAGTGGCGCTCCTCGTTTCTGATCTCCCAAATTCCTCGATCCGGTTTCTGCCAATTCTCCTCCACAACTTTCATAATATTGCGTACAATAGTCCACAACTCCTCACTATGCTCCAAAGAGGTTTCAAACATCTCAAAATGCTGATGAATCACATCCATTAAAATCCCATAGATATCATTCTGCTTTTGCATATATGCCGCATTCCCAACCCTAACCGGCCGTGAATTCTCATACCCGGAAAGATGCTCCAACTCCCTCTCGGTAAGTTTTTTCTCTCCATTAATTCCATACATAATCTGGAATTTCTCACTTTTTTTGGGAAGAATATCAATAACAAACTTTAAATAGCCCCGAGCCACATTCAAATGCCCCAACTGTGTCATGATTTTCACAACCATAGAAGCATCCCTGATCCAGCAAAAACGGTAATCCCAGTTCCGAACCTCACCAATAGTTTCGGGCAGAGAAGTAGTCAAGGCCGCCAAAACAGCACCACTTTTACGAAAACTTAAAAGCTTCAATAGCAAAGCACTTCGAATAATCTGGTCGTTATAATTATTAAACACTGTAGTTTTCTCGGCCAAATTAAGCCAATACACCTTTGTTCGCTGTAACTTCAGGTAAATCCGTTGATGGTTTTGGGGTAGCAATTTTTGATGGTAAGCCAAAAGGCAAAATTTGTCAGCATCCAATTTTATCTTACTCCTTCCCAGAATATCTTCCCGATCAAAACTAGTGTATAGATAAAGAGAATCATAATCCCCCATCTTGGTATAAGACTTAATATAATTCCCCTCTAACTCATGATAAGTTTGACTTTTGGCATATTCCAATTTCGGATCATAAATTAGGGTTATTTCAGGTACACCTTCAAGCAATACAAAAAAACGAACCAAATCAGGAGGGGCGTAATGATTTTGATTATCTGTTTTATAACGAGGCATAAAATCCTGGATCTCAAAAGCTCCATCCTCGCAGTAATATCGGGTAATAAGGATATTTGTCCTCTCAAGGTAGAATTGGTCGATTTTTTTGGGATGAGAGGGAATAACTTCAAAACTTCCGCCCTTCTTTTCATCCAGTATTTTTGCAAAAACCGAAGCAGAATCAAACTGAGGCAAACACATCCAATCCAATGAACCCTTTTCGGAAATCAAGGCAGCACTTCTGCAATTCCCGACAACACCATAATTTAAGTTCTTCATATCAAACACACTTTGAATTAACCTAAATTTAAGACAATTATTCCATTGATTATTAATGAAAAATAGTTAATTTCTTCTAGCATCAAAATGTTATTTTTATGAACCGAATCCATATTGTTTCAAACAGGCTTCCCTTTAGTATTAAAACCGATAATAATCAGATAAAATTGATCCCCAGCGTAGGAGGATTGGCAACTGGTATCCGTTCTGTATATAAGGATTTTAAAGGGTACTGGATTGGTTGGCCCGGAATAGCTGAGGATGAATCTGAAGAGGAAGAATTGAAGCAAACGGATGAAATGTTGACTAAGGAGGATTGCATATCGGTGCATTTGACGCGCAAGGAACTGGATCTATACTACGATGGATTTTGCAATAACACCATCTGGCCACTGTTTCATTACTTCACTCAATACATCAAGTACGATTCACACCAATGGGAAAGCTATAAAAGGGTGAATCAGAAATTTGCCGATAAAACCCTTGAAATTCTTGAGGAAGGAGATTCCCTCTGGATTCATGATTACCAACTTCTCCTTGTTCCACAAATGATAAAAGAAAGGAATCCTTCGGTTACAATCGGCTTTTTTCTCCACATCCCTTTCCCCTCGTATGAGGTTTTCCGAATCCTTCCCTGGCGTACGGAATTACTTTCCGGCTTGATGGGCGCAGACCTAATCGGATTCCACACTTATGACTACGAAAGACATTTCTTTAGCTGTGTTCGGCGTCTCTTAGGCTACGAAATCTCCTTCAACAAAATCTACAAGGAGGATCGAATTATTATGGCCGATGCCTTTCCTATGGGAATCGATTACAACAAGTTCAAAAATGCGTCCATTCAGGTGCTTCAAAAACCATTGCAGGAAAAATCAGAATTACAGCGCGAACTGGAAAAATATTTTCTGGTCTCTCCTGAACGGAAACTTATTCTGTCCATCGACCGACTCGATTATACCAAAGGAATTCCAAACCGCTTGAAAGCTTTCGCCTCTTTTCTGGAAAAACATCCCGAATTTAAGGGGCAAGTTTCTCTAGTTATGCTGGCCGTCCCCTCCCGAGGAGAAGTGGAGCAATACAAACAACTGAAAAGTGAAGTGGATGAGTTGGTTGGTAACATTAATGGCCAGTTTGGCGGCGTCAACTACACCCCTATTTGGTATTTTTACCGCTCCTTACCCTTCGAAAGCCTGGTGGAACTCTACAGCTCTTCAGACGTTGCATTGATAACTCCGGTAAGAGATGGAATGAACCTGGTTGCTAAAGAATACGTAGCGTCCCGTACCAATAGAACTGGGGTTATCATCGTTAGTGAAATGGCAGGAGTTAGTAAAGAAATGGGAGAAGCCATAATCATAAACCCAAACCACAAAGAAGAAATTGCCGAAGCTATCTTCCTGGCTCTAAACATGGATATGAATGAGCAAAGAGAAAGAATGATCATGCTGCAAGACAGGATAAAGCGCTACGATGTTTACAAATGGGCCGGAGAATTCGTTAAAGCTCTGGACAAAATCAAAGAGATACAGAACTCATTCTTCGCCAGTAAAATATCATCAAAAATTCTTGAAGAAATAAAGGAGAAATACCACAAGTCAAAGAAACGGGCCATTTTCCTCGACTATGATGGAACACTTACTTCATTCCACAAAACTCCATCAGAAGCTAAACCGGATGATGAGCTCCATCAACTTCTTTTCGAAGTGGAAAAAAACCCAAAAAATCAGGTAACAATTATCAGTGGTCGCGACCGGGGCAGTTTGGAAGAATGGTTCACCGGACATCAAATCAACCTGATCGTTGAACACGGTGTTTGGTTGAAAGAGTTTGGCCAAGAGTGGATCATGCTCTCCAATGTCAATAATTCCTGGAAACCGATCATCCAACCAATATTGGAGAATTTTGTGGATCGCACACCAGGCTCCTTCATCGAAGAAAAGAACTATTCTCTGGTCTGGCATTATCGTAAGGCCGAACCGGAACAGGCAGAACTACGTGCAAATGAACTGAAGGCTGAATTGACCACCCTTATAGCCAACCATAATCTTGAAATAATGGAAGGCAACAAGGTTATTGAAGTAAAAAGTGGTGGAATCAACAAAGGTGCAGCAGCCATGCATTTTCTTCAAAACAAGAATTTTGATTTTATCATGGCAATAGGTGATGATTGGACCGACGAGTACATGTTCCGGGAATTACCTAAAACCGCAATAACCATAAAAGTGGGATTAACACACACCGCAGCCTCCTATAAACTTGAATCTGTTGCATCTGTTCGAAAATTACTTAAAAAACTCCTGTAACCTTTTATAAACCAACAAACGAGCTAAGTAGTTGTATATTATTCAAAACCTACAAAAAAATTAAATCATTACACTTTTCTACCTGAACAAATCTTCGTTTCGAAAAAGAAGCTATTTCGTGCCACTATTCACAAGGTAAAGGCCTCTAATTTTACTCATACACTGGAGGGAAATTACAATTCCATTACAAAAGCCTTTAAATTCTTTCTATCTTTGCCTTTCGGATAGAACAAATGTTCTATTTTCGCACAAACCAAGAATTTGCTTTAATGTTACACGAAAAATTCGATTTCTTAATAATCGGAAGTGGCCTGGCAGGGCTCTATTCGGCAAATTATGCTGCTCAATTTGGCCGTGTAGCCCTCTTAACAAAATCAGGAATTGATGTTAGCAACTCCTATTTTGCACAAGGGGGAATCGCAGCAGTTACTGACTCTGAAGATTTTCCACAATACCACCTGGATGACACCATCCTGGCCGGCAGAGGTTTGTGTGACCATACTCCAGTAAACATCCTTGTTAATGAAGGACCTGTTCGAATTCAGGAACTCATTGATTTGGGTATGCAATTCGATACCGAAAACGGCGAACTTGCTCTTGGATTGGAAGGAGGTCATCACAAACGGCGCGTTCTTCATGCAGGGGGAGATTCAACCGGAAAAGAAGTTTCTACATTTCTCATCCGAAAAGTAAAGGAACACCCAAACATCTCCATTTATGAAAATCATATGATTTTCGACTTACTAGTGGAAGATGGAATTTGCTACGGATCTCGAAGTTGGGATACTCAAAAACAAGAAGAATTTCTTGTAACGGCACCCTCAACAATTCTGGCAATGGGAGGAGCCTCTGGAATATACAGCAGAACAACAAACCCGGAAACATCGGTAGGTGATGGCATTGCACTGGGATACAATGCCGGTGTTCAAGTGGCCGATTTGGAATTCATTCAATTCCATCCCAGCTCCTTCTATTCTGAAACAGGGGAAACATTCCTGATTAGTGAAGCGGTTAGAGGCGAAGGAGCCCATTTGATCAATCATAAAGGGGAACGCTTTATGGAAAACTTGCATGAATTAGCAGAATTAGCTCCCCGCGATGTTGTAGCACGCTCCATTTTTGCCCAAATGCAAAACAACAACGAAAGTCATGTTTTTTTGAAGTTGAGTCATTTGGACGGAGAAAAAATCAAAAAGAGATTCCCCACCATTTATCAAAAGTGTAAGAATTTTGGCGTAGATATGTGCCAACAAATACCTGTTGCTCCAGCTGCCCATTATATGGTTGGAGGATTACGAACGGGTGTTTTCGGAGAGACCAATATAAACAATTTATATGCCTGCGGTGAACTGGCATCCACCGGTGTAATGGGAGCCAACCGACTTGCCTCAAACTCTCTATTAGAGTGTTTGGTCTTTGGAAAACGGGCCATTGATCATGCCAGGAATAAAAGAGATATCAGTCATCAACCCACATTTCCAAAATCTTCCTTTAAAAGCAACTCTTCGCTTTCCGATACCTTCTTAGATTACAACAATCAAATTGCAGCAATTATGACTCAAAAAGTTGGTATTGTGAGAGAAGAAAAAGAATTGAAGAAAGCTTTGGAATTATTCACTCAATTGGAAAACAAATTTCCCTTTGAAGAAAACGAATTTTTCAGTCTTCGCTTAAAGAACCTCCTTTTAGTTTGTAGACTTATTACCAAAGCCGCCCTGGCAAGGGAAGAAAGCCGCGGAGGACATATTCGAAAGGAATTCGATGGGGAAAACAATCATTTTCTGCATCACAGTATACAGCAATTGGGTAAAAAAATGTACCATACTCCAGTTGACACAAAACAAACAAATTAAATCGAACCTATATTTATCAAACAATTGCAGATCCCGATTCATCGGGATTTGCAGTATCGTAAGCATAAGAAAAACAAAATAGGAACACATGAAACATCTCTGTCAAACACTTCTCAGAGAAGTAAATGTTCAGATCGGGATGTTCCAGGTGGCATATAAAAAATGAATCAAAATCACATGAAAGAGATCGGATTAGACATTCAGGAACTTGACTTTATAATCGATCACGCATTTAGCGAAGATATTAGAACAGGGGATATCACCACCGAATCCCTGGTTCCCGAAACTGCTACCACCAGGGCCAGCATGACCGCAAAAGCAGATGGAATTGTAGCCGGACTTCCAATTGCCGAGAAAGTTTTTCAAAAACTAGATCCACAAATGAAATGGATGCCTAAGGTTCAGGATGGTGATCCGGTACAAAAAGGTGATATTCTCGTAGAAATGGAAGGCACCTTTCGCGCCCTTCTTACAGGAGAGCGCTTGGCTTTGAATCTATTACAGCGTATGTCTGGTATTGCTACCGAAACGGCTAAATACATGAAAGAGCTGGAAGGATCAAAAACCAGGATCTTAGACACACGCAAAACAGTTCCAGGTCTTCGCATTTTGGACAAATATGCCGTAAAAATGGGCGGTGGAACCAACCATAGAATCGGGCTGTTCGATATGGCCATGATCAAAGACAATCACATTAAAATTGCGGGAGGAATTTCAAAGGCCGTTGAACAGGTACGTTCCAACATTCCAGGCCACATTAAAATAGAAGTGGAAACCACTACTTTGCAAGAAGTGCAGGAAGCTCTGAAAGCTGGCGCTGATATCATAATGCTTGACAATATGAGCAACGAAATGATGAGCGAAGCAGTAAAAATTATCCAGGGAAAAGCTTTGGTTGAGGCATCCGGAAATATGAATATCCAGAGATTAAAAGGGGTTGCGGCCACTGGGGTAGATGTAATTTCTGTAGGAGCCCTCACCCATTCGGTAACAGCTCTGGACATCAGCCAAAATATAGAGATTTAAAAGAAAAAACCACTATAAAGGAAACAGATTACCCAAACATGAAAACACAGGAGCTTATAAATCGTATTAATGAGCTAAAAAAAGAGAAGAACGCAGTTATTCTTGCTCATTACTATACTGATCCCGTTATTCAGGACCTTTCGGATTACCTTGGCGATTCGTTGGGACTGGCTCGTCAGGCAGGGGAAACCAATGCCGACATAATCGTATTTTGCGGGGTGCATTTCATGGCGGAAACTGCTGCCATCATTTCTCCGGAGAAGAAAGTTCTCATCCCGGCTCAAAAAGCAGGATGCTCTCTTGCTGAAAGCATTTCTGGAGCAGACATCAGGAAATGGCGGGAGCAAAACCCGGAAGGATTGGTTGTATCCTACGTAAATACTACTGCTGATGTAAAAGCAGAAACCGATTACTGCTGCACCTCATCCAATGCCCTCAAAATAGTAGAAGCACTTCCGGCAGATAAAAAGATTCTATTTACCCCGGACAAAAACCTGGGTGCCTACATCAATAAGGTAACCGGTCGTGGAATGGAGTTATGGAGTGGTGATTGTTGCGTACACGAACGTATTACCACTGAAATGATAATGGAAATGCATCAACAATATCCAGAGGCGGATATTCTGATCCATCCTGAATCCAACTGCTCGGGAGACGACAGAGTATTGGAAATGGATCAAGCCTACTTCTATTCAACAGCAGGTATTATCAAACATGCCAAAGAGTCGGAAAAGAAACAGTTCATCATTGCAACCGAATTGGGAACCATTCACAAACTTCAACAAGACAATCCGGATAAAGAATTTATCCTGATTCATCCCAAAACCATTTGCGGATCAATGAAAAAAGTTACCCTACAAGGATTACACGATGCTCTGCTTCACGAACAATTTGAGGTTAAACTTCCTCAAGACATTGTAGAGAAAGCTCAATTGCCCATTCAACGCATGTTGGAAATTGGCTAATTCATAAAAATCATCCCGAACAAAATCTGGTATTTTAACTAATCCTTTCAGATTTTGTTCGGGCTTTATTGTAAACTCTCCCTTCCCTCCTCCTCCTTTTCGCCTAAATATTTTCAAACCAAGGTATAAGAACACCACATTAATTGCTATATTGAGCAAAATCCCAGAAACAACCATCTTAAACCGATTAGCAATGAAAAACTTTTTCTCCCCCACAAAGCTTCTTTTAAAGATTTTTTACAAAACAATCGTTCAACACAAAAAACTGATTTAAAAATCACGATTGATTAACAAACAACTATACTTAAGTTTTCTACTTCCAAAATCAATAAAAATGCAAATCCTTTCAATTTGTACAACAATACTGGTTTTGTTGCTGCAAAACTTTTGCTTTGCAACAAATACATCGGATAGTTTAAAAAACATCCTAAACAAAGCCAGTGAGGAGAAACAAGCCGAGATACTGAATAAAATATCAGATCATTACTACAACATAAATGCAGACAGCGCATTACTATTTGCTAAAAAGGCATTAGTAACTGCTAAAAAACAAAATAACGAGAAAGAAGTTCTGAATGCCTACCTTAAAATTGGGATAATCAACCAGATCCAGGGAAAAATTAATGAGAGTAATCAATTTTTAAAAAGGGCTCATACAATTGCTTTAAAAACAGGATCTCCCAAAGACCTCCTCTTATCCCATTTCTATTTCGGAGCCTACCACTACTACAAAGGACAACTAGACAGCTCTCTTCTTAATTTTAATAAATCCCTCCTATACTGTGAAAAAGTAAATAATTCTAAGTTCAAACTGCGTAATATCAACAATATTGGAAATATCTATTGGGCAAGGGGAAATTCGGAGCAGGCTCTGAAATATTACCTTCAAAGCTATCACCTGGCCGATTCCCTAAAAGATCAAAAAGTTCTCACTTTCACACTGTTTAACCTGGGAAATATCTACTTAAACCAAAACAGGCAAGATCTGGCCATAAAATATTATAACCAGGTTAAGGAACTCGCCAAAAAACAAGGAAATACAACCATCCAGGCCAATGTCTTAAACAACATGGGAATCATGTCCCGTAATCAGGGAAATTACCCCAAAGCCATTGAATACGCTAAAAAAGCTAACCGCTTATACCGAAAAATAAAAGATAATACAGGAATCTCCATTACATACAGCAATTTGGGCAATGCCTACTACAAAACAGGCCAACAGGATTCAGCAATTTACTTTATCAACAAAGCATCCGTTATAAATCGTAATAGCAACAACAATAAAGAATTGGCTGTTGATCTTGAATTCCTGGCAAGGATCTATCTGAATAACAACATGAAGGAAAAAGCTTTTCCGCTTATTCAGGAAGGCCTTCAGTTATCCAAAACTATGGGTCTGGACTCCCAAACGCGCTTTTTAAGTCAACTTTCAAATTACTACTACCAAAAAAAACAATTTAAAAAAGCGTACGATTATAAAATTAAGCAATACCATTTAGAGGATAGTCTGTACAATAGTGAGCAAATTGATAAAATCGCCGAGATGCAAACCCGTTTCGAATCTGAACAAAAAGAGAAAGAGAACGAATTGCTGCGTATGAAAAACAATTTGATGACTGTTCAACTGAATCAACAAAAGAAAATTCGGAACTATTCTATTGCTTTTGCTATAGTTGCTCTACTGTTAACTTTAATCATTTTCCGCTTAATGCGGGTTAAAGTCCAAAAGAATAAAGAAATTAATAAGTTCAACAAAGAGCTGGAAACAATCAATCAAAAACTGAAAATATCAAATGCCTCAAAAGACAGATTCTTCTCCATTATTGCTCACGATTTACGCTCCCCTTTTCATGCCATCCTCGGCTTTTCCGATCTGCTAAATGAGGAGCTTAAAGGCAAGGCGAATACATCAGTTTTACAAGAATACAATTCTGCATTAAATGAATCTTCTCACAAACTCTTTAACCTTCTTGAAAATTTATTGGAATGGGCCAATTCCCAGAGAGGTAATCTGGATTTCCAACCGGAAAAATTCGATTTGTATGAGAAAATTCAACAAAATCTGGAGATCTTTAAATTAAAAGCACAGGAAAAGGGAATCCGTTTGAATTCATTCGTTAAACCTGGAACAAAGGTGATTGCCGACCAGAACATGATCAACACCATTCTCCGAAACCTGATTAGCAATGCCATAAAATTCACTGCATTCAACGGAGAAGTAAACATATTAACAAAATCGACCAATGGCATTTTGGAAATTGCAGTGCAGGACACAGGAATCGGAATCAGTCCTGAAATTCAAGCCAAACTGTTCCAAATCGATCACAATATTTCCACTTCAGGAACAAATGAGGAAGAAGGCAGTGGATTGGGACTCATCATCTGCAAAGAATTTATAGAGAAACACGGAGGCAAAATATGGGTGCAAAGTCAACCCAATATTGGCAGCACCTTCTCCTTCTCTCTCAGCAAAGGAAACAGAGTGCATCAATCGGCCAGCTAAAAATATTTTCGCATCTTTACCTAAAATAATTTGAATATATACAGGATGCGTAAGATTATCTCACTACTTGTTCTAAGTATCATTCTACTTGGAATTAACTATTCGTGCCAAACCTCGAAGAAAAAAGATAATGTTTTAAAGATTGGTATGGAATTAGCTTATCCCCCCTTTGAAATGTCGGACACACTAGGAGTTCCAACAGGAATTAGTGTCGATTTTGCACATGAAATAGGTAAAGCTCTGAACAAAAAAATAGAAATTGTTAACATCGCCTATGATGGTTTGATCCCTTCCCTCAAAACCGGAAAAATAGACATGATTATCTCCTCAATGGGAATAACCACGGAAAGAGAGAAATCAGTAGCGTTCTCCATCCCCTACTCCAAATCATTCCTAACCATACTGGCAAACCAAAAGTCCAATGTGACCAATGTATCGGATCTAAACCGGGAAAAGATTCGAATTGCTGTAAAGAAAGGAACTACCGGCCATATCTATGCATCCAAAAATCTTCCAAAAGCAGAACTACTCCTGTTCGACAAGGAAAATACCTGCGTTTTAGAGGTAGTACAAGGAAAAGCAGATGCTTTTCTTTACGACCAAATGACCGTTTATCGGAACTGGAAGAAGCATCCGGAACAAACCAAAGCCCTTCTTCAACCCTTTCAGAATGATTTCGAATACTGGGGCATCGCTTTTCGTCACCGTGATTCTGCCCTCAAACAAAAGGTAGATCTATTCATCGGAGAATTTCAAAAATCCGGAGGTTTTGAAAAACTAAGTGAAAAATACCTCGCTGATATCAGGGAAACCTTTCGCGAGCAGAACATTCCCTTCTTTTTTCAATCTCAAAACTAGGCAAACATGAACCTACTTCGACTACCTGCCCAAAACGAAAAAGCCTGGATCCCCTACACCTTCAGTTGGCTTCTCCTGTTTTTTCTATTGGCATTAGTGAGCACCTTCGTCTTTACCCAACTGCAATACGATTTCCATTGGGATGCAGTATGGACTTACCGGCAAAAATTCTTCCAAGGTTTTGGAGTTACAGTTCTTCTTTCTGTTTTTGCCCTCATCACTAGTTTACTGGTAGGGATCCTATTTGCCCTGGGACAAAGGTCTGAACTACTTCCCATCAAGCTATTCAGCAAACTCTACATCGAAATCATTCGGGGGACTCCCCTTCTGGTTCAAATCCTCCTGTTCTTCTATGTTTTTGCCGATGCCTTCGGTTTAGAGAACCGGTATGTGGTTGGAGTTATGATACTGGCATTCTTTGCCGGAGCCTACGTTTCGGAGATTATTCGGGCAGGAATTGAAAGTATTCATCCCACACAATGGGAAACTGCAAAGTCGTTGGGTTTTACCCGGATTCAAACCTACCGATTTATCATTTTCCCACAGGTTTTTAAACGTATTCTACCACCTTTGGCAGGGCAGTTTGTTTCCCTTATCAAGGATTCTTCCCTGCTCTCCATCATATCGGTATCCGAATTGACCATGAATGCACAGGAAGTGAATTCCTATACCTATTCCACTCTGGAAAGCTATATTCCTTTAGCGTTGGGCTACATGTTGCTTACCTTTCCTATCTCTCTTCTGTCTAATCGTCTTGAAAAAAAATTCAGCTATGCAAATTAAGATTGAAAACCTTAGTAAATCCTTTAGCAAGGTTGCCGTTTTAGAAAATGCGGAGCTGGAAATTAACCAGGGACAGGTTTTAGTACTCATCGGCCCATCGGGTGGAGGAAAATCCACTCTCCTCAGGATTTTGGCAGGACTGGAAAAACCAGAAGGGGGGAACATTGCAATTAACGGAAAAGAACTATCCTTTGATGAAGAAGCTCTCCATCAATACCGAAAGACCATCGGAGTCGTATTCCAGGCCTACAACCTTTTCCCGCACTTGAGCGCCTTGCGAAACATTACCCTCCCCCTGGAGGAAGTTCAGCATTATACTTCGGAAGAGGCCAAAAAGAAAGCATTGCAGCTACTATCCCGGTTTCAACTGGAAGATCATGCCCACAAATATCCCCATCAACTATCGGGAGGTCAGCAGCAGCGCGTTGCTATTGCCCGCGCCGTTGCCAACAGCAGTGGACTACTTCTGCTGGACGAACCCACTTCAGCTCTTGATCCGGGATTTACCGCCGAAGTACTGGAAATGATCGAAGAACTGAAAGCAGAAGGGAAAGATATTGTATTGGTGACTCACGAAATGGGCTTTGCCAGAAAAGTAGCCGACCACATTGCCTACGTAGATCAAGGAACCATATTGGAACAAGGTGCGTCCAATCAACTCTTTGACTCGCCAAAAAGTTCGCAACTTAGAGAGTTTCTAAATAGAATTCTCAGGTACTAAACACCAATTCCCAATTGGTCATAAAAGAATCATTACTCTATATTTGCAGCAAATATTAGATCGTTTAATGGAACCTATAAGTATTCTTCTTATCGCTCTTGGTTTGTCGGTTGATTCTTTTGCTGCATCGGTGAGCAGTGGTCTGGCAATCAAACGCATTCAATTTCTTCAGGCGGTTAAAATTGCCTTCTTTCTTGCCGTATTTCAGGCGGGAATGCCCTTGATTGGGTGGTACGCCGGACTTGGATTGAAGGACATCATCAAAGAGTACGATCATTGGATTGCTTTCGGTTTACTCAGTGCTCTCGGTGCAAAAATGATTTGGGAAAGCATAAACGGCAAGGATGAAGAGAACAACTTCAACCCCTTAAAACTAATGGTCCTCATAGGCATATCCATTGCAACCAGTATTGATGCCCTGGTAATTGGGGTAAGCTTTGCCCTGTTGGATTTGGCTATCATCATCCCCATTCTGGCCATTGGAATCGTAACCTTTATCGCCTCAATGCTGGGAATGCTTCTTGGTAAGAAACTGGGAGATAAGTTCAGTCAGAAATTCGAAATACTAGGAGGAATCGTACTTATTGGTATTGGCTTACGAATATTGATTGAGCACCTATTCTTTCAATAGTAGATGAAAAGGGAAAAAAGCCCCGGTTAATTGCTTCAACCGGGGAAAATTAATCAATCCAATTCTAATAAACGAAAAACAACTCCTAAGGAATTTATCATCCTATCACTGTAGATATTTCAGATAAACTTCCAATCATATCATAAAATTTGGTTCTATGTAATCAGTGGTTCTAAACAAATCAATATACAGGAAGCTCTTAAGCCCCTTTTTGTTTGCAATCACTAAATTAAACTAAGTTCTTTTAAAGTGAAATACCAAGATGTTGGTATTCTTACCCTTTTTCACAATTTGAGGCATATTTAAAAACATCAAGGTATCCATATACTTTTATACATCTAAAATTTGTTATTCCAAGGTAAAAACCCATACTTTGCTAGTGTTTAGCGAAGCAAACATTCATAAATTAGTAGTAATTAACAGGTGATATTTGCCATTCAATATCATCTCACAAGAGTAAGACATGGAATACCTTCAACAATTTTTCATCGATTTCATAGACATTCTAAACGAAATGTCCCCCTATCTGATGCTCGGATTCTTCTTTGCAGGGGTTTTGAAAGTCGCATTCCCCCAGCGATTCATCGATCGTTATTTGGGACAGCGCACTGCACGTTCGGTATTGAATGCCTCACTGATAGGAATTCCTCTTCCTTTATGCTCCTGCGGGGTAATTCCTACAGGAATCTCCTTCTATAAAAGTGGCGCGTCAAAAGGCTCGTCGGTATCCTTCCTGATTTCTACACCACAAACCGGAGTGGACTCCATATTGGTAACCTATTCTTTGTTAAGCCTTCCCTTTGCACTAATGCGTCCTATTATTGCACTACTGACAGGCTTGATGGGCGGCTTGCTTGCCAACCGTTACGATAAAAAGGAGAATGGGGAGATCGTAAAACCTGGTACTGATCTGTCCCTTGCAGCAGAGGCCTGCTGTTCCAACTCCAATTGTAAAGACAACAGCCAGGAAAAGAAGGAGGATTGCGGATGCAACGGAAGTTCCTGCAGTAGTTCTCAAAATACAAAAAAGCATTCTGCTTTTTACACCTTGTTTAAATATGCCTTTGTTGATTTCCTTCAGGACATCTCCAAATGGCTTATTATTGGCTTGTTATTGGCTGCGGCCATTTCGGTTCTGGTACCTGATGATTTCTTCTCCAGTTTTATTGGCAACGACTGGGTCGGCATGCTGGTAATATTAATCGCCTCTGTCCCTCTGTACATTTGTGCCACATCATCGGTTCCGGTGGCTGCCATATTAATGATGAAGGGTATTTCACCCGGTGCAGCCCTGGTATTTCTGATGGCTGGTCCTGCTACCAATGCTGCTACCATTACGGTTCTCCATAAAGTATTGGGCAAAAAAACAGCCATTGCCTACCTGATTTCCATCATTAGCGGAGCTCTCTTTTTTGGAATGCTAATCGATACCCTCCTGCCAAGAGAATGGTTCGAGATGAAAGGTTTACATGCCCACATGCACGGCCACGAAGGACATTTCATGCTCCCGGAATGGTTGCAATGGGGTAGCAGTATCACACTGGTTCTTCTTATCCTAAATGGTTATTGGAGAAAGTATCAATCCAAAAAATCAAACCAGGAAATAATACCTGTAAATACATTCACTATGGAAAACAAAAAAGTTGTGGTGAACGGCATGAGCTGCAACCACTGTAAAATGAGCGTGGAAAAGCACATCGGTGCCCTCGGCAATATCGAGTTGGCCGAAGTCAACCTGGAACAAAAGCTACTTAAAATCAAAGGTGAAAATATTGATGTAAAACAAATTCAACAGGAAATCGAAAGCCTGGGGTTTGAGTTCGGTGGCGTAAAAGAATAACTTCACAAACAAATCAACAAGGGCGGTAATATATCTGGGATGCAAGCAAGTTCCATAAATGTAAAGGTTCCTTTCGAAAACAAAAGCGTCCTTTAGCAACGACAAAAAGGTCTTACCAAATGAGCATTTACTCATGATCTTAATGTAATTATCGCCCGCAAATACATTTGCACCATAGAAAAAAAAACATAACGAAATATTCTTAGACTTAATCAGCAGTCAGCTAGTCCTGCAACCTCCTATATCTCTGGTTTTCCGATACAATTTTTATTGCTTCGGAATTTTCTGACAAATTATTTTATACTCCTATTGACTTTAATCGGAACTTACTGTAAATTAATTGTATAAATAAAGAAATAGATTAATTTAACATTAAATTCTTAATAACATGAGTATAAATTATAAAGTGATTCCCCGTGTGAATCCACAAAACAGGGAAGCTGCTCCAAAGTACTATGCTTCCATCAACATTAAAGGGAAACGAGATCTTCGCTACATCGCAAGAGAAATAGCCGATCGTTCCAGCTTGAATGCAATGGATATCCTGAGTACAATTGAAGGTTTTCTTCAAATTATTCCTAAAACCCTTACCGATGGTTACAAAGTAGACCTGGGAGATTTTGGAACCCTCAACCTCTTGGCCAAAAGTGAGGGGGTAGAAAACGAAAAAGAATTCCACGCCAGTCATATTGAAAATGTTAAGGTATCCTTTCGACCAGGCAAACTGTTTCAAAAAGAATTAGGTAGTGCTGATTTTACTAAAATTGCGTCGAAGGAAGAAATTGCCGAACCAGTGGAATAGAAAATGCACTTCTCAATCTCACCTCATAGTCCGGATCCTTTCACTACTGATCCGGACTATTTGTATAAACAGGTACGGATCTCTTTCCAAACAAGTACGGACTACTTTCGAAACAAGTACGGACCACTTTCAAAACAGGTACGGACCACTTTCAAAACAGGTACGGACCACTTTCAAAACAAGTACGGACCACTTTCAAAACAGGTACGGACCACTTTCGAAACAGGTACGGACCACTTTCAAAACAAGTACGGACTACTTTCGAAACAGGTACGGACCACTTTCAAAACAGGTACGGACCACTTTCAAAACAAGTACGGACCACTTTCGAAACAGGTACGGACCACTTTCAAAACAGGTACGGATATCCAAAAATATTACCCATTAGGAAAGAAGGTGAAGGAACTCCCCTTCCCCTCGGGTTAAACAGATCCTATACCAATCTTTCCCATATCAGAACTACTAATTTCACTTGATCACAATCAACCACCAACTACTGCATTGCACTTATTTTTAAGCATTAAAGAAAAATTACCGGTGTTTTTTTCCTTATTTCTAAAAAAATTGGAATAACTTTTAATAGCCTGAAAGACTAACCTTAAGGGCACCAACAAACATACTGAACAACACACCATGGAATCATCGTTATATCTAGAGACTTGAACACTTAGTTTTTTTCGTTATATTGAACAAACTTTAATCTAAATAAGAATAACAACTCTGACAATCAAACATGCCCTAACCAAGCATAGGAGTTACTTAACCAAAGTTTTTAAACAATTAATTATGACCAAGAAAATTTCGAAGGTCCTCATCGCCAACCGGGGCGAAATTGCCTTGCGGGTCATGCGTTCCTGCAGAGAACTGGGAATCACCACCGTAGCAATGTATTCCGAAGTAGACCGAACTTCGATGCATGTCCGCTACGCCGACCATGCCTATTGCATCGGCCCCGCCCCTTCGGCCGAAAGCTATCTAAACATTGAGAAAATAATTAAAGTAGCCAAAATATCAAAAGCTGATGCCATTCATCCGGGTTATGGGTTCTTAAGTGAGAATGCCGAATTCTCGCAACGATGCCAGGAGGAAGGAATTCTGTTCATCGGCCCTACCCCGGAGGTGATTGCCACCATGGGAGATAAAATTACTGCACGCCAAACCATGATTAATTCAGGTGTTCCGGTTGTCCCAGGCACTAAAGATAATCTCGGGGACGATGCAACGGCACTTCGCATAATCAAGGAAATTGGCCTGCCGGTAATGATAAAAGCCTCGGCCGGTGGTGGAGGAAAAGGCATGAGAATGGTGGACAAAGAGGAAGATATTCTGAGTGCCCTTCGTGCCGCCAAATCCGAAGCCAAGGCTGCCTTTGGCGATGACTCGGTATATGTTGAGAAATACATTTCATCTCCTCATCACATCGAATTTCAAATACTTGGAGATTCACACGGCAACGTAGTTCATTTGTGTGAGCGGGAATGTTCGGTACAACGCCGACATCAAAAGGTGGTAGAGGAAACCCCCTCCCCACTGATGACTCCGGAACTCAGAAAAAAAATGGGAGAACATGCAGTGGCCGCCGCCAAAGCTGTAGACTACCAGGGTGCCGGCACCATCGAATTCCTGGTAGACAATGACCACAACTACTACTTCCTGGAAATGAATACTCGCTTGCAGGTGGAACACCCCATCACCGAAAGGGTAACCGGCTATGATCTGGTTAAGAAACAAATCCGAATCGCTGAAGGACATCCCGTAAACATTAAACAGGAAGAGGTTTTCCAATTTGGCCATGCCATCGAATGCAGGATCTATGCCGAAGATCCTGAAAACAACTTCATGCCCAGTCCGGGAGTGATCACCCATATCACAGAACCCATGGGGCTGGGGGTTAGAACAGATGGCTATGTTTACGAAGGATACCAAATCCCCATCCATTACGATCCCATGATGTCCAAGCTAATTATCTGGGCCCGTACTCGCGATGAAGCCATTGAACGGATGCGTCGGGCTCTGTTTGAATATAAAATTACAGGAGTTAAAACCTCAATTACTTTTCTGGAACGAATTATGGATTGTCCTGATTTCAGAAATGGAAAATACGACACCCATTTTATTCAAGACAATGAGGAATTCCTTATGGCAACCGATGAAACCAAACGCCGTTTCGAAGACCTTGCCATAGTAACCGCCTTTATGGACTATACCGACAAGTTGAAAAACTGTCAGAATAGTGCAGCTCAATTCTCCACTCCAAGCAAATGGAAGGACTTCGGACGGAAGAAAGGTATGCTAAGATCAAATTGATAACCCCGAAAAATAAGAAATTATGGCATTGGAAATTAAGCTGGGAGATCGAATCGCCAACGTAGAGCTATTATACCGGGAGAAAAACCACGTTAAAATACTTGTGGATAGCAACGTATATGATCTGGATTTAAACCAGGTAGAGAAAGGCATCTACTCCGTACTCTTTAAGGGGCGATCGTATAATGTGGAATTAATCGAAACCGATTCGCCAAAGAAATACTCCGTTAATACTTTCTACCATTCCTACGAAGCCGAAATAATAGATGCGGAAACCAAATATTTAAATGCCCGAAATTCGTCGAACCTGGAAGCGACCCAAAACACAATCTCCTCCCCTATGCCGGGCAAGGTGGTAAAAATTCCCGTTGGCCCGGGTGATGAAGTAAAAAAGGGAGATACCGTGATTATCATCTCTGCCATGAAAATGGAAAGTGAATACAAAGCCATGAAGGATGGTATAATTAAGGAAGTTTATGTGGCGGAAGAGGAAACCGTTAGCGGCAACCAACCGCTTGTATTCATCGAATAGTACCTGTTTTTGGATTAGGGGAATACGTTTGGCTTACATTTAAAACTGGAAACAATGCAAACACTTGAAGATAAGATCAAAAAATTTGAAGAATTAAATCAAACAGCCGAACAAGGCGGTGGAAAAGAGAGAATCGAAAAGCACCACAAAGGCGGCAAGAAAACTGCGCGGGAACGAATTGATGATTTGCTGGATCCGGAAACTTTTGTAGAATTAGACAAGATGGTTACTCACCGCTCCACTGATTTTGGAATGGAGAAGAACAAAATACTTGGCGACGGAGTGGTTTGTGGCTATGGGAAAATTGATAACCGCCTGGTTTATGTTTTCGCTCAAGATTTTACGGTATTTGGAGGTTCCTTAAGTCGAGCCAATGCAGACAAGATTGTGAAAGTAACCCAACTGGCCATGAAAATGGGTGCCCCCATTATCGGATTGAACGACTCGGGAGGAGCCCGAATTCAGGAGGGAGTACAGAGTCTGGCCGGTTATGCCGATATTTTCTATCAAAATGTTCGTGGTTCCGGTGTTATTCCCCAAATTTCGGCCATTATGGGTCCTTGTGCCGGTGGAGCTGTATATTCTCCGGCTCTTACCGATTTTATAATGATGGTGAAGGATACCAGCTATATGTTTGTTACGGGCCCGGATGTTATTAAAACCGTAACCCACGAAGAAGTTACCAAGGAAGAATTAGGTGGAGCTCTCACCCACAATTCAAAAAGTGGAGTGGCCCATTTCACAGCCGATAATGATGAACAGGCTATGATGATGCTACGGGAACTGATGAGTTTCCTGCCATCCAACAACATGGAAGATCCTCCAATCAAACCCTGTACCGATAACATTCATCGAGAGGAAGAGAAGTTGCAGGCTATGGTTCCGGCCGATCCCAACAAACCCTACAACATGAAGGACATTATCGAAACCGTGGTAGACGATCACAACTTCTTCGAGGTAATGCCCCTTTACGCACAAAACATTACGATTGGTTTCGCCCGATTTGGTGGACGGTCGGTTGGTATTGTGGCCAACAACCCTGCCTTTTTAGCAGGAGTACTGGATATCGAAAGCTCCATCAAGGCTGCACGTTTCGTTCGCTTCTGCGATGCCTTCAACATCCCCTTGGTCACTTTTGTTGATGTTCCCGGCTTCCTTCCGGGGACAGCACAGGAATTTGGCGGAATTATCAAGCACGGGGCCAAACTCTTATATGCCTTTGCCGAAGCTACTGTCCCCAAGATCACCCTAATCACCCGAAAAGCTTACGGTGGAGCCTACGATGTAATGGCCTCCAAACACATAGGCGCCGACATTAACTACGCCTATCCTACAGGAGAAATTGCCGTAATGGGCGCCGAAGGAGCTGTTAATATCATGCACAAAAAACTAAATGAGGCAGACCGGGCCAAGGCTATTGAAGACTACCGGGATACTTTTGCTCATCCCTACAAAGCGGCAGAATTGGGCTATATCGATGAAGTAATACTCCCAAAAGAAACCCGGTACAAATTGATACAAGCACTGGAAATGTGTGAGAACAAAAGTGAACAAAATCCACCAAAAAAGCATGGGAATATTCCGCTTTAGTATTATTGTAAGTTTGAAACCTTTAAAGGGACGAACCCCATTGGTTTTCGTGCCCTTTTTCCATATTCAGAATACAGGGAAACAATGGTAAAGTATTGATAAATTCTCGCAAAAAAACGGGCTTCAGGTTACAAGACTCAAAGCATTAACTTTTTGTTTGGAATTAAAATTCTCGTTCCAATTATCATTCCTAAAAAAATATATTTAATATTGTTAAAGGAATAATATCGGTTGAATCCGAAAACAAAACTCTGAAAATCTGTGCAAAAAAAAATATTAGTAAGCTACCAAATTCCCCTGGAAGGATTAAAAAAGCTGAGGGAACACTTTGAAGTCACCTACCCAACCTCTCCTTTTTTCACCAAAGAGGAGCTTATGAAGCTAATTCCCTCCCATCATGGGTTGCTATCCATTTTCAACCGGCCGGTGGACAAAGATATTCTGATGTCCGGACAACAACTGGAAATCGTAAGCAATTACGGAGTGGGCTTCAACAATATCGATATTGAAACAGCGACTCAAATGGGGATTGCCGTTTGCAATACTCCGGAAGCAGTATGCGAACCCACCGCGGAACTAACTCTGGGCCTACTACTATCGCTTTCGCGAAGGATATCGGAATGCAATCATCTGCTCCGTACCAACTCTGATTTCGAATGGGGAGTAATGAGAAACCTGGGCCATACTTTAAGAGGCAAAACACTTGGTATTATTGGAATGGGTAAAATTGGCCGATCTGTTGCCCAAAAAGCCCGCGCTTTTGGCATGAGGGTGGTATACCATAACAGAAAGCCTATTTCTGCAGACGAATCTACCTCACTAAACACAGAATATCTTTCGCTTGAAAATTTACTTCAACAGTCTGACGTTGTATCCCTGCATTGCCCCCTAACCAAAGCAACTCATCACCTGATTGGAAAGGCGGAACTGGAGCAAATGAAACCGGAGTCCTTCCTGATTAATACGGCTCGCGGGCCGGTAGTGAACGAAGTCGAACTGGTGAATGCACTTAAAACCGGAAGCATTGCGGGCGCAGCTCTTGATGTATTCGAAGAGGAGCCCAAAATTCACCCGGAATTGTTTCAAATGCAAAACGTGGTGCTGGTACCTCACATTGGCACGGCCACCATTGAAACACGAATTGAAATGGCCCGGGAAGCGGGAGATAATTTCCTATCCTTCTGGCTAAATAATAGAACTCAAAACCTGGTTAACCCCAACTATCTAAAACTGAAATAATCATGCTGCTGGCAATTGACATAGGAAACACGAATGTGGTTTGCGGACTCTCTCACAACAATCAATGGATGGAACAATTCCGAATTCATACGGTAGCCAATAAAACTGCCGACGAATACGAAGTGATCTATCGCACTTTACTTTCCAGTCGTAACATTGATCTTTCTTCCATTGACAAAGTAGTTCTTAGTAGCGTTGTTCCCTCTCTGATCCTCCCCATCAGTGAGATGATTCAGAAACTATTCGGCCAAAAACCACTTGTCCTGGGCCCCAAATTGTATCCCCGATTGGATATCGGTATTATCAATCCTTACGAAATAGGAACTGACTTAGTAGCCAATGCCTTAGCTGCTCACAATAAATATTCAACCAATTGCATCATTGTAGATTTCGGAACGGCTCTGTCTTTTACAGTTATACAGGCTAACGGTAATATACTCGGCGTAACCATTGCTCCCGGATTAAAAACCGCAATGGCATCCTTATCACAAAAAACCGCTCAACTGCCCAACGTGGAATTGGTGGCTCCTCCCTCCTTTGTTGGAAAGAATACGGTTCATGCTATGCAAGCTGGAATCGTACTGGGTTACAAAGGTCTTATCGAATCTCTTGTTAAAGGGATGAAAGAAGAATTGGAAGGCTCCTGCAATGTAATTGCTACAGGAGGTATGGCTTCGATAATGTATCCCATGATTGATTGCTTCACTCATTTTGAACCATCTCTAACCCTTGACGGTCTGCGCATTGTAGGCAATAAGTTTTACTCCAATCCTAAAACCAATGGCAAAAGAAATTGAACGAAAGTTCCTGGTTCACCGGGAGAAACTAGATCTAAAAGGAACTGGCAAAGCACTTAAACAAGCCTACCTCACCAATGAGATTTCCAAGAGCATTCGAATCCGGATTGCTGATCAATCGGCCTTTCTTACCATTAAGAGTGGTTCAAAAGGACTTGTTCGTTCCGAATACGAGTATGAGATTCCTCTTGATGATGCAAATGAAATGCTGGAACTTTGCGAGCCCAACTTCATTGATAAGCACCGGCACCTTGTAAACTATGGAAAACACACCTGGGAAATAGATGTTTTTCATGGTGAAAATGAGGGTCTGATTGTTGCTGAGATTGAACTGGAAAGCGAGGAAGAATACTTTGAGAAACCGGTTTGGCTTGGCGAAGAAGTAACCGATGATACCCGGTACTTAAATGCTGCATTAGTCAAGCACCCCTATTCCAAATGGTAAAGGAGAATATAAAGAGCTGGTGTGAGTCAATGGTTCCACCTCAAAAATGGAATGATAAATCACTTGCTGGATTTTTGTACGCACATCCATCTCCAAAAGTTTGATATTGAATTCATCGGGACAAATACGGTTGGAAAGAAAAATGTAGACCAATTCTTTGGTTGGATCTACCCAAGCCAAAGTCCCGGTGAAACCTGAATGGCCGAAACTCTCAGGCGAAGCTTCGGGGCAAGTAGGTCCCCCATTCCTCTCTGCATCCAATTCCGGTTTGTCGAAACCGATTCCTCTTCGATTTTTGCCTTCGGGATAAGCACGACCGGTAAACAGATCTATGGTTTCCGGGCTAATATAGGTTTCTCCCCCATAACTTCCTTTTTGAAGATACATTTGCATCAACTTGGCCAAATCAGCCGCATTGGAAAACAATCCGGCATGCCCTGATACTCCCCCCAGCATTGCTGCTGTTGGATCATGTACATACCCATCCAACAATTGCTTTCGGAAAGCCCTGTCGTTTTGAGTAGGAACAATACGGCACACACTATACCGTTTCAAAGGATGATACCCCAAACTTACCGCCCCCAACATCCGGTACAAATGTCGATTGGTATAGGCCTCCATCTGCTCCCCTGTGGTTTGCTCAATCAATTTCCGAAACAAGATAAACCCTAAGTCACTGTACTTGTATCCATTTCTCTCCCTCAGATCGGATTCAATGATCTTTTTGTAAATAGTATCCGGGTAATTTTTATTAATAAAAAGATGATTGGCCACCTTTAAAGGATATTCTTCCGATTGTTTGGAACTATAGATCCCTCTTTGAAACCGAATTGTCTTGTTCATGTACAATCGATTCGCCATTTTAATTGTGTGAGAGGGCCCCCTTCGTTTACTGAATAAAGGCCCAACCAAACTGGTGGTATCTACTGTTTCCCAATGAAAGGGACTCCAGGGCAGAAGCCGGGCCTGGTGTGCCAATATCTCCCGTAACAGCAAAGTATCTTTGTTACTCCCTTTCAGCTCTGGCAGATATTCACTTAAAGACTTATCAATCTCAATCCACCCCTCATCCACTAACTGCATCAAAATAGGAACAGTAGCTCCTATTTTGGTCACAGAAGCCAAATCATAGAGGTCGGGATTCCGAACTTCCGTTTTTTTTTGATAGGAATGATGCCCATAGGACTTGTGAAAAACCACCTTCCCTTTACGTGCAACTAACACCTGACAACCAGGTGTTGCTTTTTTTTCTATAGCATCTTTAACAATAGAATCGATCTTCAGTAGTTCAAGGGTTTTCATTCCAACCTGTTCCGGCACCGCATAGCCCAATCTATTGTGAGGTGTAAAAACACCTGTTCCTACCGGAAACTGCCCATTCACCGTCACAGGCAGTTTGCCTTTGGCTTCCAAGCCTCCAAAAATGATTTGGGCAGAAGCCATTTGCGCTTCCCTTGTATCTTCATAGGAAACCAAAATTGCTTCCAGCTTATCCAAATCCTTATACTTATCCAAACCATAAGGATTGGCGAAAAGATCAAAGATTACCTTTTTCTCCTGAACCACCTTTGAAAGAAAATCTACAGTCTGTTTGGTGATTCCAAAATTCCGCGAAGCCCTCAGGTCACTGTCGTGCTTGCTAACAATAACCAAATCGTAGGGCTTAAGCTTCTTAAGAATTGCATTGAAAGCCTCAGGGGAAGCTTTCTTTTGAACCTGAAAAAAATCAACCTGACCATAACGTCCCAGATATTCCTGAAAGCGATTTCGAATAGAAGTTCCCATTGCGACGGAAGCAATTCTCAAGGTATCCAATCGCTTCAATGGCAAAAGGTCATTGTTGTTCTTCACCAAAGTTATGGCTGCCTCCGCCAATTCTCTCCGAAGCAACAAGCCCTCCTGAGTATTCAACCCGGACCAAAGCCTGTTCATATCAATGGGCTTAAAATTGTTGAGTCCTACCCACTCTTTGGCTTTCAACACTTTCAAACAGCGCTGATCAACCTCCTCCTGGGTTATCTCTCCTCTTTCAATGGCAGCCTTGATTTCCTTAATCGCAGTTGGTACATCTTCAGAAAAGAGAAGTACATCATTCCCCGCCAATAGGGCTTTAGCATCAACTTCTCCAGGCTTGTAAAACTTTCTAACACCCTGCATATTCAAGGCATCGGTAAAAACCAGCCCTTTAAATCCCATTTCTTCCTTTAGAATTCCGTTGATGGTTGGGGCAGAAAGTGTCGCCACATTTTGTACAGAATCCAAAGCCGGGACATTCAAATGCGAAACCATCATTCCCCCAATCCCGTAATTAACCAGATTCTTAAAAGGAAAGAATTCCAGTGAATCCAAACGCTCCCTGGAATGATTCAAAATCGGAAGATCATGATGTGAATCTATTTCCGTATCTCCATGCCCTGGAAAATGTTTCCCTACAGCCAGAGTATACTCCTTTTGCATTCCCAACATATAGGCATAACCTTTACGGGTTACGTTAATTTTATCTTCGCCAAAAGATCGGGCATTGATTACAGGATTACGGGGATTATTGTTCACATCCAAAACCGGAGCAAAATTTACATGAACCCCCAAACGACGACACTCCCGTCCTATCTCCTGCCCCATCCGATAGATCAATTCATCATTCTGAATGGCTCCAAGCATCATTTGGCGGGGAAACCGAATTGTTTGCTTCAAACGAGCAGCCAATCCATTCTCCGCATCCATTCCCACCAACAAAGGAACCTTAGATACAGCCTGATACCGATTGGTCAAACGAGCCTGGTTGGCCGGATTCCCCTGAAAGAAAATCAAACCTCCAATTTTATATCGTTCAATCAAATTAGCAATCCTGTCTGCGCTTTTTTTGTCCTGATTCGAATAGGCTGCCACCATAAAAAGCTGTGCAATTCGCTCATCAGGAGAAAGCACCTTCAATACAGAATCGGCCCACTGAGTATTCTGATTCAGGAAGGGAGGTAAATGAGTCTGCTGAAATTTGCGCGGTTGTCCCCAGCCTGTGCCAGCAAAAAGCAGGACAAACAAAAAGGAAATAAAAATGCGGTACGGTAAAGAATTGGTCATAGAATTATCTTTTCTCAGGGGATTATCTTCTCTTTCTACAAAATTAATAAATCGTAGAATATTTCATTTTAAATCCTTTGGTTTTTCTGGGGTTTTAAGGGATTTTAACACCTGCCCCATTAGCCCCTGTAAACGCAGAATTCAACACAAGCACCGCTTTTTATTCAAACTTAAATGAAAAAAAAATTAAGGCATATATACAATTGGTACTGCAGCAACACCGTACCGAACAAACAGGAACAATCAAAAAATAAGGGGGAACCAATTCAAAACAAAAAAGGGACAGAAGTCCCTTTTTTAATTACTTACAACTAAAACCATATTTAAAACTTGAATAAAATGGAGAAATTCAAGTACCTAATATGCAATACAATTTACATCCTTTAAATGCTTTCACAATTTAAGAAATTCCTACAACAAAAGAACAAGGCTTTTGAATCTTTCATCTAATTTAAATCCTCTCTGAATTCCTTTCACAAGTAAAAATAGGATCTTCGTCAATTTAAAACAAGTGTCAAGTTTGCCAAATTCGTCTTCGAAGCTCAACTTCATCCTCAAACTCCTCACAACAAAACAATTACTCAGCAACACTTATTCCAGGCCCTCAAAGCAAATGTATTTTACAAATACCGCTGAGGAAAAAAATCTTTGAATTCCTTTCAATTTTCACTAAATTATAGCAGCTCCCAGATCAAAGAAAAGATATCAACCAAATCCATCGTATATGAAATCTATCACTCTCATCATCTCCATCCTACTCAGTTTAAACTTTTTGAATGCTCAAAACGCCATTCAGGTTCATTTAAATAAGGAAGGCCACCTGAAAATTGAACTTATCGAAAAAACAGAACAATCGAAGCCTGCAGCATTCAATACTTCCCTGGAATGGATTCAATACAATAAATCCGAATTGGAAGGTAAGATCACTTATCAAAATTCCAATACCGGCCATATTGTTTTTAAAGCTCACAAAAACATCAACCTAAGTAAAAGCACCTCGACCTTTCAAACCAGAATGTTTTTTACTCTTTATATTCTGGCTAATGATAACAAACTAATGGCAGAGGTTAAGGATATCTATTACAAAAGCATTCCTGAATACGGAAAACAAGGTACTCCTGCTATTATTTCCTATACTGAAGACTGGTTACAAAAGGAGAAATACTATAAGAAAAACGGAGAAATACGCTGGTTGAATCAGTACTTAAAAAATAGTAGTATAGAGGCAGGAAATCAAATTTTGTCCAGCCTTCAAAATCGCTTCTAATTCCAAATAATATATGAGACAAAAAAAGCCAGGAGTAAATTCTTACTTCTGGCTTTTTAGTTCCTTCTTTTTATGGATGTTTCACCACTTTTATGTTTCCAGATCCAAGGGAAGTAATTTTTCCAACTTTAGCAGCCCGGGATATGCCTTTGCAATGCAATTCGTTCAACAAACTTTCAGCATACTCCTCAGGTACTGCAATCAGCAAACCACCCGATGTTTGTGCATCACACAACAGGGTCTGATCAGTTTTTGAAATTTCAGGCTCATACTCCACTATCGATTTTACAAACTCCATATTGTTGAGTGTCCCACCCGGAACTACGTTTCCTGTTACGAATTCCTGAGCTGCTTCGATAACCGGAACACTTGAGGCCCAAATCTCCGCTTCCACTCCACTGCCCTGAGTCAACTCTTTAAGATGCCCCAAAAGCCCAAAACCAGTAACATCAGTACAGGTACTCACCGGATAATTGTGCATCACTTCAGCTGCAACAGCATTTAATTCTGCCATTAAGTCTGCTGCATACTCCAAAGTCTTCTCATCTGCAAGACCGCGTTTTCCTGCGGTAGCAATAATCCCAAGCCCCAAAGGCTTTGTCAGAATCAAAACATCCCCAACACAAGCCTTATCATTGGAAAGAATCCGATCAGGGTGTACCTCTCCTGTTACTACCAATCCAAATTTTGGCTCGGCATCATCCACAGTATGCCCACCGATAATTGAAATTCCTGCTTCCGCTGCTTTGTCTTCAGCCCCTTTCAAAATTCGGTTCAATACTTCCAAAGGCAAACGGTTAGAAGGAAATCCAACAACATTAAGTGCATACAAGGGTTTGGCCCCCATTGCATAGATATCCGACAGAGAATTGGCGGCAGCAATTTGTCCGAAGCGATAAGGATCATCTACAATGGGAGTAAAGAAATCACAGGTTTGCACCATCGCCAACTCCTCATTTATTCTGTATACAGCTGCATCATCTGCTTTATCATTTCCAACCAAAACTCGTGGATCATTCGATTGACTTAATCCTTTCAAGGCCTTTTCCAAAGCCTGGGGGCGTAATTTACAGGCACACCCCAAACCTGAGGTAAAACGAGTCAATTTCACCTCTTCTGATTCCGGTATTTCACAAACCGGAGGAGCTGCCTGGGGTTGCAAACTCTTTACCGTACGCACAATGGCTTCCACTGCCCGGTCAATATCCTCCTCGGTAGTATATCTACCAGTAGAAAAGCGAATGGTTCCCATAGCATATTCCAAAGGCACATTCATTGCTGACAGGGTCGCCGAAACATCAATTGAGTCAGTATGACAAGCAGCTCCGGCCGAGGCAGCCACTTCCTCCAATCCCGATAGGATTGCATTGGCTTCAATACCCGCAAAAGAAATGCTTAAGGTATTGGGTAACCTATAAGTGTCATTCCCATTAATCTTAAAAGTCCCCTCCAATTGATCCGAAATCCCCTTTCGCAATCTTTCTCGCAGGAGTCCATCATGCTTCATCGTTTTTTCCAAATCCCGGTGAGCCAACTCAGCAGCTTTCCCTAAACCTACTATCTCCAGAACATTCTCTGTTCCCGCACGAAGGTTTTGTTCATGATCAGCTCCGTGCATCAGCTTTTGCAATTCCACCCCACTCCGGATAAAAAGGGCTCCAATTCCTTTGGGTCCGTAAAATTTGTGGCCGGCAACAGAAAGCATATCCACTCCCAGATCTTCAATATCTACGGGAACTTTTCCTATAGCCTGGGCGCAATCGGTATGCACTGCAATTCCATGGGCATGAGCCAAAGCAGCAATTTCTTTTATCGGTTGCAAGGTCCCTACCTCATTGTTTGCAAACATCACCGAAATTAGGATGGTATTTGATTGAATCGCTTTCTCCACGTCTTCCAATTGAACCCGTCCTGTTTCGTCTACAGGCAAATAAGTCACCTCAAATCCTTCGGTTTCCAAAAACCGACACACCTCAATTACAGCAGGGTGCTCAATAGTAGAAGTAATAATGTGGTTGCCCTTTTCTCTGTGGGCATAGGCAAAGCCTTTCAAAGAATAATTGTTGGATTCTGTCCCCCCACTGGTAAAGATTAATTCGGAGGAAGAGCAATTGAGTAGAGCTCCCAACTGCTTCCGAGCTTTTTCAACAGCCTTTTTGGTTTCAATACCGTAGGTATGTGAACTGGATGGGTTTCCAAAGTAGACGTCCAAATAGGGGCGCATTGCTTCTGCTACCTCCGGAATAATAGGAGTAGTAGCATTGTAATCAAGATATATAGGGTTCATATAATGAATATTTTATAAAACTCTTTCAAAGTTATCGAATCGTTTCCTTCTATCGATGTAAAATTGGCGAAGTTGAACAACTCCAGTGATAAGAATTTACTTTCCAAGAATTTTAAACTCAGTTCGCCGATTTCGAGCTTTCCCCTCCTCTGTGTCATTCGGAGCAATAGCCTTTGTGTCACCATATCCTTTAAAGCTCAATTGATCTTCACCTATTCCCAAACTCAAAAGAAACTCATATACTGATCTTGCTCTATTTCTAGATAGTTCTATATTGTAATCCCGGGAACCAGTACTATCGGTATGTCCACCGATTTCAATACGGATACGACTCTGCTTACGCAGAAACAAAGCCAATTTTTTTAGTTCAACTCGAGATTCGGGCTTCAATTCCCATGAGTCAGTATCAAAAAACACATTATGCAAAACGACCGTTTCGCCTTCACGAATGGGCTTCAAACCAATGTCAAGATGTTGGGGATCCATAACGCCTTCACCTTCCTTCATTGAAAAATGTTCGGAATGAAACAAATATCCGGGTGCACCAGCATTAAAGGCATACTCCTTCCCTGCAGGCAAACAAACCAAATAGCCTCCTGTGATTTGATCGGATTGAAGAATTGCAATGGTATCCAAACTTTGAAGATCAACCAATTCCACATCAGCTTTCAGATTCACATTGGTTAAGGCGTCAAAAAGTCGCCCTTTTAAATAGGACACCTGGACGGGCTGTAAATTATCAGGCAATGAAAATTGAAAGATATCCCGGCCCTGGCCATCCTCCCTGTCGGAGGCAAAATAGGCCTTATCGCCCCGAGCATTAATAATCAGCCCCATCTCATCTCCATGAGTGTTTATTGGATACCCCATGTTCTCTGGTTTACTCCAGGAAGTTTTCCCCTCCCGATGGGCATGATACAGATCGTAACCACCCATTCCGGTTAAACCATCAGAAGCAAAATACAAACTAGTGTTTCCGGCATGAATAAATGGAGACATCTCATTCTCCCGCGTATTAAAAGAAAGATTTTCAGGTTTAGACCATCGCTGCTGTCCATTCGGCAACACCTCCATGAGGTTGGATCGCCAAATGTCCATTTTTCCCTTTCCTCCTTTTCGGTTGCTTACAAAATACAGCACCCTTCCATCGGCAGAGATACTGGGTTGAGCTTCCCAATGAGGAGTATTTACCGGAGCCCCCAAATTAACCGGAGGTGCCCAGCGATCTCCCTGTTTCACCGAATAGTAAATGTCACACCTCCCCCGTCCGTCGGGTCGCCCACAAGCAGTAAAATACATTAATCGCCCATCAGCAGTAATACTTTGTGCTCCCTCGTTCCCTTCCGAATTGAGAGGTGCACCGACCGGTATGGCTTTTTTCCAATGCTCACCGTCCCTCAGGGATTCATAAAAATCCTCCTGGCGATTTTTCACTCCAAAAGGTTGAGTAACATCCTTACGAACAAGAGATGTAAAAATTAAGTGCTCCTCATCAGCCGTAAGACTTGGCCAATATTCATCGTAAGAAGTATTGATACTATCCCCCAGACCATACGGCTGAAAGTCTACAGGATGCTTGATTGCTTCCAGTGCAAAGATGCAATTCCTCAAATATTTCTTCGCCAGCTTCTGATTTCTTGAGGATGTACGAATAAAAGTCAAAAAGGTATGGTAGGATTCTTTTGCATCCAAATATTCCCCCCTACGATACAAAGCATTGGCCAAATTAAAGTGTACATTTGGGAAAAAATCCGGATCAATATCAATAGCCCTTTGATAGCAAAATATCTCCTCCTCCTCCTGATTCATCTCATGGAGAACATCTGCCTTAAAAAGCCAAGCCTCAACAAATTTATCATCCTTTTTTAGCGCCTCATCCAATTCCTTTAAAGCTTCCTGCTTCAACCCATTCTGAAATAAATCACCCGCCTTTTCGTATGCTTTAATTGCTTTAGAAGATTTTACTGTATAGCCATTTTGCCCCGTAACCGAATTTGGTAGGATACAGATAACAAACAAAACCAAAAGGATATTTCGGAGCATAGTAGTAAAGAATTTTATACCAATTAATCTAAAAAATAATTAATAAATCTCATCTGTTTTATTCTTTAAACATCTGCGGATATTAACCTAAATTATTTGAAGTTTAAAGTTACAAAAATTCGTCCAAGCATTTCGAATCTAATTCAGTAAAACGAAAAAGTGTGAAGTTTCTACAACTTCACACTTTTATTATTTTGGACAAATCTATTCGTGTCTAGTAATTCTCGCTTTTCTTTTCAAAATAAGCCTGAGGGTGTTCACAAGCGGGACAGTTCTTAGGCGCCTTGTTGCCTTCATGAACATAACCACACTTTCGACAATACCATTTTTCAGTCTCTTTGCTTTCAAACACCTGATTTTCTTCCACGTTTTTCAAGAGCTTCAGATAGCGCTCCTCGTGCATTTGCTCAACTTTAGCAATCAACTTAAATGCAACTGCTACTTTTTTGAACCCTTCCTCTTCTGCAATGCGGGAAAACTCAGGATACAACTCAGTATATTCTTCATTTTCACCCATAGCTGCAGCTTTCAAATTCTCAGCAGTAGTCCCCACCTTTCCAGCAGGGTAAGCTGCTGTAATCTCCACGTCGCCACCTTCCAGAAAACTAAAAAAACGATTGGCATGTTGCATTTCCTGCTCTGCCGTTTCCAGAAAAAGAGCCGCAATTTGTTCCAGACCTTCCTTTTTAGCTTGCTTTGCAAAATAGGTATAACGGCTTCGTGCCTGCGACTCACCGGCAAATGCCTTCAATAAGTTTTGCTCGGTTCTTGATCCTTTGATACTTTTTTCCATAGCTTTATTTCTGGTTTATTAAATTTGTACAACAAAGATCCCCATTTTTTGTTAAAACATAATATTCATCTCGAAATATTTCACTAATTTAAAACGTAACAAAATAAATTTATTCTTCCTGTATTCACATAAAAATGTAACTTTACACAGACATCCAAAAGACACCTACAGCCCTATGAATCAATCGATACTACTCTTTTCAATACCAATAATTTTGAACACCATGGGCTTTGAATCCATATCAATTCCCAATCAAAACAGGAGCAATTCAAAACAAACATGAAAAAGAAATCCAAAGCCATCCGTCTTATTCTCTTATCCATTTTAATGGGGGGCTTAATGGTTTTTGCTTGCAATCTAACCGTTCAACTAAAAACTAAAAAATGGCTTTATTCAGAAATTGAAAAAGTTCCTGCTACTCATGTTGGAATGGTTCTGGGTACAAGTAAGTATCTTCGAGATGGCCGCACCAATCTTTACTTTAAATATCGAATTGATGCAGCTGTAGCCTTATACGGATCAGGAAAGGTTAACTATTTGCTGGTAAGTGGTGATAATCGGGCAAAAAACTATAACGAACCCGAGAAAATGCGCAGAGAATTGGTAAAACGAGGCATACCAAACGAACGTATCATATTGGATTACGCCGGTTTTCGAACACTTGATTCCGTAATTCGAAGTCATGAAGTTTTTGGCCAGGATTCCATAACCATCATTTCACAATCATTCCACAACCAAAGAGCTTTATACATTGCCCATTACCATGGAATCCATGCAATTGGATTTAACGCAAAAAATGTGGACAGATACAGTGGTTTCAAAACCAATACTCGCGAATGGTTTGCACGGGTAAAAATGTTTCTGGACCTTTACATTATTCATAAGAAGCCTTACTTCTTGGGAGAACCGGTACCGATCCCTCCAAAGAAAGAGAAAGCAAGTAAGTAAAAATATAACTCTTCCAGGTCTTCGACTCTGGAAGGTAAAAAAAAGAGCATCCGAATATCTCGCATGCCCTTCAAAAAAAAAAAAAAAAATGCGTTCTAATTTATGGAATGCGCATAAACTTATGCGACTGCAATGAGATGTTCCACTTTGGATTTTGCTTTACGTACTCTACAATGGGTTTGACATTGTGAAGGTATTGACTCCATTCAGATTGCAAATAAAGCAGGCAATTTTCTCCCACTTTGGCCGCATGCTCCTCGGCCCATTCAAAGTCTCTTTCCAAATCATGGATAATCACTTTCAACTCATCTGCTTTGGCATAAGAAGAAGGAACAGGTGGTTTGTTCGGTTTGGGTGAAACACAAATCCAGTCCCATTCTCCAGTTATCTCATAGGCTCCTGAAGTTTCCAGAAAATTCTCAATATTGTGCTTCTTCAACTCGGTACACAGTGGTTCCAAGTTGTACAAGGAAGGTTCTCCTCCTGTCACCACAACGGCTTTAGCAGGTGATTCAACCGCTTTACGGACCACTTCCTCCACCGAAATCAAACGGTGTTGTTCCGGATTCCAGGAAATCTTGCTGTCACACCATCGACATCCAATATCGCAACCGCCAATACGAATAAAGTAGGCCGGCTTACCGGTGTGGTATCCCTCTCCCTGGATGGTATAGAAATCCTCCACCAAAGGCAAATCGGTTCCCTTATCAAACAGCTCTTTATATTTATCTTTCAACACAAACTTATTTAAAATACAATACTATTCTGCCCTGAATACAGATACGGAACTAAGGGGCAAATGGGCTACAAAAGTACAAGCTTTTTAAGGAATTCAAAATCAATGTCCCGAAAAAGAAAACCATTGCTCCCACTCCACCTGGTATAGGGCTTGCGGGGTCATAGATTTTTCACAAGAGATAAATAGCTGATTATTGTCTCCAAATACCACTCCCTCCGTTTGACAAGCACCGAGAGAACTGAGGTCCACCCGAATACTGTTTCCTTTAAAGAATTCTGTTCCCTTGTAATTTGAAAAAATAGTCATGTACGAAAGATAATCCTTGTATCCCAAAAGGGCAATCGTCTTGCCGTCAGAAGAAATATCGGCAGCGGTTACCAAAAAATCAATCTCAAATTCATCCCTCACCTGGGGTTTGAACTCCCCTGGAGTTTTGGGCAGAACGTACAACCGGGTTCTCAAATCGGCCCAATTCTTGGTAAACAGGTATAAAGAATCCCCCCAGGCAAAGAAAGCTTCACAGTCATAATTATTTCGATGTGTTCTTCTGGAGAAATCCTGCTGATCAGCCCATGCAAAACGGATTTCCTCAGCCCTCACCGAACCACCTTGATTCATCGCCTTTTTCGAGACCTTCAATACCCGTAAATCTTTCCGATTTCCGTGGTTGTTTCCAAAATCACCTATATATAGGTAGTTCTCATCTTCAGCCAGATCTTCCCAATCTATATTTCTAGCATTCTCTACCTCAACGCGCTTTTGGATTCCACCCTGCTTGTTATAAGCAATTATTTCCGGTTGACAATCACTGTCATTAATCACCCAAAACAAACCTTGATGCCAAGCCATACCTGACTGCTCCTCCACTAATTTGGGCAAACGATTGGTCAAAAGTTTAGGCGCATACCGAATTACTGTATCTGTTCTATTTTCCGAGAGTAAATTACCGGTCAATTCTTTGCTACTAACAGTAAACGACCACATTGAAAGGCAAAAAACAATGCCAAAAAAACACTTCATAATATTAAATTTAGAAATACAAAGCTGCGAAAAAGGCTTGGGGAATCCAAGCTCAAGATATTGCATCTACCAATTTTAATAAGTATCCCTTGTTTTGCCTCCACAGGTTTGTTAGATTTACTCCATCAGCCATCCAACCGGATAACAATAAATACCTTAAATCAAACCACAATGAAACAACTACTTCTAAGTCTTGCAGTAATTACGATTTTATTGCCAGCTTGCAAAGAGATCACTCCCCTCCCTATTGAAAAGGGTGTACTAAAAGAATTGGCCCAATACAGAAAAGAGAGAATCTCGAACCCCGAGTACCAGCTTTATTTCTCCATTCCGGAAGAAAAAGATCAACCAATTATGGCAAAGGAGGACTTGTACTTCGAATTGAATAAAACAGACCAGGATCTTCAAATCGATTTTCGGGAGAAGGCTAGTAAAATCCATTCTGTTAATTGCAACGGTTCCGAGAGCCAATACTATTTTGAAAAAGAACATTTGGTGATTCCTGCCTCTGAATTGAAAAAAGGGAAAAACCATATCCATATTGAATTTGAGGCAGGAACTAACTCTCTGAACCGGAACCATGAATACCTCTACACACTTTTTGTTCCTGACCGAGCCAGAACAGCCTTTCCCTGCTTCGACCAACCCGATCTAAAAGCCGCTTTCACACTGCGTCTTGAAATCCCCACACAATGGGTGGCTGTAGCAAATGGGAAGCTAAAGACAAAATCGGAGCAAGGAAACCGTACTACCTATTCCTATGAAAAAACCAAACCACTGCCAACCTACCTTTTCTCATTTGTGGCCGGAAAATTCGAATCCATCACAAGGGAACACAAAGGGAAAAACTACACCCTCTTCCACCGCGAAACCGATCCTGAAAAATTAGACAACAATGTAGACGCCATTTTTAACATGATGTTCAACTCGCTGGACTGGCTGGAGGACTATACAGGAATTGATTATCCTTTTGCCAAATACGATCTGATTGCTATCCCATCCTTCCAATACGGAGGCATGGAGCACACAGGAGCAACTTTATACAAAGCTCGAACCCTCTTCCTTGAAAAGGATCCTTCACAAACAGAATTGCTCAAACGCGCCAATTTGATCGCTCATGAAACAGCCCATATGTGGTTTGGAGATTTGGTTACCATGAAATGGTTCGACCAGGTTTGGCTAAAAGAAGTATTTGCAAATTTTATGGCGGACAAGGTTGTGAATCCCAGCTTTCCAAACATCAACCACGAGCTCAACTTTTTAATGAATCATTACCCCAGTGCCTATAGCGTGGATCGCACCACCGGAGCAAATCCCATAAACCAGCAGCTACCCAATTTGAAAGATGCAGGAACCTTATATGGAAGTATCATCTATCACAAATCGCCCATTGTAATGCGAAATCTAGAGAAGATTACGGGAGAACAAAGGCTTCAGGAGGGAGTTCGTGAATATTTGAAAAACTATTCCTATGGAAATGCCACCTGGGAAGATCTGATTTCTCTTTTGGATGCTAAAACCGATTTCGACCTGAAAAACTGGAGCCGGGTTTGGGTGGATGAACCAAACAGACCTCATCTTTATTCAGAGATCCAGATGGATTCAGGCAATAAAATTTCAAAACTGATAGTTCACCAGGTAGATCTACAAGGAAAAAATAGAATCTGGTCTCAGGATCTATCGCTAATTTTAGGATATGGAAATCAATCCAAAGAAATCAAAATAAACATACCCCAACCAAATTCAGAAATAGCTGAAGCAATTGGTTTATCTAAACCCGATTACATTGTTCTAAATGGCAAAGGACAAGGTTATGGTTATTTCAAGATGAACGAATTTTCCAAATCTTACCTCCTGAAGAATGTATCAAAACTGAAGAATGAGATATTACGAGGTACTTGCTGGCTCAACCTTTACGAAAATTTAGTGGAGGGTACTATCAATGGAGACAAATTTATTCCAGCGGTCTTACAAAACCTTCCTTCAGAAGAGAACATCCTGATTAAGGAAAGAATACTTTCCTACACCAAGGCTGTGTACTGGAATTATCTTACTCCTAATCAGCGAAAAAAAATTGGACAAAAACTGGAAACACTTCTTTGGAAACAAATACAGACCACTCCCGATGCTGGTTTAAAAAGTTCCTTTTTTAGTGCTTTGGTATCAATTTCTCAAACACAAAATTCTCTGAACCGACTCTACCGTATCTGGGACGGAAAAGAAAAGATCAAAGGATTACACCTTTCCGAACGTCGCATTACATCATTAGCCTGTCATCTTGCACTTAAAATGGAGGAAAAAGCCGGGAACATTCTTCTAATTCAAGTGTCCAGAATTTCGAACCCTGACCGGAAAGCACGACTGGAATTTATTCTGCCAAGTCTTTCCCCTGACACTGAAGTTCGGGATAACTTTTTCAAAAGTCTGGATAAACCAGAAAACAGGGAACAGGAACCATGGGTAACCGAAGCGGTTGGATACTTGAATCATCCCCTGCGTCAAGAACATGCACAGAAATACCTTCGTCACAGTTTAGAGTTACTGCAAGAAATCCAGGAAACAGGTGATATCTTCTTTCCAAAATCATGGCTAAATGCCACTTATGGTGGACACAACAGCATTAAAGCAGGACAAATCACTCTGGAATTTCTCCAAAATCATCCAAACTATCCCCAAACCTTAAAATTGAAGATCCTCCAAGCTGCAGATAGAGTTCTTCGAAAAATCAAATAAACTTTCATACAGCAAAAGCTTCCAAATACGGAAGCTTTTCTTTTACCCTTATATTTCGAATTGTAATCGATTACCAAATGGTAATTTCCTCTCATTAAACTTCTTTAACATTCATTCATATCCCTTAACTTCTATTCCATCTATATTTGTAATGTAAGATAAAAACAAGCAATAAGTAGTTTTTCATAGATAGATTTAGGTTAGTAATTAGTGGTTAGTGAAAAAAGCCCGGAATAGATGTTCCGGGCTTTTTTCATGTATTGAACATTGAGTACGTATAGTAACCATGCTAATCAAACTAGCTTCAGCTGATCCCAACAACAGAATCAACACTGCCATTCATCATACCGATTCTCCTATATTTAGGATTTTCTTAACGAAAACGTAACCCAAAAGTTCTCAACCCCATACTATATTTGTATCAGGTCAAGGTTATAAAATCTTTATTTGGTTAGTTGATTAGATTAGTAGTTTGTTTTCCCGGGGCAGATGCTCCGGGATTTTTCTTCCATCCTCGAACAACTCCTTCATTTAAAAGCACCTTCAAAACAACAACACCTTCAATCTCTCTGCCTTTTCTTAAAACAGAATTATTTTGCTATCACCTTCGAACAACCAAATAAATTTATTAACATTGTCATACATACTGTTTACATATAAAAAACGAACAATACAAAGACTGAAATCTTATGAAAGCAATCAATCTTATCACCTTTCTTCTATTGGGATCAACGTTTCTGTTTAGCGCCTGTGAAAAAAGTAATGATTACCAGGAAGAGTTCACTGCAGAAGATTACTACGTTAAAGCCACTGTAAATGGCGAAGAATTCGAAGCCAATTTTTACAATATCACAACTTTTTCCGGTTACGATTCAACAACCAAGGATTCAATATCTGGATTTTCAGCGAACCATAATCAAACCGCACTTCAGGTTGATATTCTTCTCTCCAAACAAAACGGCTCTTACACTATAAACAGAACAACCAACAGATATCCCAATGCCAACTTTATCAATTACCAAAAAGGCCCGGAAAATAGTGATATTTACTATACTCCCAACGCCTTCAACTGGACGAATCCCACTTCAGAAAAAATTGGAGAAATAAACATTAACCGCAACGATGAGCAAGTATTTGCCGGGACTTTTTTCTATACTGCATACAACAACCAGGGAAATGCAGTAAAAATTGAAAATGGCAAATTTCAAATCCTAAAAAACTTTACTCCTGATGAATAATTCAAATATTCCATCTTAGAAAAGAAACCTTGAAGGATCACGGTTCACTTCAGGTGCCATATTTAAACTTCTTTAACGTCCTTTACTACTCCTTAACAAAGATACACCCTACTTTTGTATCATTAGCTGATAACAAATCAGCAACATGTACAAGTAGTTTTTAGATAGAAATTTAGGTTAGTAGTTTTAGTAAAAAAGCCCGGAACAAAAGTTCCGGGCTTTTTTCATTTAGCAATGTGTTTTAGCCTGATTTAATTCAAGCGCAAATTAAATACAATAAAGAGGATTCATGTCCATACGACAAACTTCTCCCTATTGATGCATTTACTTCTTCTCCTCCTTCAGCTCATAACCATCATATTTCCCCCTCTTTACCGCAGGAATACCATCTACCATCCAGGCTGGAGCTGCAGCTCCTTTTAGATAGTAATCGAAAAACTGCATGGTTCGAATAGACAGGTCCATTCTATTAGGGCGTTTGCGCAAATTATGTGCCTCTTCGTTATAGGTCAACATCCAACATGGCTTTTGCAATCGGCGCATAGCCACAAAAAGTTCTATTCCCTGATACCATGGTACTGCACCATCGGCATCATTGTGCATTATTAACAAAGGAGTTTCAATTTTAGGAGCAAAAAAGATCGGCGAATTTTCAATGTACTGCAAAGTACTATTCCAGAGAGTTCCTCCTATTCGACTCTGAGTGTGCTCGTACTGGAACATGCGGCTTCTACCAGTACTCCAGCGAATTCCACCGTAAGCCGAAGTCATATTACTTACCGGAGCACCACTCATAGCACATTTATATAAATTGGTACGAGTCACCAGGTAAGCAATTTGATAACCACCCCAGCTTTGCCCCTGTAAAGCCACATTCTCCTTATCAATGAAATCATATCGATCCAACATAGCCAGAGTCCCGGTTACTATAGAACTATAAGCACTTTCTCCGGGGTAACCAACTTTTGGATAAGTAATATCAGGCATAAACACGATATAACCATTACTCACACAGTAACTGGGGTTGATAATTGACCAATTGGGCTGTGGTACATGGTGATTGTGCAAACGATCGGTCACACGCTCGTAGAAATAGACCAACATGGGGTATTTCTTATTTGGATCAAAGTTCTCAGGCTTATACAACATACCTTGCAACTCTTCACCATCTCCGGAAGTCCATTTTACCAATTCCACATCACCCCACCAAAAATTTTTCTGCTGCGGATTGGCATTCGAAATCTTCTTCGCCTCAGAGAAATCCAATTGGCTTATCCAAAGGTTGGGATACTCTTTGAATGTGGATTTTTTCCAGATCAAGCGATCGGCTTCTTTCGCCTTCACCGGAGTATAGTAGCGAACATCATCCAACATCAGCATTTGAGGCTCTGAGTTTCCATCCTGCTTAAGGGTGAAGAAACCGGACTTCTTGTTGAACTCATGGAAAGCCTTAAGCATTATGGGCTTTTTAGTTGGAACAAAACGCTCCTCCGGATCCATTTTTACATAGTCAAATCGGATTTTATTCTTGCGACCGTAACCATTGGTTATATTTTGAGGCCTACGCTTACTAGTTGGATCAATTTTCCAAATGTCATAACGATCCTTTATCAAGGCAAACCTATCATCTTTGGTCCACCCAACCAAGCCATAGGGAGATGCATCCGAAGGAGTATCATGAATTTCATTATAAAATTTCTGATTAATCTCCTTGGTTAAAGCCAATTCAGTTCTAGCTTTTACGTCGTAAGCATACCATGTACTGTCCTGTGTATCGTACCAATACAAATATTTTTGGGCAGGAGAAATACTCACCCGAGAATTCTTCTTATTCAGTATCAACTCTTTCTTTCCGGTTTCAACATTTACAATATAGAAATCCTTGTACCAATCGTCCCAAGACTCCAATTGCTGATAAGGAAGTGATGAGCTTCCCAAAGCCAGGTTAGCATTACCATGATCAAAAGCTTTTACCTCCCGCACTTCTTTAGATCCCAATTGAACTACCTTCCCATTTTCGGTATGATATACGGCAAGATAACTTCTTTTCCTCTCTTTTTCTGCTTCTTTCTTTTGCTGAGGCTGTAACAATGGATCTTTCCAATTCCAAACATCCACATGGTATTTTTCCTCCTCCAGAAGCGTATCTTTAGGCTCTACCACCGGCTTGGGTGCTACTCCGAAGTAAAGCTTTTCTCCATTACGAGAGAAAAACAATTTTCCATTTTCACTTACGGTCCAATCCTCTTGAATAGCTGGGGTCAAAGTGTCTACAATCAAAACAGGTTCGGTTTCCTTTTTCTTGATAGCATAAAGACAAAACACCTTGGTTTTGGCAGTATCAATAGAATGAATAAAAGCCAATTGATCGGCCTTGGCAGACAACCGAACTTTTTTTGCTGTTCCTTTCTTACTAAAAATGGTTCTCAGTTCCTCCTTGGTTGTATCAAACCAATTCACGTTAGCTCTAGTAATGCTATCTCCTTCCTGAGTGATAAATGCAAAAGCCAATCCATTACGGGCAATAGTATAGTCGGTAACATGCTTATAACGGAAATTCTTACCTGTTTCAGGATTCAAGATGATCAAATCGGTTCCTTTCTCTTCTTTCTTTTTCTCCTTCTTCTCTTCCTTGGAGAGAGTATCCTTCTTCACTTCTTCCTTTTCCATTAAATAAGCCAACCAAGAACTCTCTTCCTTTCCTACTCGATAAGATTTTACACGGGCCACCTTCTCAATCGATTTGGTTGCCAGATTCCAGATCCCTAGAGAATCCTTTGGCATTTTCTCCTTCTTCACCTTATCCAATTTCGCCTTTCGAGTGGTATCGTGCTGAACTTTTATCTGAAAAGTCAAAAATTTTGAATCCGGAGAAAAACTTGCATTGTAGCCCCTTGATACCGAATCCAATTGTTCCTCCTTCACATTATACACATAGAGCCACCCATCCCCTTTTTGAGGATCTACCTGATAACTGACCCAATTGCCATCAGGAGAGATTTGTTGTTGTTTTAAATTCTTCCAGCCATCATAATCGGAATGACTAAGGGGCACTTTATTCTGCTGCGCCCAACTCGATGAGATCCCCAAAAGCAGCCCCATCATCAATAAAATTCGCTTCATAATTCATTTAACGTTGTAGTGGTTAGTAGATTGTCCTGTTTTAAACAAAATAGACCGTACCTTAGTTTGCAAAAAACTGATACAGTCTATTTATATTCGGTTTTTAATTTTTATGCTATATCCAAATTGTCAATTCTTTCCAAAAGATCATGGGTCGATTTGTATATATCATCATAAATCGCCCGGAAATGTGCCTTAACTTCCTTTGCACTATTCTTGTTCATTCGTTTGTTAACTCTTGCAATGTAGTCATTACGGAAAGCCACAGCCTCCCCAATAATATTATATACTTCTTTGGCATTTCGATCACCAAAAAATTCCAAATGAATAAATCCTCGGGCAATAATTTCATAGGTAAGGAAATTAATATCCTTCTTAAACTCTTTCTTACTTGCCATAATTTCTAAATTTTATTAAAAAATCGTATGGGTTAAATTTAATAATTAAAAGATAAAATCCTTCAATAGGATTGAAATGTTTAAACAATGGCTGTTATTCCATCAAAATGGCTATTATTTTGTACAATTAAAGCATCATCCACCTGCATCCCGCCAATCTTAACTTTAATCTAAAAATCAACACCTAACAATTTCTTTAAAGCACTTATATCCATCTATTTTTCATTAAAACATCAACATTTGACCTATTTTAAAGACTTTTCAGTAATATTGAAAAAAATTTCAGACAATGAGTGAATGTTATAAATACCGATATTTCAAAAATAACAAACTGAAACTCAGTGAAGAATTTAATGATACTGAAATCCAAACAGGCACCTCACTCTACGATGTCGTTAGAGTGATGAACGGAAAAGCCCTGTTCCTTGAGTCTCACCTTCAACGACTGACAACATCGGCCAAACTTTTAAAAAAAGAACTCTGGGTTTCAACTTCTGAAATCAAGAAAAAGATCACCCAACTATCCAAAATCAACGATGTACAGGAAGGAAATATCAAGATTGTCTTTAACTTTTTTGAAAAACGAAGAAATTTCTATTGCTATTTCATTCCTCATAAATACCCAAACACAGAACAGTATCAAAACGGAGTGAAGACAATTCTTTTTCAAGCTGTCCGAGAAACTCCAAATGCAAAAGTGATAAACCCATGGTTGAGGAATACCTCCAACGATATAATAAAGAAAGCGAGAGTCTATGAAATAATCCTCCTCAACCGATTAGGGCACATTACCGAAGGTAGCCGTTCCAACATCTTTTTGATACGCAATAATACTATATACACAGCACCTTTAGAGGATGTTCTTCCAGGAACAGTAAGGCAGAGGGTCTTTGACCTATGCAAAAAATTAAGCATACCATTGGTGGAAAAACGAATCTACTTTGAAGATATTCCCAAATATGATGCTGCTTTTCTAACAGGTACATCCCCCATGCTTTTACCAATTCGGCGAATCAATTCTCTGGGGTTAAATGTAAATCATCCCCTTTTGCTAACACTCATTTCAGAACACCATAAAATGATTTCAACCTACTTGCAGAATCATTAATTTTTTAATGGCACTCCAATTTTTACTCGTGTTCCAAGAGGCTGGTTCGTGTGATCATACAAATCTGTAACTTCAACTAAAAAACGACGTTCATCCTTCAGGGCATGATTCAAGAGCTTTATCCTATCCCAGGTAAGTTGCACGGACCTTCCACTTGAATTTATTTGCCGACCATTCTCTATATTCTTGGCTTTACTTCGACCAATACCGTCATCTTCAATAAAACAATGCAAATAATTAGTAGAATCCAATACAAATGCCACTTTCAATTTTCCTAATCCTGACTTCCCCGACAAACCGTATTTTATGGAATTCTCCAAAAAAGGTTGAATTAGCATAGGTGGTAACTTAACATCATTGGTATTGATATTCTCATCCACATCCATCTGAAAATCGAACTTATCAGGGAAACGTAATTTTTCAAGGTTTATGTATGATTTCAGATAACTTAATTCCTCCTCAAATGGAATATATTCCCGTGTTGCATTATCAAAATTCTTTCGCAAAATTCTTGAGAAATCTGCCAAATAATCCATCGCAGCTTCAGTATTCTCCTCTAGTATGTAACTCTGAATGGAATTCAAGGCATTGAATGTGAAATGAGGATCCAATTGGGCCTGAAGGGCCCTTATTTTTAGACGAACAATACGCTTAAAAAGCTTATTCCTGGATTTTTCCCTCTTTTTCACAAAACACCCCCAAGCATAAAATCCCCCTCCTAAAATTCCTAATACAACACTGAAAATTAGTATCGAAAACCACCAGGTAGCCCACCAAGGTGGTAAAACCGTAAAATCAAATGCTAAACTTTGGGCGTTCCCTTTGTTCAAATTTCGCCCTTGAACCCTTAGGGTGTATTTACCATAGGGAAGATTTGAATAGATGGCCCGACCATCCGAAGACCAATTTGACCATTCCTTATCAAATCCGTCCAGTGAGTATCGAAAGAGATTCTTCTCCGGATTCAAGTAATTTACAATATTAAAACGGAAGGACAACGAATTCTGATCATAATCCAAAACCATCAACTTGGAAGGAATGCCCGTCCATGGGTCTCGCGCCTCATCTTTCAGTTCTAATCCCCTATTATTGACTTTAATTTCCTTCAACCTTACCTGCTGCGATTTTGCCTCTCCGGAAATTGTAAAATCAGTATTTAGCCGAAGTAAGCGGGATGGTGTCTGCACCCAAATATTGCCTTGCCCATCAATGGTAGAATTCTTACCAGCACGATCAATGTACCCCTCCTTTTCATCCCAAAATTTAATTTCCGGCAGAGTGTCCCTATAGCAACTTTTCAAATCAATCCGGTGAAGCCCCAAATTGGTACCAAGCCACAAATACCTGGTTCCCTCCAGTTGAAATCCATGAATGGAAGTCCCCTTCAAACCATTTTTTTGATCCAAGGTTTGCATCAATTTTAAATCATTCCCATCAAAAGATAATCGATAGAGTACCCCATTATTACCACCAGCAAGTAAATTTCCTTTAAAATCAAACGCAATATCATTAATTACATTATGAATACCAGAATTCTGCCGGTTAAAAACCTGGATACTATCCTTTGATAACCGAATCAATCCATTGCCTCGACTAGCAATCCAAACATCCTCCCCCCTAAATGTTACCTTACTGAAGCTTATCGAATTTCTCTCACCAAAATTATAGTTCGAAATAAATTTCTCATACTCTAATCCTGAATACACATTCAACTTATTCTTCCATTTGCATATTAATTGATTTCTATTATCGAACAAAAATTTTTCCGCAGGCTGAATTCCTTTAAACTCCAATTTCAGACTCTTCTTATCCATCGAGAAAAAACCAACATTAGATGCAATCCAGATCTTATCAAACGAGTCTTTCCCCAGCGAAAAAATCTGAACGGAATTATTTACATCAAACCAACCAGACTTCATACAGGCTTTCTGAAATTGATTCCTATTAATTACTTTGCGTTCCCCCGTAGCATCCAGGACAACAATTCCTTCGGAAAATGCAATATACACTCTCTCATTTTCACCCCCATAAAGATCAACAATTTCACAACCTCTACTCCCCAAATCTCTGGCTTCAAAATATGTAAATGGGGATTTGGGAATTTGAATCAAACCATTGTTTTGGGTCCCAATCCAGAGTATATTTTCCTCCTTGTCATAATACAAACATTCCAAATCATATAACGACAAGGTAAACTCTTTGTGCTTGCACACAAATCGCTTTCCATCATAAACAAACAATTGCCCCTTACTCTGTTCTCCACTGGAAATAATCATCCAAAAAAGTTCATTCGAATCCTTCGTACAATCCACTATCTTTCCATGAGTAGTTTCAACATTACTATTCCTAAGTAAAGGTGCATTTACTACATTTACTGATTGCTCCACAGCCCCCAACGAATCCCCGCCTATCTCCTTTAATTCTGATGAAAATGGATCATACCTATAGCAAAACCCCTCTTTGGTGCGCAATTCAATAGTTCGTCCTTTAAGAACTGCATTTGCCATTCCAATACCTAATGGGAAATTCCCTTTCAACGGAGAAAATGAGGTCAATCCTGTACTTCCATATACTGCAAAACCGTTAGAAGCACCTATAACTAAACAATTAAATTCCCTAAAAAACTGAAGAAATTGAATCGAGTTATCCAATCCAAAAATTTGCAAATCAATCAACTCAAAAGCTTCCCCATCATAGCGAAGCACCCCATTTCCCTGACTAGCAATCCATAAATCTCCATTCTGATCCTCCGCTATAGCATTAATTATCTCTCCAGCAATTCCATCCTGAAGTGGAAAACCTTGGAATTCCACTCCATCATAGCGAACTAACCCGGAATCGGTTCCCAACCATAAAATTCCTCTGGAATCTTTAAATATAGATATAATGGTATTGGAAGGCAGCCCATCATTCATCCCCAGGTTTCGAGTAAAAACAGAAGCTCTACCTGTTACTACCCCAATTAAAATCTGAGCAATAAGCATGATTAAAAACAGAACACCTTTTAATCTATTAAATTTCACCTCGTTATAAATTCAGATTAGTAAAGCCTCCCCTCTTTTATCTGATATTCGCTTCTCAAATTTGTTATTGAGTACAGATCAGACACACTCCACAAAGCAATATTACATAATCTAAATAAATTCTCAAGCTGTCAAAGCTGCCAAGTTCATTTTAAAATTATATTCAACCCATTAAATAGCCAACTAAGAATTAGGGCTCCACTTTCATTTATTATTCAGGAAAATACATCCACAACCAACTCCATTCAAAAAAAATATAAAATTCCTTGTGAATGAAAACTTCTAAAACGCAGGATGTTTAACAAATTGAATATATTTGCATACTATTGCAAAAACAAAATCAATAAAACAAAGGGCTATGAAAGGATCATTAACAAAAGAAAATCTTGAAAAAGCTGAAATAGTATTTCATGATTATGAACATTTTACTCATATCATTTCTCCCCGACTAAAAGCATTGTATCGAATTAAAAAAGAACTCAAAAACTACCAAGAACTCAAATGGAGATTCAATTACAACCATGCAAATCAAAACAATAATGTAGTAGAAATTGAATTTACACCCTGCCAGGGAACCGATTTTAACTTCTTCTTTCAAATTCCTTTGCGGCAATCTTTTGAATTTCGTCTATTCCTGGGAACTTCCTCCATCCACTTCATAGAGCTATACAACCACCTAATTAACAACAAAATAATCAGCAAAGATGAATTTCCGATAAAAGCTGAATACAGAACCATCCCACATTTTATCCTCAACAAAGATGTTAAACGCTATCAATTAAACATACTTAAAGATATTTCCAGGTCCAATGATATTCCTGATTGTATTGATGACTCTATACTGAAAGTGATCAAAGAAGGCCTTGATCGATTCATCCCCATCTTCCACAAATTCTTAAAAGCTTAATCCAACCTCCTGCTTCAGCCTAGCTCTAAACATGAAAAAATCCATCCTTTACGGTACAATTAGAAACATTAGTATCAGCAGATTCTACCGTTTAGCCTTTTTAATTCTAATTCTCTCTTTTCTTCTCCTTTTCGGAACAATATGGATGTTGAAAGAATACAAAGACTTTAACAAAAAGTCAGAATTAATTCGTAAAGAATACATAAATACACAAAAGGAGAAATTAAATCACTACACAAAAGAATGTTTGGATTACATTCTTTACCAACAATCTCAGACTGAAAAACTTTTAAAAAATCGGCTAAAAACCTATGCTACCCAAGCCCACGCAGTGGCCTCTCACATCTACAATACTCACAAAGGAAAACTTTCCGATAAAGAAATAAAAGCCCGAATTAAGGAAGCAATCTATGCAATTCGGTTCAACAAAGGAAAAGGATACATATATGCAAACACCCTTAACGGGAAGGGGATTTTTTATCCAAACACACCACAAAACGAAGGCAAAAATCTACTAAACCTTAAAGATATAAATGGCAATTTTGTAATTCAAAAAGAGATTAATATCGTCAAAAAACAAGGTGAAGGATTTCCTGAATACTCAAAGAAAGATACCATCCCCAACAAATACAACGCCTACACCAAATTTGCCTACGTAAAACATTTTGCTCCCTACAATTGGTATTTTGGATGCAAAGCATACACAGAGGATTTTCTGGAAGAAGTCCAACAGGAAACAATTAAACGAATTCAGCAAATGAAATTCGACGCAGATGGTTCTTTCTTTGTCTATCAAGAGAATGGCACCTGCTTGGTTCATAAAAACACCATCAGCATCGGTCAAAATTATAGAGATTACACAAATAAAGAGAGGAGCCAAAATACTGCCTCTCTAATTGAAATAGCAAAGAAGAAAAAAAGTTGTTTTAAAGAGTACAAAGTATCGAACTGCAGCAAAGGAACAAAACTTTCTCATGTAAGATGGGTGGACAACTGGAATTGGATGATAGGACTGGGAACCTATACAAATCAACTGGAATTGAATATCAAAGAAGAACGAGAATACCTTGAAAAAAGAATGTTTCAATTCATGTATGATATTCTATTGATGCTTATTCTGGCTTTCATTCTGTTGTATTTCATAGCTCAGGCATTGGAAAAAATAATGAATAAAAATTTCCTTTCACTCCAGAATTTCTTTCGGAAAGCAACCTCCAGTTCTCTTAAAATAAACCCCAGTAATTTAAACTTTTCCGAATTTAAGGAGCTAGCTAATTCGGTTAATAAAATGCATGAACTTAGAACACAGAAAGAACTGGAACTTCTAAAAGCTCGGAAAAAGGCAGAAGAATCCGACCGGCTTAAATCTTCTTTTTTATCCAACATGTCTCATGAAATAAGAACTCCAATGAATGCAATCATTGGCTTTTCTGAACTTCTTCAAGATGATACGATTTCTATTGAGCACCAAAAGGAATTCCTTGAGCACATAAAAACTAACGGGAAAAGCCTCTTAACCCTAATCAATGATATTATTGATTTCTCAAAAATTGAATCGGAAGAATTAAAGACAATATCAACAGCCTGCAACATCAATGCCCTGTTGAATGATTTGCACCAACTTTTTCTTGAAGAAAAAGAACGATTGAATAAAACAAGAGTTGAATTAAAAATAAATTTTGATCTACCTGATAGCAAAGCAACAATCCAAACCGATCCACTTCGGCTAAAGCAAATACTAACCAACTTAATATCCAACGCTTTAAAATTCACTAACGAAGGATGGATCCAAATTGGATACACGCAAAGAAAAGACAATCAACTTTTGTTCTACGTGAAAGATACAGGCATTGGAATTCCTAAGGACAAACAAGATATTATCTTCAACCGCTTTCGCCAAGCCGATGATTCTCACACCAGAAAATATGGAGGAACAGGCCTTGGTTTAACCATTTCAAAAAAACTTTGCGAACTACTTTCCGGAAAAATATGGGTGGAATCCAATGTTGGTCAGGGATCTGATTTTTATTTTACACTCCCATACTTACAATCCGAAATAACAAAAACTCCCTCTACAAAAAATAATATCGCAGAGCCATCCTCTATCGAGGGAAAAAAAGTATTAATTGTAGATGATTGTCCTCGTAATATTCTTCTGCTGAAAAAAATGCTTGACTCAGCAAAACTTAATATTAGGACTGCAACCAATGGAAAAGAAACAATAGCACTCAATCAAGAGGAAGATTTTGATCTAATCCTTTTAGATATTCAAATGCCTGAAAAAGATGGATTCGAAGTATTAAAACAACTTAAAAAGAGAAAACCTGATCAAATAATTGTTGCCCAAACGGCTTATGCACTGGCTCGTGAAAGACAGAAAATTATGGAAACTGGCTTCGATGCCTACATTGCAAAACCCATAGTTAGAAAAAAACTGATCACATTAGTAACCAATTTACTTTCTTAAAACCTAGGACACTTAAGTGCACCAACGCGCCGCTTTCGCCTTACATAGTTTTCCCGACAATTTCCAGTACTCTTTCGGTAGTTAACAAATCTTAATAAAACAGAAAACTCATGCGCTCCAGTATTGGTGTGAATTAACTTCGATACTGTTTTATCGTAACTATACGAAAGCTGCCACCAATCTTTCGAAATTCCCACTTGAAAAATAACAGCATCATATTCCAACTCCAGATTGTCTCGATACCATACACCAAGCATCAAATTGTTTCGAGTCAAATAAACACCATAATTCAATTGCTTATATGTACTTTGCTGCTGATACATAAAATTAGGGGAAAAAGTATATTCCTCCTGATGGAGCCCCCTTCTGAAAACCGGAATAGTCACCCCACAATGGAAAGTATATTTTCTCGGTAACTTAGAATAATCACTTTCCTCCTTGAAAGCCTCATCAGGTTCGGACAGATGATGAGCTGCAACCCCGACAAACCAATTCTTATAAGCCGCAAGCATACCTCCTGAAAAATCCATATAATCCCGCGATAAATTTTCAGGTAAGCTTTCACCCGTCGAAGGATTTATCATCCCAGTTATATAAAACTGGTCAATCATATCAGGAAAGGTTAAATTGTTATAATTTAATTTCCTTTGAACCAAAGAAGCCTGAAACCCAGCTCTAATTGAAAAATTTCTCGAAAACGAAAGAGTGTAAGAATACATACCGCTGACCATAGTAGTATTAATAGCCCCATCCCCCTGTTGATCCTGAAGGATGTGTAATCCTAACCCTCCTTCCAAAACATCTACATATTTGTCGTATGCTACACTATAAGTCAAAAAAGCCTCGTTAATGCCTGGCCATTGGTTTCGATAGCCCATTGCTATACGAGAATCATAATCGGAACCTGCAAAAGCAGGGTTTAAGTAAATTTTATTGGCGTAATATTGAGAAAACTCCACATCTTGAGCTTTTCCATCCAACAAAAAGCTAAATGAAACAGATAAACAGAACAATATTTTCAACAAGAATCTATTCATTTCTACCTAAATAGAGTGACAGTCCCATGCCCTCTTTCCTCTCCTCCATAAAAAATGATCCAAACATAAACCCCTATTTGAGCTTCTCTGCCCTTGTATGTCCCATTCCAACCTTCATCTTTTAGTTCATTGTTACTCACCAAATCTTTTTTCAACTCATAAACTTGCTCCCCCCATCTTGTATAGATATAAAATTCTAAATTCTGAACAACCCCCTCAAAAACAGGATAAAAAATTTCATTGGGACCTTTTCCGTTGGGCGTAAATACATTTGGCACTACCATACGTGGCTTAAGCATTTTTACATGAGTGGAAGCCAAAGCTTTACAACCAAATGAATTCTCAACTGTAACAGAATAATCTCCTGCCTCTTCCACATCAATACTCCTCCAGTCTTCTCCATTACTCCAACTGTATTTTTCAAACCCACCTCCAGCATCCAGTGTTAACCTCTCGCCTTTATACATAAACAAGGTATCAGCTCCTAAATCTACTTTTGGATTTGAATTAACTCTTACTTGAATTGAATCAATTGCAGAAAGTCCAAATCGATCAAAAACTCTCACAAAATAAATACCGGATTGAGATACCTGAATAGTACGACTTGTAGCACCGGTACTCCAAATGTAACGCTCCCATTTACCAGCATCAAGAATCAAACTTTCCTCTTCACAAATATTAGCATTTCCTCCCAAATTAATATTGGGAATTGGATTCACAGCAACCTTTACTCGTCCTCCTCCTTTACAACCAAAAACATCAATTACATTTACGGCATACTCCCCATCTTTGTCCACCTTTAAGGTCTGACTGACATTATCGTTATTCCATTCATAACTTACATACCCGTTCCCTGCATCCAAAAGAATAGAAGAACCTTCTGCTATAACCGTATCTGCACCCAAATAAACCGAAGGATTTTCATTAACGAAAATATTAATATCATCCTTTCCCACACAACCAAAATCATCCTCTACCTGCAATACAAAATTTCCCTCTTCAGCAACAGTAATCGCCCGATTATTTGACCCATTACTCCAACTATAGAGAAAATCAGATGGCGCTTCCAAAATCAATTGCTCACCTTCACAAATGTATAAATCGGGTCCTAAATCAACAATTGGCAGGCTTCGGAGAATCAACTCAATACTATCTTTCCCAGTACAACCATTCTCATCACTCACCTCCACTATATACCAACCTTCCTGTGAAATTTCACGTTTTCGAGTAGTCACCCCATCATTCCACAAATAGCTTTCCCCCTCACCAACATCCAGCTCCAAACTTTTACCTACGCAAATTTCAGCGCGATCTTCCAATGGCAAATTAGGCAAATGAATAACCTCAACGCGAAGAGAATCCTCCGTAATACAACCATTTGATGCAGCTACATGAATCTTATACCAACCAGATTCACCAGCTAGAAACGAATTCTCAAATTCCCCTGTAAGCAAAGTATTATTACGATACCATTGATAGCTCCAATCCGAATTTTGATCCACTTCCATATAAGTTGAATCCCCCTCACAAACAATATTAGGTGAATACTTTAGTTCAAAATCAGGAACCGTAAGAACTCCTAACTCAATCTTCCCCTCTCCAACACACTTATTCTCATCCGTTACCACAACACTGTAGATTCCAGCTTTATTAGCCTGTAAAAGTTGAGCACTTGAGCCATCACTCCAAAGATAACTAGATCCGGGATTTCCTGCATCCAGAATTATTGAATTCCCGTCACAGAACTCTCGATCAACACCAAAATTTACTACAGGGTTGGGATTGACGACAACAGCAACCTCATCGGACGCTAAACAGCCATTAGAATCAGTGACTATTACACTATAGCTACCCGAAGCGGATGCAACCAAAGTCTGACTGATGGAACCATCGTTCCATAGATAGGTCGATCCCACATTGCCTGCATCCAGGGTCGCAGAACTACCTTCACAGAATGCCTGATCATCCCCCAGGTTTACAACCGGATTGGGATTGACAGAAATAACTACCTCATCGGATGCCACACAGCCGTGGACATCGGTTACCCTTACATCGTAAGTGCCAGTTGTAGAAACAACCAAAGTTTGATTGGTCGTGCCACCACTCCACTGATACGTCGATCCAACATTACCTGCATCCAAAATAGCTACATTTCCTTCACAGAATATCTGATCACCCCCCAGACGTACAACCGGATTGGGATAAAAAGTGACCGCAACCTTTTCTGAGGTCACACATCCATTAGTATCAGTTACAGTTACACTATAGGTGCCAGTCGCAGAAGCAACTAAAGTTTGATTGGTCGTGCCATCACTCCACTGATACGTCGATCCAACATTACCTGCATCCAAAGTGGCTATATTTCCCTCACAGAATTCCTGATTGCCCCCCATATTTACAGTCGGATTGGAATTAACGGTGATGACTACTTCATCTGAAGTAGAACAACCATTGGCATCGGTTACCGTTACATCGTAAGTACCAGTTGCAGAAGCAACCAAAGTTTGATTGGTCGTACCATCGCTCCATAGATAACTTGATCCTACATTGCCTGCATCCAGGGTGGCAATATTTCCTTCACAGAATTCCTGATCCTCACCCAAGCTTACAACCGGATTGGAATTAACGGTGATGACTATTTCATCTGAAGCTGTACAACCATTGCCATCAGTTACCCTTACATTGTAAATTCCGGATGCTGATGCCTCTAAAGTTTGATTGGTAGAACCATCGCCCCACAGATACGTCGATCCTTTATTGCCTGCATCCAAAGTGGCTATATTTCCTTCACAGAAGGCTTGATCGTCACCCAGATTTACGACCGGATTGGGGTTGACAGTGATGACTACTTCATCAGAAGTAGAACAGCCATTGGCATCGGTTACCCTTACATCGTAAGTTCCGGAAGTTGAAGCAACCAAAATCTGATTGGTAGAACCATCGCTCCATAAATAGCTTGATCCTACATTGCCTGCATCAAGGGTGGAAGAATTTCCGTCACAGAACGCCTGATCCTCACCCAGGCTTACAAGCGGATTGGGGTTAACGGTGATGACAACTTCATCTGAAGTAGAACACCCATTACCATCAGTTACCTTTACATCGTAAATTCCGGATGCTGATGCATCTAAAGTTTGATTAGCAGAACCATCACTCCACAGATACGTCGATCCTATATTACCTGCATCCAAAGTGGCTATATTTCCTTCACAAAATACCTGATCGTCACCCAGGTTTACAAGCGGATTGGGGTTGACAGTGATGACAACTTTATCTGAAGCGGTACAACCATTGCCATCGGTTACCCTCACATCGTAAGTTCCGGAGGCTGAAGCAACCATAGTTTGATTGGTCGTACCATCGTTCCATAAATATATCGATCCCACATTACCAGCATCCAAGGTGGCAGAATTTCCGTCACAGAACGCCTGATCCTCACCCAGGCTTACAACCGGATTGGGGTTAACAGTGATGACAACTTCATCTGAAGCAGTACAACCATTGCCATCAGTTACCTTTACATCGTAAATTCCGGATACTGATGCATCTAAAGTTTGATTAGTAGAACCATCACTCCACAGATACGTCGATCCTATATTGCCTGCATCCAAAGTGGCTATATTTCCTTCACAAAACACCCGATCCTCACCCAGGTTTACGACCGGATTGGAATTAACGGTAATGACAACTTCATCTGAAGTAGAACACCCATTGGCATCGGTTACACTTACATCGTAAGTGCCAGTAGCAGAAGCAACCAAAGTTTGATTGGTCGTACCATCGTTCCATAGATAACTTGATCCTACATTGCCTGCATCCAGGGTGGCAGAATTTCCTTCACAGAACGCCTGATCATCACCCAGGTTTACAACCGGATTGGAGTTAACGGTGATGACAACCTCATCTGAAGCAGTACACCCATTGGTATCAGTTACCCTTACATCGTAAGTTCCGGATACTGATGCATCTAAAGTTTGATTGGTTGAACCATCATTCCACAGATAGCTTGACCCCACATTACCTGCATCCAGAGTAGCAAAATTCCCTTCACAGAACACATGATCGTCACCCAGGTTTACGACCGGATTGGCGTTAACGGTAATGACAACTTCATCAGAAGTAGAACAACCATTGGCATCGGTTACACTTACATCGTAAGTTCCGGAGGCTGAAGCAACCAAAGTCTGATTGGTAGAACCATCGCTCCATAGATAACTTGATCCTAAATTGCCTGCATCCAGGGTAACAGAATTTCCTTCACAGAACGCCTGATCCTCACCCAGGCTTACAACCGGATTGGAGTTAACGGTGATGACAACTTCATCTGAAGCAGTACACCCATTGGCATCGGTTACACTTACATCGTAAATTCCGGATACTGATGCATCTAAAGTTTGATTGGTTGAACCATCATTCCAAAGATAGCTTGACCCCATATTACCTGCATCCAGAATAGCAGAATTTCCTTCACAGAACGCCTGATCCTCACCCAGGTTTACGACCGGATTGGGGTTGACAGTGATGACTACTTCATCTGAAGCGGTACACCCATTGGCATCGGTTACCCTTACATCGTAAGTACCAGTGGCAGAAGCAACCAAAGTTTGATTGGTCGTACCATCGTTCCACAGATAGCTTGACCCCACATTACCTGCATCCAGAGTGGTAGAATTTCCGTCACAGAACGACTGATCCTCACCCAGGCTTACGACTGGATTGGGGTTAACAGTGATGACAACTTCATCTGAAGCGGTACAACCATTGGCATCGGTTACCTTTACATCGTAAGTTCCGGAGGCTGAAGCAACCAAAGT
>JBGRQA010000030.1:0-73096 GCA_041725895.1 Marinifilaceae bacterium
ATGCGGGAATAGCTCAGTTGATAGAGCATCAGCCTTCCAAGCTGAGGGTCGCGAGTTTGAGTCTCGTTTCCCGCTCTTTTTTTGTGTTTGCCGTTGTAGCTCAGGGGTAGAGCGCTTCCTTGGTAAGGAAGAGGTCATGAGTTCAAATCTCATCAATGGCTCAAGAAGTAAGAAATTGTTTTTAATTGTTGTCTAATATTAATTAATATTTGGAGTTATGGCTAAAGAACATTTTGATCGGTCAAAACCACACGTAAATATTGGTACTATCGGTCACGTTGACCACGGTAAAACTACCTTGACTGCTGCTATTACAACTGTATTGGCGAAAAAAGGTCTTTCTGAGGTGAAATCTTTCGATTCTATCGATAACGCACCTGAAGAAAAAGAAAGAGGTATTACCATTAACACTGCTCACGTTGAGTATCAAACTGCTAATCGTCACTATGCTCACGTTGACTGTCCAGGTCACGCCGACTACGTGAAGAACATGGTAACTGGTGCTGCTCAGATGGACGGTGCTATTTTGGTATGTGCTGCTACTGATGGTCCTATGCCTCAGACTCGTGAGCACATCTTGTTGGCTCGTCAGGTAAACGTACCTAGAATCGTTGTTTTCTTGAACAAAGTTGACATGGTTGACGACGAAGAGATGTTGGAATTGGTTGAGATGGAAGTTCGTGAATTGTTGGATTTCTACGAGTTCGACGGTGACAACACTCCTATCATTGCTGGTTCTGCTCTTGGTGGTTTGAACGGTGAAGCTGAGTGGGAAGATAAAATTATGGAATTGATGGAAGCAGTTGATACCTGGATTCCACTTCCTCCACGTGATGTAGATAAGGCTTTCTTGATGCCAGTTGAGGACGTATTCTCTATTACTGGTCGTGGTACTGTTGCTACTGGTCGTATCGAAACTGGTGTTGTTCACACTGGTGACGAAGTTCAGATCATCGGTCTTGGTGCTGAAGGTATGAAGTCTGTAATTACTGGTGTTGAGATGTTCCGTAAGATTTTGGACGAAGGTCAAGCTGGTGATAACGTAGGTTTGTTGTTGAGAGGTATTGATAAGGCTGCCATCAAGCGTGGTATGGTTATCTGTCACCCTAACACAATCACTCCTCACACTAAGATTAAAGCTGAGGTTTACGTATTGAAGAAAGAAGAAGGTGGTCGTCACACTCCTTTCCACAACAAGTACCGTCCTCAGTTCTATATCAGAACTCTTGACGTAACTGGTGAGATTACTCTTCCAGAAGGAACTGAAATGGTAATGCCTGGTGATAACGTTACTATCAACGTTGAACTGATTACTCCAGTTGCTTGTGACCTAGGTCTTCGTTTCGCTATCCGTGAAGGTGGTAGAACTGTAGGTGCTGGTCAGATTACTGAAATTATTGAGTAATTACCATATAAAAGATTGATCCGGATTTTCCCGGATCAATCTTCTTAACTCTTACGGGTGTAGCTCAGTTGGTAGAGCACTGGTCTCCAAAACCAGGTGTCGGGCGTTCGAGTCGCTCCTCCCGTGCAAAGAAGATTTTGCGTTATGAAATTGAAGATATATTTAGAAGAGGTTTACAAAGAGTTAACTCAGAAAGTATCGTGGCCATCCTGGTCTGAACTACAAAGTAGCGCTATCGTAGTAATGATAGCCTCCGCATTGATCGCTATGGTGATCTTTGCAATGGACTTTTCGTTCAAGAACTTGATGGATGTCATATACAGTTTGTTTTACTAATTCTTGGAGAAAGAGATGGCTGAAATTGAAAGAAAATGGTATGTTCTTAGAACCGTTGGAGGAAAAGAGAAGAAGGTTAAAGAATATATTGAAAGTGAAATTTCAAATCTTGGTCTTCAGGATTACGTGACACAGGTTCTTATTCCTACCGAGAAAGTTTATCAGGTACGCAACGGTAAGAAAGTTAGCAAGGAGCGAATTTATTTGCCAGGCTATGTTCTTATTGAAGCTGCCCTCGTCGGTGAGATTCCTCACATCCTTCGTAATCTTACGAATGTGATTGGCTTCCTGGGGGATACCAAAGGCGGAGATCCAACCCCATTGCGACAATCCGAAGTAAATCGGATTTTGGGTAAGGTGGATGAGCTTGCTGACAAGGAGGAGGAAATTAATGTTCCTTACTTTGTTGGAGAATCGGTTAAAGTGACTGATGGACCATTTAATGGATTTACTGGCGTGATTGAAGAAGTGAATTCTGAGAAGAAGAAACTTAAAGTAATGGTTAAGATCTTTGGACGGAAAACACCTCTGGAATTGAATTTCATGCAAGTAGAAAAAGAGTAATTAAATCCTTTAGAAAAGTTAAACTATGGCTAAAGAAGTTGCAGGATTAATTAAATTGCAGATCAAAGGTGGAGCTGCAAATCCTTCACCCCCAGTAGGACCAGCATTGGGTGCTAAAGGGGTAAATATAATGGATTTTTGTAAGCAATTCAACGCAAGAACCCAAGATCAGGCTGGAAAGGTAATTCCTGTAGTAATTACCGTTTACACTGATAGTTCTTTTGAATTTATTACAAAAACTCCTCCTGTTGCCGTACAAATTCTGGAAGCTGCCAAACTGAAATCTGGTTCTGCAGAGCCTAACCGTAAAAAGGTTGGTTCTATCACTTGGGATCAAGTGAAAGAAATTGCAGAGAACAAGATGAAAGACTTGAATGCTTTTGAAGTAGAGAGTGCTATGAGTATGGTAGCAGGTACTGCTAGAAGTATGGGTGTTACTATCTCTGGTGATAATCCACTTAATCAATAATTAAAAATACTGCATTTAAAAATGGGTAAACTTACAAAAAATAGAAAGCTGGCTTTAGAAAAAATCGAAGCTGACAAGCTATATTCTATCGAGGAAGCAGCGCAGTTGGTTAAGGAGATCACTAACACCAAATTTGATGCTTCAGTAGATATGGACATTCGCTTAGGAGTTGACCCCCGTAAAGCTAACCAAATGGTACGTGGTGTAGTTACCCTGCCTCACGGAACTGGTAAAGATGTTCGCGTATTGGTTCTTTGTACTCCTGACAAGGAGGAAGAGGCTAAGGCAGCAGGTGCAGACTACGTTGGTCTTGACGATTATATCGCTAAGATTAAAGGTGGCTGGACTGATGTTGACGTGATCATTACCATGCCTACTGTTATGGCTAAGGTTGGTGCTCTGGGTCGTGTTCTGGGTCCACGTGGTTTGATGCCAAACCCAAAAAGTGGAACCGTTACTATGGATATCGCCAAAGCAGTGAACGAAGTGAAAGCTGGTAAGATTGATTTTAAGGTTGATAAATTCGGTATTATTCACTCTTCAATCGGTAAAGTATCCTTTGATGCAGGCAAAATCGTTGATAACGCCAAAGAATTTGTTGGAATTATCAATAAATTGAAGCCATCTGCAGCAAAAGGAACCTACATTAAGAGTGTGTATCTGTCAAGCACCATGAGTCTTGGTCTTCAAATTGAGACTAAATCGATCCTTGACTAATTAATATTAATTTATAATCAAGACCTTAGTAATCATGAATAGGGAAGAAAAAAGCCAGATAATTGCTAGCTTGACGGAAGAGATCAACGGTTCGAATCACTTCTATCTGACAGACACTTCTGAAATGAATGCTGCAGATACTCAGGCGCTTCGTGAAGCTTGTTTCGAAAAACAAGTTAAGTTGATCGTGGTTAAAAATACCCTTCTTCGCTTGGCCTTGGAAAATGCTGAAGGAGAGTTTGGTGACCTGACCCCAACATTGAAGGGATCCACCTCTGTGATGCTTACCGATACCGGAAATGTTCCTGCTAAGTTGATCAAGGAGTTCCGTAAAGGAAATGACAAACCCGTTCTGAAGGCGGCGTACGTTGAAGAATCTCTGTACATCGGAGAAGGCGAGTTGGAAACTCTCGCTACAATTAAGTCTAAGGATGAACTTATTGGCGATATCGTGGCATTGCTGCAGTCTCCAATCAAGAATGTTATTTCATCTTTGGAATCAGGAAAGAATATCCTAGCTGGTGTTGTTAAAACACTTTCAGAAAAAGAGTAATATATTTAGTAAATCAATTTAAAAAAACTGAAGGAAAATGGCAGATTTAAAAAAGTTTGCAGAAGAGTTAGTTAACTTGACCGTAAAAGAAGTTAATGAATTAGCTGAGATATTAAAGGAAGAATACGGAATTGAGCCAGCTGCTGCTGCTGCTGTTGTTGCCGGACCTGCTGCTGGTGCTGAAGGTGGTGCTGCTGAGCAAACCGAATTCGACGTTATTCTTAAGTCGGCTGGAGGTTCTAAGCTTGCTGTTGTGAAATTGGTAAAAGAGTTGACCGGTCTAGGTCTTAAAGAAGCTAAGGCTGCAGTTGATGCTGCCCCTGCTCCTCTGAAAGAAAAAGTTTCTAAAGAAGAAGCTGAAGCCTTAAAAGCACAATTGGAAGAAGCTGGAGCTGAAGTTGAACTTAAATAGAAGCGCTAAGACCTTTCAATAGGTTATACGGTTTAGAGTTCCATTAACGGGACTCTAAGCCTTTTTGTTGTTTATTGTTGTTTAGGTTCAATTAATTTTAAGTAAATGTCTTCAAATACTATTAGTCAAAGAGTTAGTTTTGCTTCGATTAAGAATCAGTTAGCCTACCCTGATTTCTTGGAAGTACAATTAAAATCTTTTATAGACTTTTTCCAACTGGATACCACTCCAGAGAAAAGAAAAAACGAAGGATTATTTAAAGTATTTAGCGAGAACTTTCCTATTTCAGATACTCGAAACAATTTCGTTCTTGAGTTTTTGGATTATTTCGTGGATCCGCCACGTTATACTATCGAGGAGTGCATTGAAAGGGGTCTTACCTATAGCGTACCTCTAAAGGCAAAGCTGAAACTTTACTGTACTGATCCTGAACATGAGGACTTTGATACCGTTATTCAGGATGTATATTTGGGAACTGTTCCTTACATGACAGAGAAAGGAACCTTCGTAATCAATGGCGCTGAGCGTGTTGTTGTTTCCCAGTTGCATCGATCTCCAGGGGTATTTTTCGGACAAAGTGTGCATGCCAACGGAACCAAATTGTATTCGGCCAGAATCATCCCATTCAAAGGTTCCTGGATTGAATTTGCGACTGACATCAATAATGTGATGTACGCATATATCGACCGTAAGAAAAAATTACCTGTAACGACTCTCCTGCGTGCGATCGGTTATGAAAGTGATAAAGAAATTCTAGAAATATTTAACCTGGCCGATGAAATAAAAGTTTCCAAAACAGGACTGAAAAAAGTTGTGGGCCGGAAGCTTGCTGCCCGTGTACTGAAATCCTGGATTGAGGACTTTGTAGATGAAGACACCGGTGAAGTAGTATCGATTGAGCGTAACGAGGTTATTATTGATCGTGAGACTATACTTGAGCCTGAACATATTGATGAGATTCTGGATTCGGGAGCCAAAACTATTTTGTTGCATAAGGAGATGCAAAATCTTGCAGACTATGCAATTATCTACAATACGCTCCAGAAGGATCCATGTAACTCTGAAAAGGAAGCCGTTCTACACATTTATCGTCAGCTTAGAAACTCTGAGCCACCCGATGAGGCCACTGCACGTGACGTAATTGAGAAGTTGTTCTTCTCCGACAAGCGTTACGATTTAGGGGATGTGGGACGTTACCGATTGAATAAGAAGCTTGGTTTGAATACCGATGGAGACATCCGGGTACTTACCAAGGAAGATATGATCGAGATTATCAAGCATCTGATCAAACTCTTGAATGCCAAGACAGATGTTGATGATATTGACCACCTGAGTAACCGTCGTGTTCGTACTGTTGGAGAGCAATTGTTCTCGCAGTTTGGCGTTGGTTTGGCCCGTATGGCCCGTACAATTCGTGAAAGAATGAACGTTCGTGATAACGAGGTGTTTACTCCGATCGATTTGATCAACTCCAAAACATTGTCATCGGTAATCAATTCTTTCTTTGGTACCAATGCTCTGTCCCAGTTTATGGATCAAACCAATCCATTGGCTGAGATTACTCACAAGAGAAGAATGTCTGCACTGGGACCCGGTGGTTTGTCGCGTGAGCGTGCCGGTTTCGAGGTGCGAGATGTACACTATACTCACTACGGACGTTTGTGTCCGATTGAGACTCCTGAAGGACCAAACATTGGTTTGATCTCTTCTTTGTGTGTATTTGCTAAGATTAACGACCTTGGTTTTATCGAGACTCCTTACCGTAAGGTGGTAGAAGGACAGGTTGACCTTTCCAATGAAGGTGTGAACTACTTGTCTGCTGAAGAGGAGGAAGGTTTGACCATTGCTCAGGCAAATGCTCCTTTGAATGAGGACGGAACCTTTGTGAATCCGAAAGCGAAATCCCGTAAGGATGGTGACTTCCCATTTGAGGAAGTACAGGGGATTGATTTAATGGACGTTGCTCCTAACCAGATTGCTTCGATTGCAGCTTCTTTGATTCCGTTTCTGGAACATGATGATGCGAACCGTGCATTGATGGGATCCAACATGATGCGTCAGGCTGTTCCTGTATTGAAGCCTGAGTCTCCAATTGTTGGTACCGGTTTGGAAGGCAACCTTGTTCGTGACTCAAGAACTCAGATTTGTGCTGAAGGTGACGGGGTTATTGAATTTGTAGATGCTACAAAGATTGTAATCCGTTACGCACGAACCGAAGAGGAAGCTTTTGTAAGTTTTGACAGCGATGTGAGAACCTACAACATTCCTAAATACAATAAAACCAACCAGGGTACAACTATTGACCTGAAGCCTATTGTGACTAAGGGAGATAAAGTTGTTGCAGGTCAGATTCTGACTCATGGTTATGCTACCCAGGATGGGGAGCTGGCTTTGGGACGTAACCTGAAGGTGGCCTTTATGCCTTGGAAAGGATATAACTACGAGGATGCGATTGTAATTTCGGAACGTATCGTTAAGGAAGATGTATATACTTCTATTCACGTGGATGAATATACTTTGGAAGTTCGCGATACCAAGCGAGGTATGGAGGAATTGACTTCCGATATTCCTAACGTTAGTGAAGAGGCAACTCGTAATCTGGATGAGAATGGTTTGATTCGCGTTGGTGCGGTTGTTGAACCAGGTGACATCCTAATTGGTAAGATTACTCCTAAGGGAGAGTCTGATCCTTCTCCTGAGGAGAAATTGTTGAGAGCTATTTTCGGTGATAAGGCAGGAGATGTTAAGGATGCTTCCTTGAAGGCTTCACCTTCTCTACGAGGAGTAGTTATTGGCAAAAAATTGTTCTCCCGTACCATGCGCGATCGTAAAGCCAAGCAAGCTGACAAGCCATTGATCAGCAAGCTGGATGACGAATTGACTGCACAGGTTGGAGACCTTACCAATAAACTGGTTGATAAGTTGTTCATTCTTGTGAATGGTAAAACTTCGCAAGGTGTTAAGGATTATTTGAACGTAGATGTAATTCCTAAGGGAGTTAAATTTACTCAGAAACTACTCCAGGATGTAAACTACCTGGATGTTAATCCTAACAAATGGACTACCGATAAGGATAAAAATGAAACGATCAAGAGCCTGTTACACAACTTTGTGATTAAGTATAAGGAACTTGAGAGTGCAAATAAACGTAAAAAATATAACCTGACCATTGGTGATGAACTGCCTGCGGGTATTGTTCAAATGGCGAAGGTATATGTTGCTAAAAAGCGTAAGCTGCAAATTGGTGACAAGATGGCGGGTCGACACGGTAACAAGGGTATTGTTTCGCGTGTAGTTCGTCAGGAAGATATGCCTTTCCTTGAAGATGGAACTCCGGTTGATATTTGTTTGAACCCACTGGGGGTACCTTCTCGTATGAACCTTGGACAGGTATTTGAAACTGTATTGGGTTGGGCTGGTGCTGTTCTTGATAAGAAGTTTGCCACTCCTGTATTTGATGGTGCTTCTTTGGAAGAAATTACCAAATATACCGACGAAGCTGGTGTACCTGCCTTTGGTAAGGCTTACCTGCACGACGGTGGAACCGGAGAGCGCTTCGATCAGCCTGCTACGGTAGGGGTTGTCTACATGTTGAAACTGGGACACATGGTAGATGATAAGATGCACGCACGTTCTATCGGACCTTACTCGTTGATTACTCAGCAACCATTGGGTGGTAAAGCCCAGTTTGGTGGTCAGCGTTTCGGGGAGATGGAAGTATGGGCCCTGGAGGCCTTTGGTGCTGCTCACATCCTGCAGGAGATTCTTACTGTTAAGTCAGATGATGTTATTGGACGAGCCAAAGCTTACGAAGCAATTGTAAAAGGTGATCCAATGCCTGCTCCTGGAATTCCTGAATCTTTGAACGTGTTGTTGCACGAGCTTAGAGGTCTGGGACTGAGCGTTAAATTAATATAATGCGTTTATAGTGAATGTTGGACTACGGTCCGGCATTCACCTTCTTTGAATCAATATTGTTAATATCCTAATTTTCAACATATGGCATTCAGAAGAGATAGCAAAGTAAAGAGCAATTTTACCAAAATCTCTATCAGTCTTGCATCGCCTGAAGAAATCCTGGAGCGATCCAGTGGTGAGGTGTTAAAGCCTGAAACAATAAATTATCGTACTTATAAGCCAGAACGGGATGGATTATTCTGTGAAAGAATTTTTGGTCCTGTGAAAGATTATGAGTGCCATTGTGGTAAATACAAGCGTATCCGCTACCGCGGTATTGTTTGTGACCGATGTGGGGTTGAAGTTACCGAGAAAAAGGTAAGACGTGAGCGAATGGGGCACATTCAGCTTGTAGTACCAGTAGCTCATATATGGTACTTTAAGTCATTGCCAAACAAAATCGGGTATCTGTTGGGACTTCCCACTAAGAAACTCGATGCCATTATATACTACGAAAGATACGTAGTAATCAATCCGGGGCCAAAAGCAGCCGACGGTGTGAAATATCTGGATTTCCTTACCGAAGAGGAATACCTTGATATTTTGGACGAGCTGCCAATGGAGAACCAATACCTGGATGATGACGATCCAAATAAGTTCATCGCAAAGATGGGTGCTGAGGCACTTTACGAATTGCTTGGACGTATGGATTTGGATTCTCTGTCTTATGAATTGAGACACAAAGCAAATACAGAAACTTCTCAGCAACGTAAGAATGAGGCATTGAAGCGTCTTCAGGTTGTTGAAGCTTTCCGTGAGTCGCAAGGCATCAATCGTCCGGAGTGGATGATCGTGAAAGTGGTTCCTGTAATTCCACCTGAATTGCGTCCTTTGGTACCATTGGATGGTGGTCGTTTTGCTACTTCCGACCTGAACGACTTGTATCGTCGGGTAATCATTCGTAACAACCGTTTGAAGCGATTGATCGAAATCAAAGCCCCTGAGGTAATCCTGCGTAACGAGAAACGTATGCTTCAGGAAGCGGTTGATTCACTATTTGATAATTCACGTAAATCCAATGCGGTTAAGACCGAAAACAACCGTCCATTGAAATCTCTTTCCGACTCGTTGAAAGGGAAGCAAGGTCGTTTCCGTCAGAACTTGTTGGGTAAGCGTGTTGACTATTCTGCTCGTTCGGTAATTGTTGTAGGACCCGACTTGCAGATGCACGAATGTGGTTTGCCAAAAGATATGGCAGCCGAGCTGTACAAGCCATTCGTGATTCGTAAGCTGATTGAGCGTGGAATTGTTAAGACCGTAAAATCTGCGAAGAAGATTGTTGACCGTAAAGATCCTGTAGTTTGGGATATTCTGGAGAATGTATTGAAAGGGCATCCGGTGATGTTGAACCGTGCTCCTACCCTGCACCGTTTGGGTATCCAATCCTTCCAGCCTAAATTGATTGAAGGAAAAGCGATTCGTCTTCACCCGCTGGCTTGTACCGGTTTTAATGCGGACTTTGACGGTGACCAGATGGCGGTTCACTTGCCACTTGGAAACACCGCAATTTTGGAAGCGCAGATGCTGATGTTGTGTTCTCACAATATTTTGAATCCAGCTAACGGTGCACCAATTACCGTTCCTTCTCAGGATATGGTATTGGGACTTTACTATATTACAAAAGCTCGTAAAGGTTCAAAGGGAGAAGGTTTAACCTTCTATTCACCCGAAGAGGTAATGATCGCATTCAACGAGAAAGCTGTTTCGATGCATGCCCAAATTAAGGTGAAAGTAATGGATTTGGATGAGAACGATAACCTGGTGGAGAAGATTATCGAAACCACTGTTGGTCGTATCATTCTGAATCAGTTTACACCTAAGAAAGCTGGTTTTATCAATCAGTTAATTACCAAGAAGGCACTTAGGGATATTATCGGTTACGTGTTTAAGAAATGTGGTGTTGATGTAACCGCCAAGTTCCTTGATGATATTAAAGACTTGGGTTACCGTAAGGCATTCGAAGGTGGTCTTTCCTTTAACCTGGATGATGTGATCATTCCTGCAGAAAAGGAAACTCTTGTTGCCGAAGGGTATGCTCAGGTAGAAGAGGTGTTGAACAACTATAACATGGGTTTCATCACCAACAACGAGCGTTACAACCAGATTATCGATATCTGGACGCATGTTAACGCCAACCTGACCCAAACCTTGATGAATCAGTTGATTTCTGACAACCAGGGTTTCAACTCTGTTTACATGATGTTGGATTCCGGAGCTCGTGGATCGCGAGAGCAGATTCGTCAGCTGGGTGGTATGCGTGGTCTGATGGCTAAGCCTCAGAAATCGGGTGCTACTGGTGGTCAGATTATTGAAAACCCGATTCTTTCGAACTTTAAGGAAGGTCTTTCGGTACTGGAGTACTTTATTTCTACTCACGGTGCTCGTAAGGGTCTTGCGGATACCGCTTTGAAAACTGCGGATGCGGGTTATCTTACCCGTCGTTTGGTGGATGTGGCACAGGACGTTATTGTTAACGAGCCTGATTGTGGAACCCTTCGTGGTTTGGCTGCTACAGCTATCAAGAATCAGGAAGAAGTGGTTGCATCACTTTACGAAAGAATTTTGGGTAGAACCACAGTTCATGATGTATTCCATCCTTTGACCGGAGAATTGATTATTGCTGCGGGAGAAGAGATTACTGAGGAAATTGCTCAGTTAATCGAAGAATCTCCAATTGAGCGCGTTGAAATTCGTTCGGTATTGACCTGTGAATCCAAACAAGGTGTTTGTGCCAAGTGTTACGGTCGTAACCTTGCTACCGGTAAACTGGTTCAGAAAGGTGAAGCCATCGGTGTTATTGCAGCACAGTCCATTGGTGAGCCGGGTACTCAGTTGACACTGCGAACCTTCCACGTAGGGGGTACCGCGGGTAACGTTTCGGCTGAAAACTCTGTGGTTTCCAAGTACGATGGTTACGCAGAATTTGAAGAACTGAGAACCGTAGAACATACACCTGAAGAAGGAGATAAGCACGATGTGGTAATTGGTCGTTTGGCTGAATTGCGTATCATCGACAAGAATACCAATATTGTATTAACAACTCACACCATTTCTTACGGTTCTAAACTGTATATTAAGGATGGTCAGGATGTTAAGAAAGGCGATCTGATTTGTGAATGGGATCCATACAATGCCTCAATTATTACTGAATTTGCAGGTAAGGTTTCGTTCGACAATTTGATTGCAGGTGTAACCTTTACCGAGGAGGCTGATGAAGCAACCGGTTTTGCTGAGAAAGTTGTTACAGAGAGTAAGGATAAAACCAAGAACCCGGGCATTAAGATCCTGAGTGCTGATGGTGAAGTTCTTAAATCGTACAACTTGCCTGTAGGAGCTCACATCTCTGTAAATGACGGAGAAATGGTTGCTACTGGTCAGTCACTGGTTAAGATTCCTAGAGCTGTTGGTAAAGCGGGTGATATTACCGGGGGTCTTCCTCGTGTTACCGAGTTGTTCGAGGCTCGTAACCCATCCAACCCAGCAGTGGTATCTGAAATCGACGGTGAAATCTCATTCGGTAAGATCAAGCGTGGTAACCGTGAGATTGTAGTGACTTCTAAAACCGAACAAGTGAAGAAATATCTTGTACCTCTGTCTAAGCAGATCCTGGTTCAGGAGAGCGATTACGTTCGTGCAGGTACTCCACTTTCGGATGGTGCAACTACTCCAGCTGACATTTTGGCCATTAAAGGGCCTACAAAAGTTCAGGAGTACATTGTAAACGAAGTACAGGATGTATACCGTATGCAGGGTGTGAAGATTAACGATAAGCACTTTGAGATTATCGTTCGTCAGATGATGCGTAAGGTAATCATTGCCGATCCGGGTGATACCAAGTTCCTGGAGAAGCAAATTGCTGACAAGCAGGAGTTCATGCGTGAAAACGATGAAATCTTTGGAATGAAAGTAGTTGTGGATGCAGGAGACTCAGAAGAGTTGAAAGCAGGACAGATTATCTCTTCGCGTAAATTAAGAGACGTAAACTCGGTATTGAAGCGTAAGGATATGAAACTTGTTGAAGCACGTGACGCTGTTGCGGCTACTTCTACTCAGATTCTGCAGGGAATTACCCGTGCTGCACTGCAAACTAAGAGCTTTATTTCAGCTGCTTCCTTCCAGGAAACAACTAAAGTTCTGAACGAGGCTGCTATTAATGGTAAGATTGATAAACTGGAAGGTTTGAAAGAGAATGTGATCTGTGGTCACTTGATTCCAGCCGGTACAGGTTTGAGAGACTACCAGGGTATTGTAGTTGGTTCAAAAGCAGAGTACGATAAGTTGATTGAGACTCGTCAAAATGTTGACTAATCAAGCACTTTTATAATATAGAAGAGGATAACTTTTGTTATCCTCTTTTTTTTTGTCGTAATTTAGGTGAGGCACCTTGCTAAATTTTTATTTTTACAGGGACTTCATTACATTTAACTAATCATAAACCGAAAACACAATAGTATGGACGATAATAAAAACAAAGGGCAGATTGATATTGAATTGAAGGAGGAGATTGCTCAGGGAACTTACTCCAATTTAGCGGTAATTACGCATTCCAGCTCGGAGTTTGTTGTTGATTTTGTAAGAATTATGCCCGGTGTGCCCAAGGCAGATGTAAAATCACGGGTGATTTTAACCCCCGAGCATGCCAAGCGGTTGATGCTTGCTTTGCAGGATAACATCAGGAAATTTGAAGCCGTTCACGGTCCCATTAAAAATGTGGACGAAGGCGGTCAGAACCAGGGACCGGTTATGCCTATGAACTTTGGTCCGACAGGACAAGCCTAGTGCTGCCCCCATTACGAGATTAAATAAATCCCCCTTCCGTTTGCCCGGAAGGGGGATTCTTTCTAAATGAGTTTGACCCGCTTAAGGATATTCCTTAAATTTAAGCTACAACACTTTCAATCCTGTATTTGCCTGATTGCCGCGGTTCTTAGGCCTGATGCAGGGATTCGTTCTTTGACAGTAAGGGGTTAACTTTCTTTGTCAACTGCTTTTTCCTTTACCTGCGATCATTTTGGTGGGAGGCCGCCACTCGACCGCGTGGGAGATTGCCACGCGACTGTGTGGGAGATCGCCACCCGACCGTGTGGGAGATTACCACCCGACCGAGGGGGGAGTGCACCCCCTTACCGAGGGGTGGGTATACCCCCTTACCGAGGGGTGGGTGTACCCCCTTACCGAGGGGTAGGTATACCCCCTTATCGAGGGGTGGGTACACCCCCTTACCGGGGAGACGACGACTCCCATACAGTAATGCGAACCTGATTTCAATCAAGCTACGACTACTGCCTTGCTTGTGTAAAAGCTACGTAGCTTTCTAAGCTAGTTCTACCGCCAGCTTTTTTCGTCTTCGGTTGGCCGTTATCTGGAACCAGATAAAAGCCAGGATTGCGATCAGAACCCCTAAGGGGTAGCCAATTTCTGTTGTAATGGCCAGGCCACCGTTTTTAAGAGGTGCTACCAGCAAGTAGGTAAAGCAGATGGCTGTCATAAACAGTGCGGGAATGCTTAGTAGCAGATGATTTCTTCCTTTCTGTGCCAGGTACATGGCTGCCGTCCAAAGTACAATCATCGACAGAATTTGGTTGGAAAGGCCCAGGTACTTCCATATAGTTGAGAAATCCAGCTGCGAAAGTACAAAGCCCACTGCAAACAGGGGAATACTAACCAGTAAACGACTCCTGATGCTTCCCTGTTTGTAGCCGAACATATCGGCCAAAGTCAGTCGGGCACTGCGAAAGGCTGTATCGCCCGTGGTGATGGGACAGGCAATTACCCCTATTACCGCGAATATGGCTCCTACTTTACCCAGCCAGGTGTTGCAGATTTCATTCACCACCCAGGCAGGGTTGTGTCCCTGTGCGATAGTGGCATTCAAATCGCTGGCAGTTCCAAAGTAGTTCATTGCAGCAGTAGCCCAGATAATGGCTACAATTCCTTCGGCAATCATGGCTCCGTAAAATACGGGGCGGCCATACCGTTCCTTTCTCATACACCGTGCCATCATGGGTGCCTGGGTTGAGTGAAAGCCTGAGATTGCCCCGCATGAGATTACAATAAACATCATGGGATACAGAATGTTTTGCATCGGGTTTACGTGCATGTTGTGCAGGTCTGCTGTGCCAATCTCACTCAGCTGCAGACTCCCGTTGAATCCCTTAAAAATAAGAACTCCGGCAATACTTACTGCCATAACCAGCAAAGCAGCACCGAATATAGGGTAGATTTTTCCAATGATTTTGTTGATGGGAAGGAGGGTAGCCACCAGGTAGTAGGCAAATATCGCGTAAAGCCATATTGTGAAGCCTCCGCCCGTTAGGTCTTTCAGCAAACCGGCGGGACCGGTAACAAAGGCCACTCCAACAAAGATGAGAAGCAGAACCGAGAAGATACGGAGAAAGTTTTGAAAGCCGGGTCCCAGGTATTTCCCTACCATCTCGGGCAGACTGGCACCGTCGTTTCGGATGGAGAGCATCCCGGAGAAGTAATCGTGCACCGATCCCATGAAGATACAGCCCAGCACAATCCAAATGTAGGCAACAGGACCGTACATGGCACCTAAAATGGCACCGAAAATAGGCCCCAAACCTGCAATGTTCAGAAATTCGATCATGAACATTTTCCAAACCGGCATGGGGATGTAGTCAACCCCATCCTCCAACCGAACGGCAGGGGTTTCAATTCTATCGTCTGCACCAAAAAAGCGCTCAATAAATTTACCATAGAAAATATAGCCCAAAATCAGGGCTGCGATGGCAACAGTAAAAGTAATCATGTAATTAGAAGCTTTGTTTAGAAAAGCTAAATTAGTGAAAAATGGCTGCCGATGTTCTCCAAACCTCAAAAATGGAACGCAGATGACGCTGATAAAATAGATCACCACAGATAATGAAACAGTGATTTTATTTAATTTGAGGAGACTTGTAGTTAAGACTATATCGTTTTAGCTCATTGGAGTAGACCTTTCTTTTGAATTGAGGCTTAGGGCCAAAATTTAATAGCAGTCCTACTTCAATTTTCGTGGCTTTTAAGTAGTTTATTAATTGATTTTCATGCTCCGGGCATAATTCCTTCACTGCTTTTAGTTCAAGAATAACCATATTGTTGACGATTATATCTGCATAGTATTCACCAACCAATTGATTTTTATAGAGAACCTTAACAGGCTTTTGTTTTTCACATAGGAATCCCATGGATTTAAGTTCTAAGAGTAGGGCATTTTCATAAACCTTTTCAAGAAAACCGTATCCTAAATTATTATATACGGTATAAAAGGCTTGAATTATTCTTTGGGTAAGAGTTTTGTGCTTGAATTCCATGATAGTATTTTTGTTTAAGTAGTAGTAATTTACAAAATTGAACAGGATTTAGGGCTTTACTAACTGATGGAATTTATAAGATCGCAATGAATTAATCTGTGAAAATCAGTTTTATCAGTGTCATCTGTGTGCCATTTTGATTCTTGTAAAGAATAGGAGGGGGTGGATTAATGAAGTTCTTATTCAGGTTTCGAAAGCATAAAATGAATTGAAATAGCCCCCCATCCTTTTTTCCACCCAGTACTCATTTCTCCATTGCTCTTCCAATATTCGATAAGCCAGTGTTTCTAAAGGTTTTAATTATGCTCACTAATTCAACAGGCAACTATGTTCTTGAACCTGCTATATAGATTTGTTTTAATTACTCTTATCTTTATATTTGCTTTGCTTCAGAAAAGTGATTTTGTGCTGAAGCGGGAGGTTTTCGAAAGTGTTTTGCAAACCTGAATTACGATGGAATACCCACCAGAATAAAAGTAACCGGAATATCCGGTAAACTTCCCAAAGACAGGAGATAAGATGGGGCGGGGAAGTGGCTGGATAAACCCGATGAATTGGATATATTACGGATGTAAAAATAAATAGCAATGAAAGGATTAAAAATTGTTGTTCTAGCCAAGCAAGTTCCTGATACCAGAAATGTTGGGAAAGATGCTATGAAAGCAGACGGAACGGTGAACAGGGCGGCTTTGCCTGCGATCTTCAATCCTGAAGATTTGAACGCTTTGGAACAAGCATTACGTTTAAAAGATAAATACGAAGGAACTACCATTACCCTTCTAACTATGGGACCTGGTAGAGCAGCAGAAATTATTCGCGAAGGATTGTACCGTGGTGCGGATAACGGTTTCCTATTGTCTGACCGTGCTTTTGCAGGATCGGATACATTGGCTACTTCGTATGCCTTATCTCAGGCCATCAAGAAAATGGGCGATATCGATATGATTATTGCCGGACGTCAGGCAATTGATGGAGATACCGCTCAGGTAGGTCCTCAGGTGGCTGAAAAACTGAACTTGCCTCAGATTACTTATGCAGAGGATATTGTTTCTGCCGAAGAGGGAAAAGTAGTAGTAAAGCGTCGTTTGGAAAGAGGTGTGGAAGTTGTGGAAGGAAAGCTGCCAATGGTAGTTACCGTGAACGCTTCAGCTCCTGAGTGTCGTCCAAGAAACGCCAAATACGTAATGAAATACAAGCACGCTCGTGCAGTATCGGAAATGCAAAATGCAGACGAGGATTACATCCTGTTGCATCAGCAGCGTCCTTACCTGAACATTGGTGAGTGGAGTGTGAACGACATCGAAACCAACAAGGATGAGTTGGGATTGAGTGGGTCTCCTACAAAGGTAAAAGCCATTGAAAATGTGGTTTTCCAGGCTAAGGAAGCCAAGGTGTTGACCACCAGCGATGCTGATATGGATGAATTAATGAAGGAACTGATTGCCAACCATACCATTGGTTAACAGATTTCGAATGACGATTCATTTTGTAGAATTTAAAATTTTGAAACAGTGAACAACGTATTTGTATATTGCGAAATTGAAGATGGTAAAGTTGCTGACGTAAGTTTGGAACTTTTAACCAAAGGTAGAAAGTTGGCCGACGACCTGAAATGTCAGCTGGAAGCCGTTGTCATTGGTGCTGATCTGAACGGCATCGAAAAGCAAATCTATCCTTATGGAGTAGATACTGTATGGGTTGCTGATGATGCACGTTTGTATCCTTTCACCACCCTTCCTCATACCTCTATTATTGTGAAACTATTCCAGGAGCAAAAGCCTCAGATTGCTTTGATGGGTGCTACCAGCATCGGTCGTGATTTGGGACCTCGTGTTTCTTCAGCCTTGCATTCAGGTTTGACTGCAGACTGTACCAGCCTGGTAATTGGGGATCACGAAGACAAGAAGGCCGGTAAAAAGTACGACGAGTTGTTGTACCAGATTCGTCCTGCATTTGGTGGTAACATTGTTGCTACTATTATCAACCCTGACTGTCGTCCACAGATGGCTACCGTTCGCGAAGGGGTGATGAAGAAAGAAATTAAGGCGGTTGACTACCAGGGTAAGTTGGAAGTTCTTGACGTAGAAAAGTACGTGAAGGAAGAAGACTTCGTGGTAAAAGTGATTGAGCGTCACATGGAGAAATCCAAAGTGAACATCAAGAATGCCGGTATTATCGTTGCTGGTGGATATGGTGTCGGTTCAAAAGAGAACTTCGATATGCTGTATGAATTGGCTGATGTTTTGGGTGCAGAAGTAGGTGCTTCCCGTGCAGCTGTTGATGCAGGTTATGCAGAGCACGAGCGTCAGATTGGTCAAACCGGTGTAACTGTTCGCCCTAAGCTGTACATTGCTTGTGGTATCTCAGGTCAGATTCAGCATACTGCAGGTATGGAAGAGTCTGCTATGGTAATCGCCATTAATACCGACGAGAATGCTCCAATTAACAATTTTGCGGATTACGTAATTACCGGAGATATTGCCGAGGTGGTACCTAAGATGATCAAATACTATAAAGAAAACACCAAGTAAGAGTAGGCTGTAAAGGGTTTCGAAGAGCTTTGGTGTTACAAATTGATCCGATATTCGAAACTTTGGTTTACTACGATTAACTAATTCAATAAATCGAAAGAAATGGCTAATTTCTATATAGATAACGAGGATTTGAAGTTCCACCTGGAACATCCCTTGATGAAGAAAATTGTTGCACTGAAAGAGCGCAACTTCGAAGATAAAGACAAGTATGACTATGCTCCTCTTGATTTTGAGGATGCTATGGATAGCTACGATCGTACCCTGGATATTGTAGGGGAGATTTGTGGTGATATTATTGGACCAAATGCTGAGTCTGTTGACCAGGAAGGTCCTGAAGTGATCGACGATCACGTGAAGTATGCTCGCGGTACTCAAGAGAACCACGATGCATTGACCCAAGCCGGTTTGATTGGTATGAGCTTGCCTCGTAAATACGATGGTTTGAACTTCCCAATTGTACCTTACGTAATGGCTGCTGAGCTGGTATCTCGTGCGGATGGTGGTTTTGCCAACATCTGGGGATTGCAGGACTGTGCCGAAACCATTCACGAATTTGCTTCTGAGGAGCAGAAGATGAACTACCTGCCTCGCTTTGCAAAAGGTGCTACTGCTGCAATGGACCTGACTGAGCCTGATGCAGGTTCCGACCTTCAGGCTGTTCAACTGAAAGCAACCTACAACAAAGAGGAAGATCAGTGGTATTTGAACGGTGTGAAGCGTTTCATTACCAATGGTGATGGTGATGTTTCTTTGGTTCTTGCTCGTTCTGAGGAAGGTACTACCGATGGCCGTGGTCTTTCCATGTTCATCTACGATCGTAAGCACATGGCCGTTAAGGTTCGTCGTATCGAGCACAAGATGGGTATCATTGGTTCTCCTACTTGTGAGTTGGTATTTACCAACGCTCCTGCAGAATTGGTAGGTTCTCGTAAAATGGGTCTTATCAAGTACGTAATGTCCTTGATGAACGGTGCTCGTTTGGGTGTTGGAGCTCAGTCGGTAGGTATCGCTGAAGCTGCTTACCGTGAAGGTTTGGCTTACGCTAAGGAGCGTCGTCAGTTCGGGAAAGCGATTATCGAATTCCCAGCTGTTTACGAAATGTTGACCAATATGGAAGCTAAGTTGAACGCTTCTCGTTCTGTATTGTATGAAACATCTCGTATGGTTGATGTTTACAAAGCTTACTTCCACATTTCTCAGGAGAGATCTCTTGACAAAGAGGAGAGAGCTGAGATGAAGAAGTACCAACGTTTGGCAGATGTTTTCACTCCATTGTTGAAGTTGTTCTCTTCGGAGTACTGTAACGAAATCGCTTACGATTCATTGCAGATTCATGCAGGTTCCGGTTACATGAAGGATTACCCAATTGAGCGTTTGGCACGTGATGCACGTATTACCAACATTTACGAGGGTACTTCTCAGTTGCAGGTAGTTGCTGCTATTCGTGGGGTAACCACCGGTCAGTACCTGGCTCAAATTAAGGAGTATGAAGCTTCTGAATTGGCTCCTGAGTTGGAATACATGAGAACTGCTTTGAAAGCAATGACCGAAAAGTATGCTGCTGCTGTTGAGCGTGTAAACGAAATCAACGCTACTGCCGATCACAACGACTTCCTGGATTTCCATGCACGTCGTTTGGTTGAGATGGCCGGTTACATCATCATGGGGTACCTGATGCTTCAGGATACTACTCGTGCTGAGCGTTTCAAGAAGTCTACCGAAGTGTTTGTGAGAATGGGTAAATCTGTAGTGGATGGCCATGCTTCATACATCGAAAGCTCTGAATTGAAAGACCTGGGAATTTTCAAAAAGTAATTCCTTATCGATACTTATTTTACAAAGGCTCTCCTCTGGAGAGCCTTTGTTGTTTTATAATAAAGTGGATACAACGGTCTGATACCTGTGTGAAATAACAACTTATGCGTTTTTGTTAAATTAACCTTAAGTGAGGATTAATGATTATTTAAAATGATTTATGCCTGATAAGTTCAGCATGCCTGTATTTTTGCCTCGGGATATATGAAAACAGGCACGCCTGTTTGATTGAGTAAATATTTGAATTAAGATACTACTAAAGAAAACCAAAATGAAAGGAAAGAAATTATTGATTGGTGCCCTGGCAGTTCTAACAGGATTTACCGCTTTTGCACAGGAAAAGACAGAATTTAAACCCTCAGGTAAAGCTACCGGGAAAGTATTCTGGAACTATCATTACGATATGACCGATGGTGAGACCCAGGAAAGTGCTTTTGAAATCAAAAGAGCATACTTTGGATACAAGTATAACATTAGCAAGAATTTTTCTGCAGCCGTAACCTTTGATGTAGGTAAGAACGATGGAGGTAGCGATTACACTGCCTACTTGAAGAAGGCTCAATTGGACTGGAAAATGTCGCCGGTTGTAAAATTGTCTTTGGGTATGATTGGATTGGAGCAATTTAGCGATCAGGAAAAGTTCTGGGGATACCGTTACATTTTGAAATCTTTCCAGGATCAGTATGGATTTGGTACCAGCGCCGACCTTGGTGTGAAAGCAAAATTTAAATTGACAGATGAATTGTCGGCTACAGCTTTTGTAATCAATGGTGAAGGTTACAAGAAGATCCAGGACGAGGATGGTAAGCAAAAAGTTGGTGCTAACCTGGTTTATAAGAAGAAAGGTTTGACTGCCAAAGTTTATTATGATGCTAATACTACAACTGTTGTAGAAGAAGGCGGTGCTGAAGATGATGTTACTGTTTCTGCATTCTCAACCTTTGTTGGATACAAATTCTCTGATGCTTTCAGAATGGGGGCTGAATACAACATGCTTTTCAACGGAACAAAATATTCAAAAGCTGCTCAAGATCATGACATGGAAGGTATGTCAGTATACTCAACTTATACTTTCAGTAAAAAAGTGGAAGTGTTCGGACGTTACGATTACCTGACTTCCAATAAACTTGAGGGAGAAACAGAAGAGTGGAACCTTTCAAAGAACGGAAGTGCTATCTCTACCGGTGTGCAGTATGCACCAGTAAAAGGAGTAAAGATGGCCTTAAACTACCAAGGATTCTTGCAGGATGATTCTTCTTTGGAAGACAAATCGATGCTGTTCGTAAACTTTGAGTTTAAATTCTAGAAAGAATAAATAGCAAGCTAATAAGGCTGCCAAAGGGTAGCCTTTTTTTGTTTGAAGTCCAGTAACCAAATGGGGGTGTGAAGGATACTATTTTCTAAAGGAAGGTGCCAATGGAGTAATTCGTTGATGAAAAAAAGGATCAAATAATTCTGTAAGAATAGAGAGGATAATGGGTGCAATTGAAAAAAATATATTATATTAAACTTAAAGCATTTGATGATAATATATAATTCATTGCTAAAAACCTAAAAACAACCTGAAATGAAACAGAAAACTTTACCTTTTGTATTGGCCTTTCTAATTAGTGGTATAACCGCTTTGGCCCAGGATACAGAGTTTGAAACCAAAGGATTAAAAGGTTCCATCTCATGGGCTTCAAAGGATAAGCAATTTAAATACAGCGTAGGTGGTCGTGTCTATTTCGATGCTGCAGCTTATTTTGATGACAAAACCGATTTGGGCAGTGGGAGCGAGTTGCGCGATGTTCGTTTGCTTTTTAAAGCTACCGTATGGGAGAAGTGGGATGCCAAAATCAACCTTGGGTTTGCAGGCGGAAAAGTAGCAGCAAAAGACATTTTCGTTGCTTACAACATCAATAAGAACAGTCATATACGGACAGGATATTTCTTCGAGCCCTTTGGTTTGGAGCGAACAGAGAGTTCAAAATCTATCAAATTCCTGGAACTTGCCGGAACTACGGAAGCCTTTGCTCCCGGACGTAATTTAGGATTTGAGTACGCAACCTGGGGGAAGAATACCTACTGGGGCGTTGGTTTGTTTGGAGATTCGGATTTGAACAATGAAAAAGGAGGAGACGAAGGCTTTGGGCTGACTTCCCGCTTTGTATATGCCCCTGTGAACGAAACCGGAAAGATTTTTCACATTGGTGCCGCTGCCACCTACCGCGAAGCTGATGCTGCCGGTTTCGGTGATGATGGAAAAGAACTGGATAAAACTATCCGCTATCGGAATCGTGCTGCTACCCACGTTGAGGGGCGCCGCTTTATTGATGCCAAGGTGGGGATGGCCGAATCCCAATTCAAATATGGAGCCGAATTACTGGCTGCTACCGGTTCCGTTTCTTTGCAGGGGGAGTACATTGGAGCTAACGTAAGTCGTAAGAGTGGTTTGGAAGACTACAATGCCAAAGGTTGGTATGCCCAGGTAGGTTGGTTGATGAAAGGTGGCGATTACAAATACAAGATGAAGAGTGCTCGTCTGGCTAAACCGGGCCCCGGTGCTTTGGAATTCATTTTACGTTACAATCAAACTGATTTGAATGATACCGATGCTGCCATTCTAGGCGGAGAGCAAAAAGACATCAGTTTAGGATGCATCTATTACATCAATCACAACATGCTGGTAAAATTCAACTACGCAAATGTTGATTTGGATAAGAATGCATTCAATGGGGAAGAGAACTTCAACTTACTGCAGGCTCGTTTCCAGATTGCCTTTTAAATCTATTTTTATACAATAATCTTAAGAACTCTGCTTTTACAAAGGCAGAGTTTTTTTGTTGGAAAAAAGCTGAAATGACCGTAATGTGTTGTAAAGCATGTTTTGTGATTGATGTATGGAAGTCGAAGGGAGACAGCGTGTTATGATGTCTTCAAACGTTTGAAGTGGACTTAAATGGAAACGGTTTCATTATTTGTCCAAATAATATTGCTATGTACCTTGCATCGCTATGTAATTTCTGTATATTTGTCTCACTATGCAACTAGAAATAAACTCATACTTTATAACGAAATGGAAATCACAGGTCAAAAAAGGCCTGCTGGAGTACATTATCATGTTGCTTCTTAAATCGAAGCCTTGCTATGGTTATGAGTTGATTAATGAGATGAATCAGTTCGCTTCCCTCGAGATTGCGGAAGGAACGATTTATCCTTTACTGAACCGATTGAAGAAGGAAAAGCTGGTTACTTCGGAATGGGCAGAAATGGAGACGGGAATACCCCGCAAGTATTACAAACTTACGGAAGAGGGGATAGTCCATTTGGAGGTGATGAAGCAATATTTTGAGGCGCTGAATTTATCTATAACACGGATAACGAAGGAGTAGGTAAGGCTTGAGCCAAGTAAGAATCATCCAATTATCAACTTGAGCAATGGAAAAGTATATTTTAGCATTTGATCAGGGAACATCCGTTTCACGGGCAATCATTTTCAACCATGCTGGGGAAATTGTAGCCTTGGCTTCCAAGGAGTACGAACAATATTACCCGAAGCCGGGTTGGATCGAACATGATGCTCGGGAGATTTGGTATTCTCAGGCTTCTGTTGCCGATGAGGCACTGAAAAGGGCTAATCTTACCGGTGAAAATATTGCAGCGATAAGTATTACGAATCAACGTGAAACCACCATTGTGTGGGATCGGGAGACTGGAGAGCCAATTGAAAACGCTATTGTTTGGCAAGACCGCAGAACTTCCCGTATTTGTGATGAATTGAAGGCACAGGGCTATGAGGAGTTGATAAAGGATAAAACCGGCTTGATTCTGGATGCTTATTTTTCCGGGACCAAAATTAAGTGGTTGTTGGATCATGTTGAGGGAGCAAGGGAGAAAGCTGAGGCTGGAAAGCTTGCTTTTGGAACTGTGGATTCCTGGTTGATTTGGAAGTTGACAAAAGGAAAGCGGCATGTTACGGATGTATCCAATGCCAGCCGTACGATGTTATACAATATTAATACTTTGGAATGGGATCAGGAATTGTTGGAGATTTTGGATATTCCTCAAAGTATGCTACCTGAAGTATGTTCCTCTAGCGAGGTTTACGCACACACTCATGCATCCATGTTTGGAGTAGAGGTGCCTGTTGCCGGAATATGCGGAGACCAGCAAGCAGCTATGTTTGGTCAAATGTGTCTGGAGGAAGGTATGGTGAAGAATACCTATAATACAGGCTGTTTTATATTGATGAATACCGGAAACAAACCGGTGAAATCCAAAAATAGTTTGTTGACCACTATTGCCTGGAAGATTGGTGATGAGGTTACCTATGCTCTGGAAGGAAGTGTTTTTATAGGTGGTGCTGTAATGCAATGGCTTCGTGATGGTTTGAATCTGATTCATTCTGTGTCGGAGGTTGAGGAACTGGCTCTAAGCGAACCGGATAACGGTGGTGTGTATATTGTTCCTGCATTTACCGGATTAGGAGCCCCTTACTGGGATCAGTACGCCCGCGGAACCTTCTGGGGGTTGAATATGGGAACAACTACCGGGCATATAGCCAGGGCAGCACTGGAATCAATTGCTTTCCGTTCTGCTGATGTGTTGAATGCAATGGAAGTTGATACGGGTAGGAAAATTTCTCAGTTACGAGCTGGAGGAAATATGACCAATGAAACTCTATTGCAGTTTCAGGCAGATATTTTGGATGTTCCGGTAATCCGAGCCAATACCAAAGAAATTAGTGCTTTGGGAGCTGCCTATATGGCGGGTTTGGCAGTCGGCTACTGGAAGGATCTGAAGGAGATAAAAAAGCACTGGATGGTTTCGGATGTATATGAGGCTGCGATGGAGAAGGAGAGAGTAGAATATCTGAAGAAATACTGGAATCGAGCCGTGAGTAAATCACAGAACTGGATTGATTCAAAGGAATAAATAAAAAATTGCGGGTGGTATAATTTCAAAGAGAAATTGCCACCCTTTATTGGGTAAAACAACATAGTTATGCTATGTACTAGGTATTGATGTGTTTTTTTTTACCTCACATACATAGTAAAACAAAGTATATCGTTAACAAATAGAAAAAAGAACTTCCACAGGTTAAACTAAAAAGGATTGTGTTATGGAAAATCAAAAAATGATTGGAGCAGATCTGGACAAGGTAGCCAGCCGTTTGTACAACTTTTTTTCCGATATAATGGAACGAACGCAAAAGGAAACGGGAAGAGTGAAATCCGACGAGGAAGGCAAGATTGGCAGCCTCTGGGAGTTCTGGGATAATGAATTGTAGTATTAGGTGATTTTTTAATATACAGTGTTGAATTTTTTACTGTTAGACGATTATGGTGCGTGAAGAGATGCTCAATAAGGTAAAAGAGCACAAAGGAGAATGGGATGTAATTGTAATTGGTGGAGGTGCTTCCGGTATTGGGGCAGCTCTGGAATCTGCAACCCGGGGCTTTAAAACATTGTTGTTAGAACAACACGACTGGACAAAAGGAACCTCGAGCCGGAGTACGAAGTTGGTACATGGAGGTGTTAGATATCTGGCTCAGGGTAATATTTCACTGGTTCTTGAGGCGCTAAGAGAGAGAGGTTTGTTGAGGAAGAATGCGCCTCACCTGGTGAAGGATCAGTCTTTCATTATTCCAAATTACAATTGGTGGGGAACACCCTACTATACTCTTGGGTTGACGATGTATGATTTGTTGGCCGGGAAATTGGGATTGGGACGTTCTTTGCCCTATTCTAAAAAGAGAACTCTAAAATACATTCCAACCTTAAAGAGTGAGAAATTAGGTGGTGGTGTGGTGTACCACGACGGACAATTTGACGATTCCCGTTTGGCCATTAATATATGCCAGAGTTTTGTTGAGCAAGGTGGAGTAGCCTTGAATTATATGAAGGTAACAGGTTTGAAGAAATCCGATGGTAAAGTGAATGGTGTTGTTGCTGTGGATGAGGAAACCGGCATAGAGTACACTTTCAGCGGGAAATCTGTATTGAATGCTACCGGAGTATTTGTGGATAGCATTATGAAAATGGATGATCCAAAAACTCGTGATATTGTAAAGGTATCGCAAGGTGTACACTTGGTGCTGGACAAGGAATTTGTTCCAGGTGATCATGCCATTATGATTCCGAAAACCGATGATGGTCGCGTGTTGTTTGCTGTTCCTTGGCACAACAAGGTGGTTGTGGGAACAACTGATGTGTTAAAGGAGAATGCAGAACTGGAGCCAAGAGCCTTGAAGGAGGAAGTGGATTTCATTTTGGAAACAGCTGGTCGCTTTTTAGTGAAACCTCCGAAGCGTTCTGACGTACGAAGTGTTTTTGCAGGTTTACGACCGTTGGCAGCGCCAAGTGGAGAGGGAAAGAAAACAAAAGAAATTTCAAGAGGCCATAAAATTGTGATATCTGATTCAGGTTTGGTAACTCTTACCGGAGGAAAATGGACCACATATCGTCAAATGGCTGAGGATGTAATGGACAAATTATCAAATGCGGTTGGTTTACCACTGAAGAAATCCATTACCCGAACTCTGAAAATTCATGGCTATAAGCAGAAAGTTGATCTTTCTAATCCAATGTATTTCTATGGATCAGATGAGGAGAAGATACTGGAGCTAGCCAGGAAGCAACCCGAATTGGCAAAGTCTCTTAGTAAAAGCTTGAGAATTATTAAGGCGCAAGTGGTTTGGGCTGTACGTCATGAGATGGCCAGAACCGTAGAAGATATGTTGGCGCGAAGAACCAGAGCTTTGTTTTTGGATGCAAAGGAAAGTATACGTGTTGCTCCTGAAGTTGCTCGTTTAATTGCCCTGGAACTGGGATACGGCGAGGAATGGGAGATGAAGCAGGTACAAGCATATACCCGGTTGGCAGAGGGGTATGTATTAAAGTAAGAGTGTTATTATCACTACATTATAATTATTAAATAAAAGCAGCTATACATGTTAAACTTTTTGAAACCGGCAGCCCATAAAGAGCGGCTGCCGGAAGCTGAAATCGATCCTACCTACAAACGATTGCGTCTGCAGGTTTTCCTTGGAATTTTCCTCGGATATGCAGGTTACTACCTGGTTAGAAAAAACTTTTCACTTGCTATGCCTGATTTGGTAGCTCAGGGCTTTACCAAAGCAGAGTTGGGGATTGCCCTTTCCGGGGTATCCATAGCCTATGGTTTAAGTAAATTTTTGATGGGAAATGTTTCCGATAGAAGTGATGCCCGTCGTTTTATGTCTTTGGGGCTTGCTTTGTCTGGTATTACCATGATCATTATGGGGATTTTCCCTTTTGCAACTTCCTCCATTGCTATCATGTTTGTCCTGTTGTTACTTAACGGTTGGTTCCAGGGAATGGGATGGCCTCCATCAGGAAGAGTTATGGTACACTGGTTTTCTGCAACCGAGCGTGGTACAAAAATGTCCATTTGGAATGTTGCTCATAATGTAGGAGGTGGTCTTATTGGCCCTCTTGCAATCGTTGGAGTAGCTATTTTTATGGACTGGGAAAGTAAATTTTACTTTCCGGGTATCGTGGCCCTGGTAATTGCTTTTATTACCTACCTTCTGGTTCGTGATACTCCTCAATCATGTGGTTTACCTACCATCGAGGAGCACAAGAATGACTATCCTGAAAACTATTCTGCAGAGCAGGAGCAGGAACTTTCTGCAAAGGAAATTTTCTTTAAATATGTATTCAAAAATAAATTGCTCTGGGCGATTGCTTTTGCCAATGCCTTTGTTTACCTGGTACGCTACGGTGTGTTGGACTGGGCTCCTACTTACCTTGAAGAAGTAAAGCATTTTTCCATTAAGGAAACTGGATGGGCTTACTTTGCTTACGAGTATGCAGGTATCCCCGGAACCCTTCTGTGCGGTTACCTGAGTGATAAGGTTTTCAAAGGGAAGCGTGCTCCTGCAAGTATTCTTTATATGGTATTCGTACTGATCGCAGTATTTGTATACTGGAAAAATCCTGCTGGAAATCCGATGGTGGATAACCTAGCACTGATTGCAATTGGATTCCTGATCTACGGTCCTGTAATGTTGATTGGAGTACATGCGCTTGATCTTGTTCCAAAGAAAGCAGCAGGAACAGCTGCCGGACTTACTGGTCTCTTTGGTTACCTGGGAGGTGCTTTGTTCGCGAATATTGCCATGGGATTTGTAGTGGATCACCTTGGATGGGACGGTGGATTTGCCGTACTGTTGGGATCTTGTGTTCTGGCAATTGTCTTTATTGCTTTTGCCTGGAAAAAAGAGATCAAGGCGAATGCGCTTAAAGCTCAACCCGCATACGTATCAGCAAAATAATAACCACTCATTAATAACAACTATTATCTAACCACAATTAAAACTATTTACATGAAGTATTTAAAAACTAATAAGAAAATCTTATTAAGTGCACTATGTATCTCATTATTGGGATTAGGTGCTTGTGAGAATGATATCGATGATTTAAATGACTTGAATCAGTCCAAAGAAATTCCTTTGCAAACAGTGAATGCGGAAACGCAAGCTGTAATTGATCAATTAAAAATTGATGCACCGGATGCTGTTATTGCACACAGAGGAAGTACTTTCTGGGCTCCGGAAGAAACTGAAGCTGCTTTCCGTTGGGCTAGAAACATGGGGGCTGATTATCTTGAAATTGATATTCAAAAGACAAGTGACGGTATTTTGCTTGCACTTCATGATAACAACCTGCGTCGTACTTCAAATGTTGAAAGTATTTATCCAGGTAGAGCCGATTACGATTTGAGTAAATTTACGTTGAAAGAATTACGTGCTCTTGATGCTGGTTCCTGGTTTAACGAAGATAAGCCGGATAATGCTCGTTTGGAATTCATCGATCAGAAGATCTCTACCTTGAAGGATGTATTGCTGATTGCTGAGGGAATGAAAGTGAAAAGAGATGCCAATAGAAACCCTTACTATCTTAAGGCTGATGGATCCGAAACTTTGGATTTGAATGAGTCTACCGGAGAATTTGTTTTTGTTGCGGACGAAAAGGATAACGGAAACCGTCCTGGTGTTTATATTGAAACCAAAGAGCCATGGAGATTTAAGGATATGGAAAAAACTCTTGCTGAGGTTTTAGAGGCGAACGGATGGCTTGCAACAAAAAATCCAAAAACCATTGCAACTACTCCTGGTAAGGTAGCTGTTGCCAATACCAAGTCTCGTATTATTCTTCAGACCTTCTCTTGGCAAAGTTGTATTCTGCTTGAAAAGTATCTTCCAAATATTCCTAAGTGTATGTTGCTTTGGAAAGGTGGATACGATAATCTTACCGATGATGATGCAGATATGATTGCTGACGTTTTAAATTTCTGTGTTGATAATAACGTGCACATCGTGGGACCATCCATTGCTGGTGCGCCAAACAAATATGATGAATTAACATCTCCTTGGATGTGTGAAATGTATCACAGACCAGGATTCGTTATTCACGCCTACTCTTTTGACACTGAAGACCAGTTGAAAAAATACAATGGTGATTATTATTTCGAAAAATTAGAATCTCGTTTCGACAACCCGGATCGTAAACTTGCAGGTGAATGGGAAGGTAAAATTGGAAGAGAAAACTTTATTGATGGTGGATTTACCAACTTAACAGATCTTTCATTGCAATACCAGGGAAGAGCATTACCAGGTGTAACAGCTCAGTCTGTAATGAGTGATCTTGGATACGGTACTTTTATCGGAAGAAAATAATTTGTAGGAATAATAAAAATTAGAATTATGATTAAGCTTAAAAATATATCACTTCTAGTATTATCTCTTGGATTTATGTCCGCAAGTGTTGTGGCTCAGGAGAATGATGTTGTTGCAAAAGAGAAAAAAGGCGCAATAAATTTTAAATCAAACGATGGTCAGTACAATTGGTCGTTTGGTGGACGTGTTTACATGGATGGTGTTTACTACATGGAAGATGCTACCGACTTGAGCTCCAAGACAAGTTTAAGCGACGTTCGTTTGTATGGTAAAGCCTCATGGGGCAAGTGGGATGCAAAAATCAATTTTAGTTTTGCCAATAATAAAGTACATGCAAAGGATATCTACTTGAACTACTCTTTCAGCAAGAATAGTTCCATTCGAGTAGGTAATTTCTTTGAGCCTTTCGGTATCCAGGGATCTATCTCAAGTAAAGATTCCCGTTTTATCGGAAACTCTTTTTCTGGTGAAGCTTTTAGTATTGGCCGAAGCGTTGGTATTGCCTATACCACTTTCTCGGATAAGTACTTCCTTTCCGGAGGTGTATTTGGTGGAAGAATTGGCAATGACGAAATGGGAGATGCTGGATATAGCGCAACAGCCAAAGCGGTTTATTCCCCTATCGTAAAAGAGGGAATGACTTTCCATATTGGTGCTTCTGCTTCCTATCGTTTGCCTGATGCCAATGGATTTGACGAAAAATACAACGATGATGATTACAACCGTGAGGTGGTATATGCAGCAGGTCCTGAGCATAAATTCTTAAATGCACATATTGCCCATGCTGGTAATGAGTTGAAATTGAATGCTGAAGTATTGGCTACTTACGGTCGTTTTATGGTTCAATCAGAGTACTATACCAACAAAGTGTATCGTAAATCTAACTACGATCTTCAGTTTGCACACTCAAGACCTGATATGTGGGGTTGGTCTTCAACTGAAAAAGGGTTCGAAGATTGGTATGGTGTTCAGAGAGATATCGAAATGGATGGTTATTATGTGCAAGCAGGTTTCCTTGTAAAAGGTGGAGATTACAGCTATAATGCTGCAACTGCTTATATAAATCGTCCTAAAGCTGGTTCTCTTGAGTTGTTGGCTCGTATCAACAAAACCAATCTGAATGATATTGATGGTATTTTCATGCAGGATAAGTTTTGGGATGCTGATCCATTGAAAGCTGCAGCAGGTCAAACTAACTTTAGCGTTGGTGGCGGAGAAAGCATTGATTGGGCATTGGGTGTTAACTACTATGTGAGCAACAATGTAATGTTCCGTGTGAATTATACCTCAATGGATATTGACAATCTGTATTACAGACAGGATGAAAATGTTTCATTCCTGAAGGCTAGAATTCAAGTGAATTTCTAATTAAAAAAATTGGTTCGCCATCAATAGAGATGGCGAACCTCTCTCAAAAAGCAATAGGCTAGAGTTTGAAGTTTGTTTTTTGATAGGATGCAATCTGCATCTAGACTCTGTTTCTACCTAATTTTGAATGGGGGAGACGACATAAGCCTCCATTCAAAATTCACCCTCTTTGCATTGTTATACAGTTGTTTAGTTTAGATTTTGTATAAACTAAATATTTTCTTTTGACGACCCTTGTATAGCTATGTATATTTCTTAGTTTTGTATTACCCTAATACAAGTTTTCTACCTCAAATAGGATAATCCTATTTCACACTCTTTCACAAAGGATTCGTTTCAGTCCCTCAGTTTTTTAGAGGGGATACCTGTAAACGAAAATCATTACAACATAATAACTTTTGTTTCTTGTAAGTAAAGCAAGGAAGTAATTGCTTATTTAATTCTAAAAAAAATTGTATCGTTTCGCAAACGATTCCATTGGACTATTGACCAAAGTTCACAGGGAAGGTATTTTTAGATCATAGTGAAGTAAAGGAATAAGCAGTTGATTTTGATCGATAAAAAACAATTAACCAAAATTTAATAACAATGACCGACAAGTTTATTTTAGCATTGGATCAGGGAACGACTAGTTCTCGCTCAATTATTTTCAATAAGAAAGGGGAAATGGTAAGTGTGGCGCAAAAGGAATTTCGCCAGATATTTCCCAAGCCGGGATGGGTAGAACATGATGCAAATGAGATTTGGTCTACACAGGCCGGAACCGCTGCAGAAGCGATTGTTAGAGCAGGAGCCAATGGAAAAAACATTGCGGGAATTGGTATCACCAACCAACGTGAAACTACTGTCGTTTGGGATCGGGAAACAAGTGAACCCATTTACAATGCTATTGTTTGGCAGGATCGCCGAACCTCTAAGTATTGCGACGAGTTAAGAGAGCAGGGATATGCTGAAATGATTCAGGATAAAACCGGTCTGGTTATCGATTCCTATTTCTCCGGAACTAAGATTAAATGGATTCTTGACAATGTTGAAGGAGCCCGGGAAAAGGCTAATGCAGGGAAACTTGCCTTTGGTACTATGGATACCTGGTTGATTTGGAAGTTAACCCAGGGGAAGGTGCATGTTACCGATGTAAGTAATGCAAGTAGAACTCTTTTGTATAATATTAATACCCTGGAGTGGGATAGAGAATTGTTAGAGCTTTTGGACATTCCGGAAAGCATTTTACCGGAAGTGAAGTCTTCTTCAGAAGTATACGGACATACCGTTACCACCCTTTTTGCACACGAGGTACCCATTTCAGGAATAGCCGGAGATCAGCAGGCGGCAACTTTTGGTCAGATGTGTATCAAACCAGGTAGTGTGAAAAATACCTACGGAACCGGTTGCTTTATGCTTTGCAATACCGGTAACCAACCCGTAAAATCCAAGAACAACCTATTAACAACCATCGGATGGAAGATCAATGGGGAAACTACCTATTGTCTCGAAGGCAGCATCTTTATGGGAGGTGCTATCGTACAATGGTTGCGCGATGGTTTGGGGATTATCAAAACCGCTCCGGAAGTGGAGGAACTGGCTGCTTCGGTGGAAGACAATGGTGATGTTTATATGGTACCTGCCTTAACCGGATTGGGGGCCCCTCACTGGGATCAGTATGCCCGCGGAACCATTGTAGGTTTAACACGAGGAGCTACGGCTGCCCATATTGCACGTGCTGCGCTGGAAGGAATCGCATTTCAGGTGCGTGATGTGTTGAAGGCCATGGAAGCTGATGCTGGTATTGATATTACCGAATTAAGAGTAGATGGTGGTGCCGCGGCCAATAACCTCCTGCTGCAATTCCAGGCTGATGTGTTACGAGCACCAGTTATTCGTCCCCAAACATTGGAGACTACGGCACTTGGTGCTGCCTACCTGGCCGGTTTGGCGGTAGGTTACTGGAATGGAATCGAAGATATCCAGAACCAATGGGCTAAGGATCGTCAGTTTGATGCAGTAATGTCCAACGAAAAATCAGATAAATACATTAAAGGCTGGAACAAAGCCCTTGAGCGTTCCAAGAAATGGGAAGATGCTGACTAAAACCAAAGATATCTTAGAGTAAAATCCCCTTCCAACCGGAAAGTAATGTTGTTAGATATAGGATGATGTTGAGTTATTGCTTTCCGGTTGCCATACTTTAATTTGTGATGAGACCGGAAGGATTTTACGATGAGAACACCAGGAATAACCATTAATTATTAACCACAAAAGTTTTAATCATGAGTGAATTTATTGCAGAGTTTTTAGGTACTATGCTTTTGATACTGTTAGGGAACGGTGTTGTAGCCAACGTTGTGTTAAAAGATACAAAAGGAAACAATGGAGGATGGATTGTAATCGCCCTGGCCTGGGGGCTGGCGGTTTTTGTTGGAGTAGCAGTTGCCGGTCCGGTTTCAGGTGCTCATATCAATCCTGCTGTAACCATCGGATTGGCTATTGCGGGAATGTTCCCCTGGGCCAAGGTCGGTTTGTTTGTTGCTGCCCAAATGTTAGGGGCTGCCACCGGAGCTTTCCTGGTTTGGCTGATGTACCGCGATCATTTTAATGCAACCGAAGATGGTGGAGCCAAATTGGCCTGTTTTTCCACCGGACCTGCCATTCGTCGTTTTAGTAGTAACTTTATTAGTGAATTGATTGGAACTTTTGTTCTAATGTTCGTTATCTTCTATCTGGCCGGACCTTCCATTGAGGCATCCGGTTTGCAAGGCGCCAAAATAGGATTGGGTACTCTTGGTGCACTTCCGGTAGCCTTGTTGGTGGTGGCAATTGGTTTGTCATTGGGAGGTACTACTGGTTATGCCATTAACCCTGCCCGTGATTTGGGACCTCGTTTAATGCATGCCATCTTGCCCATGAATGCCAAAGGAGACAGCGATTGGGGATACGCAATAATTCCTGTTATCGCTCCAGTACTTGGGGCGGCAATTGCTGCCGGCTTGTTTATGAGCTTTCTGTAAAAAGGTAGCAAGTAACAAGGTTCTAGTAACAAGTTACAAGTCTTGTAACTTGATACTTACTCCTTGCCACTAATAAGATATTTCCAAAAATAGTTTGATGGATTGACTCCTCTATAGGAGGATTGGAGGACAGAGAATATGTCCTCCCGGTCCTTCCTATGCCTGATTTTCTCCAAAGAAAGGGGGGAGGAGTTGTGTTGAATAAGTAAATAAGAAAAGAAATGAAGAAGATCACGATACAATTAACCGCTTTTTTCGTAATTTTTATAAGTCTTTTAGGGACAGAAACTCTTTTTGCCCAGGGCCGGGTAGAAGTAAGCCCAAGTGTTACAACCCGTCATTACTGGCGCGGGATCATGGTTAGCAACTCCGCAAATTTTGAGATGGATATGAGCTACAAGACCGATAAATTTACTTTTGGAGCCTGGGGAGGTTATGCTTTCGATAATACCTACTCGGAGTTTGATTTCCATATCGGCTACAAATTCAACGATTATGTGGATGTTGCCATCTGGGACTTGTATGCCAATCGCGACCGGGCTTCCATTGACCAATACAATTACTTTGATTTTGATCGGGCCACTACCAATCATTTGATTGATGCAACTGTGAATTTCCACTTTGGAGAGAAGTTTCCGATGCGCATGAGCGTAAGTACAATGCTATGGGGGCGCGACCTGGACGAGCATGGAAATCAGAACTACTCTACCTACCTGGAGTTTGGATACCCTGTGCAGTTGGCCGGTCACAAGGTTGATTTGTTTGCCGGGATGAATGTATTTGAAAACTGTGTATACGGGCAATCTACAGGATTTGTACATGTGGGAGCCACCGGGTACAAGACCATCAAGATTACCGACCGTTTCTCCGTACCTGTTTGGGCCACTGTGGCTGTCAATCCCCAGGCAGAAACCGCTAATCTGATACTGGGGATTACTTTCTAGCAACTGTTTTGTATAGGAAAATCTACTGTTGTTTGAATAGAAAAATAGAAATGTTATGATATAAAAAAGCCGGCATTGCCGGCTTTTTTATGGAATATAATTTGTGAGAAAACGAAGGAGTCGAACAAAAATCAGCTTAATTATAATTTGAGGGTTTTGTTTAGTTGTAAGAGTTCTGCCGGAAAGAGTGAGGATGTATTGATTAAAAATTCCATGTAACTGGCTGTTGTAAATACAGGCAAAGGGTTTCAATAGTTTGCCTGATGTTTTGGTTGTGTGTTTGGTTAAGAGGGAGTTGGAGGGATGTGCTCTTCCGTTTGAGATAGTAACAGAGTATTGATTCAAAAACTACCCGTTCCTTCGACCAAAACTACCTATTGTTTCGATCCAAACTACCCGTTCCTTCGACCAAAACTACCTGTTGTTTTGATCCAAACTACCCGTTCCTTCAACCAAAACTACCCGTTGTTTTAATCCAAACTACCCGTTCCTTTTATTAGAGTCACAAAAAAGCACCCGTTGGGGTGCTTTTCCTATTAAATGCATTGTAAATTAATCTGCAGCCACAGGCACTTTGTTAACCTTTCTGAATTTCATTGTTTTGGTTAGTTCCTTCAATTCTTTTCCCGGGCGGAAACGAATGTTGGCTTGCTTAATGTGCGTTTCGTTGAATTCCTCTTCCGTGTCGGTACCCTCACAGTTGATGGTTACGTAAAGGCTGCCCAGTTCACCTAAACGCACAATACGTCCTTCTTTAAGTTCAAAAGAGATGGTTTCCATCAAGCCCATTATCACCGCATAGGCATCTGTTCTGCTAACTGTAGATGATGCAGCAATTCGTTGGCAGAGGTAATCCAAATCTGCTTCTTTCCCGTTTACTACGTTGGCGTAGTACTTTGGCTCAGCTTCGGGATTGCTGGGGTTCTTTTTACTTATAATCTTATATTCTGGCATAATCTTTTAATTTTAAGTTGAATAAAGATGATTTGAAGTAGTGCTGAATAAATCCCAGCTTAGAGGAATTTATAGCGATTTTGGATGAGAAACCGTTATTTGCATTTCGGGAAATTTCCGGCCTCTTATCCCCAAAGGAGGTTAAGGATGATTTCCTTTCACCTCCTTTCGGCACTCCCTTTGCTTATTTTTTTACGTAGATAACCTTAGATTTGCGCTCAATACCGTCGGCTAAAGCATAGAGATACATTGCGGTTCTTAGTTGCTTTTCGCTAATTAGATTTCGGTTCTCTAAACTTTCGTGAATGGTTGAGATATCCGGAAGCTTGGGCAACTTTATTTTTTCTGCTGATTCCAGGATTGTATCAATGGGCACCTTCTTTGTCTTCAGATAGTTCTGTACCGACATTTTGATGTGCTGCTTGTAGTTTTCGTTCGAGAGGATTGCCTTTTTTCCCATTTCCGAAACATGTACTTCCTTCGAAATTCGATCTTGCTCCAGTAAATCCAAATCAATGGCAAGATTGGTAAGGCGTTTTAGCGTGTCGGCCTTCATGTAATCTTTCGCTTCATTTCCTGTTCCCGAAGTTTTAAACTCGTAGGTTTTCTCTTCCTGAATGGTTGTTGCAAGTGAAAATTTTGACGACCACTGGTTTTGCCGATTGGCAATCTCAGTTAATTTCTTAAGTCTTGAAAACGTTGTTGCCATAATTATTAAAGAATTTTATTAGTATTAATTGTTATCAATCCCCCTTTATTTATGGGATTGATAGATTGGATTCGATGATATTTGTGCTTAAAATCCAGTGTGTTATATAAATTTATGAAAAAAATATTATTAAAGAATAATTTATTTTAACGGAATTTTTTCTTTTTTTCTTGAGAAAGAATTTGTTCAATCAACCACATGTTTTAGAACTCCTGATATTGCCGGGAAAGGCTAATATTGATTTTGTAATGAGAGGTTTGTGTTCTTTACTTGATTGCAGAGTAGATGAACAGATCTCTTAAACGGATTTCTTTCTTCTCAAATTCATGGTTTTGTTGTTAGGTTGGTAATTGTTCTGGCAAAAGATTATTTATCATTTTCTCCAACTTGGCTATCTTTGTAAAATGGACAAGGAAAAAACAGAACAGGAAAAGCGATTCATTAAGAAGATTTTTATTGAAGAGATAGGCCGACTGCAAGAGGAAGGTTTCCATTTCTTCTCATTTATACTTATGGGACAGGCTATTGAGGCCTTGGGAAGTTTTTTGGATCAAAAACCATTAAAGGCTCGGGCTCAATCCAGTAAACGATTTTCCAAATCCTTGAACCTGGTTATGGGGTACAAATATCGTAAGGTTAACCAGGATCATTGGTTTTACGATAAATTTCGTAACCAGTTGACCCACTCTTTTGTTCCCAGTAAATCATTGTTACTCACCCATCGGGCCCAAAAGCCAGAGGGGGTGGAGCATCTGCAGTGGCTCGACGATCGATTGGTATTGGTCGCTGAAGATATGTACGAGGATTTGGTAAATGGGTGCTACAAACTGTTTCGCATGATCGATAAGGGGGAAGTGAAGGTAAAGCGTATTGCAGCCTCTCCCGAGGAATTAGGTATGTAATTATTAATTTGTAGTGTATAATGGTTAATTGGATTTGTAAACCAGTGTGGTTAAGAGGGGACACGACAGGTCGTATCCAATTTTCCATCACAGCGTAAACTGACATTTATAGGATAATGAACGTAGATAGCATCCAAAAAATCGTTTTTATAGGCGCCGGGAACCTGGCGACTCACCTGTCGCAAGCATTGTTTCGGGCGGGTTTGCCCATTGCACAGGTGTACAGCCGTACCGAAAGCTCGGCCCGTTCCCTGGCCGAGCGGTTGAATGCCCGTTGTACTTGCAGCATAGACGAGATTGACAGGGATGCCGATCTCTATTTTCTGGCTCTAAGTGATAAGGCTCTGGTTCCGGTTCTGGAGCAATTGAAGCCTACGCGCGGGATTTTTTTGCATACGGCAGGTAGTTTGCCCATGAAGGTTTTGCAACCTTTTTCAAAATTGTACGGAGTGTTCTATCCCTTGCAAACTTTTTCAAAAAAGAGGGAAGTGGATTTTAGCCGGATTCCGGTTTGTGTGGAGGCCTGTAACGAGGAGTTGAAAGCCTTGTTGCTCGATTTGGGGAGGAGAATCTCCGATAAAGTGAGTGAGGTATCTTCCGAACAAAGAGGACAGTTGCATTTGGCTGCCGTTTTTACCTGTAATTTCACCAATCACATGTACAGCATTGGGCAGGAGTTATTACAGGACCAAAATCTCGATTTCGAGATGCTTCAACCCCTAATTATGGAGACGGCCGCAAAGGTTCAAACAATGGAGCCAAGGAATGCCCAAACAGGTCCTGCAATTCGGTTCGACGAACAAATTATTAAAAAGCAGGAAGCTGCTTTGAAACAATATCCCATATTCCAAAAATTGTATAGATTTGTGAGTGAAAGTATTCATAAAATGCATTCGAAGAACTAGAATGTATTTTGTTTTTTTAACGACATAATAATCAGAAGAATAAATTATATGGCTTTTTTTAAGGAAGATTTAATGAAGGTGAAAGCCTTTATTTTTGATGTGGATGGAGTGCTGTCCAATGAGTGTATTACTATCGATTCGGATGGGGAGTTGTTACGGACAGCTAATACTAAAGATGGATATGCCATTCAATATGCCGTTAAAAAAGGATATCCCATAGCCATTATTACCGGGGGAAAGTCCGATGCCGTAGAAATGCGCTATAGAGGGCTGGGAGTAAAGGATATGTATATGGCTTCGAAGGATAAGATCAAAGATTTTGAGGATTTTATTGGAAAGCATAATCTGGATCCCGATACCATTATGTATATGGGAGATGATTTACCCGACTTTGAAGTGATGCAACGAATCGGGATACCAACCTGTCCGGCCAATGCAGTGGAGCAGATCAAAGCCATTTCGTCCTATATTTCCGATAAGGAGGGAGGACATGGTTGTGTGAGAGATGTAGTAGAGCAAGTATTGCGTGCTCATGGGCAGTGGATGGATGCGGAAATGAAAGTACAAAGCATTTAAACTAGCTTCAAGCTGAGAGATACAAGTTTTCAGCCTGGACGGTTTTATTTTATAGCTTGTAGCTTGATGCTAGTAGCTTAAAGCGTTTTTTGAGAATAGTACCAATTGTTAATTTTTGCAAAGAAATATCTTGATATGAACTATTTGAAGCTCATGCGATTGCCAAATTTGATTATTATTGCCCTCACCATGTATGTGATGCGCTATTGCATTATTCGGCCGATTCTGGCAATTAACGATATGAAGCTTCAGTTGTCCGATCTTAATTTTTTGATACTGGTACTTTCTGTATGCTGTATGTCGGCTGCCGGGTATGTTATCAACGATTATTTTGATACCAAAGCGGATCGTCTTAACAGTAAGAAGGTGATCGTGGGATCGAGTGTTACCCGTCGAAAGGCCATGGCCCTGCATACAGTTCTCAATTTTTGCTCCATTCTTTTGGGTGGTTATATTTCCTGGTATATTGGGTATTGGCAATTCGTGTTTATCTATATCATGGCCAGTGGAATACTCTGGTTCTATTCCACCTCCTATAAATATCATTTCCTTTTGGGGAGTGTTTTGGTTTCTTTGTTAACTGCAACCATACCATTTATGGTGGTGGTATTTGAGATCCCAATGTTGAACAAGGCTTATGCCGAGGTATTGCTGGCTTCCAAAACCAATTTCAACTACTTGTTGTATTGGGTGGGGGCTTTTTCGTTTTTCGCTTTTGTTGGAATGCTTATTGGGCAGTTTCTTCGCGACATGGGGGCTTTACCCGGCGATCGCGAAATTAACAGAAGAAGCTTGCCCCTTGTTCTTGGATGGAATGCTGCCAAGTTTGTAATTGTTAGCCTTTCGGTGCTGCTTTGTGGAGCATTGGGCATTATCTGGTACCGGTACCTGAATGCTCCTTTCGACAGCATTACGCCATGGTATTTTGGCGGTTTAATCATCTTTCCCCTGTTGTTGATGAGTTATTACGTGTCCCGTTATAACGAATCACCTAAAATAAAAGGCTGTGTTTCCCTACTTCGGTGGGTAATGCTGGCCGGTATATCCTACTCTTTCGTCGTGTATTATATCATGACCAGTAAATTAGGATAAGAATTAAGTATGGTTTATCAATAAGCTATTCGTAAAAAAAATGATTTTAGACAATCTAAAGAAATACAATATAATCCTAGCATCTCAATCTCCTCGTCGACATCAAATGTTGAAGGAGTTGGGACTGACTTTTGAAATTCGTACCAAAGATGTAGAGGAGGTTTATCCCGAACATTTGGAGGCGGAGGAAGTTCCCGTATATCTTGCGGAATTAAAGGCAGAAGCTTTTGTTTCCGATTTACAGGATGATGAATTGGTAATCACTGCCGATACAGTTGTGTGTTTGGGTGATCAGATACTAGGTAAACCGGCTGACCGACAAGAGGCTTTCGATATGATTCGGGGATTGTCGGGATGTTCTCACCGGGTGATTAGTGGAGTTTGTTTGATGAGTAAAGAGAAGAAGGTTGCCTTTCCTGCCATAACTCATGTGCATTTCAAGGAGCTGAGTGATGAGGAAATCAACTACTACATTGATACCTACAAGCCTTTTGACAAAGCCGGAGCCTACGGTATTCAGGAGTGGATCGGCTTTGTTGGCATTGATTCCATAGAAGGTTCCTACTTTAATGTTGTAGGTTTGCCTATTCAACGGCTTTATGAGGAGCTGAAAAAATTCTAACCTAACTTAAAAATTAAATAACAACTTAAACTTTAAACCATGTTTAAAAAAGCGACACTACTACTGGTTTTGTCCATGATTGTAGGGCTTACTCAAACGAGGGCCGATGAAGGGATGTGGATTCCGATGTTACTGAAGAAATACAACATCGAAGATATGCAGAAAGCCGGTTTTAAGCTAACTGCTGAAGATATTTACAGTATCAACCAGGCATGTTTGAAAGATGCTGTGGTAGGATTGGGGCGAGCAGGAAGACCTTTTCGTCACTTCTGTACCGGGGAGTTGATTTCCGACAAGGGCTTGATGATTACCAACCATCACTGTGGCTACGGTGCAATTCAGTCACACTCTTCTTTGGAGCATGATTACCTAAAGGATGGTTTTTGGGCTATGAACCTTGAGGAGGAGCTGGCCAACGAAGGCATCACCGCTTCTTTCCTGATTCGTATGGACGATGTTACCGCAAAGGTATTGGAGAACATTACCGACGATATGGAAGAGGCCAAGCGCGAGAAGCAGATTGCTGCCAATATTGCCAAACTGGAGAAAGAAGCCGAAGAGGGCACAGAGTACCGTGCGAACATTAAGGCTTACTTTGCCGGAAACCAGTATTTCCTTTCGGTATATCATATCTACAAGGATGTTCGTTTAGTGGGTGCACCTCCTTCCGCTATCGGTAAATTTGGTGGAGATACCGATAACTGGATGTGGCCACGTCATACCGGTGATTTCTCTATGTTCCGTATCTATGCAGATAAGGATAATAAGCCTGCGAAATACTCAAAGGACAATGTTCCCTTGAAGCCAAAGCAGTCGTTCAAAATCTCTCTGAAGGGTGTGAACGAAGGTGATTTCACAATGGTATTCGGATATCCGGGTACAACTACTGAGTACCTGACTTCCTATGCATTGGACATGATGACCAAAGTGGACAATCCTCACAAAATTAAGATCCGTACCAAAAAACTGGATTTAATGCGTGCAGATATGGATGCTTCTCCTTTGGTTCGTATTCAGTACTCCGCAAAGTATGCAGGTGTTGCCAACTCATGGAAAAGATGGCAGGGGGAGATCAAAGGTTTGAAGCGATTGAATGCAATTGCTAAAAAGCAGGAGTTGGAGAAACAGTACAATACCTGGGCTAATTCTACGCCTGAGTTGAAGGCTAAATATGCTGGTGTTTTGGAAACTGCCAAAGCCATTTACGAGGAGTTGACTCCTTACAGTCTGGCTCGCGATTATGCTACCGAAGCAGGTTTACGTGGCGCAGAGGCTATTGATCTTGCCTTGGATTTCCGTAAATTGGTCGAATTGTCCAAGGAGAAAGGCAAAGAGGAAGAAGTGAAGGCGGAAGTAGCCAAACTGCAGAAAGGTGGCAAGAAATTCTTTAAGAACTATAACCTTCCTACCGATCGCAAGCTAATGGCTGCTTTGTTGAAGATGTACAATGAAAACATCGAAGCGAAATTCCTTCCGGATGCTTTCGAAGAGGTGAACAAAAAATACAAAGGCGATTTCAATGCTTATGCTCAAAAGGCATACGAAAAGTCGGTATTTGTTGATGCAGCCAGAATTGAAAGCTTCCTGAACGAGTACAAGACTTCAGCTTACAAGAAGATTGAGAAGGATCCGGTTTATCGGATGGCTATAAGTATTCGTGAGCTGTATAGCGTTAAAATCTATCCTAAGTACTCGGAACTGTCGCGCAAAGCTTCCAAGTTGCAAAGAACTTACCTGGCTGGTTTGATGCTGATGCAGAAGGACAAGGTATTCTATCCTGATGCGAATTCAACCCTGCGTGTACACTTTGGTAAGGTTGCTGGTTATTCACCTAAGGATGCGGTTACTTACAAGCATTATACTACTCTAACCGGTATTATCGAAAAGGACAATCCTGAGATTTTCGATTATGATGTACCTGAGAAGATGAAGGAATTGTATGCCAAAAAGGATTTTGGCCGTTACGCAGTGAATGGTGATGTTCCGGTTTGTTTTGTAGCTACCAACCATACTACCGGAGGTAACTCAGGTAGCCCTGTGCTGAATGCTAAGGGGGAGTTAATTGGTTTGAACTTCGACCGTGCATGGGAAGGTGTAATGTCCGATTTGATGTACGATCCTAGCATTTGTCGTAATGTTACTCTTGACATTCGCTATGCCTTGTTTGTAATCGATAAGCTTGCAGGTGCGGGTTACCTGTTGGATGAGATGAATATCGTAGAGTAGGGGTAGAATATATCCTGACAGATCTCAGCGATTACATTGAAGATATAATAAAGAAAAAGCTTCGTCCATTGGACGAAGCTTTTTTTGAATTGATAAAAATTACAGACTAATAAAAGGAAAATAAAATTATTTCAATGATTATGGTGTTGTCTTTTGCATTTGGAAGGCAAAAGCATACTATTGTTTTCGGAAATAAAGATAGATAAATCCTTTTGTTGTGTTTGCTTTTGATTAAAAAAAGACAATCGATTCTTTCTATTTTCCCATTGATAGAATCAATTAACTGCAGGGGAGATAGTAGTCTTTATTAGGATTGATGCACATTACCGGAAGTTTCTGCTTATTCAGGATGGATTTTAGTTCCGGAGCCCCAAATAAATCATTGAGCCAACTGTTGTAGTTGTTGGTCATAATCACTACCAATCCCCCTTTTTTGCTGGCTCTATCGAAAGCCTCCAGTTCAATTCGGTTTGTTTTGTTGTTGCCGGAAAGAATTTCGTACTCAAAAGAGAATTGCTTGAATATGTTTTTGGTAAAGACAAGTATGGAATTGATTTGCAGAATCAACTCACGAGCTGTTTCTTTTGCGGTAAGCAGATACAATCGGGCATTGTGAAAGCGGCCAAAATAACTCCCCCAGATCATCTTCTCTTTGTTTACTCTTTGATACCCCACCGGTAGAAAGATGTTTTGATAGGAATTCCCTATAGGGGTATCCTTTTGCACAACGATGCTGGGCACCTTTGCTTTTCTCATAACCTTTAGTAGAGCTTGGGGGGTGTTGTCTGTCCAGCCCTTTCTTTTATCTATTTGCATCACCAGATACATTGCATCCAGCAATTGGATGCTCAGGTTGGGTTCTGCTTCTATGGAGTCCATCAGAAGGCAATGAATCGGGATTTTTGTTTCCGGTAGCAGAGATTGAATTTGACTCTGTTTATCTTGTATGTCTTCAGATGTATTATTCTCTTTATTTTTTTTGAATGCAACAGCCAGGTTGCAATGGAATATTTGAGCTAACGCCAGGCCGTGCCGAATGGCATTGGCTTCTCTGGAGAAGTGCTCAATAATTACCAAAATATGAGGTGTGCGTTTTGTCATATTTATTACAGTGCAATTGGAGTAAGTAAATGTAGGATTCTTTCTTATTCTTCGAAAATGAAAAGAGGAAAAACACGACAATAAATCTTTGGAAAGAGTGTTGACGAACATAAAATATTAGGAAAAACGGCCTGTTGGGGCCGGGCAGGAGGATCCGATTTATGATGGAATTCGATCAAAGAGAGTTATTTAGACTAAATACGTATTTGTCTCTTTTTCGCTGTATTTGGGATAAACTCATATTAATATCTTTCTCCTTTTCCTATCTTAGTGCAGTTAGATACAGGATTTGAAATTAAACATAAGCTCTTAGGCATAATATGGTGAAGATTGCAGATATCGTAAATGAACTTGGTGCGAAGGTGATTTGTGGAGAACACAAGATAGAACAAGAGATCCGGATGGGGTTTGCTTCCGATTTGATGAGTGATGTTTTGACCCTGGATACCGAAAATATGTTGCTTATAACCGGCCTGAATAATTTACAAACCATACGTACTTCTGAAATGTCTGACATCTCTTATATCCTTTTTGTTCGTGATAAAAAGGCTTCCGAGGAGATGAAAGAACTGGCATGTGAGAACGACATAATGCTTTTAGAGTGCAGTCATTCGATGTTTCGGGCTTGTGCTTCGTTGTATCAAATGGGGTTGGAGCCGGTTTACTAATTGAAGAGGAATGAATTTTAAATACAATATAGAAGGAGGAAATTTCTCTAAGGCTGGTGCTGCTTCCAGTGAGGTGAAGAAGCTTTTGAAGCAGTTGAATGTGGATGGGCGCCTAATCAAAAAAATTGTTGTTTCCTTGTACGAGGCGGAGGTCAATATTGTAGCTCATGCCTATGAAGGAACGATGAATGTTGAAATTCAACCCGATCGAATAGTGGTACGCCTCGTGGATCGTGGGCCTGGTATACCTGATATTAACCAGGCGATGCAAAAAGGTTTTTCTACCGCTTCTCCCGAAGTCCGGGAGATGGGGTTCGGAGCCGGAATGGGCTTGCCCAATATTGAGAAGAATTCTGATGAGTTAAATATTACAAGTAAGGTGGATGAGGGGACAGAGGTAGAGATTATTAACTATTTGCAATAAATAATTGATGAAGGAGCAGGTTCATTTTTATCACGCATTAAAAGTAGAAGAGGACATCTGTATTGGTTGTACGCATTGTATGAATATTTGTCCTACTGCTGCTATTCGTGTTAATAATGGCAAAGCAACCATCAATAAAAATGCCTGTGTCGATTGTGGCGAATGTATGAAATCCTGCCCTGTGAATGCCATATTTGTGGAACAGGACGACTTTAGCCAGATTTTTAAGTTCAAGTATCGGGTAGCTTTGCTGCCCACTGTTTTGTTAGGACAGTTTCCGGATGAGATAACAGAGGAGCAAATTTTCTCCGTTATCCATGAAATGGGCTTTACGCACGTTTATGAGGTGGATGAGGCTGTGGATATTCTCACTGAGGCTACAGCTGCTCATATGAAGAAATACCACCATCAGCGTCCGTTTGTTTCAACCTTTTGTCCTGCGGTTGTACGATTGATACAGGTGAAATTCCCTTCCCTGGTGGAAAATATGCTGCACCTGAAACCGGTGATTGATATCGCGGCCCTGTACAACCGGAAGCGACTGGAGGACGAAGGCATTCCTACTGAAGATATTGGTGTGTTCTACGTGACTCCCTGTGCTGCAAAAATTGCTGCTGTAAAGAGTCCGGTAGGAGAGGATGAGTTGTTGATAAACGGGGTTATCAACATGGATTTCATCTATAATAAAGTACTGTTGAGTATCAGTCAGAAAAAACAACAGGTTTGTAAGATACCTGTTCCCCGTCCTCTAACAGAGAAAAGCATAGGTTGGACCCTTACCAATGGGGAAGCCTCTCAATACAAAGGCCGTTGTCTTGCCATTGACGAAATTCATAACGTAATAGAGATACTGGAAAAGCTGGAGAATGATGAGATCGCGGATGTGGATTTTCTGGAGCTCCGTGCCTGTGATCACAGTTGTGCAGGAGGTGTTTTGGCTACTGAGAATCGCTTTCTAACTATCGAGCGGTTGAGAAAGAGAGCCGAACGTCATAAGAAAATGGGGGTTCCCCCAATAGAAGCCAAAGGAATAGAGAGTTATAAGGATTATCTCTGGAATAATCTGAAGACGAAAAGCATAGAACCCCGCTCCATCGTAAAACTGGACGAGAATATGATGGTGGCCATGAAGAAGATGGAAAAGGTGCAAAGGATTTTGCGAGTCCTACCCGGAATCGATTGTGGAGCTTGTGGTACTCCTCGTTGCCATACTTTGGCCGAAGATATTGTGCAGGGCAAAGCCAAAATGACACAGTGTGTTTTCCTGCAAAAGATGTTGTGTAAGGAGAATCTGATGACCAGTGAGGAATCCTATGAAATATCAGAGACTACCTGGGGAAAGAAAAGATTTGATAAGGACCGAAACAAAAGAAACTTGAATGAAGGTTAAAGAGATAGTAGACCGATTGGGTCTTAAAATTTGCAGTGGACAGCAGGGATTGGATCGTGAGATTACCGGAGGATATACTTCCGACTTGTTAAGTGATGTTATGGGCAATGCTGATACCGGTCATGTTTGGGTGACTTTGCAAACTCATAAGAACATAATGGCCATTGCTTCTTTGAAGGAATTGGCAGCAGTCGTGTTGGTAAAGGGATTACAACCGGAACCCGATGCAGCAGAACAAAGCAATGAGGAGGGAATTCCGGTACTCTCGTCAGAGGAAGAGGCTTTTGAGTTAACCGGAAAGTTGTATGCAATATTGAACGAAAGCAGATAAAATGCAAGAGTACCGGGCCGATTTACATCTGCATACTGTGTTGTCTCCCTGTGGAGATTTGGAGATGAGTCCGGTTAATCTTATCCAAAAGGCTAAGGAAAGGGGCCTTAATATTTTAGGTATAACCGATCACAATTCCACTTTGCATGCCCCGTTGATTAAAGAGTTGGGAGATCGGGAAGGAATTTTGGTGTTGATGGGTGCAGAGGTGAGTACAAGGGAAGAGGTTCACTGCTTGTGTTTTTTTGAAGAAGAGGAGGAATTGGCCCAATTTCAGGTGTTTCTCGATAGGAATCTACCTCAGATACCCAATGATGTGGATCGATTCGGCTATCAGGTTGTGGTGGACGAGGAGGACAATATTTTAAAGGAAGTGGATTGCCTTTTGATTTCAGGTTTAAAGGCTGGGATCAATGAGATAGAGCAGAAGGTACATAGTCTGAATGGTTTATTCATTCCGGCACATATTGATAAAAAGGTGAACAGCATCAGTAGTCAATTGGGTTTTGTTCCCCCCGATTTGAAAGTTGACGCTTTGGAGTTGTCGCCACACGTAACTAAGGAGGAGTATTTAAGGAAATATGGGTATCTGAAGAACCATGTGTTCATTCAAAGTTCAGATGCCCACTATATAGAAAATATTGGAGATGCGGTGACCCGGTTTACCCTTGAGAAATTGAGCTTTGAGGAAGTCAGGAAGGCCCTTGCGGGAGAGGGGAAAAGAAAAGTTGAGATCTCCTAGAAGTAGAGTATTAAATTTTTGTGAATTGAGTTATACGTTTCACAAAGAAGCGCAAAGTTAAAATTGTTGAAAAACTTAAAGCTTGCTACTAGAAGCTAATTAAAATGAAAGATCTGTCAATGCACATAATGGATATCATCCAGAACTCGGTTCGGGCCGAAGCTTCCCATGTCGAATTAATGATTGAGGAGCAGCCGGAGCAGGATCTGTATCGTTTGTGCATTAAGGACAATGGATGCGGGATGGATGAGGAAACCCTGAAGCGGGTGACTGATCCTTTCTTTACCACCCGAACCACCCGAAAGGTAGGTTTGGGGATTTCGTTGCTGAAGATGAATGCGGAACGCACCGGGGGCGGACTGGAAATCTCCTCTGAGTTGGGGAAAGGAACCCAGGTGGATGTGAATTTTTCCCATTCCAATATCGATCGACCTGTTTTGGGAGACATAGCAGGAACCATGGTTTTGCTGGTAGGTGCCAATCCCGGAATGGATTTTACATATAGGCACATTACCCCCAAGGGGGAATATTGTTTTGATACACGCGAGGTGAAGGAGGTATTGGAGGATGTATCAGTCAATGATCCTCAGATAATGCAATATCTGAAGGAATTAATACGTGAAAACCTAAACACTTTATAATAGAAATAAAATTCTAACCTTTAATTACTAAAATTATGGCAAAAGTTAAATCCCTTGCGGATCTGAAGCGAATCAAGGAGGAGCTTCAGTCAAAAATGGATCTGCGGGAGAAGAGCGACGATCCTGAAAAGCTGGTGCAGATCAAAGTGGCGATGGCAACTTGCGGTATTGCATCGGGTGCAAAGGAAGTAATGGACTTCATGATAGCTGAATTGGCAAAGCGAGACATTCAGGCAATAGTTACGCAAACGGGATGTATGGGGTATTGCTATGCAGAACCTACAATCGAAGTGAAGATGCCGGAGAAGGATCCTATAGTATTTGGTGATGTGGATCTGAAGAAAGCCGATGAGATTATTGAAAAGTACATCAAACAAGGTGAGTTGGTGGACGGTATCATTCCGGTGAACTACAAAACTATTGACTAACCCTAAAGGAATTAACTAACATGGAAAAGTATAAAATGCATATTCTTATTTGTGGAGGTACCGGATGTCGTGCGTCTGCAAGTGAGGCTATTCAAACAAATTTACAGGAATGTCTGAAAGCCAAAGGGCTGGAAGAAGAGGTGCAGGTAGTAAGTACCGGTTGCTTTGGTTTTTGCGAGAAAGGTCCGATTGTGAAAATCCTTCCTGATAACACCTTTTACATTGAGGTAAAACCTGAAGATGCAGAGGAACTTGTTGAAGAACACGTGATCAAGGGACGCCAGGTGCAGCGCCTGTTGTATACCGATCCCGAGAAAAAGGAGGTGATTAGCGATGCCAAGAACATGGGCTTCTACAAAAAGCAGCTTCGTATTGCTCTTCGTAACTGTGGTTTTATCAATCCGGAGAACATTGATGAGTACATTGCCCGTGAGGGATATGCTGCTCTTGGAAAATGCTTGACCGATATGACTCCTCAATCCGTTATTGATGAAATTAAGCTTTCTGGTCTGAGAGGTCGAGGAGGAGGAGGATTTCCTACCGGTTTGAAATGGGAATTTGCTTCCAAGAATGATGCTGATCAGAAGTATGTGGTTTGTAATGCTGACGAGGGTGATCCAGGTGCATTTATGGACCGTTCTATTCTGGAAGGTGATCCGCATTCTGTACTGGAGGCAATGGCCATTTGTGGTTACACCATGGGGGCCGATAAAGGAGTAATCTACATTCGTGCAGAGTATCCTTTGGCGATTGAACGTTTAAAAGTGGCTATCAAACAGGCACGTGAATATGGCTTGTTGGGAAAAGATATTTTGGGTGCCGGGTTCAATTTCGATATTGAGTTACGATATGGTGCCGGGGCATTTGTATGTGGTGAGGAAACTGCCTTGATCCATTCAATGGAAGGTATGCGCGGTGAACCTACCGTAAAGCCTCCTTTTCCTGCTGAATCGGGCTACAATGGTAAGCCAACCAACGTGAACAATGTGGAGACCTTTGCCAGTGTTCCTGTAATTATCAATAAGGGTGCCAACTGGTTCAATAAAATAGGTAGTGAGAAATCGAAGGGTACCAAAGTATTTGCTTTGGCAGGAAAGATCAATAACGTAGGTTTGATCGAGGTACCAATGGGTACTACTCTTCGTGAAGTAATTTACGAAATTGGTGGAGGTATTAAGGATGGCAAGAAATTTAAGGCTGTTCAAACCGGTGGTCCTTCTGGAGGTTGTTTGACTGAGAAGCACCTGGATACTCCAATTGATTTCGATAACCTTTTGGCTGTTGGTTCCATGATGGGATCCGGTGGTATGATCGTAATGGACGAGGACGACTGTATGGTGTCCGTGGCTAAGTTCTATTTGGACTTTACTGTAGAGGAATCTTGTGGTAAGTGTACTCCTTGTCGTGTGGGTAACAAGCGTTTGTATGAATTGCTTGACAAAATCACTCAGGGGAACGGAACCAAAGAGGATTTGGATCTGTTGCGAAACCTGAGTACCGTAATTAAAGATACTTCTCTGTGTGGTTTGGGACAAACTTCTCCCAATCCGGTGCTTTCTACCTTGGAGAATTTCGAGGAAGAGTATTTGGCACACGTGGTAGATCACAAATGTACCGCAGGTCAGTGTAAGGCATTGATGCAGTACGTGATTGATCCGGAGCTTTGTGTGGGTTGTACCCTTTGTGCACGTAACTGTCCGGTGGATTGTATTTCCGGAGAGCGCAAGGAAGCTCACGTGATTGATACAAGTATTTGTATCAAGTGTGGCGCCTGTATGGAGAAATGTAAGTTTAATGCGATTAGCATACAATAAGGAGGACCTGGAAAATGGAACAAATGATTAAATTAACCATTGATAATAAAGAGATAGAGGTACCCAAGGGGACCACTATTTTAGATGCAGCCAAAGAGTTGGGAATTGAGATACCTACTCTTTGTTACATGAACCTGGGCGATATGGGAATTGAGCACAAACCAGGAGGATGTAGAATTTGTGTTGTAGAGGTGGAAGGACGCCGCAACCTTGCCCCATCTTGTAATTCAAAGTGTGAGAACGGTATGGTGGTTCACACTCACAACATGCGCGTTTTGAATGCTCGTAAAACCGTTATGGAATTGATGCTTTCCGATCACCCTTTCGACTGTTTGGTATGTGCCAAGTCGGGAAATTGTGATTTGCAGGATATGGCCCACAAATTAGGCGTTCGTGAGCTTCACTACAAAGGCGAGCAGTCAACTTACCAGGTGGATTATTCTCCTTCGATCATCCGTGATTTGGACAAGTGCATTATGTGTCGTCGTTGCGAAACTATGTGTAACGAAGTTCAAACCGTTGGCGCTCTTTCTGCAGTAAATCGTGGCTTTAAGGCTGTTGTGGCTCCTGCTTTCGAAATGGATCTTCAAAAGTCAACTTGTACCTACTGCGGACAGTGTGTGGCTGTTTGTCCTACGGGAGCTTTGACCGAAGTAGATCACACCAATAAGTTGATTCGTGATCTTGCTGATCCTAAGAAAACCGTTGTTGTACAAACTGCACCAGCAGTACGTGCAGCTTTGGGTGAGGAGTTCGGTTTGGAGCCTGGTACACTGGTTACTGGTAAGATGGTTACTGCATTGCGTAGCCTTGGTTTCGATCGTGTATTCGATACCGATTTTGCTGCCGATCTTACCATTATGGAAGAAGGAACCGAGTTGCTCGATCGTTTGACTCGTCACCTGAATGGGGATAAGGATGTAAAGCTGCCAATTCTGACTTCTTGTTGTCCGGGATGGGTGAACTTCTTTGAGCACTATTTCCCAAATATGAAAGATATTCCTTCTACTGCTCGTTCTCCTCAGCAGATGTTTGGACCTATTGCCAAGAATTACCTGGCCAAAGAAATGGGTATTAAACGTGAGGATATGATCGTAGTTTCTATTATGCCTTGTTTGGCCAAGAAATACGAGTGTCAACGTGACGAGTTTAAGGTAGATGGTGATCCTGATGTAAATTATTCAATTACTACCCGTGAGTTGGCCAACCTGATCAAGCAGGCCAATATGGACTTCAATTCTCTTGAAGAGGAAGATTTCGACAACCCACTAGGCGAATCTACCGGTGCGAGTGTGATCTTCGGTGCTACCGGTGGTGTAATCGAAGCAGCTGCCCGTACCGCTTACGAAGTATATACCGGTAATACTCTTGAGAAAGTGGATTTCAAGGCACTTCGTGGTATGGAAGGCATTCGTAGCGCGAAAGTCGATTTTGACGGATTGGAATTGAACATTGGTATTGCTCATGGTTTGGGGAATGCTCGTAAATTGCTGGAAGATATTCGCGATGGAAAATCAGAATACCACGCTATTGAAATCATGGCCTGTCCTGGTGGATGTGTAGGTGGTGGTGGTCAGCCATTGCACCACGGTGATTCTTCAATTTTGAAGAAACGTGCTGCTGCCCTGTATCGTGAAGATGCTGGTAAAGCCATCCGTAAGTCGCACGAGAACCCATACATAATCAAGTTGTATGAAGAGTTCCTTGGTAAGCCATGTGGTGAGTTGTCACACAAATTGTTGCACACTCATTACTTCGACAAGAGTAAAGAGATCGAAATCGAATAATTAGTAAAGAACCATCAGGATTGTTCGCAATCCTTTAATATAAGGAGTTTATATTATGGCAAAAATTAAATTGGCAAAATCCAAGGTTGACAAACTTATGGAAATTTGTAAGTCCTTTAACAACGACGGCTCTGAGTTGATCAATGTGCTGCACAAAGCCCAGGAGACTTTTGGGTATCTGCCTGCTGAAGTACAGGAAATCATTGCCAAAGAGTTGGATTTGGCTGTAGCTCATGTTTACGGTGTAGTAACATTCTACTCTTTCTTCACAATGGTACCCAAAGGAGAGTTTCCGATCTCCATCTGTATGGGAACAGCTTGTTATGTTCGTGGAGCTGAGAAGGTACTGGAAGAGTTCAAGCGTCAGCTGAATGTTCCAATTGGTGAAACAACTGAGGATGGAAAATTCTCTATTAGTTGTCTGCGTTGTGTAGGAGCATGTGGTTTGGCTCCTGTAGTTACTGTAGGGGAACGCGTTTACGGACGTGTTGCCGCTGCCGATGTAGCCGATATTATCAAAGAGTATCAATCGTAAAGAATACTCATACTAAATGCAAAACCGCTTCCATTTGGGAGCGGTTTTTTTTGTAAATTTTTTTAATGGAAGGTCTCAATACTGATAGTGCTTTAAATATTTGTTGATTGCATAATATAAACTTGCTATGTTGTATTAGTCAAATGGCTAAAGAGAGTTAACTTTATTATTATTCTAAATGATTAAAGAAAGAAGAGAAATATTTATGTTTTGCTAAATTTGTCGGTATTATGCATCAGAGAAAACCCTACTAACCTAAAATCTCATGTTTAACTTTTCCCAAAAACTTAAGAAACGGCCCGGAATGTGGCCCTATATTTTTGAATTCTTTACCGTTTTATTAAGTGTTTACTTAGCCTTTTTGATTACTGAATGGCGTGAAAATTACAAAATTCAGAAGGAGGTCAAAGTAGCCAGGGAGCGGTTGGACCAGGAAATTTTGGATAATTATAACAATCTGATAGATTTTGATAGAGATGTGAATCAACGATATACCAAACTTCTGGAGGTGGAGGCAATGCTAATCCCAGGTAAGGCTTTTCACGATTATGTATCCCATTTTAATGGGTACCGTATCCCTACTTTTAAAAAAGTGGCCTGGCAAAGGGTTGTAAACAGCCATTTGGTGCATTTGATGCCAGTGGAATACATGGATGAGGTAAACCGCATCTATTGGAGCAATCAAATCCTGGAAGATATGCCCAAACAAAACAATGATGTGTTTATTGGGGAAAACGTTTTTGATAAGGAACGAGCCCCAATAGCCTACAATATTTCCCGAATTTTTGTCTGGCAGCAAAGGGATTGGGGCAGAGAATATTTAAAAAAATATTATCACTTATTAAAAATGCAACCGGAATTGTTGGAGCAATTGAAAATCAAGGATAGTTTGAGCTACCGGTTCTATCAAAAACAGGATCGTATTATGACTGCAAGGGAGGAGGCGAAAGCCAGGACGAATAAGATCCAGTTGTCTCAAAAGAAGGCTAAAAATACAACGAAATAGCTCCAATATTTTTATTGCAATCCCATTATCTACTCTAAATAATCGACAACCCTAATTAGAACCCAATGTTTAATTTATCATCCAAATTTAAGAAACGCCCCGGAATGTGGCCCTATGTGTTTGAATTCTTCACAGTTCTTCTCAGTGTTTATCTTGCCTTCCTGATTACCGAATGGCGCGAGCAACATAAATTGAAAAAGGACGTGAAAATGGCAATGGAACGATTGAATCTGGAGATCTTCCGTAATTACGAAACCATGATTGATTTTCACGAAGAAGTAACCCACCGTTTGGAGAAGATGCAGGAGATTGAAAGGATTTGGACTCCGGATCGTAATTTTTCCTCCTATGTAAGCATATTTGGAGGTTATCAGATTGCCAAGTTCAAACAAGCAGCCTGGAATCGTGTTTCCAGCAGTGAGTTGGCCAACATGATGCCTGTGGAGTATGTAGAAAGAGTTCACAATTTATATGAAGGAGCCAATGGATTGGTGAAACACAACGATATGATAAATAAGGTTTTGTATAGTTCTATGTTGACCGATCCCAAACAGTCAAAAACAGCTCATTCATTATCGGAACTCTTTACCTGGCAACAAAGTATTTGGGCCATGTTACAGGAACGTTACTATCGGAAGTTTATTTCTGAATACAGACCCTATTTTGAGGAGTACTTGCAACAGGATAGTTTGATTAATGCGAAGTTTATGGAACAGGATACCTTAACTCCGGAGCAACTGAATCAGTACACACGAAATAAGCGACTCTACTTAAACAGTCTTCGAGGTTGGAACAGTGAGAAACCCAGGGAGAATCTGGCAATTAAAAAGTAGGGAATAGAGTGCTTTTTAATTGTTTCGGCATGGAAACTAAAATACAAGGATATGAATATCAAAACAAAAGTAAATCTGTACTATTTTATTTCTTTTTTTATAATCTGTATTCTAATCTCTTTTTTATTGGATCATCTTTTCGATCTGGACGAGGGATGGAGATCAGGTATTGCTGGTTTTTTAACAGTTTTGTTAAGCCCCCGGTTTAAGGTGATCAATGCGCAAAGCGGTCAGCGGATTCAAGTTACATCCCTTCTGTTTTATAAATATTGGAATCAGAAGTAGTTTCTGTTCGGAATTGTTTTTTAATCGGATGGAGATCTTCGATTCTGTGATATGTTAATGTTTCTTAATTGCAGGTAGTTGTAAGTTCGTAAAAAAGGAGTGCTATTGATTTGATGGGGAGTTGTTTAGCGTTTCGTGGTGTATAAATGTTTCGAAGTTTCAAATAGATGAAGCTCCATAAAAAATAACATGTAGAAATGTTTTTTGAAAAATAAGGTTACTTTTGACCTCCCAATTGTAAATAATAAAATCATGGACGAAGGCCCGTATTTTAGTGAATTTAGGATAGCAATATATCTGTAAGGGCAATTCGTTGTCTCCTTACAGATAGTAGTGTATGGAGGCAAAATATGATTAAAATTTTCAAAACATTTGGAGGATATACCAAAATCCCCAAAGCAGAAAAGGGTTGTTGGATTAATATAACACAACCTACACAGGAAGAAGTTCAACGACTTTCAACAGAATTCAGACTCCCGGAAGATATTATTCAAGACATTTTAGACCTGGATGAACGCCCCCGCGTTGAGTTTGATGATGACTGGCTGCTGGTAATTCTGCGCATACCGGTTGAAGTTGCAAACAATGGAGTTCCTTTTCATACCGTGCCGCTTGGCATTTTTATGACTGAAGATTATACGCTAACTCTCTGTTTGCAGAATAATGAGATATTGCCTATTGAGCAATTGTCTCCTTTTCGGGAACAGTATCAGCAAATAACAGATGTTATCAACTTTATTCTGAGGTTGTTTCTTCGATCAGGGAATACTTATCTACGTTACTTAAAGCAAATTAATCAACAAACTGCATTGATTGAACAGGATCTTGAGAAATCAATCAAAAACAGGGAATTGAATAAATTGCTTAAAATGGAAAAGTGTCTGGTTTATTTTATTACTTCCATTAAGGCAAATGAGATCGTATTGGCCAAGCTTCGAAACTCAAAGAAAATTACCAGCGAAATTCACGAAGATCTTCTTGAAGATGCTCTGATTGTGAATAAACAGGCATTGGAAATGGCACAGATTTATTCCGATATTCAAAGTGGAATGATGGATGCATTTGCATCTGTAATATCCAATAATTTGAATGTGGTTATGAAGCAACTGACTCTGATCTCCATCATTCTTATGATCCCAACTTTGATTGTAAGTATTTTTGGGATGAATGTGCCCAATTGTTTTGAAGATTCATACTGGGCCATGCCTTTTATTATTATTGTTTCCTTACTGATGTCATTTACCGGGGTTCTGTTATTTCGAAAGAGACAATGGTTTTAGAGAATTCAGAAAAAAATACAATAGCACGTTAAGCTTATCTTATATATATATAAACGCGATGAATTGCAGTGTCTTCATCGCGTTTCTTGTACCTGACGATAGTATAAATACTCTTTTTTATTGGCGATGTGAAAAACGAAACCAGGAGAGGGTATTGTGCTGATTGCTCCTGTTTTAGTTGAAATCTTTGCTTTTTGTTTACTTTATTCGTTTCAACATATTCCGGAATTGATTAACTTATGGATTGGACGAATTATTAGGTAGCATGAGTCATCAAAAGGTAAGCATAGGCAAAGTTTTTCGCACCATCATTTGGCCACGTCGGAGGATTGTATTGATAGGGCTTTTTCTGATTGTCCTAAGTCGGTTATCAAGCCTGGTTTTGCCTGGCGCCAGCAAATATCTGGTTGATGATGTGATTGCCAATAAGGACATAGAAAAGCTACAGCTTTTGCTTGTAGTGGTAATGGGGGCCATTGTAGTGCATTCGGTTACGGCATTTCTTTTAACCCGAATTGTAAGTGTGGAGGCGCAGCATTTGATCTCTCAACTTCGTACTCAAATCCAAAAAAAGGTTTTGTCGCTTCCGGTGAGCTACTTCGATAACAACCAGTCGGGAGCTTTGGTGTCTCGCATTATGAGCGATGTGGAGGGAGTTCGCAACCTGGTGGGAACGGGGTTGGTTCAGATGTTTGGCGGCAGCCTCACAGCCATTGTTGCGCTAATTCTGCTGATTGTAATTAACCCCATACTAACCCTTTACGTATTACTTCCCATATTTCTTTTTGCCATTATAGCTCTGAAAGCTTTTCGTTATATCCGGCCCATTTTTCGAAAGAGCAGTGAAATAAAAGCTGATGTAACCGGACGGTTGACCGAAACTCTTAACGGCGTACGAGTAGTGAAAGGTTTTAATGCTGAGGTGCAGGAGAATCAGAACTTTGGTCAGGGCGTGGATCGCTTGTTCGAGAACATCAAAAAGAGTCTCACCTCTGCTGCATTGATCACCAGTTCGGCTCGATTTCTTTTGGGTACTGCCTCGGCAGGGATCATGGGGATAGGTGGCTATTTTATCATGGTAGGCAACATGACTTTTGGGGAGTTTCTTTCCTTCACCCTGTATTTGGGCTTTATGATTGCCCCTATTGTACAGATGAGCAACATTGGGAGTCAGCTCACCGAAGCCTTTGCAGGTTTGGACCGAACAGAGGAGATCATGAATATGAGCCCGGAGAACAATGTCAGCCAAAGGTCTGTCCATATCCCGGAAGTAAAGGGCGGAATTCTATTCGACAGAGTTTCTTTTGCCTACGATGAGGGAAAAGAGGTGTTGCATGAGATCAGTTTCACAGCCCCACCAGGATCAGTTACTGCTTTGGTCGGTTCCTCCGGATCGGGCAAATCCACCATAGCCGGTTTGGCCGCCTCTTTTCTCAATCCTACTTCAGGAGTCATTACTGTAGATGGGCAGGATCTTTCTAAAATTAGTCTCAATAGCTACCGACAGCACTTGGGGGTTGTATTGCAGGATGACTTTCTTTTTGAAGGAACCATTCGGGAGAACATTCTGTTTCCCCGCCCCGATGCCAGCGAGAGTCAATTGTTCCATGCAGTAAGGACTGCCTCTGTGGATGAATTTACCGATCGTTTCGAGGATGGATTGGATACCGTAATTGGCGAAAGGGGAGTGAAACTGTCAGGGGGCCAAAAGCAGCGCGTTGCCATTGCAAGGGCCATATTGGCGGATCCCCGGATTCTGATACTTGATGAGGCTACATCAAGCCTGGATACTGAAAGTGAAATGCTCATTCAGAAAAGCTTGTCCCAACTGATTCGCAATCGAACCACTTTTGTTATTGCGCACCGCCTAAGTACCATTCGTCAGGCTGATCAGATTCTTGTGATAGAGGAGGGACGAATAAGGGAAAGGGGCACTCACCAGCAGCTTATCGAAAAGAAGGGACGCTACTACGAACTGTTTACCTTTCAGAGTAGGATATAAGGAGCAGCGGTTGTGCTTGTTACTTATAGTTGATTATTGAGGCTTTCTGTTTTGATGTGACGGATAATTGAAAGCTTCTTGCCTAAGATGCAAGTCATTCGCTTTAGAAAGAAGATTTTGTTTTAACAATAAGTAATCAACAACGGTATTGTTTTTGTGTAATCATAATGTTAGTAGCCGTACTTCAATCCTAATTTTTTTCTTAACATCGGTTATTTTGCTTTTTTGTCTCAGCAGAACTAAAAATTTACATACTGATGATTTTCATTTTATATACCGACAATTTTCCATTTACATACTGATGATTTTTGATTTACATACTGACGATTTTTAATTTATATAGTGATGATTTTTTTCACCGGCTGAAACCATGATGGAATGGAGGAAGTAGTTCGTCGTTTTCGTTTTCAATGCGCTCGAAAAATTAGTGTTGAAATTGATTTTGCCATCCTCTATGGTTTCGTTCTTCATCTTTTACGGTCGAAAATAGACAACGATAAGTTTTCGATTGTTTAAAATAATATTGTCGATATGATTTGTTGTAAAATAGGTTACACTTTACCTAATGATAAACTGCTTTTGTACATTTGAAATATTTAGGTAGGAGAGCTTTGGAATCAAATCAAACAGGAAAGTTGAAAAGTCAATCAAAAAAAATGATACTCTGTGGGAAATAAATGTAATTAAAGTTGATCCCCAATTCATAAAACAAACAGCCACCCCAATTGAGGTGGCTGTTTTTGCGTGTTGAAATTGAAAAAAGTTCAAATAGTCGGTTGAATTTTTCTTTTTCACGGTCTTAGTTGTGTTTCTTTATATTCTGGTTTCGAATCTTTCTTTTGATTCAGGATATTGTAAGGTCAGGAAGTTTTTACCTTCTATACAAGCATTTGACTTCTGACCCTTGGTGATTTTTTCACTTTCTTACTCAATCCAATAGTAAGGATTTCTCCTTCAAAGTCTGGTAGAAGTTCTGTTTGTAGGTTTCCCCAATGGGAATGCGTTCTTCTCCTATGAGTACCCGGTGCCGGTCGATGCATCGAATGTGATCCAGAGAAATGATGTAGGATTTGTGAATCCGAATGAACTTTTCCGATGGCAGAGATTCCTCCATATTCTTCATGGTTTGAAGGGTAACGATTTTCTTTTCACGGGTCTGTATCCAGACATAGTCTTTTAAGCCTTTGATGAATAGCACGTCTTCAAATTGAACCTTTTCGATGACGGAATTGTTCTTGATGAAGAAATATTTTTTTTCTTGCTCTTCCTCCTTTATTTCCTGAGTCTTTACTTGTTTAGGTGCTTCTTCTTTTTGCTGATCGAATGCCTTATTCACCGCTTTGAAAAAGCGATCGAAAGTGATGGGTTTCATCAGGTAATCGCAAGCAGCCAGGTTGTAACTTTCCAGAGCATAGCTGCTGTTGGCCGTTGTGAATATCAAACAGGGCTTGTGTTTGAGCAGAGTGTAGAGTTGGGTACCCAAAATCTTTGGCATCTCAATGTCCAGAAACAACAAGTCCGTTGAATGTTGATTCAGATAAGTCATGGCCTCAATCCCATCTGTAAAGCTTTTTTCCAGCTCCAAAAAGGGGACCAGGTCGATGTATTCCTGCAGGGCCTCAATGGCTTCCCGGTTGTCGTCTACAATGATGCACTTCATTACCATAATGCGAATATAAAATCATTTTTTTTGCTAAGTAGCTATTTTAACACTCTTTAACCTGCGTATTAAATCTTGTTAATTTTCCGAGTTGAAAGAAAAATATTCTTTTCTTTAATCTGGAATGGTTTTTGCAACACCAGGCCTGAATGGTTCCGAAAATCATTTGTACCCTCTTTTGCAATGAATCCATAGTTAGACTGAAGGTGAAGTCATAGGTTTAATCCCATTCTTGAATCGAATTGAGCTTTTATCCTGGTAATTTAGGGGATTCCCATTAGTGGAGCCAATTGATTTGAGTGGGCATTTGGAGTCAGAGTTTAAGTAAACGAAATGGCTTTTTAGTTGTCTAACCGGAACTGTTGCATACGAAGAAATTCCTTTAGGGGAATGTTTTCAACCTGGAAGTTTCGCTCAATGGTTTTTATCGCGAAACCATAAGGAGGATGAATGAAACCAAATAAGAAGCAGATGAAGTTGATCAATTGGATCCTTGCCTTTCTATGGGTGATTGTATTTGTATTGTTGATAGCACAACCGGAATGGATTGTATCCAGACTGGATGAGCGATCGCATCGGGAATATTTTGAGAGAGCAGCCAAAGAGTTGAACCTTCCCGTGAAGCGGGCTCGCAGATTACTGCCCGGAGTTGAAAAGCCCCAGATGGCAGAGTTGGTTAAAAGGATACGTGAGTATCGGCAAGACAAAAACAAAACCATCCGTTTTGTCCTGTTTGGATTTATTTCCTCTTTGATTGGGTTGGGGTTCGTATTGAACCGGGCTTACAGCTTGAAACGAAAACATCATCAGGCTTTGGCTCAGCAGCATGAATTGATTACAGAGCAGCGAAACCAGTTGTTCCAGGCAGTGGAGGAATTGCAGCGTTCAAAGAATCAGATCAGGCAGTCGGAGCAATTTCTGCGGGAAGTAATGGATAGTGCCTACGATGCAACACTGTTGTTTGCCGTGGATGGAAGAGTTTTGGATGTGAGCCGGAAGACGGCCCGGTTGTTTAGAACGGATAGTGAGGCTGCTTTTGAGTCCCTTTCTTTCGTGGATTTCATTCCCGGTTGTGAGGCTGATGAAGAGGCTGATCAAACTTTTGAAAATGTATTGAATGGAGAGGTGGTCTTTTTTGAGTGTGAGGTGAAACGCCCCGATGGGACTACTTTCGATGCAGAAATTTACATGAAAAGAATTGATCATGCAGGAGCGGAGTTGGTTCTGGTAAACATGCGGGATGTATCCATACGAAAAATTATGGAGGATGAGCTTCGTTCTTCCAGGAAGCAGCTCCAGGAGGCCAACCTGGCCAAGGACAAGTTGTTCTCCATTATCGCCCATGATTTAAAGAACCCTTTCCATAGTATAATGGCTTTCTCTGAGGTGCTAATGAAATTCGGCCCCCGTTACTCCGCCGAAAAGGTGGCTCGTTTCCATGAGAACATTTACAATTCATCCCGACAAACCTATGGACTTCTGGAGAATCTATTGGATTGGTCTCGGACTCAAATGGGACGGATTCATTGTCAGCCCCGAAAAGTCAACCTGATGGATACGGCCGAGGAGATTCTTATGCTCTATGCAGATCAGGCGGAGAAGAAGCAGGTTCGCCTTTTAAATACGATCGATCCTCACCATTGTGCTATGGTAGATCCGGATATGTTGCGGACTATCCTGCGAAACCTGGTGGGAAATGCGGTAAAGTATACCGAAGATGGTCAGATTGAGCTGGAGAGCCGTTTGAATCAGGAAATGATTGAACTCATTGTCCGGGACAATGGTGTTGGAATGCCAGTTGAAAAAGTATCCCGCTTGTTCCAGGTGAAGGAACAGGTTTCTACCCAGGGAACCCGCAATGAGCCGGGTACCGGTTTGGGCTTGTTACTCTCCCGGGAGTTTGCTCTAAAGAACGGAGGTGATATTTCCGTGACAAGTTCGCCCGGAAAAGGTTGTGAATTTGTCCTTACCATGCAGAGTGCAGCAGGAGTGGAGGTATTGTGCGAACGGAAACGGATTTCTTCCAACAGAAACCTTACTGTACAGAGTACATTGCATGCCGGCTAACAGAGGCTGTTGTTTTCCCAAATTCTCTCTTGACATTTGTATAGAAAAAACGTAACTTGCTTAAGCTTTGCAGCCAAAGGGTGCTTTTATTTGCAAAGCTTAAGCAACCTTTCCCATTTTATTTTTACAGGTAGAAGACTGCAGATTTTTCTTGAATCCGGGGGTGTTCAATACAATGTTTTACTGTATTGAAGGTAAGGCTGCCTTCTGCTCAATTTCCCAACTATTTTTTTCCTCTTTTTTGTTTCCGTTTTACTTCATAGAACGAGATTTCGACAAAACTTCGGTTTGTTGATTCTCTTTTTTTAATCTCGTATTGTTACTGTTTGTATTTCAGAATGTAATTGTGTGAATCGGCTCAAGGCCCTGCTATTACTGCCAATTTCAACCCTTGTTAAAGCCTGTTTGTCGGATTATCATAAATAATGAACCTCCGTTTTTCTCCGACGAAATCGATTTGGCCGGGTTGTGGAGCTGTCCTGCCTTTTGATCGAACAACGGTCTGCAACTGGTCTATTCTTTTTGCTTCCCCATTCTGCATCCAGTAACCTTGAGGAATCAATCAAAATACTAACCAAAAAAGTTAATTTATGAATCGAATTTCGTTCATGCTGACTTTCCTGTTGCTCATAGGATCGTTGGTAGTAAATGCGCAAGGCAAACAGGTTTCCGGTACGGTAACCAGTTCGGAGGACGGACTGGGGATTCCCGGGGTATCTGTTGTTGTGAAGGGAACTTCCATCGGAACATCTACCGATATTGATGGAAACTACACAATTGTACTGCCGGAAGAGGGCAAAGTCCTTGTATATTCTTTTGTTGGGATGACTTCACAGGAGATCGAAGTTAAGTCGTCTACAGTTAATGTTGTGATGAATCCGGAAGCCATCGGTGTTGATGAAGTTATGGTGGTTGCCTATGGGGTGACCAAGAAAGCTTCCTTTACCGGATCGGCTTCGGTAGTTGATTCCGAGAAACTGGAGGATGTTCCGGTGGCATCGGTTGAGAAATTGTTGCAGGGAACTTCTCCCGGAGTTGTGGTACAAAGTTCTTCGGGACAGCCGGGAGCTTCTACTACAGTTCGTATTCGAGGAGTGGGCTCTATCACTGCTTCCAGTTCTCCTTTGTATGTAATCGACGGGGTGGCCGTGAATACAGGAGACTACAGTTCTATTGCTCCCAGTGCAGATGTGCTGGCTACCCTGAACCCCGATGACATTGCTTCTATGACTATTCTGAAAGATGCCTCTGCTGCTGCCTTGTATGGAGCCCGTGCGGCCAATGGTGTAGTTGTAATTACCACCAAAAAAGGAAAAGCCAACGAAGCACGCATCAATTTTAAGGCTCAGTGGGGCTTGTCCAAATTACCTTCCGGCGGTTACGATTTGATGTCGTCTGATCAGCATTACAAAACCTGGTTCAATAGCTACTACAATCAGAACCTGAAGGCAGGTATGGGAGCAGCTGCTGCGGCCGAAGCGGCCAATGCCAGTGCACAAACTGCAATTGCTTATAACCCTTACAATGTAGCCAATCCTTTGGATGCCAACGGGAATTTGGTAGATGGTGCTAAGTTGGTGGTAGATACCGACTGGATTGATGAGGTGTATCGAACCGGGAAATCCCAGGAATACAACCTGAGTGCAAGCGGTGGAACTGAGAAATCGAAGTATTTCCTTTCCGGGGCTTACTATAGCAACGAGGGGATTATGACCGGGTCGGATCTGGAGCGTTTCAATGCTCGTATCAACCTGTCCAGCGAATTGAGAGATTTCCTTACCGTAGGTATGGAAACAGGTCTTTCCCATACCATTCAGAACTCTGTGCCTGATGAGGGAGCCGGGGCAAGTCCAATGCGTATGTCATTGCTTTTCCCCAACGGAGTTCCTATGTATTTACAGGATCAAAACGGCAATTACATCGACGAAAAGGGCAACCTTACCGATAGTCCGGTGTACAACTACGACAATGGTGTTTCAATGGATTTCAACCCCATTGCTACTACTCAGGACGATATCTACAAAACCAAAATGTACAGAGTTCTGACCAATTTGTGGGCCGAAGCGAAACTGGCCAAAGGTTTGAAGTTTAAATCGACTTTTGCAGTGGATTACAATGCCATTAATGAGGAACGTTTCTACAATCCTTACCATGGAAACGGTGCTTCGGTTGATGGTCGCGGTACTCGATACAATACCACTTCATTGATGTGGACCTCAACCAACTTGCTGACTTATGATTTCCGATTGAATGAGGACCATCATTTGAATTTTACCGGTGGTTTTGAAGCCTGGAAGGATCAGTACCAGAGAGTTTATGCCGAAGGCGTTGGTTATGCTGACCTGGGAGGTATTACCATGTCGGAGCTGGATATGGCTGCCCGTCCCGAAGGTGTTGGTTCCATAAGTATTGATGAAACCATGGCTTCCTACTTCAGTCGTTTGAATTACGATTTCAAAGATCGGTACTACCTGTCGATGAGTTTTCGTCGTGATGGTTCCTCCAAGTTTGGTGATGACAAGAAATGGGGAAATTTCTATTCTGTTGGAGCTTCCTGGAGGGTAACCGAAGAGGATTTCATGAAGGATATCAACTGGATGGACGATTTAAAGTTGAGAGCCAGTTACGGAACCTCAGGAAACAACAAAATTGACAACTATTCCTACGCTGGATTGTTTGAAGGTGGATGGAACTACAATGGAAATCCTGGCTTTGTCCACTCTCAGTTGCCCAACTCTTCCATTCAGTGGGAGTCTCAAAAGACCTTTGATGTTGGACTGGAGGCGCGTTTGTTCAATCGTTTATCACTTTCGTACGATTACTACGTGAAGAAGAATGAGGATTTGTTGTTTGGAATGCCATTGCCTGGTTCCACCGGGTTTACCGAAATCACAACCAACTTTGCGGATATGAAGAATACCGGTCATGAATTGGCCATCAATTTTGATGCAATTGTGAAGAAGGATTTCCGATGGAATGTGAATTTTAATATTTCTACCAACGAGAACGAACTGTTGAAGCTGAGCCAGGAGCAAACTCTGGATGAGAACAAGATCTGGGAAGTTGGAGGTGATATTCAGCAATTCTACATGCAGGAATGGGCCGGTTATGCAGAGAACGGCGCACCTCAATGGTATATGCTGAATGAGAACGGGGAAAAAGTAATTACTCAGGATTACAATTCTGCAGATAAGTTTAAGGTTGGATCTGCTCTGCCTGATTTCACCGGTAGTTTGACCAATAGCTTTAGCTACAAAGGATTCGATTTCTCTTTCATGTTCTACTATTCACTGGGTGGCAAAATCTACGATTCAGTGGAAGCACAACTGATGAACGATGGCTCGGATTTGGGGAAACAACTGATGCAAGAGGTGGCCAACGATCCAGGTTTCATCGCCGGAACCGGTTCCAAAGCCAACTATACTTCCAGCCGATTCCTGCACGATGGGTCTTTTATTAAGCTGAAGAATGTAAGCTTGTCGTATAACTTTCCCAAAAGAATTATTTCCAAAGCCAATTTGAGCAATCTGAAAGTGTTTGTAACCGGTAACAACCTGCTGACTCTAACCAAAGATGAGTTCAAGGGATACGATCCGGAAGCGGCCATTAGCGGAAATCTGGATTTCTATATACCGAACCCAAAGACCATCACTTTTGGGGTAAACATTGGATTGTAAACTATTTGAAAGAGAATTATGAGCAAGAAAAATATAAAATTATTAGCATGGTTGTGTGTTGGTTTGATTTCCTTTTCGGCTTGTTCGGATGAGTTTCTGGAAACCGAACCCGGAGATAGTATTTCGGAGGGAATTGCCACCTCTAATGCAACCACCATCAATAGCGTATTGGAAGGGACCTACCGTTTGAATGCGCACTACTACTACGAAGGATTGTATGGCCAGGGGTTTGGTGATGTTCGTGGAGACGATGCATTTGTAATCAACAGCTCTCAGAACTATGGTTGGTTCAAATGGCCCTATCTGTTTGATATGACCACCAGTAATTCCTGGGCCGAAAGATATTGGAACACTGCCTACAGTGTGATTGACAATGCCAATATTGTAATTCGCGATGTGGAAACAGCAGAAGGTGATGCCGGTCTTTTGGCGCAATACAAGTCGGAAGCTCTTTGTTTGCGTGCCTACGCCTACCTGAACCTTTGTCACTGGTATGGGAATGCCTATAGCAAGGACCAGGGGGCCAGTGCCGGAGTTCTTCTTCGTTTGACTCCGTTTAGTGCGGCTGATGACCCTTCTTTGGCGCGCTCAAGTGTTGCTGAGGTATATACTCAGATTCTTGCGGATTTGAATGCTGCTATTGGCACAGAGGAGTTTGGTGATGTACGTGAAGGTCGTTTCTCCCAAGCGGCAGCTTATGCACTTTTGGCCAGAACCTATATGGATATGGAGGATTACACCAATGCTGCCGTATTTGCAGAGAAGGCAGCCGCGGGACACAGCCTGATGGATGAGGCTACTTACCTGAGTGGTTTCAATGATTACAATTCCGAAGTTATCTGGGGATTTGACTATACGCCCGACGACAATGGGATCTATGCCAGTATCCCTTCTTTCTGGTACTATTTTGAGGCTGGTGAAGATGGAAACCCCGTCAATGTACAGCAGGGGTACAGTAGCTTGCGTTTGACACGTGAATTGTACAGCCTGTTCGAAGATCAGGATATTCGCAAGACTTTGTTCCCAATTCTGGACCAGGAGAACTATCCATTGGATGGTGGAGATCCCTACCATGGGGGTTACGTAACCAACAAGTTCAGGAGTCGTTCCAGTATGGGGGATGCCCGTTTGATAAAGATTCGTGCCGGTGAAATGCTGTTGATTGCGGCAGAGGCCTACGCCCGAAATGGTCAGGAGGACAAAGCTCTTGCCAATCTGCACCAGGTACAGGGACGTGCCAAAGCCACATTGTCTGCAACCAGCGGAGAGGCTTTGATTACCGATATTCTGAATGAGAGAAGAAAAGAACTGTTTGGTGAAGGTTTTCGTGCCCTGGATATCAAACGTCTGGGACTGGAAATGGACCGAAACCAATCTACAGGTCACTGGGGAACCAATAAAGTATTTAGCGCTTACGACGATAAGTACCTTTTCCCAATACCACAGGATGAAATTGATTCGAATGATGCTTTAAGCGAAGCGGATCAGAATGCGGCCTATCAATAGGAGTTAGGTTTTTACTCAGTTTGCCGGGGGCTCGATTTAAGCCTGTTAAGAAAGTCCCCGGCGCTGTTCGTACGGCATTGGCAGCCGTGCCTGAAGAGTTGCCCCGAAAACAGACAATTACTTACTTATAACATAAATTTTGGTTGAAAATTAATAGAAACAAACAATTTAAAATGATATGCCAATGAAGTAGACTTAAATCTTTTTAGTTAGTGGTAAAATGCGGAGTCCCCTCTCCGCATTTTTTTTTTACCTGGACTTTTGAGTTGTTTATCTGGTTTTACAGTCAGTGCTGCAATAGTTGAATTCAGGTATAAAATTTACAATTAAGCAGCACAAAAGTTTATCATCAGGAAATACAAAGCATCCGGGTGGATTTTCCGGTATTAGGGGCCTTTTCTTCCCCTGGGCCTCTCTTGACATTGGTCGAAAAAAAACTTACCTTGCTTAAGCTTTGCGGCCCGTCGCATTTCTCAGCAAAGCTTAAGCAACCCTCTCCTTTCTTTTTCCCACAAATAACAGATGATTTTTTCCCGAAATTCACAATCGGTTCGTGGCTGTTCCCCATTGTATTAATGGTGGCAACCAGGGAAACTCCCATAGAGGTTGGTCTTCTGCGGAGGGGAAACACTATTGTAGAATGTTTGTTTTTTAGTGGTGTATTGGGGGGCTCAATCAGAGGGACAGGATGAGTTGCGCCGCCAGGTAAGGCCTTCAGTGTTTAGGGTGAAAATTGGAAGCTATAAAAAATGATTCTCTACTTTAAATGTTGCAATCCTGGTGTGATGATGCAATAGGTGAATGCTCCGGAATAAAAAATTCATAATGCAACACCATTCAATATCTTGCATCGACTTTATTCTTTCTCGGAGAATACGGTCTCCTAAAATCCGGGTGTGGAATTAAACTTCCAGTCACAAAAAAACCGTCTCCCTTGGGGAAGACGGTTCTCTATGGTTATTATAAAAGTCATGGAGATTTTGGTATTCCATCGGAGTTCAAAATACCCCATTGGATTAGTTCCTCTTTCTTCACGGAAGGATTCTGATGATTCCGCATTTTTTCCAGCACTTTACTCCCTACCATCTGTGCCTGCATTTTGGTGGCGAATGGAATCGTTTCGGAAATGGCCGGAATCTGATCCTGAAAAATGTAACGCTTCCCGTTGATCCAAATCTCGTAGGCCCATCCTTTCTCTACCTGAACGGTTAAGAGATCAAATTTGGGTTCCGGTTGCTTTTCCTCCCGGTTAGAGATGTATTTGTTAACTCCTATTCCTCCCAAAAGAAGGGCAAAAGCTAATATGAGTAGTAGATCGAATCGTTTCATTTCAATTGTTCCAGGTGATTAATCATCTTCATCTTCTTCCATATTGGGATTGAGTTCCCAAATGTCATCGAAGCGGGTTTCCACAGCTCGTCCGGTTACCACGTAACCTTTGTTGTTCAGGGTAAAGGCTACAGCATCTTCACGTGCTGATCCTTCAAATTCGGTCTTTTCAACCCAGGTGTCCGAAGAGGGATGGTACTCCCAGGTGTCCACTTTCAGGTAGCCATAGGTTCCTGCGGTAAGATACGCCTTACCTTCCATGGTGAAGGCAACGGCATTGGCACGTAGCAAATCCTCTTCATCGTCTTCGTCCAGATCCTTCAATTTGGTCCAGGTTCCTTCGGTTGGATTGAATTTATAGAAATCCTCCAGGTAAACCCCGTTGTTTTTTCCTGTAAGCACGTAGGCCTCGTCATTCATAACGAATGCAACGGCACCACGACGCTTGGATCCCCCAATACTAACAATTTGGTTCCATTGGTCGGTAGCCGGATCGTATTCCCAGAAATCTTTCAGGTCGTTTCCGTCGTATCCCGTACCGATGTACCCTTTGTCTCCGATTCCAAATGCCACGGCATCGTAACGTGCACCCCCTGCAAAATCAGCCTTACGCTGCCAGGTATTGGCGGTTGGATCGTATTCCCAGAAGTCAGACAATTCATCGTCTCCATCGTATCCGGTACCTACATAGCCTTTTTCTCCAGTTGCAAATGCTACCGCTGCACTTCTTCCTGTTCCCGGCAGATCTGCTTTCTGTTTCCAGAAATCCAAATCAGAGTCATATTCCCAAAAGTCTTTCAATCGGTCGTCTCCATCGTACCCCGTACCAACATATGCTTTATCTCCAATAGTAAAGGTTACGGCACTTCCGCGAGCCAGTCCTTCAAAATCAGATCGTTTAATCCAGTTCCCCATTAAGTCCTCACTATCGCTACTGCAAGCATTAAGCAGAAACAAACCAGCGATTGCACTTAGCTTCAGTTTGTGTTTCATTTCTGTTGTATTTTCGGTTTTTACTACCTGCAAACCTATAACACTCTGATACTAAAATAAAAAGTAATAGATCAGCCCTAGGGGGGAATCGACCAACCCCATTATATTATCGACCAAATGGAAATGATTGCCCGATTTTTCAATAAAAGGGCCCCTTTGCGCTTGAATTTGAGACGAAAACCCAATTGGTCGGATTTTTATCCGGTTTGGTCGATTCATCGAAGAGAATGATCTATTTAAGTTCCCTTCCCATTTTATTATCCCTTTTTTTGTTTGGATTTTATAACCGAATAGGAGCTTTTCGTGAAGCATTGTCTTACTACCTCTGCATTATGAGTGGGGCACATTGATTTACAAAAAGAATCATGAGGATTGCTCCAATATATTGGGTTGTGAAAATGGCATAAGATACGAAAGGAATATATGAGGAAAACAGGCTATTTACTTCAACTTCTGCTTCTTTGTTTCGGACTGGCTTCGTGCGGCCCACAGGAAACGGAAGAACATCTATTGGGTGAAAACCTGATTGAGAATTCTACCAGTGTAAAACTGATTGATACCCTTCAGATTCGAACTTCCACTATTTTGCTGGATTCTCTGAGGACATCCGGGTACAACAGGATGCTGGTGGGGCAATATACCGATCCCTATATGGGAAAAACACGTGCAGCGGGATACTGTAAGGTAGGACTCAATGGTATTTTTCAGCTTGATAAGTATGCGGAATTTGATTCACTGGTCCTGATCACTCACTACAGTGATTATTTCTATGGAGATACCACCCAATGGCAAAGCATTAGTGTTCATCGGTTGAACGAAGAACTGGAGGGTTCGGAGGAGGATGGAACTCTTTACAACAATCATCAATTCTCCTATGAGCAAGAGCCTCTGGGGCAGCTGGATTTTCAGGCCAAACCTACCAAAGAGGATGAGTTAACCATCCGGTTATCGGATGAACTGGGCCGGGAGTTTTTGGAGTTGGCCAAAGCGCATGAGGAGAAGATGGAGGATTTTGAAGAGTTCGAGGATTACTTCCAGGGTCTGGCTTTGGTTCCCGGTGACGAGGATGCTTCGGTAATTGGACTGACCTGCCAGGATACTTCCTTTAAGATGCGTTTGTACTACCACAATACCAATGAGGTGGATGAGGACAGGTATTATGATTTTACCATTAAAAATACCAGTCTGCAGTTTTCAAATATAACGAGTGAGCGCTCCGGTACTCTTGTGGAAGATTTGAAGGAGCAGCGATACGGTATCGATTCCCGCGATATGCTAAACTCAGCCTATATCCAGTCGGGAGTTGGTTTGGCTGCCCATATCGAAATTCCCTACGTGAAAAATATATTGAAGTTGGGTGACAAAGGCGGTTTGATGAAGGCCCAATTGGTTTTCTATCCCATTCGGGGAAGCTGGAACGAGCATCAATATCTTCCCGGTTCCCTTAATTTATACCTTTCGGATGATCGCAACCGGATTCTGGAGCCTATTGTCAGTTCAGAAACAGGAAATCCGATTGAGCCGGTATTCTACCAGGATGATGAATTCGACGAAGATACCCGGTTTGAGTTTGATGTTTCCAATTACATCAATTATTTGCTGAATGAGAGCACGGATACGGACAATTCCCTGGTGGTGATCTTTCCTCTTTCGGAGTTTTCTTCCTCCGTCAACCGTTTGGTATTGGGTGACCACTACAATTCGGATTTCAAATTAAAACTAAAGGTGACTTATGTGGTTCAGGAATAGATATACAATGAGAAAAGAAGTTTGTTGGGGAACCATTATGGCAATGCTATGCCTGTTGATACCAACAGGAAGACTTGCAGCCCAAAACACCACCAGTTCTCCCTATTCCTACTACGGAATTGGCGAACTCTTGCGCGGAGGCAATGCCCAAACTGCGGGTATGGGAGGCACCTACCAGGCTTTTAAAGGAAAAAACAGCATTAATTTTAGCAACCCGGCCTCGCTGACGGCCCTCGATAGCATGAAATTTATTTTCAATGTAGGGGGTAGTGTGAAATTTACCGAGATGAAGCAGCAGGGCAACACCGATGATTTTAGTGATTACAATTTCACCGGATTGGAGTTTGGTTTTCGGGTGGCTCCCAACTGGTATACAGGTTTGGGGCTGGTTCCTTACTCCTCTTTGGGTTACAAGGTGCAGCAGCAGAACATGGTGGAAGGGGGAACCGAAATCTACAACAGTTTGCTGGAAGGAACCGGTGGTTTCAACCAGCTGGTATGGGCGAATGCCCTGCAGTTGGGAAAGGGACTGTCTTTAGGTATCAATGCCATCTTCCTTTTTGGTACAAACGATCACAACGAAACCATTCTATTGAATGATGATGCAGCTTTCGCTTACCATCACAAGGAGCGATTGAATGTAACGGATGTTTACTTCAATTTGGGAGTGCAGTACGAAACCCCTTTGACCACCAATTGGGGGATGAGTTTGGGGGCTACCTTTCAGCCGGGCAACAAATTGAGCGCCAAGTACAGTACCTACACCTCCAGTAGCCAATCTTCGGACGATGAGTTTGATACCGAAACCAAGGGAAACATGAAGCTTCCGGCAGAAGTAGGTTTGGGGGTCGGATTTTGCTACAAGGATAAGCTTTGGATGGGGGCCGATGTGTTGCATCAGCAGTGGTCGGAGGCTGATTTGCTTCGGGGAGAGGATTACCTGAAGGACAGAACCCGTTTCTCGCTGGGAGCTGAGTACAGACCTCAGGAGTATTCCCGTTCTCTTTGGAAGCAGATGAAGTACCGGGTGGGTGGTTTCTACGATACCGGTTACTTTCAGCTGAAGGGGGAGGACATTACCAGCTATGGGGTGTCTCTTGGTTTGGGAATTCCAATGGGCAAAGGCAAAGGGTGGATCAACATGGCCCTGGAATATGGACAGACCGGAACCACCAACAATTCTCTGGTTCAGGAGAATTTCACCCGGATTACCCTAGGAATTAGCCTGATGGAGACATGGTTCGCCAAACGAAAATATGATTAGGTTAGCATAGAGTTCTATCTTTTACTGAAAGAAATGGACCGGAGAAGGGCCCGTTTCAATTGGGATTTGGTATAGAATGCGAAGTAGTAAGTGCTTGAAAACCTCGGATGGTCTCAGACTGTCCGGGGTTTTCTGTTTTGGATATCTCTTTAGCAAGTTGGGAGTTCCACGGGTAAGTAGCCTCTATCTTTCTTTTTTCTTTCGGCTTTAATCTTTGCAGATAGCCTCGGTCACAGGGAGCGGGGCTGCTGTAACAGGAGCAGTTTCCCTTTCTCTTTACCACTGGATCTTTCTACAGTTTAGCAATCCCTTCAGATTCGGGGGAGTAGGCTTCCCATTGGGTAATGTCTGCCTCGTACTCCAACTCTACCCCTTCCCATAGAGACTGTTCATAACTCTGTGTCAGGGTGAATTGATAAAGAATATATCTTAGCACCATGACAAAGAAATTCAACTATGATTCGTTTAAGGAAAAAGCGATCCAAGGTATACTGGAGGG
>JBGRQA010000031.1:0-63907 GCA_041725895.1 Marinifilaceae bacterium
TCGGTATAACCCACATAATATTTATCTGCTGAAGCCGAATATAGAATATATACATAAAGCATATTCCCAATTTAGTATAATTCAAGCATAGCAGATCCAGGTCTGGAGTAGAAATAAAAAAAAAAGCCACTCCAAAATTGGAATGGCTTTCTGCTCCCCCTCTAGGACTTGAACCTAGGACCCCCTGATTAACAGTCAGGTGCTCTAACCAGCTGAGCTAAGGAGGAGTGAAATCCTGATCTTATTTAAAACCATTCAGGCTTGGTTTTTTGCTCCCCCTCTAGGACTTGAACCTAGGACCCCCTGATTAACAGTCAGGTGCTCTAACCAGCTGAGCTAAGGAGGAGTGTTATTAAATTTCCACTCTAAAACTTCACTAATCAATCCCTCTCTTGAGGAAATTTGCGTTGCAAAACTAATAGGATTTGTTCAATAATACAATATCTTTGCGAAGATTTTTTCAAAAAAATTTTTCGAATGAGCTTAGTTGTTGTGGGGAGTGTAGCCTTTGATGCCATTGAAACTCCTTTTGGTCAAACAGATAAAATAATTGGTGGTGCAGGAACATATATTTCCCTGGCTTCATCATTTTTTGGGAATAAACCTCAAATTGTATCGGTTGTTGGAGATGATTTCCCCGAAAGTTACCTGGAATTGCTTTCAAAATTTCAGATTGACACCGATGGATTGCAGATAAAAAAAGGAGAAAAAACCTTTTTTTGGGCAGGACGCTATCATACCAACATGAATGAAAGGGATACTTTGGCTACAGAATTAAATGTTCTGGCCGATTTCGATCCTATATTGCCGAGCAACTATAAAAATGCTGAATTTTTAATGCTAGGCAACCTGTCTCCTGTGGTACAGCGCCAGGTAATAGAACAACTGCCCCAACGTCCGAAACTAATTGTTATGGATACCATGAACTTTTGGATGGATACGTGTTGGGAGGAACTGTTACAAACCATTGCAATGGTAGATGTCCTTGCAATTAACGACAGTGAAGCCCGACAACTCTCAGGAGAGTATTCGCTTCCTAAAGCCGCCAAAAAGATTATGGGAATGGGACCCAAATATCTTATCATTAAGAAAGGTGAACACGGTGCCTTGCTTTTCCACGGAAATGAAACCTTTTATGCCCCTGCCCTTCCTTTAGAGGAAGTTTTTGATCCAACGGGAGCCGGAGATACCTTTGCTGGTGGTTTTATTGGATACATGGCCCAATGCAAGGAGATCAATTTTGAGAACATGAAAAAGGCCTTAATTGCCGGATCAGCTATGGCATCCTTCTGTGTCGAGAAATTTGGTACCGAAAAGCTATTGGATCTGAATCAGGAGCTAATCGATGAGCGCCTCAGCGAATTTGTAAGACTCACGCAATTCAATACCGAATTCATGAATTAACATCCTATACAAGAAGTCCATCTCAAACGGTGGACTTTTTTGTATCCATCGCAAGCAAAAGTCGACTGCTTTTCCTGGGGCATAGAAATAAATACAATTTCGCACATCAAAGCTGCCTGATGGAAGATTTCATTTTGAGCATTACAGGAATTGTTTTTTCCAAATCGTCGTCCCAAAACTAAGCTCAAACAATTCTACTCATAAATGGGTACACCAGGTCTTCGGGGCTTTGGCTTCTTGTCTTTCTCATCTTTTACTTCGCAAATGCATTCATCCCGGAGATACTGTAAAGGGTATCCCTCACCTCCTTTAACCTGGGCTAGTTCTTCGTAAAGCAATCGTTCTATCTTTTTCATAGTTACAAATTTACTGGTTAACAATACAGCTTTAATTTAACAAAATTTTTACACATTATATAATTTCCACATCCCAAACATATAAATCTTTCGGAATAAGAACCTATTATACACTAAGTTTCATTTACCACAAGGTTTATTGTAGCGGCAAAAACAAAAAAATAACATCTCAAAGGAACAGGAGAAAATGACAGACAACAACTTGTTGAAGTTCATCGATTCGAAACCAAATTGAATTATCAGTACGGGTTTTTATTTAGTTCCATTCCAAAGCTCAGGCAACAGGCCTGTTTTTAGCGATTTTCTGCTATTTTTGTTGGAATTCAAAAAATTCTCAACGTGAAGAAAAAATCTATCATCTGCTTACTTTTCCTTTTCATTTCAACATTATCCAATGGATTTGCTCAATACTCCCAAACCAACTTCGCATCCGATTCTGTGCAAGTTAAAAAGTCAAAGAAATTAAATCCCGGATTGGGCAAAGAAGTATTCAGTGGTAAAAACCTGGCTATTTTCGGAGCCTCGCTGGGTGGAGCTTTCCTTTTGGATGAATGGGCCAAAGATCATATTCAGTCCCATCAAAGCAATTTTCTAAAGCAATATACGGATGTAGCCACCGTGTTCGGAGAAAAGAAGATTATGGCCCCTGCAACCCTTGCTACCTGGGGGATTGGACTGGCCATTAAAGACGAACGATTAACCCAAACGGCACTCAATTCGGGCAAGGCTCTAATCACCGGTGCCATCCTTACCGAATCCATCAAATTCATAGCCGGTCGATCGCGTCCCGATATGAACCGGGGCAATATGCATTTTGATGCTTTTGGCGGAACCACAAACAATACAAAATCCTTTCCTTCAGGTCATGCTTTTGTGGCCTGGTCTGTATTTACCCCCTTTGCAATGGAATACAGCAAATGGATTTACCTCATCCCGGCATCGGTTAGCTTTGCGCGCATGTACCGCAGCCGACACTGGTTCTCTGATGTGGTTCTGGGAAGTGGAATCGGTTACTTCGCGGGACTTTACTTTCACAAAAGAAAGAATCAACGGGTATTGTTTTCCGGAAACGGACTTGTAATTAAGTTCTAATCGGATAAATTGAAGATAACAACCTTAAAATAAAAAGACACTATGAGCATTGCTAAAGTATTCAAAAAATTTCCCAAAACATTTTGGGTAGCCAATACCATAGAGCTCTTCGAGCGCTGGGCCTGGTATGGCTTTTTTATGCTGTTTGCCAATTACCTTACTGCTTCCACTGATGTTGGAGCTCTGGGATTTACCCAGGCTCAGAAAGGAATCATCATGGGAGTTGGAACCGGAATCCTCTATTTTCTTCCCGTAATTACAGGTGCTATTGCTGACAAATACGGCTACAAAAGAGTTTTGGCCATCGCTTTTACCATTTATGCCTCTGCATTTCTGCTCCTTCCCTATTTCAATACATTTGCTGGTGTATTCGCCATGTATCTTTACCTAGCATTGGGAGCCGCCTTGTTCAAACCTATCATCTCGGCCACAGTTGCCAAAACCACAAACGAGGAAACTTCCTCCATTGGTTTTGGAATTTTCTATATGATGGTAAACATTGGTGCCTTTTTCGGCCCTTTGGTTACCCTGGCTTTTAAAAATACATCCTACACCCAGGTATTCTACATTTCGTCAGGAATTATTGCCTTAAACTTTATTTTACTTCTTTTTTACAAGGAGCCTGATCGAGAAAAAAAGGAAGAGTCTTTTTGGAACGCCGTTGGAACCGTCTTCAAAAACATTGGTATCGCCTTAAGCGATATCAAATTCGTGGTTTTTCTGCTGCTTGTGGCCGGTTTCTGGAGTATGTACTACCAATTGTTCTTTACACTTCCCGTATTTATCGCTCAATGGGTGGATACTTCCGTAGTATACAATTTCTTTCACAACACCATTCCTTTCATCACGGAAACATACGGTCATGACGGACAAATGGAAGCAGAGTTTATTACCAATTTCGATGCAATGTACATCATTCTGTTTCAAATCATCATCTCAAGCCTGGTAATGAAATGGAGACCCCTACATGCCATGATGGGAGGAATTTTGGTTTGCTCCATTGGGATGGCTCTTACGCTTTTCACCCAAAACGTAATGTTCGTTATTGCGGCCATCCTGGTTTTTGCAATTGGTGAAATGGCCAGTTCCCCCAAAATCACCGAATACATTGGACGCATTGCTCCCAAAGATAAGGTAGGCCTGTACATGGGTTGCTCATTCCTACCGGTATTTGTTGGTAGCTCCATCGGAGGTATTATCTCTGGGAATGTTTACGGAACCATGTCGGACAAAATTACCCTACTGAAACGGGAAGTTGCTGAGCGAGGTTTACAAATCCCTGAGATCTCAAAAGAATTTACCCAAAACGATTATTTCAACAAAGCGGGTGAATTGATGAACATGGATCAAAATCAATTGACCGATTACCTGTGGAACAACCATAATCCAGGCCAGATCTGGATGGTACTTCTATCTATCGGCTTGATCGCCACTTTGGGTTTGTTCCTTTACGACAAATTCCTTCTGAAATCAAAAAAAGCATAACCATTTATCCCGCTTTAGCGGGATTTTTTTTCAACAAAGGGGCTATCGAAAAAACATCGACAGCCCCTTTTACTTTTAGTTCTGTATGAGAACGATTATCTCATATTGTTTGCTACCAAATATAGCCTGCAAATTCAGGGTGATCGATAAATGGGTTTCGATTTCCCTGGATAGAATAAATCGTTTGATTCCGCTTCTTCTCAAAATCATCAACAGGATCTTGCTTGTGCCATTCTTTAAGGGTAGACAGCATTCCAATGTATGGTAAAGAATAGTTACTGCTAATTCGATCGTTTAATTCCAAATCAGCATAACCGTCATCCCCTTCGTATCGCACAGCCATATAAAACATCATACGGGCAATATCTCCTTTTACCTCATCTCGAGGTTCCCAGGTACTGGAAGTGTATTTACATCCTGTTGCCTCACTATGGGGTGTTCCTCCATTATCGAAATACTTGGTATACCGTGCCGTATTTACGGATCTATCGGCAGGACGAATGTGATGAATATCGGTGGAAGGACCTCGCACATCATCAGGATAGCCCCCGAAACCTCGCGATTTGGCCCAAACGTGTTCACGATTCCAGGCATCCTCTCCGTTATGCCCGTTATCCTTATAGCTTTTGGCTTGCGATCGGCCTGTATAGATCAGAATCACGTTATTTGAATTCTTAGGATCTTCATCCGTTTTCATCAAAGCATTCCAAACATTACTGTACGACAAAACTTTATTATTGTCGATTAAGTCATGCAACGTGCCCTTCAAATCTTTTGATTCGATACCATCGATACTACTGTAGTAGCTATTAAAATCCGATTTGTTTTCAATTTTTATTCTCCCTACCTGGTCGGGTTGATCAACAGTAGGTCCATCATCCGTTTTGGTACATGAACAAATAAAAATGGAAACAAAAAGAGATAAAAGAAATTTGTGCATAAGTTATGTGATTGTTGATTGGTTGGTTGGATTCCCGCTAAAACAATAATATACAGTTGCGACACAAACCAACATGCCACCACTGCAAACGGCTTCTAGTTTTTCCAGACCTCTGATTTTTTCGCACCAAAAATGTACTTCACCAATTCCGGGTGGTCAATAAATGGGTTTCTGTTGTGCTGGAAATCATAGATAACATTGTTTCTACGAATTTCGTAGGGATCAACCGGATCCAACTCATTCCACTTCAATAGATCTTCCAATTTTCCATGTCGAGCCGCTTTTCCTTGGCCACCCAAATCATCCACGGTGAAACCGTAACGAACTGCCATGTAGAAAATGGCACGAGCTACATCTCCTTTGGCACTCTTTGGAGGCTCATAGAAGGTACTGTTCTTGGTTCGGGGCCCATTTACAAAAGCAAAGTCAAGAGCTGCTCTATTTCCATTCTCACGGGCATCAGACGCCCGCAAATGGTGCCCATCTGTTCCGGGTCCGTTTGAGGTTCCAAAGTCTCCGTGTGATTTGGCCCAAACGTGCTCCCGATTCCAACCGGTAGATCCACTTACATGAGCTGTTTTTGCAATCCCCGTCTCCTTGTAGATTTGCCACACCTGTGAAGAATTTTCCGGATTTTGATCCCCATTCTCACACATGGTCCACACTGTTGAGTAGGATAACTTGCTTGCTCCTGTTGAAATGATCTCTTGGATTTCGTCTCTTAACTCGGACCCGGATAAAGAAACCGCTGAAGAATAGTAATTCTTGGGAATACGAACCGAAATCATGTGCTGTCCCTCTTCCACCTGCTCAACGTATTCTTTTGGGGTGTACTTTACTATTATTTTCCCCTCTGAATCAACTTCCGGTGAAAGGTAATTCTCTTGATCCGTATTGCCTGTATCTCCTCCGCTATCACCATTCCCATTATCGCCAGGAGTTTCTACTTCACCGATAGGACTACTATCATTCCCTGAATCACAAGAGTAAACGAAAATGGATAGACAGAATAATAAATAAAGAATTTTTTTCATGTGTAAATCATTTTTTTTACCAACAGGAACGCCCCATTCAAAAAATAGTATTTGTAAGTCCCCATATCACTGGAATATGCGTTACACCTGTGTAGGTATCTAAAGTTTAGTTTATAATTGCAAATATTCGGATCAGCAACGACCTAAAATGCAATCAACAATTCATAATTGTATTGGTGAATACTCAACAATTCTGCTTCCCTGGTATTGGGGCAGAAGTATATTGAAGGAGAAAGGATCTAAAATCCGAATTTTAATCTGTAGCAGTCGCAATATTATGCTACTACCCTGTAAAAATTAGAACTAATTGTGTTTCGGAAATGTTATAAAATGGTGGGGCAAATGTAAGGAAAATAGTAGAAAAACAAGAATTAGAATAGTATTGACTAATGGGTTATAAAAGAAAAAGGGGCTGTCGAAAAAATATCGATAGCCCCTGTATTCCATCAAAGATAATTAACCTTTGGGGATTTATTCCATACTTTCCCAAGTCAGATTATCAATAATCACTTGTTTGCCATCAACTGAAACATTCTTAATCTCAATATCGGCTTCACCAGTAACGTTAATATCATTAACGGTAAATGTTTTGTGGGTATCATCACTAACTACCTCTGAAACACCTTTAGATTCTCCGTTAACAAACAATTCAATCTTACGATCTTTAGTAGAGGTAAATCCTCTGTAGAATGTTACAGTCACACTCTTTACCCCTTTGGTAAATTTGCAGGATTTAATTGCAGATGTTTCTTTTCCTAACATCAATGCTTCACCATCATGGCTAACATTATCACCTGAATAAGCTGTTCCCATTCGTCCAAGAGTAATTGCCCAAACTACATTTTCACCATCGGTATAAGAAGCATCCTCATAAGAACCAGCAGAAATTTCCATGTCATTAAAGTCAATGGTATGAGTACCTGAAGCCACATCTACTACAGTTTGCTCTCCAGTATCTCCACCATTACTCGCTTCATCATTTCTGCTTCCAAGGCTGTTCCAGTAGTTCTGATCTTTTACATCCCATTCTGCTGAGGCAGATGTCCAATCTGGATTTCCTGTAGTTACGGTTTCTTTTCTGATTAAAGTGTGATCTGCTGTTGCGGCAGCAACTTCTCCAACAGTCCATTTCTCACGGGTTCCCTGTACTCCAATCACATCAATTAAGCTCCAGCCCTCATTCGTTTTCTTAAACAAACCTACAGCATCATCGCCATTGAAATGTACTGGATTAGCACCACCTTGATTATATGCTAACTTAAGATTAGCTTTCTCTAGGATAGTAGGATCTGCCTGGTCTGCAGCAATGATATACATCTGACCATTAGCCAGAGTTCCACTCAACTCAATAGCATCACTCCAATCGCCACCATTAGCACCAGTACGGATGGTATAATTTGCCAAATCAATATCAGCGCCAGAATTGTTATAGATCTCTACATACTTGTTGCTACTGGAACCTTCAGCATATTCAGAAAAGAAAACCTTTTCACCAGTTAGAGACGGAGTTTCGTTAGATGCTTCTTCGAAACGCTCCCCTTTCATTGCTACTTCATCAATAGAACGGATAAACAATTGGTAATCATTATTGTATTTACTCACAACAGCAGTAACAGAACCACTACCCTGAGCAACAGTTTCTTCTGCAAACGATGCATACTGAGAAGATCTAACAATAATGGTTTCTTTTTCAATGTTAGTTAAAATTCTGTTTGCTGCGGAATAAAATGAACCATCCTCTTTTTTGTCTTGACCATAATTCTTTACAAGATCTCCCTCAACAAATTGTACAGCATCCACCTTAATCAAGGTATTCAAAAGAGCATCATTAATTTCAGAAATAGCAACAGTCTTAGGAGTAACATCAGCACCACCGTCAACAGCTACTACCATATTTCTCAAATCAGCATCTGGAATCAATCCTACAGTGTATTTCTCATCAGCACCTTTACCCATGATCACAGCACCGTGGGAAACACCAATAGCAAGACCTTTAGCCTTCACCATTACCTTTTGACCAATACTGAAATCCTTGTAATAGCTATCTCCTTCGGCAGCCTTATCAGTGCTTAAAACAACACCAAATTCTCCGTTCTGAATGTATAGCTTACGATAAAAGTTGCTTGACTCCTTATCATTAGAAATAACGATACCATCAAAAACAACATCTTCGGTAATTTCATAAGCGGATTCCTTTCCTGCCATCTCACGAAGTTGAGCCATGGTAGTATTTACTTCAGGCAACTCAGGAGTTGGATCAACAGGATCAATAGGTGAATCATTGTCAGAGCTACACGAAGTCGTTGAAACAAATAGTCCAACGATCATAGCAAACAATAAATAATGTAATTTTCTCATCTTACAGTTGTTTGTTAGTTAGTAAATGGATTGTAATAAAAATGGCAAGCCATACGAGATGACCTGCCAAAGCTTTAATTCTATTTCTTAAAAACACGAATGTTATCCACCAAAAACCCAGTCGTTTTGGTTGAGGTTCCATGGTATTTTATGGCTATGTGAATTTTTCCTACCAAAGGCAACTCAATATTTTCTGAATTCACAAAAGAAAAATCCTTAGTATCCTTTGTTGCCATTTTGGTTAAGGATAGTGGTTTCCAGGTAGCCGCTGCCACATTGGTTCCATCAAAGTCTTCGGAATACAATAATTCAAACGGTGATTCATTATCACCATGTGCCCAATGGTGCTGGGCAGTAGCTAAAGCAAAATATTTTTGCGAACTGGCATCGATTTGCGGAGTAATCATCCAGGAGATCATTTCATCATCTCCGGTACCGTAATTGGAACAGCTAGCATAAATATTATCGGAAAATTTATCTTTTTGAACAAACCATTTGCGAGAACCTTTCTCTGCAAAGTTCAACCATCCTTCCTTTTCAAAATCTGCACTTTGACCATGCCCTGTAAAATCCATGTTGAAATCATACTCATAGTCAGCACCTCCCATAATCACATCGTCAAGACTATTGATTACAAACTGCGGATTACCATTATGATAACTCAACACACCGGTAACCTGACCAACTCCCGAAGGAATTATTTTATGAGCAAATTTCGAATAGTTACTTGTAAAAAGCGGTAACTTCTCTCCATTTGCATCCACGATATTCACACTTGTTTTAAAAGGGAAAGAAGGATTGTGACTCTCTCCAATTTGCCCCCAGGTTTGCCCTACTCCATCAAAGTGAACATTCTCGAAAGTAATCAGTGTAAATTTATAATCACCATTTGCCAACACTTCATCAATTGTTCTCACTGCAGGAGCTATAGCTACTGGGGCTTTGTCCTTAAAAATGTGAAAGTCGATGGAGGGAGAAGCAATCGGAGCCAATCTGTACTCATCCATAGTTGGATTCGTTCTCTCTTTGTAAAAATAGTGAGCTCCACCCAATTGAACTTCATTTCCATATTTCCCAAGAACCAATCCTTTACATTTAATGAATAGTTTTTGTCCAATAGCAAATTTGGTATAAAGGGAGGATTCACCAACAGAAATGGTTATCCCTTGTGATGTTCCCTCAAGGTTCCCCTGAATTACAATATTCTTGTAGAAGTTTCCCTGCTCATCATCAGAAATAACGTATCCCTGAATGTAAACATCATCCTCTACAGTTACGAATTCATTCTCATGCAGATATTTCCCTGTTGAAGGAAATTTTGCTGTATATTTCGCCTTTAGATCCTCGATGGAGATTAAACTCGCATCAGCTGGAAGCTCAAAGGTCGGTTCCAAAATTACCGGTTCTGCAAAGTCATCATCGATACAACTATTAAGCGATAGCATACCGAATAGAGCAGTAAGTATATAAAATGATATCTTCTTCATTTTCTTATTCGTTTATATCAATTGATTAAAATCTGAAGCTCATATTCAAGAAGAAGTTTCTTCCATAAGCGTAGTAAAGCTTAGGAGGGAATTGAGAAATATCGCTTTCTCTCTTCTGATCTTTCAATCTTGATTGCTCGTAACCACCTGTAATGAAATCAGTATTATCCAGTACATTGCTAACGGACAGGTTAACATTGATATAGTATTTGTAATCGATTCTCCAGGATTTTCCGATGTTAAAATCAAGAGTGAACTGATCATCCAATTGAGTCTGGCTCACTACCTTGTCAAGCAGAACCGGATCATTTTTATAGAAGTCGAAAGCATCGGCGGTTCTTCTCAGTGGATTGTAGCTCAAATACATTTCGCGGTAGTAGTTGGCGTTAATACCTGCCCACCAATATTTATCGCTGGAGTATTTCAAACCAAGCGTATAAGCTTGCTGAGGATATCCGGTCTCCTTAAATCCCTTCACGTAAACAGGCTTGCTATCTACATAGTCAGGATTGGACTCGGTTCCACGGTTGATGTATTTGTCATCATTATCCGCAATCATGGTCAATAAAGGACGAGATTCAATTGTATGCTCACCTACTGCAATAGCACCAAATAAAGAAAGCTCATCAAGCAGTTTGTAATCGAATCCCAATTCAATACCCATATGTTTTTTATCAATACCGGTTTGAATGGAGTTTACAAAAGTTCTTGACTCATCGTCGTAGAATCCCATGGTTCTGGTTTGATCCATGAATTTGGTGTAGTAGGCATTCGCTCTCAACTTGAAATTTGCCGAACGGAATGAGTAGCCCAGGTCTGCAGTCATAATCTTCTCATCTCTGCTCTGCCCTTTATCCTTTAGGGAAGTGTGACGAGTACGAGGCGAAAGGTATACATTACGGAAAGTAGGTGCCTTGGTCATGTAACCGGCATTGGCAAAGAAATAGTTCTTTCCGTTCATTTTATAGGTAGCGCCGGCTTTAACACCGTAATTGAAGTAGTACAACTTCTCACTTTCGCCGTAAGAGTTGTCCTTAAACAAGCCCTTACGAACCTTAGAATCTCTCCACATCACAGTTTGAGTCACTCCGGCCGATGCATAGTAATCGAACTTATCGTAGGAAAAGTTGGCTTGTGCAAAACCTGAGATTTTGTCCAGATGGGCATCGTAATCGTGACCATATACATCACCTTCTTTTAGCTTTTGTGCCTCACCATGCTCCAGGTAATAATCGTAATCGTTTTGCACACGATCGATTCTTGCCTGGTCCGACAGGATTAACTCCGGATCTTGTCTGGTAGCGAACTTATCGATATTCCAAATAAAGTCGGCCCCCATCAGATCATCAACCAAGGTGTAAGTATGGGCTGTGTAGCTGTTGTAATTGGCACCTCCAAGCAATTGTACATTCTCGTTCAATTCGTGCTTGAAGTTAATGTCAGCAATAATTTGCTCCACATCTCTTCTTCGGTCTTCCACCATGTATCTGGCAGCTTTCCCATGATTCACACCATTGGCATCAATATAATCAGGATTGTTGTATTGGTTCGCCTCATACATTTTATCCCAGTTCAATTGAGAATTTTGCTTGAAATGCTCTGCAATTTCCAGGTTGTTCTCGTTGGCAGGATAAATTGGAAGGTTACGGTAGTAATCAGGACGAGGATCAGCAGCATCAATCCAGTTCAAGGCGGTACGACCGCTTTCACCTTTCATGTATGCCAAACTCGTTTCAACCTTTGTTTTTGAATTTACATCCCAGTAATGCTTTAAGATGGCAACTGGAAGGTGAGTTTTCTGCATTCTGGCATTTCTCTTTTTGCCATCCTGCCATCCCCAGTTGGGATTGTAATAGTTGGAACCAACAATATCATAAGCAGCCTGAACTGATGCACTAGAACCCCCTCTTTCGCTAGGTGCTCCAAATACAGTCAGACCAACACTGTGCTTGTCATTGATCTTTTTCAATGCAGATAAAAAGTAACCATACGCATCGTAGGAAGTACCCTCGATAAAACCTTCCTCGGCCCATCTTTTCGATCCGGATACAGTCAAAGCCCAACCGTTATCCATCATTCCGGTAGAATGAGTAATCATTGCACGATTGGTATACGATTTATTGGATCGGGAATAAACGATCTTAGTTCCTGGTCGGTAATTATCGGCTCGTGTATCGATGTTTACATTGCCGCCAAAACCGCCAAAGCCATTATCGATAGGATTCAAGCCCTCGGTATTTACCTGGTTACGGGTTACGTCATTCAACCCACCCCACAGATACCAGTAGGCACGACCATTCTCCATGTTGTTCATTGGAATTCCGTTGAAGAACAAACCGGTTTCTTCCGATCCGTAACCTCTTCTGCGAAAACGAGCACTGCTAAAAGTATAGGCTGTTGCCGAAGTAAAAGGATCCTTATTTGCAGAGAGCATACCTGAAACTCCTTGTCCGGAAAAATCTTCGTCCAACTCTTCATCCGACAAGCTGATTACATCAACAGATTGTAACGACTGCTGCAAAGCGTTGGATTCCATTTTCAACACTCCCAGATCTGTATTCTTGCTCTCCTCAACAACAACAGCAAGAGTTAGACTGTTAAAATTCTGCAAGTAGCATTCAACCAAATATTTTCCGGCCATTAAACCGGTCATCCGGAATTCACCTTCGGCATCCGTCTGTGTAAAATTGGTAGTTCCCAGCACCTTCACATGAACCCCTTGAAGGTACTTCCCGTCATGGGAGGTTTTAATCTTCCCGCTCACCGAGCCATTTTGAGCATACAGCCCAAACGAAGACAAAATCCCCACCAAACATAAAAGAAAGATTTTCTTCATAATTTTTTTTGTGGATTAGATAGAGACAATAGCGCCCAATAGGATACAAAGGATCGTTTTGTCTCCCCCCGAGATACAAAACTCCTTTAATACCCACCTAATGGCGGCACTTCCACGAAGAAAATCGGATTATAAATATTTGGTTGTCAATAGAGCATGCAAAAATAGCCAATTTTAATAAATATGAAACAGATTAGGCAGATATTTAAAAAACTATTAATATTGCAGCTGAAAACAACCAATTTTGAAGTTTTTTCTCTTATCGGCTCTCTCCCCCCTGCCAATGAGAAATTAATTTCGGTCCCTCATGTTGATGAAATCAGGCATGATGAATTGATTATCAATACCTCATTCCTACCAGACTTAAATTTTCACAATCAAACTTTGTATACAATGAAGGCAATTTTGAATCCCGTAGGGAAATTTCTTTTCTTCTTATCGGTAATTCTGCTATCTCAAGCCAATAGCTTTGCACAAAAAAAACAGTATCAAATTTCCTGTGTCGGTTTCTACAACCTGGAAAACTTGTTTGACACTATTGATGATCCGGAGAAAAGAGATGAAGAATATACTCCCGAAGGGAAAAAGAAATGGAATGAGGAAAAATACCAGGACAAATTGTTCAATATGGCCCATGTTATTTCGTTAATTGGGAAAGATGGCTGTAAAGAGGGCATTTCTGTATTGGGGGTATGTGAAATTGAAAACAGAAAAGTGATGGAAGACCTGGTAAAACAACCAGCCCTTGCAGACCGTAACCTTCAGATCGTACACCACAGCTCGCCGGACAAACGGGGAATTGATGTAGGCTTGTTGTACAACCCCGACAAGTTTGAACTGATCGAATCCAAGTCGTTCCGTTTGAATGCATTTAAAGAAACCGGAGATACACTTTTCACCAGAGATCAGTTACTGGTTACCGGGTTGCTAAACAAGGAACGAATTCATGTTATCGTCAATCACTGGCCATCAAGAGCTGGAGGGGAGAAAGTTAGTCGTCCCAACAGAAACAAGGCAGCCCAACTTTGCCGCTCCATTGCCGACTCCATCACAAAATCAGAACCCAAGGCCAAAATTTTTATCATGGGTGACCTGAATGACGATCCAACCAATGACAGTGTAAAGAAATTCATCAAAACCAAGGCCAATAAAAAGCAGATGAAGGAGGGATTCTTCTACAATCCATGGGAAAATATGCTGAAAAAGGGGTTTGGAACCCTGGCCTATCGTGACAGCTGGAACCTGTTCGATCAAATCCTGATTTCCAACCCATTGGTGGATAAAACCACGGAAGGATACCACCTTTACCAGGCTAAAATATTCAGAAAGAAATTTATGGTACAAGCAGATGGTCGTTACAAAGGATATCCCAAACGGACCTTCTCTTTTGGAAAGTACAACAGTGGTTACAGCGACCACTTTCCAACCTATGTTTACCTGGTGAAAGAGATCAGATAGGAATGACAATTCCAGGCTCGACACAGTACTGGATTCTAACCTCTTTCACAACAAAGGCTGCCCTGTACAGGGTGGCCTTTCTTTTTTTATCAATTTTTTTGGCTTTAAAAACCCACTGCCTTTTAAGGGTAATTCCCTTTGAGGCTTGGGTAACCAAGCCTTTGTTCCGTTCGATTCCGGGAAGTTCTTTCCAAAATGATTGCTTATTTTCCTGCACACCTTGAGGGAATTATCGAAAATCTAAAAGGGAGGGGTGAAAAACTCAAAGGGAAAGGTGAAAACCTAAAAGGGAGAGGTGAACTAGACAAAGGGAGGGGCGAAAACCTCAGGGGGAAGAGCGAAAACCGCAAGGGGAGGACCGAAATGGACGAGGGGAAATGCGAAATGGACAAGGGGAAAAAGTTACTCCCTGGTGCGGCCCAACCACCGGATATGGATTTTACCGTACACCTCAGATTCTCCCCTTCTCTATTCTCAGGGGTATACAAAGGTACTTCTTACAAGTATAGGTATAAAAAAACCGCCCTTACAAAGGGCGGTTTATATTATTCTTAGTCCGGATGATATTAATTATCTTCCACAGCTTTTAGGTAAATATCCCACAAGCCATTATCATTGCTATCCTGAGATTCAATACCTCCATTACCGGCATACACCTTGTATTCAATAAAGTATACTTCGCCTACCTTAAGGTCAGGATATCTCTCTTTCAAGACCTTAGTCAGCTTGGAAATTCTAACTTCTTCTGTTTCCTCATCTTTTCCGGAACGAACATCGAAGTTTTTGTACTTGCCATTTCCAACTAATTCATAATCGTCATCAGTTAAAGCAGCAGTATTATCTTTTCCCTTGTATTGAATTGCATCATCGGTAGCCTCAACACGAACGAATTTGATTGGAGGAACATAGGCCCAAACTTTTCCATCGAACTTAAATGTTTCAACCTTCTCAATATCTTCTGACAAGGTTTTAAGTTCAAATTCACCAGTAGCCCAATCATAAGAAACGGTTACATTTTTCACCCATTGGTCATTCTTCTTAATAAAACCAATGTACTTGTCATTCCAGTAACCATAGTAGTAATACTTGATTGTAACCACATCACCAGCTTTCGCATCAGGATATTTTCCAAGCATAAAAGCAGGTAGGAAATCTTCAGGCTTTACATATGAACTAAAGTTATCGTAATCACCAGGCTGATCCTTTCCTTCTCCCATAGAATCGTAGTCCTCTTTACTCAATCTATAGGCCTCATCGGTATCAAATCCAAACTCTTTAGAAGACACAGTCCAAACAGTTCCATCAAACTGCATATCCAGGTACTTGTCTCCACCTCCTTTATAGGTGTATTTAACTAATTTACTATCACCGTCAACAGCTATAGGGAAGCGTCTTTCCAAAAACACTGGCATGTAATCATCAACTACAGCTTTAGAAGAGAAAGCATCTTTATCACCAGGCTCATTTTTAGCAGTACCCAAAGAGTCATAATCCTTAGCTTCCATTTCGTAAGCTTCAGGATCGGTTGATCTTTCATACTCACTCGAAATATGATACTTGAAGGTAGTTGTAACCACAGATCCTTTATCTAAATAAGGATATTTATCGGCCAAAAACTCGGGCATATATTTAATTGCTGTATAATCAGCACCAAAGCTTTTGTATTTGGCAATCTTATTTTTCAACTCATCCTCGTCGCTTTTAAAGAACTCATAGTCCTTCTCAACCAGGGTATATTCTACTTCCTTTACAAAACCGGCTTCTTCCATATTGTCCAGTTCATCGTAGAACTCATCGTTTACATCACATGAGGTAAATGATCCCATTCCACAGAAGACAGCAAGTCCAAATAATATCTTTGAATATTTCATATTGTCTTTTTTATATTTTAAATGTTTCTTCTTTAGGATATTTTAAAGTTGAAACTATTAAAATTTGAATTTCAAACCAGCAGACCATGTTCTACCAAAACCGTAGAATACAGTAGCTTTTCTCCAGTCATTACCGTTTCCATAAGCATCGGCAATATATTCAGCACCAAACAAGTTCTGAACTTTTGCAGAAGCAATGGCAGTAAATTTACCCACCTTGAAAGTATACTTCACGTTAGCATCTACAACGCCATAATCAGGAGCTTCCCAGGTATCTTCACCAGCCAGTTTTAGAATTTCGCTAGGTTTTGCGTAAAGTCTTGCAAAGTAGTTGTAATCAACACCTACCTTCAGGTCCTGTGTCAATTCATAGTTTACACCCAAAGCGGCAGTTGTTTGAGCAGCATTATCAACATGCACATCAGCAATGTTGGCTACTTTCTTGTAGTGATCTTCCGATTTCAGCTCTACAACATTTCCTTTGCTATCAACAGGCTGTCCGTTATCATTGTATGCGTAAGCTTCAACATCGTCCAACCATCTCCAGTCACCCAATGACAACATACCGGTGATCAACATTCCTTTGATTGGCTTGTACTTCACATCAACCTCAACACCTTTGTGAAGGGCATTTACCCCTGTCATGTTCACAGTACCTCTGGTTGGGTCCTGAGAATCGATTGAGCTAGACAAACCCTTATCCATCCACTTGGTGTAGTAAGCATTCACATTTGCAGACAATACAGAAGACTTGTAACCATATCCCAATTCGAAGGAATAGATCTTTTCATTCTTTACATCATCGTTGGTTGCATTGCTATAATCTTTAGCCAGGAATACGTTGCTGAAATAGGGAGCACGAGAAATCACACCCATATTGGCGAATACATTATGGAATTCGTCAATGTTGTAGTTGGCACCACCTTTAACACTTCCACCCAGGAAGTTTACAGCATCCGAAGTTACATCATCATAGTAGAAATGTCCTCTTCTCTTGTAGTTGGTATTGGTAATGGAACCTGCAACAAAAGAACTCAGGTTACCGGAACTGTATTCCAACTGAGCAAAAGTACCGCTTGAGAATACGATTCCATCGTAATCACGACCAACAACATCTCCTTCTTTCAACTTTTCGTTGTCAACCAAAACATCAGAATCGGCACGCTTAGGATCGATATAGAATTTACCTCCCATCAGGTTCTCGATAGTTCTGTTGTGCTCTCCAACATAGTAACGAAGGTCAAGACCTCCGGAAAGGTTCCAGTTGTCATTCAAGTCCTTGTTCAAGGTTGATAACAAACCATACCATTGGTGGTTGTTGTTTGAGTTGGCAATAATAGCCTGAGATCCGTTCAGGTTGGCTGCGTTATCACGCTGGATAGCGGCGTAATCACGGTATCCGTCCAAGGTACGATCGTCATCATTGGATCCGTACATACGGCTACGCTCATTACCACGTGCTCCCCATCCTCCACCGGAGGCGATTGAAGCATATACTGCAGTAGACAAAGAAGTCTTATCGTTGATAGTCCAGAAGTGGTTCAGGGACATTTGTGGTTTGTGGTAGAAATTGTGAGATACGTTCATGTATTCTCCATTAATATCAAAACCATAAGTTGCATTGAACTTATATCCGTCCTTGTAGTTTCTCCACTCTTCGATAGTACGGTGATCATAGCGGCTACGCTGATCGTGCCATTGAGGAGCACCAAAAGCAGTAAGAGACAACTGGTGCTTATCGTTGATTTGCTTGGAAACATTCAAGAAGTATGAATATCCTTCAAATGGAGTTCCCATAATATAACCGTCACCAGTGGTTTTCGAACCGGAGAAAGTAATCGCAAAACCGTTGTCCATTAATCCGGTAGACAATGTTACAGCGGTTTTCTTGTATCCGTCGTTACCAATACCGGAGTAAATCGATCCACCTTTTTCCATATCGGTAGTTTTGGTCAGGATATTAATCGATCCACCAACAGAAGGAGCCGCAATTTTGGCAGCACCCAAACCACGTTGTGTCTGCATAGATCGGGTAACATCAGACAAACCTGCCCAGTTTGACCAGTAAACACCACCCCATTCCATATCGTTAATAGGAATACCATTGATCATTACAGCAATGTTCTCGGATGAGAAACCACGCATATTGATACGGGAATCACCGAATCCACCACCTTGCTTGGTCGCGTAAACACCAGGAGTCGATTTCAATACTTCAGGAAATTCCTGGTTTCCTAATTTTTCTTCGATAATCGCGGGAGAGATTGAAGAGACCGCTACCGGAGTTTTTCTCTGAATTGCTACAGAAGCCATCACGCTAACCTCAGTTAACCCCACAGCATCCGATTCCATTTCAATTTGTCCAAAATCAGTAGTTCCATTAAGTTGAATTTCTTTATTCAAGAAACCCACAAAACTAATGGTTAGTTGCTTTGATCCTTGAGGAACAGACAAAGAAAAAGCACCATCAAATCCGGTTACAGTACCGGTTGTGGTGCCAGCAATTACAACAGAAGCTCCAGGCAAACTTTCTCCTGTACTTCCATCAACAACCACCCCTGTTACGGTGGTTTGAGCATACGCAGCAAAAGAGAACATGCTAATGATCACCATTGCCAGAATACTTTTCATTGACTTAAACATAAAATGTATTGTTAGGTTAGTAATAAACTGCCTCTCAACAGTTTTTTTTCTTCTCTCAACATGCATTGGAGAAAAGGATCGCAAAAATGGTTATACTTTTATTTATTCACAAAATTTTTTTTCTCTTCGAAGCCCAATAATCAAAGGTCTTTGGTCGTTCATCTTCCAAATACATATCCTTAATTACCAAAAACAACAGTTCCTCGAAAATTCGGGGAAATTCAGAGACTCCGAATTCAGAAACAGACAAAAACTCACTGTCTGAAAACTATGAGCGGGCCAATTTAACATTTAAATTGATACATTCCTTTCAGAATCAAATTTCAATCGCTTCAAAACCAACTCTCAGTTGTTTTATGCAAACAAAAACAGCACAAAACTACTATCAAAACATAACAAACAAAACACTTCGCTATATTATGTTTCAATTTATTTAGTTTCAGTCTAAATATAGCGAAACACGCAGCCCACATTCAAAGGCCGGATCAAAGAAAGAAAAAGCAACCTTAACCTGAGTTAAGTTAAGCTTATGAAAATGAAAAGTTTTTAGGTCTGTTCAATCGTAAAAATAAATTTGCACTAAGGCCATTGATTCTCAAAAAATAAGATTAATTTTGCACCCGCATTTTTCGGTTCGGTAGCCCCACTTCTTCCCTAACTCGGTAAGCCGGTGGTCGCCGTTTTCTGTTAGTAGATCGAATATGAAACAAGTAACTGGAGGCAAGTTAAATCCCAAACCGAAAATGGGAGTCCAAATCTCCAAAATTGAAAGAACATGAAAGAGATCAGAAATATTGCGATCATCGCACACGTAGACCACGGAAAAACTACTTTGGTAGATAAAATGATTCTCCACAGTAACATTTTCCGTAAGAATGAAACCCCGGGAGAATTGATCCTGGACAACAACGATTTGGAACGGGAACGTGGAATCACCATTCTTTCCAAGAATGTATCCCTGGAATACAAAGATGTTAAGATTAACATCATCGACACTCCGGGTCACTCCGATTTTGGTGGTGAAGTTGAGCGTGTTTTGAACATGGCCGACGGGGTACTTCTTTTGGTAGATGCCTTTGAAGGAACCATGCCTCAAACTCGTTTTGTCCTTCAGAAAGCTTTGGCTCTTGGTTTGAAACCAGTAGTAGTAGTAAACAAGGTTGACAAGCCCAACTGTCGTCCGGAAGAAGTACAAGAGCAGGTATTCGACCTGATGTTCAATCTGGAAGCCAACGAAGAGCAGCTTGATTTCCCAACCATTTACGGCTCGGCAAAGCAGGGATGGATGTCGAAAGACTGGAAAAAACCTGCCGATGACATCACAGCTATCCTGGATGCCATCATCGAGTACATTCCGGCTCCAAAGGTATTGGAAGGAACTCCTCAGATGCTGATCACCTCACTGGATTTCTCCTCGTACGTAGGTCGTATTGCAGTGGGACGCGTACACCGCGGAGAATTGAGAGAAGGTATGGATGTTGCGCTGGCCAAGCGAGATGGCAGCATAAAGAAAAGCCGCATCAAGGAACTTCATGTATTTACCGGCTTGGGTAAAGAAAGAGTAAGCAGTGTAAAATCAGGTGAAATCTGTGCTTTGGTAGGTATCGATGGTTTCGATATCGGAGATAGCATTTGTGATCTGGAAAATCCGGAACCATTGGATCCGATTGCAATTGACGAACCAACCATGAGTATGTTGTTTACCATCAACAACTCTCCGTTTTACGGGCAGGATGGTAAGTACGTTACTTCACGTCACTTGATCGACCGTTTGGAGAAAGAATTGGAAAAGAACCTGGCTTTGAGAGTAGAACCTACTGATTCTGCTGATTCCTACAACGTATTTGGTCGTGGTGTTCTTCACTTGTCGGTACTAATCGAAACCATGCGTCGTGAAGGCTACGAGCTACAAGTTGGTCAGCCGCAGGTAATCATCAAAGAGGTTGGTGGAGAAAAATGTGAACCAATTGAGATTCTATATATCGACCTTCCTGAAGATGTATCGGGTAAAGCAATTGAATTGATCACCCAACGCAAAGGGGAAATGTTGACCATGGAACGTAAAAACGATCGTATCCACTTAGAGTTCAACATTCCTTCACGAGGTATCATCGGATTGCGTAACCAGATTCTTACAGCAACTGCAGGAGAAGCTGTAATGTCACACCGTTTCCATGCCTACGAACCTCTAAAAGGAGAAATTCCCGGACGTATTAACGGTTCTTTGATTGCAATGGAAACAGGAACAACTTTTGCTTACGCACTGAATAAACTGCAAGACCGCGGTCGTTTCTTTGTAGCACCTCAAACCGAAATCTATCAAGGACAGGTTGTGGGTGAAAACACACGTGCTGGTGATTTGGCAATCAACGTTACCAAAACCAAAAAGCTAACCAACATGCGTACTTCCGGAACAGACGACAAGGTAAAACTTGCTCCTCCAATCATTTTCTCACTGGAAGAAGCTTTAGAATACATTCAGGGAGATGAGTACGTTGAGGTAACTCCTAACAACATTCGTCTTCGTAAGATTTTACTTTCGGAACACGATCGTAAGCGAGCAGCTAAACAATAAGTATTTTAATGAGAATAAGAACCTTAATCTTTGATTGGTTCCAACTCATTTGACATCATAAAAAGAGCGTATCCTCAAAGGGTACGCTCTTTTAATTTTATATCAAACGTATAATGCTTACCGGGCAAGATTCCGCTGCTTTTCGATTCAGCTCAATGTCCTCGTCAAAGATCTCCAATTCAAAAATCCCCTTACGATTTTCTGCTCCAATCAAATTACATTTTCCATCATTAAAATCCATCTCCCAAAAATCCGGGGCTATTTCGGCACAATACCCACACCCAATGCATCCTTTCCTTCGTTGAATCAACCGTATCATTTTTAATATCCTTTTTTAATTCAGCTCACAATAATGTGTTTTTTTTGAAAAATCCAAATATAAGATAAAAAAACATCAAATTTTTTAAAACTGATTTACAGCAGCTTAAGTAATATGTCCTGAAAAATATACTACTATGTATTGCATACTACTATCTTTTATACGTATATTTGTAATACATACAACAGGGCAAACTATAGTAGTATATTAAAACTCTAAATCATGGAATGCCGGAATTCAATACATACAAAATGGGGAAAGTGGCTGATAATTGGTCTTCTAATCATCTGCTCCTGTAAGGTATTGCCAGCACAAGCAATTCACTCCCCCCTCCTTATTGAGAATATTGAACCCACGATTGGCAATTTAAGAGTTGGCTTCTCCCAAAAGGCGAAATCAATGCTAAACCATCTGGTCTCCTTCTCATATAGTGAGTTTTCTGAAACAAGTCGATTGCGGTACAATCTATTCCTATTTCATGAAAACTTAAAGGTTTACCAAAAGATTACCGGCATCAGAACAATATCAAAATCCTTTCCGGGAAAAATTGAAACACCAGCAACCAATAACTCAATAAAGAATTACACAACTAAGGAGGCATCTCCAGAAAAAAACAAAGAGGAGAAATCTCTGGAAGAAAAAAACAAAGCCCAATTCGAGATCAAGAAACCCAAACCAAAGGGCATCTGGAATCGTGCCGGAAACAGAAAAATTCGCATCTAAAATATTCCAACTATGAAGATTGAAAATACGAAAGCCCAAATGCGCAAAGGAGTTCTGGAATATTGCATTCTCTCCATCCTTTCACAGGATGACGCTTACGCCTCGGATATTATTAAGCAACTGAAAGAGGCTAAAATGATTGTGGTGGAAGGAACCCTTTATCCCTTGCTCACCCGACTGAAGAATGCAGGATTACTTGAATACCGCTGGGAGGAATCCACCCAGGGCCCCCCAAGAAAATATTACACCATAAGCGACAATGGTCAGACATTCCTCAAAGAATTGGACAATTCCTGGAATGAATTGGTAACTGCGGTAAGCACCATAAAAAAATAGAAACCCTAAAATTACCCACAAATGAAAAAGACATTCACAATAAACATAAGTGGTAACATCTTCCATATTGATGAAGATGCTTACGAAAAACTCCAAAGTTATCTGCGGGATATCAACTCCCATTTTGGCATCAACGAAGAAGGACGTGAGATTATCATGGACATTGAATCCCGCATTGCTGAAATCTTCCAGGAAAAGATGACCACAAAAGACCAGGTGATCAACCTGGAAATGGTAAACGAAGCCATTCAGGTAATGGGGAAACCGGAAGAGATCTTTGAAGAGGATGATGAAACCGAAGAGCCTACCGTTAGTACCAAATATCGCAAAAGCAGACGTCGACTTTATCGTGACCCTGATCACCGTGTATTTGGCGGGGTGGCTAGTGGTATCTCATCCTATTTTGGAATTGATGTGGTGGTGATTCGACTCCTGTTCGTTCTCCTGTTCTTCCTGGGGTATGGATTCACTTTCCTTATCTATATTATTCTATGGATTGTTGTCCCTAAAGCTATTACCACTACTCAAAAACTGGAAATGAAAGGAGAAAATGTCAACATATCCAACATTGAAAAATCCATCAAAGATGAGTACAAGGAAGTTAAAGAGAATTTTGATAAAATCCGTTCCAAAAGCGGACCTCAAGTTCGGGATGGTTTCGATAAGGTAATCGATTTTCTTGGAGTGACACTAAGATTTGCACTCAAAATTTTGATTATCATACTGGGAATAGGATTTATTTTTGCCGGTTTTATTTCCCTCATCAGCTTTTTAGGTTCAATGATATTTGCTCATAGCTTCTTCGGCCCTTTCTCTGAGATGCACTTCCCGGCCTCAGTTGTATCCCGGGTGTTTCTTGAAGGCGGCAGCATAACACTCTTCACCATTGGGTTGGTTCTGGTTGTGGGTATCCCACTCCTGCTACTCATTTTTGCAGGACTGAAACTCCTTTTCAAATTCAAAACCAACAATACCATAATTGGTCTTTCAGCACTGGCTGGTTGGATCGGAGGAATCATCCTGCTGTTGAGCGTTAGTTTTGGCCAGATAAAAAGTTTCATGGGAAGCGGCACCAAATACATGGAAACCTATAGCCTTGAAAACCTATCGAGCGATACTTTATATTTGAAAGCAAAGGACAATGTTGATTTTGACTGGTATGAGTCCAACCTGGAGTTAGATGACATGAAAATTGTTTTCAAAGACGATGCGGAAATGCTTATTGGTGAACCGACACTTGATGTAGAGGAAAGCCTTTCCAACAACTTTGAAATCAAAATTAAGAAACGAGCACGTGGACGAAACCGCTCTGAGGCTGTTGAAAATGCAGAATCAATTGAATACAAGTGGTCTTTGGAGGACTCCCTACTCGAATTCGATAGATATTTTACCCTGCCGGAAGATGAAAGCTGGCGAAAACAATCCATGCATATCACATTAAAAATTCCCAGAGGAAAAGTAATTTATCTTGACGAAAGCATGGGACGAATCATTCATGATGTGGAAAATGTTAGCCACACATGGGATTGGGACATGCTCGACAAAATGTGGATCATGAAAAAGGAAGGCTTAACCCAACTTGAAAAAAAATAATAATTCTATCCATTAGGTCCTGACACCGGATTTAATTTCAACACACAACCGGTGACAGGCCCTTTTCAAACCAAAAATTTATTCTCATGAAAAATATTCTAATTGTAATAACCCTAGTCGTTGCCTCGCTGGCAGCAGATGCACAAACCAAAGCCGAGAAACTTTATCGGGAGTACAGCAACAAAGAGGGATTTACCAGCTTTAGCTTTTCTGGCAGTTTTATGAATGACCTGGACATTGACATCGATGACTCAGGGGACAACAAGGAAAGAAAAGTTACCGGAGATATTCAGGAGGTCAAATTCATGACTTACAACCACAATAACGAAGCATCAAAAAAAATAGATTTCTCTCGGATTGCGATGAAGGAACTAAATGGCGGTGGTTACAAGCAGGTGCTAAAAGAAAAGAATAAAGATCAAGAAAGTGACGAGACTTACTTTTACGCGAAAGGCAAAGGAAAACGGTTTACAGAATTCCATGTCCTTAACTTCAATGAAAACAGAACAACCCTGGTTTCATTTTATGGCAAATTCCTTGTAGATGAATTGGAAAACCTTTCTCGCATTGGCATGAGTAAGATTGAAAATTAATCATACTATCTCCAAAAGCCATCACTCTAAAAAACGAAGAATCATGAACAGACTGTATAAATCAAAAAACAAGAAAATAGCTGGTGTTTGTGAGGGAATCTCGCACTACATCAACCCTGATTTGGATCCGGTATTAGTACGCGCTGCATGGGTAGCCTTGAGTCTCATCAACCCATTGTTTCTTATCTTCTACTTTGTGCTGGCATTAGCTTTGCCTGAAGCTCCCTATAAAGCATGCTAATTTCTTCAATTGTCCCTATGAAATTTAATTTTTGTCTTTTTCAACATTTCATTCCGGGACTCAATAAAAAAGAAGCAGGTGATCAATCCACCTGCTTCTTTACTTTTCGATTTTCTGGATTTTTCCCGAATCTTAATAGTTAAAGATTTCCTCCAGACTCAATTCATGTACTTCACCCAAACGTGAAAGCACTTTCATGTCAATATCTTTCTTACTGGCAACAACCAAAAATGCATGAGGCTTATTGGCGATGTGCTTTTCAAAAAAAGTTTTTACATCATTAAGATCTGCCATCTTCACCTTTTCATATACATCCTGACGGTAGTCGTAATCGATCCCTTTGCGTAAGTTTCTTAAATAAGTCCAGTAAATACTCTCTTTGGTTATGCGCTCCGACTCAATTTTCTTCACAAGGTTTTGACGAGCTTCATCAAACTGCTTCTCCTCATAAGGCATACCATTCAAAAGGTTAAGCATGGCCTTAGTTGCTTCCTCCACTTTATCTACACTAGTTGCAACGTAAGAGAAAGAGTAGTGCGACCGATCCTTTTGTGAAGGAGTTGAGAAATAGGAGTAAGCTGTATACGCTAATGCTCTCGACTCACGAATTTCCTGGAACACAATGGAAGCCATACTTCCTCCATAATACTCATTGAATAGGTTAATTTCAGGCATCAATTTAGTATTCAGCTTCTCATCCTTTGACAACATTATCAAATTGGCCTGGACCATGTCGTAATCCACAAAAAACACCTTGTCTTTGTTATACTCTAGCTCTGGATATACTACCGGAGCAGGCACATCCTTCAACTCGGCTGCAAGTTGATGTTTCGCCTTCAAATGAGCGACAACCTTCTCCTGATCATTCACCCCGTAGTAGAAAACACGGTGCTTGTACTCTTTTAGAGTCCCTATCAGATCGGTTAAAGAATTTGGATCAATACTTCTCAACTCCTTTTCAGACAATACATCGGTATAAGCAGACTTCTTACCATACTTGGCATAGTTCATCAAAGCCCCCTGTAAAATCTGATTTTTGTTCAATTTTCTATCGGCTCGTTTTTTCAGGATGCCATCCACATATTTCTGATAAGCTTCGGCATCGGCTTTGGCATTGGCCAAAATGTGCTCGATCAACTCTAAACCTTTGTCAAATGATTTTTCCAAACCGGAAATATATACGTAACATCTTTCGTTAGAAGAATTAACTCCTAAGGATAGTCCATACTTAAACATCTCTTGCTGCAATTCAGCTGCGGTATACTTATCTGTTCCCAAATAAGGAAGATAATCTACGGCAATCGGCAACTGTTTGATATTGTTCTTGCCCATATCAAAGATGTACACCAGGTTGAACAACTCATTGGACTTGTTTTTCAAATAATCAAATTCAACCCCCGGAGTCAACTCCTCAGTATGAATCTCCTTCTTGAAATCCACCCACAAAGGCTTTAGAGCCGGAGTTTCTTTCGCAGTTAATTTTTTATAGAATTCCGATTGCGATTTACGATCGATAGAGGCAGGAGTAATTTGAGGCTTATCCACCTTCACAACATGCTCATCCTTGCCCTTCCGCTTGTACACCACAACATAGTTATCCTTGTAATGCTCCTGTGCAAATTTCACCAATTGCTCTTTGGTAATTTTTTCCAACTCATCCACAAATTTGAGATGATTTACCCAATTTACATTGTTGGCAAAAGTTTCAGCAAATTCATGGGCTCTCCAATTGGATTCCTGACTACGAATCTTACTCAATCGATAATCATTGATTACCGCATCAATCAACCAATCCTCGAACTCTCCTTTTTTAATTTTCTCAATTTCTGCAAGCACAAGCTTTGTCACCTCTTCCAGCTTTTGCCCCTGACGAGGCTTTCCATAGAATTTATGCATGCCATAGTGCATCAAAAAATCAGCGTAGCAACCTGCTCGTAGAACCTTCTGCTTCTGGTTCAAATTCAAATCAATCAAACCGGCTTTGGAGTTATTCAGCAATCCATCAATCAGAGTAACAAATTTCTCATCCTCTGAACCCAATCCTTTAAAACGGAACGCCAAACTCATGCTCTCCGCATCAGGACCAAACACTTCCTTCACCACAGGAGCAGAAATAGGCTCCTCCACTGGTGATTTGAACTCAGGAACATTTCCTGTCTTCAATTTTCCAAAAGTTTTGTCCACCAATTTAATGGTTTCTTCAAAATTCAAATCACCCGACATGGCAATCGCCATATTATTGGGCACATAGTAAGAATCAAAATAATTGTGAATATTGACCATTGATGGATTTTTCAAATGCTCAGCCTTTCCAAGAGTTGTCTGAGTTCCATAGGGATGATGAGGAAAAAGCCCTGCCATCAGTGCATAAGAAGACTTGCGGGAATCTCTGTCCTGAGACATATTGAACTCTTCATAAACAGCTTCCAATTCGGTATGAAAAATTCGGAGTACCAAAGTTTCGAAACGCTCCTTCTCAATCTCCAACCATTTTTCGAGCTCATTGGAAGGGATATCGTTCATATATACAGTTCTTTCGAAAGTAGTATATGCATTGGTCCCCCTGGCGCCTATAGTGGCCACCAACTTGTCGTACTCATTAGCCACCGCATACTTACCTGCTTCGCCAGAAAGCTTATCTATTTGTGCATAAATAGCCTTCTTCTCTGCCGGATCACTCGTTTTTTTATGAGCCTCATACAAATCAGAAATCTTTTTTAAAAGAGCTTTCTCTTCTTTCCAGTTTACCGTTCCAATTTCATCAGTCCCTTTAAACATCATATGTTCAAGATAGTGAGCCAAACCAGTTGTCTCTGCCGGATCATAGGTAGAACCCGCTTTAACAGGGATAAAAGTCTTTATCCGGGGTTCGTCACGATTCACAGAAAGATAAACTTTTAAACCATTTTGAAGGGTATAGATACGAACCCCCATTGGATCATTAGTTACGGTTTCATATTTGTACCCATTGGCATCCGTTTTCTCTACCATTCGGTATTTCTCCTTCGCTCCACAACTTGTCAAAAACGACAAGATAACCGGAAGCATTAAAATTCTGAGTTGCTTCATAAGTAAATTTGGTTTATAACACATTCGACTTGCTCCACCCACAAACGCTTGACATTTTGCGCCATACCGGCTTCCGCACAATCATAAAACATTAAATTACGGTTAAATTTATGAAAGAAAAGTCAGATTTTCAGTTTCTTAAGGAAATTTAACAAAATTTTCTTCCTAACTTTTAAACATTTGTCCCTGAAAACAGAGAAGCAAAACGCAATCGCAAAAAATTAAAGTCATTTTTTAACTAAATCTCCTTATATTTAAACGCCACATATAGCTCCAAAAAGAACAGAAAACCATGATCAAACAATTAAACTTATTTCTTTTCACCATAATTATTTGTCTTTTACCTCAACACACCATTGCTCAAATACCAGCCTCTCCATTTCTTCATTATCAGAAGTTTCATCCCCAAGACAGTAACAAACTGTTTCTTCGCATTGAAAACTTCAATTTCGTAAAGAACAACGAATACTCTGGTGATTTTAAGGACGGAGAAACGCTCCTTGGCTATGTAATGAGTCCCAAACTAACCTACTACGCTAACAGCAAACTCCGAATCGAAGCGGGAGTAAGACTCCAAAAATTTTCCGGGCTAACCGATTTCTCTGAAACAGAACCTCTGCTCTCTATTCTCTACCAACCCAACAAGCATCACACCTTAATCTTTGGAAGCTTAAACCAAAATCATAATCACGGATTATCAGAACCTATTTTTGAACCGGAACGTTTTTTCACCGCCACGGGTGAAAACGGATTTCAATATATTTACAGTTCATCTCTATTGAAGTTTGACACCTGGTTCAATTGGGAACAATTTATATTCAGCGGCGATCCTTTTTCTGAGAGATTCACTTACGGTTTTTCAGGAGATTACAAATTATTCAATTTTAACTCCAATAAAACACTATCGATTCCCTTTCAGGGAGTCACCACTCATAGAGGGGGAGAAATAGACGCAACCAATGAACAAGTTCAAACCCTTATCAACCTCTCATCGGGCATCAAATTCGAAAAAAGAATCATTGATTCACATATAAAATCATGGGGGATAGAAGCCCTCACCTATATTTACAAAGACAACTCCTCTGAAGCAGTTTTTGTTTATGACAAAGGGCATGCATTTGAACCTTCCGCTTGGCTTTCTACAAAAAATTCAAGCATCAGATTAGCCTACTGGAACGGATTTCATTTCATTGCACCCAAAGGCTCATACCTTTTCCAATCCATTTCAGCCAGCAATCCAGGTCTAGGTAAATCTCGCAGGGAATTGATTACCGCAAAGTACAACTACTCAAAAACAATTGGAAAAGGAATTCAACTCGGAGGAAAAATAGACTACTATCACGATTTAAATAGCAACACAGCAGAATATGCTGCAATGATTTACATATCACTAAACCAAAGCTTCTTCCTTAAAAAAATAGTCCCCAGAGAATAATAAAAATAATCACGACAACACAAACCGCCAGGGACGATTTTTCCAATACTCTCCGGCGGTTGTTATTCCTATCCGAGGGCTACTGGTATATTTAAATTTCCTATCATCTCCTTCCACCCAAAGACGATTGGAATCCATTAAATCTTCCCCATAAAAAGTATTATCCAGATTTAAAATCTTTCCCAACCTTCCCGGACCGTTAATGCCTTCCACCCCACGAATTAAAACAGCTTGCGCTTCTCCTTCTCTACCTGTAACAAAGTTCAACAGCCAGTACATTCCATAAATGAGGTAAACATAAACGAATCCCCCCTCCTGAAACATTACTTTTGTACGTTGGGTTCGGCCTTTACTTGCATGACAAGCTTTATCCTCCTGACCACGGTAGGCCTCTACTTCACAAATTCGAAAACGAAGTAATTCTCCTGATTCCATTCTCCTCACAAGTATTTTGCCCAGAAGCTCAGGAGCCACAACAAGTACATCACGCTGAAAGAAAGCCTTATCCAATCTCATCATTCTCTTTTTCCTGAAAACAACACTTAAATTTAAATAAAAGTAACCGCTCTTTTATCTACTTTAAAATGAAATGTATGACTATTGGAAAAAAGTGTCTGTTTTATTCTCCGAATAACAAATTATTTCCCTACTTTTGCAGAGAATTATAACGCTTGGCTTTGCAGCTAAAAGTTCCCTCTAAGCCAGTCTGTTACTTTGCACACCCCTTAGCCGTTGCAGAAGAAAACAGAAGGCAGATATACCGGTTTTGTTTTTGTGAATTGCTTAGATACTCCACATCCCGATTATCCACGTCATTTAAGTTCTTCATAAATAAACCTTTAAAAAAATTGGTGTATTGAGAGGAATATTGTAATTTTGCAGGCCAAATTGGAATAATTGTATTTAAGTATTAATTCAAAACTTTTAAAAAAGTGGATACATTAAGTTACAAAACTGTTTCAGCCAATAAAGCTACTGTGAACAAAGAGTGGGTTTTAATTGATGCTGAAAACGAAGTATTGGGTAGACTTGGTGCTAAAGTAGCCAAGCTGCTTAGAGGTAAGTACAAGCCCAACTACACTCCTCATGTTGACTGTGGAGACAACGTGATCATTATTAATGCTGAGAAAATTCGTTTGACTGGTAACAAGATGAACGACAAGCAGTACTTCTCTTACACTGGCCATCCAGGTGGACAAAGAATTAAGAGCCCTGCTGATATTCTTGCAAAGCACCCTGAAAGAATTATTGAGAAGGCTATTAAAGGTATGCTTCCTAAAAACCGTTTGGGTAGTGCTCTTTACAGAAACCTGCATGTATACGCTGGTCCTGAGCACAAGCACGAAGCACAACAGCCAAAAAAAGTTGATTTAAACACTCTTAAATAATAGGTATGGAAGTAATTAATGCTATTGGAAGACGAAAAGCAGCAGTTGCTCGTGTTTACGTAAGCGAAGGTAAAGGTCAGATTACCATCAACAAAAAAGAGCTGAACGAATACTTCACCACTGGAACTCTTCAGTACATCGTGAAGCAGCCATTGAACCTTTTGGAGGTTGCTGAAAAATACGACATCAAAGTAAATCTTGATGGTGGTGGTGTAAAAGGACAAGCAGAAGCATTGCGTTTGGCGATTGCCAGAGCTTTGGTAAAAATTGATGAAGAATCAAAAACTGCTCTGAGAGCTGCCGGATTCATGACTCGTGATCCTCGTGAGGTTGAGCGTAAGAAGCCTGGTCAACCTAAAGCACGTAAAAGATTTCAATTTAGTAAGCGTTAAGAGTTTTGTGGCAGGTTTAGCATCTAAATTGTTAAGACTTCTTGAGAGGAACTACTTAGCAATTGCCATAAAATAGAATGTAAACGATTTTAAAGAAAAAAAAATGTCAAAGACCAATTTTGAAGAATTATTGGAAGCAGGTTGTCACTTTGGACACTTGACCAGAAAGTGGAATCCTAAGATGGCTCCTTATATCTTTATGGAGCGTAATGGTATCCACATCATTGACCTTCACAAAACCGCTGCAAAAGTAGATGATGCTGCAGCCGCTTTGAGACAAATTGCTAAATCAGGAAGAAAAATTCTTTTTGTTGCAACTAAAAAGCAAGCAAAAGAAATCGTTTCTGAAAAAGTTAGCACTGTGAACATGCCATTCGTGACTGAGCGTTGGCCAGGTGGTATGTTGACTAACTTCCCTACCATCAGAAAGGCAGTGAAGAAAATGACTTCTATTGACAAAATGGAAGCCGATGGAACCTTCAACCACCTTTCTAAAAGAGAAAAACTACAGATCTCTCGTCAGAGAGCTAAGTTGGAAAAAAACTTAGGTAGCATCGCAGATCTGACCAGATTACCTGCTGCTTTGTTTGTAGTTGACGTAATGAAAGAGTACATCGCCGTTAAGGAAGCTAACCGTTTGGGTATTCCTGTATTCGCTATGGTGGATACCAACTCTAGCCCAGAAGGTGTAGACTTCGTTATTCCAGCTAACGACGATGCGTCTAACTCAATTGCCATTATTCTGGATAAAGTAACTGCTGCTATTCAGGAAGGTTTATCAGAAAGAAAAGTAGAGAAAGATAAAGAAGCTGCTGATAAGAAATCTGCTAAGCCAAGAAAAGCGAAGAAAGAGGACGAAGCTCCTTCAGCTCCCGCTACTGAAGTAGAAGGTGATAAAGAATAATTATTTTAACAACAAAAAATTCGATATATCATGTCAGTAAAAGCAGCAGATGTAGCCAAATTGCGTAAAGCAACCGGCGCAGGAATGATGGACTGTAAAAAAGCCCTTGTGGAAGCAGAAGGGGATTTTGATAAAGCTGTAGAAGCAATCCGTAAAAAAGGTATGGCTATTGCTAACAAACGTGCCGACAGAGAAGCAACTGAAGGTGTAGTTTTGGCAAAAGTATCCGAAGACAAGAAATATGGTGCAATGATCACTTTGAACTGCGAGACCGATTTCGTTGCTAAAAACGAAGATTTCGTAGCTTTCGCTGCCCAAATTCTTGACTTGGCTTTGGAAAACAAGCCTGCTGACCTGGAAGCTTTGAAGGCACTTGAGTTGGATGGAAGAAAAGTTGAAGAGCACGTAACCGAAAAAACCGGTGTTATCGGTGAAAAAATCGATTTGAGCTTCTTCGACAAAATTGAAGCTGAAGCTTCTGTAGCATATATCCACGCAGGTAACAAATTGGCTACTTTGATTGGTTTCAACAAAGAAGTTGAATTGCAAATGGGTAAAGACGTTGCAATGCAAGCTGCTGCAATGGCTCCTATCGCTATCGATAAAGATGGTGTAGATGCTGATGTAGTTGCTAAAGAGCTTGAAATTGCTAAGGATAAAGCTCGTTTGGAAGGCAAGCCAGAGCAAATGCTTGACAAAATTGCTCAAGGTCGTCTGGGTAAATTCTTCAAAGAATCTACTCTGTTGAACCAGGATTTCGTAAAAGATGGTAAGATGTCTGTTAAGCAATATCTTACTGGAGCCGATAAAGAGCTTACTGTAGTTGCTATGAAGCGCTTCACTTTGAATGCTTAATACAATTATTATTACATACAAAAAGAGTTCCTTTCAGGAACTCTTTTTTTTTACCTTTATCATAGATTTTTTTCATAATTGAGCTTAAAATAGATTTACAATGGTATCATACAAACGTGTATTGTTAAAATTAAGCGGTGAATCCCTGATGGGAGAACAACAATACGGAATCGATTCACAGCGTTTGAACGAATATGCAAAGCAGATCAAAGAAATTGTAGACCTGGGTGTACAGGTTGGAATCGTAATCGGGGGTGGAAATATTTTCCGCGGTTTAAGCGGAGCTACCAAAGGTTTCGATCGCGTTAAAGGCGATTCTATGGGCATGCTTGCAACAGTAATCAACTCTCTGGCTCTGAGCTCCGAGTTGGAAAACGAAGGCTGTAAAGCCCGGGTTTTAACCGCAATACGAATGGAACCCATCGGCGAATTCTACTCCAAACAAAAAGCAATCGACTTACTGGAGCAAGGCTTTGTTACCATTTTTTCGGCAGGAACCGGAAACCCCTATTTTACAACAGATACCGGCTCCTCCCTACGAGGCATCGAAATGGAAGCCGATGTAATGTTGAAAGGCACTCGTGTGGATGGAGTTTACACTGCCGATCCGGAAAAAGATCCTTCAGCCGTGAAATTCGAAGAAATCACATTTGACGAAGTGTACAACAAGAACCTAAAGGTAATGGACCTAACGGCTACAACAATGTGCAAGGAAAACAATTTGCCAATTATCGTATTTGATATGGACACCGTTGGGAATCTGAAAAAAGTTATAACAGGAGAAAAAATCGGAACCCTGGTTCACAACTAAAATCTATATCCTTTCTTTTTTGAAACAACAAATACAAGGAATTCAACACATTGTGTTTTTTGTTTTGTTGAAAAAAGGTTATATTTATTATGTTCTAAGTGTGTAACCCCATGAAAAGATTCTATTGTAAGGAATAGATTGGGCGAGAATCAGTACACAACCGAACTCCACACATTAGTCTGCAAGTGCTATTCTGCAAGTTATGTGTTGGATTTTTATTAATTTTGTTTGTCCAAAAGAAGTAAAAAATAATTTAAATCTTTCTCCTATGATGACTGAAGAAGTTCAAATGTATCTGGAAGATGCAAAAGAAAAGATGGAAGCCTCCATTGACCATCTTGAAAGCGAATTGCTGAAAATTCGTGCAGGTAAAGCAAATCCTGGCATGTTAACAGGCGTGATGGTAGATTACTATGGAAGTATGACCCCCTTGAACCAAGTAGCCAATGTTAGTGCTCCCGATCCCCGAACCATTGCAATTCAACCCTGGGAAAAGGCCATGATTGGTCCGATTGAAAAGGCCATCATGAACGCAAACCTGGGTTTTAACCCAGACAACAATGGAGAGTTGATCCGCATCAACATTCCGGCCCTTACCGAAGAACGAAGAAATGATTTGGTTAAGCAGGCAAAAAGTGAATGCGAAAATGCCAAAATCAGTATCCGTAATGCTCGTAGGGATACCAATATGGAATTGAAAAAATTGATAAAAGATGGTCTTTCGGAAGATCTTGAAAAAGATGCCGAAGCTGAAGTTCAGAAACTAACTGATGGTTTCAGCAAAAAGATTGAAGCAATGTTGGCAGATAAAGAGAAAGATATCATGACCATATAATATAACATGAAAGGCAACCTCTATGGTTGCCTTTTTCTTTCTTTGGGGCTTAGGAGCTATACTTTTTCCAATTTCAGAGAACGTAACTCCTTCACCTTCTCCATAAACCCCTTCACCCGCTCAGAGGACAAGCTATTCCTCCAATGCCCCTCCTCTTTAAAGTAGGAACCAACAATGAAAGTGGAAGCATAGGGCCAGTACTCTTCCAAATTCTTTTCGGTGATACCGGAACCAATTAGTACCGGAAGTTTCACACGATCTTTCAGGCATTTCAACTCATGCAGGTAGACAGCCTCACCCGTAGACGATCCTGTTACAATTAAACCATCACTTAAGAAGAACTCAGCAGCAAGAGCGGTTTCTGCAATATCCAAATCGGAAGTAAGGGCATGTGAGGAGTGTTTCTTTTTGATATCTGTCAACACCTTTACGTTTTCGGCACCAATGAGGCGACGATACCGCAGCAATTCTCCTGCTCCTGCGTCAATGTACCCCTCATCAGCCACATGGCCAAAAACAAAGCCTTCTACTCTAATAAATTGTAAATTTGCGGCTTTAGCCACTGCCAGAGCCTCCTTATTGGCACCTGCCAAAATCTGGATTCCCACTGGCATATCAACAGCAGCACGAACAGCTTGCGCAATGGCTGTCATGCAGGCCGTAATCTCGGGCCCCACACTCCCTTTTAAGTAGGGAACATCATGCATATTCTCCAACATAATAGCGTCTACATTGGATTCCTGGTACAACTTGGCTTCCTCAACAGCCCTGGCAATTATCTCATCCATTGAGAACCGATGAGATGGAGTCCCGGGAAGGGCTTGTACATGGATCATTCCAATAATCGTTTTTCCAGAAGATTGAAGGTTTATCTGATTCATAGCATTTTATTTTTTCATCCGGAGAAAGCTAATTCTTTCACCTATCCATAAATATACACATGTTTAGTGCACAAAAAAAGCCCCTAATGGGGCTTTCAATAAAAATCAACCAGATTAATTGTTGTTTAATATCTTGAAGAGTTCATCCAATTTGGGAGAGAGAATGATCTCTGTCCGTCGGTTCTTTCTTCTGGCCTCGGGTGTATTCCGATTGTCTACCGGCACATATTTGCTACGTCCTGCTACAATCAGCCTACCGGGATCTATTCCCTTGTTCAGAATCAATTCCCGAACAATGGAAGTACCTCTTTTCACACTCAAGTCCCAATTATCGATTAAAACACCTCTCCCACGGTAGGGAACATTATCGGTATGTCCCTCAATCATTACGTTAATATCGGTATTCTGAGCCAAAACTGCAGCCAGTTTCTTAAGAGCTGATTTTCCTTTTGGATCCACACTATAACTTCCCGATTTGAATAGCAATTTTTCATCCATAGAAACATATACCTTCCCATTTCTGGTTGTAATACTAAGCCCTTTGTTTTCAAATCCGGTAAGAGCATTACTCACCTTTTGCTTCAATGCAAGCACAGCCTCATCTTTTTCCCGAAGCACTTTCTCCAATTCAGCCAAACGAACATTTCTGGCTTCCAATTCCTCCCGAAGTCCATCCAATTTTCGCTTTCTGCCATCCATTTCTTTCTCCAAACGGAGTACTTCATCCTCTCGCTGCTGTAAGTCCTCCTGGGCCCTTGCAATCTGCTGCAAGAGCGATTTTACTTCACGACTATTTCCCTGGCTTAATTTACTCTGACGCTGCATCAAATCATGGTTGAGCGCATCACTTTTTCGTAATCCCTGTCTGGCCTGCCATAAACGACGTCCCAATTCGATGGTGTCTGAGGTCAGTTTTGCCACATTACCTTCTAGCACATCCAAACGTCCTTCCAGCTCGGTATTGGTTTCATTCAGAAGACGGTTTTTCTCTTTAACCAACTCCAATTCCTCCTGACAGTTTTCCTGCCTAGTTCGCATCTCCTGAAATTGTCTCGCAGGAACACAGGAAAACAGGACACAGCCCGCTCCTGCCAACATAAAAAATCTGGCTACTTCTCTAAACATTTTTAAATTAAGATTGTAATTCATTCAAAAAATCACACTTTCGCTTACAAATATAGAAACAAGCTGTGCAAACCCAGCCGGAAAAGAATCATCAAATTATTTTTATTACTATCTTCGTGGTTTGAAATGCACAGATTTAGTTCATTTCAAAACTTCGAAAAAGGGAAAATTGCTTCCTGTTAAACGGTAGAACGGAGAATTTCGTACATGAATAGCACTGAAAATAAGATATTGCATCAAATAAATTACCCTTCTGATCTGAAAAAGATCCCAGAAGATGACCTGATTCAGGTTTGTTCCGAATTAAGACAAGCCATTATTGAAGAGGTATCATCCAATCCTGGACACTTCGGAGCCAGTCTTGGTGTGGTTGAACTAACAGTCGCTCTGCATTATGTACTCAATACGCCCTTAGATAATTTGATCTGGGATGTGGGGCACCAGGCCTATGGACACAAAATCCTTACCGGCCGTAAAGATCGTTTCTACTCTAACCGTAAGTACAAAGGACTTAGTGGCTTTCCTAACCGAAACGAAAGCGAATACGATGCATTTGGGGTAGGTCACTCCTCCACTTCTATTTCCGCCGCTTTGGGAATGGCTGTTGCCGCCCAGCACAACGGGGAAAAAGATCGTAAAACCGTAGCTGTTATCGGTGATGGCTCCATGACAGCAGGTTTGGCCTTTGAGGGCTTAAACAATGCCGCCATTAACAACTCGGACTTGTTGGTAATTCTTAACGACAACAACATGGCCATCGATCCTAATGTGGGAGGACTGAGTGAATATCTGCTGGATATCACCACTTCACAAACCTACAACCGGGTTAAAAATGATGTCTGGAGAGTCCTGGGTAAATTTAATCGACTGAATCCCAACACCCAAAAGATATTCCAAAAGGTTGAAAATGGTATCAAAACCATTCTGCTTAAGCAAAGCAACCTTTTCGAAGCCTTTAATTTCCGTTATTTCGGTCCTGTCGACGGACACAATGTAAATCACCTAGTGAAGGTTTTACGGGATCTACAAAACATCCCGGGACCAAAACTATTGCACTGTATCACACAAAAAGGAAAAGGCTTTAAACAAGCCGAATTGAATCAAACCTACTGGCACGCTCCCGGGAAATTCAATAAGGATACAGGTGAAATCATAAAAGTAAATTCACACAAACCGGAACCTCCAAAATTCCAGGATGTATTTGGACATACGATTGTAGAACTGGCCGAACAAAATGAGAAAATTGTAGGAATAACCCCGGCCATGCCAACAGGTTGTTCTTTGAATATCATGATGGAGAAAATGCCGGATCGGTCTTTTGATGTAGGAATTGCAGAACAACATGCTGTTACCTTTTCAGGAGGAATGGCAGCCAAAGGATTGGTTCCTTTCTGTAATATCTACTCTTCATTTATGCAACGAGCCTACGATCAGGTAATCCATGATGTAGCACTACAAAACCTAAACGTAGTATTTTGTCTCGACAGAGGTGGATTAGTTGGTGCTGATGGAGCAACCCATCATGGTGCTTACGATCTGTCCTTTTTCCGCTGTGTCCCTAATCTTGTGGTTTCGGCTCCATTGAACGAAGAAGAACTGCGAAATTTGATGTACACGGCCCAACTGAAGGATCAGGGCCCCTTCTCCATTCGTTATCCCCGCGGACGTGGTGTTAATGTAAACTGGAGGACTCCTTTTAAAGAATTACCTGTAGGTAAAGGGCAGAAACTTCGAGATGGAAACCAATTGGCTCTGCTATCAATTGGGGCAATCGGACAGGAAGCCATTCATGCCATAAATGAACTGGAAAAGGAAGGAATCAGCGTTGCCCATTACGATATGCGTTACCTAAAACCCATAGATGAAGAAATTTTGCATGAGGTCTTCCAAAACCACAATAAAGTAATCACCCTTGAAGATGGTAGTATTATCGGTGGTTTGGGGTCTGCTGTTTTGGAATTTATGAGCGACAATGCTTATACCGCACGAGTGAAACGTTTGGGAATTCCTGACCGTTACGTTGAACAGGGGACTCAGCAGGAATTATACAGAGAATGCGGATACGATTCTGAGGGAATACAAAAAACGGTAAGAGATCTTGTACTGAAATAATCCAAGTTTTGGTTCTCACAAACGACAATCTTCCCCCAAAATACGTGGTACGATAAAAGAAATTAGAGCAGTGTACAATATGCTGTTGGAAACAATCAACATCATTTTTTCTAGAATCCAGGTTAATAGGAAGTACCATATCCATCAGAATAGGGATCAATACCTTCTCTGTCTTTAATAAATGAACTCAATTGATTGGTTAATTCCGAGCTCATTTTAATAAGATAAATGGCATCGTTCGTTTTCAATTCCACCGCTTTAATTTTATACCCCTTTGGAGTGGTAAACGAAATCAAATCCTCCTCATCAACCCCAAATGGATATTTCTCCATTAATAGTTGTAGCATCTCAAAACTGATGGTTTTGTAATCCTTTATTACTCTCTTCATGGCTCTTTGCGTCAAGAATCTAACAGTACACTAATCATAAACGAACCAAATCGCACTCATTCCCCTAAAAATGGGGCTTCATAAAGAATTGAATCTTTGCTTTTTCTCATTAACAATTTACAGAATTTCCCGAAAGCATAAAAAGATTTTTTCACTATCTGAGAATCTTTTTTTAATCCAACTAAATTTCCCACCCTTCTTAAGATATTTATCAAAACGGTTAAACAGCTTTCCTCCTCCTCTTTTTTATGAAACCAAATGATAGAAAAAGTTTAAATGGCGCATAAATCGTTTGCGCTCAAAAAATTAAAATCTACTCCTTGTTTTTAATTGATTTGTAGCCGTAAATCAACTATAAATCTTATTTTTGCGCCCTTTTGTGACTATTATTTTAGAACAGTTTTAATATGGTAGAATTTATTAAGAGAAAATCAGCCAATGCCAAAGACGATATCCTTTCCGGATTGACAGTAGCACTGGCTCTTGTTCCGGAAGCTGTGGCTTTTGCTTTTGTAGCCGGAGTAGATCCCCTGGTAGGATTGTATGCAGCTTTTATGATTGGGTTAATCACATCCACCTTTGGGGGAAGACCTGGAATGATTTCAGGAGCAACCGGAGCAATGGCTGTTGTTTTAGTAAACCTGGTAAAAGAAGGAAATCAAATGGGTATGGAAATGGCCATTCCTATCGAAAATATGGGATTGAATTACTTGTTTGCTACTGTAGTTTTAACAGGTATCATTCAGTTTCTTGCAGGTGTATTCCGTTTTGGAAAATTTGTACGTCTAATTCCTCATCCCGTAATGATGGGATTTGTGAACGGTCTGGCCATCGTAATTTTCCTGTCTCAGTTGGGAATGTTTACCGAAAAAATAGCAGGAGAAAGCCACTGGCTCCAGGGAACTCCCCTGTACACCATGATTGGTCTGGTTTCTCTAACTATGGCAATCATGTTCTTTTTGCCAAAACTTACCAATAAACTTCCTGCAGCTCTTACCGGGATCGTAGTCGTTTCCTGCGTGGTAATCTTCTCGGGATTGGATGTAAGTACTGTTGGCTCCTTTATTCGTGATGGTGGTGGAGCTGGCCTGAAAGGCGGGTTACCCTCGCTTCAAACCCAATTGTTTACCTTAATACCTCTCAACTGGCAATCCATTCAGTTTATTCTGCCTTACGCCCTTATTCTGGCAGCCATTGGACTGATTGAATCGTTGATGACTCTAAACCTTCTGGATGAAATAACAGGAACCCGTGGTAACGGAAACCGGGAATGTATGGCTCAGGGTGCAGCCAACATCGTAACCGGATTCTTCGGAGGAATGGGGGGATGCGCCATGATCGGACAATCCCTGATCAACGTTAAGTCGGGAGGTCGCGGACGTTTATCCGGAATTGTAGCTGCTCTTACTCTTCTGGCCTTTATTCTTTTCGCCTCTCCTTTGATAGAAATGGTACCGATCGCAGCCCTGGTTGGGGTTATGTTCATGGTAGTTATTGGCACTTTTGCATGGTCCAGTTTCCGTATTCTACACAAAATTCCCAAATCAGATGCATTTGTACTGATTCTGGTATCGTCTTTGACAGTCATTTTTGATTTGGCTATTGCTGTACTTGTAGGAGTAATCGTATCGGCACTGGTATTCTCCTGGGAAAATGCAACTCGTATTCGTGCCCGGAAGCGCATCAACGAAGATGGCACTAAAGTTTACGAAATCTGGGGCCCGTTGTTTTTCGGTTCCATCTCAACCTTTAATTCCAAATTCGATGTGGACAACGACCCGGAAAAAGTGGAAATTGACTTCATGGAATCCAGAGTTTCGGATCACAGTGGTATTGAAGCCATTGGCAACCTCGTGGAAAAGTATGAAAAGGCAGGCAAAAAAATCCATCTGAAGCATTTAAGTGAGGATTGCAAGAAACTGCTTTACAAAGCCAGCGACCACTTTAAAACAGTGGTAATTGAAGATATTGACGACCCACGTTACTACGTAGTTACCGATAAAGCCGATTTCGGCAAATAAAAATAATTTAAGATTAAGCTGATGAGATGTCAGCAATTTAGGGAATAGTGTATAAAAGAGGAGTTGTCTGAATAGGCGGCTCCTTTTTTATTTCCAGCCTTACATGAGTTCAGGCAAATGCCCCCTTACCTTGAAGAAATAGTAACTAATGGAGCAAATTTCAAAAACGAGAAGTATCCTTTGAAAGAAAAAATGCACGGTAAGAAAATTAGCAACAATACTAATTTGTTAATTTTGCACGCCTCAAAATCACCCGCTCCCTGCTACGAGATAACATGAGACAGTGGTAGGTTTTCCTGCCATTTCAACCTCAAATAATAATGAATCGCTGAAACGTCCATGCGTAAATAATCATTACACTCACGCACGACAATGATTATTTGCAGATGGTTAGTTCCATGTGATCAATTAAAACGAATTAAAACAGATGAAAAGAATTATTACAGTTACCATTTTATTATCCTTGACCCTATGGGGGTATGGACAGAATAATACCCCAGAACCAAACTACCGGGAGATAATTAAAATTGTTAATAGCAAAGACACAACTAGATTACAAAAAATCCTAGGAGATAGGGACATCAACCAGATTGAAGATCCGAGTGATGTACCGCTTCTATTCTTTGCGTGTTCCAATGGAGACCAGGAAATGGTGAATTTTTTACTGGCTCATGGAGCTGACCCCAACAGCATTTCAGGCTATGGTACCCCTGCCCACTGGGCTGCAGAGCGAGGACACTTAGCTATTATTCAGCTTCTAATGAATAAGGGATTCAATCCCAGAATTGAAGAGATGAGTTATTGGGTTGAGAAATACAAAGCCGGAGAACAGCTCACCCCATCCTGGATGTCAAAACTTGTTGGTAAGGTTCTGGAGAAAGAAATAGATTACCGGAACTATCCCTATATGGAGTTCACCAAACCCTCCGATCCCCTACTATTGGGTGCGGCAATTGTTCATGATAAGAGCAACAGACAGGTTCTGGCAAAAGAATTGATAAAACAAGGCGGAAATGTGAATTTGGTTGATAAACGAGGAATGACGGCACTCCTTTGGGCAATTCATTCCTTGAACACAAAAGCAGTGGCATATCTGCTAAAAAATGGTGCTGATGCCAACCAGGCATTGTATAGTAAGCTATTCAGTGAGATCACCTCAAAGACTTTCTTTGACGATAACCTAACCCCCTTGCACTTTCTATTCTTTCAGCTCAAACAGCGGCCTGAAATTCTAAAAAACAAAAAAGCAGAAGTGCTGAAAATAGTTAAGCTATTGATTCGGAACGGAGCTGATATAAAACTAAAAACGAAGAGCAAAAATCAATCGGTGCTTGATGTAGCAATGGAAATTAACAATCCCCAACTAGTGAAGCGATTACAGAAATAAGTGATTTCGGCAGAATCTATTATTTTCAGAACTCAATAATAATGAGCTCCCAATCGAATTGAGGGTATCGGGTCAATGGCCTGGTACCCTCAATCGAATCGTAATTCCTACCTGCCCCTATTCGAATAAGTTCGATTAACAGCTTTTCGGTTGCAGTTTCGCCATTGCGCATTTTCTTACCTGCTGCAAAGCACCAGTTCGTTGGAAAAGATAGAAATCAGATTAGTACTTCAACACCTTTTTGACCAGAAAATGATTACTGTCGTCAGAGATCTTAAGGAGATACATCCCTTTCTCAAAGGAGGAAAACGGAATACTTAAAGCTTGCACTCCGCTTTGAACTTCCACTTTTTTACGGAATACAACCTTACCAATAATAGACAAAACTTCCACTTGAAGACTGGCCTGTTGCCCCCAGTCAATTTTCAGATTCAATTTTTCGTGAACTGGATTGTTGAACCTCACATTCTGCTCCCTGCTAAGTAATTGGGATTTACCGGAGGAAACTTTTTCAAGAACCTGTATTTTCATAAAAACAGGAAGATGGTCCGAAACCTTATAGAGAGCTTGAGTTAACTCCGAATCATACGTTTCATTTCCTCCATCAATTAGTTCCTTGTCAAAATGTTCTCCATCCTGTCCAAGCACTTCATAGCTTCCCGGTTGGTATTTCAATTTTGAGCTCCCCTTACCTAAAGATTTACTCATCAGAATAAAATCAAACCGATCATCCAGACCACCCCAGGCCGCACAATCTCCTCCCATATGAGTCGATTGCGTATGGTACTGAGCAAACTCTTCGGTATCGTGCCACGATCCGGGGGTATTAATGGGATCATAAAGTTTTAGTTCCTCATCCATGGGCTCTACAAAATTTTGAAAAGCCTCTTCCTCTGAATCGTATACATTAAAATCACCCATTACCAGAACATTCCCGGTCAGATCATTCTCCTCTCGATAGTCCATCAACCTTTGCGTTTCCCTGGCACGAAGCCTTTCACTGCTTCGCTCCTCTCCTGCCTTCAGATCCACTACAAAACAAGTCAAAAAAGTAGTATCCTTTCCCTGCTTAAGATTCTTCTTATAATAGAGATGATAAACATTGATGTCGTGTTGATCGGAACCGTTAACAATTCGGTCCTGACTTTTTAAAGCAAGTTTTTCTGAATTATAGAAGAGTGTGTTTACAAGATAGTCTCCTTCGAAAGCTGCCCTCCTGTATTTTCTTTTCCCATTTACATTCAATGCATGATCGAGAAGATATTGAGCGTCTGCGTCCTCGCCATCCATCTCATTCACGGCAAAAATATCGGGTTGCGCATATTTTAGAATGATTCGAAGGGAAGTGTTCTTGTCGTCGCGACTATTATTGCTGTCGTTACAGTCGTAAATCTGTTTGCCATAATGCAATAAATTGTACTGCATCACGCGAAGTGTATCCACCGCCTGTGCCTTACAGGGCTGAACCGCCTGCAATACAATCAATAATCCGATAAAAAGGGAAGAGTAAAACTTCAATCGCATAGGCAAACACCTTTTAATAATTCTTAAATTTAAGCAATTCTGAAGTGAAATGAGCAAATTACAGGAATTTTAACATTTTAAGGACAAACAATCCTTAAAAACCATCTTTTTTCCCCTGCATATTCAGGGGAAAACAAAAGGCTGCTTCCAATCAAAGAAACAGCCCAAAGTCCTATTTATAAGCAATCTTTTACAATCCTAGTTTTTTTGCTATAGCTGCAGGAACTGCATTCTTGTGTACCAGAATTGATACGGTTTTGTATTGAACAAAAGGAACTGAAGCGTAAAAATAACCGCCATAAGAATTGTTATCGGTTCCCCATGAATTTTTTATCAGGTAATATTTGGTTCCGTTTTGATCCTTGGCCGTTCCAACCATGTGCATCAGGTGATCTTCGGTTGATTGGTAATTATCGAAAGACTCCTGGCGCATCTTTTGGGTGATTGTCTTCTCCTTTACCGGTGCTTTCAATCCATAATCCGCCTTTTCGCTGCGAGACATTTTTTCCCATTTGGCAATTTCGGCATTGGCCATGTTTTTAGTCGCAGTTTCAGGCACAATAGCAACTCCGTTGCGGTGCGAGAAACCCTTCTCACTAACATCACTTCCCCAGGCAATTGAATAGCCCTTTTCAATTGCGAAATCAACAGTTTCCATCATCTCCTCCATGGGCACGTTGTATACTGACCCCAAAGACCAGTTATCGGGTCCTTCAAAAATGAACTGCTCATAGAAAGGATGATGTGTATACGAAGTAATTGTAATGTAGTCGTCAGGATTGATGCCCAAATCATCCCGGAAGGAAGCAGGAGTATACTCTTTTTCCTTGTATTCAAATTTTGCGGGAATATCACCGAGATAGGCATCCAAAATTCCATCGAATCCTTTCATCCAAACCGGAGTAATTTTGCGATTCTTATTCTTGATTACTGCATCGACATAGGCGTGCAATACTGCATCCATTTCCCCGTGTACCGGCAATTCTTCCCCAATTGTATTACCGGAATAGGCCTCTTGTGGTAGCAAACCATATTTCTTGATCACATTTAAAACATCCCAGCCTTCAGCTCCGGCAGAAAAACTCTTCTTGCCATGGTAACGAACGTAATCTACCGCTCGATCATGGTAGTTCCGGTTCACCACAAACATCTCCGAAAGGTTAAATTCTCCTTTTCCCATTCTCAGCAATTCCGATTCAAGAAAAGAAAGTGTAGCGTAGGACCAGCAAGTTCCCGAACGATGCTGACTCTTTACCGAAGTAACCGGAAGTTTCTTCTCAATGGTAAATTGGTAACCTTCTTTTTTCTCCTTCTTCTTTTCTGCCTTAACAACAGCCCCGGGTAAAACCAAAGCCAAACAGACAATTAATGCAATTTTCTTCATGCTTTTAAATTTGTTTTTATTGGTCAGATGCAACCCGCCAAAGTTAATTATCCTCCTGTGTAGAAAGTATTTCTCATGACTTGTTACATCAATTCAATATTTGTTGTTTATTTTTAGATCAGGATTCCGTATCAATTTATTGCGATTGCAATACTTTGCTCGTATTTTTGAGAATTGTTAAACAGAATGCTCAAAGTTAAAAAATTACAAGTATCCAACCCTATTTATTCAAGGTTGAAATCAGCCATTTATGGGAAAGGATGCCCCGTTGGGAAAATATTGCAATACGATTACTAACTTAACATCAAACAAAATGAAGAAAATTGCATCCTTGGCCCTGGTTGCTGCAATGGGATTCGGTTTTGCCGGTTGCCAGCAGAAACAAGCGCCAAAAGAGGAAGTTTCTCCTTTGCAAGCCAAAGTAGATCAATACGTAGAAGTGGAGCTGAACACAGATATGTCTCAGCTGACTGAGAAAGAAAAACAAATGCTACCCATCCTGATCGAAGTTTCTGAGATCATGGAAGAGATTTTCTGGGAAGATGCTATTGGTAATAAGCAAGAATTCCTTTCTAAACTGAAGGATCCTGCTGCAATTGCCTATGCAAAAATCAACTACGGCCCATGGGACCGTTTGGCTAACAATGAGCCCTTTATTGATGGTTATGGAAAAAAACCTGCCGGTGCCAACTACTATCCGGCCGATATGACCAAGGAAGAGTTTGAAGCCCTTAAGGACGAAAACAAAACCAGTACTTACTCATTAATTCGTCGTGATGAAAACGGAAAACTAATCGTTCTTCCCTATCACGTTGCTTACAAGGAAAAAATTGAGAAAGCTGCCGAATTGTTGAGAAAAGCGGCGACCCTGGCAGAAGATGCAGGTTTGAAAAAGTACCTGGAACTGCGTGCGGAAGCATTGCTAACCGACGATTACCTGGCTTCGGATATGGCCTGGATGGACATGCAAACCAACACTATCGACTTTGTGGTTGGTCCTATCGAAACTTATGAAGATGCCATGTTTGGGTACAAAGCGGCTCACTCGGCACAAATCCTTGTGAAAGACAAAGAATGGAGCAAGAAGCTTTCCCGTTTTGCCTCTTTGTTGCCACGTCTTCAGGAAAGTTTACCTGTTCCTGCCAAATATAAAGCTGAAAAAGCAAGCGCCAATGCTGACATGAATGCTTACGATGTAATCTACTACGGAGGAGATTGCAACGCGGGTAGCAAAAACATCGCTATCAACCTGCCTAACGACCCTCGCGTACACCTGGCCAAAGGTAGCCGTAAGCTTCAGTTGAAGAACGCTATGCAGGCGAAATTCGACAAGATTCTGATTCCTATCTCCAACCTGCTGATCGATGAATCGCAGCGCAAGCATGTAAAATTTGATGCTTTCTTCGAGAATACCATGTTCCATGAAGTAGCTCACGGATTGGGTATCAAATACACTCTTGAAGACAAGGATCTTACTGTACGTAAGGCTTTGAAAGATGCTTATACCTCAATCGAAGAAGGAAAAGCTGACATTCTTGGCTTGTATATGATTACCAAAATGGCTGAGTGGGGTGAATTGAAAAACAAAGACCTAATGGACAACTACGTGACCTTTATGGCCGGTATCTTCCGTTCGGTTCGTTTTGGAGCTGCCAGTGCTCATGGTAAAGCCAATATGATTCGTTTCTACTACTTCGAAGAGCAAGGTGCATTTACCCGCGACGAAGCTACCGGAACCTACAAAGTAGATTTCGATAAGATGAAAGCAGCAATGATTTCCCTGGGTGAGAAATTATTGATTCTTCAGGGCGATGCCAACTATGATGGTGCTAAAAAAATGATCGCTGAAAAAGGAGCCATTCGTGAAGATCTTCAAAAAGATTTGGATCGCGTAAACAACGCTGGTATTCCAAAGGATATCGTTTACAAACAAGGCTTGAAAGTTTTGGGCTTATAGTCCTTTAAACAATAACTACTCTAAAAGGAATCCGATATTTCGGGTTCCTTTTTTTGTCCATTTGAGTAATGAGATTCTAAACTTGTTTCGGGTTACTTTTTTTAAAAGTGAATCAATTCAAACTTGTTTCGAACTACTTTCTTCAAAAGTGAACCAATTCAAACCTGTTTTGGACTACTTTTTTCAAAAGTGAACTAATTCAAACTTGTTTTGGACTACTTTCTTCAAAAGTAAACCAATTCAAACTTGTTTTGGACTACTTTCTTCAAAAGTGACCAAATACAAACCTTTTTTGAAGAATCAAACCAAAGATCTTGCCCCCAATGCTTTAGTTAATTGAGTTTTGCACTCCTAAATAAAGTAAATAGACTAGATCAAGCACAATAATCCCCATAGGTAAATCCGTTAAGCAAACCCAAATCGTCTCCATTTGTTTTTGACTTTCGGCTTTCGTAAATTACACCCGTTGAAAGGGTTGTATCTTCAACCCAATAACTATTGATTCAAGGAAGCTGTTCTATGAAATTTCGAAATCTTATCTTCCTGCTGTTGTGTTTCCTTTTTCTTTCATCGTCAAGCTGGGCGCGAAAAAAAAAGATACTGATTCTGCACTCCTATCATCAGGGGCTGAATTGGACCGATAACATTACCAGGGGGATGCAATCCATTTTCAACCAGTACGACAATCTGGAGGTACAATTTGAGTACATGGACTCCAAGCGCAACCCCGATCCGGCCTACCTTGACGAATTTGCCAAACTCTACCAGCTAAAGCACCACAACATCCCTTTTGAAGTAATCATTGCCTCGGACAATAATGCTCTGGACTTTGCCCGAAAGTATCAAAACAAGTATTTCAAGGACATCCCCGTTATATTTTGTTCTATCGATCAGTTTGAAGACAAACTAATTGAAGGCATGACCAATGTAACAGGAATTACCGAATACATCGACTTCAAACAAACCATTATCGAGGCTCTTCGTTTGCATCCCCGCGCCAAAAACCTTGTGGTAATCAACGATAACCAAACCACCTCTGCGATCATCAACCGGAACCATATCAAATCCTTCTGGCCCGAAATAGAAACCGATGTAAACCTGATCTTCCTGGAGAATTTATCCATTGATGAACTGGTGGAAAAAGTTAAAAAGCTGGACAACTCCAACATCATTCTACTGATCAACTTCAGCAAAGACAAGGACGGCAACTACATTTCCTACCAAGAGAACATCGAAATCATTCGGGAGGCCACGCAGCTCCCCATCTATAGCTCCTGGGAATTCTACCTGGACGAAGGAATTATCGGGGGAATGCTCACCAGTGGTTTTATGCAGGGGAAATTAGCTGCTGAAACAGCTCTTCGTGTGATTTACGGCGAAGATATTAATACAATTCCTCTCGTTACAACCGGTTACAACAGTTACAAGTTCGACTTTAACCAGATGAAACGGTTTGGCATTCGACCCGAACAATTGCCTGCCAACAGTACCATAATCAACCTACCTCCAACCTTTCTGCAAAAATACAGAACCTACCTGCTGATCTCTTCCGTTTTTCTCCTATTGATCGCTTTAATTGTGATTTATGCCCGGGAAAAAAGGAAACGCAACGAACAGCGGTTACTCAGAATTAACAAGGAGCTGGATCGTAGAGTAGCCGAACGTACGGAAGAATTAATGGAGGCCAATGAAAAACTGGAAGGTCAAACCCTTCAGATTCGAAAACAAAATAAGGAACTGGAATTGCATCGCCATCATCTGATAGAACTGGTAGAAGAACGAACCAACAACCTGGAATTGGCCAACAAAGAACTTAAGGCCAATCGCACCCGATTGCTTCGAATGCTGGATGCCAATTCCGACGGAGTTTGGGAACACAACCTCAAAACCGATCGGGTTACCTTTAGCAAACAAATCTGGGAAAAACTGGGCCATCCTCTTAATCAAATAGAGGACACCCGCAGCTTCGTAAATGCTCAAACTCATCCCGAAGATCTGGAAAAGGTCGAAAAAAGACGAAGGGACTATTTGAAGGGAAAATCAGAATTGTATGAAGTGGTATTCCGCTTGCGCAACAGTAATAAGGAATGGAAATGGTACAAGGCCAAAGGTAAAATTCTGGATCGTGATGAGAACTACGCTCCATTAAACCTGGTGGGTACCCTGATGGATATTACCCAAAGAAAACTTGCAGAGGAGCAGATTCAAGAGGATGAGAAACAAATTCGTGCCTCGGAAAAACGCTGGCGATCGCTCATTGAGCAGGCTGCCGATGAAATTCTCCTGCACGATTTCTCCGGACAGATACTGGATGCCAATTCATCGGCCAACAAATGGCTGGGTTTTAGCCATCAGGAACTGCTCCAGATGAATTTTTCAGATCTGGATCACAACCTTTCCCTCCCGAAACTTCAGGAATACTGGAACACCCTCACTCCCGAGAACAATTCCATCAGTATGGAATCCATTCAACGACGAAAAGACGGCTCTACATTCCCTGTAGAGGTGAATCTGAGTCTCATCGATCTGGAGGAAGATCAGATAATACTGGCCGTGGTGCGGGATATTAGCAAACGACAGGAAACTGAACGGAAAATTCTGAATGCAGTGATCGAAACCGAAGAGACCGAACGAAAACGCTTTGCCAAAGATTTGCACGACTCCATTGGCCCCCTTCTTTCCAGCATCAACCTATATCTTTCTGCTCTCGCAAAAACCGATCAGAAGGAGAAAAAGGAAAATATTATCAATGTGTCGAGAGAAGCAGTTAACGAGGCACTGGTTAGTATCAAGGAAATATCCAATAACTTGAGTCCGCATATTCTAAGCGATTTCGGACTGGAGAAAGCCATCGATTCCTTTACCAACAAGTTACAAATATCACAGAGCATCCATATTAGCTTTCACGCCGAAAACCTGGAACAAAGACTCAACGAGCAGGTAGAAGTTGTAATTTACAGAGTGGTTACGGAATTAATTCACAATACCATTAAGCATGCCAAAGCCAAAAATATTGAGATTAACCTGTCGCGAACCCGTGATCTTTTAACCCTCATCTACATTGATGATGGCATTGGATTCGACACTAGAAAAATTCAGGCGGGTAAATCCAATGGAATGGGCCTTTACAATATTCTCAGCCGAGTTCGCTCCCTGAACGGAACACACAAAATAAAAAGCAACCGCCCCAATGGGGGGATGATGGCCATTGTGGAAGTAAACCTGGAGAGCAATTAATACTTAATCTGAAAAAATTAAAATACACGAATTATGAAGGAGTACAGGGTAATGCTGGTAGATGATCACAAACTATTTCGGAGCGGGCTGCGTTTTCTGCTCAATGATATCCCTGAAATCAAAGTCGTGGGTGAAGCTGCCAACGGTCGAGAGTTTTTGGAAATGGCCGCCGACGAAATCCTCGACATCGTATTAATGGATATCAATATGCCCGAAATGAATGGTCTGGAAGCTACCCGTGAGGCATTGAAACTTTACCCTCATCTCAAGATTATTGTTCTCTCGATGCATGGAGAAGAGGAATACTACGACCAAATGGTGGATGCCGGGGTTCAGGGCTTCCTCCTTAAAAATTCGGGTGCCGATGAGCTAAATGCGGCATTGCAATCGGTAATCAATGGGGGTACCTATTTCTCACAGGAACTATTGGTGGGCATTCTGGATAAGAAAAAACAGAAGAACTTTCAATCGGAAGTGGTAAAACTTACGCAACGGGAACTGGAAGTACTCAAACTGATATGCGAAGGCTACAGTAATGTCGATATTGCCGAACAGCTCTTCATCAGTCAGCGCACAGTAGATCGCCATCGCTCCAACCTTTTAAGCAAAACCGGTTGCCGCAACTCCACATCCCTGGTAATGTATGCTGTAAAGAATAAGATAATCGAAGTATAGTGAAACAATAGTCGTATTAATATCCTTTAAATTTTGATCTTCTTTTCCCAAAAAGCTATTGCCTATTTGCCTTTGATTAAAATAGTAACAACATCTCTTCTTTTCATCCCACCTCAATTCTTCAAAGTGAATTTTTTCACATTTTTTAAGGTTTTTCCAAGCTCCGCAAACGATTTCTGCTGTGTGAATTGATTCAAAATAAGAAACACAAAAACCTAATTCTCTTATTGTTACAGTTTTTTAATACAAAAACATAGGTATAAACACCCATATTGAATTGGGTGTTAATCTTTTAATAAATAGGGTATTTCTACCTTTTCTCCCCTTACCATATCTGCTTGCTTTGTTAGTGGTGATTTGAATCACCTTACTAAGAGCTATTTACAAATCAAATAACAAGAGTATGGTAACCTTTATTTTATGTATCGCTGCCCTGATTCTGGGGTATCTGATTTACGGAAAATTTGTAGAGAAAAAGTTTGGAGCAGATTCCGAACAAACAACTCCCGCCATTGCCAAAGAAGATGGTGTTGATTTCGTTCCCATGAACTGGAAGAAGATCTTCCTGATTCAATTCCTTAACATCGCCGGATTAGGCCCGATCTTTGGAGCTATTGCCGGTGCACTTTGGGGCCCTGTTGCCTTTATTTGGATCGTAGTAGGTTGTATTTTTGCCGGTGGAGTTCACGACTACTTTTCCGGAATGTTGTCGGTTCGTCACGGTGGTGCTTCCATCCCCGAAGTGGTTGGAAAATACCTGGGCCCCGCCTTCAAAAACTTTATGCGCGTATTCTCAGTAATTCTATTGGTACTTGTAGGTGTAGTATTCATTAAAGGCCCTGCTGCCATTCTAACCGGGTTAACCGGAGTGAATGTATCCATTCTGATTGGTGGAATCTTCCTGTACTACCTTTTGGCTACCATGATTCCAATTGACAAGCTGATCGGTAAAATCTATCCTATTTTCGGAATTTCTCTTCTGATTATGGCCTTTGGTATAGCAGGAGCTTTAATCTTTGGCGATTACAGCATTCCCGAACTGGTACCTTCCAACTTTACCAACATGCATGCCAATCCATCCAAATTCGCCATCTTCCCAATGTTGTTTATTACGATTGCTTGTGGTGCCATCTCCGGGTTCCACTCAACCCAATCCCCCTTAATGGCCCGCTGTATGACCAACGAGAAGCAGGGACGAAAGATTTTCTACGGAACAATGATTGCAGAAGGAATCGTAGCCATGATTTGGGCAGCAGCAGCAATGACCTTTTTCGGCGGTGTTCGCGAACTGGGCGAAACAATGGGACAGCCCGGACACAACGCAGCATGGGTTGTAAACGAGATTTGCGGTAGCCTGCTGGGTAAGATTGGTGGCATACTGGCAATCTTCGGTGTAGTTGCAGCGCCTATTACATCAGGTGATACTGCTTTCCGTAGCGCCCGTTTGACCATTGCCGATTCATTTGGCTACTCCCAAAAGAAACTGATACAACGTTTGACCATTACCCTTCCATTGTTTGCCATTGGATTCCTGCTAACCCAGGTTAACTTCGCCATCATCTGGAGATATTTTGGATGGGCCAACCAAACCCTCGCTACCATTGTATTGTGGACAGCTGCCATGTATATGGTTACCAAAGGTCGCAGTCACTGGTTCTCAACCGTTCCTGCAACTTTCATGACAGCTGTGGTAACTACTTACATCCTGATTGCTCCCGAGGGATTCCAAATTTCCCAAACCATTGCTTATCCTTTGGGCATTTTCGTGGCAATCGCTACTTTAGCAAGCTTTTTATACGTGGCCAACAAGAAAAACAAGCCCGTTTTAAAAGAAGCAAAAGTGAGAGCATAATCATTCAAACCTAAATCTGATAAAACTTAAGAGATGAACAAGTTTCGTATTCTATTTATGATGGCATTGGTTGTGACAGGAATCACCGCCAAAGCACAGGAGAAAAAAGTAAATGTGAAATTCAGCGGTTTTGTTGCCGCCGAAACCTATTTCGATAGCCGTAAAACTGTTAATTCACGTGAGGGAGCCATTCTGCTGTATCCTGCCAACGAATTGCTGGATGCCGAAGGGAACGACCTGAATGACCGTTCAGAATTCTTCATGACTACCATTCAATCACGTTTGCGTGCTACCGTAGCCGGCTTTGAAGCCTTTGGAGCTCAAGGGGCAGCAGTAATCGAAGGTGACTTCGTGGGAACTTCAACAGACAAAACCGGTCTTTTCCGTTTGCGTCACGCTTTCATCAAACTGGATTGGGAAAAAGATCAGTTGATTGCCGGTAAATTTTGGCACCCTATGTTCATAACCAGTGCATTTCCAAGAGTATTGCACTGGGGTGCAGGACTTCCTTTCGGATTGCTGAACCGTGCCCCACAGCTGCGTTACACCCGCAAAGTTTCAAACAACACAACTTTGAGTTTGGCGGCTCTTTCTGAAATGGATTTCAAAAATACCGGACCTGATGGCGCAAGCTCAAAGTATGCACAACAAGCCGGTATCCCTGAATTTACTGCACAAGTAAAAACCAACCTTACCAAAGGTGTGGAGACCGGATTTACTGCAGGTTACAAAACACTGATGCCACTTACCGTAAATACCAATGGTGTGAAAACCGATGAAAAACTGGGTAGCTACTACTTTAACACCTGGTTGGGCCTTACTGCTAAGAAATTCAAGTGGAATCTTCAGGGAATCTATGGCCAGAACATGTACAACTTTGTAATGATTGGCGGATACGGTGTAAAAAATGTGAAGGACAACGGAGATTACGAATACACCAACATCTCCACTCTTAACTTTACCTCCGATTTGTTTACCACAACCGGAAATATCCGTTACGGTCTAAATGCCGGGTTCAGCAAAAACCTTGGTGCTGAAGACGACCTGGCAACCGATGCCAATGGTGATTTCGTAGGACTTTACAGCCGCGGATCCAACATCGATTACCTGTACCAGATTGCTCCCCGTATCGAATTCCTGTCCGGAAAAATGAAATTCGGTGGTGAAATCATCTACACCGGAGCTGCTTACGGTGATACCCAAATTGATGGTACAGTTGCCAATGCTGATGTGGTAAACAGCACCCGCTTACTACTGCACGTAAAATACACCTTCTAAATCAATGGTCTTTAGAAGAACCCATTGATCATATACAGGAAAGAATTTTCATAGTTATCGTTTTTCAAGAGGGTGAATAGTAGAAACAGGCTCGTCATCCCGACGGGCCTGTTTTGTATCCAATAATTTGTACTACAACACAAATTCCACTTTAATATGAACTGTTTTGAATTAATCCGTATGGCATTGAATCTTCCTCAAAATTGGGAGATCTCCAGAATTGAATTTGCCGGAAAGGAAACACAATCGAAATCTCTGCACATCAACATTAACTATACGGGAGGAAGCAACCTCACCAATACACTAGGGGAAAATTATGCCATCCACGATTCCATTGATCGTACCTTCCGCCACCTGAACTTCTTTCAACACAATTGCTACATTCACTGCAAAGTACCACGCATTCGCGAAATCAACGGAAAAATCAGGCAGGTCCAGATTCCCTGGTCCATCCATCCCTCGGGCTTTATGGCTGTTTAGAACAAAAAAGCCGATCTCAACAGACCGGCTTTCATTCTATCTAAAAATAAGAGTTCCCTATATTGCCTTGGAAAACATTTGATTCTCTCCGGGCTTGGATGCTCTTAACTTGTTATCGAAAAGCTTACAAATATTTCTAAGGAACACCATTCCCAAATCCGTTACTTCCAGCTGCTCCTCCGACAGAGTAATCAGCCCCTCTTCTTTCATTACCCCCAGCTCCTCACGAATAGTGGAAGGCAGGTAGGGTTTTAGTTGATCTGAGAACTGAAGTTCGCGATGGCAGGCAATGTCCAAAATGGCGCGTTTCACTACCAAATCCTCATCGGTCATGAAATAGCCTTTCTCCAGATCTAATTGCCCTGAAAGGGAAGCTTCTTTGTATACTGAAATCGACTTATTGTTCTGCGCATAAGCGTACTTGGCATCCGAAATGGAGGATGCTCCCAACCCGATGAGCAATTCGGTATGGGAGGTATTGTAGCCCATAAAATTCCGGTGCAGGCGCTTCTCCTCACGTGCTTGGTACAAATCGTCGCTCACAAGGGAGAAATGGTCCATCCCTACATCATCATAGCCCAACTCGGCCAGTCTCTCCTTACCCAACTCATACAAAGCTCTTTTTTCAGTACTATCCGGAATATCCTGTTCGGTGAAAATGCGTTGCCCTTTCGTTTTCCAGGGTACGTGAGCATAGGAATAGTATGCAATCCGATCGGGCTTTAAAGTGGCTACCTTGTCAAAGGTATCGGCCACAGAACTCAATTGCTGCTTGGGCAAACCGTAGATCAAATCAAAATTCACCGATTGATACCCTATCCGGCGTGCTGCATCGGTTACCTCCTTCACCTTTTCGTAGGGTTGAGGTCGGTTGATCACTCGTTGCACTTCCGGGTCGAAATCCTGCACACCAAAGCTCACCCTGCGAAATCCAACCTCGTAAAGGGCTTGTAAATGGTCCTCGGTGGTATTATTGGGATGCCCCTCGAAACTAAATTCATATCTGGGATGCAATTCGGCATTTGCTTTCAATCCATTGATCAGTTTCTTCAAATTCACCGGACTGAAGAAAGTTGGGGTTCCCCCTCCCAGGTGTAATTCACGCAGCTGCGGTTTCTCGCCAAAAGTCTCCAGGTAGATTTGCCATTCCTTCAAAAGAGCATCAATGTACTCCTCCTCCACATCATGATTACGCGTAATCACTTTGGTGCAGGCACAGTATGTACATAGCTTCTCACAGTAGGGCAAATGCACATAAATGCTGATCCCTTTTTCCCGGTTGGATTCATCGAAAGTACGTTTTACTACCTTCAGCCAATCCGAAACCTCCGGTTTTTCATTGCCCCAATAGGGTACAGTTGGGTAACTGGTGTACCGGGGAACCGGCACATTGTATTTGTTAATCAATAATTCTCGATCCATTCCTTTTGATTTTATCCAAGACCTCAAGTCTTTAAATACAAGACAAATATATCCTTTTCCTGCGAATATTCCGTCAATGATTCCATAATTTAGGAGAAATCATGGAATCAAATCGTTTGGTTAAAAACATTGACAAATTTGACAAAGCAAATTATCCCCTGAAAAGAGTAGATTCGTATTACGGTTAAATAAATTTCCGTAACTCAACACTGAATCCATGAACGAATGCAATATACAACTAATTAAAACCTACCTAAAGAATCCTTACTACCGGAAGCCCACAAATCAGTCAACCAGAAGCATAATAAAAATACTCCTGTCTATTTTTCTACTATCCATACTGTATGCTTTTCCTCTGGGAATAATTTCACACCTTACATCTAATTTCCTGCATCTCAATCATCTTTCCGGAATAGTTTCCAGGCAACAGTTGATTATCAAGGCTGTTATCATGGCTCCCATACTGGAAGAATTAACCTTTCGCGGATTTCTGAACTTAAAACCACGATGGATTCTATTTTCCATTTTGTTATACCCCGGATTACTTATCTACCACTGGGGGAAAACCTTTTTAACGCCACACTGGTTATTACTTCCTCTCATCCTGGCAACAATTATTGGCATTACCCTTCTTTTAAGCAAACCGAATGTACACTGGGTAAAAATCAGAAGATTTGGCAGAAAAAATTTCAGACTACTCGTCTACTTCTCCATCCTGTCTTTTGGCTTTGTGCATGTAACGAACTTTACCCCTATGAATGGGCAAACATTGCTTTTCACACCTCTTTTGGTACTCCCCCAACTCTTACTGGCTCTTTTTTTAAGCTTTATTCGAATCCATTTCGGATTGGTGTATTCCATCCTCTTTCACTTTTCCTGGAATTTTCTAATCACACTTCCAGCACTTCTAAAACTCTTAAGCAACTTATAAAAAATAGATGCAATATTTTGAAACTTACTATTTCCTCTACATGATTGTCATGACAAATATTTTTAAAATAACACAGAAGAAAACATTTCAACTGGATAACTCCCTTGGTTATTAGATTGCCATGGCCGAGATCGTAACCAAACGGAACCTCTCCAATAATCTGCAGCAATGCTGTGAACCAATAACGCCTGAACGGTGGAACATTCTGAACTGCCTATGTGAAAAAGATGGTTGCAATCAAAAAGCACTGGCAGAATCCCTTCTAAAGGATATATCTAATATTACCCTTACACTAAGCGTAATGGAGCGCCGGAAATTAATACAAAAAATAAAAGATCCGGCAGACGGACGAAGCCAAAAAATCTACTTAACTTCCAAAGGAAAAGAGATTAAATCAGAAATAATCCATCTGGCACAAAAGGCCATCGATAAATCCATGGAAGGTATTTCTCAAGACGAGGAAAACCAAGTGATTCTCATCCTTAAAAAATTAATTGGCAACATCCAGTAGTCAATTTCAAAAATTAGTTATCGTGTCAAATAAAACCAAGAAATATGAATCTTGAATTGAAAAACGAATTCCTTCAAAAATGGAGGAAATATTTCGGAGAGAAAGCAGAGCTCCCAATCACCTTTTGGTACAGCAAAAACCGGGTTCAAAAGGAGGAAATTGCCCCAAAGGCATGGATGTGCCTCATGGGTCAGTTAGGAAAAGTCAGAAAGGGACAAAACCTTAGCTTCTCCGCTGAATCCATCTCCTGCGGAGGAGGTAAAGCCTACTGCGGTTTCGCTCCCATTATTCCAGGTCTGCCGGAATTTCTCTCTACCGGAAAGGAACGCTACCTAAAAACACCGGAACTGGCAAAAAAAGCCATCGATCAGTTCCCGGTTTTTAAAGCACCTGAAAAATACATCACATTTAAACGATGGGATGAACTTACCGAAGAGGATGAACCGGAAGTCGTGTTCTTTTTTGCGACTCCTGATGTTCTTTCGGGCTTGTTTACACTAGCCAACTACGACCAAAGCAATCCATTCGGCAACATGGCCCCCTTCTCCTCCGGCTGCGGTTCTATCATCACCTATCCCTACCAGGAAAAAGAAAAGGAGAACCCTAAAGCTTTTATCGGAATGTTTGATCCTTCGGCACGTCCTTTCGTTCCCGAAAATAGCCTCAGCTTTGCCGTTCCCATGAAAAAGTTTGAGACCATGATTGCCAATATGGACGAAAGCTTTCTGACTACACCCGATTGGGATAAAGTGAAGAAAAGAATGGAGAGAGCCTAATTCAATCTTATAGAACGAAAGCCGTACTGCTCAGTAACGGCTTTCTCTTCTTCCCTCCTCCCCCAACAGGAGCAAAATTTCAACACACAAAAGCTCTTAGGCGTAGATGATAAAATCATTTTTTTTCCTATTTTTAGTAGTGATTGAATTGTAACCTCCAAGCTCCAAATTATGAAACCCAATGAAGTTGTAATTGTTATCAACCCCGGTTCCACCTCTACCAAATTAGCTCTATACAACCGGGAAGGATTGCTCAAGGAAGCCGTAACCCGTCATCCACAGGCCGAACTGGACCGATATAAACGGGTAAGCGATCAGTTCGAATACCGCTATGCCATTGTAGAAGATGAATTGGACAACCTATTGTCAAAAGACTCCTACCAGGTTATTGGAGTAGTTGGGCGCGGAGGAATCGTAAAACCTCTAAACGGGGGAACCTATACCATCAATGATGCCTTTCTGGAAGATGCCAGAAAGGGTACCTACGGTGATCATGCCTCCAACCTGGGGAGCCTGCTCGCCCATAAACTCGCCCACCACTACGAGCTGAAGGAGAGCTACACAGTAGATCCCGTTTCAGCAGGGAACATCTGGGAAAAAGCAAAAATATCAGGAGTTCCAAACATCGAACGCAACCGAAGAGGACACCCCTTGAATATGAAAATGACAGCCCGGAAAATCGCGCAACAGCAGAACCTCCCCTTTGAAGAGGCCAAATATGTAATCGCTCACCTGGGCGGAGGCATCTCTATCGCTGCTGTGGAGGGAGGAAAAATTGTTGACGTAAATGATGCATTAATGGGCATGGGGCCTTTTTCTCCTAATCGGGCCGGAGCACTACCTTCCCGGGGAATTATGGACTTGTGCTACTCCAAACCCCGTGAGGAGGTGGAGAAACTGCTCAGTAAAAACAGTGGTCTAAAGGCCTACCTTGGCGTTGAAGACCTCCGTGACGTATTCAGGTTAATTGATCACGGAAACAAACAAGCCCAATTGGTATACGAAGCTTTTGTTTACCAGATAGCCAAGGAGATTGGGGCTTACTTTACCGCCTTGAAATGCCAGGCCAACGGCATTATCATTACCGGAGGCATCGCCTATTCCGAACGTTTTATCGCCGATTTAAAAGAATACGTTGGTCCATTGACCCTTTTCTTTGTCTATCCCGGAGAAAACGAGATGGAAGCCATGGCAGAAGGTGCTTTCCGGGTGATTGACGGCAAGGAGAAAGCTTTGAAATATTAATGTATTTCCCTATATGTGAAAACGATCCTATTCTTCGGGACCAAAATATCATTATTTATTGATCAACTCTCCCCCTACTGCTTTCCAACATTTGTTGATTTTGAACTTTGAATTCTATAAGTTTTTTCATTCTTTTGACATAATTTTAATTTAAACCACTATTAAATTTTCTAGAATGAAAAAATTTCTATCTCTTATTGTTGCCTGCTTCTTATTTGCAGGAATTGCTTCAGCACAGTCTGATTCTTTCAAATCTTTCCGTTTTGACGCGGGTTTTCTTTATGCAATTCCAGGGGGAAGTGCTTTAGATGCTGGTGCTGGATATTATTTCAACCCTAAATTCCATTTGAACGACAACATTTTGGTAGGGGCAAAAGTTGAGGGAGCTGTTTTGGCTTCTGCAGATGAAGATGCTTTTGATGTTTCAGCTGTAGTTTCTTATGCCGGTACCTTCGATTATTACTTCAACACCAACTCCTTCCGTCCGTTCGTTGGGGCTGATGCAGGTATTTACTCATTAGGAACCGTAGAATTAACCGCATTCGATGCAATTACTGATAATACTCCTGAAATCGATCTGGGTAATAAATTTGGTTTTGCTCCTAAAGTTGGTTTCTCTTTTGGTCACTTCGACATGGCACTTCAGTACAACATGATTTTTGGTCAGGAAGATGGCTATGATGAATACAACTATACTTCCATCAAAATTGGTTTCCATTTTGGTGGTGGAAAAAAATAATTAAATCATATCGTTAAAAGAAAAAGCCATCCTTTTGGGATGGCTTTCTCTTTATCTTCTACTGAATCTATCCATTTAATTCTTTTGTTGGAAAATTCGGCAACCAATCAGGCAACAAGCCTCCTCCAAAGTTTTAGCAACCCTCTCACGAGCCTTCTCCGCTCCCAACTTAAATACGATCCTCTAGTATTCCTCATCCTTGGAAATGTCAAGAATGTGCTCACGAATTGGAGAAAAATGGCTTCTCCATATCGCCGTAACAGATCTCACACTTGTTGTACGTATGGTTAAGAAAATGTAGGTAGTCTTAGTTGAAACAACATCTATTAGGGTAAACTGGTTCTGTACTCTTCTTCTGTCCCGGTAAAAACGAGAATAAACCATGGCAGAAGGTGCTTTTGGGGTGATTGACGGCAAGGAGAAAGCTTTGAAATATTAATAGTAAAGGGAGGACAACTCGAACTTTTTATCCACCAATCAAATAACATCTTCTGTTAATCTTTTTTATGTTAGATTTAAAATGGTTATATTTAGTTATTATTAATCATTTATTCTAAAATCATGAAAAACAAAAATCATTATTTTACTAATGTGAAAGCTCTTTCCCCTAAAGAGATTTCAAATGCTAAAGGAGGAATTCGTATTTTGAAACCCATTTACTTGTGCAAATACGGTATGAACTGTTACAACCTCGCATCAGGTCCATGTCCTGGCGAAACCGGAGAAATGGCTTGCCCTTAATTTCTTAAAATAAAGAATGCCATCCCCAATAAGGATGGCATTCTTTTTATCTTTTACTTAAATTAAGTAAATTCTTTTTTAGAACTTACGGAAACCAATCAGGCGACGAGCTTCCTCCAGGGTTTTAACAGCGCTTTCACGAGCCTTCTCCGCTCCCAGCTTGGTTACTCTTCTCAAGAATTCCTCATCTTTGGAGATGTCCAGAATACGCTCACGAATTGGAGAGGTAAAGTTGATAATATCCTCCGCCAATTGCTTCTTCATATCGCCATAACGAATCTCACAGTTGTTGTACTTATCGTTAAAGAAATCGTAGGTATCCTTGGTTGAAACAACATCCATCAGGGTAAACAGGTTCTGAATTGCTTCCGGCTTTTCCTGGTTCATTTCGGTTGGACCACTATCAGAAACGGCTTTCATTACCTTTTTGCGAATATCTTTTGGATCGTCAATCAAACAAATTGCATTTCCTTCCGATTTTCCCATCTTACCTGAACCATCCAAGCCCGGAATCTTCACAAACTCACCGGTAAAAGAATAAGGTTGAGGAATCGGGAACAACTCTTCACCATATATGTTATTGAAGCGACGGGCAAATTTACGAGCCATCTCCAGGTTTTGCTCCTGATCTTTCCCTACAGGTACTTTTTGAGCCTTGTGAATCAGAATATCAACAGCCATCAGTACAGGATAGGTTAACAACCCCGCATTCACATTCTCAGGCTGCTTGCGTGCCTTGTCCTTAAAAGAAGTGGTTCGTTCCAATTCTCCCAGGTAGGCATTCATATTCATCAACAGGTACAACTCAGCAATTTCTGGTACATCACTCTGCACATAAATGGTTGCCTTTTCCGGATCGATACCACAAGCCAGGTACTCTGCCAAAACGCGCTTAACATTCATGTGTAGATCTGCAGGGGTCGGATGCGTAGTCAGGGAGTGCCAATCTGCAATGAAGAAGAAACAATTGCTATCATCCTGCATTTGCACAAAATTCTTCACCGCACCAAAATAGTTACCCAGGTGCAAGTTTCCTGTCGATCGAATTCCACTTACTACTGTATCCATATTCAAATAATTAAATGAAGTCTCCGATTAAGAGACTGAGTTTAAACTTTAAAATTATCTTGCAAAATTATTAAATGTTCTGAATAAAAATAAATCACACCCCTCTTTTGTCGAAAAAGTTCACAATCAAGTCCAAAATTTCAATGCAAAAGTCCACTCAGCACTACAATTATGGGTAATCTCCCCTAAAGAAAATACCATCCCCAATAAAGACAAACATTCGCAGGCCTTTTAATCAGGTGATTCTTTTTTGAGTAGAATCAATCGTATTAAGCACGCTTTCAAACGGAAAAGGGGAAATTGGGACTACTTTTGTGGAACACAAAAGTTACAATAAAAAAGGGAGAAAGTAAAAAAAGTTTTTCCGCTTGCTTTTAAGCTGAACCTATTCCTCTTCCTTGAAAAAAACATCTTAAGAGACTGCTAAAAGAAAAAACAAAGAATAGCATCGAGAGACACAGTTCCGTGAATACATCTAAGCTAGGAGGTCTTCGGACAATCTTTTCTGTTCATCCGGAGAAGAAAGCGGAGTATTTGACGAAGAGAGCAGAGCATTTGGCGAAGAGAGCAGAGCATCCGGAGAAGAAAGCGGAGCATTTGGAGAAGAGAGCGGAGCATTTGGAGAAGAGAGCGGAGCATTTGGCGAAGAGAGCAGAGCATCCGGAGAAGAAAGCGGAGCATTTGGAGAAGAGAGCGGAGCATTTGGAGAAGAGAGCGGAGCATTTGGCGAGGAGAGCGGAGCATTCGGAGAAGAGAGCGGAGCATTTGGCGAGGAGAGCGGAGCATTTGGAGAAGAGAGCAGAGCATCCGGAGAAGAGAGCGGAGCATTTGGCGAGGAGAGCGGAGCATTTGGAGAAGAGAGCGGAGCATTTGGAGAAGAGAGCAGAGCATCCGGAGAAAAGAGCTGAGCATCCGGCGGCAATCTCATCCGAATTTAAGGGTATGTTCAATATTCTGTGTCAAAGATTCTAAATAAGTTCCTATTTTTACAAGACATGAAGATAACAGAGAAGCAAATCGATCAATTGGCGAAACTTTCGCGACTGAAATTCGAGGGAGAGAGGGTATGTTCAATATTCTGTGTCACGGTTGGTTTACTTGTTTATAACTTTATTTTTCAGACTCAATTTCTAAAAGCC
>JBGRQA010000032.1:0-63799 GCA_041725895.1 Marinifilaceae bacterium
ACAAAAAAATCTCACTGGAAAGCTCTTAATATGATTGCTTTTAGTATCATATTACTCAGACAACTTTAAACAACTTCTCTATAAATAAAACAATAAATAGGGTCTTAGGGAATTCTTACGTTCTTCTCTTTGGTTCGAAGTTGGACTACTAATTTGTTGATATTTCTCAAGAGAGTTGCCTCGGTTTTTATATAACTCAAATATTTCAAGATACTTTTTCTCCTGGAGGGGGTCAAATTGTTGAAATCTGCAGTCAGTTCGTACTTTTCAAGTTGCCCGACCAACAATTCGGGCATAGGATATACCTTAACCTCCCGGTTGTAATCCTGTTCTATTACAAAAGTGGCAACTTCGCCCAAAGCGGTTTTCCCACCTTTCATCATTACCTGATTCACAAAGAGCCTGTGTGCTGAGTTTTTCACAGGCATTAAGGTCTTGGTAAAATCAAAACCATTTATTTGTCCTTTGATTCTAATTCGTCCTCTTTCTGCAATCAGAAGATTCGTGATTGTACCTGGAACATCTACACACCAGTTGATGCCGGTTCTATAAATCCTGGCAGAAAATTCAAACTTCTTAATTGACTCCATTTGTAAATTACTCTGTTCTTTGGATTTTCAATATTGTTTCTTCAAGTAAAGCATTGAAGGTCTTCGGATTCTTTATCATCGAAAAATGACAGGTTCCATTTAAAATTCTCAGTTCGTAGTTGTTCCCGACTATTTTTTACCGAACTCAGATTGCTAATTTCCATTCCTCTAAGTTTCTTGCCTTCTCTTTCCAAGAATGACCACAGACTTTACTGATGGTTCAAAATGATTATAAACAACAGAGCCACTCCTGTGGAGCAGCTCTTTATTTTGTAGATTTTTCGTTTTCTATAATTGACTTTAAGCTTTGCGTTTTCGCAATCATCACCTAGCAGACAATGGTTTTACTGTTCCACTTCCTTCATGGAAAGCTGGATGCGTTTGCGAGCAAGGTCCAGCTCGATTACTTTCACCCGCACATGCTGATGCAGTTGCACCACATCGGCAGGATTGGAAATGAAACGGTTGGCCAGCTGGGAAATATGTACCAGACCATCCTGCTTGACGCCCACATCTACAAAGGCTCCAAAATTGGTGATATTGGTCACGATACCGGGCAATTCCATGCCGACTTCCAGGTCCTCCATTTTGAAGATTCCTTCGGCAAACTGGAAAACTTTAATGTGCTTTCGCGGATCGCGTCCGGGCTTTTCCAGCTCTTCCAGAATATCTTTCAGGGTTGGCAAGCCCACCTCATCATTTACATAGCGGTTCAAGTCTATCTGCTTCCGTAGCTCCTCGTTGGCAATCAAATCGCCAACAGTACATCCGTTGTCTTTGGCCATCTGCTTCACAATCCGATAGGATTCGGGGTGTACAGCTGAGTTGTCCAATGGATTTTCAGCATCGGGAATGCGAAGGAATCCGGCACATTGCTCAAATGCTTTGGCGCCCATCCGCTTTACTTTCATCAATTCCTTACGGGAAGGGAAAGCGCCATTCTCCGCACGGTAATCCACTATATTCTGAGCCAATTGCGGTCCCAAACCGGATACATAGGTAAGCAGATGCTTACTGGCGGTATTCAGGTTCACCCCTACCCGGTTCACACAGGATTCTACTACCTGATCGAGGCTGGACTGTAATTTCCCCTGATCCACATCGTGCTGGTACTGCCCCACTCCAATGGATTTGGGCTCAATTTTCACCAATTCCGCAAGGGGGTCCATCAATCGTCGTCCTATGGAAACCGCTCCGCGTACCGTTACATCATATTCAGGGAACTCCTCCCGTGCCACCTTGGAGGCAGAATACACCGAGGCTCCGGCTTCACTCACAACAAACACCTGGATCTTGCGATCGTAATGCAGATTGGTAATAAACTTTTCGGTTTCACGACTGGCGGTTCCGTTACCAATGGCTACCGCCTGAATATCGTAGGTGCTTACAAGATTGGATATCTTCTTTGCTGCCAGCTTGAACTGACTTTGGGGTGGGTGGGGGTAAATGGTTTCGTTGTGCAGCAAGTTGCCTTGTGCATCCATACAAACCACCTTACAGCCGGTACGATAGCCCGGATCAATTCCAAGTACCCGTTTCTGTCCCAATGGTGGAGCCAGTAGCAGCTGTCGAAGATTCTCGGCAAACACCCGAATGGCTTCCTGGTCGGCTTTTTCGCGAGATAGATTGGCAAATTCTGTTTCAATGGAAGGGGATAGCAAGCGTTTGTAACTGTCTTTCATTGCTTTCTCCACCTGTCGAGAGGCATCGGTGTTTCCCTTCACGAAAATGCGTTCCAAACGGTCGTGGGCTTCCTCCTCTTCCGGAGAAATAGAGATACGCAGCACGCCTTCGGCTTCACCCCTTCGAAGTGCCAGCATACGGTGCGAAACACAACGTTTCAAAGGCTCTTCAAAATCGAAATAATCCTTGTACTTCACTCCTTCCTCCTCTTTGCCCTTGATAACACGGGAACGAACAATGGCCTGACGCTGGAAAACATTACGCACTGTATTTCGTGCGACTTCACTTTCGTTGATCCATTCGGCAATGATATCGCGAGCCCCCTGCAAGGCTTCCTCCTCATCAGCCACTTCCTCATTCAAAAAGCGAGAAGCCCTGTCTTCTACTTGTCTCTCCTGCTGCTTCATCAGTATTTTGGCCAGAGGCTCCAGTCCTTTTTCCCTAGCTTTTACAGCACGGGTTTTCCGCTTCTGCTTGTAGGGAAGATAAAGGTCCTCCAGTTGATTCATTTCGGAACAGGCAGAAATTCTTTCCTTCAATTCATCGGTGAGTTTTCCCTGCTTCTCAATGGCCTCCAAAATGCTTTCCCGGCGCTTATCCAACTCCTTCATTTTGGCCAGTAAATCTTTCACATGCCCTATTTGCACCTCATCCATACTTCCGGTCATCTCTTTCCGGTAACGTGCAATAAAGGGAAGGGTAGCTCCCTGGTCCAGAAGTGAAATCGTATTCTCCACCTGGAAGGATTTCAGTTGAAGTTTTCCGGCAATTTCAGAACTATAATGCTTACTCATCAGCTTCAGTATTGTTTTGTAATGATATCCCGACAGTACTCGAAATCAAGAAACATAATTCTCACCCACAGTCAGTTTCCATCGGAATGAAAAAATGGCATTAAATCAGAAAGCCGGTCTGAGAAGACCGGCTGAATATTTTTATTTATTGAGATATCGTTTGGACTCCTTTATGGATCGAGCCACACAATCCTCCAGGGAGAGACCATCAAAATAGTTTCCGGTCAAATAAAGGTTCTCCTCTTCCAGTAACTTATCCATCTGCTCCACCTTATGAGGATGTCCCGGTTTCAGCAAAGGAAGACGATGATAAGCCTCAAAAGTCTGATCCAAATTGAGTTGATCGGTTCCCAAAAGCTTTTCCATGGCTTTCAATTGCTTTTCCGGTTCCAATACTCCCTGCTCAAAGTGGAAGGCAAAGGCACGTGCTTGCGGATCGTCAACCACATCGCGGGTCACTACCGAATAGCAAGGCCCTTCAACAGGAATAACAAAGGCCAGTCGTTCCAGATCAACAGATGTTTTCTCCAGCTTAACAGCACGGGAATGAATCTTCTGTACCGGAATCTCCTCCAAAAGGGAGGATAGTTCAGGATGTGCCTCCTTTATCAATTCAGCTCCCACCTTGGGGCCAGTTGCAAGAGAAACATTCTTAGCATCGAAACATTCTCCGCTACTGGTTTCCACCAGGTAACCGGACTCCTTACGGACCAGGCTCTTAACCTTTATCTGGGTGCGAACTTCAATATTGTCATTTTCTACGATGGCATCCAACAACTGCTGCATACCATGGGAGAAAGTAAAACTCTTGGGAAAATCCTTGCGTCGGGTATTTCTGCGCTTCAGGAACAAATCTGCGGCGTACTCATCGGCCGGCTGCACAATCACTGCGCTGAAAAGCCGCGAGAACAACCGGGCGTAATTCTTTTTCCCCAATACCTTGGAGTAGAAAGATTGCACACTTTGCCCCTCCTTTTTCTGAGAGAACATTCGGGGTAAGGAACCCAATAGCTGGAACAAATTCAGCCGGGAAAAAATTCCCTTCAATTCCCCGTTAAACAGCTTCAAACTCAACTTCTCCCTGGCAATCATATTCTCCCCCAAATTATTATCAAGGGCCAGGTCAATCAATTGAGCATAGGAATTGTAACAGGTGTGTGCTCCCATTTCCATCCAGAATTCCTTCTCCTCAAAACGGGTGGTATTTACACAACCACCGATTTTTTCACCTGCTTCCAACACCAGGACTTTTCGCCCTGCTTTGGAAAGATAATGGGCAAGGGATAAACCACTAATACCTCCCCCAATAATTACCATTTCGAATTGTTCAGATTGAGTCATAGCTTCGAATTTGAAATTTATTTCTTTTTGCCTTTGAAAGGCTTCTTTTTAAAGAAACGCCGCTTGTTGGATTTGGACTTCACATTGGGCTTGTACTCCGGTGCTTCGCCCAACTCATGTGGAACCGGCACTTTGAATACTTCTTTCTCAATAAGTGTTTCAATCTTGTGAAAGTCGTTCTGATCCTTCTCATTAATAAAGGTCAGTGCCACACCTTCCGACTCTGCTCGGGCAGTTCTACCCACACGGTGTACGTAGTCTTCCGCATCGCGGGGAACATCGAAATTTATTACCAGATCGATGGAATCGATGTCAATTCCACGGGCAATAATATCGGTAGCTACCAGAATCTGATAATTCCTATTTCGGAATTCCCGCAAAACCTCCTCACGTTCACTCTGTTCCAAATCCGACTGAATTCCTGCTACTTTGAATCCTTTCCGTTTCAGGTCGCGGGCAATGTTTTTTACATTGCTTTTGGTGGAAGAAAAGATAATTACACTCTTCAGATCCTTCCCTTCCAGTAAAGTCTGAATCAAAGGAATTTTCTGACTATCATACAGCATGTAGGCCGCCTGGAGAATTCCTTCAGCCGGTTTGGAAATAGCAATATTGATACTTTCGGGCTCCACCATGATGTTTTTAGCCAACTCCCGAATCTTAGGGGGCATCGTGGCTGAAAACATCAGGTTTTGACGTTCTTTGGGCAAATAGTTTACAATCTGCATCAAGTCCTCAAAGAACCCCATGTCAAGCATACGATCAGCCTCATCCAGAATCAGGTGCTTGATCTTGTCACACTTTACATAGCCAAGATTCAGGTGCGAAATCATTCTACCGGGAGTTGCAACCACTACGTCAGCGCCTTCGGAAAGCCCTGTTTTCTGCTGATCCCAGGTTCCGGAATCACCACCTCCATATACGGCAAGAGAAGTAATAGGGAGAAAGTAACCAAAACCTTCCATTTGCTGATCAATCTGAAGAGCCAATTCCCGGGTGGGAACCAAAATCAAGGTACTAAATCCCTCAATTTTATTTTTCAGAATTTTATCCATAACAGGAAGCAGGTAAGCCGCAGTTTTTCCGGTACCGGTTTGGGCACATACGATCAGGTCCTTGTCCTCCATTATTTGCGGGATGGCCAGTTCCTGAACCGGAGAGGGTTTCTCAAACCCCATGGCCTCCAATCCATCCATTATTTCCGGCACAAAATCAAATTCGCTAAATTTCAATGTAAATGCTATTAAGATTAAAACTTCTTCTTTGGCAAAGTATCAAAGTTAAACAATTTTCCGTTCATCCTTAACAATTACAAAAAATCAGGACATCAGAAAAATTCCTTACCAATTTTTACTTCTACTCAACATACAACACCAATCCCTTCAAGTACTCTCCCTCAGGGTGGAAAATATTAACAGGATGATCAGCCGGTTGGGTTAACTGGTGCAACACCCTCACTTTACGTCCTGCATTGGCAGCCGCCACAAATACAGCCTGACGGAAATTCTCTTTGCTCACTACCTGGGAGCAGGAAAAAGTAAACAGGATTCCACCGGGTTTAATCTGCTGAAATCCTTTCATATTTAAACGTTTGTATCCCTTTAATGCATTATTCAACACATTTTTGTGCTTGGCAAATGCCGGAGGATCCAAAACAATCAAATCGTATTTTTGAGCCGAATTGTCCAGAAATTTAAAGGCGTCTTCGGCGAAGGCCTCATGACGATCGTCTCCCGGGAAATTCAGTTCCACATTCTCTTTGGTAATTTCAATGGCTCTGGAAGAACTGTCAACCGAATGTACCAGATTGGCGCCACCTCGCATGGCATAGAAGGAAAATCCCCCGGTATAACAGAACATGTTCAATACGGAACGACCTTTGGCATAGGATTCCAACAGCATCCGGTTTTCCCTTTGATCGATAAAGAAGCCTGTTTTCTGACCTTTCAACCAGTCCACATTGAACTTCAGCCCATTCTCCAGAGCGACAAAAGAATCACTCTCCCCGTACAGGTATTCATTTACGGGTTCAATCCCCGATTTGTAAGGGATGGTTCCTACCGATTTATCGAAAACGGCAGTAAGATCATTTCCCATTACTTTTTTCAGGGCTTCGGCAATTTCCTCGCGGTGCAGGTACATAGCCACCGTATGCATTTGCATTACTGCAGTTCCGGCATAGTAATCCACGATTAAGCCGGGGAGGCCATCACCTTCACCATGTACCAAACGGCACACATTGTTATTGGCAGTACCAAGCAATCCAACTTCTCGTCTTAATTGACAAGCAGAATGCAGATGGGAGATCCAAAAATCCATGTCAATGGTAATTCTTTCAAAAGAAAGGATTCGCACAGCAATGGAGCCCACCTGGGCATAGCCAACGGCCAGGAATTCGCCTTCGAAACTGTAAACTTCTACAATATCTCCTTCCTGCAGTCCCTTATCACTTTTGTTAATGGCTCCCGAAAACACCCAGGGGTGAAATCGCTTTATGGATTGTTCTTTTCCTTTTTTAAGAAATACTTTTGGATAGCTAATCATTTACTCATTTTTTTTGAATTGAATTCCACATCAACGCACCCTCCGGCATTTCGAAATGCGGAGTTTCTCAACTGTGATTGAATTTTACCTCAATGGAAAAGTGCGACTTTACTACTGATGGAATTCCTCCAGTTTTTCATAGATTTTTAGAGAGACCCAAGCATCTGTAGCTGCGTAACGCAACTGTCCCGGACTCAATTCTTCGGCCTCCCAATTGGAAACCTGCTGTCGTTTCGAGATTCGAAAATTAAGGACGATGGCCGATAACTTTTTCAGGGAATAGCTTTCGATCCCCATTTGGGACACGTAATCCTGTAATTCAAGAAAACCTTCCGCCTTAAAATTATTAATCTTCTTAAGTCCCAGAATATCGTCCTTAATGGCTACTCCCACCTTAACGATCTGATCGTTGTTCAAAATTCCGATCAAAGGTTTGGGCAGTCCCATTTTGTTCACCCGGAACAAAAAACTCCGCTCCTCCGTAGACAATTGGAGCAAAGCAACCCCATTGACCCTGCCCTTCTTAAAGGACGGTCGGGTTTCGGTATCAAACCCGAGCACAGAATGTTGCCTCAGGTAGTCAACGGCCTCATCCAGGCCTTCCTGGTTGTCGATAACAACAATTTCCCCTTCAAAAGCCTGAAGAGGCATCTTATTCACTTCTTCTTTGGTAATGGATTTTTGGAATGGTACCATTCAATTATTTCTTTTCAATCAAACCCGATTGGTCCGGGTTTGTTCTCTCATTACATATTTTCGCCCCACTCCCGTTTTCTCTGGGAAAAGATGGAATCACTCAGGTCGATATCTTCCAAGGAGGGAGAACTTTGGTCTGCTTCACTTTCTATCAAATCGATCCCTGCTGAAAGAACATTATGAACCGCACGCAGAGCATTTACCGCCAATTGTCCCCAATAACGATCGAAACTTCCCTTCAGTTCCCACAGGGCATCATTCATAATTTCCAAAGTCCCGATTCGATAGGAGGTCAGAAAATCTTTCAAATCCTGATAAATATCGGCAAAATTTTCGGAAATCGAAGCGACAATCGGAGAATCACTTTCACGCATCTCCTCCTGAAAAACCTCAAGATACTCGTCTACAGGGCCCAATTTCCGTTGCACCTGGGTACGTATAAACTCCCAATCTGCCTCAGTCACAAATTTCTCAATGGTATCTTCCAGCTCATTTTCCACCTCTGGCAGTAAAGTCCCTTTCAAGTAGAGCAAAGGGAGCATTTTTTGGGCTTTTTCAATAAAATCTTTTCTCGTACTTTTTTCACAAGCCTCCAGTGTAGCACAAAACTCATTCGCTACAGTAACAAATTCAATTACATTTCGGGAGTATGCTACATGCTCAAATCCTTCTTCCATTTTCTACAATTTTCTAATCCTGCAAAAGTAATAAGAATTAATGAGTTTCGGTATCGGGACCTTCTCATCTCCAGAACTCACTGGTTTTAAAAACGTCCGCCCGAAGTTCTCATCAAAATATATTTTACCAGCGTTGGTTTTACAAAACCCTCAACGCCTGTTAAATTTACTCAATTATTTTACTTTCTGAAAACCAGACCATTTTTTTGTTCTCTTTATATTTCACCTTTTCCTGGTCCAACAACAACCGTACAACACGAATCACTTTTTCCTCCGGGGCATTGCATGCGGTTACCAATTGTTCCAGGGACCTTTCGGTTTTCGTAAGAAGCTCCTGAATTTCACCTTCGATACTTGAATACTCATCCGTTTTTAGATCAACACCTCCCTTTTCCCTACATGCATCACATTTGCCACAACGAGGAGCATTCTTTTGCCCGAAATAATTCAGCAGCATCTGGGAGTGACACCTCTCCTGCGCACTTGCATAATCAATTACGGCGTTGATTTTTTCGGTAAACTTCTCTTTCCGGTCCTTGTAAACAGACTTGCCCAAAGTTATATGACCTATTGGCAATCGAGGCTGCGTAAAAATCACAAGTGGTGTTTTTCTACGGGGAATGTATTTTATCATGCCCACCCTGGCCATCTCCACCAGGTATTCTTTCACTTCCTCTGTTTTCATTTGGCATTTCTGAGCCAGCAACTCCTCATCCACTGCAACGTAATCGGTAAACAAGCCTGTGTAGGTGCGAAGCATTAAACGTATCAATTTCTCCTGTTTGGGATTGGTGTCCTGGTAATGATACAATTCATCCCTTTGAACGCTAAAATGAATTTTAGTAGCATGCTCCAAATCATCTGTCAACTCCAAATACCCAGCTCTCTGCAGAATTTTCAAACTACTGTATGCCTGTAATACATTGAACTTAAAATTATGGCAAAAAGTAGCCATATTAAAATCCAAAACAGCACCTTCGCCTCCCCCTTCTCCTATTTGGAAAAAATTCCCCAAGGCGCCATAGATTCGTTTGATCAATTCTTTTTCGGGAAAAGAAGTCTTGATCCGTTTCTCAAGCTTTACTTTGTCGGAGGGTGCATACAGCAATACCGCGTAGGCCTTTTTCCCATCCCTTCCGGCCCGTCCGGCTTCCTGAAAGTAGGCTTCCAGGGTATCCGGCAGATCCATGTGAACGACTACTCTCACATCGGGTTTATCAATGCCCATTCCAAAAGCATTGGTGGCCACCATCACCTGAACCTGATCCGTCTTCCAACGGTTCTGACGAAAATCTTTCAACTTGTTACTCAAACCAGCATGATAGTATTCCGACCGAATTTTATTCAGCTTTAAAAAATCGGAAATCTCCTTGCAGCGTTTCCGACTCCTTACGTACACCACAGCACTTCCTTTTTCCCGAGTCAGAATTTTCAAAAGGTAGCGGTTTTTATCCTCGATATGACGAACAAGATAGGTCAGGTTTGGTCGTTCAAAACTTTTCTGAAAAACGTTTTTCTTTCTAAAATTCAGTTTTTCCTGAATGTCATCCACCACATCGGGTGTAGCTGTTGCGGTTAGGGCCAAAACAGGAACATCCGGAAAAAGTTCCCGGAAGGAAGTAATTTCCAGGTAGGAAGGCCGAAAATCGTACCCCCATTGCGAAATACAATGCGATTCGTCCACTGCTATCAAATTCACCTTCATCTGCACCACCTTGTTTTTAAAGTAGTCAGACCGTAAGCGTTCGGGCGAAACGTACAGAAATTTCACATCTCCGTAGATGCATTTGTTCAGCTTCAATTCCATTTCGTGCCGCGAAAGTCCGGAAAACAGCATCTCTGCCTTTATCCCCAACACTTTTAGATTCTCCACCTGGTCTTTCATCAAGGCAATCAATGGAGAAACAACAATGCATATTCCTTCTCGAGCCAAAGCTGGAACCTGAAACGTAAGCGATTTTCCACCCCCTGTAGGCATTAGGCCCAAAGTATCGTTTCCTGCCGCTACCGAAGAGATAATATCCTCCTGCAAGGGGCGAAATTCGGAATACCCCCAGTATTTTTGAAGAACCTGGTGAAATGGATGCATATCAGTGATAAATAACAAAAAAACGGGAGAATCCCCCCCTATTTCTTTCCAAAAAGCTGGTAAAAATAGTAACTTTTACGATGAAACGCGCAATTAACACTTTTTAAGCAAGAGCTATGAATCTCTTCCGCTTATTTTTTGTATTTTCGCATGCAATATAAAATTAAAAATTATTGCCCAATGTCATTCGTATCTGATAAAATTATTTCTGAGGGTTTAACTTTTGATGATGTACTTTTGGTGCCTGCCTACTCCGAAGTACTGCCAAGAGATGTAAGCCTGAAAACCCAATTTACCCGAAACATTACCCTTAACACTCCGATTGTATCTGCAGCAATGGATACAGTAACTGAATCGGCCATGGCCATCGCCATTGCCCGTGAAGGAGGAATTGGTGTTATCCACAAGAATATGAGCATCGAAGCTCAGGCCAAGCAAGTGGAAACCGTAAAACGGGCTGAAAACGGAATGATCTACGATCCAATCACCATTCAACCTTACAAATCGGTTAAGGATGCTTTGGGGATTATGAAAGAATTCAAAATTGGTGGAATTCCAGTGGTTGACAATGAAAAATCACTGGTAGGAATTGTAACCAACCGTGACCTTCGTTTTGAATTGGAAATGGATCGTCCCGTTGCAGAAGTAATGACCAAAGAAAACATCGTTACTACGTCTGTATCAACAAACCTGGATCAGGCTGCTGAGATTCTTCAGGCCAATAAAATTGAAAAGTTGCCGGTTGTTGATGCCAACAACAAATTGGTTGGATTGGTAACCTATAAAGATATAACCAAAGCCAAGGACAAACCTATGGCTTGTAAGGACCCCAAAGGTCGTTTGCGTGTTGCAGCTGCCGTTGGTGTAACAGGAGATACCATGGACCGTATCGAAGCACTGGTTAATGCCAATGTAGATGCAATTATTATCGACACCGCCCACGGTCACTCCAAAGGTGTGGTAGAAACATTGAAAGCCGCCAAAAAGAAATTCCCTGACATGCAGTTTGTAATCGGTAACATCGCAACTCCGGAAGCTGCGGTTATGCTGGCCGAGGCCGGTGCAGATGCCGTTAAAGTGGGAATCGGACCCGGTTCTATTTGTACCACTCGCGTGATTGCCGGCGTTGGAGTACCTCAGTTGACTGCCATTTACGAAGTAGCCAAAGCACTGGAAGGAACCGGAGTTCCTGTTATTGCTGATGGTGGTCTTCGCTATTCGGGTGATATCGTAAAAGCTCTGGCTTCGGGAGCCAATTCCATCATGGCCGGATCCATGTTTGCCGGTGTGGAAGAATCTCCTGGTGAGACCATCATTTACAACGGTAGAAAATTCAAATCCTACCGCGGTATGGGATCGGTTGAAGCGATGCAACAAGGCTCCAAAGATCGCTACTTCCAGGATGCAGAGGACGATATCAAGAAGCTGGTTCCGGAAGGAATTGTTGCTCGTGTTCCCTACAAAGGTTCTCTTTACGAAGTAATCTATCAGTTGGTAGGTGGCTTGAGAGCAGGTATGGGGTATTGTGGTGCCGCCAATATGGATGCGCTGCACAATGCAAAATTTGTAAAGATTACTGCTTCCGGTATGGCTGAAAGTCATCCGCATGATGTGGCTATCACCCGTGAAGCACCAAACTATAGCAGATAAAACAATCTCTCAATATGGCGACCTGCATAAAAAGCAGGTTGCCTTTTACTTTTGATCAGGTTTCATTCCAAAGGGTTCAGAATGAATAAAAGCATTTTTCTTCTCGTGCTATTTTGCTTGTCCTACAGTCTGGCCAACGGTCGTAATAGCCGTTCTGACACTCTTTTTACCATTAACGATCAGGGATTCTCTACCCAAAAGTTCCTCAACTATTACAAAAACAAGAGACTGGGGGAAAACAACCAGCCTCAACTTTCTATTGAGGAAGCTTTGGATATATACATCCATTTTCATTTGAAGGTATTGGAAGCTAAAAAACAAGGACTGGACACCCTGCCACAGTTCAAAAAAGAATTCCGGAATTACAGCGAACAAATACTTACCCCCTACTTGTACCCGGTTACTATTTCCGAGGAAAAAATCCGCGAGGCTTACCGAAGAATGCAATACTTCCTCAAAGCAAGACACATACTCATCAAGGTAAAACCAAACGCCAGCTCCAGGGACACACTGGAAGCCTACAACAAAGCAATCCTGATTCGGAACCGGCTACTCAAAGGAGAAGACTTTGCCAAACTGGCCAAACAACATTCCGCAGACCTTTCGGTTCGGAACAACAAGGGAAACCTGGGGTATTTTACCGTTTTCCAAATGATTTACCCATTTGAAAATTCAGTTTATGCTTTGCAAGTGGACGAAATATCCCAACCGGCAAGAACCCAATTCGGATATCACATTATTCAACTTCTGGACAAGAAGAAGAACCCGGGAAAGATAAAAGTTGCCCACCTCATGATTGCAGTACCTCGTAAGGCAAATAGCATAAAGAGAATCAACGCACGGAAGAAAATTGACTCACTCTATACCCTCCTTAACAAAGGGAAAGACTTCTCAGAACTGGTGAAGCAACATTCAGACGACAAGAAATCGGCCGAAAACGGAGGAATTCTTCCCTGGTTTGGCTGGAAAGAAATGTTTCCGGAATTTGAGAATGCAGCCTTTGCCCTACGGAAAAACGGAGACCTATCCGAACCAATAGCTACACCCTTTGGCTGGCATATCATCAAACGTCTGGAATTAAAAGAACAAGGAAACCTGGAAGACAGCCGCGAACAGTTGATTCAGCAAATCAAGAAGAGCGGAAGATGCAATATTCCCAAAGAGAAATTAATTCTAGAACTGAAAACAAAGTACAAATTCAAGGAAGACAGAAGCCTGCTATCCAACTTCTATTCCATCCTGGACTATGCTTACGCTGATTTATCCGTACCCATTTTCTCAATTGCAGACAGTTCCTACTCACAAGTCCGATTTGCTGAATACTTGAGCCAACAACCCTCCAAGGAAATGAACGAGGATTTCAGGGATTACATCAATAGAATTTATGATAATTTCATAAACAATAGTATCTTAGCCTTCCATAAACAGAAACTAATCGAAAGAGAACCCAAAATAAGGGAGCTTCTGAAAGAATATTACAACGGAATCCTGGTCTTCAACATCAACGACAAAATGGTTTGGACTCCTTCCGTTACAGATAAAATTGGCCTGACTAATTTTTTCAAAAAACACTACGAAAAGTTCCAAAAAGAATACGGTTACGAAGTTCTTTTGGAAAGCATTCGTGGTATTGTTGTTTCCAACTACCAGGATACCCTGCAAAAAAGGTGGCTGGAACAACTCCAACAAAACAACAGAATAAAGATCAATCAAACTGAATTAAAAAGATTACAACAATTATATGACAAATAGAATTCTATATACATACGCTCTGATTCTTCTTTTCTCATTCACCGCATGTCAATCAGGAGATATGGGAGATAAAACTCCGGTGGCCAAAGTCCATGACAAGTACTTGTTCCAAAGCGAAGTTAGCGATGTAGTACCTGATAATAGTACGAAAGAGGACAGCCTACTGATTGCCGATAATTTTATCCGGCAATGGGTGAAAAAACAACTCCTGATTTCAAAAGCCGAATTAAATCTTCCGGATGAAGAAAAAGATGTTGAAAAACTGGTGGAGGATTACCGTAACTCTCTAATCATTCACAAATACGAACAGATACTGGTAAAGCAAAAACTGGATACGCTCATCTCTCAAGAAGAGATTGAAAAATATTACCAGGATTACAACTCAAACTTCACCCTGGCCAAAAACATTGTAAAGGCAGTGTACATTAAAATTGCAAAACCGGTCCCTTCTCTTAAAAAGGTGCAAAAACTGTACAAATCAAACAAAGAAAAAGATTGGCTTGAGTTGGAAGATTACTGCTTCCAGAATGCCACCAAATTTGATAATTTTAACGAAAATTGGATTTATTCCCAGAATTTATTGAATAAAATACCTGTTCAAATCGACAAAGAAGAGGTATTTTTGACCAGAAATAAGTATTTTGAGACGCAGGATTCTACCTATCACTATTTTGTGAAGATTAAGGAATTCCGACTAAAGAACACGACAGCCCCCCTAATGTTTGTAAATGAAGACATTCGCCGAATTATTCTAAATAAACGGAAACTTCAATTCATCAAAAACCTGGAGGAGGATATCTACCGGGATGCGGAGGCTAAAAACAAATTTAAAATTTATTAATCCATTAACAATATGCGAAATCTTTTAAAGACAGCTGTAACCGTTTTCTCCATTCTGACCCTTGGTCTTCTTCCCGGAAGGGCACAAGAAAATATGATCGATCAGATTATTGCCGTTGTAGGTAACGAAGTGATCCTTAAGTCAGATGTGGAAAATCGCTTTCTGAACTACCAGGCGCAAGGCTATACTTCCGGAACAGGTGACTTCAAGGGCGAGATCTTTGAGGATCTTCTAATCCAGAAGCTACTGCTGGCACAAGCACAGGTAGATAGTATCGAAGTAACCGAACAGGAAGTGGAAAATGAATTGGACCGGAAGATGCAGATGTACATCGAACGCATCGGCTCCAAAGAGAAACTGGAACAGTACTTCAATAAGTCCATCCTGGATATGAAAAATGATTTGAGAGACATGACCCGGGATGAGCGAACCAAAGAGAAAATGCAGGCGGAAATCACCAAGAACATCCACCTCACCCCTGCTGAAGTTCGTGATTTCTATGAAAACATTCCCAAAGACAGCTTACCTGAGATTGCAGGAGAAGTTGAGCTTCAACAAATCGTAAAATATCCGGAAATTGACGTTGAGGAGAAGGATCGTATCCGGGAAAGATTGAGAGGCTTCCGTGATCGCATTATCAAAGGCGAAAGTTTTGCCACCCTGGCCGTTTTGTATTCAGAAGATCCCGGTAGTGCTCAACGAGGTGGAGAATTGGGATACACAACACGTTCCTCTTTAGTTCCGGAATTTGCCAACGAAGCCTTTAACCTGAAACCAGGTAAAATTTCCAAAATTGTTGAATCGGAGTATGGTTTTCATATCATTCAACTTGTTGACAGAAAAGGTGAACGAATCAATGTTCGTCACATCCTGCTGAAAGCAAAAATTTCAGATGAGAAACGTGAGAAATCTATCAGTCAGCTAGACAGTATAGCAGATCAGATTCGTTCTGAGAAGATTACCTTCGATCAGGCAGCCTTCTACTACTCTGACGACAAGGATACCCGAAACAATGGCGGTTTATTGGTAAATCCCTACACAGCTACCTCTAAATTCCAACAGGATAATCTTCCTCCTGCCATTGCACAACATCTAAGTGGTATTAAACTAAATGAAATTTCAGATCCGTTCCTTGACAATTCCCAGGGAAAAGAGAGCTACAAAATCATTACTCTCAAATCGGAATCCAAAGCCCACAAGGCCAATCTTAACGATGACTGGAGCCAGTTTGAAAACATGCTAAAAGCTAAAAAGCAACAGAAAATACTGGATAAGTGGATTAAAGAGAAACAAAAATCCACCTATATTCACATCGATGATTCCTTCAAAAACAGTACCTTTAGATTTAAGGGCTGGATAAAATAATCGAATCATACAACATGCCATACATCAGACACAGCCCTTGCTGTGTCTGATTTGTCTTTAGACAAACCATTAAATTCGGGAAACATGAATTTTAAAAACGACGTGGAAGCGGTTGATGCTTTACGAAGCAAATACCAGGAACTTACCCGTGAGATTCAGAAAATGATATTGGGTCAGGATGAGATCGTTCAAAACGTTCTGATCTCTATTTTCAGTAATGGGCACTGCCTACTCGTGGGAGTACCAGGTCTGGCCAAAACCCTCCTGGTCAACACCATTTCGCAGGTATTGGATCTTAAATACAAACGCATCCAATTTACCCCGGATCTGATGCCTTCCGACATTATCGGCACTGAGATTCTGGATGGGAACCGGCAGTTCAAATTCAACAAAGGACCACTGTTTGCCAATATCATCCTGGCAGATGAAATCAACCGAACTCCGCCCAAAACCCAGTCTGCGTTACTGGAAGCCATGCAGGAGAAAAAAATAACCACCAACGGAATCAATTACGAGCTGGACCATCCCTTTTTCGTTTTGGCCACTCAGAACCCAATTGAACAGGAAGGTACCTACCCGCTTCCGGAGGCCCAACTGGATCGCTTCATGTTTAGCATTTACCTGGATTATCCAAGTTTGGAAGACGAAATTTCCATTGTAGAGAACACCACCTCCGGTAAAAAGGTTGAGCTACAAAAAGTGCTTTCCGCCAAGGAGATTATTTTCTACCAACAATTAATCCAAAAGATTCCCATCAACCGAAATGTACTGGAATATGCAGTCAACCTTACTGCAAAAACCCGTCCCAATACAGAATTAGCACATGACTACGCCAACCGTTACATCAACTGGGGGGCAGGACCAAGAGCTTCCCAATACCTGGTGATCGGGGCCAAAACACATGCTATTCTAAATGGAAAATATTCTCCGGATATTGAAGACATTAAGGCCGTAGCCACCTCCATCCTTCGGCACAGAATTGTGAAGAACTACAAGGCTGAGGCAGAAAGAATCAGTGTAGAAGACATTATTAAAGAATTATTAAACTAGAACAAGAATGCATTTTAGCTTCAAGCAATTTGTACACCTACTCATACTACTTGTTTTTGCTGGCACCCCAAGCTTTGTTTGGGCACAACAAAAATCAAAAATTAAAATTGAGAATTCCAACTTTCTCCGGATGGACAGAGTAAATGCTCCCGATATTTCTAAATTTATCGGGGATGTTTACATCACCCACGAAAATGTTAAAATGTATTGCGACAGCGCCTACCAACATGATAAAAAAAATATGGTGGAAGCATTTGGCCGTGTCCATGTAATACAGGGAGACACCATTCACATGTACGGGGATTATCTTCGTTACGACGGAAACGAAAAACTGGCAGAGGTACGCCGAAATGTAAAACTAGAGGACCCTAGAATTACTCTTACCACTGAGCACCTGGACTTCAATATGAACGAAAATGTGGGGTACTATTTCAATTGGGGACAAATTGTGGACTCCACCAATGTACTCACAAGCCAAATCGGCCGCTACTACACCGAGGATAAACTATTCTTTTTTAAGGACAGTGTAAAGGTGGAAACGGAGAAACACACTCTATATTCGGATACCCTAAAATACAATACAGAAACGCATACCGCCTTCATTTTGGGCCCAACCCGCATTGAAGGGGAAAAAGAAACACTTTATTCCGAAGACGGATGGTACAACACCGAAACCAATATCTCACAGTTACTAAAAAACACTCAATTGACCAGGGATGAGTTTTCCATCCAAGGAGACAGCATCTACCTGGACCGGGAGAAAGGAATTGGCAAGCTATTCGATAATATCGAACTTCAGGATACCATAAACAATATCATCCTAAAGGGAAATTATCTGGAAAGCCATAAAGATACGGAAGAAGCCTTCCTTACAGACTCTGCTATAATGATACAAATAAGCGAAAGTGACTCCCTCTTTCTGCATGCCGACACATTGCGGGTAGTTACAGATTCGGCAAAAAATAAACAGATTAAAGCCTACAATCACGTGAAATTCTTTCGCAAGGATCTGCAGGGAAAATGTGACTCTCTGGTATACTCCATGCAAGATTCCACAATCCGTTTATTCTCCTCCCCCATTCTTTGGGCTCAAGGGAACCAGATAACCGCAGACACTATCCTCATCGAAACCGTAGAGAATAAGATCAAATATTTGCGCTTCAACGGAGCTTCCTATCTCTGCTCGAAGGAGGACAGCACCAAATTCAACCAAATAAAAGGCAAATCGATGCTGGGCTATGTGCGTAACAACAAAATGTATCGCATGGATATCAATGGAAATGGAGAAACTCTATACTATCCGAAAGACAAGGACGAAATCCTGGGAGTAAACATTGCCAAGAGCAGCAATATCTCCATACGAATCAATGACAACAAGATAGACAAGATCATTTTTATCAAAAAGCCGGATGGCAACATGTATCCACTAGGAGAACTTCCTCCCAAGCAAAGATTCCTAAAAGATTTCAGATGGCTGGAAAACTACCGTCCCAAGAAAAAAGAGGATATTTTTATCTGGGATAAAATCCCTGAAGTTTCAGAAAAGAAAAGAGGAAGTAAGGTAAAGGCATTGAAAACAATGGAAATTCCGAAAATAAAGGATTAAAAAAAGGGGCTTTAAAAGCCCCTTTCATATTAATATTCATCTTCGTTGAAGAAAAAATCGTCTTTACTAGGATAATCTGGCCAAATATCCTCGATACTTTCGTAAATCTCCCCCTCATCCTCGATTTCCTGTAAATTTTCAATTACTTCCAATGGAGCACCTGAACGAATTGCGAAATCAATTAATTCGTCTTTACTGGCTGGCCAGGGTGCATCCTCAAGCTTTGAAGCTAATTCAAGTGTCCAATACATAGGTAATTTTTTTTAGGTTCCTTAAACAGTCTGCGAATATAATTTTTTTTTTGGAATTTACAAGTTTGGTTCCCATTTTATTTCATCGATTTTACAATCTTTTAACACCTTTCGCGAGAGGATAAAAAGATAATCCGACAGGCGATTCAGGTATTTCAGGAGCAATGGATTTATGTCAACCTCAACAGACAATTGATTGGCTCTTCGCTCTGCTCGGCGACAAACTGTTCGGGCAACATGGCAGAAACCATTCACCTGGCTTCCTCCCGGCAAAACAAAACTATTCAGCTCCGGCAACTCCTCGTCCATACAATCCATCTCTTTCTCCAAAAGAGAGATATCTTCCTCCGATATAGGTAATTTTTCCTTCATATCAGATTTCGACTCATCAGTAGCCAACCTGGCCCCAATTAAAAACAACTTATTTTGAATGATGTAAAGTACTTCCTTTGAATGCTCATCAATATCATAGGAACGAATCAAACCAATGTAGGAGTTCAATTCATCAACGGTTCCGTATGCCTCCAAACGCAAATGATGTTTTGGTACGCGTGTGCCACCAATCAATCCGGTAGTTCCGGCATCACCAGTTTTAGTATATACTTTAAATTTAGACATTATCTTTTCAATTATAATTTAGTTCTTCTTCCAATTCAGCATCAACCCGATTCAATTCATCCGATTCGATATTTCCATCCCGCAGCCGAATAATTCTTCTTGCATACCGGGCAATATCCTCCTCATGTGTAACCAAAATAATAGTATTGCCCTTACTATAGATCTCCTCCAAAAGCTTCATCACCTCATAAGAGGTTTTGGTATCCAGATTTCCGGTAGGTTCATCAGCCAAAATAATGGATGGTTGATTCACCAAAGCCCGCGCTACAGCAACCCTTTGACGCTGTCCACCCGAAAGCTCATTGGGCTTATGCAGAATCCGGTCGTGTAAACCAACATTCGTAAGAGCCTTCAGGGCCTTTCGCATGCGAATTCGTTTCGGTTGCCCAGCATAAATCAAGGGCAGCATAACATTTTCAAGTGCACTGGACCGAGGTAAAAGATTAAAACTCTGAAAAACGAATCCGATTTCTTTGTTACGGATATGGGCCAGCTCCTCATCATTCAATCGACTCACATTTTTCCCATTCAATACGTAATCTCCCCTGGTAGGTGTATCCAAACCTCCAATCACATTCATCAATGTGGATTTCCCTGAACCGGAGGGCCCCATAATAGCAACATATTCTCCCTTACGAATGCCCAGAGAAACAGATTTCAAAGCCTCTACCCTCTGATCACCTACAAGGTAATCCTTACCAATATCCTGTAAACTGATAATATTTTCCATATAAAAATATGACTACTACAAATTTAAAATTTTATCGAAAAAATAAAAGACCTTCCTATAACTTTATTACATAATCTTTCTTCTTTCGATCCTTCCTATTATCAACGAATCCTATACCCCAATTATTGAGGCAAAGCTAATTCCTTTTTTCCGCAAAAAAACAGTAAACCTCTTTTCCCCTCCAAAATCATTCCTCAATTCACTAGAAAAAAGAATATTGCCATAAAAAACAGGTTCCTATTCTAAACACACATTCAAAATAAAGCATTTTCTTCAAAACTAACTCCAAATTAAAAATCCTGTTACTATAGAGTATGAAAAACATTCCCACGGGACAGTAAATTGGTTAATCATTCCATTTTGTTTTGGAATTTAACGATCATCTCAGGTAGGTTTTATACTTTTACTACCGATTAATTTTATAAAGCCAGCCATCTGGTAGGCTTTTACTTCTTTATAATATTTATCAGCATTTTAGCAACTCTGCTATAAACATTCGGGATATTCCGATGATTGTATAATTTTAATTGGAACAAAAAGGTAAATGTCAGAATTAGCCGGACAGGATATAAAATTCTTAACGGGAGTAGGTCCCAAAAGGTCTTCCGTATTAAACCAGGAACTGGGGATTCATAGCTACGAGGATCTGCTCTACTACTTCCCCTTTAAATACGTCGATAGAACTCGTTTCTACAAAATTAACGAAGTCCATTCCAAATTGCCCTACATCCAGGTAAGAGGAACCATTAGCAATGTAGAAATGATAGGAGAAAAAAGACAGCAACGTCTGGTAGCCTATTTCACCGATGGTACAGGAACCCTGGAACTTGTCTGGTTCAAAGGAGCTAAATACATAAAGAACAGCTTAAAACCCAACACCGAATACATTGTATTTGGTAAGCCCGCTGAATTCAACCGACGGGTAAATGTGGTGCATCCGGAACTGGAACTGGCCGAAAATCGCAAGAATGGCTTCAAAGCCTCACTCCAGGCTTTCTACCAAACGACAGAGAAGATGAAAAGCAGTTTCCTCAACTCAAAGGCCATTCACAAATTACAGGAAACAGTTCTAAAAACCGTGAATGGGAAAATCCCCGAAACCCTTCCTGCTTATCTGATTCAAAAACTAAACCTGATTACACTACATGAGGCAATCACCAATATACATTACCCACACAATACGGAATTACTAAAACAAGCCCAATACCGCCTGAAATTCGAAGAACTTTTCTACATCCAGCTAAACATCCTCAAAATGAAGATGAAGCGCAAAGTAATGTACAAAGGACATGCCTTCAAGGTAATTGGGGACAATTTCAACCACTTCTTCAAAAACAATCTTCCCTTTGAGTTAACGAATGCTCAGAAGCGAGTGATACGTGAAATCCGCAAGGATGTGGCAACCGGAAAACAAATGAACCGACTGCTTCAGGGGGATGTGGGGAGTGGAAAAACCCTTGTGGGCCTAATGTGTATGCTAATGGCAATCGATAACGGTTGCCAGGCTTGCTTAATGGCTCCCACAGAAATTCTGGCCAACCAGCATCTCGAAACCATTTGTGAATTCCTAAATGGAATGGATGTAAAAGTAGCTCTGCTAACCGGCTCCACCAAAACCAAGGAAAGAAGAATCCTACACGAACAGTTACAATCAGGAGAATTACAAATACTGGTGGGAACCCATGCCCTTCTGGAAGATGCAGTACAATTCAAAAACCTGGGACTGGTAATTATAGATGAGCAGCACCGCTTTGGAGTCGCACAACGAGCACGATTGTGGAAAAAGAATTATATTCCACCTCATGTTTTGGTGATGACTGCCACACCAATCCCCAGAACTTTAGCCATGACTCTGTATGGCGACCTGGAAGTGTCCATGATTGACGAATTACCTCCTGGCAGGAAACCCATTCAAACCGTACATTACTACGAAAACAAGCGACAGAGAATCTACGACTTCATGAAGAAACAAATTGATCTGGGGCGACAGGTTTATATGGTTTATCCAATGATTAAGGAGTCGGAAAAGATGGATTACAAGAACCTGGAGCAGGGCTACGAACAAATAACCAGCCACTTCCCCTCCGAAAAATATGGGGTTAGTATGGTGCATGGAAAAATGAAACCCCAGGAAAAAGACGAAGAAATGCAACGCTTTGCACGGGGAGAAACCAAAATTATGGTGGCAACCACCGTGATTGAAGTAGGAGTAAATGTCCCCAATGCCTCGGTAATGGTAATTGAGAGCACCGAACGATTCGGATTATCGCAATTGCACCAGCTACGAGGCAGGGTGGGCCGGGGAGCCGAACAATCCTACTGTATATTAATGTCGTCACACAAAATCTCCAACGAATCGCGCAAACGAATTGAAACCATGGTAAGAACCAACGATGGCTTTGAAATTGCCGAAGTGGACCTAAAACTGCGGGGTGCCGGGGATATTGAGGGAACCCAGCAAAGCGGAATCGCCTACGACTTAAAAATAGCCAACCTGGGAAAAGACGGTCAACTGCTGCAGTATGCCAGAGACATTGCAAGTCAAATTCTGGAGGAAGATCCTCTGTTAGAAAAAACAGAGAATTTCACCCTCGCCAAACAGGTGAAACGCCTGTCAAAAACAAAAATCAACTGGAGCGTAATCAGCTAAACACTATCAACATCTTTATACAAAACAAGCATTTGATTAATAGCTATTAACCAAATGCTTGTTCAAAATAATTCTCAAGAAATAGTTATTAAAACACGTAATACAACTGAAAAATTTGGATTGAATTCTCCTTTTTCCCAAAAGAACTCAACACTTCAATCCATTGCCTTCCAACTACATTGTTGTACGTTCTTGATTTTAACACTTGGCTTTTTCAGATTCTTTTATTTCTGCACCGAGCTGTTTTCTGTATTGAAAAATATCCTCAATAGAAACTACAGTCATTTCATGTTTTTCTGCAAACTCCACAATCTCAGGCAATCTTGCCATTGTTCCATCCTCATTGGTCAATTCACACAAAACAGCTGAATCCCCCAAACCGGAAAGCTTCACCAAATCAACACTCCCTTCGGTATGTCCTCGTCTTTCAAACACACCATTACTTTTTGCTATTAATGGGAAAACATGCCCGGGGTGGGCAAGATCATCCGGTTGGGCAGTATCAGAAATGGCAGTCCTAATCGTCTGAATTCGATCTGCTGCCGAAACTCCGGTAGTAACACCCTCTTTAGCTTCGATAGAGATGGTAAAAGCAGTTTTGTTTTGGCTATTGTTATGCTCTACCATTGGACACAATTGAAGTTCTTCACTTTTTTCAGGTGTAAGACACAAGCACACAATACCACTGCACTCTCTAATCATTAAAGCCATATCCTTAGCAGTCATCTTTTCTGCTGCATAGATAATGTCTCCTTCGTTTTCTCTGTCCTCATCATCAACAAGCAGAATTCCTTTTCCATTTTGCAGTTTTCTGATCGCGTTCTCTACACGTTCTTTGTAGTCAACTCCAAAATCGTTAATCGTTTTCATTTCACCCTTGAATTTAAAAATTAGTATACAGAAATTCTTTAGGGCAAAACATATCCTAACCTCAGCAACCTGCATGTAGCTCATCTATTTCTTCTCTCATCCAGACTTTAACTGTCGGTATTGGAATTTCACCAAATCAATCCTTTTTACAGGAGTCGCGGACTTTAACCGCCGGTAGGGAATTACGCCCTGCCCCGAAGAAAATATCAATTCAAAATTATAATTAATTCGTGTAACTGTAACACATAAATTTATTTTTTTGAAACTCTATTTTTCACCAACCGCCCCACAACACAATCAAACAGCAAGTTGTTAGCTAAACTTAATTAAAGGAAACAGAACACCAACAATCAAAATCCAATTAACAATACAATAGATTCCATGTTAATCTGCACCATTCATTACTTTCTTTATTGTAAATTTATTTCCTGGAATAGAGTATACAATAAGATAATTAATCGTAAACCAACCATACCAAAAACTTAAATTCTTTGTATGAGAACACTTTACTACCTTATCCCTGTATTCCTGCTTACTTTTTTTACCACAAGCAAGAATACACTGGCCCAAGAACAAACCAGTTCCTTTAATTTCGACAACTCCTTCACCAGCTTATCCCTAATGGACTCAACCAGCTATCTAACCGGCGCCCTGGGGATTACCCGCATTGGAGGACAAAACTACGCAGGCATGCGATTTCAACCCGAACTGAACCTGGGCAAAATCGGTTTTGGTCTGGATATCCCACTTTACTTCAATTTAGACAATGGGAATTTCTACAGCGATGAATTCAAGAAAGATGCAGGTGTATTACGCCTGATTAGCTATTTCCGTTATGGTCGCAAAAAACAGGATCCCGTATTCTTCAAGATCGGAGAATTAAAGGGGGAACGTATTGGTTACGGAAGCCTGGTAAACAACTACTCCAACTCGGTGAGTTTTGAGAACCGAAAGGTAGGTTTCACCTATGATATTATCGTTAAAAAAACATTTGGAGTGGAGGGCTTGTACAGTGATTTTAACCTGGAATCCTTTAATCTTTTTGCAATTCGCCCATATGTCCGGCCTTTCGGACAATCAGACATTCCGGTAATCAAAACACTGGACTTCGGATTTACTTTCGTGAAAGATAAGGATCACACCGCACGCTACAGCGGGACAGAGGAGAAAAATGAATTCCTTAGCGATGGTATGAGCGCCTGGGGTTGGGATATGGGTATCACCCTCATCAACTCCTCTTTCATCAATCTTGCAGCATACATGCAATACAGCAAACTAAACAAAGTAAAATCGGATTCCCTGGCTGCTTTTTATGCCACCACCCCACCTACTCAAGGCCATGATTCCGGAGATGGTTTCGGAATGGGCTTAAATGCCAACATGAATGTAATTGGGAATGTATTCCGGTTGAATGCCCGTATTGAACGCTTATGGTACAGCAGCAACTACCTGCCTCAATTCTTTGATGCCATCTACGAAGTAAATAAAGATGCCAAAATCCTGGCTTTGGGTGATGCGCAAAAGAAACAGGGCATTTACGGATCCGTTACAGCCTCCTTTATCGACAAAATTTTGATTGGAGGAAACCTGATGCTACCTGACAATGTTAGCGAAACCACCCCGGCTCTGTTGCAATTAAACCTACGAACCCAGGATCTCTTTGATAAGATCATTATTGAGGGAAGTTATACCAAAGGAAATCTGACCAGGGTAAGTGACGCACTGAAGTTCGATTCCTCCTCTCTGGCACTGATGCGTTTCGCCTATAAAATCAATCCGTTCCTAGTAACCGGGGTTGATTATCGCTGGACCTGGATACAGGGAAGCGATGGCAATTTCAGAGCAGATAACATGGTAACTCCCTATGTGGCATTCCGCCTGCCTCTGAATTAAGAACAGAATACGATCCCCAAAGAGTTGTCAGGAATATTGACAGCTCTTTGATCCCCTCTCCATTCCTTTCAGGCTTGTTCTCAGTCCTCCTTATTTATTCTACCCAATAATGAGATTCATCCTGGCAAATGGAATAAGCAGGAAGCCTACAGAAAGCTGAATTACAGAATTAAATCGTTAATTATCTTACACAAAGGCAAAGATTTAATGGAACTAAATGGGAACTAAAAGACTAGCAAATAAAATTGATCTTTTCGCCAATTTGCAGCATGAGATTTCATTTTTTTTGATTCCGCAAACGAAAGGCACTGGACCATTTGCAGATAGCTCAAAAATTGTAATCTCTAGTTTGCAAACATAAGGAACTCGCTCTATTTAAACACGCTATAAATAGACCTGCCTCCCATTAGAATATGTTGTAAAATATTATTTTTGCTGCGAACCGTATTTAATTAGGGACAATATTTTCGTGAAACGACCATGCAAATTTGATCATCCATCCCAATAGTTAAGGGTCTTATACACAAGAGGAAAATCAAATTTATTTGGGAGTTCCATCTGAACTTTGAAAATAAATTTAAACAGATGAACCGAGCCATGAATAAAACGTTGATTACACTGAAGGATATTTTAATGGCGACATCCATCTGACAAATAAAAATCAAATTCTAAACAGATGAAAACTCCAAAACAAATAGACCATATTGGAACCATTGAAAAAATAGAAAATGGTGTAATTTCCGTTTCCATTTTGAATGTTTCCGCCTGCGCCGGATGCCATGCCAAAGGTGCTTGCAGTATGGCAGACATGAAAGAGAAATCAATCGAGATAATCGATTACAGCAATCAATATAAGGTAGGAGACAAAGTAAACGTAGCCTATCGGGAATCCCTCGGATGGGTAGCCCTTCTTCTGGCTTACGTACTTCCCTTCGTCATGGTGCTGCTGGCCATGTTTGTTACGGCGGCATTTACAGATAATGAGTTATGGATTGGCCTGAATGGTCTAATCATCCTTGTACCATACTATGCTGTTTTAGCTCTTTTTAAACACAAACTGAAGAAAACGTTTTCATTTACCATACAAAAAATTGTATAAACCTTTTTAACTATGAGTATTATAGTTGTATACACCATTATTTCATTATGTGCCATCGGGATTGCCGCTGCGATAATCCTGTACTTTGTGGCACAAAAGTTCAAAGTGTATGAAGACCCTCGTATCGACCAGGTAGAAGAGGCCCTTCCTGCTGCCAATTGTGGTGGTTGTGGTTATCCTGGTTGCCGCGGACTTGCTGAGGCCATGGTAAAAGCTGATAATCTGGATGATTTGAATTGTCCGGTTGGAGGTGCCGAAACCATGGCTAACATTGCCAAGATTCTGGGACAGGAAGTGAATGCACAAGAACCCAAAGTTGCAGTAGTTCGCTGTAACGGAACCTGCGCCAACCGGCCTAAAACCAACCAGTACGACGGTGCGGCATCCTGTACCATTTCGGCATCGCTATACAGCGGTGAAACCGGATGTAAGCACGGATGTTTGGGATTGGGCGAGTGTGTTGATGCCTGTAACTTCAACGCCATGTATATGGACAAGGAAACCGGTCTTCCCGTTGTTATCGAGGAAAACTGTGTAGCTTGTGGAGCCTGTGTATCTGCTTGCCCTAACGACATCATCGAGCTGAGAAAGAAAGGCCCTAAGAGCCGTAGAGTATTCGTGTCCTGCGTAAGCAAAGACAAAGGTGCTGTTGCCCGCAAAGCTTGTAGTGCAGCTTGTATCGGATGTGGAAAATGTGTGAAGGAGTGTCCTTTTGATGCCATCACACTGGAAAACAACCTGGCCTATATCGACTACAACAAATGTAAGTTGTGTAGAAAATGTGTTGTTGTTTGTCCTACCAATGCCATCCACGAACTGAACTTCCCTCCACGTAAGGAAAAACCAGCTGCAAAGCCGGTTGCTGCCAAAACCGCTCCGAAAAAGGAGGCTGAAGCTGCCCCAAAAGCAAAGCCTGATTCAAAGGCTGATCAATCTAACGAAACAACATCTGATAATAAATAAATAGGAGGAACTAATCAGTGTTAAAGACATTCTCAATAGGAGGTATCCATCCGGCAGAAAACAAGCTTTCCGCCGGAAACGCAATCCAGGCATTGCCGATACCCGCAATGGTAACGATTCCTATCGCTCAACATATTGGTGCACCTGCCACTCCCATCGTAAAGAAAAACGATGAAGTAAAGGTAGGCCAAATCATCGCCAAATCAACCGGATTTGTATCCGCCAACATCCACTCTTCCGTTTCGGGAACCGTATTCAAAGTGGACGATGTGATGGACGCCACCGGTTTCCGCAGAACTTCGGTTATTATCAAAGTTGATGGTGACGAATGGGATGCAAACATCGACCGAAGCACCGATCTTAAGAAAGAGATTACCGCTACACCTGAAGAAATCGTTAAAAAAGTAGGCGAAGCCGGTATCGTAGGTTTAGGGGGAGCTACCTTTCCTGCCCATGTAAAACTTTCGGTTCCTCCGGGAAAAACTGCCGAAGTACTCATCATTAATGCTGTGGAGTGTGAGCCTTACCTTACCTCCGACCACCAGTTGATGATGGAAAAAGGCGATGAAATTATGGTAGGTGTTCAAATCCTGATGAAAGCCCTGAATGTAAATCGCGCTATCATCGGTATCGAGAACAACAAGCCTGATGCAATCAACCACATGACCAATCTGGCCAAAAACTACCAGGGAGTGGAAGTTTGCCCTTTGAAAACACAATACCCTCAAGGGGGTGAGAAGCAATTAATTTCTGCTACCATCAACCGTGAGGTACCATCCGGAGCTCTTCCAATCGAAGTAGGTGCGGTAGTTCAGAATGTGGGAACTGCATTTGCAGTTTACGAAGCCGTTCAAAAGAACAAGCCTCTGATCGAACGAGTGGTAACCATCACCGGAAAATCGGTAAAGAATCCATCCAACTGGACCTTCCGTATCGGAACTCCTGTTCAGGATTTGATTGATGCAGCCGGGGGATTACCAGAAGATACAGGTAAAATTATCGGTGGTGGCCCAATGATGGGAAAAGCTCTTGTGAATACGGAAGTTCCTTTAACCAAAGGGAGCTCGGGTATCCTGATCATGCCAAACGAAGAAGCCAAAAGAAAACCGACACAGAACTGTATCCGTTGCGGAAAATGTGTTTCGGTTTGTCCTATGGGGCTTGAACCTTACCTGTTGATGGTACTGGCCGACAAGAAAAACTACGAACGACTGGAGAACGATGCCGTAATGGATTGTATCGAATGTGGTTCTTGTAGCTACACCTGTCCTGCCAACCGTCCCCTTTTGGATTACATCCGTTTGGGTAAAGGCAAAGTAGGCCAAATCATGAGAAGCCGTAAAGGCTAATCCCTTTGAGTGAACTATTGAAAAAAAATAAACTAATTTATACAGAGTAATGAACACCAAAGTAATTGTCGCTCCGTCTCCCCACGTACACAGTGGAGATACCATACAGAAAAACATGTATGGTGTGGTATTAGCGATGCTTCCGGCCCTGCTCTTTTCCTTTTGGTACTTCGGAATGGGTGCCATCATTGTTACTTTAACTGCGGTCGCATCCTGTTATCTATTTGAATTTGCAATACAGAAATATTTGCTAAAAGTTACGCCAACCGTAAACGACGGTTCGGCCCTGATCACCGGTATCCTTCTGGCCTTTAACGTACCATCCAATCTTCCGATCTGGATTATCATGATTGGTGCTTTGGTAGCTATCGGAATGGGTAAAATGACATTTGGAGGTCTGGGGAACAATATTTTCAACCCTGCCTTGGTTGGACGTGTATTTCTTCTGATCTCCTTTCCGGTGCAAATGACCAGCTGGCCTAAGCCCCTTGGCTTTAACACCAATTACCTTGATGCTGAAACCGGGGCTACACCTCTGGCCATCATCAAGGAGGGACTGAAGAGTGGAAAACCTCTTTCTGAGCTGACCGGTCAGATTCCCAGCGACCTGGACCTGTTCCTGGGGAACATGGGAGGTTCGATGGGTGAGATTGCCGGTGCCGCCTTGATTCTGGGTCTGCTGTACATGCTGTACAAAAAGATCATCACCTGGCACATTCCGGTATCCATTATCGCTACCGTTGCCATTTTCACTGGTATCCTTCACATGGCGAATCCTGAAGCCTATGCCGGACCAATGTTTCATATCCTAACCGGTGGTTTGCTACTGGGAGGTATTTACATGGCAACCGACTACGTAACCTCGCCCATGTCGAACAAGGGAATGTTGATTTACGGTGCGGGAATTGGTATCCTTACCGTGGTAATCCGCGTATTTGGAGCCTATCCCGAAGGAGTATCCTTTGCCATTCTGATTATGAATGCCTTTACTCCGCTGATCAACGTGTATGTTAAACCCAAACGTTTCGGTGAAAAGCGCAAGTAAGCACCGGATTTGAAAGCATTAAACGAAAGTAAAATGGCTGGAAAAAAAGAATCTACATTCATCAATATGGTACTGGTGCTATTCATTGTAACACTGGTAGCATCAGCATCCCTTGGTTACGTTTACGAACTGACCAAAGGACCTATCGAGGCCGCAAAGCTGGCCAAGAAATTGAAAGCAATTAAAGAAGTAGTACCTGCCTTCGACAACAATCCCGATTCGGAGATGTACGAAGTGGAGATGCCCGACGGTGGCAAACTGGAGTTCTACCCTGCCAAAAAGGGTGAACAACTGGTTGGTACTGCAATTAAAACCTATACCAACAAAGGGTTCTCCGGTTTGGTGTGGGTGATGGTAGGCTTAAAGCCTGACGGTTCCATCAACAACTATAGCATTCTGGAGCACAAGGAAACTCCTGGTTTGGGAACAAAAATGGCTGACTGGTTCAAGTCGGACGATCCCAAAATGAAAAAGAGTGACATTAGAGGAAAGAACCCATCCAAAATCAACTTTACTGTAAGTAAAGACGGAGGAGATGTGGATGCAATTACTGCAGCCACCATCAGTTCCCGTGCATTTTTGGACGCGGTTCAACGAGCCTACAACGCTTACGCACAAAAAAATCTTGGTGGAGGCGCCGGTAATGTGGAAGCATATACTTCGGCAACCACCAAAACAGACAACCTAAAGAAAGGAGGATCCAACTAATGAATCATTGGCAGAATTTTTCCAAAGGCTTTTTCAAGGAAAACGCCGTATTTACCCTTCTGTTGGGGATGTGTCCCACCCTTGGGGTTACCTCATCGGCCATCAACGGTTTGGGAATGGGATTGGCAACCACCTTCGTACTAATCATGTCCAACCTGGTAGTATCGCTGGTGAGCAACCAAATTCCCGATAAGGTTCGTATTCCTTCCTTTATTGTAATTATTGCATCCTTCGTAACAGTGGTAGACCTTTGTATGGCTGCCTACCTGCCTGCTTTGCACGAGCAGTTGGGACTTTTCATCCCTCTGATTGTAGTAAACTGTGTGGTATTGGGTAGAGCCGAAGCCTTTGCTTCCAAAAACAAAGCGCTTCCTTCCATTATCGACGGAGCAGGTATGGGACTTGGTTTTGCTATGGCATTAACCATGCTGGGAGCCGTTCGTGAGTTCTTTGGAGCAGGTAAAATGTTTGGTGTACAAATCTTCAGCGATTCGTACGGAGCACTGGTATTCGTATTGGCTCCGGGTGCCTTCCTGGCCCTGGGTTACCTGATCGCATTTATTAATAAAATGAGAAAAGCTTAGGAGGTATAGCATGGAATATATAGTAATTATCATATCGGCCATCTTTGTAAATAACATCGTATTGGCCCAGTTCCTTGGAATTTGCCCTTTCCTTGGGGTATCCAAAAAAGTTTCCTCTGCAGTAGGGATGACCGGAGCCGTAACCTTTGTTATGATTCTGGCAACCATTATTACCTACCTGTTGCAGAAATATGTACTGGATGCATTCGGTATCGGTTACATGCAAACCATCAGTTTTATCCTGGTAATTGCAGCATTGGTACAGCTGGTTGAGATCATCCTGAAGAAGGTGAGTCCTGCCCTTTACCAGGCATTGGGAGTATTCCTTCCCCTGATTACCACCAACTGTGCCATTCTGGGTGTGGCCATTATGACCATCCAGAAGAATTACAACCTGCTGGAAGCAGTTGTATTCTCAGGAGCTACAGCAATTGGTTTCGGTTTGGCTTTAGTACTGTTCGCCGGATTGCGCGAGCATCTTGACCTGATCGAACTGCCCAAAGGAATGAAAGGTACTCCTGCCGCACTGGTTACCGCCGGACTGTTGGCATTGGCCTTCATGGGCTTCGCAGGTATTGTATAAGCAACACACCCCTTAACATAAAAAGGCAACCCAATGGGTTGCCTATTTCTTTTGTGTTATACGATACTTTTTGGAACAACAGAAGATTTCTAAGAAACTATATCTTAGGAATACTCTTTTTCAAACTTTGATTGTTCTTACAAACAATTGGCAAAACACGGAAAAACTCCTTCTTCCACATTTTTCGATCCTATCCTCCATCGTATTGACCTAAAACAGGGTCGAATTGATAATTTGCTAAAGATTCATCCGACTCATTACTTCCAATTGTAGGAGGAAAAAGTTCTTCCTTCCCCTAAGACAGGCAGTAGAGAAGCTGATTCGATTCGAACCAGTCCAACCCGGCATATCTCCCTCCTGCTATTGGAAAACAGGAAGATCCAAATTGAACTTGTCCACCCCATTTCCGAGGCCATCAAAAATCCATCCACGAGCCTAAAAATCCCAATTCGAAATCCTAACCTTTTCATCTGCTCCGCATCCCATTCTTTAGCATTGGAGTGAATGAACCGCGAAAGGATTGAAACCTCAATGGGGTTTGCCCAAACCTAACGGGAGAACATGCTACAAAAAAACAACTGCATAAAAAATATTGTTTACCACACTAAATTAAAGTAAATTAGATAGTGACAAGCAAGAAATACGATGCTGTAAAAAGTCAATTGAAGGACCTTGGGGTGAAACGCCACAAGTGGAAACCGAAGAGAGATCAAACAATTTCTCAACGGGATGAAAATGATTTGCAACCCCATCCCACGAAAAGGCTATAGCTTGAGAAAAAACAGAAACTGCATGCTCCTGAAATTTAGCGAGGCGGATCGTTTTTTTTGGTAGGTGGATCAAAATTTCAGCAAGGTGGAGAAAGAATTATTCTTGGTGGTTCAGGGATTGTGGGCCCTCGATGGAGCTTTCGACCTGACGGTTGTGAACTTCCGCAAGCTGGATGTTTCCTTTTGGCTTCCCGAAGCAAACTTCCGGTTGCCGGATGCAAACCTTGCCTGTATGGATAACAATTTTAGCATCCCTGATGGAGCAATATTACAACCGGATACAAAGTTAGTGGCAACAGATAAATCTTTTAACCGAAAGGTTCCAATTGAATACAGGAGTAGGAATACGTCAGCTTACTCCAAATAACGAACCAATAGTTCAATTTACAAAAAATTAGGATCATGAGAAAAATCCATTCCTCCAAATTTTTCCAACACCTACGCATTCGCGATTTCCTGAAGTCTCATCTCCCCCTACTGGAAGCTTACCCCGTGCTGTACCGCTTTGCTGAAAAATATATGATAGAAGTGGAAAGAGCAGACACATTGTATCTATCGATAGAGTCATCCAACCACACCTTCGCCTTAGGAAAAAGGATAGCCCGGGAAAAACTTACCCTCACCCTCTGGCACAAGGTTATTCCCTACCTAACAGAAGTGGCCATTGTGAACGAGGAGGACCAATTGCTGAAACAGACCAATATTTCAAAAAAAGCACTACAATACCTGTCCCATCCTGCTTTTATAAAACGCATCCAGGAACTGGTTCATGCTTCCGATCGCTACTTCTCCACCCATCCCAGCCCCATTCTGCAGGAAGAAGACCTTCAAAAATTCAAAGAGCAGTGGCAGAATTACCTATCCACCATAGATGTCCCCCGACTCAGAAAAAACGAAAGAGGGAAACAAAACCGAGAAATCATTGAAATGCTTCGCTCACTCAACAAACAATTGAAGAAGCTGGAAAAACTCATGATCCCCTTCATGGACAAGCATCCCAACCTCTCCTCTGCATATACTACAGCTTTTTCCCCATCGAAGACAAGAGGCAGCCGTTACGCCGTTTTAAAACAGGTCCTGGATTATTCAACGGGAAACCCCATCCCCGGTGCCAGGGTTTGTATACCGGAATTAAAGCAAATCCGCTACACCTCATCACAGGGAAGACTTTGGATTCGTAAATTCCCAAAGGGCAGCTACAAGGCCATCATCACTCATCCTCAATACCAAACTCACGAAACCAGCATCACCGTAGATTTTCATTCCCGGGGAAAAAGTTCCAAAATCTACATCAAACCGATGATAGCAGAAGCAGTCCATACTCCGGGTTAAAACAATATACTACAGACAATTAATGATTAGATTACACAAACAGAGCTTATAATATCTTTAAGTCAGGATGTATCCTGACCCGACTATTGCAGCGTGTTTCGAAGTAAGTTTCTTTCGATTCAACAAACAGTAGCCCAAACGCCCTTAAGGTTTATGCTACTAATCAGACTCCAAAGGAGTCCAATTATGAGTAGCCATGGGTGAAACCCATGGTGAAAATTACAACAAAACCCAAGCCTGAAGGGCTTGAACTGAATCTTTTGATTGTTTTGCGACACATTTAACACAAAAGAACTGATTCTCCGGAGTCAGGATGTATCCTGACCCGACTATTGAAGAATGCCTCCCTATTTTTTCTCTCGATCAGGAAAAAAGCAATACTGAAAAAATATTTTTGCACCGAATATCAATAATCATTAAATTCATAATAGGTTTATTATTAAGAACCTACTCCATCTGAAATGGATAGCTTTTAATGCCCCAATCACCAGTAAACCTTGTGTGAGTCAATACTGCAGAATCTCCGGTCACTAACGGAAAGTGCTGACTCGCTAATATCCGGGAACAGACTAAGATATTTTCCAAAGAAAACCTGTTTCAACCTATTTCAATCGGAGGGGTATCGAATTCATTGCAATTTCGACTCTTCCGGTTGGATATAAAACCATAACTATTCGAAACACCTAATGAACGAATCTTTGCTAAGCCTTCTGCTTTCCGCTTTTGATTGTTAGGAAAGGAAAGGCATTTTGAATAATTCAATTGTAAACCATTGGTATCTATTCGGCCATGTTGCGAATGCTTCTAAAAACAATAAAGTTTCTGCTGCTCACTGCTATCATCGGTGTTGTTGTATTCCTGATCAACCTGATCTGGTTCCGCCCGATCTTTATTGATCATTTCTACAACAAGGTAATGGTGTGCTACCTGCTGGAGGATCCGGAAACCATCACCATGGCAGGTGTACCTTATCTGAATGACTGGTACAAGGATGAATTAACAGATGTCTCAGAAAAACACAAAGCTGCTCTTCGAAAGAAAACGGAGACCTATCTGACTACCCTGCGAAGCTATTCCAAAAAATGGCAATCACCAGAACAGCTGCTCAATACAAAAATACTGGAAACCTTCCTGTCTGATTTGGTGGAGGGCCACCAATTCCCCTATCACGATTACCCCGTAAATCAATTCAATGGAATACAGTCTACCCTGCCCTCTTTTTTAGACAGCTACCACAAAGTGGAAAAGCCATCGGATGCAAAGGCCTACATCTCCCGCCTGTCGAAATTCGACACCAAATTCGACCAGGTAATTGAGAGCTTGCAGATCCGGGAGGAGAAAAACATTCTTCCGCCTAAATTTGTAATCGAAAAAGTACTGAAGCAAATCCGGGAATTTATTGCTCCTCCTACCGAACAGAACCTTCTGTACACCTCCTTTAAACACAAACTGGAGCATGCAAAACAGGATCTAAATACAGAGAAATACCTGAAGCAGGCAAAGGCAGAGTTGGAATCCACCGTTTTTCCAGCCTACCGAAAACTGATTGCCCAACTGGGCCAAATGCAATTAAAAGCCACCAACGATGCAGGGGTTTGGAAACTTCCCCGCGGGTACGAATTCTACTCCTACCTTTTAAAGCACTATACAACGGTTGATATCAAACCAGAGGAGGTACATGAGCTGGGCCTGCTGGAAGTGGCGCGAATCCAGTCTCAAATGCGGGCACTGCTGGCCAGCCGGGGGTATACCAATCAATCCAAGAGCGTAAGTCGCTACCTCCGGCAAATTGCCCGAGAGAAACGCTTCGTGTATCCCGAAAAGGAAGAAAGCAAAGAGCAATGCTTAAAAGATTTCCAAAACATCATTGCAAGTATCGAAAGCAAACTTGATGATATTTTTGAAATTCGTCCCCAGGCTCCCCTTGAGGTAAAAAGGGTACCCCCCTTCAAGGAGAAATCGTCCGCTTTTGCCTACTACGAGCCCCCTTCCCTGGATGGAAAGCGGGGAGGTATTTTTTACATTCGGCTGGATGCATTGAACGAATTGCCTAAATTTGATATGCCCACCCTGGCCATTCACGAAGGAATTCCGGGCCACCATTTCCAATTGGCCATTCAATCGGAATTAAAAGGATTGCCACTGTTCCGAAACCTGATTCCCTTTACTGCCTATGTGGAGGGTTGGGCAATGTATACCGAGCAACTGGTTTGGGAGGAAGGCTACTACGATGGAGATCCCTACGGCAACCTGGGACGGCTGAAGTCTGAATTGTTCCGGGCTGTGCGACTGGTGGTAGACAGCGGCATCCACTACAAACGCTGGAGCCGCGAACATGCCATTGCCTACATGAAAGCCAACACCGGTATGGGACAAAAAGAAATCGAAGCCGAAGTGGAACGCTACATCGTTCTGCCCGGGCAGGCCTGCGCCTATACCATTGGCATGCAAAAAATACTGGAACTACGGCAAAAAGCAAGGCAAGCCTTAGGGGAACAATTCAAAATCAAGAAATTCCACAGCGTCGTACTGCAAAACGGCTCCCTCCCCCTTGAGGTTTTGGAACAGTTGGTAGAAAAATACATCTCAGAGACGAAAAAAGCTGACACATTGGTTGTAAAGTAAATCGCAACATGAAAATCAATACAAAAGATACCTCCATTCCCTACTAAAACAGGAAAAATCGATAGGCTTATCTATCACCAACAGGATTTCAGCGAAAAATCTAAGGAAAAACCCGATTCTATCGAAAAGGGAATGTGAAGGAACTTACCTTCTCCTATTATTATCAACATAAAACAGCAAAGGAAAGAAAAACCAACTTCTCCCAACTCTTCTTTTACCTCAACAACAAACAGTAACATACTAAACTATAACACATCAAGCAAAACAAAAGACAACACAATATTTTAATATTATATTTTATGTACATTTGCGTATTGTTACATAATACAAAACTATTAAAATCAAAAACGTGAAAACTAAATTTTTATTACTCTTGCTACTTGTGGGATTGGTTAACTTCTCCTGTAGCGACGACAACGATGATCCTGTTGTAATTTTAAAGGCTGATAAACTTAGCATCAACGAAGGAAAAGTTGGTGACGAAGTTGTTCTAACCGGCGAAGGTTTTAGCGAAAACAAGGAGGAGAACATTGTTTCCTTTAACGAAGTGCAAGCTACAATACTGCAAGCCTCTGCCAGTGAATTAAAGGTAACAGTTCCCGAGGGAGCAACTACTGGAAAACTAACCGTAAAGGTAGCCGAAAAATCTATTGATTTTGGTGTATTCACCGTAAGAAGGGAAACCCTGTTCATGATCAAATCTGATTATTCAGGAGAAGTGGACAAAGAAACATTAATAACAATGGACCCTACAACCGGAGAGGAGCAAATCTACTGTGAATTGCCTGCATTTGGAGCAAATTGGCTTTACTCCAGTATTACTTACCTGGCCAAAACAAATGAACTGGCAATTCTGGCAATAAGCGAAGAATCCGGAAAAGATGTTGGCTTGTGCATGGTAAACCTGGAAACCAAAGTCTGTTCAAAAGTTGAACTAGAGGGAGAGGATAGATACTATTACTATGACCTGTTTTCTGATAAGGAAGACAATCTATACGCAACGAAGTGTCCGGACATGTCCCAAGATCATGTATATATGATGAAAATAGACCCAAGCACTGGAACACAAAAGGTATTCCAGGAATATTCAGATAGCTATTCTTTTGGCTTACCAATTTATTTTGAAGAGGCCAATGAAGTTGTTGTTATGATTGCGGATGACTATGATTATAGTGTATCCAGGCTTGGTAAAATTAATATGGAGAATGGGACCAAATCAGACATCAACCTAAAAGAAACCGGAAATTATCAGGGTCTAACCGCCGATAAGGACAACAATCTATATTTTATTAAGAAAGATAGAGGTCAGGATGAAGCCGTTGGAATTAAACTGAATCTTGAAACCGGTAAAGAAGAAACTTTTATTAAGTTTCAAGAAACAAATCACTATTTGGGAAAACCGATCTACTTCCAAACCACAAATGAATTGTTGTACTTACCAGAAGATAACGGAGATTCCACTTTATATTTACTTAAAGTAAATCTGGATAACAAATCTATACTAAAAATTGAACTGAATCCAGGTGAAAACATTTATTACGGAAACATGATCCCTCTTTACATGTAATACCATTTTAGAAAATCGGAGCTGTTTATAGCCCCGTTACAATGGGGTATAATACCAAAATATTATTTGTTAGTCAGGAGATGTATAGTATTGAATGGCTTATACAAATAAACAATCGGTAGAATTCATATAAACGGTAAGAACTATTAAACGGTCCTTGAAAACAGGTGCCGGTATAATACTACAACATATCAAAGAACGTAACTTGAACCAAGTTACGTTCTTTTTTTTGCATTTACACAAAATAAATACTACCGCTATCAAAAGCGTAAGTAGATAGCTTCAGCACTTCACCGTTCTGCCCGGGCAGGCCTGTGCCTATACCATTGGAATGCAAAAGAAGCATACACATTTGTGGTAAAGAAAATCGCAATTTCATTTAATACAGCACCTCTATCTCATTTTAAACAGAAAAAACCAATAGAGTTACCTCTCTCCTACAGGATTGCAGCAAAAAGGTTAAAGGAAAACCTGATTCAATAGTAAAGAGAAGACGAAAGATCGAACTCCCCCATGTTATACACAACATAAAATAATACTAAAAGGGTATTTACTTCTACCATTTCAGCAGCAAAAAGGAAAGAACACAAATAAACAAAATCAGTACATAACAATCCAAAAAAAAGGACAAGCAAAACAACTTCATATTTATTTTTATGTACATTTGTCATGTATTACATAATATTAAACCATTAAAATCAAAAAACGTGAAAACTAAATTTTTACTTCTCGTGCTTCTTATGGGATTGATAAACTTTTCCTGTAGCGACGACAACGATGATCCTGTTGTAATTTTAAAGGCGGATAAACTCAACATCAACGAAGGAATAGTTGGTGATGAAGTTGTTCTAACCGGCGAAGGTTTTAGCGAAAACAAAGAGGAAAACATTGTTTCCTTTAACGAGGTACAAGCCACAATACTGCAAGCCTCTGCCAGTGAATTAAAGGTAATAGTTCCCGAGGGAGCCACTACCGGAAATCTAACCGTAAAGGTGGCCGATAAATCTATTGATTTTGGAGTATTCACCGTAAAAAAGGAAATTCTGTTCTTTATCAAAGCAAAATATTCTAATGATGATGTAGTGAGTACAATTGTCTCATTGGATCCTGCTACCGGTGAAGAATTAGATAAATACGAATTGCCGGTTCTTGAAGAGGATGTATGCTATTCTTCCATGACCTACCTGGCCAAAACAAATGAGATTGCCATTTTAGCAGTCGACGAAGAAAATGGTAAAAATATATCCCTGTACAAAATGAACCTGGAAACCAAAAACACAACCAAAGTTGATCTACAGGGAGAGGATCGCTTCTACTACTGGGAAATGGTTTCAGACAAAGATGACAATCTGTATCTAAATAAAACTTCTTTTACTGGAGATGCCGTTTATCTGATGAAAGTTGATCCTGTAACAGGAAAGCAAAAGGTTTTCTACCAAAACTCCGAATCTGATATAATCGAATTTGTTTACTTAAATTACCTTGAAGAAACCAATGAAATCGTAATGGCGATTTTAAACAATGATAATAACGATACCATATCGAAACTGTTTAAAATCAATTTGGAGAACGGAACCAAATCAGAAATCGCCCTTTCGCAAAAAGGAAATTACGAAGCTTTGGGTGCGGACAATGCCAACAACCTTTACTTACTAAAAGATGGTTATGACGAAAATCAACCATCAAAAATCTTAAAACTTGACCAGACCACTGGCAGCGAGGAAACTATCCATGAATTAAAAAAACCGAACTATTGCTATACTCAACCTGTATATTTAGAAAGCACAAACGAATTGGTTTATTGCCCATTTGATGAAGAGGGAACAGACCAATTTCTACTAAAAGTGAACCTGGAAACCAAAGCTACCAAAGAAATCGTACTAAATAACAGCGAGGTACTATATTACGAAAGCATGATTAAAATCTACAGATAATTCAATGCCTGCAGATGAAAGGCGTTTGAATGAGACCGCCTAAAAAACAAAGCAATATTTCAAAGAACGTAACTCTAACCAAGTTACGTTTTTTTTGCATTTTTAACCATAGACATTTAACTGCCAAAATCGAAGAGCCAGGAAGTATCCTACCCCGACTATTGAAGTGTGAATCAGCAGGAAACCTCTTTCAATTCAAACTCTATATTAAAAACATCCGAAGCAAAAAAACCGGCTCCAAAATAGAAGCCGGTTCTCTATATTCTTAGGGAAAGATTAGCCCAGGGGCAATACATCTCTTCCAAAAGTCTCCTTAAACAGTTGCGCCATGGCAATGTAAACCGCCAAACCACCACAGAAAACACCTTCGATACCTGCAATGGTTTTAATCAGGTGGATTCCGGTGAAATCGGCAATAGCCAAAAGGGCAAACAGAGCCACAACGGTAGCAAATAGTAGTTTCATGGCAAAGTTCATACTAAAAGTGGCTACATAAAGTCCCAATGAGAACAAGCCCCAAACGGTGAGGTACCATCCCATTGCGATTGGACTTGGTGCAGTTCCCAATCCCAATTGGGGCAGCAGAATCAATACCACCAGAGTCAGCCAAAATGCTCCGTAAGAGGTAAATGCAATCATTCCGAACATATTGTTCTTCTTAAACTCCAGCATACCTACCAGGATTTGAACGATACCGCCCATAAAAATACCCATGGCCAGCACCATTGTATCCAATCCGAACAATCCTGCATTGTGCAGATTCAGTAAGATCGTTGCCAATCCAAAGCCAATCAGTCCTAATGGTCCCGGGTTAGCCGTTTCTTCAATTTTGTTAGTCATAATTAGGTTAATTTTAAGTTATTGGTTCTCTTGAAAAAATGAAGCCACAAAACTATAAAATTAAGCCTTCAAAACGCCATGCAGCACAACTGTTTTTTGCCTTATTTTTATGCAAAATCTGCACCTCTCATTTGAATTTATCATATTCCCGAACAATCTATGGGATTGAGCCTTGAATCAAAAAAGAGCGGATCTATTGCAGAATTTAACCTCTGCCCCTCATAAACTCGAAAACACTTCTAATTACAGGATCCTTTTCGTCCTTGAAATGAAATGGATCGTCCTCCACAATATGATCGGGAATAACGCCATGATTTTTGCCTGTTTCCTCTACATCCTCAGAACCTGGATACCAGAATTTCTTGGAAGAAACCCGGATATTCAACAGCACATTGGGTGTAAAATAAGATTTTGCCTCACCACACTGTACTACAGGACAACCGGTTTCGGTTCCAAATGTATGAGCTATTCCATAATGCTGAAAAACATTGGCAAACTCCGTTGCACTGGAAAAAGTTCTGGTATTAAATACAACATATTTATTCCCATAAAAAAACAGGGAATCCGGCACCGCACGCGGACTTCTTTCCTTTATATCCCAGGTATCGACAATCTCTTTGCTACTAAAATAGAGATGGCGTTCCCAGGAGAAAAAGGGGTAAAGAGGAAACAACAAAGTATTCATTACAGAACGACGTTGCCTGCGATAGAACTTTCGGCTTTCCCTATCCAACTTATAATTGATCTCCTTTCTCACCATAGTATATGGTTTTTTGGTAAGATGCTTTAAAAACAGTTTGGCCACCAACTCGGATCCCCCTAGGTTGTTTCGAAGATCGATAATCAGATCCTTGATCCCGGATCTCCCAATGGAATCGAACAATTGGTTAACCACCGTATCCATCTTTTGATATTCATTCCAGTTTTGAATCACCAAATCGTTGATCTCCAAATAGCCCACTTTGCTCTCCAAAACCCTGTAATTAAATCCCCTGCTGCGGCTTAAGTCCTTATCTTTCCCTTTTACTTTAACAGTATTTTCCTTACCTGTATCCGAATCGATGTAGGAAATCACAAATTGATCCTTAAAGTTATAGCTATCAAAAAGTAATTTGCCAAATCTCTCTTCAATGGTTCGGTACTTGTATTGAAGGCTGAAGGCCCCCATGTTGTCCAGTAGTTTTCCTACAATCCGGTCAACGGGAATACTGTTCACCGATACGATCTCACTATTGGCTGGAATTTCTCCCTTTCCCGAATCACCTGCAAACAATCTGCCGTTTTTCATGTAAACCGAAAAGGGAAAAAAGGTTCCCCCATTATCCAAATGCATGTAGTAAAAATCGTTGGGTAAAGATAATCCTGTATGACCATCTTTTACACTTGCTACGATGGGCGCCACACGATTGTAAAACTCTCGTCGGGTCAAACTATCCGGAAGCTGGCTTTCCAATTCACTGAATTTTCTATCCAGTTCTTCTTTCGAAACAGATTCGTAAAGAGAAGGATGAATACTCAAAGCACTCTTAATATAGCTGATGTCCTTTACGATTTCCTTTCGGCTGAATTTCTCCCGAAACAAATTCTTTGGAGGTTTCTTGTCTGCATAGCAAGTTCCAATACAGGCAAGTAACAGAACCACCAGAACAAGCTGGTGCAGGAATGGATTTCGACTTGTGTTGTTGTTTATTACTTTCATACTCCTTGTAATTTTTTTTGAAAATGAAGAGAACTACCATATAATTGAATCTCCTCATCTGATTTGATCTTCTGACGAAGGGATCATTCATAATGTTACACCAAACTCCTATCCCCTTTAGGCACACAATACAACCACAAGCAACTAAACCCTAGAAATACAACCAAATATCCAACCACAAAAAACTACAAAACCAACCCATTCTTATCTTACAATAATTTACAAAAGAATTATCACATCCCAATACTCCAACTTGAACCGATAGCAAAAAAACAATAAGAATGTTAGCCCCACTACCTGTTAGGCAATAAAAAACCGGACTTCCAATAGAAGTCCGGTTACTTGTCTGATTATATTGCATGCCTGAGTCCAAAGCTCAGCTTATCGTTTTTTTCTTTTTACGCTCACAGCAGAGGCATGAAACAACCCCATTGCTCCATTGCTAACATTTCCAGGCGGAGAAGCCGGAGCAGGTGAAAAAGCACCCCCGTCGGCATCAAACTGATTGATTACCCCGCTATAGAATTCGTAAGCCTGTTTACTCAAAGATTCAAGGTAAACCACCACTTCACTACCGGGACTTATCAATTGATAAAAATCACTTCCCGATGGGCTTTGCCCGTCATCAACCTCCAAACCATCCACATAGGGTTCCAGAAACTCATCACTCAAAACAGAGAACACCCAATTCCGATTGGAACCGAAAAAACCATCTGCAGAATAGTACATCAGGTAGTAATTCTTCACCCCCTGGGGTTCCTGGAAATAGATCAGCGGAATATCTACATCCTCGTTCTTGGCTTCCAAATGTTTGGTGCGAAAATCGATCTTCTCAATTTCCGGTACTGCTTCCATTCGATCTCTCGCTGTATAAATTTCCCCTTTCCACTCAATAGCAAGTGTATAGGTTCGGCCAACAACTCCCTGCAGGTTCTCTACAACATACCACCCCTCGTTCTCGGGATACATTCCTTCCCGTTTGCCAATGTAACGAAATGACTCAGAATTGCCTATATCATCACTGATCCGAACAACTGCATCAGTCACTGGCTTTTCAGGAGAAGAGGTAGAAAAAGAATAATCCGGCTTTACTACCTCTGACAGAGATTGAGTCAATCTCACATAGTAAGGTCCTGCCTGATTGGTAATACATCCCTCTACAACCAGAAGAGCTTCCTGTTCCTCAAACTCAAAGTCAAACTCTTCACTGCAGGAACTCAATCCCAATAGAATCAGCCCCAACAGAATTATATTATTATGGTTTCGTAAACAATTCATTTGCTAACATTTTCTTATTAAGGTCCCTCCAATGCTTATCGGAAGGAAGTTGATAATTGACAATCACGTGCATGTAACAATTTTCACATAGCTCGCTTCATTAAAATTAGAATTTCACATTGTAAGAAACAGAAGGAACAGCCCCAAACATATAAATCATATAGGACTGGTTGGTAGCTAAATCCTGCTCATCCTGCTTGGTATAAACACTGTAGGCATTGTGGCGATTGTACACGTTGTAAATTGCAAACACCCACTCCGATTCCCAGCCTTTTCGCTGCTTTCCCTTTAGAACCAAGGAAAGATCCAGGCGATGATAGTTGGGCAAACGGTAACCATTCCGCTCAGAATAATGATTCACCAGGGTTCCCTTGTAACTAAAACTCCCTTTGGCAGCAGTAACAGCACCCCCGGTTGCATAAACAAAATTGCTGGAGAGAGTCATTCTATCGTTCAGCTTGTAGTTCAGAAAAGCAGACAAATCGTGCCTTTTGTCGTATCGTACAGGAAATGCTTTCCCCTGGTTGATTCCCTCAATCTTCTTCTCGGTTTTGGACCAGGTGTATGCCAGCCAGCCATTCAGTCTTCCGGTCTGCTTCTTCACCAGAAACTCTGCCCCATACGACCAGCCATCACCACTCAAAATCTCCTGTTCTATTTGCGGATTGAGGAAAAGATCGGCATTATCCTTAAAATCAATCTGGTTACTCATTTTCTTGTAGTAGGCTTCTACCGATGTCTCATACTTGTTCTGGTTGAAATTGCGGAAATAGCCCAAAGCAAATTGATCGCTCATCTGGGGCTTGATGTGCTTACTTACCGGATACCAAACGTCTGTGGGCAAACCAAGGCTGGAGGACGAAAGCAAGTGCAAGTACTGATGGGTACTTGTGTAGGATGCTTTAACCGATTGCTCCCCATCAATCCGGTAGCAGAGATTTACACGAGGTTCCACTCCTTGAAAAAAAGACTGTATCTCCCCCTTGTCATACTCTGTGGAGCCGGTTACCGTTTTCCGCTCTTCTGAAGCATAATCATAAACCGTACCCGGTCCCACATTGGCAAAAGCTGCATAGCGCAAACCATACTGCAAACTCAGATTTTCATTGATCTCAACCTGGTGGCTGAAATAAACAGCCGGCTCTATACTGTTATTTTCATCCAACTGAAAGCCTTTGGTAATCGAATTGGCCGATCGGGGCTCAATTTTTCCTGGTTGGATGCGATGGTAATTCACCGAAAATCCAAACTTTAGATGATTTTCAGGATTGATAAAATAGTCAAAATCCGACTTCACATCAAACTCCTGCAGGTCAGAACTCCACTCAAAATTGCGAATATCATCCTTAAGGTAGTAGGAGTAATCGAAATTGGAAAATACCAGGGTGGTATTGGAAAAAAGACGATCGTTAAAGATGTGGTTCCAACGTAAGGTAGAGGTAATGTTTCCCCAATCCATACTGCTCTTTTCATCGAACAAACGCAGATAAAACTGATCCCGACCGGTATAGGCCGAAAAAAACAAGCGATTGTTGCGGTTTATCAAGTAGTTCACCTTCAGATTCAAATCGTAAAAGCTGATGTCATTGCCCTGTCGATAGCCATCCAATTCCTTTCCGAACAAATCAACCGATTCGGCAAGACTTACAAAGTTATCAGCCACTTTCCCAGCGTAACTGTACCGTCCTGAAAGACTAAAGGAAGCCTTGTCCTTTTTCAAAGGCCCCTCAAGGGTTAGGCGACTGGCAATCGTTCCCAGGGAAACAGCTCCATGGTACTCCTTCATATTTCCATCCTTCATTCGGATATCAACAACCGACGACAAACGATCACCATACTGGGCCGGCATTCCTCCCTTGTATATCTCCACATTTTTAATGGCATCAGGATTGAATACAGAAAAGAAACCCAAAGCATGCGACGGATTGTAAATGGGAGCATCGTCCAGCAGAATCAGGTTCTGATCGTAGGTTCCTCCCCTCACATTCAAATTGGCCGTTGCATCTCCGCTACTCTGCACCCCTGGCAACATCTGCAGGCTTTTCATCACATCGGTTTCGCCCAACAGGGCCGGCATGGCCTGTATCGTTTGAACATCCATCTCCTCGTGACTCATTTTCACGGTCTCAATATTCTCATTTTTTCGGCGGGCCTTTACCACCACTTCTTCAATAGAAGTGGTATGTGAGGCCAACTGAATATCCAACCGAAGGTTATCTTCAAGATACAACTCTTTCTTAAAATTCTCGAAACCAATAAACGAAGCTATAACAGAACATTCTCCTTCCGGTAATGTAAGGGAATAGAAGCCGTAATTATTGGTTACGGTTCCCTTCATTTTATCCATTGAAAAGAGGGTTGCACCAATCAGGGTTTCGCCCGATTCCTTCTCGGTTATAATTCCACTAATTGTATAGTAGGCCAACTCCTTCCGCTCGGTCAGAATAATAGTTCTTCCCTTAATGGAATAATTCAGTCGTGCTCTTCTGAGTACCTGTTTCAATATTTCAGAAATAGAGGCTTTATGAAAAGAATAGCTGATAACCTTCTTTTCCTTAACAATACTCTCCCGATAGGAAAAGTCGTAAGTTGTTACTTTGGATATCTCCACAAGCGCCTGCTTTAAAGTACTACTTTTCAACTCAAAGGAATACTTTCCCTTCTGGTTTTCCTGCCCCAAACAAGGTTGTAGAATTCCGGACAACAGGAAAAATCCTGTCATCAATATAAAGAATCGTTGCATTTCTTTCTCTTTCTTATTTAATAATGATTTTTTTCTTCCCGGCCGAAGAATATTCAAACCCAAGAGTTTGAGATAAAATCTCCAGCACATCGCCCAGTTCCAATTGTTTAAAGGAAGTGGTCAAACGTTCCTTGTCCAAATTAGGATTCCGAATTTCAATGGAAACACCATAGGCATGACTCAAACTTGCTACAATTTCACGCAAGCTTTGATCGCTAAAAACAAATACTTTGGTTCTCCAGGCCATGTAATTGGGATTCTTCAATTCATGCTTACTCAATTCTTGTTCCTTCAGAGTCAATTGCCCCACCTGATTGGGAGTTAGTATCACTTTCTCCTTCCCTTTCCGGCTTGAAAACGCAACTTTACCTGTTTTCACACTCAGAGTTTCAACACCTTCCCCTTCATAGGCCCGCAAGTTAAAAGAAGTTCCCAAAACCCGGGTTCTTGTATGCTTCGTTTCAATCAGGAAAGGTTTCTCCGGATTTCGAGCCACTTTGAAAAAAGCTTCTCCCTTTAGAAGTACCCTACGTTTCTCGCCTTTAAAAGCTTCCGGGTATCTCAATTCGGAACCACGATTCAGGAATACCTCGGTACCATCTGCCAAAAGAATGCTTTGTTGCTGATCGGCTGCAGTCCGAAAAGCCAGCATCTTCTCGCCAAAAAATATTCCTGTTGGCTGAAACAGCGTCCACAATCCAATGGCCAACACCAAAACAGCTGCCAACTGTAAAGCTCTTCGAAGAAAGACTCTTCTTCCCCTGTCTTCAGCCGACAATGCCATCTGACTTTCCAGTTTACTCCAGGCCTTCTCCTTGTGAGGATGAAAAGCAAAGGCATGCTGAAATTTCCAGGTCTTCAGGATTCGTTTGTACAATTCCCGGTTCACTTCCGAAGACTCTATCCATTGCTGCAATTGTTCCTTTTCCTCCTGTGAAGCTTCCTCCCGAAGGCTTTTGGCTATTTGATCGTAAGGTATTTCCGCTTTCATAGTTTCCAGCTTTTACATTAATGACACAGAAACTTGAGACTACCCCCAAAAAAAAATATCTTTTTTTTTAGGACAGTGCTCCCCACTCCATAAACAACTCCCCCCCCTACAAGAATTTTTTTGTCGACAGTGAAATTCTTTCCCCAAAGGACTAAAGCCCTAATCAAGACTAAACATCATTTCCATATACAGAAATCCATAGGAAAAAAAGAGCAAGAAAATTGCACCTTTCTATAAGTACCATACAAACAGGAACAATGCGGGAGACAATCTCTCTTTGAGCCGCTTAAGAGCGATACCCATTTGGTTCTCCACAGTTTTGCGAGATACCGAAAGCTCCTCTGCAATCTCTGCATAGGACAGGCCACTTTCTCGACTTAGAAGAAAAATCTCGCGGCACTTTGGGGGCAATTCTGCAATGGCCTCCTTTACCATGTTTTGCAACTGATCCATATCCAACTGCTCGTACTCACTGATCTCCTGAAGCACTTCTCCCTCCAATTCATCGAAAGAATCATCCAGGGAAGTCATACTCTTGTGGTCACGTTTAAAGTTGAAGCAACGATTTCGGACAGACGAAAAAAGATAGGATTTTAGTGAGGTATGGATCGTAAGACGATCTCTCTTCTCCCACAGCCATATAAAAAGTTCATGAACAATCTCCTCAGCAATGCTCTCCTCATTCACGTAAATAAGGGCATACTGGCAAAGTGGTTCATACAGCTCGTCAAACAAAGCTTTATAAACTTTAGCATCTCCATTTTTCAGGAGTTCAAAACTTAGATTGTCCATCTGGTTTCATTCACAAATTACTACATAGATCACCGATGCAAAGTAATGTTTTTTTAAACAATCAAAAAAGAAGGCTACAAATCAACCATCTACAAAACATTTCTCAACAAACTCACCTTTCCCTCAAGGGGGAAGTAGAGTCATATTTTCAACCTTTTCTTTCTATATTTACTTCCCTAAAATCTAAGAACAATAAAATGGATACCGAGATAATAGCATGGTGTAAGAATCCGGAAAGGATTCGTGAAATCCTGAAAACCAACAATGCAGAGTTTCAGGGAAAGAATCATATTGAAGAGACTTACTTCCAGGCCAAAACCGGGGAGTTAATACTGCGGGAGGAGAATGAAAAAAGTCAGCTAATCTACAGCAAACAGGGGAAATCAGATGAGGAATCTCTTCGTTACAACAGCCTGACCGATTCCTCACTTAAGGCAATACTCTCGGAGGCCATGGCCACCACAAGTATTATAGAAATGGAAAGAGAAAGCTATTCCTTCGATAATGTATCCATATCACTGGACAAGGTTAAAGCTCTGGGGCAATTCGTAAAAATCCGGGCTACCAATCCTCATGGCAACCTATCCTCCGAGAAATTAACGGAACAACTCAACTACTACTTCAAATTGCTTGAGATCAACGCAAAAAACCTGGTGAAAGATTCGTGCCGCGATCTTTTGAAGCAAAACTCTCTTTTCTCGCAGGTACTTATAGACGATGAGTAGCCAATGCAGGGTGTTTCAGATGTTATAAAGGGCAAATATTCCTGGCAGGCAGGTTATGGAACTCAACATTCTATAGGGATATTATTCTTCCCTGTAGAATTTGTTTGAAAAATCTGCCTCTCAATAAATTCATAACTCATTAAAATTCCTTACCTTTAAAACATCACCTAAACACCTAGCTATGTTGCAGTTTGAATTCAATATCCGGGATTATAAAATTGCCAACAATCCCTTTAAGGGAAGGCAACTTCTTTTGGGCTTAGGTTTTCTTTTTCTAGCCACATTTCTTCTCTTTCTACAAATCAGTTATGAGTTGATTCTGTGGAACTTTCTTCCGGTTGCTTTACTGCTGGTGCTTTCCTTCTACTTTCTGGGCCTGCGCTGGGGGGCTAAAGCCCTATATCCGAAGGAATACCTGATTATCAACTCCCGTAAAATTGTTTACCGGATAGGACGGGGAGCCGGAGAAAAAAAGATCTATCGAAAAAACATCCAACGAATTGTTTTTCGGACCGAAGAGATGATCGTTCTCCAAAAAGACACCACCGAAACTCATGTGGACATTTCCCACCTTAGCACTCAGGCCAGAGAAGTATTGAAAAGCTATCTTGAATTGTAGTGACTGCTATAAATCATTTTTTCCCGAATAAAATTCGTTTAGCTTTAGGCTTCAATATAAAACAACAGATATAACCCTGAATTCATTTGCTATGAGAAGACTATTGATTCTTCTTTGCCTGCCCCTGCTATTGGCACAGTGCCAAAATGGTAAGCAAGGCGAAGAAACCAAAAAGCAGAAAATGATTACTGCTTCAAAAGTGCAGGAGGTTCAAAAAGCACTACTGGAAAAATACGGCCAAACTCAAAAACTTAGAATCGAACGAGGCGTTAAGCAAGTAGCCGATCTTTGGATCGAAAGCGATGGCAACGAGCAGGCTTTCGGCCAGTTCTGCGAAAAGAGTTTCGTAGCTGATGCTGCACAATTGGATCAGCTGTTCCATAAACTCTCCAACAATTTCGAAATTCTTTGGGGAAGCTACAACCAAATGTCTGTAAAACTGAAGGAACCCCTGCACCTGGATCGGGGCGAACTAAACGAAGTGGACTACCTGTTTGGCGGTTACGATGCATCGGCCCACCTTACCGAAGACCTGTACAGGAACAAAATCGCATTCCTCACTGCTTTGAATTTCCCCTTCTACTCACTTAAGGAAAAGGAGAAGCTGGGAGAGAAATGGTCGCGCAAGCAATGGGCCTATGCCAGAATGGGAGAAGTATTTACATCCCGTGTGCCATCGGATCTGCTGCAACACATTTCACAGATTCTGACCAACGCAGACACCTACATCTCCGACTACAACATCTATATGGGAAAACTGCGCAACAACGAAAATAAGCAGTTGTTCCCCGAGGATATGAAATTGATCACCCACTGGGGATTACGGGATGAATTGAAGTCCCACTACGGCCAAAAAGAGGGATTGGAAAAGCAAAAGATGGTGTACGAAGTAATGAAACACATCATCCGTCAGGACATTCCACAGGAGGTTATCAATTCGGGCCAGTACCTTTGGAACCCAATTTCCAATAAGGTAACCGATAAAAGCAACAAAGAAGTAACGGTAAGCCCTGAGCCCAATACACGTTACCAACATTTGCTGAATTGTTTCCATGCCATGCAGCAACTGGATGCCTACAACCCAACGGCCCCAAATTACATCACCCGAAAATTTGAAACGGAATACGAGATTGCACAGGAGGATGTAGAGCAGCTATTCATCGACTTTGTATCGGCTCCGGAAATCAAGAGAGCCGGGAAACTGATCAGCCAAAAGCTGGGCCGAAAGCTGCAGCCCTTCGATATATGGTACAATGGTTTCAAAGCTCGCGGCAGCATGTCTGAAGCAGATCTGAATAGGATTACCCAAAAGCGCTATCCCGATCGTCACGCCTTTAAAGCAGATCTTCCAAACATTCTAGTGAAACTGGGTTTCAAAAAGAGCAAAGCCCAATTCATCGCCTCCAAAATTGACGTAGATCCTTCCCGTGGGGCCGGTCATGCCTGGGGAGCTCAAATGAAAGACGATGTGGCTCACCTTCGTACCCGAATTCCTGCAACAGGAATGAACTACAAGGGATACAACATTGCGATTCATGAATTTGGGCACAATACCGAACAAACCATTACATTGCAAGACATCGATTACTACATGCTGAACGGGGTACCCAATACCGCCTTCACCGAAGCAGTAGCCTTTAATTTCCAAAAGCGCGATCTGAAACTATTGGGATTGAAACTGGATGAGTCCAACAAACTGGACATGATGGCACTGTCAAATCTATGGTCCTGCTACGAAATTATGGGGGTTTCCCTGGTAGATATGAACGTTTGGAAATGGTTGTATGCCCATCCCAATGCCACTGCAGCAGAACTGAAGGAAGCTGTGATCGGAATTGCTACCGATATCTGGAACAAATACTTTGCTGATGTATTCGGAATAAAGGATCAACCAATACTGGCCATCTATTCCCACATGATTGATAGTCCGCTTTACCTTTCGGCCTATCCTATTGGTCATCTTATCGATTTCCAAATTGAAAAGCACATGGAAGGCAAAAACTTTGCTAACGAATTGCAACGCATCCTAAAACAGGGAAGAATTATTCCACAGGTATGGATGAAGCAGGGTGTTGGACAGGAACTATCGAACCAGGCGACTCTGGAGGCAGCCAAGAAAGCTCTGGATAAGAAGATTTAATAATTTGAAAGAGAGTTATTATTAATTAAAATAAAAGAGGATGTATTCATGGCCAAAGGGCTATGGATACATCCTCTTCTATTATTAAAGCCGACAACGCGTCGCAACGAGACCACTTTTGACTCTGGATGCCGACAACGCGTCGCAACGAGACTACTTTTGACTCAGAATGCCGACAACGCGTCGCAACGAAGCTACTTTTGACTCTGGATGCCAACAACGCGTCGCAACGAGGCCACTTTTGACTCAGAATGCCAACAACGCGTCGCAACGAAGCTACTTTTGACTCTGGATGCCAACAACGCGTCGCAACGAGGCCACTTTTGACTCAGGATGCCGACAACGCGTCGCAACGAGGCCACTTTTGACTCAGAATGCCAACAACGCGTCGCAACGAGACCACTTTTGACTCAGAATGCCAACAACGCGTCGCAACGAGGCCACTTTTGAATCAGAATGCCAACAACGCGTCGCAACGAAATCTTATCATTGAGAATATTCGATACAGAATCCCTTCCATTATGGCTGATTCACCCATCCAAAAACTCGCTGCCAGGTATACAAGTTGTCCATACAACAAAGTGAGAACAAGGCTTCTGTTTTTCCCTTTGTTCACACTTCCGGATTTCACAAAAACCCCTCCCCTACCCTATCGTCATTCGGGCAAAAGGAGCTGTATTCTGATCTACAAATTCTTTTTTCTTGTACTTAAAGTATCCGGTAATGGCAACCATCGCGGCATTATCCAAAGAGTAACCCAGTTGAGGGATGTAGACCTTCCATCCGTACTTTTTGGCATTTTCTTTTAATGCATTCTGCAAACCGGAGTTGGCCGATACACCACCTGCAATGGCAATCTCTTTGATACCGGTTTCTCTGGCTGCCCGTTTCACCTTATTCAGCAAAATATCTACAATGGTATGCTGAAGTGATGCACACAAATCGTTCATGTTCTCCTGAATAAAGTTAGGGTTCTCCTTAATACGGTCGCGAATAAAATAGAGGAAGGAAGTTTTTAAACCACTAAAGCTGTAATCCAATCCCTGAATTTTGGGACGGCTGAACTCAAACGCCAGAGGATTTCCTTCTTTGGCATTGCGATCGATAATAGGTCCACCCGGATATGGCAAACCCATCACCTTTGCACATTTATCAAAAGCCTCACCGGCTGCATCGTCAATGGTTTGACCGATCACTTCCATCTCCAGATGATCCTTCACCACGATAATCTGCGAGTTTCCTCCCGAAACCAGTAGAGCCATAAAAGGAAACTTCGGATGCTCATACTTGTTCTTCAGATCATCAATAAAATGAGCCAGAATATGGGCCTGCAAGTGGTTCACCTCAATTAAGGGCAAATTACGGGCCAGGGCAAAGCCTTTGGCAAAGGAAGTTCCCACCATTAGTGAGCCCAGCAGGCCGGGACCACGTGTAAAGGCAACGGCATCGATCTCATCGGGTGTCACTCCGGCCTTCTTCATAGCCTGATCCACCACCGGAATAATATTCTGCTGATGAGCACGGGATGCCAATTCAGGTACTACCCCACCGTAAGCCATGTGTACATCCTGATTTGCGATAATATTGGAGTAAATAACCCCATCCTTCAAAATTGCTGCGGAAGTGTCATCACAAGATGATTCTATTCCTAATATGGTAATACTCATAATCGTGTTTTATTCATAATCAACAACCAAAAGAAAAACTTCCGGCAAAATCCAAAAAATCATTCAAACTCCTGCAAAGGCACGCGAAATATTGTTCTTTTTTAGCTATTTTTGTGAGTTATACTTAAAAGGCAAAATTATTAAAAAAATATATAAAATATCAATAGGAATTCTTGTGGGTATCATTCTACTACCCATAATTGCCTATATGGTATTTCTAAGCAGCTCGGTTCAGACCTATTTCACTCAAACTATTGCTGCTAAGTTATCCAAACGAGCCAACACGACAATCCAGATCGAAGGCGTAGACTTCTCCCCCTTTAAAAGCCTCATCCTAAAAGGGGTATACATAGAAGACTACCAAAAAGATACATTAATGTATGTGGGAGCCCTAAAGGCCCAAATCGATTCGGCAGACTGGGAGTTTCACAATTTCAACCTCAATGTAAAAAAACTCTACCTGAAGAAAATTACGCTGGATAAAACTTATTTTCGTTTGTACGAGGATGAAAACACCACTCTAAACATCGACAAGCTCATTGATTCTTTGTCAACCGGAGGCACTTCGGAATCAGAACAGGAATTTCTATGTACGGTCAATCAGGTGGATATGACTCGTTCCCGTTTCGCCTACTATACCGAAGAGTACAAACCCCAGAAATTCGGAATGAATTACGACGATATCGATGTTCTCGACATTCAATTGCAAGCCCGCAATATCGTGCTAGAGGGCGATACCCTTAATTTTGACCTGCAAAAATTAAGCTGCCGCGACAAAAGTGGTTTCATCCTGAAAGAACTCAAAGCCCACAACCGGATCACCAACCGTCAATGGTCGATGACCAATGTTAGCATACTAACGCCCTACAGTAAGGCCTATGCCAAACACATCAATTTCAACTACATCTCAGGCGAAGGGTACTGGAAGAATTTCACCAAAAAGATGAAGCTGGATTTCGTGTTTAAAACATCACGTATCAGTTTGCTGGACATTGCCTACTTTAACGATGAATTGTACGGGTTTCAGGAAACAGGTTACTTTTCTGGTAGAGTACATGGTACCGTTGTTGATTTAAAAGGGAAAAATATTGACATCCAATACGGAGATAACACGCATATCAAGGGACAGTTCTACATGAACGGACTGCCCTATTTGAGAAATGCCTACCTTGAAGCCAATTTTAAAGAATTTACGACCTCGATTCCTGATATAGAAAAAGTGTACATTCCCGGCTATGAGAAGGGACGAATTGCCATTCCTCAAAAATTTGACAACCTGGGATTAATTCGGTACAAAGGGAAATTCAACGGTTTTATCAACGATTTTGTATTCTATGGGAATTTCAAAACCGATATGGGGACAATCAAAACCGATATCCTTTTCAAACCCAGTCCCGAAGAAAACAAGTTAAGCTTTAAAGGAGATCTAAAAACCACCGACTTCAACCTGGGTGGTTTGCTGGACGTGGAAAAAGCCGGTCGCATTACCATGAATGTGGAGGTCAACGGATATACTTCGGATAAAAAGCTAAGAGGCAAGCTTCGAGGAATGGTGAATCAATTGGAATTTTACAATTATGATTACATCAACCTGGCCCTGGACGGAGATTTCTCAGAAAACAAATTTGATGGAAAAATCTCCCTGCTGGACCCCAATATCGCTTTCGACTTTAGCGGGAAAGTTGATTTCTCTCATAAGGTTCCAACCCTGAACTTTAGCTCTCATTTGAGCAATGCCCAACTCTACCCTCTCCACCTGAATACCAAAGACAGCCTGGCTCAATTGTCCCTATCGCTGAATGCCAATTTTACCGGTAGTGGTTTGGATGATGCCAACGGGGTAATTGAGGTAAACAATACCCATTACCGTAACAACAGAGGTGAATTTAAACTGAAGAAAATCGTATTGAACTCCAATACGACCCCTCATTACAAAAATGTTATCTTCTCGTCCGATGTTGCCGATGCGGAAGTTAAAGGAAACTACGACGTACGAGAGTTAATCTCCTCTCTTAAAAATATTGTGTTCTACTATCTTCCGGCCTATGCCACCAATAAGGAATACACCAAACTGGATACCACCAACAAATTTGACTTTAAGGTTGACCTGAAAGAGACTCAGGCGCTAACAGATGTTCTGTATCCCGAACTGGAAATTGCCGCTAATTCAACAATATCCGGAAAAGTGAATGCCCAAAACCACATCCTGGAGATAAATGCCTATGCCCCGGATATCGTTTGGATGGGAAAAACATTGGATGGTCTGCAATTCAACCTGAAAACCAACAATGAAAAATTAATCGCAAAAGGAAGAACCAACAAACTGAAGTTTTCCGATAGTTTCAGGATATACAACCTATCCCACAAACTTGAAGCCGGAAACAACAATTTAAAATACAACCTGCTTTGGAACAACTGGGACGAAGTTACCTATAGCGGTTACCTTGCTGCAGAGAGTAAAATCAGCAGAAAGAATCCTGAGGCCAATCCTCTGACCGAAATCCAACTTTTGCCCAGTACGATAATTATGGCTGATAGTATCTGGAACATTCAGCCCTCGAAAATTACAATTGACAGCACCAGCTTTGCCATTGATAATTTCAAAATCCAACGCAACAAACAATTCTTTGGCCTCGACGGTGTGATTTCGGAACAGAAATCGGACAGCTTAACCTTTCAATTCGAAGAAATAACTCTCAGCGACCTGAATTCGATACTAGGCAGCAAAGGGATAGCTCTGAACGGAAAACTACGGGGCTATTTGCAAATAGCCGATTTTTACCACGACCGCCTGTCCAGTTCAAATCTGGTTGTGGAGGAATTGGTATTCAACAGGGATACCCTGGGCAATCTATACCTGATGAGTGACTGGGACAAGATCAACCAGAAACTATTTGTTTCCTCCTTCACCCATCACAAGGGACGAAAAGAAATCAACCTGTTTGGTGATTACTTCCCGCAAAAGGATTCACTTGATTTTCGATTGGATATCAACCAGTTTCGACTCCCTCTCTTGCAAAGCTACTTGCAGGAAAACATCTCGGAACTATCAGGATACACTTCCGGACACATCAATCTTACCGGAACCACATCCACCCCTCAGATGGAAGGGAAACTCCACCTCGACAATGCCGGGTTTACGGTGAACGAATTGCAGACTCATTACCAATGCAACGACAGTATTACACTAACGCCAACCCAGGTTCGGTTCGAACAAATGCAGCTATTCGATACCAAAGGGCACAAAGCCTCTTTGGATGGTTTTATCCAGCATGACAATTTTGATAAACTTCAATTGGATCTGGCTTTAAATGCGGTAAATTTTCAGGTACTCAACACCAAAATCACCGACAATGAGATGCTGTATGGGAAGGCCTATATTACCGGAATTACTCATATCAGCGGAAAACCTGAAGATCTGAATATTGAGATCACTGCCAAAACAGAAAAAGACACCAAGATCTATATCCCACTGAATTCCAGTTCTGATATTCAGGAAAGTAATTTTATCACCTTTGTGAACAAACACAGCACCAGTACCTACCAAAAAAAGGAGGACTACCAGATAAATCTTTCCGGCATACGGATGAATTGTGATTTTGACATTACGCCGGATGCAGATGTCCAAATCATTTTCGACTCCAGAATCGGAGATATTCTCCGGGCCAAAGGAAATGGGAACCTAAACCTTCAGATTGATACCAAAGGGGATTTTAAAATCTTTGGAGGCTATACCATCGAAAATGGAAGCTACCTTTTCACCCTTCAGGACGTAATCAACAAGAAGTTTGATCTGGAAAACGGGGGAACCATCAAATGGAATGGAGATCCATACAACGCACGGGTCAACATTAATGCATTGTACAAGGTTAGAACCTCCCTGTACGATTTAGGGCTCAACATTCCGGATGTGGATGTTACCAAAAAAGTACCGGTGCAATGTAAAATGAACCTAAGCAATCGTTTAACGAATCCAAACATCCGGTTCAGCATTGAATTCCCCACTCTTGACCAGCAAACCCAAAACATTGTAGAGGGCCTTTTCGCCAGTGAGGATGAAGTGAACAAGCAAATCCTTTCACTTTTGGTATTGAATCGATTCTACACACCGGAATACGTACGGGCAACAGACCAGGATTTTGAGAATAAAAATTCAAGCTATGCAGTTGGAGTTACAACTAGTGAGTTGCTCTCCAACCAATTAAGTAACTGGCTGAGTCAGATCAGCAACGATTTCGATATTGGTGTTAGCTACCGGCCCGGTGATGAACTTACCAGCGATGAAATTGAGGTGGCCCTTTCCACCCAGATCTTTAACGACAAGGTAACCATCAACGGGAACGTAGGAACCCGCTCGAACCAGGAGCGCGACAATGACTTTATCGGAGACTTCGACGTGAATGTGAAATTGGATAAAAAGGGGAAACTTCAGTTCAAGGCCTTCACTCGCTCCAACGAGAAATTGCTTTACGAAGACAAGAGAAATACGCAGGGAATTGGGATTTTCTACCGGGAAGATTTCGATAGTTTCTCCCAATTACTGAAAAAATACTTAAATTTTCTTCGCAAGAAAGACCACAAATAATTAAACACTTCATTATTACCTCTTTTGATGATATTAAACATCCAAGAGGAATGTTATTGAGCAGGAGATATTATAGATTTTTTTCTTTAATTGACCTCTCGTTAGAATTCTTTAAATTCTTATATTAGACACTCGTTTACAGAATGTATTAATTCAATAATTTAAATAAAATTGTTATGTTCACATTAATGATTGTGGTCTTTGTTTTAGGGTATACAGCAATCGCCCTGGAACATCCCCTCAAAGTCGATAAGGCAGCCTCCGCCCTCCTTATTGGTGTTTTAACATGGGTTTTCTATGTGATTGGTGGAGTGGATATTTTAAGTTCGGGAGCCAGCCGGGCCTGGAACGAATACCTGGCCGTTCATCCGGGTGCCGACTCTCATCATGGAATGCTGGATTTTATTACCCATCATGAGGTATTCCACCATTTAGCCGAAATTTCATCCATTCTGTTCTTCCTTTTGGGTGCAATGACCATTGTTGAAATCGTGGATCAACACCAGGGATTTAAAATCATCACCGACAAAATTAAAACCACCAACAAAGTAAAATTGTTGTGGATCTTAAGCATCCTGACCTTTTTCATGTCAGCTGCTCTGGATAACCTTACCACAACCATCGTACTGGTTGCGTTGATCCGGAAATTGATGGATTCCAAAGAGGATCGCTGGTTCTTCGCCTCTATGGTTGTACTGGCTGCCAATGCCGGTGGTGCATGGTCTCCTATTGGTGACGTTACTACCATCATGCTTTGGATTGGCGGACAGGTTACCACCATCAAAATTATTGCCGGGGTAATCCTGCCAAGTTTGGTTTGTATGCTAGTACCTCTAATCCTTGTTTCGTTCTGGATGAAGGGTGACATTACCCGTCCTCAACTGGAAAATGGTGAAGAAAAAGAATTCACCACTCACAAGGAAAGAGTATTTATTCTTTGTTTGGGAGTATTCTCACTGCTTTTCGTGCCTGTGTTCAAAACCTTCACTCACCTGCCTCCCTATATGGGAATGCTACTGGGATTAGGTAATATGTGGCTGGTAACCGAAATTATGCACAAGAAAAAAGAAGGTGAAGACAAGAGAAGACTAACCGTGATTGGTATCCTAAAGAAAGTAGACGTTCCTACCGTACTATTCTTCCTGGGGATTCTTTCGGCTGTTTCCAGCTTGCAATCAGCAGGACACCTGGATCTGTTGGCAGAATGGTTGGATACTCACTTAGGAAATATCTACCTGATTAACCTTGCGATTGGTGCACTGTCCTCTATCGTCGACAACGTACCTCTGGTAGCAGGTGCAATGGGTATGTATCCAATTGCAGAGCCTGGTTCAATAGGTTATTTGGCCAACTTTGTACAGGATGGTTTGTTCTGGGAATTCCTGGCCTACTGTGCCGGTACCGGAGGAAGTATGCTTATTATTGGATCGGCAGCCGGTGTAGCCGCCATGGGTATGGAGAAAATCGATTTTATCTGGTATTTGAAAAAAATCACCCTTCTTGCCTTTGTTGGATATTTAGCTGGTGCCGGAGCTTACTACTTGCAAGCCATGTTCTTACACTAGAATAGAAGAAATCCTCCATTCCAATGGGGGATTTTCTAAACAAATATTAATTTAGCGAGATATAATATTCCTTATTATATCTCGTTTTTTTATATGTTGTGATTAAACCTCAAAAAGAGTATTATGAATAATTTGTTCCTTTTGCTAACAGCTAACTTAAATACTGCCACGCAGGCAGATACCACTGCTATGTCTGGTATGGACGGACAAGCCGGAGAAATTAGCCTGAATTTCATAGACCTGGCCTTTAAGGGTGGATGGATAATGATTCCAATTCTGTTTCTTTCGGCCGTTGCCATGTGGATTTTTACGGAACGCTACTTTGCGATCCTGAAAGCCTCCAGAGAAGATGCCAACTTTATGAACCGCATTCGCGATTACATTCACGAAGACAAAATGGATTCGGCTCTTGCTCTTTGCCAGTCCAACGATACTCCCGTGGCCCGAATGATTTCGAAAGGAATTCGCAGAATTGGCCGTCCGCTCAACGATGTGCATGCCGCCATCGAAAATATTGGAAACCTTGAAGTCTCCAAACTGGAAAAGAATTTGCCAACACTTGCGACTGTTGCCGGTGCCGCTCCTATGATCGGTTTTCTGGGAACGGTAATGGGGATGATCCAGGCTTTCTACGATATGTCCAATGCAGGAAACAACATTGATGTATCGCTGCTTTCACATGGTATCTACACCGCAATGGTAACTACCGTGGCCGGTTTGATTGTTGGGATTATTGCCTACTTTGCCTATAATATCCTGGTAGCAAAAGTGGAAAAAGTTGTCTTCAATATGGAAGCCACTACCACCGAATTTATGGATCTTTTAAACGAACCTCTTAAGTAGTAACGAGTGATCATTTTCAACGAATGGTATAAGTTGCAAAAGAAATTCCTATGGCATTAAAATCAAGAAATAAAGTTAACGCTAATTTTAGTATGTCTTCCATGACCGATGTGGTGTTTCTGCTCCTCATCTTCTTTATGGTAACCTCAACTCTGATTAGCCCCAACGCACTAAAATTGTTACTGCCTAAAAGCAATAACCAAACGGCTGCCAATCCCATCACATCGGTTTCAATAGATAAGAGTTACAATTTCTATGTGGAAACCATTCCGGTGCCCTACTCCCAATTGGAACTCCGATTGCAGGAAAAACTGGCAGGAAAGGAAGATCCTACCATTTCTCTTCATGTAGACCGGTCGGTTCCCATGGAGCAGGTGGTAAAAGTGATGAACATCGCAAAAGACAATAAATACAAATTAATTCTGGCAACAACTCCAAACTAGAATATGAGCTTTCTCAAAGACAACTACAGAGGATTTATCGGAACCACACTGTTTCATGCAGCATTGTTCCTCCTCCTCTATTTATTGGGTTTCAGCACACCTCTTCCCCTTCCGGAAGAGGAAGGAATTCTTGTAAACTTTGGGAATAGCAACCAGGGGGCAGGCAGACAGGAACCAGCCCCTCGCCGGAGTTCTCCGGCCAAGGCCAAACCGAAACCGGTACCCCCAAAAAAGCAACTGGCGCAAGTTCAACCCGAAAAAAGTTCGCCCAAAGAGAAAGTTCTTACACAAACGCACGAAGAGGCACCCAGTCTTCCTTCGGCCGAAGAGATAGCAAGAAGAAAAAAGAAGAAGGAGCAGGCCGAAAAACGAAGAAAGGAGCAGCTGGAACGTGAGCGGCAAAGGAAAATTGAAGCCGAGAAACGGAAACAGGAAGAGTTGCAGCGCAAAAGAGAAGAGGAAGCCGAGCGCCAACGCCTGGCTGAACTGGAACGCCAGCGGAAAGCCGAAGCGGAAAGACAACAAAAAATTGCGGCCATCAACAACAAGGCCAAAAATATCTTTGGCAAAGGAAATACCTCCTCCACCAGCCAATCGCAAGGGAAAACCTATACGGGGGGAAACCAGGGCAAACCAACAGGCTCGGCCAATTCGAATAATTACAATGGCACTGGTTTGGGCTCCAAAGGTGTTTCCTACAGTCTTGCAGGAAGAAATTCCCTCTCTATTCCCAAACCGGATTACAACTACCAGGAGGGCGGTAAGGTTGTTGTTGAGGTAACCGTTGACCGGAATGGAAAAGTGGTGACTGCACGTCCGGGAATGCCTGGTTCCACCACCAGCAATTCTCAGCTATTTGCAGCAGCGAAAAAAGCAGCGCTAAAAGCAGTTTTCAATGCAGATTCCAAAGCTGCCGCCTATCAAAAAGGAACCATTACCTATCATTTTATGCTGGATTAAATGGGAAGCTTTTGGCCAATGCTTGTTGGCACCAGGGGCCAATCAATGCATTAGAACAAAAGAGATTTGGAAAAGATCCTGGTTTTGAGTTCCTGCTTGCAGGCTGATATTGTTATCGACCTTTTTGCCCTCCCTGAAAACATTCCTACTCCTGTAGTCTGTGCTTCAATGAATCTGCTGCTCCGGAACAAGGAACAAGGAACAAGGAACAAGGAACAAGGAACAAGGAACAAGGAACTTATTGCAGCCATCCCGCAATCGCATCGTAAACACCAAGAAACTTTACGGAGGCAAAAACGAGAACACCCATCAAAATGTAACGAACGAATTTCGCTCCCCAACTTACAGCAAAATGAGCGGCCACATAAGCTCCAATCATATTTCCCACCGCAAGAGTGAAGCCCATCTGGTAATCAATCTGACCGGTATACATGAAAACTCCTAAGGCAAAAGGTGTGTACAGCAACACGATGAATACCTTTATGGCATTGGCTTTTACCAGATCGAAACCAGCTCCCAATACCAGTCCGGTTAGCAAAAAGAAGCCAACTCCGGCCTGAATAAAACCACCGTAGGCACCAATAAAAAAGAAAATAATGATTTGCAGAATGCTGGGTCTAGAGGCAATCAATCCGGCCTGCCCCTTCACCCAGGCATCCGGTTTGTAGAGTACGATAAAGAAAAGAACAACCAAAAGTCCTCCGATGGTCTTACGCATCATCTCCTCATCGATATTAACGGCCAACCGGGCACCAATAAGGGATCCGATGATAGCCGGTAGGGCAAGCCATATCCCTTCCTGAAAGGTAAAAACCTTCTGTTTCTTAAAGCTACTCACCCCTACGATATTTTGCATCAGAATGGCAATGCGGTTGGTTCCATTGGCAACATTAGCCGGCAATCCGAGAAACATCAGCAAGGCCAGGCTAATGACAGAGCCACTGCCCGCAAGGGTATTCAAAAAACCGGCAAAAAAGCCGACCAAAACCACCAAAACGTAAAGGTACCATTCCATATCTTTGAGTTTTTTTCTTTCAGGGAGCGAAGCTAAAGATAATAATTGATAATTTGAATGTTTTAGGATAATCGATTCATATCGACGGCAAAATGAAGGTGCAAAAGAGCCCATCCCTTTGATCAACCCAATGCGGCACCGCCAAAAATGCACAACATCATGGCTACAATACCTTATGCTCTACGAGCAATTGTTGCTGTAAATTATATCGCGGAGCGGTTCAGGTAATCCCCCTACGAATTTTCACATCCAAATGCCGGAGGCACTCCATTATTGTAGCATTGTCGTTACAGTTTCAAAATCACCCCTGGAGGGATTGCATTCCCATCTACAAACAAACATTCATAATTGACGGCCATCGCCATTGCGGTGCAAAAGAGCCCATCCCTTTGGCTGACCGACTGCGGCACCGTCAAAAATGCACAACATCATGGCTACAATACCTTATGCTCTACGAGCAATCTCAGCTGTAAATTATATCGCGGAGCGGTTCAGGTAATCCCCCCTACGAATTTTCACATCCAAATGCCGGAGGCATCCCATTATTGTAGCAATGTCGTTACGGTTTCAAAATCAACCCTGGAGGGGTTGCATTCCCATCTACAAACAAACATTCAGAATTGAGGGCCATCGCCATGCGGTGCA
>JBGRQA010000033.1:0-62395 GCA_041725895.1 Marinifilaceae bacterium
AAAACATTACTTCATATGTGTGCATTAAATGCAGTCAAGTATGATCCTTATTTAAGACTGTATTACCATCGGAAAATTGAAGAAGGTAAACACAAAATGAATGTACTAAATAATGTAAGAAACAAGCTGATACACCGTATCTGTGCAGTGTTAACATCTGGTCAAGAGTATGATAAGCATTATTATATGCAACATGTAGTGGAAGCAGCTTAAGTAAATAAGAATTTATAACCAGAATTGTTTGGATTATCCATAGAATTCACCGAGTGCCGTAGCCTTGATTTTTTGTTTCTTTTGTATTAAGACAAAAGAAAAGCCAGTCCGGCTAAAGGATAAAAGCATAATATGAGGAATTGCGTTGAAAGAAAAGTACTTACTGTAATTAGTATAGAACCATAATTTGATAAGGAACTGAATTTCCTGAATTGCGAAATTACTGATCCGAATCTGATAAAAATACAATAGAGGTCGTTTGGAGTGTGAATCCCGATGGAATAGACAGGTATTTATCACTCTAAAATGACCGGAAGATGCTTCTTAATCTTTTCCGAAATACTATAACGGAGAAGATTGGCACAAACCCAAACTTTGGGTTTGTGCCTTCTTTAGAATTGAAAAGCAAAAACTGAATTTCAAATGAAATAGGAAAGATATAATTGTCGAATAAAAGTTTTAGAATTTAATTAATTCGTATTGATTTTGGTGTTCCTTCCAACCGTTCGGAAGGAGGAATGAAAAGGGAATCCGGTGAGAATCCGGAACAGTACCCGCTACTGTAATTCCCGTTTTGCAGTTGCAAAGCATGTTTTTACCCCACAAGCCACTCTTAAATTACGAGGGGAAGGCTGTAAAAACCGGGAATAGTCAGGAGACCTGCCAAATGATAACCTAAAACATTTTGCTTCCGGGTTAAGAAGTACGTGTTTGATTGATGTACATATTCTGAATTTGTTTTTTGGAACCTGTCTGTAAAGAGTAGTGGAATTAAAATTGTAATTTTTTGCAATCCGTTAAATAATTAAATCATGCTAAGAATCAGCTGTTTCTTTATTTGTCTTTTTCTGTTGATGAAAATTCAATTTCCTAAGAGTATTCATTTATAGTACGAAGCCGGCCCAATGGTTTTAGCAGGTCTACTACCATTAATTAATGCAATTGGCCGGTAAATGGAAAGACAGAATTGAAGGTCTGTGGCTTACAGGCTTTGCATGCTATGATTAATCCTTGAATGCAATAGCGTCTTTTGTAGTCTGCTTCAATTGGCTGTCCATTCCTTTTTAGTGCAGTGTTGTTGTACTCTACTTCTTTGGCTGGCAGAAAGGCCGGGTGAGTGGTTTTATGCTGCACCTTTGTTTTTTAATGAATACATACGCAACTTTCAAAATATTTAGAAATGACATTTTTGCAGAAAGATAATCGGGTTTCATATCAATGGATTTATCAATATTCGTTGGTAATTGCCGGAACATTTATAATGGCATTGGGTTTTGTTTTCTTTATTGATCCTCATGGCATTGTTCCCGGTGGTGTTTATGGTATAGGAATCATTGTTAACAATATGACTCAGGGTGTATTTCCCCAGGGCCCTTTTGGTGTTTTGGAACCGGAAAATTATTCAAGTTTTCTTGGATCAATCAGCTACAAGGTAATGGATTATATTAACGGTATGTTTGTGCAATACAAGGGAGGAATACCAATTGGGTTTACTGGTTTGTTAATTAACATTCCTTTGACTCTTATAGGCGTTAAGGTTTTGGGACCCAAATTTGGATTAAAAACGATACTGGGCTTTATTCTCTGTACCATTTTTATCGATTCGCTTACTGCCTGGTGGGGATTGGAACCTTTGGTTAAGGATGTTCTTTTGTCTTGCGTTTTTGGAGGAATCCTGATTGGTTTTGGTCTTGCCTTGGTTTTTAAAGCTCGTGCTACCACCGCAGGTTCGGATATCATTGCCATGATTATTGAGAAATATACCAAAATCTCATTGGGGAAATTGATGATATATGTTGATTCTACCATTGTTCTTTGTAGTCTTTTGGTAAATGTAGACTGGCAAATTCCTTTGTATTCCTGGACTGTGATCTATATTACCGGTAGAGCTATTGATATGACTTTACAGGGAACAAATGTGGAGAAGGCGCTTTTCATCATTTCAGAGAAATACGAGGTGATCCGGAATAAAATTGTAACCGACCTGAAGCGGGGAGGAACCTTTATTCAGGGGCAGGGAATTTATAACAAAGCCTCTAAAAACATGATCTTTGTTGTACTGAACAGAAGAGAGCAGGCAATATTAGAGGACTATATTCATGCTATTGATCCCGAAGCCTTTCTTACGGTGATGGAAACCAATGAAATATTGGGAAGAGGATTCAAATCTCTTAAAGAAAAGGTTGCAACAAACGATCTTTAAGTACTGAATTGAATTTAAAATAAGAGAACTGCCTCAAAATTGATTAAGCCCAATGACTGGTTAAACTTTGAGGCAGTTCATTTTTGGGATTCTTCCCGATTCTGATTGTGTTAAATGTTCTTTGTGTGCAATTGGGGGCTTGTCTCGTGAGAGGGTTTAAATCGTATGGCTATAAATCGGCCTGAAAATACAGAACATTTTAGCCTGGAGTATCACTCCGGGTAGGATGGAAGCGAGAAAAGCGATCGTGGTTTTTGAAAACGGAGTTGTTCTTTCCCCTTTCATTCCTTATCCCTTTTCAGAAATAGTTCCAGACGATCCAGATCCCTGGCAAACCGTAAGGTCAATTCCTGGGCAAAGTTGGTGATTACCTTCTCTTCCTGAGGTTCAATGCCTGCACTTGCTTCCGCTATTTTTTCAATGATTTCAATGAGTTCCTGGTATTCCGGTGCCGGACCATAATCATGGCAAAAATTCAATACTTTATTGTACAGGTATTCAATGGGGGGATGATGGTTTACTTCATAATCGAAGGACCATTTGATCTCCCTGGACCAGGGATGAAGGTCCAGAATTTTTTCAAGGGCTACCATCTCCTCCTTCTGGATGATACCATCGGCCATGGCTACCACGTAGATTAACTCACCAAAAGCGTCATATAGTCTTGCTTTCCTGTCCATAAAGTAATATTGCGTACTTAATTAACTTAATAATTCAACAGTCTTTTCAATTTCAGCGGGTGTTACCTGGTCGATAATTTCCTTTAAATTTCGAATGGTGCGTGCAAATTTCTCACCTTCTGCCGCACTGATCCATGCCAGTTGCAATCGCTCCTTATTGATGCCTTTCTTCTCCAGTTTTTTCCACAAGCGTTCCACCCGTTTCTTGGTTTGAAGGTTGGCGTTGATGTAGTGACAATCGTTGATGTGACAGCCGGATACAAGAACGGCTGCAGCCCCCCTCCGGAAGGCATGCAGAACAAATTCCTCCGATACTCTACCACTACACATCGAGCGGATGATGCGAACATTGGCCGGGTACTGAATCCGGCTTACCCCGGCAAAGTCAGCTCCAGCGTAGGAGCACCAGTTGCAACAGAAGGCCACGATTTTTTCGTGGGCATTCTCCTCGGTTACTGCATCGATCTGGGCCACGATTTGCTCATCGGTAAAATGCTGCATGGTAATGGCATTGAAGGGACATTCGGCACCACAGGTTCCACAACCCGCACAGGCAGCCTCGATGGTTGCTGCTGGAATATTCTTCGCTTTGTCCATTTGGATGGCATTGTAGGGACAAACTTTGGCACACATACCACAAATTTTACAAAGCTCCGGATCGATTTTGGAGGTGATGGCCTCCACCCGGATTTTGCCTGCCTTCATCAGAATACTGGCTCTCGCAGCGGCAGCACTGGCTTGGGTTACACTGTCCTTAATGTCTTTGGGGCCTTCGGCACAACCGGCAAAGAAAACACCTTGGGTAGGGGCATCCACTGGTTTCAATTTGGGATGCGATTCCATGAAGAATCCGTCGGCTGTTCTCGAAAGGGTTAGCAGTCTCTGAATGACATGTCCGTCGCGTGTGGGTTGGATGCCTACCGATAGCACAACCAGATCCACTTCATGCTCCATTATCTGACCGGTATTGGTATTCTCTGCAATCACCACAAGGTTTTGGGTTTGGGGGTCCTCCTTGATTTCGGATGGGAGTCCCCTGAGATAACGGATTCCCTCGTTTTTGGATCGTTGGTAGAGATCTTCAAAGCCTTTTCCGTAGGCCCGAATGTCCAGGTAGAAGACCTTGATTTCGGTATCCGGCCAGTGTTCCTTGATCAGAAGGGAATCTTTGATGGTATTCATACAGCACACATTGCTGCAGTAGGGATTGCCTCGTTTGGCATTGCGGGAGCCGACACACTGGATGAATGCTACCGTTTTGGGTGCTTTCCGGTCACTGGGTCGGATGAGATGGCCGCCGCTTGGACCACCAGCATTAATCAGTCGTTCGAATTCGAGACTGGTGATTACATTGGGGAATTTACGGTAACCATATTCTACGTATTCGGTAGGATCGTAAACATCAACACCCGTGGCTACGATAATGGTTCCCACATCCAGTTCCACGGTTTCGTCACGCATATCAAAATTGATGGCCTTCTTTTCGCACTTCTCAACACACTTGTTGCAGGCGATAGGCACATACCCCAGGCAATCATCCATGTTGATGATGTAGGCCGATGGAACGGCCTGGGCAAACGGGGTATAGATGGCTTTTCGGGTGGCCAGGCCAACGTCAAACTCATTGGGGCGAATTACCGGACAAACCTCGGTACAATCGCCACAGGCCGTACATTCTTTCTCATCTACATACCTTGCTTTTTTGAGTACTTTTACCTTGAAATTCCCAACGTAACCGCTCACATCCACAACTGTGCTGTTGGAATAGATGGAGATATTGGAATGTCGACCGGCCTCACTCATTTTGGGTGCCAGGATACAGATGGAGCAGTCCATGGTGGGAAAGGTTTTGTCGATTTGGGCCATTTTGCCACCAATACTGGGTTCTTTTTCCACAAGATACACCTGGTAGTTCTGGTCTGCCAGATCCAATGCCGCCTGGATGCCAGCCACTCCGCCTCCAATAACCAATGCTTTGGGGGTAACCGGAACCTCCGTTTCGGTTTGTGCTTCGAGTAGGCGGGCACGAGCGACGGCCATTTTCACAAGGTCTTTTGCCTTTTCGGTGGCATTCTTCTTGTCGTAGAGGTGCACCCAGCTACAATGGTCCCGAATGTTAGCCATTTCAAAGAGGTAGGGATTCAATCCGGCTTCGGCAAGAGTATTACGGAAAGTGGGTTCGTGCAGTCGGGGGGTACAGGAAGCTACAACAATGCGATTCAACTTGTGCTCCTGAATATCCTGTTTAATCAGCTCCTGTCCGGGATCCGAACAAGTATATTTGTTGTCTTTTGAAACAATAACATCCTTTAGTGATGCAGCGTATTCTGCAACCGCCTCACAATCTACCGATCCTGCAATGTTTAAACCGCAATGGCAAACGTATACCCCGATGCGTAGTTCTACTTCCTGATTATTGTCCATTTCTTTTCCAAATAATTAATGATTCCATTTACGGCTTTGCTGGCCGTCATCATGCCTTCCGAAACGTTTCCTGCAGCCAGAACAGCATCGCCACCGGCAAAAACTCCTTCCAGGTTGGTTGCCATGTTTATTGGATTTACTGCTATGGTTCCATCCCCGTTCAGTTGAATTTCTTTGGGAAGAAAATCAACCATTGGTTTATCTCCAATTGCGACAACTATTTTATCCGCTTTCATCAGGAAGTTTGAATTCTCCACCTGTATGGGGCGCCTTCTTCCCGAGAGATCCGGATAGCCCAATTCCATTTTTACCACTTCAACGCTTTCCAACTTCTCTTTACCTATAAAACGGATTGGACTCACCAGGTATTGGAATTGAATGCCTTCCTTTTCAGCAATATTGATTTCACTTTCATCTGCAGGCATCTCATCTTTCGAACGCCGGTACAATACGGTCACCTCTTTGGCTCCATATTTTATAGAAGCCATGGCCGAATCTATCGATGTATTGCCACCTCCAACTACAACAATCCGATCTTCAGTTACCGGTAGGTTGTTGGTCTTTAGCTTTTCCAGGAAATGCAGGGAGCCCATTACTTCCGGCAGGTCTTCACCATCCAGGTTCATTTTCAGGGAACCATGGGCGCCGGTAGCAACAAATACTGCTTCAAATCCGTCCCGGAACAGCTGGTCGAATGGCATATCCTGTCCTATGGCTGTATTGGTATGGATGTCAACCCCCAGGCTTTCGATGAATCTTACATCACAGTCAATGGTTTCATCATCCAGTCGATATTCGGGAATGCATCTGCGAAACATTCCGCCAATTCTGTCGGCCGCTTCGAACAGACTCACCTGGAAGCCTTTCAAACGTAACAGATAGGAGGCGTACAATCCGGCTGGCCCCGAACCGATGATAGCAATACGATTATCGAGTTGAGGTACTTTTCTGTCAGTAGTTTTTCTTTCAATCAATTCATCTATAACCTCCTTGTCAATTGGAAATCTCTCCGGATGGAAACAAACACGGAAGAAACTTTCGGCAAAGGGTATTTTTTCCTGTATTACTTTCAGGGCTTCATGTAGCTGATCCAGGCCTTTCTCTTCAATGGCGATTTTTCTCAGTTCGGTGAGTATCTTTGGCAATTCCAGTCCTTGAGGGCAATGTTTGTTGCAGGTATAGCAGGATGCACAGAACCAGATGTCTATCGAGTTAATGACATCTTCCGGGTTTTCAATTAATCTTTCCAGAAGGTGGCGGGGATTGAAGTGCTCGGGAAAGAAATAGGCCATAGGACACCCACCGCTGCATCTGCCGCATTCCAAACACTTGTTGGCCTGCTTCAGTAAATCCTGAAAACCTTTATCCTTTTGGAAGTTATATGCCTCTTGTGCATTGTTCATTATTTTCTGTTGTTTAGGAGATAATGCCGATACTAGTGTTATCTGTTATTCCGTTTCTGTACTAATTGGGTGATATGCATCTTTGACTCACACAATTTTGAAACCGGTATTGCTTCCTATTTTAAATTTTTCTTTTCCGTATTCAAAGCCTTTGGTAAAAGCTTTTAGATTCAATTCTTGCGTTCCTTTTGGGACGCTGGTTTCAATTGCTTTTTCCATGGATTCCGGGGAAATGGTTCCGGAAATTGCTGTAAAAAAGCCCAGCATAATAATGTTGGCAACGATTTTGCGTCCCATTTCTTCCGCCATTCGGGTGGCAGGAACGGACCAGGCCTGAATGGAGGGATCCAAATTGAAATGGTTCTCTACCAGATCTTCATCGAAAAATAGTATCCCTTTTTTGGCAAGGCTGGCAATGTATTTGTCATAAGCCTCCTTAGAGAGGATGATGAGGATGTTGGGATGCAGTACCATAGGATAGTCCACTTCCTCATTGGAGACTATGATTTGCGCATTACAAGCCCCTCCACGGGATTCCGGACCATAGCTTTGGGTAAGCGTTGCATTTTTCTGATCGTACAAAGATGCAGCTTTCCCGATGATGTAGCCGGCAAGAATGATACCTTGGCCACCAAAACCGCCTAATTTTATTTCCAGATTATGCATCCTTTTGTTTTATGGTTTCTTTTTTGACCGTTCTTTTCTCAATGAGTCCGGCTTTCTCTATATCTATAAATTTTCCTACCACAATTTTCCCGTTCAGGTCCAATTCAGCGTCCCTGGGATCAATGCCATGTTTGATGATGCTATTGTCCTGGTAGTATTGCATTTCCTCGATTCCTTCCCCCAGGTTGTTTTTCTTTCCGTAGTTGGCCGGGCAAGGGGAGATGATCTCAATAAACGAAAAGCCTTTCTTATTCAATGCCTCCTCAATGGAATTGGTGAGTCGGCGAACATGAAGGGATGTCCATCGTGCCACATACACCGCACCACTGGCTGCTGCCAGATGAACCAAATTAAATGGGTGCTCTCCATGACCGTAGGGTGAAGTGGACGTTTTGGCATTTAGGGGAGTTGTTGAACCGAATTGGCCCCCTGTCATTCCGTAATTGAAGTTGTTTACACAGATTACGGTAATATCAATGTTTCTGCGTGCTGCGTGGATAAAATGGTTGCCTCCGATTGCAAACAGATCGCCATCCCCGCTGAATACGGTAACGTTAAGTTTCGGATTGGCCAGTTTCAGACCGGTTGCAAAGGGAATGGCCCTACCGTGAGTCGTGTGAAAGGAATCGATGTTGGTATATCCGGCAACGCGGCCGGTGCAGCCAATTCCTGAAACGATAACACTACTGTTGAGGTCAATTCCGGATTGATTCAATGCGGCCAGAAAACAGGTGAAATCCGTTCCCAATCCGCATCCGGAGCACCAGATGTGGGGCATACGATCGGCTCGTATGAGATGATCCATGGGGTGAATTTCATTATTCTTCATTTGTTGTAATTTTGAGTATTTTATTGTCCCTTTCATTGTCGGGAAAAGTCGTCAAATTGGATTCAATTTCTTGTATTTGAAATTGTCCTTCTGATTCCTTTCATACTTTTATCTTTACTATTTCATTGTAAATCTCCTCTGGCGTATGTATCCGGGCAAAACCCGGTACATGAATGATTTTGCATTGTCCTTTTCCGCAGCGTTCTACTTCTCGTACCATCTGGCCATTGTTAATTTCCGGAACAACGATGGCTTTTACTTGTTGGGCCAATTCCAGAATCCGCTCTTCCGGGAAGGGCCACACGGTGATCAAACGATGCAATCCGACTTTGATTCCATTCTGTCGGGCCATCTTCATGGCTCTCACTGCTGATCTGGATGGAGAGCCATAGGCTACGATGGCAATATCCGCATCTTCAATATTCTGTTCCTCAATTTCAATAATTTCGTTTCTATTCTTTTGGATCTTGTCGCAAAGCCTGGTAATAAGATTCCTTTGGGCATCAGCACTCATGTCAGGGTAGCCCTTTTCGTCGTGCGTCAATCCGGTGGTAATCACCCGGTATCCTTCTCCGGCATTGGCCATAGGGGGAATCAGGTCTTCATCCGACTGGTACATTCGGTACTCTTCGGGGCTTACTTTGGGTTTTTTACGGTTGATGATGGTAAGCTCTTCTTCCTTTGGAATCACAACCCGTTCGGTCATGTGTCCAACCACTTCGTCGGCCATGATGAGTACTGGAACACGGTATTTTTCAGATAAATTAAAGGCCTTGATGGTGAAGTCGAACATTTCCTGGGGTTGGGCAGGAGCCAGGGCGATAATTTCGTAATCGCCATGAGCACCCCATCGGGCCTGCATCATATCCTGCTGTCCAACAAAAGTGGGCAACCCCGTACTGGGGCCTCCTCTTTGTATGTTCACCAATACGCAGGGGGTTTCGGTCATAATGCCCAAACCAAGGTTTTCCATCATCAAACTAAAACCCGGACCGGATGTGGAGGTCATAGATTTTGTTCCGGCCCAGGATGCGCCCAGAATGGCATTCATAGCCGCCAATTCATCCTCCATTTGGATGTAAATGCCGTCCACTTCATGCATGCGCCGGGCCATCGCTTCAGCTATCTCTGTGGCCGGGGTGATTGGGTAGCCGGCAAAGAAACGACAACCGCATGCCAGAGCGCCTTCGGCACAAGCCGTATCTCCATCCATAAAATGTTGCCCCGTTAGTATGGCCGGATTGTTCTTCATGAGATTTGATTTTATTCGCCTCCTGTTAAGAATGGGAGGTGTAGTTCATTCAATTATCCCCGGAGGATGCTTGATCCGCGGAATCCTTTTCTGTATCCGTACTATTTTCTTGTGATATGTAGATTGCAAATTCAGGGCATATCAATTCGCACAATTTGCAGGCTACACACTTTTCCTGGTCGGTAACCATGGGCGGATGATATCCCTTGGTATTGAACTCCTCAGAAATCTCCAGAACGCAATTCGGGCAGAATTCAATACAAAAATTACATCCCTTGCAACGGTCCTTAATAATATGGACACATCCCTGGGGGATGGGAAAGCTGTCTTCGTCCAAAGGCTTGCGCCAGAAGTCCGGTTCTCTCTCATTTCGGGGGTCCTTATCTTTCTTCTTTCCCGGGTTCATAACTTTTGATATTCAGCTTCTTGTTTTCTATTAAAAATACGAAAAAACTGGTCCAAATCCATTGAAACAAAAGAATTCTTTGCAGGGAGTTTTTACAATCAGGAAGTGTATTTCAATCATTGGGGGAATAAAATGGGAAGGATTTACTTGTTTTGTTAAATCATTCTTCTTACTTGAGATGAAAATTGGAGATGGATTTTATTTTGCATTTGTATCGGAAGATAGCCACGGGCAAGGGCGAAGAGTTGAATTGAAAGATGCTATATACCATTCTTCTCTACAGAATTGCGATTTTGCTTTCGCCTTTTCGTTTTGCTTAGCTAGCAGATTCTTTTCGGAGGGAATTCAGTTGTTCAAATTTGTTTGGTTTTGTGAGAAAGCCTGAATTTACTGTCGTTGAGAGTGATTTGTATCTCTCTTTCGAATTTTAAAACCGTTTTGGGGTTTATTTGTTTATGAAAACTTAAATAGGTTGTTCTGATGCCAGGAATAGGTTTTGATAAATGCGGAAATCTAATGATAACGAAATGATATACGTGGGTGGTGTTTTTCTATTCCCGACTCTAGATTTTTACTTTTGACAAATATTAGGTTCTGAAGGATTAGTGATTCTAATTTTAGAAGTTCATAAATCCCTTGATTGGATACCTGGTTTTCTTTTGTCTCCCCGAAGGGGGTGAATAGTGTTATATATCAATGGTCTTCTTAATACTATTCACCTGCTTTAAAATTGCACCGGGAAAATTAGGGCTGCTATTTACAATCCATAGACACTTTCCGAATTGGTTACTCTTTTCCTGATAACTACAATTTATCTACTTCCTTGATAATTTGGAAATCCTCATAGAGGAGTTGGGTTTGAATATTTTACTCCTTCTGTTTTTGAAATTTCTGGAGGAGGAATTTAAAAAACTTAAATAGAAAGCAGTCCAAAAAATGAGAAGCAATCCTGCAATAATTGTTTTTGTGTTGAGAATTAAGTTTGATAGATTGAATATGATGCAGTAATCGGGATTCATCCGATAGTATAGTATTTTGAATTCACTACCTATTGGATAGTATACATTTTCAGGTCCTACCAATTGATGTTTTCCTTTTGGGCTTTGAAATTCAAGTATGGGGTAGGTTGAAATGACATTTAAAAGTGTGATCTCTTCTCTTAATTCCACTACTTCACCGGTTGTTACTTTGCCAAATACAAAAAGCTTCCAATTACTATACAGAGGAATCAGAATGATCAGTAACGTAATAAAATAAAATTTGGGGCGGGTAATTTTCATCTTCCTAAAGGTGCTTTTCATGTCAATCGTATTTAATAGTTAAATAGATTTTCAAGAGATTAGAGATCATACTAAAAGCACATTTTAATTTTTTTGCTATGTCTTAAAATATTCCCTAATGCTAATGAAACCCATCTCAGAACAGTAATTGTTTTCTCTTTTCATTTTTTGATTGAAAAATCAGATTTTATATAAAATGTTTGATCTTTTTTAAATCTGCTGCAAATGGATAATCCGAACCACTGATGGTGAATACCTGGTTTTTTTCCTTGTCAAGATCTACAGATACTTTACCCTTTACATTTGCAAAGGCAGACTCAACATTGACTTCGGTGTCTTTTGCTACAGTTATTTTGATGCTATCGCTATAGAATAGAGCTTCCGCAATGTATAAACTTTTGAGTTCCTGTCTGTATTCTCTTGGGTTGTCTGCTTTCAGATCTTCAATACGATCCTCAACTTCCATTCGAAGCGCGTCGCGAAGGACTTTGGTTTTGATTTTTCCAATTTCAAAACTTTTGATTCTGTTGCGGTCAATTTTACCTGTCAGGTTGATATTGGCCGATGGAATGATTAAGTCGCCTTCAGCCGAAAACTTATCTTTAATGGAAATACCTGCAAAAGACCCATCATAGGCAGGTAAATTTTTAAGTTCCGTTTTTAGCTTTTCTGCTTCATCCGGGTTTAGACCTAATTTATAGGCAATGTTGTAGCCATCAAAATCCAGAATATTGTTGAACATCCCTTTCTTATCAAACAGATCTCCAATAGTTAAGCTGGAGTTGGTTCGTGTTAGTAGTTCCAGACCATCGTAATATCTTGCAAATTCTTTAACTGTTATATTCCTCATTTAAGTGTGTTTTAGTAGTAGGTGATTTCTGGTTTTTCCTCTATAGGCTTTAATTTAATAAAAATATTTATATGCTCCCTTATATTTTACCATAGATTTTGTCGATTGTTTACAAGGCAAATAAAACAGCGATGGGTTATGATTGATAGGATGAAACCTGAATTGATTGATCGGAATTGAATATTGAATCGAAAGAAACTGTTTTTTTATTTACTGAGTGCTTTTTGTTGCAGCGTAAATCTTTCTTTCCTAAAGCTAGAGGATGAGGGGTAAGGTGGGTTTCGTTGAAAATTCTACGACGGATTGTTATAGTCGTATTTTTTGTATTCGGGATAATTTAGATTTGTTTCTTTTGTTGGATTATTTTCTAAGTTTTTTTAATGGTGATACTAGTTATCGTTTTCTGGAAATAAAAAAGCCCCATCCAAATGGATAGGGCTCAGGAAAATCTTTTGAATACTTTAGCGTTACGCTGGGTAATTCAGGTTTTCATCGCTTAGGTTGGTAAGAACCTCTTCGTAGAATTTTTTTGATTCCCATTTGGCCATTGGAAGGTCATGGCTCAGGTAGTTGCCACATTCGATACGGCTGTTGCCTGGGATTTCCTCATCGAAATCTGCCATGAACTGGAACAACTCCTTCATCACCTCAGCAATATCTTCCGATTTTAGATCTCCGTGGAAAATAACGTAAAATCCCGTACGACAACCCATTGGGCCAAAATAAACGGTGCGGTCGCCCCATTCTTTATTGCTTCTCAGGTAAGTGGCAGCCAGGTGTTCCATGGTGTGCATGGCTGGAATATCCAGTGCAGGTTCACGGTTGGCCAACTTCAAGCGGATATCAAAACTCGTAATGGTTTCGGCTCCTACTTTGTCTATACGGGATACATAGATTCCTCGATTCAATCTATCGTGATCTACTGTAAAACTTGTTATTTTTTCCATTTTATATTTTTTTAATTTCCTAGTTCGCGAATCATTTCAGTTACCATATTGCCTGAGTTTACTGCCGCAACCTCAACAAACTCTTCGTATTGCAGTGCATTTTCCTGACCTGCAATGTCCGAAATGGATCGAATCACCACGAAGGGTACATCGAATTGGAAGCAGGTTTGTGCAATTGCTGCTCCTTCCATTTCTACTGCTTCAGCCTGAGGAAAACGTTCCTTCAGTTGAAGTGTACGTTCGGGGCTGTTCATAAACTGATCTCCGGTGGTAATAGTACCTCTTTTTGTTTTCAGATCAGTTAGCTTGTGCACTGCCTTATCTGCTAAATTAATTAATAATTCGTTGGCTTCAAAAGAAGCGGGCATGCCGGGAACCTGACCATCTTTGTAGCCAAATACGGTACAATCCATATCGTGATGCAAAACATCAGAGGAAATCACAATGTCGCCTACTTCAAGGTCGGAAGGAAAGCCTCCGGCACATCCGGTATTGATAACGTAGTTGGGTTGAAAATTGTCAATCATTAAAGCTGTGCCAATGGCCGCATTTACTTTACCAATTCCAGATTGTAGCAATACTACCTCAATTCCGTGTAGCTGGCCTTCGAAAAAGGTAAAACCGCCTTTTTTAACTTCATTTGAATTGTTGAGCTGCTTCCGGAGGTTGACTACTTCTACCTCCATGGCTCCAATGATTCCTATCTTCATATATCTTGTTTTTCTGTTCAATTGAAGTTACAAAGTTAGGAAATGATTGCGGATTTGTTTCAGACTGTTTTATATTTCTTTTTTAATGTTCATATCTCGACCTTAAGTTACTGTATTAATTGGTTGCATTGTTACAATAAATAGGCTTACAGGTGGGCATCAATTTTTTTGTTATTGAACTTAAATTTGATGTTCCGGCGGTTTTATGGTAGTGGCTCTGGAATCTAATTTTTCAATTTCGTAACGGTACCATCCCCATCCACCCAAAAGTATTGTAAAGAGGAAGGTTAGGCCGTTGGATAGAATGCCAAAACTGATGCCCGATTGCGGATCCTGTTGATAGGCCACAAAAAGCTGTAGTAAAAAGAAGTGAGTTGTGCCAATTCCACCGGGACTTGGAAGGGCCCAGCCAATTCCCCCTACGAATAGAATAATTACTGCAAAGGGGATTGGAAATCCATGGGTTTCGGGAAGTGCTTTCAGGAAACAAACATTCAGAAGAACAAGAAATATCCAGATTAATAGGGTGAGGAAGAAGAAAGTACCTGCCCGTTTCAAAAGGAAACCATGTTTCAGAGCCGTAAACATTTGTTGGAGAAATTCTACAACCTTACGGACCGGTTTGTAATGAATGTCCTTTTTCCGTTGGAGACTAAAAAGTAATAGGATAATAAAGGCCGCGATAAGGAAAGGGGCTGCCAAAAAATACCGGTAGCCGTATATGTGGGAAATCCCTCCGATGGTAGCATCAATAAGTCCTTGCATCCGATCAATTTCCAGGATAAAGATTGTGACCAAACCCAGTATAAGGATGAGCAGATCATAGGCTCTCTCGGCGAGAACACTTCCCATGGCTCTTGGTACCGGGATTCCTGTGGTGCGGTGAAGGGATGTACAGCGGATAATTTCCCCCAGTTTGGGTGTAAAGCTGTTCACAAAATAGCCTAACAGGAGTGCTGTGAAAATTCTGTCTGAGAGTAATTTCCCTCTGCCTGATTCCAGTAGAACCTGCCAGCGCAAAGCACGGAAAAAGAATATGAAAACTAGGCAGCAAAAGCTTACGAAGACCCAAAAAACATCAGTTTCTGCCAGACTTTCCCACACCGGTCCCAGGGGCTTGTCTCTTAAGGTGAAGTAAAGAAATAAGCCACCTATAATCAGGCCACTTGCTGAGCGAAGTATATTTTTTTGCTTCCGCTTCATGGATTTTCGATTATGGGAGTTGATCGGAAAAGTGACAGGTTTGAACCAGGACCTACCTATCACTTTTGTTTAAATGATTTGCACTTGTTTATGTAAGGTACAACTTTTTCTTCTTTTCTAGATTAAAATCGCATCTTGATTTTTTCAATATCTAATTATGATATAATCCATGCAAGAGTTCCGGAGGCAACCACAATCCAGAGGATTACTCCTAAAAGGAGAGGAGTTGGGCCTGTTGCTTTAAGTTTTTGAATGCTGATGTCTGATCCGATGAGAAACAGGCAGAAGACCATCACTCTTTTCGAAAGGAAGAAAATGGAGCTGTAAAGCTGTTGTGGTTGTGGGAAAAGATCTGCCAGAAGCAGGCTCAGACAATAGAAACCAATGAACCAGGGAATTCTAAGTTTTTTCTCCCTACTCTTGAAAAGGAGGGAGCTCAGAAATGCGATAGGTACAATCCATAGGGCCCGTGATAGTTTTAGGCTGGTGGCTAGTTTCAGGGCTTCATCTCCGTAAACGGAGGCAGCACCAACTACCGAACTGGTATCGTGAATGGCAATGGCACACCAGGTTCCAAATTCCTGCTGACTTAAGTTCAGGTAGTGACCGATGCCGGGAAAAATGAATAGGGCTAATGCATTCAGGGTGAAGACCGTTGCCAGTGCCACACTGATTTGTTGACTATTGGCTTTTATCGAAGGAGCTACGGCTGCAATGGCACTACCGCCGCAAATAGCCGTTCCGGAAGCAATCAAGTGGCCTGTTTTTTTATCTATACCTAACCTGCGACTGATGAACCATCCCAATAGGAGAGTGACAGAGATGGAAGTAAGAATTAAACCAATTCCGTTTTGGCTGATGGCTATGGCTTCCTTTAAATGAACTCCGAAGCCCAATCCAATGATGGAGTAGCCCAATAGTTTTGTTGAGAGATGAATGATCTTTCCGGATTGGGGAACCATTCCTGTTAGCGATAGTAGTAATCCTGCCAACAGGGCAACAGGTGAACTGAACTTAGGGTGAAGACAAGCCAATCCAATGATTCCGAAAAGCAGATTGCTATAACTAAAATTAATAGCAAATTTTGTTTTGCTCTGTTTTGATTTTCTCATGAGAGTTTTGATTTTGTTCACTGCAAAACTATATGAGTCCTCAATGTCAGGCAAATATCAATTTGCTATGTCCGATAACTATTGGTTATAATGACGGCTGGCAAAATTAACAAATAGCTCACTCAAACCCGATAATGGGCCATGCGGATAGACGAAGCGGAAGGAGCGTTCGAATTGAATTTTTCCAATCTCCAATGTTTTCAGTCGTGAGAGTTGAAGTTCCTTTTGAATGGACTTTTCTGAAACAATTCCAATGGCATCAGAGGTTTCCAGGAAGTTTTTAATGCTTTCGGTACTGCCCAAATGAAGCAGAATATTCAGATTGTTCATGGTGATTCCATGTTTTCGCAGGCTTTGTTCAATCACCTCAAGTGTGCCGGAACCAGGTTCCCTAAGGACTATGGGAACAGTAGTGAGTTCCGATTTGTTTAGCTTTTCCTTTTTGGCCAATTTTCCTTCCGTACTGGCTACAACAACCAATTGATCCGGCATCCAGTTTTTGTACTGAAGATCACTGCTGCTGAAATGGCTCTCAACAATGCCCAGATCAATATCGCCGCGAATAATCTTTTGCTCAATCTCTCTGGAGTTGCCATTGTCCAGAGAAAGTTCAATATCCGGAAATCTCTGGTGAAAAGCGGCCAAAACCGTAGGTATTAAATACTGTGAAATGGAGGAACTGGCTCCTATTCGGAGTAGCCCAGAAAACTTGTGTTTTAGGTTTCCAAGCTCAAATTCAAGTTCTTTATGTAATTTAAGAATTTCCCCCACCTGGCGATAGGCAATTTCCCCTGCATTGGTTAAATGGATTTGATTTCCTTGTCTCTGAAACAAGCGAATTTCCCAATGATTTTCAAGTTCCTTAATATGTCGGGTTACAGCCGGCTGTGAGATATACAATTCCCGTGCAGCTTGGGTGAAGCTAAGCAGGCTGGCAACTTTATGAAATACTTGCAATCGGTAATCAAGCATGAAAGGTGAATTTTAATCTTCAATTTTGCAATCAAAGGTGGGGATAATCTACGAAAAAGAGCGGCTTTCACATGCAAAACGAAGTTCATTTCTTTCGCGCAAGAAGGTAGGCTTCGTTTAGCAGGGAAAGCAAATCGGTATCCACATCCTCAACTGAATCAATGGCAATAAAGTGGACCGTTTTCCTTTTTGATATGGAAACTGTTTTGTAAATCGGAAAACAATCCACCTGGCGATCAAGGGCAAATTCAAGGACGACCCGGTCTTTTTTAATTTTAAGAGCCAGAAAGTTAATGTCCGTTTTAAGTAGTATCGTCGTCTTTACCGGGTTGATTTGAATTGGCCCGAATTTTTCGACTTCTTCGATTATCATTTCGCAAGCTTCCCTGACATGGGGCTGCGTTTTGTCCAAATGATAGGCTATGGAATACGTGGCACAGGTATGCATTTGATTCCTGTTTCGAAATTCTTTATTGCATTGGGGACAAATCCAGGGCATAATCCGTTGAATTTAGGAAATTTGAGCCTCAATTCTTGTAAAACAGTAATCAACGAATTCTTCCAGAGGTTGTGAAGTGTGTGAATCTTCATCCAGTTTCCTGAGCAATTCAGAGATGATGAAACCTTTGGATTCAAGTTCTTCTGCATTTTTTTCAATGTAGCTAACCATGAATTTTTTGGTGAATTCCGGGTGAAATTGCAGCCCCCACACCAGGTTTTCAACATAGGCTACTGCCTGGTGCGGTTCAAATTCGTTTCTTGCTAGTACTTTGGCTCCGGATGGAAGCTGAGCAACTGTCTGACTGTGTATCTCCATTGCCGAAAAATTCATAGGCATTCTACCCAAAAGAGTATCCCTGCAGCCTTCTGGTGTGAGTTGAATGGGCACACTTCCAATTTCCATGCCTTGTGGATGGTATTCCACCTTTCCGCCCAAGGCATGAGCTATGATTTGATGCCCAAAGCAAACGCCTAGTACCGGAATCTTTCTTTCGATCAACTCTCGAATCCAGCTCGCGAGTATGTTCATCCAGGGCTCCTGATCCGTTACATCCGCAGGTGATCCGGTAATGATCACCCCACAGGTTTTGGGAAAGGGAAATTGGGGTGTTTTGAAATCGGTGATAACCTCTACTTCTCTTGCCGACAATTTCATAGCAGTAAGGAAGAAGCGATGAAAATCACCGTGTTCTTTTCGGATACATTCAGGTACAGTTCCGGTTTTGATGATGCAGATCTTTTTCAAATCAGTTACTATTAGCAGTTCAAATTGTGGTTCAATGTCTTTCTTCGAGCCGCTTTACGGCTGCTCTGTTCATAGGATTGAAAGTACTAAAATTTGTGAAGATCTGGTGTTTTTTGGTAATCATTTTTTTAATTCGTGAACACAAAGGAAGGCTATTCAGTAGAGTAGGGGCTATTTTTCTTCCTCCTTGTTGCGTGCGAATTGTTGCATGCTGGAATTGATACGTTTCATGGCATCCTGAATATTCTCCTCAGGTTGAATGAAGATATCTCCTCCCCAGAATTCCGCATCGTAGGCGAATTTTTCTTTGGAGAATACGGTATTGGGTTTTAGGATTTCGCGGTAACGGTATCGTTTTACTTTATTGGTGTCCAGTTGAGTGGTGGCCATTTCAAGTCCAACCTCAAAGTTCGAGGAGAATAGCTTTCTGCGGTGACGGACCTTGAATGCTAAATTGCCTTTCACGTGACTGAGATAGTATTTCCCATTGACATTGCGAAAGCTGATAGAGTATTTAATTTTAGTTGGGGTAACCCTTACCTTGTTACTTTTCCTTACAATCAGCTGGTTGCGCAATTTTTTAATTTTGTGTGAAGGATAGCCAAATTCCGCCCGAATAATAGCAAGACTTTGGATGTCCACATATATCTTCCCCAGGAAATGAGGTTCCTTAATTTCTATATTGGGCCGGAAGGACAATATGTAGACCGGATGATTGTCGAAGGTGCTAATGTCTTCCAGTTCAAATTTGTAGTAGGGGAGAAAATCTTCCTGGAGAAAGGTGGGTGGATTTTTGATAATGTCCAGCTTAAGGCAGTCCCCAACACCACCTTTAAGTCGTAGTGAAACGGTATCCAATCGATCAACATCGTATATCTTCCGGCTTTTGTATACTTTGGCCATATCGATCATTTGATTTGCCTTGTACGATGATTTATAGATATTCATAACCGCTTCCACGTAGATCATGAATCGATTGTTCTTTTTAACCGATTCGCGGTAGAAGGTGGTTAGTTCGGCCGGTTGCTGAATGTAGTTTTGTCTTATCTTTTTCAGGGCCGATCGAATGATGGAATTGGGCTCGGAGCTTCGAATGATAACCTCCTGGAGGGAGATGAATTCCTTTTTTAGCTTGATGTTTACAGGGGCTGTAGTTAGTTTCGATATGGATTGGGTTTTGTTTCTGAATCCCACGTATGAAAATACCAGGGTATCTTTTTTGAAGTGAGCGGGAAGGGTAAGCATAAATTTCCCATCCTCGTTGGAAATGGTGCCCATAGGTTGCCCCAGAATTCCGATACTGGCAAATGCCAAGGGTTTGCCGTTGTCCTCATCTACGATTTTTCCCTGTATGTGTAGGTCGGGGTCAAGGAACCCTTTATCGCTTGGGCTGATCTTCTTTTCTGAGATTTTCTTTCTCTTGGGTGAGATAATGATCTGCTGGTTGACCACATGAAATAGCAATGTTGTATCGGGCAGAATGGATCGAAGGAGTGAATCCAGTCGTTGGTTTTCTGCCTTTAGGGTGATGGGGCGTTTGTGGTTGAAGAGTTCGGAGTTGTAGGTGAAGTTGGTCTGCGAGTGACGGCCAATTTCTTCAAGGGCTTTTCCCAGCGGAATTTGCTTCAGAGAAAGAGAAACTCTTCGATGGAGGATAGAGTCTTGTGCCGAGCTTGAGAATAGGATGAGAAGGAACTGGAAGAGGAGGATTCCTCTTCTCAGATATTTTTTCCAGTTTCTATCGGCAGTGTTTCGACTCATAGTATAAAAGTAAAATCTTTATTGAACAGTAGCTAAGAAATCCTTCAAAAACTTTTCGATTGCGTCCCAATATTCCTTTCCTCCCCGCTGGTATTTCCACAAAGCTCTGGAACCATGATGTCCGTATTCTTCGGGAATGAATTGTCGCTGTAGTGGCGTTCGTTGCATTTTCTTCATAAGCTCGGTTACCCGGGGTGCTTCCCGCTTCGAACTGGTTACAAAAAGGGGACGCTTGTAGTCCTTCAATTTTTCCACCAAATCGCCTCGCTTATCGGCCAGGTAATTGCCCGGACTAAAGGATACTACGGCATTAACCATCTCGTTTTCCGCCCCAATGTACAGAGCCAGGGTAGAGGAGTAGGAGCTGCCCCACAATACGATGGGTGTATGGTATTTTTGATCTGCGTACTTCAATGCTGCCATCAAATCCGGTTCTGCATCCAGAAAATCCACACCTTTCCCTGCTTTTACAGCTGCAAGGTTGGTTTCGTTGATGTAGTTGGCAATTGGACCTCCCGATCGTTGATCAATAGCCAGGCAATTGAACCCAAGCGAATTTAATCGTTCCGCTACACCTGCATACTCATGCTTGTTGAACAGGGCTTGATGGCAAAGAACAATGACAGGGGCTTTTTCACTCAAATGGTAGAGATGTGCCGTAATTGGCAAACCATCTGCAGCATTGAACTGAACCTTCTCGGGCTGTTGCGGGTGATTCTTTTCTCCGGCTGTGCTGGTTTTTACATGGTAGGCGGAGAACAGAGCTATTAGTAATGTTATGGTTAAAAATTTTCTCATAAAATTTGTTGTCATAGGGTGGGTTAGGTGGTAATATTTGTTGTTTTACTGTTTGCTGAACCAGATGTTGGCTCCTTCTCTTCGGTACTGTAGCTGATGGCTGATAGACAGATATTCCAATATTGCTTCCAGTGAATCTTTTCGTTCGAAGGTGGAGTTAAGTGGTAATTTTCTCAGACTGGAATCTTCAAAATGAATTTGCACCTGGAAACTTCTGTTGAGTACTTTGGCGACTTCCTCCAGGGAGGTTTCCCTAAAGACCATGTGTCGGGTTTTCCAGGCCAGATAGTTTTCATCCTCCAGAGTTTCCTGGTGTACTCTACTGTCTACTACTCTGGCGAAATCCCCTTTTTCCAGGATCAAATTACTGGCCGGATTTTTCAGAGCCGAAACTTCCACTTTTCCGCTTTTAACGAATACCTCTACGTTACGATCAAAGGTATTTACATTAAATGTTGTTCCCAGTACTTTAATCTGCGCGTTTTCCGCTTCGATGATGAAGGGTTTCTCCGGATTTCGGGCAATTTCGAAGAAGGCTTCTCCTGTGAGTTTTACTTTCCGGACTTTCCCTTTAAAGGTCCTGGGGTAGGAAAATGTTGAATTTCCATTCAATTGAATCTTTGATCCATCGGATAGGAGAATGGTTTTTCCTCCTTCGGAGTAGGCCGTTTGAACATTTTGCTGAAACTCGACAGTTTGAATCACCTGGTAGGCTGTCAAGCCCAGGCCCAGAACCAGAATTATCGATGCTGCAACTCTCACCAAAGGTCTGGCGAAAACGCTTGCCAGCCATTGTCGGGTGTTGGGTAGCTCTCTTCTTGTAGTCTTGGCAGGTTGAGGTAGCAAACCATCCTGTTCGAATCGCTGAAGGAGTCCATTCCATGCGCTATCAGTATCCACCTGTTCATCTACATTGTGCATTTGTTCAATGGCTTTCCAGTCCTTTTTCGAATTGGCTACAATTTTGGCGTAGGCTGAATCTTTTGTCAGTTTCTCCTCAAAAGCCGTATGCTCGGCTTCGTCCATCTCTCCGCTTAAGTATCTGGAGATGGCCTCCCAATCTACACTATTTGGTAATTGATTCTTCATTTTGTTTCAATCAGAATAAAAATATTCCTACGTAATCTTTTAAGTTGTTTCGAAATGCTTTCAGGGCTTTGCCCATATTGGCTTCTACTGTTTTTACAGAGATGGATAGCTTTTCAGCAATTTCCTGGTATTTTAGTCCTTCAAAGCGACTCATTCTAAAAATTTGGCTGCATCGGTCCGGCAAATCAACAAGGGTATCCTGTACGATATCGTAGATTTCCTTTTCGTTGAGCGACTCCAGCGGTGAGCTACTTTCCTGGGGTTGATGCTTTAGGTAGTCTTCGTATTTGGACTCCTGCTTTTTCTTCCTTAGGAATTGCATGCAATTGTGGTAGGTCGATCGGTAGAGATAAGCCTTCAGCGAAGTGTGTATCTCCAGTTTTTGTCTTTGTTTCCAAATTTGATAGAAGAGTTCCTGTACCACTTCTTCCGCTACGTGAGACTCTTTTAGAAAACTCGTGGCGTAGTGGCACAGTAGAGGGTAGAAATTACGGAAGGTTCTTTCGAACTCCTGTAAATTTCCTTGTTGGATCTTTTGTACTATTTTCTGTTCGTTTTCCGGCATTCGGGGAAAATCTTATCTGTTCTTTTGGGCATTGGCTAGCCTCCGATTCGAAGTTAAGCTTTTTCTTTCAACAGGGAAAAGAAAGGGTTCAAAAATCATTTTTTCTCGTTCTGAAGCCCTCTCTTTTCCATTGTTTCAATCATCCGGTTCTGTTCAGGTCTGTGTAAGTGTCTGTTTTGTCAGGATTATTTGGGTTAGTATTCAGAACCGGATGAAATTGTACCTGATTTTTATTTTCTAGCTTTTCTCTTTAGCTTTTTAATGGCAGTTTCAATGGACTGGTCGGGCTCAATAGTATTGTTTGCCCCCCAGAAATCGTCGTTGGCAAAGAATTGTACCTGATCGTTCAGTACGTGAGTCTTCTTGAATCGGTCTTTGGGCTTGAATTTCGTTATATTTTCATCGCTTCGGTTGGTGATGGCGATTTCGCTCATGGCCGAGTAGTTGGTGTTGAACCACTTTCGTTTCCAGTTGCACTTGAATTTGATTTCGCCTCGTGCATAGTTGAAGTACCATTTGCCATTCTGCTGGTGATAGTTCACAATATAATTGGCAGATGTAGCAGTTACCTTAACTCCAACCGGTTTTTTTCGAATGAAGAGTTTTGTTGCTTCGGTCTTATTCTCAAGATTCAGACTGAATTTTGCACTTGTAAGAGCCAGGTTCTCCGTCTCAATGTAGAAGGTTCCGTAGTACAGTGGGAAGTCAATTCCTGGTTTCTGCTGGAAGTCTATTACATAGTGCAGTTGATCGTTGATCTTGGTAATGTTAGACAGCTTGTAGTTGTAATTCGCCAGAAAATCTTCCGAAAGCAGGGTAAAGGGATGCTTTATTACATCCAGTAGCAGGGAGGTAGCTGGTCCACCCTGTAATTTAAACAGCAGGGTATCCATTCGCTTCACATCACTGCTTTTGCGCCCCTTGTAAATTTGCACCTGGTCGTTTTGCAGGTTGGTGTAGGCTGTTTTATGAATGTTTACCACAGCCTCAGCAATTCCAACATAGGAACGGTTCTTTTTAATGGTTTCGCGGTAGAATCCGGTCATCATATTGGGCTGGGTACTGTAGTTCTCCTTCACCTTGCGCAACAGACTTTTCATCAGGAATTCGGGGTCGTGAGGGTAGATGTTTACCTCACCCAAAGGTACGGCAGCCGATTCCATACGAATTGTATTCTTTTTCGACACCAGTGATGCAATAGCTACCTCTTTGTTTTTATACCCGATATAGGTAATCAGCAAATTTTTAGCGGGGTGGGTTTTGTCGATCTTTAGCAGAAACTCCCCATCGCTGTTCGACACAGTGGCCAGATTGCTGCCCTGAACGGTAATGGTGGCGAACATAAGGGCTTTTTTAGAAGAGGCATCCACAATTTTCCCATGGTACACATTGTACTTCAGTGTATCGATTTTTTGTTGTGGCTTTTTAGATTTCCAAATGGAGGGGTTATTTCCCTCTGCTGCCATTGAGGTAGAAATATTTACCATCAGTAGCAGGGCCAATAGGCTGGTAAAAATTTTGAAAAATTTAGAGTTCATGGCAATAAATATTAGTTAGTTAAATTATTTTATCTTTCGTCGATTCTTTTTCTTACCCCGAAACTAAAATTTAAGGATTTGTGGTGCTTCGGGTTGGGGTAAAATCGAAATCATTTAATTGTGTTAGCTATTTTGAGTGATCGATCGAATCTCTTTTTTCGCTTTTCTACTACTATGATGCACAGGTTTGGTTATACCCTATCGTAAAAGTGATGTTTTTTTTAAAAAAGATTTGATGTTGAGTGTAAGTGGCTTATTTAGCGATTTATATTGGTTGTTTGTTTTTCGAAAATTATTTTCGGAATAATTCTTTGTACCTATTTTATCGGCCAAATTATAGAGTGTCTCCGGGATATTCGCTCGAGTAATTTTAAATGAAGCAGAAAGACATTATACACTACACGAATGTATATTGCTATGGTAGTGAGTTACCCTGAAATGCGTTTTAGCGGATCTTCCTTTTGATTGGTGTAAGTTTATGCTTTCGGGGGTTCCCTTAATATAGCGATTTATGCAGTGTTGATAAACAATCTGCCGGATCTTTTGTTTCGCATCTTGTTTTTTATAATTTCGCAGCCCGTTTTAAGAAATCCGAGTTCAAGTAGTAGATGCAAGTTTGGTATAATGCCACTTGCAAACCCAATAGGGTGGTGTGCATTTTCACCTTGAATTTGGTGGTGTTTGTGCAAAGTGCACTGCATATTTTCTTTTAGAACGGAAGGAGGGACCCATTCTCCTAATGGTCAGGTAAAAATATGAATTCCATTCCCCGGGAAAATCTTTTGCCGCCCAATTGATTCCAGCTTTTGCTATAAAGCGAAACAGTAAGTTGTATTTATTGCCCGAATTCCAATCAGGAATTCTGATATATAACAAATAATAAAAAAATAAAATGTTTGATTCATTTGTAATAGTTCTGGCTTTTGCTGCTCTTTTTAGTCTTATAAATACAAAATACTTAAAGCTAAGTCCTACAATTGGGATGATGATATTGGCCCTGATTATGTCAGTATTTATTCTGTTACTAAAAGAGTTTGCTCCATCGGTACACCAATATATTCCTACTTTCGAGAGAGATATACATTTTAGGGAATTTTTGCTGGAGATTATACTTGGTTTTTTGCTGTTTGCCGGTGCCATGCATATTAATATTGAGGAATTGCAGAAGCAGAGAAAAGCTGTTTTGTTGTTTGCCATTTTCGGTACACTACTATCCACATTTCTTGTTGGAACCCTGACCTATTACGCAGCTCATCTTCTTTCCCTAAACATTCCCTACATTTATTCCCTGCTGTTTGGGGCTTTGATATCGCCCACCGACCCCATAGCTGTTCTGAGTATCTTAAAGAACTACAGTGTACGAAGAGATTTGCAAATGAATATCGAAGGAGAATCTCTCTTTAACGATGGGGTAGGCATGGTGCTGTTCGTTGTTATATTGCAGGTTATAAACAAAGGCTATCAAAACATCCATGTCGACGAAGTTATCCTTCTGTTTTTCAGGGAAGCCATTGGAGGTGTTGTTTTTGGGTTGGTAATTGCCTTTTTGGGCTTTCAGATTCTGAAAAGAACCGAGAACAATGCCAAAACTCACCTTATGCTTACCATCGTAATGGCTTCGGGGGGATATGCTTTGGCCGAAAATATTCATGTTTCGCCCGCCCTGGCTATGGTGGCAGCCGGATTGTATCTTGGGAAAAAGATTCACAGTAAGGAATACTCCAAAGACAATCTGATGCAATTGGTTACCTTTTGGGATGTGTTGGATGAGGTGTTGAACGGTGTGCTTTTTGTGCTACTTGGATTTTTTATTACAATTATCAACCCCGATGTTGTCCATATTCCCTTTGCAATTATTACCATAGCCGTTGTGCTCATCTCAAGGTATATTTCGGTTCTGATTCCTTTTCAGTTGATAAAGCATTCCAATAAAAAAGTCAACCGAAAAACCATTCTGATGCTCACATGGGGTGGATTAAGAGGGGCTTTGGGAATCGCTTTGGCCCTGTCAATTCCGCCCGAGCATTTTGGTGACCTGTTTGTTTTTCTGATGTATTCCGTAGCGCTTTTCTCCATTATCATTCAGGGCTTAACTATTGGTAAGCTGGTTGAGAAATTGAATCTGGTGAATCTTAAGGATGAATAGATAGGATTCACCATAGATTACGCAGATAAGCGCATATTAGAAACGGATCCCTAACGGGTATATAAATCATGATCTAATTTTGCGGAAATCTGCGTTGTTTGCGGTAAAACATCTGTGCATGTGCGAATATTTTTCCGATAACCTGCAAAAAAGATTCACCACAGATTATACAGATTGACGCAGATTAGAAACGGTTTTCTAACGGAATTAAAATCATGATCCAATTTTGCGGGAATCTGCGTTGTCTGCGTTAAAACATCGGGAAAGATTGGTGCATGTGCGAATATTTTTTCGATAACCTGCAAAAAAGATTCACCACAGATTACACAGATTGACGCAGATTAGAAACGGTTTTCTAACGGAATTAAATCATGATCCAATTTTGCGGGAATCTGCGTTATCTGCGGTAAATAAAAAGGGGAAACACCTATACATTATTCCTTTTTCTTCAGAAAATCTTCTTCTGGGACAAAAAAATCTTTTTCCGTGACAACCAGATCTGAATCCGTGACAAGCTGAAATGGTTACGGGACAGATAGAATTTTTATCCGGGACATCGAAAACTGGCTGCGGGACAACAGGTAAAGCTTCCGGGACAGAAAGATGAAGGTTTTCCCTGTCCCGAAAGCCAATGTGCTTCACTTTGAGCGCAAAAGAGGGAGCCGGATGGGCTCCCTCTGCATCAGTTAACACACACTACTGTTCTCTTTTTTTCTGCGGTATTCTGCTTTCCGTTCCCGATTGTAACGGCTCGCGTAACTCAGGGCTTTCTTATGATCCTTACGGAAAACAAACTTGCCATAGCTGCGCACTTCGTCCACGGTTTCCTTGAGCAGGGTATAGGCCTGGTCGCGAATGAGCTTGTTGGCATCATCACTGTAGGTTTGGCCGTTTACTGCCGCCAGTAGGCCCGCCATGCGATCTGCTACCTCAGCGGCCTGGTCGCATTTGGTTACATCGAAATGGATGGCTGTCAGTGGCTCTGGGTTGTGCTTGCCCAAAACGGACAGGTTGGCCAGATCCTGAATTGCATCGGCATGAGAATCTCCCTCTTTGATTTCTGCCAGTTTCTCCAGCAGGTTCTCGTCCATACGATAGGCAAATTCCATGTTTTCGATGATATCATCGCGCAGTTCATACATGCCGGGGGCTTCCTGTTTCCAGGTATCCATGGCTTTCTGACGTTGAGAGGTTAATTCCGCCCAATTGGCCTGAGCTGTTCGCAGTGCCCCGGTTCGTGCCAGAAGCTTTTCCAGCAGTACTTCGGGCATTCCGGCCAATTGCAGTTGAGAGAGGTCGATACTGGCCCGGTTGTGCAAATTCTCTGCTTCCTGCAGATAGATGCCTACGGGCATGTCACATTGCTTAATGTTCTCCTTCGGAACATTCTGAATCTCGGGAAGGAGATTCTGTAGATCTTCCTGGTCCGACATAACTTAATGCTTTAAAATGAAACATGAATTCCTCCACTTATCTCTCCGCACATTTTTCTATGGTAAAATAGGTACTCTGTTCCAAACCCTTGAAAAATCAGCTGCCATTGCTTTCTTTTTCAGCAACCTTTCTCCGGTTTTGAAATATTGTAGATTAAATTTACGCAATGAAAATCAATTGATTGCAATTTGTTTAAGAGAAATTTTTACTTTTTTTGCCTTCCCTTACGGGGTGCGGAAAGCCGGAGGGAGGTCGTTCAGAACGGGACGAAAAATGGGGTAAAATTCAAATATTATGCAATTCAGAGAGCTATGGGAGTAGGAGGCAAAACGCTAAAACTTTGATGGAAACCCACTGGTTGTAAAGATAGGATAATAGGGATTGAATTCTGATATCTTTTTTGGAAGGGATGAGGTGGAGATTCATTAGTGAAACGAAATGAATTTTCCGGACATCGGAACGGGATTAGAACTACGTATTTAGTGTTTGTCCTATCCCGTTCGGTATTTCTACATTCAATGTTTTATACTCTATTTTTTCAAGGTATTATCCTTTCTTCAAATGAACGATTTGAACGATTAAATTGTCATCTTTTTTTAGCGATTTTATGAATTCAAGATAGTTCGGATTCAGCTTTTCCTGAATTCCTTTCTCTGCTATCTCTTTAATGCGTTTCTCATTTTTTGTGTACATAGAAATGGCCGGATAGTACGAAATCATATAGCGGTTATCCTGAATTGCCTGGTGGATGTAATTGCCACAACCGTCCAGATCGTTTGTGAATCCATAGGCTTTGTGATCGGGATTCCCGATGGAGAAAAGCTCTCCCGTATGCTTGTTGTACAGGGCCAACTTTCTCTTCTCCTCGTAATTGGCTTTTGTATAACTTATCAGTACATAATCCTCGATTTCGTCCACCACTGTTTGTAGGTATGGGGCTGCCTTTCGTTCAAATTGATTGTAATCTTTCAGTCGTTCGATTCTACAATTTACAGGCAATTTGTATTTCCCTTTGTTGATGACATACAAAGGAGTCATTTCCTTTAGTGTCTTTATTTGAAATACGGTATCCCCATAGAAGGGCAAAAAATGCAAGACATTGTTCCAGCGATAGAATCGTTTTTCGAATGAGGTTGAGATCATGAAGCGGCCTTTCTGTATCGGATATTTTACCGTATTGAAAAGATTTCCCAGGGTATCCCTGTGGGGGCCGGTAACCAAAAGTTTATGGGCTTCCTGTCCGCTAAAATTCTCGATTGAAGAAACTACTTTTGCCGAATCGAGCATTTCAAACTCTCGGTTCGGGAAATAGTCAAGACCTGTTTTGTATTCGCCCCCGAAATCATAAACCTGTATCTTGTGCGATTTTCCGGCATTCACGTAAAGCCTTCGATCCTTGCTATTGATGCAAAGGCCATAGATGTTGGCATACTCCCCGGGTCCACGTCCCTTTCTCCCTACCTGGCGAATGAATTTCCCTTTCCGGTCGAATTGGAGAAGAGAATTGTATTGAGCCACAAAAATGAACGAATCGCTTACCTGCACCGACCATGCCTCTTTCACCATACTCTCGGGTAAGTTCTCCAATTTTATATACTCTACGCTATCGGCGATTTCGCTGAGCTTGATTTCTTTGTAGTTCTTGAAATTGTTGGCAAAATCAATCTCCACTGGATAGGGATTCCGGTCCCCGTTGGCAGCTGTTTTCCTGGTTTTGCTTTGGCATGAAAAGAGTCCCAGGGAAATAAGGATCAGAAAGCCAAGTCCTGCTATTTTGCTATTCATTGTATTTTTTTTTGATTCGTACCCGATTGGTGTAAAGCTTATGTTCGACTGCAGTCGTAGTTGATTCCTCTAAAGTACTAAATATATATGTTATCTAGTGATGTGGTGTGAAAAAGTGAATACTTACTCGTATCGAGGGAGGTGTACTTTTTTGTGTTTTCCTTTGCGGAATGTGTATTGCCGGGGATTTGTATCATAATTTCCAAATGCGATGAGGTGAGATTGGGAAATTATGGTTAGATTTGGGTGTGGTCTGCTTTTTTCCTTTGTAAAATAGGACAATCGTTGATGGTGCTTTCGTGATTGTCAAAATGATACAGTTGCTCGGAACATTGATTTAACGTCATAATATGCGGAAAATCGTATGCATTTCGAAACTTTCGACGGGGCGATTCAATTTTATCTTAGGTTCAAAATAAGGAGGAAAAAAGAAGTGAAAATGACGAGTTTTAAAGAGCATTACAAACGAAAAAGAATAGGAAATGAATATTTGTAAAAGGTGCAATAATGTAATAGATGGAAACTTTTGTTCCAATTGTGGACAACCTGTAATGGTAAAAAGAATTAATGGACAATATCTTTTACACGAAATTGGAAGTATTTTAAATTTTCAGAAGGGGATTCTGTTAACGATAAAGGAGTTGCTGACAAAACCCGGCCAAAGCATTCGGGAATTTATTTCGGAGGATAGAAACCGACTCGTAAAACCAATCCTGTTTATTATTGTTTCCTCGTTGATTTATACAATAATGATTCAAATTTTTCATATCGAAGATGGCTATGTGAGTTTTGATTACCCGGAAAACTCTGCAAGATCGTTACTATTAACATGGGTTCAAAAAAATTATGGCTACGCAAACATATTAATGGGGGTATTTATTTCTATCTGGGTAAAGATTTTTTTCAGAAAGTATGGTTACAATTTTTTTGAGATCCTGATTCTTTTGTGTTTTGTTATGGGCATATTCATGTTGCTACTTTCTGTTTTCGGACTTTTAGAGGGAGTAACAAAAATAAATATGATGCAAAAAGCCGGACTAATTGGAATTGTTTACTGCTCCTGGGCGATTGGACAATTTTTTGATAGGACCAAAATTACAAACTACTTGAAAGCATCTCTTGCCTATTTTTTGGGAATGCTTACATTCACTTTTTTAGTATCAGGTTTAGGATATTTAATTGATATGCTGTAAAAACCAAAGCAAAACCGGATAGGAAGTAAATATCAAAATAATAGGATATCATGAAATTCAAATTTTCTTTTTGGGCAGCTCTGTTTCTTGTATTCATCAGCTGTCAGAATTCTACATCGAAACCTTCGTCGGATGAGATAGTTCGGCGCATGGAAAGCCTTGTTGCAGAAAATCAGATCCCCGGGCTGAACTTTTCCATTGTCTACCCCGATGGAAAACAGGAGGATTACTCCGTCGGTTTCGCTGATACGCTTCGCAAACAAAAACTGACCACCGAACATAACTTGTTCTCAGGAAGTATCGGTAAAACCTACTTGGTCGCTCTTTTCATGCAATTGGTGGAGGAAGGTCGAGTGGAGCTATCGGATCCGTTTGTGAAGTATTTCCCCGAAACCGAATGGTTGCAACTGTTGCCCAATGCAAACGACATAAGTATTAAGATGCTACTGTCTCATACCTCCGGCCTGCCCAGGTATGTGGATGAGAAAGGAGTTTGGGATACGCTGCAAGCCAATCCCGATAAGGTTTGGACCTATAAGGAACGTTTGTCCTTTATCTTTAATCACAAAGCTGTACATGCACCCGGTCAGGCCTGGGCCTATTCAGATTGTAATTATCTTCTACTGGGAATGCTGATCGAAAAATTGACCGGTTCCGATTTCTACGATGAGGTGAGAAGTAGGATTCTGGAGCCGGAAGAACTGCGGGCCACCTATCCGGCCATTAAGCGAAATCTACCCAATTTACCTGTTGGTTACTCGCGAATGCCTGAATTCTCCCGTTTAAATGGGATTGTGGTTTCGGATGGGAAGTATGCTTTCAATCCTCAAATGGAATGGACGGGTGGAGGTTTTGTATCCACCACAGCTGACCTGGCCCGATGGGCCAAACTGTTCTATGAGCATCAATTGTTTTCGGGTGAAGCACTGAAGCAAATAACCACCCCCAACCGTAACGGGATGGATCTGGGGAATGGTCAGCAGTATGGTATGGGGAGTTTTATTTACGATACCGAAATTGGAAAGGCTTACGGTCATACCGGTTTTGCACCCGGCTTTCGCTCTGTATTTGCTTACTATCCAAAGCAGAAAATTGCGGTGGCTTTGCAGCTCAATTCTGATTATTTGGGAGAGAAGATGAGTTTGATTCAATATCTGGATAGGATTCTTCATGGGATCAAAGTCTAGGCAGACCGTGAAGTAAAATGCCTTTGAAAACAGTATTTAAAAATTGATTGCAAAACTATGAAATCAAAACCTACGATTCACACTACTAAATCGGGAAATGAAATTCTTGTGCGGGAAGCCGTAACTTCTGATGCAGTATCACTGATTGCCTGCATCAAATCCTATTTGAAGAGCAACCTCATCCCCTTGACGGGGAATGAATTTAATCCATCCATTGAGGAGCAGTCGAAATGGATTGAGAATTTTCTGACCAACAGGAATGATCTGCTCCTGGTGGCGGAATACAAGGGACAGGTGATCGGGAACATTGATCTTACAGCAGGGAAGCGTCGAATGCTGAAACATACCGGGCATTTGGGGATGGGAATTCATGAGGACTGGCAGAATCAGGGAGTGGGAACCATCCTGGTGGAGAAATTAATGGAGTGGATTGATAATTATTCTGAACTTGAGCTACTTTGGTTGCAGGTATTTGGAACGAATCAGAAGGGGATACGGCTTTACAAAAAGTTTGGATTTGCAGAGGAGGGGCGACAACCTGGTTTTATCAAAAATAGTGACGGAAAATATATTGACAATGTGATAATGACGCGTAGAAAGCAATAGAGTAAAGGGGAATAGAGTACACCGCACAGATAAATTCTGAGGAAGAAACCATACCTGTGTAATTGCAGCAATAAGGAACAATACAGAACTTTCAAATAACTAAATACTGAAAACATGAACAAAAGCTCCGATCAACCCATCCAATTTTTCCGGAACATTGCCCTCACCTTTAGTGGTGGTGGCTACCGGGCCTCCACTTTTGCCCTGGGGGTGCTCTCGTATTTGAACCATGTGCAGTTCAAGGAGAAACCCCTGCTGGAGAATGTGAAGGGGCTGAGTACGGTGAGTGGGGGAACCCTTACGGGGGCTACCTATGCTTGCTATCGGGCTAAGGGGGAGGGCTTTCAGTCCTTTTTCACCCATTTTTATGAGACGCTTGAGAAGGATCAGCTGTTGGGCACAGCCCTAAAGAAACTGGACAACGACCAGTTATGGAAAAATTCCCATAAGAAGCGTTCCCTGATCAATGCTTTTGCTTTGGCCTACGATGAGTTGCTGACCCAGGAAACTTTCCGCTGCTTGCACGAGAATCCTTCGCATTTGGAGGACATCTGTTTCAATGCTACAGACTTCTCATTTGGTTTGGCTTTCCGTTTCCAAAACAGCGGCAAATTTGGGAACTACCGTCTGCAGAATTCCAACCTTAGCCTTTTGTCACAGGAAATGAAAATTTCGGACGCCATCGCTTCCTCCTCCTGTTTCCCCTTGGGCTTTGAGCCCCTTGTGATGCCCGATGATTTTGTGAGCGATCACAATTCTGAGGCCTACATCGCCATTAAGGTGCAGAAGGAGTTTAAAAATGGTGTTGGGATTATGGATGGAGGCATTGTTGACAACCAGGGTATTGGTAGCATTATGAATGCGGATGCAAGGCGGTCCCGGAAGGGGGAGGCTTTCGATCTGATAATGGTTTGCGATGTGGGGAGTTACTTTATGGAACCCTGGGTGTCCTCACAAATTGATATGAGTAGAAAGGGGTGGGGAAAGAGTCCCAGGCAGCTATTCAATCTCCTGGTGAAGAAGTTGAGATCCAGCTGGTGGATGTGGTTACCCATTCTGCTGAGCGCCGTACTTTTGGTGTTGGGGTTGCAATTCCAAGCAGGCACAGGCTTTCTTATTGGTGGAGGTGCAGTGGGAATGCTGGGGCTGTTGGCCATTGCCCTAAAAATTGGTATTGCCAGACTGGAGGATAGCGTCTTGGACAAGTGGGATTGGATTAAGGGCATGGTGCCGGGCTTTATCCGGGACAAACTGGTTCGGTTCGAAAACCTAAAATTGCGATTGATTCGCAGAATGCTGGAGGAGCGTGGCACATCTGCCGTGAAGATGATTAGTGAAATATTCCTGAAGCAGATCCGAAGACTCAACTATCAGCTTTTTTACACCGATGAACACCTGAAGCACCGGAGAATCAGTACCCTGATTTATGAACTGACCAAGGAGCAATACAAGCATTCGGAATCGGATGAGAAGGAGGAGGAGGAGAAGCTGGAGCAGATTCAGGAGCCGGGCGACCGAATCTATGCATCGGCAAAAATAGCCAGTGAAATGGGAACTACCCTTTGGTTTACTCAAGAGGATAAAGATGTACACAGGCTGAAGAATTTGGTTTCCTGTGGTCAATACACCGCCTGCTATAATCTGTTGAAGTACTGCATCGATCTGAAGAAAGATAGAGCCCCGGTGGATGATCCTCAATTGCTGGATGAAATGATCGAAGTATTCCAGAAGGATTGGACGGAGTTCATAGATAATCCATACTTCCTTCACGATGGCCTACTGGAGGTCGCAAAGGTTGAAGAGGTGAATGATGCACTGGTGGAGGTGTAAGGATTTAATTCCATTTATTACAAAGGCGCACAAAGTATGTTTTGTGCGCCTTTGTGCTGTTCCTAGTGCCAATTTGTGGTCTGTTTCTTTTTCGAATAGTATTGTGCTACATTTTTCTATCAATGAAAATCTATTCGTATCTTGGATATGGTAAATTGATAGCATGAAGAAGTTTGGACTAATTGGGGGGACCTCATGGCATTCTACGGTGGAATACTATTCCATGATCAATCATGAGGTGAATGAGTTTTACGGGAACAATACCAATCCACCGCTGCATTTGGTGAATCTGAACCAACGAAAGATTACTGATTTGCAGGAGTTGGGGAAATGGGATGAGGTTGCGGATATCTATATTGCGGCTGCCAGGGATTTGGAAGCTGTTGGAGTGGAAGGAATTGCTTTCTGTGCCAATACCCCACACAAGGTTTATGAAGAGGTGCAATTGGAAATTGATGTTCCTGTTCTGCACATAGCAGATGCTGTTGGAGAATTCATTCAAAGCAAGGGATTTGCCTCTGTGGGCCTGCTTGGGACACGGTTCACGATGGAGGATGATTTTATTCGGAAAAGATTATTGGAGGGTTTCGGCATCCAAACGATTGTTCCGCATCAGGAGGATCAGCATAAAATGCATCAGGGCTTGCATTGGGAAATGGTTATGGGCAATTTCCCGGAAACTTTGCAATACTTTTTCTTGGAAGTGATTGATCACCTTGCCGCCGAAGGGGCTGAGGCCGTAATTTTGGGCTGTACCGAATTTCCTCTTCTTTTACAGGACTGTACCAGCCGTATACCCTATGTGGATTCGGTGGTCTGCCATGTGGAGGCTATTGTGGAGTTTATTATGGGGGGAGAGTAGAGTGTGTTAGGTTTTGTATTCGAGAGTGTATTTTCCCAAACGGACAGATTTTATTATTGTTGACAATACAATCTATAATGCGAGTAAAAATATATACCTATGAAAGGAATTCAGGATTACTACCCCGATCATTTCAGCCAGTGCTATGGCTGTGGTCGTTTGAATGAGCACGGCTACCAATTGAAAACCGTTTGGGATGGTGAGGAGACACTGACCCGATTTACACCCAAAGAATATCATACCGCCATCCCAGGCTCGGTATATGGTGGCTTGCTGGCTTCCCTAATTGATTGCCACGGTACTGGTTCTGCAGCCCTTGCTCTTGCCAAAGCGCAAGGCTTAGAATTGAAAGACTTCAATGCTCCACGTTGCGTAACAGGATCCCTTCAGGTAAGTTACAGGAAACCCACACCAATCGACTGCTCCCTGGAAATTCGAGGTACCATAAAAGAGGTAAAGGGCCGGAAAGTGGTTGTAGAGATCCGGTTGCTCTCCAAGGGAGAGGTTTGTGTTACGGGTGAGGTAATCGCCATTCAGGTATCGGATGATTTTGGGAGATAGTCGTTTTGACTTCTATCTCACAATCTTCAGTATTTCAGTGTTTGGTATGTGGAGTAATCAATAAAAAATCGAAAAAAGTTATGCATTTGAATGTGAAGTTAGGATTCCTGTTCCTGGTGTTTACTGTTTTATTGGGGTGTTCAATTCGGGATGGTAAGGATGACGGAAAAGAAAATTTAGTCAAAAAGGTAGATTTTGATTCTGTACTATCCAAAAAACTGGGTGCCGATGAATATGGGATGAAGCAGTATGTGATGGCCTTTCTCAAGGCTGGACCCAATCGAACCCAGGATTCTATTGGAGCAGCTAAAATTCAAAAGATGCATCTGGAGAATATCAATCGCATGGCAGAGGAGGGAAAGTTAGTTTTGGCGGGGCCTTTCCTGGATGACGGAGAGATTCGGGGTATTTACCTTTTCAATGTGAGAACCTTGGAGGAAGCCAGGCGGTTAACGGCAACTGATCCGGCGGTAAAAGCCGGTCGTCTGGTAATGGAATTGCATCCGTGGTACGGTTCCGCAGCACTTTTGGAAATTAATAACATTCATAAGCGAATCGAAAAGAGGATTGTTCTATTCTCAATTTATTGATAGTGTAATTGCTGTTAACCAGTTTAGGGACTGACTCTATTTTTCCGATTACTCTTAATAACCCAATACGCAATTCACTTTACTACTCATGCTTCAAGCTTTCTACCGGATTTTGGTTGGCAGCTTTATAGATATTTCCTGAGATACTGATTAAAACAATGATAAAGGCAGCCAATAGTCCCATAATAAAATACCATGGATTAATGGGAGCACGGTAAACATAGTTTGCAAGTATTTTATGTATGAAATACCAGGAAAGAGGGGCTGAAACGAGGAAAGCTATCAGGATCAATTTGGTGTATTCCGTAACGAATTTGGCAATGATTGTTCCAATATTGGCCCCCATTACTTTTCGAATTCCTATTTCCTGGGTGCGTTGTTCAACCATGAAAAGGGAGAACCCAAACAGGCCCAATGCTGCAATAAATATGGCCATAATTGTAAAGCTTTGGAAAAGTTTGCTGAATTTCTGTTCCTTTTGGTAAAGGCGCGAAAGTCGTTCATCTGAGAATTTCATGTGAAGTTCACATTCTGGGGCTTTTTGTTTCCAGACTTTCCTTATGAGTTGCATCGTTGCTTTTAGTGATTCTGGACGGGTGCGGATAATAAGCTCCTTAATTTGAGACTTAATATTTGCTTTTTCCACCTTTTGGATACAGGCAGGTGGGATGGCTTCGGTTAGTCCCTGGGGATGGAAATCCTTCACTATACCCACTATTGTTCCTAATGTTGTATTCTTTCCAATGGGATCAACGAGGTTCATGAATTTTACAGCCGATTCGTTAAGAATCACTCCAGACTGAACAGCGTGTTTGTCGGAAGAAAAGCTTTGCCCTTCAATCATCTGCATGCCCATTGTTTTGACAAAATTTTCATCCGTAACAAAAAATTGCAGGCCTATTTTTTTTTCTGGTTGGTTGGGGTGGGGAATGTTCATCTGCATGGTAAAAGCACTTGGGGGACAAGACATGGTTCCACTAATGTTAGTGATTAAAGAAGATTTGGAAAGTTGGTCTTTTAACCAGCTGTACTTTTTCTCCATTTCAGTTCCTCTTAACGGAATAATTAGTAGTGCTTCTTTGTTGTAGCCTAAATCTTTTACGCTTATGTAATCCAACTGTTGCTTGATGAGTAGACTGCTAATGCTTAGAGCAATGAAGATGATCAGTTGTATTAGAATTAGACTTTTTCGGATGATGTTGTGAATGGACTGGTTAAGTTTTTTTGATTTTAGGAGTTCAATTGGTTCCACCTTTGCAAGGAATACCGATAGATAGGTCCCTGAAAGCAATCCTGCAAAGAGGGTAAGTAAGGCAAAGATGGCCATAAGGATCGTGTTGGAACCATAATGAATAATGATTTCAATGCCAAAAAGCTGATGCAGATAGGGGATGATTAGTTCGGCAAGGGTTAGGGCCAGGGGAAAACAAATAAGGCTCAGAAGTATGGATTCCAGTAGTAGTTGTTTGCGTAGTGATGCCTTTTGTGCCCCCAATACTCTTCGCATTCCCATTTCCAAGGTTCGCTTCATGGATGTGGCGGTATTGAGAATGATGTAATTGATGGAAGCTACGATCAGTATCAAAATGGCAACGGATAACAGAAGGAACATAAGTTTTCGGTTACCGGGAGTTTTGTGAAGATTCTGCAGGTGATCGGAATATAGGTGGGCGTCTTTTATCGCCTGAAGTGAATGAATCAATTGGTATTTATCCCCTCTGAGTTGATGTAGGTGTTTGTTCAATTTTGATTCGAATGTTTCGGGAGAAGTTCCTTCTTGCAGGCGGACGATTGCTCCCAGGGTTGAAAATCCCCAGTTTTCAGTAATGGTAGATCTGGTAGGCTTGGAGCCATAAGTGATCATATTTCCAAACAGCAGATCTACACCGAGGTCCATATGGAGGAAGGCATTGGCTCCGTAGGTGAGATTTTCTGGTAGATCCTTAATGACTCCGGTCACAGTTAGTTCCCGAACAAACTTTTTGTTTTTAAGGCTTAGTTTTTGCCCAATTGCCTTTCTTTTTCCGAAATATTTATTGGCAATTTTTTCATTGATTACTATTGAATAGGCATCAGGTAGGGGGTTTGTTGGATTGCCTTCCAACAGTTGAACTCCCATTAAATTTAAAAATTCCTTGCTAACGGAGTGGATGCCCTCTTCTGTGAAATAATCATCTTTACTCTTCAATTGTAGTTTTGGACTTTCTCTGAACAATGCAATCTCTTCCACTTCGGGAAAATTTCTTTTGATTTCTTCACCAAGAGGAAAGGGAATATTTGGATTTTGATAATCGCCATTTTCGAAACTGGAAATTATTCGATAGCATTGATTGTACTTCGGAATACTTTTATCATAGCTGTACTCATTGGAAACATAAACTAATAGAATAAAAACTGCTGCCAATGCTATTGAAAAGCCAATCAAGTTGATAGTTGTGTACAATTTATTGCGTACGAGATTGCGCCATGCTGATTTGATATAATTTTTAAACATGATGAAATGTTTTTTTAATGGTCATTGGAAAGAAGAATTTCAGTATTTTATTGATAATTCGAAGTAATTGATTGTTACTAATTATTTCAAATTGATAATTGTTCTGTCAGCCTGAATCATTGTTATTCATACTTTAAACTCTCCACTGGATTCCTCCTCGCAGTTTTAAGCGTATGTGACAGGATGGTTGCCAGCGCAATAAACAGGGCAAATAATGCACCCCAAAAGAAGTGGTACAACCTGATTTCGATATGATAAGCAAAGTTGTTGAGCCATTTGTTTAGGAAGTACCAGGCAGCTGGCCAGGCAATTAGATTGGCAATTACTACCCATTGAGTAAATTCTTTGGATAGCATTAATATTATTTTTCCAATCGAAGCCCCCAGTACCTTTCGTACGCCAATTTCTTTAGTTTTTTGTTTGGCGATGAAAGAAGCCATGGCAAAAAGCCCCAGGCAAGCTAAGAAAATGGCTAGACTGGAAAAGATAAAAAAGAGTTTCAGGAAACGTTTATCTTTTCGATACAGATTATCGAACCGGTCGTCCAGAAATTTATAGTTGAAAGGATAATCAGGAGAGATGGTTCTCCATTGGTTTTTAATGTATTTTAAGGTAGACGGAATTGCATCCCCCTTTAACCGTACTGCAATAATGTTAGTGCTATTGGGGGAATATAGCATCGTAAGCGGATTAACTGAGGTGTGTAAAGAGCGGAAGTTGAAATCGTTGACTACTCCTATGATTTCTTTTTGATTTAATTTTTGTCCTATTGCACCATTGGGATAGTGTTTTTTGGCCATGCATTGATTGATTATCATGGTTTTATTTACAGGTTCTCCGGCTCTGAAATTTCGTCCTTGTATGATTTTTAGCCCCATTACATCCAAATAATTTTCATCAACACTAAAAAAGGTGTAGGTGTAATCCTTGTTGGTGAAGAAAACCGAACAACAGGAGGTGTTGTTTTGAATTTCTGAATTGGAGCGGGTTACTCCTGCGATCTGTGGGTTTTTTAGAAGTTGATTGCGGAAAGAATCGAAGTGTGTTTCGATTTTTCCGTTGGAGGGGAGATAGAGCAAGTGTTCCTTACTGTACCCCGGATCTTTTTGTTGGATCATATTCATTTGGGAAGAAATAACTGTGGTTCCAATGATTAGGAAAATTCCAATTCCAAATTGGGTAACAGTAAGAATTTTCCTGGTGCTATTTCCTCCTTTTCCTTTGATTAATTTCCCTTTGAGAACTTCAATGATATTGTAAGAGGATAGAATTATTGCAGGATAAATACCTGCCAAGAGGCTGAGAGAGAAAGGGAGAAAAAGCAGAAGGAAGAATAGGTTTCTTGCTGAGTACTCAAGTATTAAGGTTGTGTTCACAAGTTTGGAATAGGCAGGGAGTAACAATTCCGTTAATGTGACGGACAGGATGATTGATATGTACGTCATGATTAAAGTTTCGATGAGGAACTGAAGTTGCAAATGCGGTTTTTGTGCTCCTAATACTTTTTTTATACCAACCTCCTTGGATCGTTGACCCGCAAAGGCTGTTGTTATATTTACGAAATTAATGCAGGCTATTATTAGAATGAAAAGAGCAATTGCAATCAGTTGCATCAATGTGCTTTTGTTGCCGTGCTGACAATCATCAAAAATATTATCAAAGTAAATATTGGAGTATTTTCGAAATCTGAATGGCCAGAAGTCCTCCGGATGCTCTCCTGAATCACCGTAGGCCATATTTAACTCTCTTTCGAGCGTAGAGGTCAACTGTTGTGGATCATAGCCTTCAGGAAATAGCACATAGGTTTCCAGTCCCCAGTTCCCCCAATTGTCAAGTAGATTGGGGTAGTTTAATAGGATTTCATAAAACTTGATGTTGGCTAAGGCATCCATTTTCTTGGTGGTATTGGAGGGGAGATCTTTGTAAACTCCTGATACGGTAAGTAAATGCTTGTTGGCTGCTAAAACCGTTTGTCCTAATGGATTTGCTTTTCCAAATAGTTTTTTTGCCAGATGCTCGCTTAGTACAATTTTATTGGGTTCATCGATGGAATTGTGGGGATCTCCCAATATAAATTCAAAAGTGAAAAGATTTATGACTGAAGGATCTGTAATGATCAGTGTCATATCCCTAATCTCCGAACCTACAGGTTTTTGAGGATTTCTTAAGTCTGGTTTTGTGGTTACCAAGCGTGCATAATTTTGCATTTCCGGATGTTTGTCTGCAAAAAAGGGTGCCCAAGTACCTGAGGATATTCCATCCTCGTCAGCCTCTACGCGATAGATTGAATTCCTGTTTTTCTGGAAGGAGTCATGATGCCATTCATGGTCCAGATAAAGAGTGATTAGGATAAATGTTGTCACCCCGAGGGTAAGTCCAACTATATTGATTAGTGAGATCTGTTTCCTATTTATAAGATTTCGGAGTGCGATTCGTATTTGATGTTTCCACATGATTTTTTTATTCTTTGTTGTTAGTCGGTTGTTTCTGTACTGTATAAAGAATTCTGTTGTTTCTTTTAAGTCAATAAGACTAGTTAGAGATTGTTTGGGTTGTTTTTGTTATTCATATTTTAAGCTCTCCAGCGGGTTTTTTCTTGCTGTTTTAAGGGTATGGGAGAGGATCGTGATCTGAGCAATGAACAAGGCGAATATGGCACCAATGAAAAAGAAGTACCACTCAATTTGAATATGGTAGGCAAAGTTGCTGAGCCATTTCTTCAAGAAATAGTAAGCTACCGGCCAGGCAAGCAGGTTGGCAAAAACTACCCAGCGGGTGAACGATTTGGAAAGCAATAGTGCGATTCGGCCTTCTGATGCTCCAAGAACTTTTCGAACACCAATTTCTTTGGTTTTGCGTTCAGCAATGAAGGCAGCCATGGCAAATAGACCCATACAGGCAAGAAATATGGCCAAACCCGAAAAGATGAGGAACAGTTTTAGATAGCGTTGATCTTCCTTGTACATGTGATCAAATTGACTGTCCAGGAAACCATAGGTGAAAGGATGGGATGGTGCAAATCTGCCCCACTGTTTCTCAATGTAGTTTAGTGTTTCTTCCAGGTCGTTTCCTGAAAGTCGAACTGGAATAAGGTTAGGAAACTCACTTGTATAACCAATGGTTAGCGGTTCAATTTTGCTATGAAGGGAGGTGTAGTTAAAGTTTTTTACAACCCCAATTACTTCCCGATCGTTGATTGTTTTACCAAGGGCTCCGTCTGGAAAATATTTACTTGCTAACTCTTCGTTGATTAACAGGGTTTTGTCCCGATCTGCTTCGCCCTCATTAAAGTTTCGTCCCTTTAGGATTGTGAGCCCCATGGTAGGTACGAAATCAGAATCAACCCAAAAGCAGGAAGTGATGTTGTTGTAATTGTCAATGGAAAGGGTCCATACTTGCCCAAGATCCTGGATATGGCCATTACTTCGGGTAATTCCTATGATGTTTGGGTTTTTCTTTAGTTCCTGTTTGAAGGAATCGAACTGTTTGTTAATGTCCTGGTTCGTACTTAGGTATACAATATGCTCTTTTTCATATCCCGGGTCTTTTTTCTGAATGTAATCCATTTGTTTGTATAGTCCTATTGTACCTACAATCAAGAATATACCAATGGCAAATTGTACTATGGTTAAAGATTTCTGGAGGAATCCGCCTTTTTGTCCTTTAACGTATTCACCCTTCAGAATATGGGATACTTTGAAGGAGGATAACACTATGGAGGGGTAGAGACCTGCCAGAATGGAAAGAATAACGGGAAGTGCAACCAAAAGGATCAATAGGTTTCGGAAGCTGTACTGCATTTGAATTGTTGTTTCTACCAATTGGGAATAGATAGGTAATAGTAATTCCGTTAAGGTGATAGCAACTAGTACTGCTAAATAGGATAGGATTAGGGTTTCTGTCAGGAACTGAAGGCATAGCTGTTTCTTTTGCGCTCCCACAACTTTTTTCAGACCTACCTCTCTTGCTCTCAGAGTCGAATGAGCCGTAGTTATGTTGATGAAATTGATGCAGGCGATAAGGAGGATGAAGATGGAAATGGCACTGAACAGAAAGAGATTGTTCCTATTTCCGTGCTGCCAGAAATCGTCAATCTTAGAGAAGTAGATTTCAGAAAAAGGAGCGAGTCGAAAGGGGATCTCCTTGTCTGTATCCTCCGAGATGTCGTAGGCTGCATATAGTTCTTTTTTTAGTTTTTGGATTAAAGCCTGTTGGTTGAATCTCTCCGGCAATACGACATAACTTTCCAGCCCCCAATTGTCCCAGCTTTCCAAGTAACCTGGTGTTTGGATTACATCTTCGAAGAGTTTTATATTGATTAGTGCAGGCATTTTTATTGTTGAATTGGAAGGCAAGTCCTTGTAAATGCCGGTAACGGTAAGGTGAAATTCGCTATCGGCAATAATTGTTTTTCCAATGGGGGATTCCTCGCCAAAAAGTTTGAGGGCGAGGCTTTCCGATAGGGCTATTTCGCTTTTTGTTTGGATGATTTTTTGCGGATCACCCAGGATGAAATCGAAACTGAAAACCTCAGCCACAGATGGATCCGCCAGTAGAATTCTTTCTTTATAAACGATAGGAGGTTTTCCTTCCTCTAAATATTCCATGCGTAACCCCATGGGTTTGATTCTGGCATATTGATTCATTTCTGAATATTTCTGGGCGAAATGCGGGGCCCATGCATTGGCTGAGGTGCCTCCCAGAATGGATTCTATTCGATAAATGTTATGCCTGTTCTTTTGGAAACTGTCGTGGTTCCACTGATGGTCCAGGTAAAGACTGATCAGGATGAAAATGGTTAAGCCTATACTTAGGCCCAATAGATTGATTAGGGTTATCTGTTTCCGCTTAAGGAGATTCCTGAAAGCAATTTGTATTTGATGTTTCCACATAATGAAAAGCTTTGTTGTTTAGTTTAGTATATAGTGTTAAGTAGTAAGAAGGGTTGAGAATCTTTTCTGCTATTCAATTGATCAACTTGTATTTTGGCAATTATAAATCACTACTTTCAATTCATTATTCGATTTTGTCTATTCATATTTTAAACTCTCTACCGGATTTTTCCGGGCGGTTTTTAAGGTATGTGAGAGTATGGTAAGTAATGCGATAAAGAGAGCAAACATTGCCCCGATGAGGAAAAAATTCCATTGGATCTCAATTCGGTAGGCAAAGTTGTTGAGCCATTCATTAAGGAAATACCAGGCTGCTGGCCAGGCAATCAGGTTGGCGATCATCACCCATTGGGTGAATTCTTTGGATAGCATTAGAATGATGTTTTCTATCGGTGCACCCAAAACTTTTCTTACACCAATCTCTTTGGTTTTGCGTTCGGCAATGAAGGAAGCCATTGCAAAAAGTCCCAAACAGGCCAGAAATATGGCCAAGCCGGAAAATATTAGAAAGAGTTTTAGAAACTGCTTATCATCGTGATACAATCTTTCAAATTTTTCTTCTGAAAATTCATATTCAAAAGGGTAATCTGGAGCCATTTGCTCCCATTTTTGACGGATAAAATTCAAGGTTCCCTTAATCTGGCTTCCTGTTAATCTTACAGCAATGGTGCTTACTTTATTATGAGAGTAGACGATGATTAAAGGTTCAATCGTATTGTGAAGCGATTTGAAATTGAAATCCTTCACAATACCAATAATTTTCCAATTTCTTACCATTTCTCCAATGGCATCCCCCTGAGGAAAATGCTTTTTAGCCAGGGTTTCATTTATCAGAATACATTTGTCTCTGTCAGCATCTCCTTTAATGAAATCCCTTCCTTCCAAAATTTCAAGACCAGCAATCTCAACAAAATTGAAATCGGCGATAAAGTTATTATAGATATGGGTCTTTTCCGGGTTGTCCTTAAATTGTAAGCCTTGTCCATCCTGAAGATTAATAAGGGAGGAATTCATTCGGGTAATCCCTTTAATATTGGGGTTAGAGGTCAATTGATCCGCGAAAGTTTCGAATTGTTTATCCATCTTTTTGTTGGATGGTAAGTAGACCAGGTGTTCTTTTTGGTAGCCCGGATTCATTTTCTGGATGAATTGTAATTGAGTATAAAGTCCGAGGGTTGCAATTACCAGGAATATACCAATGGAGAATTGAAAAACCGTTAAAGCCTTTCGGAATGTGCCATTCGTTTTTCCCTTTGTGTATTGTCCTTTTAAAACATTGATAACATTAAAGGAGGAGAGAATTATTGAAGGATAGAAACCCGCAAGCAGAGCCAGGAGGGAGGGAAGGATTATTAGTAGAATCAATAAGTTCCGGGTGGTATAAATCAGTGAGAGTTCTCTGCCAATTAATTGGGAATAAAAGGGGAGGAGTAATTCAGTTAAGGTTATGGCAATGATGATAGCCAGGTAACTCAGAAAATAGGTTTCAATCAAAAATTGCCTGCGAATGTGTCTCTTTGCTGCTCCCACTGCCTTTTTCAATCCTATTTCCTTTGCTCTTTGTCCGGCATAGGCAGTGGATATATTGATGAAGTTGACACAGGCAATTAATAGGATGAAGAGGGAAATGGCACTGAAAATACGCAGGTTGGTCTTGCTTCCATGGTACCATTTATCTTGCTTGTCAGCAAAATAGATGTTTGGGAAAAGTTCTAGTTTAGAGGTAAACCAATTGGGACTGTCTGGCTCTATTTCGTAGGCTGCATTGATCTCTTTTTCCATTTGAAGCGTCAACTTTTCAATATCGGCTTTCGGATTGAGAAGAAAAAAGGTGTCGCAGCACCATTGCTCCCAGGTTTCAGCAGCCCCCTTTCCCCAAAATGTATTGAGTACTTCAAAGTTGATTAGTGCGTCTGCAGGTATCATCGAGTTGGATGGCCAATCCTTATAAACTCCACTCACAATGAATTCATGTTCTGATTCATAGTAAATGGTTTGACCAAGAGGAGAATTGTCTCCGAACAATTTATGGGCCAGACTTTCACTTATTGCTATTTCATTTTTAGAGGCTATAGCCTCCGAAGGATTACCCAACAGGAAATCGAAAGTGAATATTTCTGTTACCATTGGGTCAGCAAGTAATATCTCATTGGTTAGAATTTCCCGGACCTCTCCGTCTATTTCGGTTTTTAATGAAGGATACTGTTCTAAAATTCGAGTGTATTTTTCTACTTCAGGATGTTTTTCAGCCAGAAAACCTGCCATTGCTCCGGAAGTGTAGCCTGAGTTGGCTACAACTTCATATCTGTAGATATTGTTTCGTTTTTCCTGGAAGGAATCGTGATTCCATTGATGATCCAGGTAGAGGCTGATCAGAATAAAGATAGTCAGACCAATACTAAGTCCTAATAAGTTTATTAGAGTGATCTGCTTTCGTTTGATCAGATTTCGGAAAGCAATTTGTATTTGATGTTTCCACATAATGAAATGCTTTGTTGTTTAAATTAGTATCAAGTGACGAGTAGCAAGAAAGGGGTGAGGCTCTTATCTAAGATTCAGTTGATCATCTTACACTTTTGGCAATTATGGATCACTCCTTTCTCTTTATCAGACAATTATGTCTATTCATATTTTAAACTCTCCACCGGATTTTTTCGCGCTGTTTTAAGCGTATGAGTCAGGATGGTGACAAGTGCTATAAGCAAGGCAAATAGAGCTCCTGAGACAAAGTAATACCATTCAATTTCAATGCGGTATGCGAAATTGGTAAGCCATTTTTTTAGAAAAAACCATGCGGCTGGCCAGGCAATCAGGTTGGCTACTACCACCCATTGGGTAAACTCTTTGGACAGCATGAAGATAATGTTGCCTACAGGTGCTCCTAGTACTTTTCGGACCCCTATTTCTTTGGTTTTGCGTTCGGCGATGAAGGAAGCCATTGCAAAAAGTCCCAAACACGCCAGGAGTATGGCTAGGCCGGAGAAGATGAGGAATAGTTTCAGGTATTTTCGGTCATCTTTGTACAGCTTGTCAAATTGATCGTCCAGGAAGAAATAGAGAAATGGGTATTCTGGTACAATTTCTTTCCATTTGGCTTCAATATATTTAGTGGTTTCTTGAATTTGATTGCCGGATAGCCGGATCGCATAAAAATTCGTGTTTCGAAATGAGTAGCCAATGGTTATCGGTTCGATAGGGGTGTGCATTGAATTGTAATGAAAATCTTTCACTACACCAATAACCTCCATTTTATTCACTTTTTTGCCAATAGCGCCTTCAGGAAAATACTTTTTTGCAAACTTTTCATTAATGATCATAGTCTTGTCTAGATCCGCTTTTCCTTCCCGGAAATTTCGACCCTGAATCAGTTTCAGTTGCATGATTTCCAGGAAATCGGGATCTACCCAGAAGCATTTACAGGTGTTCTCCTTGTCGAGATTCCCTTCGGGTTTTACCCCCCAAAACTCTTGTAAATTCTCTATGGGCTGGTTGCTCCTGGCAATTCCTTTGATATTGGGATTGGTATTTAGTAATTCCTTAAATGCACCAAATTGTTTATCAAGTTTCTTGTTGGCTGGAAGGTACACCAGGTGTTCCTTTTGGAATCCAGGGTCTTTGGTTTGAATAAAATTCATTTGCTGATACAACCCAATGGTCCCTATTACCAGGAATATGCCAATGGCGAATTGAGTAACGGTTAGAATTTTGCGAAACTTTCCGCTTTTCTTTCCTTTTGTAAATTCTCCCTTTAAGACTTCTGAAATGTTGAAGGAGGAGAGGATGATAGCGGGATAGAATCCTGCTAGTATACTTAGTATCATTGGAAGAATAAGTAGCAGAAATACAATGTTACGGAGTGTGTATTCCAAACTTATTACATTATTTACCAAGGCTGAATAGCTTGGTAGTAAAATTTCTGTCAGGGTGATTGCAATGATAATGGAAATGTAGGAGAGTAGTAGTGTTTCCAATAGGAATTGGGTTCTTAGATGATGTCGTTCTGCACCTACTACTTTCTTTAAACCAATTTCTTTCGCTCGCTGTCCTGCATATGCGGTTGTAATATTTATGAAGTTAATGCAGGCAATTAGGAGAATAAATATAGAAATGGCACTGAAAAGAATCAGATTCTTTTTATTTCCATGGTGCCACCAATCCATAACCTGATGGAAGTAAAGCTCGGTAAAAGGGATCAGGGTGAATGGGTATTCATCCTCATTGTCTGTTACCTTGTAACCTTTTTGGAAGTCTTTGGCTAGCTTGGGGATGATTTGCTGCACCTTTACCCCTTCGCTTAACAGTAGGTAGCTTTCAAAACTCCAGCATCCCCATTGTTCCGTATATTTGGGTCTACTCCAAAAATCCTCTACGAATTTAAAGTTGGTAAGGGCTTCGGTTTTGATCATTGAATTTGAGGGAAGATCACGGAAAACTCCGGTTATTGTGAAACGAAATTCACTATTGCCGATAATGGTTTTTCCCAGTGGTGATTCATTCCCGAAGAGTTTCGTGGCTAAGCTTTCGCTGATCGCCATTTGATTTCGGGTTTCAATGATTTTGTGCGGGTTGCCAAGGATAAAATCGAAAGTGAAAATATCGGTTACTTCCGGATCTGCTATGAGGACTTTAGGGAAAATTTGATCGGAGGTATGAATGGATTCAGGATTTTGCAGATTGATTGGAAGCGAAACAAACCTAGTGTATTTTTCTATTTCCGGGTGACTTTGCGCAAGGTACGGGGCTACTGGCGCGGCCGTAATTCCTCCAAAGTTGGATTCTATTCGGTAGATTCTGTGTCTTTTTTCCTGGAAAGAATCATGATTCCATTGATGATCAAGGTAGAGGTTGATCAGGATAAAAATGGTCAGTCCGATGCTAAGCCCCAAAATATTGATTAGGGTGATTTGTTTTCGTTTGAACAGGTTTCGGAAGGAGATTTGTAGTTGATGTTTCCACATGAGAGGCGAAAGGGTTTTGAGTTTTTGAAAAAAGTTGAAGTTACTGGTTCCGGGTTCAAAGTTCCGGGATTGAAGACCCGGAACTTTGAACTCAAAACGTTACACCATAGAAGAAGCCTTTTCAGTCACTATTTTTCCATCGAAAAGATTTACAATACGATGACTGCGCTGAGCGTCGGAAGGAGAGTGGGTTACCATGATAATGGTGGTTCCTTCCGAATTCAGTTGGCACAGTAGATCCATAACTTCACTACCGTTTTTGGAATCTAGATTACCGGTTGGCTCATCGGCCAGTAATATTTTGGGTTGGGATACTACGGCTCGGGCAATGGCTACACGTTGCTGTTGTCCCCCTGATAGTTGTTGGGGAAAATGTTTTTCGCGATGGGCGATGTTCATTGCTTCTAATGCTTCTTTCACTCTGCGCTTGCGTTCCGCTGCAGGAATTTTTTGATAAAGAAGTGGCAATTCCACATTCTCAAAAACATTTAGCTCATCAATTAGATTGAAACTTTGGAAAATGAAACCGATGTTTGATTTTCGCAGGTTGGTTCTTTGTTTTTCGGTAAAGTTTGCAACTTCTATTTTGTTGAATTCATAGCTTCCTTTTGTAGGGTTGTCCAAAAGTCCAAGGATGTTCAACAAGGTAGATTTTCCACATCCGGAAGGTCCCATAATGGCAACAAATTCACCTTCCTTAATGTGGAGGTTTACTTCGTTTAATGCAGTTGTTTCTACCTCGTCGGTTCTGAATATCTTGTTCAATTTGTTAATTTTGATCATTGGATTATTGATTTTATGTTTGAATTTGTTTACTTCATTGCCAATTGCTATGCCAAAAGTTAAAAGTGTTGGTAGTTAGTGTTTTCTGTAGGTCTGTGTTTTTTTGATTGTGTAAAAAGTAAACAATCGTATGTGTAAAATGGTTACATTTTGCTAAGTTTGAAAAATGAAATCACGGGTTTAGGGGCATTAGGCAATAGCGAGTAATTGCGTTCCCAAGTCTTTTGCCTTGATCATTTAACGAATCACCTTTTTATGAGTAGCATCCTTATTATAGATGATAACGAAGAAATTCTGTTGGCCCTGCGAATGTTCCTTCAGGATCATTTTGACAAGATTGATACAGATCCCTCCCCCGAAAGAATTCCAACTCTTATGGATCGCAATACCTATGATGTGATTGTTTTGGATATGAACTTCAGGGCGGGAATAAATAGCGGGAATGAAGGAATGTATTGGTTGCAGCGCATTCTGGAGCGTGATCCCCAAGCAGTGGTGGTGTTCATAACCGCTTATGGGGATGTACAGCTGGCAGTAAATGCTATTCAGAATGGAGCTGCCGATTTTATTGAAAAGCCTTGGGACGAGGATCGTTTGCTGGCCACGCTGCTAAAAGCAAAAGCAGCAAGACAATCGAAGTTGGAAATTGGGAAGCTGAAAAAGAAGCAAAAGCATCTTAAGGAGCAATTGGAAATTAACCACCAATTGGTCTATGGGAAATCGCAAGCAATGGGAAAAGTCTGGGAAACAGTTCGTAAAGTTGCTCCTACAGATGCGAATATTCTGATTCTGGGTGAGAATGGTACAGGAAAGGAAGTTGTTGCTCATGAAATTCATCGCCTGTCGAAAAGGTCAAGAGAAATATTTGTTGGTGTGGATATGGGGGCTCTTGCCCCAACCTTGTTTGAATCGGAGCTGTTTGGGCATAGAAAAGGAGCTTTCACAGGTGCCATGGATGACAGATCCGGTCGTTTTGAAGTGGCGTCCGGGGGAACTGTATTTTTGGATGAAATAGGAAACCTGAATTTGGAACAGCAGGCGAAATTGTTAGCTGTATTGCAAAACAGGGAAGTCGTTCCCGTTGGGGCGTCTCAACCTGTAGATATTGATATTCGACTGGTTTCTGCAACAAACAGTGCGATTTATGAGCGGGTAAAAGAGGGGAGTTTTCGTGAGGATTTGCTGTATCGATTGAATACTATCCGGATTGATCTGCCTCCTCTGCGGGAACGCAAGGAAGATATTGCTGTTTTGGTTCAGTTTTTCCTTTCAAAATTTGCCGTTAAATACCAGAAGAATGAAATTAGGTTAGGGGCAGGAGTGCTGTCTCGTCTTAAGAAATATGAATGGCCTGGGAATGTGAGGGAGTTACAGAATGCTGTTGAAAAGGCTGTCATTCTATCCGATGGTATCACAATCCAACAGGATGATTTTCAATTGGGAAATCCAATGAGTATCAGTAATTCCAAAGTGGAGGGGACTCTAAATCTGGAGGAGAATGAGAAGGTGTTGATCCAGAAGGCTATAGACAAGACTGGAGGGAATTATTCTCAAGCGGTGAAGGAATTGGGGATTACACGCAAAACTCTGTACAATAAAATCAAGAAATATGATCTATAAACGATTCTCATTCGGGGTAGCCATTTATTCCCTGCTTATAGCCCTCTGTGGTACTCTTTGTCTTTGGTCGTTTACGCAGGAACATTTGGTAGTAGCTCGTTTTACTTTTCTGTTGATATGGTTGATGGTTTTCTTTTTGCTAATTCGCTATGTGAATTTGAACAATCGAAGTTTGGAGCGGTTTCTGGATGTTTTGAATGGGAATGATCGTTTGGCTAACCTGAATCAAAGGGGAAAGAGTTTTAGTAATCTGAATGAGGCTTTCAATTCGGTAATGGATACTCTTTCGCAAGCGCGAATCGAAAAGGAGGAACAGTTTCTGTTTTTTCGAACGGCGATTGAACAAGTGGGGGTAGGTTTGCTTGCTTTTGATACAAATGGAAAGGTTTTGCTTTTGAATGGTGGAGCTAAAAAGCTCTTGGGTATTTCCTTTTTAAACAGGATTGAGGACTTGAATCGGTTGCATTCGGAGTTTGGCAGTATTCTATTGCATAAGGAAATGGTTGAAGATCGAATTGTGCCGATACTGGTGAATGGGCAATTGCGTAAACTGTCGTTACGAATTACGGAATTTCGGTTAAGGGGCAATCCTACTCGTATGGTGTCTCTTCAGGATATTCGAAGTGAACTGGAAGCAGGGGAGGTAGATGCCTGGCAGAAATTGATCCGTGTAATTACTCACGAAATTATGAATTCCATTACTCCGATGAAAACCCTTAGTACGACTCTACTAAAGACTTTTGATCGGGGGGGAGTGCCTTGTGATTTAGAGGAATTGAATGAGATAAAATTGAAGAATACTCATTTGGGTTTGGGTGCTATTCGAAAGCGAAGCGAAGGTTTGGCTGAATTCGTGCAGTCGTACCGGAGTATTACCCGAATACCTCAGCCGGTAATTCAATCGGTCCGGGTTACCGATCTACTGTCGCAGGTAAAGCTTTTGGTTGCAGAGGAATTAAAAATGTCCGAAGTTGATTTAGTTGTAAGAGAGATTCCTGCGGATTTGCAAATTTTGGTGGATGAGAAATTGATCAGTCAGGTTCTAATCAATCTTATTCGAAATGCTGTAAGTGCTGTTAATGGTATAAAAGATCCCCGAATTGAGGTTGGGGTCGAATGGTTAAAGAATGGAAATGTGACTCTTTGGGTGGAAGACAACGGTGTCGGAATTGATGCTGATACACGGGAGCAGATCTTTGTTCCTTTCTTTACCACCCGGAAAGATGGATCTGGTATTGGATTGAGTTTTTCTCAGCAAGTGATGCGATTGCACAAGGGGAAAATAAGTGTGAAATCCGAACCAGGGAATGGGGCACGGTTTGAACTCGTTTTTTAGGAAACCAATAAGACATTTTATTGAGAATTATTAATCACCTGCCATAAATTGTTAAATGTTTATATACCCGTGCTTGCTTCCTGTTATTTCATCGCTTATCTTTAAAGTACAGAACCTTACAATTTGATCTATGAAATTTGATTACTCTAAAGAAGATATGCTTCTGAAAGTTTACCCCACTTTTACAGGGTGTGTTGTTGAAGGTTGGGACCTTATGAAAAAGTACTTTTTGATTCTTTTTCTTGCTGTTCTGGTTGTTGGACTTGCTGATATTCCTTTGGGAATTGTAAATATCGAAGAGAAGTTTACTGGAGTATGGTTGTTGGCTCTGGCTTATCTTCAGCTGATAGGATTTGTCTATTGGCTCGCCTTTATGGGGCCATTAGAATACAGTTTGGATTGGATCTTTTTGAAAGCCAGTCGTGGTACAGAACCTAAGTTTGATGAACTATTAACTGGGTTTCGTTTGTTTGGGAAGGTGATTTTAGCTCGGCTACTTTCAACTGTTCTTATTGTTTTTGGTTTCATCTTCTTTATTATTCCAGGTTTGTTTTTACTTTGTAAGTTGGTTTTTGTGTCCTACTTAGTTGTGGATAAGAAGGTTGATGCTGTGTCAGCGATAAAATTAAGCTGGCACATGAGCAATGGCTATTTTCTGACCATTTTAGGAATGGGCATTTTCTTTTTCGTAGTGATTGTTATCGGCTTTTTCCTTCTGATTATTGGAGCTGTAGTTGCGGTTACTTGGGCTCATGCTTCTTTTGCCATGCTGTACAAAGCTGCTGAGGAACTTCATTATAAGGATGCGTGCACAAAAATTGGAATTCCGTTACAGGAGGAAGTGTCCTAGCATTACGATAGCCCAAAATGTTCGGACCACTGCTAGTGTCCCGACCATCCAAAATAAAAAAAAGGACTAAGCCTTTCAACTCAATCCCTTTTTTTCACAATATGTAGAGATTACAATTTCATTTTTTCGGAAAGCCGAAGCATTTCAACAATTGGTTTCTTTGCCTTCTCCATGATCTTAGGGGAGAGCGTAATCTCCGGTTTTTCATATTTCAGGGCCAGGTAAAGCTTCTCCATCGTATTTAGCTTCATGTAGGCACAATCGTTGCAGGAGCAGGTTTCGTCAGCCGGAACAATCAAAAATTCCTTATCAGGAGATTCTTTTTGCATTTGGTAGAGAATACCGGTTTCGGTGGCTACAATAAACTTTTGGGCTTTACTTTCCCTGGTGTGTTTCAGCATTGCGGTTGTGGAACCTACAAAATCGGCAAGCATCAGTACAGGTTGAGCACATTCCGGATGGGCCACGAGTTTTGCATCCGGGTTTTCCAATTTCATTTCCATGATCTTTTCTCCCTGAAGGGCATCATGAACAACGCAGGTGCCATCCCAAAGTACCATGCTTCGGCCAGTTACCTCATTAATATATCTACCCAGGTTTTTATCCGGTGCGAATATGATCTTCTGGTCTTTTGGGTAGGATTCCACAATTTGAACCGCATTCCCCGATGTACATACCACATCGGTTAAGGTTTTGATTTCTGCGCTACAATTAATGTAGGAAATCACAATATGATCGGGGTGTTGGGCTTTAAATTTAGCGAAATCACCCGCCGGACAAGATTCGGCGAGCGAGCAACCAGCTTCCAGATCCGGAAGAAGAACCTTGCGGTTTGGATTCAAGATCTTAGCTGTTTCGGCCATAAAATGAACGCCGGCAAAAAGAATGATGTCAGCATCAATTTGAGCAGCTTTTTGTGCCAACCCCAGACTGTCTCCCGTATAGTCGGCGATTTCCTGTATATCCGCAGTTTGGTAATAGTGAGCCAAAATCACGGCATTCTTTTCCTTAGCCAGTTGAAGTACTTTTTCCTTCATTACAATTCTTATTCGTTGTTAACCAAATGAGAAAACACTTCTCGGTAGTTTCGGTGTGAACATCAGTGCCCAGATTACTGGTCAGATGAAATACGGATACAAATATCTTTAAATTGAGGTAAAATCCAAATTATCTCAGTATTAAATTCTTGTATTTCCTGTTTTTTGAGTTGGAGCGCAATGTTTTTCCCCCAGAATTGCATTTTCTTTTGTTGTAGGGTGATTCTATTGATTGCGGAATGTTGCATTTAAACTAAAAAAAAATGAAAGCTGACTATTGGTTTTTACTGTTTGAAAACGAGATTGGAGGCTTGGTTAATGGAATATGTAAATTGATATTCCTCTTCCGTGAAAGTGGAATGGGGTTGATCGATACTAACCTTTAGCTCTTTTTTTCTAATACAACCGTTGATGGAAGAAAATAAACCTTTGGGAAATTGGCATTCTTTCAAAACTTTATTCACTTGACAATAAGATATTATAAGATTAATTTGCCTTTGTTTTATAAGAATGATTATGTACATAAGTGAACAATCGATGTACAAAATCGGACACGAGTGGATGTTGAGTAAAGTTGTTGGATGGTAGTATGTTGTACTAACAGAGGCGGTTTGGCTTTTTGGTCTGGGATTTGTTGTTTCGGCCTTGTTTCGAATAATGAACAATAAGGTTGTTGGTTGGTAGTCTGTTAATTGTAGCATGTATTTTAAAGAACTATTCGAGAATTAATATTTCGGGGAAAGCGGAATTACATAGAATAAATTACACTAACATATAATAAACATCTAATGAAGAAAACAACAGTAAGACTTTGCGTATTGTCTTTGTTAATGGTTTTGCAAATACCATTAGCCATTTCGCAAAAATGTGAAACAGTTGCGTGGAATCAGTTTCGGGGAGGGAATCGAACTGGAATTTCCCCAGAGAAAGTAACTCTTGATCGATTTTCTAAAAAGAGTCCTAAATTGTTATGGAAGAAAAAGATTGGCGATGGCTTTTCTGAAATCGTTGTTTCGGGTGATAAGCTCTACACAATGGTAAGTGAAAGAACAGATAGTACTTCCGGGTCAGAATTTATCGCTGCCTTTGAAGTTAAAACCGGAAACGAGATTTGGAGAACAAAGGTGGATTCAATGTTTTTTGATGATTTTGGTGATGGTCCGAGGTCAACTCCTGCGATTGGAGAGGATAAGATATACAGTTTAAGTAGTTATGGTAAACTTACAGCAAATTCCTTAAAGGATGGGAAAACCATTTGGCAGGTAGATTTTATGGCCGAATTTGAAAGCCGAATACCTCGCTGGGCCTTTTGTACTTCTCCTGTTTTGGTCGATGGTATTCTTGTAATGGAAGTAGGAGGTACTAAATCGAGGGCCTTTGTCGGTTTTGATAAAGACAATGGTAAAGTTTTGTGGGCAACAGGAAAGGGGATCGCTACTTTTAGTTCTCCGGTTGTTGCAGAAATAGAAGGGAAAACCAATATCGTTTTTGTTAACCAAAATTCTATTTATTCTCTCAATTCTCAGGGGGATACGCTTTGGACACATAATTCTGGAATTGGTGCTCCTACTGCGATGCCTGTGGTTTTCGATTCCAATAAAATTTTTATATCCAATGTTCATTATTCCGCTTTTAGTGTTGTGGAGGTGAAGAATAGTAAAGCAAAAGAGATATTGCACGGAGCTACAATGAAAAATGATTACAGTACTTGTGTTTATCATGATGGCTGTATTTACGGTTTTAATGTAGCTGCTCTTCAGTGTATTTCTGCTACAACCGGAGAGAAGAAGTGGGCGAAAAGAGGATTTGGAAAGGGCAGTTTAATAATGGTGGGAGATGATTTGCTTGTGCTATCCGATAAAGGGAAGCTAATTCAGGTGAAAGCTACGCCTGATGCCTATACGGAATTGGGCAGTATTCAGGCCATTAGTGGAAAATCATGGACGGCTCCTTCATACTCCGGAGGAAAGCTCTACGTTCGGAATCTAACGGAGATGGCTTGCTACGCTCTTTGATCCGTTTCGTATTTGGATGCTTTGATGAATCATCTTCTTGAGATTCATTATTTCTTATGTTATTACAATAGAGAACATATAAAACTGATAATACAATGATACAAGGAAATAAACAATTGATTTTCGTCCTGCTTTTTCTTTGTTTACCGGCCATCGTGTTTTCGCAAAATGTTGAAAAGATTATTGCGAAACACATTGCTGCGCATGGTGGAGCTGAAAAATGGAGAGGGGTAGAAGCTTTAAAGATTACCGGAAGTTTTACTGCGTTTAGTCTGGAAAATAATTTTACAAGCTACAAGACCAAATCAGGCAAATACTATAGTGACCGGTATTTAGGAGAAAAAAGAGTTCTGGAAGCTTTCGATGGTAAAAAAGGATGGACCATTGATCCCTGGCAGGAGATCTTCTATGCGCGAAATTTGAATTCTGCCGAGGAGAATGTATTTCGGCAAAAGGCTGAGTTTTTTACCCCTTTTTACAATTATAAGGAGAAGGGACATAAGGTTGAATTTGTTGGTAAGGAGAAAGTTGATGGTGCGGAGATGTTAGTTTTGAAGTTGACAAGGTCAACAGGGGGAACGGAAACCTGGTATTTGAATGCCAAAACTTATTTGGAATACAAGTGTGAATCGCAGTGGGTCGATTTTGCAAGAGCTGCGCCCTCAGAATCCTACTTTGATGATTTTAGGAAAGTGGAAGGCTTGGTGATTCCGTTTTATATTGAACGGATCTTTCGGCAGCGGAATCGAATGATGCAAATTGAGAAGGTGGAATTGAATCCGGAGTTTGAAGAGAATCTACTTGAAATGCCCCAAAGAGAGGAAATTGAGAAATTGGGGTTTTTGCAAGGTGACTGGGATGTGAAGTGGGAAATCTGGTGGAACAGAAGAAATACATGGTACCCGATTGGAGCTACTTCTTCGCATATCGATTTTGTGAAAACAAATGTATTGCAGGAGACGATACGTCTTGAACGTGGATTGGCCCGAACCAAGACCATCAATTATACCTACAATGATGAAAGAGGTAAATTCAGGGTGGCCGAGTTCGACGATTTGTCTTACAGTTTTAAGGTTTACGAAGGGGACTTTAACGATAAGGGTTTTGAGATGACCGATTTAGGCATACAATATGGAAGCGACAAAGGAGTTTCCAATGAGTATACCCAATATTGCATTAGTAGTATCGATAAGGATCATTTTACCATCGAAGTACAGACCTCCAGGGATAAGGGGAAGACCTGGAAACCTTCGGATAAATTTTCATACACCCGAAAGAACTTATAGATCTCGGAAGTATGTGAACCCCTTGGCAATTTAATGATTATGTGTTTTGCGGCTTTTGCAGGAGTGATGGATCTCTCCTGCAAAAGCCGCTTTTTTGTTAAAAAAACAAGACAAGGAAGTTGACAATAACCTCTTTGTTTTGTAAATTAGTTAGGGTATTAGTTTGTAATCAGGCTCGGGGGCTGGTGTTTGTTGATTGTGTGTGATGAAGCAAGCACCGCCCCCATTTGTTGTTAGCTCTTGATAGGAGTTATGTGTAGGTATCTAACCCATTAGACCCCCTCTATTATAAATTGGAATTTTTAAGAACATAAAGGTGGTTTGAATGTTTTGTGTTGAATTTCATTTCAAGTCATTTAGGCGAAGCGTTGATTTACCAATTTATTCAGATCGATGTAAGTATAGGTTTTCTGAATCAGTTGAAAAAATATGAGCCGTAATTGTGATGATGTAGGTAACATTTTTTGGTTTAGGAGTGAGAAAATGTTGGTTTAACTTATATGTTTGATGGCGAGGAGCAGATATTTTATTACTTTTGCAAAAAATTTTATTCGAGATACTATGGCAAAGATTTTTAACGAGGTTTCTAGAACATTCAATGAATACCTTATCATTCCGGGATTAACAACCAAAGAATGTACACCTGATAACATAGATTTACAAACTCCGTTGGTTAAATTTAGAAAAGGGGAAACTTCTAAAATTGTCTTAAATACTCCTTTTGTGTCATCCATTATGCAGTCTGTATCGGATAGCGGTATGGCCATCGCATTGGCGAAGCAGGGGGGCGTTTCTTTTATATTTGGTTCGCAAACTATTGAAGAGCAGGCTGAAATGGTGCGACGAGTAAAGCAATACAAAGCTGGTTTTGTTGAAAGTCGTGCAAATATTACTCCTGAGCACACCTTGAAAGATGTGGTGGAGTTGAAAGCAAAGACTGGCTTTTCAACCATTGGAGTTACCGAAGATGGTTCGCCCAATGGGAAATTCCTTGGTATTGTAACCGGACGTGACTATCGCCCTAATAAGGATCCTCAGGATAAGAAAGTGAAAGACTTTATGACTCCTTTGGCTTCGCTTATTACCGGTGATCTTGGTATTACACTTAGTGAGGCCAATGATATTATTTGGGATCACAAGCTGAATACTTTGCCAATTTTGGATAGTGAAAAAAATCTAAAATATTTCGTTTTCCGAAAGGATTACGAAAATCATAAAGAAAACTCGAAGGAGCTACTGGATTCTCATAAAAGATTAATTGTTGGGGCCGGTATTAATTCCCGTGATCATGAAGAGCGCGTACCTGCTTTGATTGAAGCTGGCGTAGATGTGTTGTGTATTGATTCTTCCGATGGATTTTCGGAGTGGCAAAAGGATACTATCGAATACATCAAAAGCAATTTTGGAAAAGATGTAAAGGTTGGTGCAGGTAATGTTGTAGATCGCGATGGATTTAATTATCTGGCTGAAGCAGGTGCTGATTTTATCAAAGTTGGTGTTGGTGGAGGTTCCATCTGTATCACCAGAGAACAGAAAGGTATCGGTAGAGGACAGGCTACTGCTTTGATTGAAGTAGCCAAGGCTCGTGATGAGTATTTCGAAAAAACAGGCGAGTACATTCCAATCTGTTCTGATGGGGGAATTGTTCAGGATTACCACATGACTCTTGCTTTGGCAATGGGGGCCGACTTCCTGATGATGGGTAGATATTTTGCCCGTTTCGATGAGAGTCCTACCAGAAAGTTGTTGATTGGTGGTAACTATGTTAAGGAGTACTGGGGCGAAGGTTCCAATCGTGCACGTAACTGGCAACGTTACGACATGGGTGGAAATGATAGTCTTAAGTTTGAAGAGGGAGTTGATAGCTATGTTCCCTACGCTGGTAAACTAAAAGACAACCTTGATACTACCTTGGGAAAAATTAAATCGACCATGTGTAGTTGTGGTGTAAAATCTATTACTGAATTACAGGAAGAAGCAAGACTTACTCTTGTTTCGTCCACAAGTATTATCGAAGGTGGTGCTCACGATGTAATCGTAAAAGAGGCGAAGAACTAAAATCTTTTTGCTGTTATAATATTAGGAATGCTCCCGAAAAATCGGGAGCATTTTTTTTCTAAGTATCTGTCGGATTTATAGAATCTACAAGAAGCTCTCTTTCCTCTCCAAGGAAAGATTTGATACATCATCCGGCTCAATCTTCGGATGCAACAATTCAACTTTCTATTATTTTCTTACTTTTGCTGGCCCGGATAAGAATTATGCAGATTCTTTTGAATGGGGTAGGGGAGGGGTTGTAACCTATCCTGGTATGCCTTCTACTGGAAATTAGTGGAGGAACAATCTATTTAGCTTTAGTTATATTATGAAGAGAGAAATCGAATTACTGGCACCAGGTGGAGATATTGATGCGATAAAAGCAGCCATACTGGCAGGTGCGGATGCAATCTACTGTGGACTGAATAAGTTCAATGCCAGGAATCGAGCGGCAAACATAAATTTCGATGAACTGCAGGGTGTTTTAAGACTTGCTCATCAGAATGATTGCCAGATTTTCCTTACCCTTAATATCCTTATTGTTGACAGTGAAATCCCTGACTTGATTCGCTTACTGAATCGCTTGGTGAATACCAGTATTGATGGGATTATTATTCAGGATTTGGGGCTGTTCTATTTATTGTCCACTTATTTCAAAAGTCTTGATATTCATGCCTCAACCCAGTGTACCACCCACAACCAGGGGCAGATCAAATTTCTAAGCCGGATGAATGCTTCCCGGGTTAATTTATGCAGGGAGTTGAATCTTGAGGAAATCAAAGCTTTAACTTCTTTCGGTCATAGAAATAGTGTCCAGACCGAAGTGTTTGTTCATGGTTCCAATTGTATCTCTTTTTCGGGGATTTGCTATATCAGTTCTGTAAAGAGTGGGAACTCGGGCAACCGGGGAAGGTGCAGTCAGCCTTGCCGAGATCGGTATCAAAGAACACTTGAGGGCAAGGATTATCCTCTTAATTTAAAGGACAATTCAGCCTTTTTTGACCTCAGAGAGTTAGCCGAAGCTGGGGTGGCCTCCCTTAAAATCGAAGGCCGAATCAAGAAGGCGGATTACGTTTATACCGTAGTAAATACCTGGGATCAGCACATTCAAAACTATTTCAGGTACAACACTCTAAAAAGCGATAGCAGGAATTTGTATAAGGTCTTTAACCGCGGTTTCTCCAATTCCTTTCTAAAAGGAGAGATTGGCAAAGATATGTTTATCGATAATCCAAGAGATAATTCAATTCAGCATTTATCGGAGATCAATCATTATGCTTCTCATTCTAAATTGGTAGAGGATCAAAAAGCATTGTATGACGAAAAGGAGGAGATGAAAGCGAAAGTGGAGCTAAAGATCAGTCGAATGAATGCTTCCAAGGGGCTTTTGCATATCAGTCTTTCCGGTCAGGCTGGTGATCCTCTGCGTGTGGAAGTACAAACACCTGATGATACATTCGAGGTGCTGTCGGATTGCAATCTTGCCATAACCGGCACGCAAGCTCTGAATCTGGAGGTGGTGATGAAAAGATTCAAGGCCTTTAATGAGACCGAGTACTGTATTAAGCACCTTAATCTGGAAAAGATTGAGGGAGAACTCTATATTCCTTTTAAGGAGCTTACAACCCTGAAAAATAGAATTCTTTTTATTTTAAATGGGGCCAGGGAGACAGTGGCTCCGGTTGAACTGCCTCGTCTGAAAAATCAGAAACGGGAACCAATACAGCCGACTCTTTCTGTCTTGATTTCTTCACCGGAGGATTTGGCTCTTTGTGATGATGCTTCAGCAGACATCTTTTATCAGCTTCCTAATGGTTTTCGGAATCAACTTGATGAGTTGGTACGTTTTTTTGCGAAAAATCAAAAATTGATTCCCTGGTTCCCTTCCGTTCTGATCGGTGAGGATTACCAGGCGGCTGTTGAGTTTCTTCAGAAGGTAAATCCCGGGCTCATTGTCACCAATAATACAGGAATAGCCTGGGAGGCTTTTGAGCGAGGAATCTCATGGATTGCAGGTCCTTATCTCAATATTGTGAATTCCTACAGTTTGTTGTGCCTGAAAGAGAAGTGGAACTGTTCGGGCGCCTTTATTTCCAACGAGCTTAGCAAGCAGCAGATCAAAGGCATCCGGAAACCAGAGAATTTCAAGCTATACTATAGTATCTATCATCCCATAGTACTCATGACCAGCAGGCAATGCCTGTTTCACCAGGTTTCGGCTTGCGGAAAAAACGCCATGGACGATTCCTGTATTTCGTCATGTGAAAAATCTTCTTCTATTGTAAGTTTAAAGGAGGATACCCTCATTATTAACAAAGAGAAGGGAAACTACCATAGTATCTACAATGAGACGAATTTTCTGAATTTGGACATTCTGACCGATGTACCCGATTTCTTTACTGGTTTTACGATTGATTTAAGAGATGTAAAAACTAAAACTCAACTGAGACGGGATAAGCCTGGAATTGTACACCTTTTCCAAAACCATCTAAAAGGCAAGCCCAACTCAGTGATGGAACTCAAACAGATGATTCAGCCCACTACGAACACCCAGTATTTGAAAGGAATTTAATACTTTTATTGTTGGCTATAATTATTGTTTATTCTGAGTAATTTACAGTGAGTTGTTTTCTCCCTGTTCTTTGCGGTTTTATCTTTTGACCTTTGTTTTTTTCCTCTGTGTGACTTCGTGTCCTCCGTGGTTGAGTTTTACTTTACATTTTTAGAAGTTAATCTACTTTTAATA
>JBGRQA010000034.1:0-61401 GCA_041725895.1 Marinifilaceae bacterium
AATATATAATTTTTATTCCTCTTTTTATCCATACCCATAGATTGAAGCTCCTACTTTCAGTTTGCTAGAATACGATCTTACTGACAACAGCTGCCTCTTCCTGCTCTATCCCTGTTGAAAACTACCCCAATTCCACATCTTCTGATTTGGCTTTCACGTTTATTTCCAATTCCTGATTTTTTCTACGCTTCCCTGTCCATCTCCTGTTCATCTCCCCCTTGAAGGTGTGTGCCTGGCAGGGCGTTTTAAAATCACAGCTAGAGTGAGGTCGACTGGTGTTGTAGGAGGCAATCGCTCTTTTAACTGCCTCATTGGCCTCCAGGTAATCCTCAAACACATTACAGAGGTCGTATTCATCCTTAAGGATGCCATTGACTCGCTCGGCGATCGCATTCTCATAGGGATCACCATTTTCGGTCATAGAGATGGTGATGTTCGATCCTTTCAGGTAGTTGACGTAGTCGTAGCAGCAATACTGCACTCCTCGATCCGAATGATGGATCAACTCCCTGTAGTGCTTCTCCTTTCCCAAAGCCATTTTAAGGGCGTTCAAAGCCCCCTCACTGGCTAGGCTGGGCCACAAACTCCAACCCACAATTTTTCGGGAGTAAGCATCGGTGATCAGTGATAGGTACACAAACCCCATCTTGGTTCGAAGATAGGTGATGTCACTCACCCATAGATGATTGGATCGATTCAACTTCAAATCCCGAATCAGGTTGGGAAATTTTCGATACAGATGATTGGAATTGGTGGTCTTTGGCCGTGTCCTCCGTGGACGCACCAGCAGCTCATGTGATCCCAGAAGGGCATACAACTTATCGCGACCATACTTTATCTTATGTTCTTTTAAGAAGTCCTCCAGTTTGTAGAGCAACTTCTCTGTTCCCATCCGTTTGTGTTCCTGCCGGATTTTCTGGACCTCTTTCAGAATGAGGACCTCCTGCATTTGAGTATTGGTTTGGCGGTGCCGGTGATCGTACCAGGCTTGTCGTGTCTTCCCAAACAGTCTACAGATTTTGGCTCTGGAGGCCAAGGGGTACATCTGTCCTAGCACATCTACTGCTTGGGGCCATACTTTTTTCGGATGTCCAGTTTGTAGTCTTCCTCGGCAATATCAATAACCGTATTCAGGGCAATGGTCTTCATCTGGGCCAATTCCAGTTGAGCCTCCAGATCTTTGATGCGTTGCTCCAATTTCTTAATATCGATGCGTTCTTTGGTAGTCATGGAGGCCAAAGATAAGTGAAGTTGCTCAGAATAACGATCCTGCCACCGACGAATGATCCGTTTGTATTCGGATCGGTGTAGACCGAATCGATCCCGGGCTTCCTCCAGACTCATCCTTTGTCCATCAATCTCACTGACCAACCAGCGTCGAAAACTTACTTCGTAGTTCTGAAAATTAATTGTCTCTTCCTGAAAACCATCCATGTGGTCGGTCAGTTTTCCTTCCTTAAATTTGTTCATTTTGCTTAACTTTTGTGTCAAGCTATTTCAGGAGGAGACAGAGGATAAAAATTCAGCAGGAAGGACCAATTGAGCCGCAGGGCCAGAAAAAAGGCCGGGAAATTGCCCGGCCCTATAATTTTTACAGTTGAAATTGAAGTACATCCCCAAATCCTGCAGGTGGTTCGTTAAAGGCTTCCTCCAGCTTAATGCCGTTCTTCAAAGCCTGTAGGGTACGAATCACACCCCCATGGGTAACCACAGCCACTTTCTCGTGTCCCTTTTCCTTTAGTTCATTCCAGAATTCCAATACTCTGGTTTGAAGTATAACAAAAGATTCTCCGTTGGTACATTTCCGATTTACGAAGTCGTCCATCCATTTCGGAAAAGCAGGATCCTTAATTTCGTCCCACTCCTTGCCTTCCCAATCGCCAAAATTCAGCTCCATCAAACGGTCGTCGTACTGGACTTCCGCATCGAACAAATCGCCGGCCAGTTGCTTGCAGCGAGTTAAGGGGCTTGAATACAGGGCATCGAACTCGATTCCATTTATTTTCTCTTTCACAGTGGCCAATTCCTCAGGATAGCTTTCTGCCAGTGCTACATCTTTTTGGCCGTAGCAAACGCCCTTTTCCACATCCACCGAAGTGTGACGAATTAAATATACTTCCATTCTATTCTACTATTTTATAATAAATTCAATAGCTCCCCAACGATTGGATGGACCATTCACTAAGAGCTAAGCAATGAATTTATGGCATTAACAAATACTTGAAGCTCCAAAAGTATCTACTAAAGGGATATTTCGCAAGAAAACAAGGCAACAAAAGGAATAGATTAAAGGATCAATAACTATTTCAAGGTACTGTAGGTTGGAAAAATGAGAGAAGTTCTGATTTTGGAATTATGTGGATTTACAAAAATAGAATAGGCCTATCACTTATAACTCCTTACTTCTTATCTAAACATTTCACTAAGAACTGATTTGGCTTCAACTACTTCTTCTGTATTTAGCTTGCCAATACAACGAATTAATCGGGTTTTGTCAACTGATCTCATTTGATCAAGTGCAATAGCACTTTCGTTATCATTGAATTTAGTGATGGGACGAAAAGGTATTTCCTTTATAGTACTTGTTAAGGGTGCAATAATTACCGTTTTCAAATGGAGATTCATAACATCAGGGGATATGACTACACAGGGGCGCGTTTTTTTCATTTCACTCCCTTTGGTTGGATCAAGATTCACAATAAAAACCTTAAACTGCATCGTGTATCCAATTATAACCTATTCAGGTAGATCAAACAAAGTATCATCGTCAAAAAAATCAGGCAATTCTTTCCCATAATCGGGATGATTAGCCAGTCGTTGGCAAGCTTTTGCCCACCCTTCACGAATCTCGATTACTGGTTCCAGTATCAGTTTGCCCTCCGAAATGGATACGGTAAATTTTCCTCCCTCCTCAATATTCAGTTGAGTGAGTATTATTTTCGGAAGTATTACTCCTTGAGAGTTCCCTATTTTCTTTACATTTAATTCCATACTAAAGAATTGCGATAAGAATTGATGATAATTAGAGTATCACTTCTTGTTACTACAAAGTTATAACAAATCCATGTAAACATCAATTATTTAGGGTTCCTATTATCTCGTTTTAGAATCTATGCTACCAAAGGTAGTCTCGTTATATAGTCTTAAATCTAAATCACAACTACAATATAGCTAATATAAAGCACCAACTCTCCCACCTGTTGTGTGGCTCCAATGCAATCGCCTGTAAAGCCCCCGATCCACTTGTTAAAGTAACGGCCCATCAGGTATTTGCTCAAGTATACCGGTAGCAGAATGATGAGATATTCAAAGCTGAGAAGGAATAAATAAAGCAGGCCAAATAGATAAGCAATAAGCATTCCATCGCTCAAGTTTTGTTTCACGTCAAATAGAAATGGATTATTTGTTAAAGAGGTAATCTGCATGAACTTGAAACACCTAATAGGTTGTACATCATAATATAAACATATATTCGATAACACCAGCTAAAACTTGGCAAACTTGACATAAAGTCAAATTCAATGCAATTATTACTTTTATGTTTAGTTTTTTAATATTAAACATCACTCACATGAAAAAAATAATTTTTTTAGCATTACTTGGTACCACCCTACTGAGTTGTAGCAAAAATGAGGAGCAACCTAAAGATGACACCCTCTATGAGGTAAACTTTAATGTATCCGCTTTTAATCAGGAAGTAATCCCCTTAAAGAGTACTCAAACCCTTAATGGTGTAGTAAACTATCTTGATTATATAGTATATAGCGAAGACGGAGGCCTTCTCTACCGAAAGGAGTACAAAAATACGGATGAAAACTTTGGGGTGGTGAAGGACCAGTTTCCCAAAGGAAAATACCATATTATTTTCTTCGGCTTGCAGGACAATTTGTTTGGTGAAAATTTCACAGAAGGAACGAACCTGTTTCAGGAAGCCAGTTACTATTCAGACGAGCCACTAGAGGATTCTTTCTTTAGGAAAATTACATTGACCGTTCCGGATGAGAATTCCAATCTTGCAATTTCTTTGGAAAGAGTTGTAGGTAAGCTGGAAGTAATATTTACTGACAATATGCCACAGGAAGTGGTAAAAATAGAACCATTGCTAACCGGAGCTTACTGGGGGCTTGAATTTGCTACAGAAGGTTTGTTTCACCAGGCAACAATTGATTATAAAACCTATACCATCACGGATGCGGAAAAGGGCAAACCAAACTTTAAAATGGAATTCTATTCGTATGCAAGCACAGGTGGAATTAATTGTGGCCTGACGATTAAATGCTTAGATGTAAATAATGAGGTGGTAGCTACAAAATCCATCCCCAATATTAAAATTTACCGAAACAAAATAACACGCCTAAGCGGAAGTATGTTTGATGGGAATAACGCTCCGGCTGAGGGAAATTTTAAGATCGAGGTGGATCCTGATTGGGCGGAAGTCGTAGAGCAAGGATTCTAATTTGCAGGGAGAAATTGAAAATTCTACGAAACATGTAGGTTCAAAATAATTCAAAGAAAAAGGCAGCTGTTAGGGCTGCCTTTTTCTTTGGGGGTATTCCAAGCAATCAATTCTTATCTATATAAAGGATGAAGCAGCTATATAACTAATATAGAACACCAACTCTCCCACCTGTTGGGTAGCTCCAATGCAATCGCCTGTAAAGCCCCCGATCCACTTGTTAAAGTAACGGCCCATCAGGTATTTGCTCAAGAATACCGGCAGCAGAATGATGAGATATTTGTAGCTGGGAAGGAACAGCATGGGAAGCAGGCCCAACAGAAAGGCAACAAGCATATTCCCTGTACTGATTCGTTGGGTGTAATCGCTGGCTTTGGAATTCTCCACTCTTGCATATTTGTGAGTGTTTACGAAAGTGGTTGCAGTGAGCCGGCTTACACTGTGAGCTGCCATTAGTACCATCGGAATTTCAGCAGCATCAATGGCCTGTAAGCCAAAAAAACGACTCAGCACCATAAATACCAGGCCGGTAACACCAAAAGCCCCAATCAGTGAATCCTTCATGATGGCCAGAATTCGTTCTTTGGTCCAGCCTCCGCCGAAACCATCGCAAACATCCATGAAACCGTCTTCGTGCAGTCCCCCGGTAAAGAGAACGGTGAATCCCATACAGAGGATCAGGGACAAATTTAAAGGCAGTAACAGGTTTGCTGCATAGAACACAGCTCCCGACAAGCCTCCGATAATGATTCCCGAAAGGGGGAAGTATTTTATTGCTTCATGCTGATATTCCTTCTCGAACTGAGCCCATTGTGGAAAAGGAATCCGGGTGAAAAAGGACAAGGCGGTAAAAAATATGTTGATTTCCCGTTTCATTTGTTGTTTTTATTAATAAGTCGGATGGAACTTGCCAGCAGGGTTGTCCACGCGTGGTGGTTGATTAACGAAGGGCTCGTTTCATGTGATAAACTTACCTGGTTGTACAATTTTTTGTTCTGAACAAGAACCCCCTTCTGTAGATTGCACAAAAGGGGGCGCGAGATATATCTTTCTAAAAGACTAAGGCTAAGATTATTTCACCTCAATTTTGTCACTGTTACTTACTCCGGCATCCTCAAAGCTGGCCATTTCGTTAAGGAAATTCACAGCAGATTGGATGATAGGATAGGCAACTGCAGCACCAGTTCCCTCTCCAAGGCGCATCCCCAAATCGAGAATAGGTTCAGCTTCCAAAACTTCAAGCATGTGCTTGTGACCGTTCTCATTGGATTTGTGAGTGAAAATACAGTAATCCAGAACATTTTTATCGAATCGGGAGGCTGCCAGTAAAGCGGAGGTGATAATGAATCCGTCCACCATGATAATCATCTTCAGCTCAGCAGCTTTCAGCATGGCTCCGGCAATCATAGCCGATTCGAAACCTCCAAAGTAAGGAAAAATGTCATGAACATCCTTACTGCCGCCATAGTTCTCCACAGCTTGCTTCAGAATCTCGTATTTTCTTTTCAGACCTTCGTCATCCCAGCCTGTACCACGACCTACACACTCCTGCAGATCCACATCTCCTAAAAGATGAAGCAAAACTGCTGCAGAAGAGGTGTTTCCAATGCCCATTTCACCGAATCCGATAATGTTGGTTCCTTCCTTGTGAGCTTCCTCCACCAGGCTGGCTCCTCTTTGCATTGCCTCGTGGCATTGTTCCTTGGTCATGGCGGCTTCTCGAAGATAGCTTCGGGTTCCTGGAGCAACTTTGGCATCAATTACACCGCTATCGGGGGCAAAATCGTAGTTAACACCCGCATCAACCACGCGAATATCGATACCATTTTGTCTGCCAAAAACATTAATCGCAGCTCCTCCGGCCATGAAATTGGCTACCATCTGCCAGGTTACCTCCTGGGGATAAGGGCTTACGCCATCAAGCGCAATACCATGATCTCCGGCAAAGACCAATATCACCGGTTTGCTCAATTGAGGAGTTAATGTATTCTGAATGCAACCGATTTGATGGGCCATCCGCTCCAAAACACCCAGAGAACCAATGGGTTTGGTTTTGAAGTCTATTTTGTGTTGCAAAGTTTCAGCCAAATCCTTGTTTGACCTGGTAATATCCACGTGTATCATAGTATTTGAATTGGGTATATACAAATATACAATTTATTGTTTATCTTGATTAAGCTTCTTCTGCCTGACTTACACCTGCACTTTCGAAGGACGCCATTTCGTTAATGAATTGAACTGCAGACTTTATTATTGGGAAACATACCATTGCCCCGGTGCCTTCTCCCAAACGCATTCCGATATCAAGAATAGGCTGTGCACCCAGGTAGTTGAGCATGGTAATGTGGGCCTTTTCATTCGATTTGTGACCAAATACGCAGTAATCAATAATTTTAGGATTGATTTTAAAGGCTGTCAGTAAGGCGGATGTGATGATAAAGCCATCTATCAGGAGAGTCATTTTTAATTCGGCAGCCTTCAGCATTGCTCCGGTTATCATGGCAATTTCGAATCCGCCGAAGTAGGTTAATACCTCTATGGGATCATTCCCCCCCTGGTAACGCTCCAGGCCTTCAGCAAGTAAACGATATTTAGCTTCAACTCCCTCAGGGTCGAGTCCTGTACCTCTGCCAACACACTCCCGAAGAGGAGTATCGGTATGCAGGCTCAAAAGTAATGAGGCCGAAGAGGTATTTCCGATTCCCTTTTCGCCAAAAGCAATAAAGTTACAGCCCTTACGATGAACATCCTCTATGATTTCACCTCCTTGTTGAATTGCTTTAAGACACTGCTCATGGGTCATAGCCGATTCGTAACGGTAGTTTTTGGTTCCATAAGCAATCTTCCGGTTGATGATGGGCAATTCCGGATCAAAGTCATGATCAACCCCGGCATCTACCACCTTAAAATCAATGCCATGCTGGCGGGAGAATACATTAATTGCAGCTCCGCCTCCCATGTAGTTGTAGAGCATTTGGTAGCTTACCGACTTAGGGTAAAAGCTAACACCGTCATCTGCAATACCATGGTCTCCGGCAAAAACAATTACAGTGGGTTGGTTGATTTCAGGGTTCAAATTCTGCTGAATACGCCCTATTTTAAAGGCAATATCCTCAAGAACCCCCAAAGAACCAATTGGTTTGGTTTTGTTGTTGATTTTATCCCACAGGGCATCATCCATATTGGATGAAACAGGAGTAATTTTGAAGTCGGTCATTTTCAGATTATTTCAATTGTTCAATGTGATCTGTATGATTCGATCGAGATTGTTCTATCCGTCGCTCTCAACCGAATGTTTCCCGTTTCCAGTACCGAATTCTACTTCCAATACCTTAATTATAAGATAGATTGAAAAAATAAATGCAGAACAATTGCATAAAGTTCAAACATTTACCTCTTACCCGGAAGCAAAATGCAACTAGTTTTCATTTGGCAGGTTTCCTGACTTTTCCCGGTTTTTACAACCTTCCCCCCTCCCGACAGCTATCGGGATCTGAGAGTGGCTTGTGGTGTATAAACCATGTTTTGCATACGCAAAACGGGAATTACAGTAGCGGGCACTGTTCCGGATTTACACCGGATTCCCTTTTATGAAGATCACGGAATGTGACGTCCATCACCAAAATATTTGCTAAGATATATAGTTTTGCTTGTAAAAAATGAAATTCCTGGCATTATTCACCTGAAATTCCACAGGAAGTTGACGAAGGATATTTTTTTATCGCCCCGCTTTTTTACAAAGCTATGCGGTTGAGAGGAATAGGGCCGTTCGGAAGGATTTGAGTATTGTTTCCGGTAGGTATGAACATCTGTTCCTTGAACAGAATATTGATTCAACTGGGATAAAAAAAACTACCGGGGATTCCGGTAGTTTTTCTAATTTATTTGCTTCCAATCATTGCTTTCAGAAGTTTCAAGTTTCGTTGCAACTCTGCTTTGCATTGTTGGTTGGTTTCAATTTGTACGGCAGCAACCAAATCCGGAATGGCATCGGTTCGTTCCAAAAGAACTACCCCTTTGGCAGCAGCCATCCGTATTTCAGGATCCTTGTCACGTAACATGCCTGGAACCCATTTTTTAGCAGACCAGCAAGCCATTGTAACTACCTTTTCGATGGATTCTAATCTTTCCTCCTTAGTACCGGTCAACTGGGAATAGTATTTTGATTGTAAATCAGAAACTTCTTTGGTAAAGATGATCTCGTTCTTGTAGAAATCAGGACGAACCACATTGCTTCCATACTTAACCAATTCCTTATTGGCTACCCAGCGTACCAGGCGTGGAACCATCCATCTCATACCCGGAGTGCATTCAGGATGTCCAACAAATGAGGCAGTTTTTCCTTTTCCCGCTTCCGAAAGAATGATAAAGGGACGATTGTTGGTCATATTGGCAGGTGTTCCTGCTACAGTGTGAACATCACTCTCCATAGTGGCCAGGGAGGTATACTTAATATCTCCTTTAGCTGGTACCAAAACCGGTCCTTCATAATACTGGCAGAAAGAAAGCTTACGACCTTTCAGTTCCGGAAAGATCTCTTCTCCTTCAGCGGTAAGAGTGAATTTAGCCAATCCATGACCACGATGATCGTGCTCAATGTCAATGGCTTCCCCGCCACTCATTGCTAAGCAGGGATAGTCCGGGGTGTTGCTTAAAATGTAGGCTCCGGCACAGATTCCTACCACACCTTTGCCCTGCTCCTGTACCATTTTTTGCACTTTTTCAATTCCAATTTCACCAAGGCTTCCGGTTTCACTTCTGCCACCACCACCTGGGAACAGAATTACATCGTAGTGATCCAGTGCACCCGAAACGATTTCGCTGGCACTTACCACTTTACATTCAATCTTTGGATCAATTCTTAGTGCTTCCATGGCATCGGTAATACAGTAAGGGCTATCTCCGTTTTTGTCAAAAACGCCAACACGAATAATCTCCTTAGTTGTATCTTCTGCCTTCTTTTCCACACGCTTACAGCCTGCGATTAAAATTCCGGCGAGAAAAAAGACCAACAATAATTTTGATAAAACAATTTTCATAATACGTAAGTTAGGTTGTTAATTTGTGTGTATTTGGTATTCTATTTCAGTTGCATAGGCAGTCCGGATACAATCATGGTAACACGATCCGCTTTTTCGGCAAGGAATTGATTCATCCAACCCTGTAGGTCGTTGAATTTCATGGCCATTTCGCTGTTGGGATGGCCCCCAAGACCCAATTCGTTGGTAACCATAATCAGGGTGCAGTCCTGATTCAGCAAGGCGGTAATTTCCGTTTTGGCTTCCTCCAGGGATTTCTGTACATCCTGCTCATTATCAAAAAAGTAATTGGTAAGCCAAAGGGTAATGCAATCCAAAAGAACCACTTTGCCGGAAAAATCGTGCTGTCCCACATGTTTCTCTTCTTCTATAGATTCCCACTGAGCTCCACGTCTTTTCTTGTGTAGTTCAATACGTTCCTTCTGGCCTTCGTCCCAAACCCTTGATGTCGCAAGATAAACAGGGGTTTCGGATAGCTCCAGCGCCAGTTTTTCGGCGTATTGACTTTTTCCGGAGCGTTGTCCTCCGGTAATCAGATAGATCATAATATCCTATTATTTACTATATTATGTGTGCTGTATCGAGTCGAAAACCAAGTAATTCAGCTTTCGAAAACGAGGCCTTAAAATAGTAATTATCTGCACCAAACAGTAAGGATTTCCTGTTTTCTAAAGCAGAAAATCTATAGTATTATTGTAAAAAGAAGTATAAAGAACAGATTAACAGAATAGAAAGAAAGCATGTTGCATGATTAATGTAGGCAATTCTATAAATCTCATTCTCTTGAATTTCCCGCTCATTCTCCCCGATATAGGGTTTAGAGACCATCTTTCCTCCGTACTCATGAGCTCCACCAAACCGACAGTTCAAAATGCCAGCCAGAGCCGATTCAGGGTAGCCTGCATTAGGGCTTGTATGTGCCTTTCCATATCGAAAGATAAAGGTAAAACCACGCCAACTCAAAGTAACAAAGACCATTAGAATCGCTGTAATTCGGGAAGGAAGAAAGTTGGCTATATCATCCAAACGGGCTGCTACACGACCGAAATAGAGATATTTCTCGTTTTTATAGCCCAGCATAGAATCCATGGTATTAATCATTTTATAGCACATTATGCCGGGAATTCCACCAATTGCATAGTAGAATAAAGGGGCAACCACGCCATCCGAAAGGTTTTCCGAAAGGGTTTCAAATACGGCCAAACGGATTTCCTGGGCACTTAAATCCTTGGTATCGCGTCCCACAATCCAGGAAAGACGCTTTCTTCCGGCTTCCAGTCCCTTCTCGTTGAGGTGTTTAAACACCTCAAAGCCTTCCTGTAACAAGCTCTTGTTCGCCAGGCCGTAAAAAACAAATATCGTGGCAAAAACCAGGTAAACGTACTGATTCCACCCCTTTAACAGTTCCTGCAAAGTGTAGAACACCCCAAAACAGCTTCCAGCCAATAGTAAAGCAACCAAAGCACCTTTGAGAATTCGGTGGGATCCCTGATTGAACTTTCTATCGACCAGGGCAATGGTGTTGCCGAAAAGGATAATAGGGTGAGGGATATTCCTGGGATCTCCAAATAGTAAATCAAGTAGATAACCCAATACCAAGGGGTATATTATGAGTTCAAATTGCTCCATTCTTTCAGTGCTTTAATCATAAGTAAATTATTCTCCTCACTTTGGGTGGCCAATCGTATATAGGAGGAATTAAGTCCTCTAAAATTGGATGCATCCCGTATAAGTAGACCAAATTGGTCAATTAGGTATTTTTTTAGTTCAAAACTGCTTCCTTTTTCTAGTTTAACCAAAAAATAGGATGTTTTTGAAGGGATAATTCGAAAACCAGAAATATCGTTAATTTTTGAAGCAAATTTCTCGGATTCTGATTTATAGTATTTTATGGGAGGCTTAAAATCTTGAAAATGGTCAAAAATGAATTTTCCGGCCTCAATTGCTATGGAATTAACGCTCCATGGAGCCTTGTAGAATTGAATATCCTGTACCAATTGCTTGTTGGCAACCAAATATCCCAATCTCAGGCCGGGAATAGCGAAGTTTTTGGTTAAAGATTTTACCAAAATTAGATTTGTGAATTTATTGATCAAATCTATAGATGAAGAAATCGAATCGGTAAAGTCGATATATGCTTCATCTACCACAAATAGTGTCTCCGGATTGTTTGTTAGAAAGGAAATCAATTTATCCCTCTCTAAAACGCTTCCATCCGGATTATTCGGATTGCAAATCCATGCCAACCCCTTGGGGAAGGGGGGATTTTCCTCCAACTCAGCCCATTTTATAAAGTTTAGCTGATGTTTATTAATGCGGCAGGCATCCTCATATTCCGCAAAAGTAGGAATTACAATAGTTGATTCTTTTCCTCTAAAGCATTGAGCGATAAGATAAAAAGCCTCGGTTGCACCGTTTGTTGCCAGAACTTGTTTCCTGGTAACCCCCAGGTTTTCAGCGATTTTAAGGGTCAAACTTTCGGCAGCAACCTCCGGATAGCTGTGAATTTTATCCCAAATATTAAAAATATGTTCCTTTAATTGCTTCGATTTTCCACCGTACCATACATTTGTGCTAAAGTTGGCTACTATGGGGTGTTTATATAGATAGGAGTCGTCTCCGTGACCGTGTATCATGCTCAATTTTTGATGTTTAGGGGTGTGAATATTCATATCCCCAGTGTTTTCAGTTGTTTCAGAGGACTACCAGTTGGTAATTCGGAGTAAAAATAAGAAAATAATACGACAAAAGAATGTAAAAAAATAGCGGTTTACAAATGTGATTACAAATGTAAACCGCCAATATGCCGAATTAAAGAATTTTTTCTTTAATTATAACTGTCTATTATTCAGCAATCATAGCTCCAACCATGTCTGAAACGGAAGCTATTTTGTGATCCTTCATGTATTCCTCAATGCCATCTACAATTTTAACGGTTACTGCAGGATCAATGAAATTGGCTGTCCCAACCTGAATCGCGCTGGCACCTGCAAGAATAAATTCGATAGCGTCGCGAGCGTCCATTATTCCTCCCAGGCCAACAATAGGTACTTTTACAGCCTGGAACACTTGCCAAACCATACGTAGGGCCACGGGTTTCACCGCTGGTCCTGAAAGACCACCTGTTATCGTAGAAAGCACAGGTCGCTGAGTATCAATGTTAATGGCCATACCCAACAGGGTGTTGATCAACGAAATCGAATCAGCCCCTTCGGCTTCTACCGCACGGGCTATTTCGGTAATATCTGTAACATTGGGTGATAATTTCACCATCAAGTGCTTGTCATATACGGCCCTAACTGCTTTTACCACAGCAGCAGCTGATGGTCCGCTGGTACCGAATGCCATTCCTCCCTCTTTGACGTTAGGACAGGAAATATTCAATTCTATTCCGGGTATATTATCCAGAGCATTTACTTTTTCGGCTGTGGCTACGTAATCCTCAATCGTTGAGCCGGATACATTCACCAATATATTGGTGTCGTAATGCTTTATTTGAGGGTAGATTTTATCACAGAAGTAATCCACTCCTTTGTTTTGAAGGCCTACAGCATTCAGCATACCTGAAGGGGTTTCGGCCATTCTGGGGTAAGCATTGCCTTCACGATGATGCAAAGTTGTACCTTTTACAATAAAGCCCCCTAGTCGGTTTAAATCGATAAAATCGCTGAATTCTTCTCCATACCCAAAAGTACCTGAGGCAGTTAGTACTGGGTTTTTCAATTTCAGCTTATTGATATTTATTCCTAAATCTACCATTTTAACTCATTTATATTAAACACGGGACCTTCGGTACATACACACTTGTGACCTTCCTTGGTGTCGGTAACACAACACAAACAAGCTCCAATACCGCATGCCATGGTATTTTCAAGGGAAACCTCACAGGAGATGTTTTTCTCTTTGGCATAAGCTGCTACGGCCTTCATCATGGGTTCAGGCCCACAGGTAAAGGCGAAATCGAACTGTTCCTGCTCTAAAACAGGATGTTGGGTAGGGAAGCCCTTTTCCCCAGCAGATCCGTCCTCTGTGGTGATTAGAACACGTCCAAATTCTTCATATTTAGCCACCTCAAAGGCTTTGGTTTCACAACGTGCTCCCAGGATAGTAGTCACCTTATTGCCCGCTTCCTTCAGGTATTTAGCCAGATATAACAGTGGTGCTACACCGCATCCACCCCCAATTAGCAAGGTATTGCTGTTGCTGGGAATGGTATATGTGTTGCCTAAAGGATAAAGAACATCAAGTTTGTCCCCTTGATTTAACTCCCCCAGACATTTGGTGCCGTCACCCACTCGTTTGACGTAAAGTATAAGAACATTCCGCTCATAATCAACATAATGAACGGAAATTGGACGTCTAAGAAATGTCTTTTTTGAATTCTCAACAAGTACATTTACAAATTGTCCAGGCTTAATAGGAGGTAATGGTTGCGAGGCCTTCAATTCGAGGACAAAATTCTCCCCGTCAAGCTCTCTACGTTGCAGTACTTCAAAGTCTTGTACCAATTTCTTCATGTGCCTAGTAGTATGATTTTTTAGAATAATTTTGGCAAAGATAATTGAAATATTCTATCTACGAGGGGTTGTACTCCCTAAATGTTTTATCAGTATAAAATACAACGACTTTCTCAATTTGCTTGCCCGGAACAAAGGGATTCATCTCCATAATAGGGTCCGGAATCGGTGTCTGAGAGCTTATTTGAGTCTCTTTTTTCAATTTAGGGGGCTGAGTTACTTCCTGATCCTCTTCAGTGGCTCCTGAAGGGGCAAATAGGGTAGGTGAATCGTCAGATTTGTACATATCCCCGTCACCAGCAATTAACCAATCCAGGTTAACACTAGGATAAGCGTTTAGAATCTTTTGTATAAAGTCCAGACTGGGATTGTTACGCCCTGAAAGGATATGAGATATACTGGAACGCTGAACACCTATTGTATCAGCGAATTTAGAGGATGTTAAGCCCTCGGAAGCAATCAATTGCGCGATTCGATTCTTCATAATACAGTATTTTACGGATCAAAAGCCTTTAAAATAACCAGGAAATTAACCAGTTCTCTATTAGATGCTTAGAAGATTAAATTCCGAGGTATCCCAAAGGATCGATTGGTTACAGATGTCAATCATTAAATCTACACAAATGTAACTGTTTTGGTTCAGTTTTGCAAATCACAAAAATAAACAAAGAAATAGCGAGTTTACATTTGTGTGTTACATAAGTTAACGGCATGATGGTAGTTTACATCAGACTCTATTTGTTATATGTAAACATGTTAAACACCCTACAATAAGACTGTTGATTGTTATAGATTCCGTAATTATTAGGACATGTATTGCTGTTTGTATAATCAATTATGCAAGAATTTATGGTATCAGTGAGCTACCGCCTTGACAAACAATACATTTGGTCGTATTTACATTCGGTAACACCCCCATTCCTTCCGGAACAACAGTGAATTTACAGGAATATCTTAAAACTTTCTTATTTATATTGAATTATAAGTTTAGTGTATCGTGATTAGACACTGAAAAACAGCATAATAAAGACATTTAGATTACATTTGTACTGGTTAAATAACAGATGTGTGTCACCTTGTAACTTTTATAGTCAATCTTTTCTTTAAATGATCGGGTTATAATGCTGAGAACTAGGCTTTAAAAGTGTGTTGTTTGTGGGTGTTGTTACATTTCGAACCTTCTCGATAAATCTGTAACGTAGATATACAGGAGCAAAATTTAATCATTAAAGCAGGCTATTGTGAGTTACTTGTGTAAACTCACGAGATGGGAGCTAAAAATTACAAACATCATCCGTGATTACAAAAGTCACCATAAGTCAGTGTTAGATATGTAAACAAAAATCGTTTTCGAACCACATTTGTTACTATTTTACCCCCTCTCCTATGAACTTTTTACATTAATTTGGTTAGGAAATTGAATTATCTCGATGGTAATTTGAAGAAACGGCTGTTGTGAGGCTTTAGCTTTTAGCGTCTTTAATTTCTTTAAGGATTGAATCCAGCTTTTTGTTTTCGTTTGCATTGTTATATTGCTTCTGAAGCAAAAAAAAAAGCCCACATCCGGGGCTTTTTTGATTATTGAAATCTCAGAGGCTTTAAAATCGTGAAAATCTCCTGAATTGGTTGATCTATTAATTCTTATAAACCATTATATGCTTTCACACCTTTGAAAAAACTACGCGAAATAGTTGAAAAATCTATAATTTCTCCAGATCCTGAAGGACTTTTGTTGTTTTTGTCGTGAATTTTGCTAAAAGATCAATTGGGCTCCCTTGTGCAACAAAAGTTCCTCCTTCATCTCCTCCTTTGGGACCTAATTCGATCAAATAGTCCGCTTGAGCGATTAATTGCTCATGATGATCCGCAAAAATTATTGTGTGACCATTTAAGGCTAACTTTTTGAAAAGAACCACCATATTTTCCAAATCTTGAAAATGTAAGCCACTGCAAGGTTCATCCAGAAGAAAAAGGTTTATCTCTTTTCCAGGTTTGATGAGCTCTGTTGCCAAACGAAGCCTCTGCGCTTCACCCCCTGAAAGCTGATTGGAGGGTTGCCCCAATTTTATGTAGCCCAAGCCTACCTCCTCCAAAAGTACAAGCGCTTTTTGAATTTTAGCCTCCATTTCGAAAAAAGCTAAAGCTTCGGAAATGGTCATTTCCATTACCTCTGCAATTGTTTTTCCATGAAACTTCCATTGAAGAGCATCCAAATTGTAGCGAGTTCCTTTACAGGCTTCACACTCCATCCAAATATCGCTTAAGAAATCCATTTTTATGGAAGTACTTCCCATTCCCTTGCATTTGGGACAGGCTCCCTCTTTGGAATTAAACGAAAACAGAGATGGCTTCAAATGCATCTGTTTGGCTTCCTCTGTTTGTATAAAACATTTTCGAATGAGGTTCATTAATCCTGAATAGCTGGCAGGAGTACTGGAAGGACTTTTGCCCATGCACTTTTGTTCAAGTAGGATTATTTGCCCGAAGTTTTCCAAACCTGTAATTTGGTCGCAATTTATTGCTTTTTGTTTTTGTGCACTTTCCCATATAACTTCTCGTAGGAGACTTGATTTGCCGCTACCGGAAACCCCTACCAGCCCTATCAATCCCCCTGTTGGTATTCGAAGATCCACTTTTTTTAGATTGTTTGCACAGGCCTTCCGGATGCGGATCTCATGCTTCCCTTTAAATGTGTCTCTACTATCAAAATTGAAGCCTCTGCTATTTAAATAGGGTGCAGTTAGCGATCGAGGGTTATTGAGCAGGTCATGTAAACTACCTGAAGCAATTAAATGACCGCCGAAATTACCTCCTGTCGGCCCTAGTTCTACTATTTTATCTGCCTGAAGAATTATTTTCGCATTGTGTTCCACCACAACGAGAGTGTTTCCTTTTGATTTCAAATCTTCCAGGACTTTTAAAAGGCCCTCAATGTCCTCGTGATGCAGACCTCGCGTTGGTTCATCCAAAACATAACAGATGTCCTGCATTTCCGTTCCCAATTGAGTAGCTATTCGAAGTCTCTGGGCCTCTCCTCCCGATAATGTCTCAGTTGACCTGTTGAGCGTCAGATAGCCCAGGCCCAAACGTTTCAAATGATCCAATTTCTTTAGAATAGCAGGATGAAGTTGAGCTAGTACCGCTTTCTCCTTAGACCTTAAATCTGTTTCCCTAATTTCCGTCCAAAATTCAATAGCTCGATTTACACTGAACTCAGACAGCTCCCAAATGTTCATTCCTTTGAATTGAATTTCGAGAGCCTGTTTTCTTAATCGTTGTCCTTTACACACCGGACAAGGTTTTTCATGCATAATATGCAACAAATTAGCCACCTTGCCATTTTCTTTTTTCCGTTCATACTCCTCGTTCACCAGGTTGGCAAATCCTTTCCATGTTCCTGTAAATTCATGGACTCCCTGGCGGTTTCCTCTCTTGAATTCCCAATTCACATTAAAGAGTTCATCATCGCAGCCCCATAGAGCTATTTTTTTGTTTTCCGGACTCAAGGCTTCATAGGCTTTTGTAAAATCGATATGATATTTTGCACCAACGGTCTTCAGACATGCCACATACTGACCTTTGGGATCTCCGTAGAATTTACCAATTTTCGTTCCTCCCAAAGCCCCATCCAGTAAGGATTTTTCAGGATTTGTAATTAATAAATCAGGATTAGCAACCCATACCGAACCCAGTCCTTTGCAATGTCTGCAACTTCCATTCTGGTGATTAAAGGAAAAATAACTTGCCAATCGATGGTTCGCTTCCTCTGATTTGCCGGATGAATTTACCTGTTGTCCGATTCGTGCATACAGAAGACGATATATTTCATAAATTTCGGATAGTGTTCCTACGGTTGATCGAGGACTAGTCCCAAATCGATCCTGACTAATGGCGATGCATGGAATTAAATTGTGGCAGGAATCAAAACTTCCCTGAGATCTACTTCCAAGACGAGATCGAACATAAGCTGACATACTCCGATTGAAGCATCGTTCTGCTTCAGCAAATAGAGTGTCAAAAGCCAGGGAGGATTTCCCGCTTCCGGAAACCCCGGTTACCACTGTCATTTTCCCATGTGGAATGCTCCAATCAATTCCTTTTAGATTGTGGGTTGTGATTCCTCGAAGCACTGTAGTTTTCTTTGTATGCGAATAATTAAAAGAAGAATGATCAAGCCAACTATTCGCTTCTTGACTGCATTCCACTACTGGCTTGTTTGTCAGCCATTCGGATAAGAATTTTGACGTTGGACTATTTTTGACATCAGCAACTTGCTCCGGAGTGCCCATTCCGCATAACATTCCACCGTTTTTACCACTACCGGGCCCCAGATCAATCAACCAATCGGCCTGCCGGATCAAATCCGGATGATGCTCAATTACCACAACCGTATGGCCTATTTTTACCAGTCGGTTGAGCGCCTCCAACAGGTGGGCTACATCGACAAAATGAAGTCCACCTGTTGGTTCATCCAATATATATAGCGTACTCTTTTTAGAAGGAGCTGCCAAATGCGTGGCTAATTTAATTCGTTGCGCTTCGCCCCCGGACAAAGTGGATGATGATTGCCCCAAACTAAGGTAGCCCAAGCCCAGCTCCATCAGGGTATCCAGAATGGAAGTCATTTTACGGTCTGCATAGAAAAAATCCCTTGCCTCACTAATCCGCATTTGGAACACATCCGATATGTTTTTTCCCTGATACTGTACTTCCAAAACTTCCGGTTTAAACCTTTTTTCCTCACATTCGGGACAAGGAACCGTTACATTGCCCATAAAATGCATTCCGATTTGAAGCACCCCGGCTCCCTCACATTTTTCACATCGTCCTCCTTTAACGTTGAAGGAAAACATTCCCTTCTTCCAACCTTTTTCTTTTGGCTCTGGTAGATTAGCGTATAGATTCCGAATCAGATCGGCCAACTTGGTATAGGTAGCCGGATTGGAACGAGGTGTTTTGCCTATTGGTGTTTGATCGATACAAACCACTTCCTGAATTGCTTCGGCTCCTTTGATACTTTTTTTGTCATTTTTCAATTTTTGAGCCAAAAGATCCATCACAAGGCTGGATTTGCCAGCTCCTGAAACTCCTGAAACCACATTTAGAGCATTAATGGAAAACTTCACATCAATCTTTTTAAGGTTGTGTATTTCGGCTCCTTTCACCAACAGGAATTTTCCATTTCCTCTTCGATTACTCCTGAAAGGGATCTGGAATTGTCCTTTGAGATAATCCAGTGTTGGGGTTGAGATTTTGGATGAAAGATACTCCTTCATGGATCCGCAAAACAGAAGTTCTCCTCCCTCCCGTCCGGCTTTGGGACCAATATCTATGATCCAATCTGCGGCCAGAATAAAATCTTCATCGTGCTCAACAATCACCACGGTATTTCCTTTTCTTACCAGTTCCCGAAGAATCTCAATAAGGTTCCTGTTCTCCTGAGCATGCAGACCGATGGAAGGTTCGTCGAGAATGTAGAGAATGTTTTGCATGCCCTGGTTTACCTGGTTTGCGATATGTATTCGCTGCTGTTCGCCACCTGAGAGTGTTGTGGATTCTCGATCAAGACTTAAATAGCCGACACCTAATTTGATCAGAATTTCGGCCTTAGACAGGATTTGAGCTCCTATTTCTTTTGCAACAACTCCTACTTCCTCCTTAGCTATAAGTTTTGTCATGCGCTCTGCAATGGCCTCTATGGATAGATTGCACCAGTGAGCAATATTATCATCCTCCCATGTCACTGAAAGTGCTTCGGGACTGTATCGGCTTCCTTTGCATTTGCTGCAGGGAATAGTTTGTACAAACCGAAGAATATTGGGATTTCGATCCCTTCTTAGAATCTCCTCCATCACTGGCAATATTCCTTTGTAGTACCCCTCTTCGCGCGGCTTTGCAGTGATGCCGCTCCATTTCATTCTCGATTCCAGGCTGTGTTTGCCAAATGGAATCTTCAACCGGTTGCTTCCGTTAAAGATTACCTTCCTGTTTTCCTCTGACAATTTTTCCCATGGGATGTCTACATTAAAACCATGAGCATTGCAAACCTGGTCCAAAACATCAATGGTTACCTGAGAATAAATAGTGTAACCACTTGGTGTTGTAATAGCCAGGGCTCCTTCGCGTAAAGTCTTCGATGGATCTTTTATGATGAGATTAGGATCAATTCTGTCTTCTACCCCCAACCCTTTGCAATGAGGGCAGGATCCCGCAGCTGAGTTAAAGGAAAACAAACTTCGGTTCAGCTGCAGTTCAGAATCCTTGCTCCTCCCGGCACGGGCAAAGAGCAATCGAAACAAATCGAGGATTTCAGTTAAGGTTCCAACCGTAGAACGTGAATTCCGAATCACATTGGTTTGATCAACAGCAATCGTAGGGCGCAGACCTTCAATCCTATTAACTTTCGGTCGTTGCATCTTGCCTAGGTATTGACGGGCATGGGATGAATAGGATTCCATGAATTTTCGCTGAGCTTCACGATACAAAATATCATAAACCAAAGACGACTTCCCTGAGCCGGAAACTCCGGTAACTACTGTTAGGCGGTTATGGGGAATCGTAACGGTTATATCCTTTAAATTGTGTTCTTTGGCCGCACTGATTTTAATATTACTTAGGGATTGATTGGAATTGGTTTTCATTTGAAATCAAATCGTTTTTGTTCCATTCGGCAATAAAAAAAGCCGAACTTTTAATAAGCTCGGCTAAATGTACTAAAAAACTATTACAGAGATTTCTTTGAATCTTTCTATTATGATAAAATTAAGATTTGGGTTCTACCTTAGGATCCTTTTTCAGAAGTTTATGGATTCCAACAAAAAGCGTCCAGCCAGACAGGGCGACAATTAATATCCGGAGGACCAGGTTTTGATTGAACTTACCTTCGGCCATTACTATATCTCTTGAAAGTGCCGGAATCATAAAAATAAGGAGACCAAAAATCACGAATACCTGAATCCACAGAAGTATTCGCTTCACTTTTTCCTTTTTGGAAGGTATGGCCTGCTTTGCCGCCCGTGCCATTTTACTGCGTTGATTTTTGGGAATATGTACAGGTTTGGGTTTGGAACTGAATTTCTTTTTCAATCGGCTTCCCACCAGGAAAGCGAATACGCAAAGTCCTAGTATAATATAGTGTTCCTTGTTCATTTTCTTTATTTTGGTATTAGTTCCCGGTTACTTCAATTGTTGATGTTTTATTTATCCAAAAAGTAATCTTTTCAAATAGTTCTTTAGACTTAAATGGTTTGGTTATAAAGTCATTAAATCCTTTTTCCAAACAACAGTCCTTCTCTTCCCGCTGTGCATTGGCTGTAAGTGCAACTACCGGAAGAGTGCATTGCATCTGGTTTCGTAAAACTTCTGTTGCCTGGTAGCCATCCATTTCCGGCATCTGAAGATCCATCAGAATCAGATCGTATGGCCCCTTTTTCACTTTTTCAATGGCCTGCTTTCCATTCTCTGCCCAATCGTATTGAAAACCCCAATCGGTTATTAATTTCTTGGCCAAAATTTGATTGATCTTGTTGTCTTCCACCAAAAGTACGCGGTAGGCTGACCAGCCTCTTTCGCTCACTTCCTTCCTATCGAAGTTTATTTCATCTCTATTCATTGAGGATCTCTGTTTCCTGAAGCTCAGAGTAAAACTAAAAGTACTCCCTTGATTGACTACACTTTCTACTTCGAGTTTTCCTCCCTGCAATTCGATAATATTTCTGCAAATGGTTAAACCAAGACCGGTTCCCCCAAACTTACGTGCAATATCGGAACTAGCCTGTGCAAAACTATCAAAAATTGTTTCTAATTTTTCACTTGGAATACCAATTCCTGTATCCTTTATTGCAAAAGCTATTTCCTGCTCTGTTTCTGAGTTCTTTTTCAGATCAATTTTAAGAAAAACTTCTCCATTTTGGGTGAATTTAATGGCATTTCCCACCAAATTGTTTATTACCTGAAGTAGTTTAACCGGATCCCCAATCAATTTTGGTTGCACCATCGGATCGACTTTGTAATGTACCCGAATGTTTTTGTCCCTAACATTTTGCTGAAATAGTGCAAAATTGGAATCCAGCAATTCGTTCAAATCAAAGGGCGTTTCTTCAAACTTAAGTTTACCGGCCTCAATTTTGGAAACATCCAACAAGTCATTAATAATCACCACCAGGTTTTCGGCTGATTTTCGAATAGCATCCAAATATCCTTTCTTTTCCTGGTCCTCTTCCATGGAATGCAGGATATTGGTAAGCCCCAAAATACCATTCATAGGAGTGCGTATCTCATGACTGATATTCGCAATGAATTGCTGCTTACTATTGACCATCTTCTCTGCGATCTCCTTGGCCTCTATTAGCTGTTTCTCTATCAGTTTTCGCTCAGTGATATCCTGAACGGTGCAAATTAAGCGATACACCATTCCATTTTCATCCTCAATGGGATATCCATTGTCATTGATGTATCGAATTTCTCCTGATGGAAGTACGATTCGATAATCGATATTATAGGATTGCTGGTTGAGAATGGCCTCGTTGATTTTCTTGACAAGAAGGTTGATATCGTCGGAATGAATCGTTTTGAGGTACTGACGGTAGGAAGCCTTGTCTTTACAGGAGAGGCCAAAAATCCTACAAGCCTCTTCCGACCAGATAATCTCCTCGGATTTCACATTCACTTCCATATTTCCAATTCGGGCCAGGCGTTGAGCTTCCATTAACCGTTCCTGACTCATTCGTAACTTCTTTTCGGTATTCCGGCGCTGAATTTCATTCTCCTTCGACCAAAGTGCATTTCTTAAACTCTGAGACAAGCCTTCGGGAGTTAGCAGGCTTTTGGGAATATAATCAGTAGCTCCGGCCTTCATAGTTTGGGCTGCAATCTTTTCATCACCATGAGAAGTCACTACAATCACTGGAGCTTCGATTCCCCGCCTCTGAATTTCCTTGATAAATTGCATCCCATCCAGATCGGGAAGCTGAAAATCCAGGAAAATACAATCGTACTGCTGGTTTTCCAAAGCCTTTAAACCATCTGTTCCATTCTCAACATAGGTAATATCAGCATCATAGCCTGAGTCTTTCAGGGCCCGCTTTTGAGTGAGAGCATCTACCCTGTCGTCTTCTATTATGAGGATTTTAACAGTTTGCATCGAGGTTCCAGGGAAAAAATCAGTTTTATTCATGGTTCTTTATGGGAGTTCAATCAGTTTCCAAAAATTATTAAGAGTCGCGACAGCACTAACAAATCGATCAAAATCAATAGGTTTTAAAATATAGCCCGCAACATTCATATTATAAGCTTCCATCTTATCAGTATCATCATTGGAAGTTGTCATAACAAACACACTAATGGATTTAAATTCATCGTTGGCCCTTAACTCCTTAAGGAATTCAATTCCATTCATTTTCGGCATATTGATATCAAGAAGAATAATCCTGGGAGTAGGATGAATTTTGGGAACTCCTTCTCCTTTAAGCATTGCAAGGGCCTCAAGACCATTGCTTGCTACATGCAGAGGATTGGAAATATTGTTCTTCCTAAAGGCCCTGTTCACGTTCATCACGTCAATCTCATCATCTTCCACCAAAAGGATGTTTAACAAATTATCGGCCATTCTTATGCAATTTAATTAAATTTTGTAAAATCTACTCTTCCGGATGTTGGCACAATTGCCAGTAACTGTTCAATGTTGAAACAGAACTTACAAACTTATCAAAGGAAAGGGGTTTCAGAATATAGCCTGCAACATTCAGGTTGTAAGCTTCTATCTTATCTGAATCCTGATTCGAAGTCGTCATCACAAAAACACTAATGTCCTTTAGTTTTTCATCCTTCCGTAACTCCTGTAGAAACTCAATCCCGTTCATTTTAGGCATGTTAATATCCAAAATGATGATACGAGGTTTTTCGGTATTGGGAGACCGAAGAATTTCCAAAGCTTCAAGACCATTTCTCCCAATAAGAAGTGGATTATTTATATTATTCTTTCGAAAAGCTCGCTGGATGTTCATAACATCTACTTCATCATCCTCCACAAGCATTATATTCAAGGATTTGGCATCCATAATATCATATCTTATAATTAATAATTCTTTTTCGTATCAATTTCTTTGGGCCAGGTAAACACAATCTTTGTTCCCTCATTTTCCTTTGAATAAAGGAGTATTTCTCCTCCCACAAAATCCAGAATCTTTTTACAGAGGGTTAATCCGGCTCCAATAGAATTCAGTTCTTCTTTGGAATCCATCGTAAAAAAGATAGAAAAAACTTTGTCAGTCAATTTCTCATCGATTCCCACGCCATTGTCTTCCACAGTGAATTGAAAATGAGTTTTCAACTCGTCGCAGCTTACCCTTACCAATGCATCGGTTCTTTTCTGGAATTTTACCGCATTTTCGATTAAATGAAATAGTACGGTTTTTAGTTTCTGGCTTAAGGTTTGGAATGCTGGAAAATCTCCATTAAGCTCTAGTTGGTAAGTTGCCGGAACATTCAAATCCTCCCAGATCTCCTCAATGGCCTTTCTTGATTCCAATTCCCTGATATTTAAATTAGTCCTTTTGATTCGGGAGATTTCGGTCAAAGCATTCATCATCATTTCCATCCGCTTCACCCTATTCTTTAACAGAGATAGATTGATCTGAACCTCTTCGGTTACATCTTCCCCTAAATCCTCCTCAATCCATTGGGAGAGATTGGAGATTGCCCTTAAGGGAGCCTTTACATCGTGTGAAATAATGTAAACGAAATCTTCAAATTCCTGATTCTTCTCAATCAATTTTTGCTTGTAATACTCCTGTTCACTCATAGGTAAATGGTATTAATTGGGCCAGGTAAAAATGAAACGGGCTCCCTTGTCCACTTCTGATTCGAGTCGGATGCTTTGCTGCTTCTCCTCCAGTATCTTTTTGATAATAGAAAGACCTATTCCTGTACTTTCAAAGGTATCCCGGGCTTCCAGGGTTTGAAAAATACCAAAAACCTTTTCATGATATTCCGGAGCAATTCCAGGACCATCATCGGCTACAAAGAATTGGTGGTTTTCATTCTCGCTTGTCCAACCTATTTCAATATTCCCCTTTTCCTTGTGATGATACTTCACTGCGTTGCTAATGAGGTTGGAAAATATTTGCTGGAGTAGAATCTTTTCAGTGTTAAGAGTTAGCGGTTCACCCAACATCTTCACCGTAAAATTTTCGGGAATAGAGAGGGAATCCAAAACTTCATGGATTAGTTCATTTACATTCACTTCCTCTATAGGAAGTTTTTTTCGACCGATTCTGGAATAGTCCAGAATTCCATTTATCAGGTTCTCCATGCGCAGAACCCGGCCGCGCAAAAGACGAAGATAGTTCTGCACCTCGTCCGATACTTCTCCCAAATCTTCCTCAATCCATTCTGCCAGACTGTTTATCCCACGTAAAGGAGCCTTCAAATCATGAGAAACAATGTATGCAAATTGATTTAGTTCATCATTTTTCCGTTCAATTCGATCAAGGTACAATTTTAGCTTCTCTTCGTTCTCTTTCTGCTGCGTGATATCCTGTGCTACAATCACATAAATATTGCCATTTATGCCTTCCAGTAGGTTAACGGATACCAGTACGGGTAAACCTTTCCCATCTTTGGTCCGAAATCGGCTTTCGAAAAGAGTATTGGGTTTGAGCTCTTCAAAATCGAATACATCCTTTGCCGATTTATTTATAAGCTTGCTTTCTACACATCCCAATCGTTGACAGGTAGTAGCATTTACAGTTTGAATCTTCAGATTTTTATCGGTTACTATCAGCATATCTCCCATTGTTCGAAAGATATCATCCAGGTACTTTTTTGAGCTGTTAATCTCAATTAATCTTTGCGATGAAGTCAAACTTGTCTTTATCACAAGAAAAACGAAGAAGGCACCTCCCATAAAAACGAAGCCTACAAGAGGAACGATATACTGAGTTTGATCTAAAAACACAAGAATTAATGCCACCACATAGGAAAGAGTGAATAACAAGATAAGCCAAAATAGTACCTTCCAGGAATTGAAAATTTTACCTTCCAGAAGGTGAAATAAACGTCGAACCTGGGAAATTGCTAAAAACATAAACAGAATTCCCAGAATGATTAATAGGGCGGAAATGCTTTGCATCTGCATGGATTATAGTAAGGTTTAGGCCCTAATATAATTAAATTTTATGCACTTGAAAGTGCCCTTAGAGCTCTCTAATTCTGCTTTTCGCATTTACTCCCTGTATTACAAATCAATAGAAAACGGCATTTCAAGTAAAAAAAATGGACATTCACATTAAATCAAGGCGATAATAAGAAAATACCCGAAATATCTCCTATTTAGCCAAAACAGCATAATTAAGATTATAGATGATCTAGAAAATTGTTGGAGAGTATCTTTTCATCTCTTTCCTGAACGCTTGTACCTGTGGACAAACCTTTTTCATAAGATCCCAGAAGTTTGAAGAATGGTTTTTCTCTATAGTATGGCAAAGTTCGTGAAGAATTACATAATCGATAAGATGGGAAGGCATACGGATCAAGTGGATGTTTAGACTGATGCGATTATCATGCGAACAGGAACCCCAGCGGGTTTTTGCATTGCGAACACTTACTTTTCCATGCTGAAATCCAAATTCTTTAGCCAACTCCTGAACCCTATGGGGAAGGTAATACTGAGCTTCCCTGCGAAGAGTTTCCACAAGCGATTTCCGGATGAAATCCTGCACCCGCTCAGCCTCTACCGATAGACTATCAGGATAATTGATTCGTAATATCCCGTCCTTTAATGAGGCCTGTAATGCTTGCTTTTTGTGAGCACAAATCTGTAGGGAATGATATTTTGTGCGGAATTCGTTTTCAGGAGAAAAAATCGTCCTTTGTGCCTCTTTTTGCTGTATTTTGGATCGATTTTTTAAAATCCAATCCCGATGTTCGTCAAGCAGGGTCTCCCCATCCGCAAAAGTAAAACCTGGCGGAATGTTTACCCAAATTCCTTTAGCCGGCGCCATTCGAATGGACAGGCGACGAAAACGGCTGTTTTTTACCAGACGTACTTGACCAATTTCGGGGAATACAATAATTTTTTCCTGAGACATAAAAAAATAGCTTTGCAAAATGCAAAGCTATTAGAATTATTGTGATCAAAAAATTATTTTTCTTTCACCAGATTGCTCAATTTGCTAAAAGATGAATCAATCTTTTCAATTAGATCATTAAATACCTTCTTGTAATGTGCTTTTACCAATTTTGGGTTGTCCTTTCCGTCAGGATGATTTACTCGTGCGATTAAATCGTTACGGAAAGCGATGGTTTCATGAATGATCTCCATTACCTGATCCTTTTTCTCAGGATGTAGGTAGTTGTAGTTATAGCAATCAGCAATCACCTCAAAACAAAGGTAATCGATATCTTTTTTCAATCTTCTTCTACTTGCCATGAGTATTCTATTTTGAGATTAATAATTGAGGTCTGAACCCCATTTCAAATGGCAAAGTTAACAATCCCTGTTTAAATAATCATCATAAAAAAGAGAGAAAAACAATCGTATCGAAAAAATATGTTTCCGCAATTTGCATTCGTTTAAGATTTTCTATCGAAAAACTTTTTAATTGCCTCTTTTCGGTAGGCGAAAATTCGGTCGATTTTTCTTTGAACGTAAGAGTTAAGCAGAACCTTTCCTATTGCTCCCATTGGGAGAATATAATGTAGTATATCCACCATTTGAACTCCTTCGGAATGCTGGAAAAACAAATGTTGATGGTGCCAAAATTTATAGGGTCCTGCACGCATTTCATCCACAAACAATTCACCCTCTTTTACCTGAGTTATTTCAGTAACCCAATTCATTCGCCACAAACCGAATGGTTTGATTCTGTATTCGATTATCATGCCCGGGTATACAGAGCCATTGAAAACTTTAGGATAAACAATTCTAAAATCCAATTGTTTCGGGGTTAATTGTTGCAGATTCCTGTGATCGGAAAAAAATTCCCACACCTGGCCTATATCGGCTTCGATCCATTGTTCGTATTCCAATCGACACACTTCCATTTTTTATCCATTTACTCAATGTTCGCACTTGGTTTTAACTTTGCTTCCTATAAAACAACCCAGGAAACCTTTTTTCATGAGGAGCGGTAATCATTTAGTTGTTTGGCTAATTCCTGTCTTCCAAGAAAAATTCGGCTTTTAACAGTTCCCATAGGGAGCTGGAGGTGTTCTGCAATTTCCTTGTATTTAAAACCATTTAGAAACATTTTAAAGGGAACCTGAAAATCTTCCTCTAAAACCTCAATTTTTGCCATTATTTCCTTTAGATAGTAACTGGATAAAGGAGATCCCAATTCGTTTCCGTTTGTTTGAAGTGATTGATGTACCATGGCTTGCATATACATTCGCTTCTTTAGCTTTCTTCTGTAATCGTTGATGAATATGTTCTTCATAATTGAGAACAGCCATGCCTGTACATTGTTGTGCTTTAACTTGTCTCTATTGATAAAAGCCTTCATCATAGTCTCCTGGCACAAATCCATTGCTTCGTCTCGATTGGCAGTAAGTTTCAAAGAGTAGCTATTTAGCTTCCCCTCCATTCTGCCCCACGCTTGTCTTAATTCTATCGCTGTCATAACTATCATTTTTGTCTAACTAATTTCCGAAAAAATTAGACAAAAGTCAATTTTTTTTCCTACAGGTTCTGGAATCTTACTCAACAATTCTAAATAAGAAACACTGCTAATGCTTGCAGTAGGGGCGTTTGGGTAGCTTAGGTTAATTTGGTATAAATAAAGACAATGCTGTTTTTTTCCCGAAACAGGTACGAATTCTTACCAATTCTCTTCAATCCAGGCCTTAAACTGCCTGGGGGTGGCTATTAACTTGAAACAATTAGGAATTGAAACAGATTTATTTTTAAGAAACTGACCGGTAACTAGAATGTTTGCTTTGGGAAATTGAGATGATATGTCATTTAAATAATCCTGCAAAGCGGAAACCTGCATAGGGGTTGTAAAACTCGTAAACAAAGTATTTGCCCCTGTGGCCTCGCATGCTTCTTTTAAGGCGGGTAATGGAACACTTTGGCCCAAAAAGAGAATATTTACCCTATTTTTTTTTGCGAGATAGGCATAAAACAACAGTCCTATTTCGTGAAGCTCCTCCTCGCGCAGGAAGAAAATCATTCGTGGTTGACTTTCATACTCCGCCCCAGACAGGGCGTCCAGGGCAACAAACAGCTTCTGCTTTAATAAATTGGAGATAAAATGCTCCTGGGCCGGGTTGATACTTCCCGCTTGCCACAACACTCCAACCCGCTCAAAAAAGGGGAAAATTATATTTACTAAACATGATTCCATTCCTTCCCTCAGGATAGCGCGAGACAGGATCTTTTCAAACAAATTTTCATCAAAGTGGACCATTGCCAATACCAGTTGATCCACCAATGCATCTGTTTTTTTTGTTTTCTTGGCAAATTCCAGCACTTGAGCCTCCAATTCTACCTTCTCCAAACCAGCCAAATAGGAAATTTTCAGTCCCTCATTTTTCAACAGGGATACATTCAGCAGCTTTCTCAAGTCTGCATCAGAATAGTAACGAATATTGGTTGCAGTTCGGTTTGGCACTATCAACTTGTAACGACGCTCCCATATCCTGATGGTATGGGTACTTACACCTGTTATCTGTTCCAGATCTTTAATGGAATACCTACTCATTTTCTCCTCCCTTATTTGTTTTTAACTTTGTAGAGCCGAATAAAGGAAAGCCTGCCTAAAAAGCAGACTCCCCTAATTAATCGTCGAAGTTATGGCAGTAGTACTTTATCAATTGCATGAATTACACCGTTAGTACCCTGAACATCAGTAGCGATCACATTGGTACTGCTATTAATTGTTACACTGGAACCCGAAACCGAGATATCCAATGAATTTCCTTCATTCAAAGTCGGTACTGAACCTGTGGCAACGTCTGCTGCCCTTACATTTCCTGACAAAACATGATAGGTTAGAATTGGAATCAAATCTTCTGCTGTCAAATCGTCTAACCCACTAATCCCAAGATCCTGAAACAATGCCTCAAAAGCGGCATTGGTAGGTGCAAAGATGGTGAAAGGACCATCACCACTTAGGGTTCCTGCCAGATCAGCTTTCACCACAGCAGCCACCAAAATGGAGAAATTCGGATCGGCGATGGCTATATCAACTACATGAGGTGGCAACAAAACCTTATCGATTACATGGATTACTCCATTGGAAGCCATTATGTCCGTGCTAGTCACCATTATATCCTTATTTAATCTTACACCGTTGTCAGTATTCAGATACAACGAAAGAGGATCACTTCCAGGAGAGTCGGTACTTAAAGTATTTGCATAGCCTGTTTGAACATCAGCAGCTTTTACTTCCGCCCCCAAGACATGGTACAATAGAATAGGAGTCAATTGTTCGGCACTAAGATCATCCAGGCCTGTAATTCCCAAGCTACTGAAAAGAGACTCAAAAGCTGCATTAGTAGGTGCAAATACAGTGAAGGGGCCTTCTCCTTTCAATGCATCAACAAGGTTGGCTTTTTTCAAAGCCGCCACCAAACTACTAAAATCACCATTCCCCAGGGCTATATCTACAATATCATCCTGTCCATCATCGGGTATCCCCAGCACTTTATCGATTACATGTATTACTCCATTAGTGCCTTGGACATCTGTTGCAATCACTTTTGTATTTCCATCAATAGTCACACCTGAACCATCTACCATGATATCGAGAGATTTTTCAGGATTAAGTGTTGCCACAGTTCCGGAAGAAACATCCTCTGCCCTTATGTTTCCTGAAAGTACATGAGCCGTAAGAATGGGAACCAGATCCTCTGCAGTAAGATCATCTATTCCGCTTATCCCTAATTTCATGAACAAGGCTTCAAAAGCTGCATTGGTAGGTGCAAATATTGTGAATGGTCCTTCTCCACTTAGGGTATTTGCCAAATCTGCTTTTACAACTGCAGCAACGAGAATGGAAAAGTTTGGATCTGCAATCGCTATGTCTACAACATGTTGAGGTAACAAAACTTTATCAATTACATGAATTACACCATTTGATGCAAGAATATCCGCAGTAGTAACCATTGCATCCTTGTTCAGCCGAACACTGTTGTCTGTGTTTAAATAAAGCGAAAGAGGATCACCATCAGGGGAATCACTGCTTAAGGTATTTACGTATCCGGTTTTGACATCGGCAGCTCTTACTTCATTACCCAGTACGTGATACAAGAGTATGGGAGTCAATTGCTCTGCTGTAAGATCATCCAAACCTGAGATGCCAAGATCGTTAAATAAAGCATTGAATGCACTGTTTGTTGGAGCAAACACAGTAAAGGGTCCATTCCCTTGCAGAGCTCCCACAAGATCAGCCTTTTGCAAGGCAGCCACAAGAGTACTAAAATCACTATTCCCCACCGCAATTTCTACAATATCAGGAGTTACGATCACAACTAAATCATCATCATCGTCGTTGCAAGCCATTGGTACAGACAAAAAGAGTCCCACCACCATCATCAATAATCCAAATCTCATCATTTTTGCCTTCATAACACTATCTTTTTAATTGGTTTCTGAATGCAAGACAATGGAAATGAATTTTTGTTTAGAAAAATCACTAAAAAGTTAGACAAAAAAAATCCCGCAACCAAAGATTGCGGGATTCTACTCCTTTTCTATTCCATCTATTTTTGAGCAACCTGAGTTACCACCTGTGGTTTGTAGACAAGTTTCCCTTCTGACTGGGCTACAATTGTTGACACCGTAGCATCACCCGTGACATTTACTACTGTTCTCAACATATCCAAGGGGCGGTCAATTCCTAGAATTAAGGCAAGCCCTTCAACAGGAATCCCGGCAGAAGTCAGAACGATAATTAGCATGACAATACTTCCTCCGGGTACCCCTGGAGTACCTATGGAGGCTACAGTAGCTGTAAATACGATCATCAATTGCTGTACAAAGGACAGCTCCGTTCCAAAAACCTGAGCGATAAAAACAGCTGCAATGGCCTGGTAACAACTCGTTCCGTCCATATTAATTGTAACTCCTACGGGCAAAACAAAACTTGCTACCTCGTTGGGAACGCCTAACTCATTTTCAACTTGCTCCATGGTGACCGGCAGTGTTGCTGCACTTGAACTGGTTGAAAATGCAAGAAGTTGCGCAGGCGCCATACTTTTGTAGAAGTGACTATATTTAACTGGAGTGAATAGTTTTAGAAACAATGGGTAGATCAGGAAGATCATTATCAACAATCCCAGAATCACCGTTAGCCCATAAAGGCCGAGAGCGGAGAAAAGATCAGTATCCCCTGAAAAATCAACAATAAGGCCTGCCATAAGTGCAAAAACACCATAGGGAGCAAAAGCCATGATAATATCAATAATTTTTAGAATGATGGCATCCACTCCATCAAAAAAATCACGAACCACTTTAATTTTCTTTTCCTCAAGCATTACCATTGCAACCCCAAACAGCACAGCAAAGAATATAATCTGAAGCATTTTTGAGTTATCGGTTGCAGCCTGAAAGAAGTTACTGGGAACCATATCCACAAGGAACTGAAGAGGGGATTCATCGCTCACCTCTCTGGCAAGATCCTGTTTGGCTGTAACAGTACCTCCAAATTTTTCCTGAAGCTCTAGCTTCTTGGCCTGGGGAAAAGTATCGCCTGGAGCTATACTATTGACCAATAACAGACCAAAACTTACAGCAATTACAGTTGATACTACATAGAGGGATATGGTTTTTAAACCGATACGAGACAGTTTGGATATATTGGTTAAACTGGAGATTCCTTTAACAAGGGAGACAAAGATCAGGGGAACTGCGATTAATTTCAGAAGATTGAGGAAAATGGCTCCCCAGGGTTTGACCCAATCTAAAGTAAAGTGGTTTAATTTGAAGTGAACGGCGAGCATTCCCGCAAAAGCACCCAATACCATTCCGAGCAGAATGCGGGCGTAAAGAGGCATTTTTTTCTTCATAGAAAGATTATTTTTAAAGAACCTGACTGACAATTGTCAAATAGCTTTAAAGTTAATGCATGCCTTTATAAAAACAAAACCCGGCAACCTAAGGTTACCGGGTTTGAAATAAAATATTTTTTAGAACTTAGCAAGAACAACCGCCGCCGCAGCTTCCGCTATCACAGCTTCCACTGTCGCAACCACCCTGAGGAGCAGTAGCTTGTTGAATTTCTTCCGGAGTAGCTTCTCTAACTTCAATTACTTCACCTTTGAAATACAAATCATCACCAGCAAGAGGATGGTTAAAGTCCATTTTAACAGTTGCTTCAGCAACTTCCAAAACGATACCGTTCATTCTTCTTCCAGCGCTATCCTGCATAGGTACAACGTTTCCTTCTTTGATAACCTCTGTATCAATTTCACCATTCACCTCGAAAATATTCTTGGGAAGGTCGATCACAGCTTCTTCAGACGCTTCACCATAAGCTTCAGCAGAAGTCAATTTGAAATCGAATGCATCACCCATATTTAAGCCGGTAAGGTTTTCTTCAAACTTTTCCAACATCTGACCTGCACCGTAAAGAAAGGTCAAAGGAGTTTCTTTAACTGCTTTTTCAATTACTTCTCCTTGTGGATCGGTTTTCAATTCATAAATTACTGAAACAACCTTATCTTTTGAGATGTTCATAATATTTAGATTAAATTTTAAAAATTGGGTTCACTCAAATCCTGAATTTCCCTGTAATTAAATACAAAGAAAATACAATTATCTATCAATTCAAATAAAAAACTGAAAACATCTAGAAAATTTAATACTTTCTCCTCCTATATACTGAAAAAGCCCGATTTATCGGGCTTTGAAGAAAAACATACCGGTAAAATACTTACTTATAGTTGGCAGGATTTAGAGCATCAGGTCTCCAATTGTAAAGAAAGGATTTCACTTTTTTTAGATCATAGCCCTTTCCAGATTCCAAATTGCCACTATTCTGTGTATGAATTCGTTGCCCATCGCTATTTAAAACCACCAGAACCGGAAAGCCAAACCGGTGTGGGTACTCCAGACTTTTCATTACCTCTTTGTTCTTATTTTCTTTACTGTAATTCACTTCAAGAAAAACATAATTATCCTTAATCAGTTGATTCACCTCCGGTTGCTCTTCGAAATATTTATGCAGACGAATGCACCAGGGGCACCAATTTCCTCCAACTTGCAGAAGTACATGTTTTCCCTCCTTTTTTGCCTGGGCAACAACTTTTTCGATCTCCGCTTTTGCGTCCGCCTTTGGGTTGTAAATTTTTTGTGCTGTTGCTCCATAGGATAGTCCAAGAAACACCATCGCACCGAAAATCATCTTCAACATCTTCATTTTCTGTAATTTTTTGTTTTACGCAATTGGTTATAGCCAGCTAATTTACTGGTTTTTTCACAAAAACAATGATGATATTATTGAAAACGTTTTTTTCAGCTCTCGGCTTCAAATATTTGTTTGGCTTCCGCTTTTCTATAGCATAGTTATTCGAATATTTTTTGACCGTCAGTGAACCAGGAATCAACTCTCCAAGGAAATCTCGACTTCAAGAATTGCTTATTGAATACTAGCTTTAGGTCTTATTTTTTTACCAAATATTGAGACAGTTCCATAAATCGATCTCTGTACCTGGTGTGCAGAGGAAGTAGTTTGTGATATTCACGCACCTTTGCGGTTTCTTTCAGCTCAATAATCTGAATGTCCTTCGGTAATTTATTTTTCACCTTATGATAGGCCCCAATAAAAAGAATACCAGTTTCGTTTTCCCCAAGAGTTTCAGCAATTCTACGAGCAATATACTTGTCTCGTTTTTTCAGTAGCCTGCCCTTGGTTAACTTGTAGGAAATCAACCTTAGTATTTTTTTTGTTCTTGATTTTGTTTGGGTTATGGCCTGAAGGCTCTTCAATTCCTCTCTGACAAGCTCCAAATCTTCTGTTTGAACAATGATTGCACCTCGCTGAATGAGGTCGGAAACAATTTCATAGTTCTTACTCCCCGATTTGATGCTATCCTCTATTATTTTCATGGCAATTTCCCCATCAGTCACCATTCCATCCTGGTATATCTTGGTGCCTTTAATATAGAGGTCGATGGTTTCAAAATAGTAGGCTATGGCATCCCAAAACCCATCGATGGTCTGGATGTGATTCTGCCAAAACTCTTGTCCAAATTCAGCAACCCCTCTCCGATTCAGGGTTTTTGCCATAGAGCCCAGATCGGCACTGGAATGAATAATGGGGACGTAGATCAGGTTTCTCATGGCTAGGCAAGACTTTTAGCGTTAATAATTAAATCTGCAGTTCTTTTGTGTAAGCCCGCTACAATCTGACAATTCTGACAATCCGTAGAATGTTCATCAAAGCGGGAACAATTCAATAGCGAATCGACTTCCCCCATTACTTCTTCTGCATATTTTGCTTTGTCCAGTATATTTCGAGCCCGATTTATTTTAGGCTTGATGCGATTCAACACCTTGAATTTGTCAAGGAAAATATCGCATTTTATTCCGTTCCTATCTTCTCGATTTTTCATACTACTGATATTAATTGTTTCTAATTGTCAGAACATTTTCAAATCCCCTGAACTTTTCCCCCTCCCTAAATTGCGGCCTATCCGGCCCATTCAGGAAAGGTTATCCGAACAGGCATTACATCAAATTCCCCAAGGGCCCCAGGTCTATATTCAGATCCTCGTCTTTCAAATTAAAGATTCCCTTTAATTCTTCCATTTTGTCTTCCAACTTCATCAGTGTCTCCCCCAGATGTTCTATTTCGGAATCGGTTAGGGAACCTCTCTCCAACCTCCGCATGGCTTGTTTTTCCATTAATTTCCTAAGCAGCTCTATGAGGGTTAGTACCAATTTGGCCAACCCAGAATCAACATTCTCCGGATTCGCATCAATTCGTGAAGTAACTTTATTCTCAATTTTTTCCATTTCGACGGCGAGGTCTTCCATGGAACCGGAATTCAGAAGCACTTTATTTTCAGCCATAAATCTGTATCATTTCGCATTAATATCGGCAAAACTATAAGGGGGCCAAGGCCCGGTGAGCAGCAAATTGAGATCATCGTGACGCTTATTGAAACTATCAATCTCATGTATAAATGCTTCCTTATATTTTTTATCCAAGAGGTAAACGGCATCAAGAATCAAGCTTTTGCTTACCATTTTTTTTGATTTTACCAGAGGATTCAGGTGCTTCAATCTCTGACCAATTTCATCGATTAAGCTTTCGACATAATTCAGGAGTTTCTCTTCCTGTTTGTGTTCTTTTAACTTGTTTAACAAGTAATTAGTCTGAAGAGAGGTGCCTGACAAAATGCTTCTGGCTTCCATTTCCGTTGTTACGGAATCGGTTCTGACTTTTGAGTGATATCTGTTAGCATTCCAAAACACTTTCAGACAAAATTCATATTTTCGATTAACATTACTTAGGCATTGACAAAACTTTTCGTAGTGCTTCTCCAGCATTTCCTGTACGGCCTCTTTGGATTCAAAAAAAGTTCCGAATCGCATGGGTAACACACAATAATGCAAGGCCAATTCTTCGATTACCCCGGCAAACTTAAGTGCAGAATTTTTATCCAGAGAAGAACCATTCCTTTCCATATCACTCACAATTGCAGATATTCTATTGTGCGATACGGCATAGGTATTTGCTTCATTCAAGCCCTTAATTATTAAATTATGTGGTACTGGAGTGCTATTTTCCGGTTCATCTGAACATACAATCGCATAAACGCACTTGATTCTATCCATAACCTAATTGTTTTTTAAATTTTTATGTTTGAAGTTTTTATGGAGCTACAATGCATTTTCTCCATGGTTTCCACTGAGCTGATTAGTAAATTTAAACCAACATATACCAGGTCGATATCTGCAACTGAGATTACGATATCCCCCTTGATTACAACACCTTTTGTCAGAACCCTGTCCAGGATTTCCAACAAAGTGACATCTTTTGCTTTACATATTGCACTATCCTGCATCTGAACCGTTTAAAGTGATGAAATTGAAAGGAGGCCAGGGGCCGGTGTATTCCAGGTCAAAACCCTCGGATTGGTATTCCTCTTTGAGGGATTTGGCGATGTCTATAAATTCAGCCACTTTGTCGTTTTCAACCATAAAGGCAGCATTGAGAACCATTTCGCCTTCCCGCCCTGAAAGATCTTTAGACAAAGGTTTATTGATGGTATTCAATTGGCTTATAGCACTCAATCGATCAAAACATTTTTGACCGTGGGTTTGGCCAATTCTTTCTACTTCCTGTTCCACCAGCTCCTTTCTCTTCTTTTTTAGAAGGAAGGACCTCCCTGGAGAACTGTCATTGATTTGAACATCCAAATCCTGTACTTTTTCGCTCAGTTGGGCGATATGATCGCTTACGGTTTCGGGATAGCTAAAAACTTTAACAGACCATTCCTCGCGCCCTTTCACCTGGGCTAAACTCTCCTGAAGTGAAACCGAGTAATCGTCAAGAAATTTGTTTAACGCATCAACGGAGGAAAACAGGGTTCCGAACTTACATGGGATTACGGGACTGTTTTCCATGATTAATCCAATAACACGAATGTGCTCCCTAACTTGGGCTTCAACCCAGGCAAGATCTGAGAAATTCTTTTTTAAATTTTCTTCCGAATAATCATCTGTCGAAACAGACTTGACAACTGCGTACCAGCCCTGACTCTGAATCACTTTCAACCCACTAAGATCCTCATGCTTTTCTATTTGAGGTGATTCTTCAGCAAAGCAGAACACGTATACTAAATTCTCGCTCATATTAATCGCTTTTAACTGATTACAATTTACTTCTTGCCCCCAGGCTCCGGCTTATAATTTTTAGGGAGCTCAGAGAACTACAAAGGAAAATCTCACAACTCTATTGGTCAATACTATCCATCCGTTCATAACCGACCACTTCCAGATCCTTATCCAATTTTACTGAAAAGTAGACTCTGGTCTTCTTTGGAGGCATATTCATTGCTTTTAGAAAAGAATCATCCATATAGGCTTCCGCTTTGGCAAACCAATCCATATCCTCTTTTTCGAGTTTTATGACCCTAATATCTTCTCCGTCTATACTTTCTTTAAGAAAGTTTATAACTACGTTTTGAGCTTTTGCTATTTTACTCACAGTTTTATTTTCCATGTTCATTTTCTTTATTCTACTAATGGGTCTGATTCAAAACACCCCAATTTCTTAGATTATATTAGTTTTTCGCAGGCATGGTTATGTGTTTCTCCGTCTTTAGATCTTTATTAAGCGATCTCATATCGTTGCCACAAGACGGACAGAATTTGTATTTGTACATAAAACGCCATTTCTCACCACATTCAGGACAGATAATATCCAGGGGTTGACCACATTCCTTGCAAAACTTTTCGTTTGAGCTAGTTGTTTCTTTACATTTAGGGCATTTAAAAGCACTCATATTTTTCCTCCTGATTAGATTATAACTGTTTCATTTCTCTTATCTTTTCCAGCTGATCCAGTAGTTCATCTTCTCTACGATCGTATTCCTCTTCATCTATTTCATCCATTTCAAAACTCAATTGCAACGCCATCAGTTTTTCCTTTATTTTGCCTTCATCAGATGTTTCTTTTTCAATTATCTCATTTATTTTCTTGCCAATAGCTACGACCCCCTTTAGTGGAGCCAACAGTATATCATCAATTAGGAACATTTTAATTTTCCTCCATGTTAATTACCAAATTAACAAAGTTATAGGGCGGCAACGACCCAACGTACTTTAATGTTACCAACCAACCGTATTTGTCGTCCAATTCATTTACCACTTTATCGAACTCGGTCTCTTTGCGCTTGTCTACCAGAAAAGCACCATTCATAATCATTCTGTCCCCATAATTTTCGTTAATCTTCACATCCTCAGAGAAAGGCCTCAGAATTTCAAGAATTTCGTTTTTTAACTGCTCTGTCTCATTTTGAAGGGCTGACTCTACCATTTCCCCTATTCTCATTCTTTGAGCATGGGATTTTTCAGGCGGAATTGTTATCAGCTTATCTCGCAGCGTTCGGATGTCTGAATATTTTTCCAATATGTGATTGAATATGACTTCCTCACGAGCGATTGCTTTTAATCCCAGCTCTTTCTTCCCTTCCATTTCAAGAAGTAAATTTTTAAACTTGTCGTAATCTTTTTCCAGAATTCTTTGAATCCCGGCATCATCATCCGTTTCCGAAACGGTAGAGAATCTTACAGGAAGAATGGTGAACCGTTCCATTACCTTCTCCAGCACTGTTTGATGAGCCAAAACATTTACCCTTCTGGCCCTGTACTCCTTTTTGGAAGAATTACTAACAACGGCACTTATATCATTGTAATTTACCGTGTAAACCATATCTCCCTGGTTTCCAATCCCAATTGATCCAAATTCTGTTGGAACCGAATTCAAAATAATACAGTAGATGTATTTGCCATTTTTAGTCATTTCTTCAGATTTTAGTAAACATTGAATCAAGATTGTATCACACTTCCCATTCTTCCGGGAACACCTGCAGATCAATAAAATTAAAGGCAGGCAAAGGACCGGTGCATTTAAAATCAATTCTATTGGCAGATTTTAAAGCAATATCTTCCATTAAGAAATCGAATTCTTTTGCCCTTCCCTTATTGAGCAGAAAGGCCGTATTCATAAACATGGGATCTGAATTGATTGGATTATGTTTATATTCAAAAATGGTTCTTTTAAATTCATGAACAATTTCCTCCGCTTCCAATTCCTTTTTGTTTTCTAAAGCCTTTTGAACCAATAGCCCTGCCTCAACCATTTTTTCTTTTTTCCGCTTCTCATCTTCAAGAGCATTTACTTGTTTCCTTATCTCCTGAACAGAATGATCTTCCTGATCTATTTCCTGGAAAATCATATTTATATTTTTCCAGGTCCCCTTGATGTTTATTTCCACCTTGTTTTCAAAGGCACCAAGAAGTCGTTTAAACTCAACAGCCCTTTTGCTAAGCAAATTCCTTATTTCATCAGCAGTAGAGGCTATTGTTCCAAATTTAACAGGTAGTACACTGTTGTATTCTTCCATTACTTTTTCCAGCACCTTTTGATGAGCAAGTATATTTTCCGGACTTACCACAAAACGACTTAAAGGATGATCGCTTACAACCATACAAAGCCCGTCACACCCAATAGTGTGTACCAGATTCTCCTCCTCTCCAATACCTATTGATCCAAAATAGCTATCTTGCTCCGATGCAACGATACAGTAAATGTATTTTCCGTCTTTTTCCATACTATTCCTTAATTTTTACCAGCAACGAATTCTCCAATACTTTTTCCCTTTTAAAAAACAGTTGATCCTCTTGTGAGGATTGTCTTACCGCCACCGCATAATCCAAAAGAGTTTGGTAGGCTTTATTTAACCGGTTAAAACTTAAGGTTGTTTTTTCCTCCGGATTAACATCTGGATGATTAATTTTCACCTTCCCATGGTAAGCCTGCTTTATTTCTTTCGAAGTTGCACATTCACTCAACCCCAACTCGTTTCGTGCCTCCTCCACTTGCTCAAACTTCAGCTCTTTGATTTCCAGAGTATAAAAACTATAGCAAGGAAGCGGGCCAATATACTTAAAATTCATTTCGCCATTGAATGCTTCATCCAATTGTTCCAAAGTCGTGTCAAAGTCATCCAAACGGGCTTTTTCCACCATGAATGCCGTATTGGTTACCATCTCATCATTCATTACCTCATGAGATTTATAATCAACTGTGAACGGCTGTAGGAAATTAAGAATCGATTTGGCACATTTTTCCTTCTCTTCATCAATCTTATTCTTGACCATTAAGCCCAGTTTCAATTGATCAGCCTGTGTGACACTGCTTTTTTTACTTACTATTTCTTCCTTCTGTTTTAAGATTTCAGGATCCTGTGAAATAGTTTGCAGTAGTTTCGGAAAATTCATCCAGCTACTCGTGATATCCACTTCAATCAAATTTCTCGCTTTTTGAGCAATCTCATTGATTAGATCATAGCCTCTTTCAAGTATCACTTTTACTTCCTCTCTGCTGGCTGAGAATGTTCCCAGACGTAATGGAATGATTCCCGAAAACCCTATCTTCATTACATTTTCAATGGTTTTCTGATGATTTACCAGGAGTCTGGCCAGGGTTTTCTTATCCAGGCGTTTCATATCCACCCGTTTCATTTCTGTTACAACGGCCGATACATTCCGATAAGGTATGGTATAAACCCCTATTTCTTCCAACTCTACGAATAAATCCGGAGCGAAATCATTCTGAATAATACCGTAGATGTATAGATCTTTTTTTCTCATTTTATGTGTTACTTTTTTATCCCGTTTTGTTTTTTCACCAACTGAATTACCTCTTGAAAATATTCTTCAGTTATGACTATATTTTCATTTTCCTCCTGTCCAGTAGCATTCAATTTTTCAATCTGCTCGCGAATTGCTAACAAAGAAGCCTTTCGACAGATAAATTCAATGTCAGCACCTACCATACCTTCGGTCTCTTTGGCAAGTTCCTGTATTTGCACACCGTCCGCCACTGGTTTATTGCGCATGTGGATTTCAAAGATCTTTTCCCTGGTTTTTTCGTCGGGTGCCGACAACTCAAACATCTGATCGAACCGACCACTCCGCAACAGTGCGGGATCGATCAAATCAATCCGGTTGGTTGCAGCCAGCACAACGACTCCCTTCAAGTCTTCAATGCCATCCATTTCGGTAAGAAACTGACTAATTACTCTTTCCGTAACGTTAGATCCCGATCCGTCACCACTTCTGCGTGGGACGATACTATCTATCTCATCCAAAAAAAGAATTGTAGGAGCGGCCTGTTTGGCTTTCTTAAAAAGCTCTCTTACTCCCTTTTCAGATTCCCCAACAAACCGGCTCATTACCTGTGGCCCTTTTACTGAGATAAAATTGACCCCGCTTTCATTGGCTACCGCTTTTGCCAGATAAGTTTTCCCGGTTCCTGGCTTCCCGTAAAGAATAATTCCTTTGGGAGGGACTGTATTCACTTTCTTAAACAGATCAGAGTATTTTATGGGCCACTCTACGGCCTCTTTCAAGGCTTCCTTTATTTCGGTTAAACCACCTACGTCATTCCATTTAACATCAGGCACTTCTACAAAAACCTCCCGTATGGCCGAAGGCTCCACCTCTTTCATTGCATCGTAGAAGTTATCCATGGAGACTTCCAGACTCATCAAAGACTCATAGGGAATGTCAGCCATTTCAAAATCGATGATCGGCAGCAATTTTCGTAATGCCGTCATGGCCGCTTCGCGCACCAGGGCTTCCAAATCTGCTCCAACAAAGCCATGGGTAATCTCTGCAAGTTTTTCAAGGCTTACATCCTCTGCAAGCGGAATTCCTCTTGTGTGGATTTCCAGAATGTCTAAACGTCCGTTTTTATCGGGTATAGAAACGGATATCTCCCGGTCGAAACGCCCGGGTCTCCGCAGTGCCGGATCAATTGTATTGGGAATATTGGTGGCTCCGATTACAATGACTTTTCCGCGCGATTCCAAGCCATCCATAAGGGACAATAGTTGTGCAACCACACGTTTTTCGACTTGTTTCTCTCCTCCAATTTCCTCTCTCTTGGGGGCAATGGCATCAATCTCATCAATAAAAATGATTGCAGGAGCATTTTTTTGGGCATTTTCGAACACCTTTCTTAGCCGCTCCTCACTTTCCCCGTAAAATTTCCCCATGATCTCAGGCCCCGAAATATGCGTAAAATAGGCATCTGTTTCATTGGCTACTGCCCGAACTGTAAGCGTTTTTCCGGTTCCCGGAGGACCATACAGGAATACTCCTTTGGGAGGATCAATTCCCAAACGGTCAAAAACCTCAGGATATTTCAGGGGAAGCTCAATCATTTCCCTTATGCGTTGCAATTGGTCTGACAATCCTCCAATGTCCTCGTACGACACTTTAGTGGTACGTTTTTCTCCGGAACTAACTGATTCCATACGAACTTCCGTATGGGTATCAATCATTACAATACCAGCAGGGGAAGTGCTGGTAATTAAGTAATCCACAGCCCGGGAACCAAAAAGAGTGGCTCTTACTTTGTCTCCTTTTACTACAGGAATTCCATCAATCAAGGTTCCGATATACCTTGTATCCGTTGTTTTATGGTGGGAGCCGGATACCGTAAGGGGCTGCAAACTTATTTTAATTGCCTTTCTACAGCCATTCTTGTAGATTTTTACCTTTTCATCAATTCCAGCTTTGGCATTTTCCCTTGTGATTCCATCAACCTGGATAATTCCCCGATTTCTCTCCTCTTGATAACAGGGCATTACCCTGGCCGGTGTTTTTCGTTTCCCTTCAATGGTTACAACATCACCCAATTCGAGTCCCAAAATCTTAATATCTTTGGGATCCATTCTGGCAATTGCCCGCCCCACATCCTTGGATAAAGCTTCTTTTACCTTCAGATTAATATTTTCGGTATTTGTGTCCATTGTTCTAGTTCTATTTTTAACCTGTGATCTTTTTCATTACTGCTTTTCAAAGCACGAAAGTCCTTACTAATTGATGATAAAACTCTTTAGGGTACTCAAACGGTCAATTCCTTTCACTTCTCCGGGCAGCTTTGAAACATAGGTTATTGTTCTGCCTTTGTGTTCTTTTTCAATCTGTTCCAAATATTTACTTTGATCTGATTTTTTTTCGCGACAGAAATTGCATCCTTCCGAATGGTAGATATTGTTAACGACCAATTGCTTTATGGGAATATTGTATTTTCCCAATTCTGCAATCATTCGGTTGGTCTCCATTACGGACATAGATTCAGGAATACATACCGGAATAAACTGACTCTTTTGGGGATCACGAAGCAACTTCTCAACCCCTGTAACAGTTCTTTTTAGCTTGAGAAGCAAATCATCTGTTTCATCAGGAGAATAACTGCCTGAGAAGCTGTCCACCATATACCGGTATTTCCATCTCATCTTAGCGGCTGTTTTAATCCAGTTATTCAGAAGATGGGGTGAAGTTATTAATCGCATTGCGTGTCCCGTTGGTGCAGTATCAACAATGTATTTGTCAAACCGCCCCTCCTTAACAAAATCAACAATTGATTTGAAACTCATAACTTCATCGATACCCGGAATGGGTAGGGATAGCAGATCACCAATATCTTCTTCATCCAAATTCGTTGAAGAATCGAACCATCTCTTCAACTCCCCCTGGTTCTCCGCCTTAAATTCCTCATATACTTTTTGGGCATTGATCTCAATCGCTGATAGATTGGGTATTCCATATACAGGAGTGATTTGGTTACCTATCGATTGATCCAGGCAATCGGATAAAGAATGGGCCGGATCTGTTGATAGAACAAGAGTTTTATAATCTTTTGCCAGAAACAGGGCAGAAGCAAGGGCGCAACAGGTTTTTCCTACGCCTCCCTTGCCTCCAAACAGAATCATTTGTAATTCCTTATTTTGCAGCCCGGTTAACGACATATTCTATTTTTTTATTCTAATTTCCAGCACTCCGTTGTTGTATTTCCATTCCATATCCTCTGGCCTGGTCTTTATGGGAAGAAGTAACTCCTTACGATACTTTCTCCTCTTTCCAATGGCAACAATTCCCAGAATATCCTCCTTCAAATCAATTGCAATATCATTTTCGTCTATCCCAGGCATTTCAACAACAACCATTACTTCCTTCTCTTCGTCAAAAATGTCAGTTAATGGTTCGCGCTCTTCTTCTACTTTAGGTCCTTTTGGAGTTTTCTTAATATTCCCAAAGGTTTCAACCTTGGGTTTGCCTCCCACAGCTGACTTAATAGTGAAACCGTATACTCCTTTCATTCCCTCTTTTATGTGATCCAGATCTAATTCGCCTTCCTTAGCGATTTCTCCCCCCTCTTCTTTCAGTTTTCCCGCTAAATCAACCAATTTTTCAATTCCTTTAAACAAGCCTCCAAAACCCGGGATATCAATGTCTATATCCACTTTCTTTTGTTTTTTATCCTCAGTCATTGTGTTTTATTTTTATGGTGAAAATTCTTCTTACTATAATGGCTGTTAACCTAAGTTTTAGATCAATTCAGATTTCTATCGGATAGTTGCTTCCAGTTTTTCAAGCCGTTCTTTCAGCTCCGCATTGTCTTTTTCGAGCTCTTTTTCTTTAGCCCTGGAAGAGAGGTAACTATCCTCCTGCCACCAGTTAATGCCCATTTCCATTGCTTTGTCTACCGAAGCTACCAGCAGTCTTATTTTTATACTTAGCAAATCAATGTCGGCAACCTGAATTTTGATATCTCCAGCGATTACAATCCCTTTATCCAATACTCTTTCCAGAATATCCGCAAGATTTGTGGCATCGACGGAGTGGGTTAATTTTTGAGACATTTCATATCCTCCTTTTGATTAGAGTTAGTGCACTTAGGAGCTATCCTTTCCCTTTCATTGTATTCAAAAGCACCTCCCAAACGGTTAATAATTTATTGATACTGATTTCCATTCTTTGTTTTCGTCCCTGGCTTTTTTCAATTCGGCACTAAGGAACTCAAGATCCAGTCCTTCCATCTCTACCAACCGTTTGGTTTCGATTTCAATCTCTTCCAGGCGGTTGTTGATAACGTCCATTTTTATGGATAATTTATTCCTTTCCACCAATAGCCTTTCTTTCTCTTTTTCCAGCATATACAGCTCCAGATAGCTTGAACAATGTGTCTGTGGAATGGAACGTTTCCCTATAGTGGATAAGGTTTTTGTGCTATGCAATCCCCTTATTGAATTTATAGTCTTCATAGAATCGTTTTTATTTTATTCTCAATACTCTTTTGCTTTTTTTCCGACATTCATTAATGCGGCAGCAGCTTTTTAGCTAGGAATGTATTTGAATCAGCTCCTCAATGATCTTTCTCACCCTGTCCTGGTTCGTTTTGGAACCCACTCTGCTGGTTTCAGAGGAGAGAATATCCTGACAAATGGTCCGAAAGGTAGAATTGGTTTTATCTGGTCTCAGCTTTAGCGTGGCAAGTGTGCTGGCAATCATTATAGAGCCGCGAATTGTAGGATCAAATTCTGTTTTCCCGGATTCTCGAAGTCCTCTAACGATTTTTACAATCTTCTCCGCATCCTTTTTCGATAATTGAGATTTTGCCTTGGTTATTTGCAACTCAGTTTCAAAATCAAAATGATCCAGGTCCATGGTAACCATTCTGTCGCGCAGAGCATCCTGGGTACGGTTCACCCCTGCATATTCTTCCGGATTGGAAGTAAAAATAGCTCTGAATTCAGGATGAACTTTTAGGTAAGGGTCTTCGCCCCGCGATGCGGGTGTAGGCATTATTTTTTCCTGAAGTACCGACAGGAGAATATTGTTGGCTTCGGGCCTGGATCGTGTAAATTCATCATATATTAGGGTGAAACCATTCTTAACCGCAGTGGTTAAACGATTGTCCATCCAATTCATCGACAAATCCTCCTCGTATTTGTGAACCAGATGGATGAATCGGTCGTTCACTTTCTTCAAGCGATAGCCGCTTTCATTTCCCACCAAATCGGATGTTTTGAACTCCGCATCTCCATGGATCATTACAATGGGGCGGCCAATTCTATTGGCCAGATGCATGGCAATCGTTGTTTTCCCGGTGCCCGATGGTCCCCTGAAATGAATTGGAAAACCGGCTTTCATATAAGACTCTGCACGTCCTACAACATCCTTAACATATTCCGTTTCAACAAAATTCACCAAAGGGGATGCCTGTAGTACGGTATCAAATTCCTGAATCATTGCTAACTCCTTTCTACTTTTATTAGTAATTGAATTAGTCCTGCTAATCCATCATCTTTTTCATATTCAATTTTGCTTCATTCAACTCTTTGCTGATCTTGATTCTCATTTCACTCCACCTTTTCCGGTATTGCAATGTTTTTTTCAACGCAGCTTGTCTTTTCTCAAGACCCGATCTTATATTCTTTAAAGCTTCCTCCATCTGTTTTCTGTCTGGTGCTATAAACAAAAAAAATACAGATAACCGTTTCCGGTTATTTGCACGCTCCCATTCCCTCTGCATTAATCCTTTACTCATCGTAAAGGATTCCTATTGATTAATGGGCCAAAACTTTATATGTCATTCCGGAATGGCTTATCGAAAAGCCACTCCGGAATTGGTATGCGATTTAGATGTCAGCATGTGTGACAGGATAATAAACGTTATCTTGCTTCATCACTTTTCCATCATCTAGTAATCGTTTGGCCACATAGCCCAATTTCATTCGCTGTTCGCCGATGGGGGCTTCCATTTCCGATACCCGCACTCCATCCGGATGCGTATTTATGTAATCAAGAACTTTGTCTTCAACAGTTAAGGGTTTTGCCAGGGGTTCCCTGTCATTTGTCTCTGCCACCTTCCCATTGGCTTGCTTTTGTCGCTTTGATTTTGGTTTTTTCTCTTCCTCTTTTTCGGACTCCGGCATAAGAGGAATTTCTTGATTTGATCTCATGTTGGCTATCATTTGCAAGTAATTTCTCCTACTATCAGCCATTTGAGCGTTTTCTTTTCTGAAATCATTTAATAGTCCTGAAGTAAAATCTTTTACTGATAACACTTCATTTCTAATGTTTTGCATTGTGGTTTGGAACTCCTCTATTCTTTCCGAATTTTGATGTCCGTTCCGTAAGTTCTCCGCCATCACATTGCGATCGTTACCGAACTCATTTAGCAGGGTCTGGCTCGATGACTTTACTTTTTCCACTTCATTTGTAATATTTGATATTACATTGCGAACACCAGTCATTATTTCATTGAATTCCTCTTTCCGGATACTCTGATCCCTCCTGAATTTCTCCTTTAATGAGCTTGCCATAAAATGGTGATCCTCATTAAATCCCTGCAGCATGGAGTGCGTGTTATTTCGAATTTCATTTACTTCGTGCGAAATATCTGACAAAACGTTATGGATCCCATTCATCATCCCCTCAAACTCCTCCTGTCTTTCACCTTCAATATGATTTAACTTTTCTTTGAATGAAGCTGTCTTTGAATGGTGAATTTTATTTAAATTCTGAAGCAGAGAATGCGTATCATTTCGAATCTCATTAACTTCATGAGTGATATCTGCTATGATGTTGTGAATTCCAGTCATCATTCCATCAAACTCCTCCTGGCGATTTGATTCTTCCTGATCCAGGTGAGTTCTTAATTTATCAGCCATATCCTGATGAGCTTTTCTAAACCCATCCAAAGTATTTTGAACTTCTGTTACCAGATTTTTATTTTCCTTGATTCGTTGTTGGTAAGAGTCTATCATCTCTTCTCCAAACCTTTTCATATCGTCAGCTAAACCCATATTAGTATCTCCTATTTTTATTGCCTTTTTATCAGCATAATGATTTAATAACAACTAAAGTTAATTCATGTGAACTACACATAGTTTCAGAGTCATACGATGGGAGTTGGTTGGACAAAACTTGTCGAACTTGCTGCCTGTATTATTAGTTATTCACTATATTGTTGATTACCATTTTTATATCCTTCATCCTTACATCGTCAACCTTATCAAGAAGGTTTTTAAAGCTACAGGAAAGAGTATTATGAATTTCCTGGAACTTCAGGAACTGATTCAACACGAATTCCTTTCGTGTTTCCTGATCTTTTGAAATACGATGTAGGCTCTCCTTAAATTCTTCGATTTTGTCAACGGACATTTTGCCCGGGGTGCTGTTTAATTCGAGAAGACCGGTCTTTAGGCTGCGTGCCATAGACTTCTGCTCCTCCACGTAGTCAAAAAAGTGCTTCTCTGCATCCTCTTCCTTCTCTTTTAAAAACAAAAGGAAATCGTCCATCACCTTGTCGTAATCCTTCCTCCGAAGCGAACCGTTTATTGCTAAATTTTCCCGTAACTGAAAAGTCAGGTTATTTCTTTCCTCTCTTAACTCACGAAAGGATTTTTGAAAGTCATTCAATAAGTTATGTGATGATTCGGCAATGGCTTCAGAAGCCGTAAAAACAGATTCAATCTGATGGAGTCGCTCTTCGTACGAACCAACCAGATTTTCAATAAACTCATTAATATCGGTGGAGGTCACTGTTCCCATTTCTTCAGAATTATTTTGATCCTTGTAAATAGAAATTCTTGGCAAAACATGCTGGTTCCCTTATTGAGGACAGGATGCTTTAGCAAGAAATCTCGTTAAACTGCTTTTTAAGCACCTATGCGGCCTTCGCAGTTAATCCGATTGCTTCTGCATACTTCAGATAAGTCTCTACAGATGCTACCATTGCTCTTGCTTCAATTGCAAGTAGTTCAATACCCACTAATGATACTCTTACCCAAGCATCAACTACCACACCTTTGTCAAGGATACGGTCTACTACTTCAACAAGGCTTGATGAGCCTACAGCTTTTTCAATTGCCATTTTAAACTCCTTTCATTAAATTAATACATCCGTGCTTTAATGTGAGGGACGGTTTACCTCTTTGGTATCTATCAGTAACCAATAGGTGTGCCAGTTTTCTTACTGCAGAGTTTAGAAAGGGATAGGATTATTGGAAGGCATGATTTACTCAGGGAAAGAAAATTTGAGAAAAAATATCCGCTTATCATATTTTGCTATCAAACCGGAAAACAGTAAGATTTTTACAACAAAAAAACGCACATGTGTGCGTTTTTTTCAGGAGTAGTTTCAGGGGGTTACTTCAACTGCAACTATCCTATTTTATGGATATTAATTTCATGTTTTTTCATTCTTCGAATCAGTGAATCGCGGGTAATTCCCAGTGATTCTGCCGCAGCTTTTTGGTTGAAATCATTCCTTTTCAGAGCTTGGCGGATCAGTTTCTTTTCATTTTCCTTTAGATTCAGCTGTGGAATATCCGTTTCTGCCAGGGATCTGCTTTTGGATTTTATCGGAAAATCATGTGTGCCCAATGTATTTCCCTTACATAATATTATTGCCCTTTCAGTCATGTTTTTCAATTCTCTAACATTGCCGGGAAATTCATATTGCTTTAGAGTCCTTATGGCTTGTTGGTCGATACGTGGCAGTGGTTTTTTCAGCTTTATGGAAAAAGCCTTTACAAAATGTTGCAGAAGAGGAGGTATATCATCGGGGCGTTGCCTAAGGGGAGGAATATGTATGTGCAAGGTGTTCAAACGGTGCAGCAAATCAAGTCTGAATTTATTTTCTCCTACCAACTTTTCCACATCATGATTGGTTGCCGATATGATCCGAAAATCGGTTGAAACTTGTTTTGTCTCCCCCACCCGTGTGATTTTCTTTTCTTCAATAGCTCTCAAAATTTTAGCCTGTAAATTAAAAGGCATATCTGCGATTTCATCCAAAAAGAGTGTGCCTTTATTGGAGACCTCAAAGAATCCCTTTTTATCCGTAATCGCACCTGTAAAGGATCCTTTCTTATGTCCAAAGAACTCACTCTCAAGCAAGGAATCTGTAATAGCGCTGCTATTTACAGCACAAAAAACATGGTCTTTGCGCTCACTATTGTAGTGTATTATTCTGGCAATATTCTCCTTTCCGGTTCCACTTTCCCCGGTAATCAAAATATTGGTGTCGGGGAATTTGGAGGCGGTAATCGCCATCTCTAACACCTCCCTTATTTGTTGACTCTGACCTATAAAATCACGTTCAATTCTATCCTGTAAACTGGAAGAAATCAAGGAATTTTTGGCCTCCATCTGCTTCAGCTTCTGCTGTAGGAAAAGGAATTTTCTGGTGCGTTGTATGGCAATTTGAATGTCTATATGACGAAAAGGTTTCCTTAAATAATCCAAGGCGCCCAATCGCATGGAATTAATTACCGTGTCCATATCTCCATGCGCCGATATTACAATGATTTCGAGATTGGAATTTTTTGCCTTAATGTCGGTTATCAGATCCAAACCGTTGCAACCCGGCAACCGAACATCCAAAATTAACAGATCAATCTCCTCCCTGTTCAAAATCTCCATTCCGCGAGCTGCAGTATTGGCCGAAAAAGCTTCGTAGCCTGAGATCTCCAGAAACTCCTGGATTTCTTCGGTAAAATTCTTCTCATCATCAATTATTAGAATGTTGATCTTAGTATCTTTTTTTTCAATGGATTCTACTACATCTGTTTGGTTCGCATTCATAAACTTCTATTTATTTAGTCAATTGAAAAAGGATATAAGCCTAACAGCTATTGGTCTTTGCAGGGCAGAACGATTCGAATTGTAGTTCCCTCCCCAATTCTACTCTGTATTTCAATATTCCCCTCCATTTCCTTAATAATGCCGAAGGATATGGAAAGTCCCAGTCCGGTTCCCTCTCCAACCTTTTTAGTGGTATAGAACGGAAGCATAATCGTATCAGTCTTATCCTGGTCAATTCCTCCTCCATTATCTTTTACCTCCACATAGATTTTCTTTAAGTACTGGTAGGTTCTAATCTCTATTTCTTTGGGGAAATCCTGCTTCAACTTTTTTTTCTTTTCCTCAATGGCATCTTTAGCATTGGAAAGCAAATTGAGAATAACTTGTTCAAATTTATAGGTGTTTCCAATGGGATGGTCTATTGTCCTGTTTAGGCTCAACTTTAGAAGAATACCTCTGTGCTTTAATTGTTCACTGATCATCGACGTTGCATTCGTAATGCTCTCATTGATGTTAAAAGCGATTGGGATACAGTCTTCATGATCACGGGAAAAGGTCCGTACATGATCAATAATGTTGCGCATTCTGAAGATATTATCGAATATTTTGTTGGCTTTTTTCTCCAGGTAGGTTTTATTGTAAGTATTGCTTTTCACTGAGGCAAGAAGGTTGTCCATGCTCATCGAAATTGTGTTGAGGGGTTGATTGATTTCGTGGGCAATTCCCGTTGCCATTTCTCCGACACCCGCCATACGTTCGGTATGAATGAGGTGCTTTTCCATCTTCTTACGCTGGGTAATATCACGAATGATTGCCATATAGGCTTTGGGATTCCCATTGGCCTCCTGTATGAGGGTGGTACTAATTTCCCCTATAAATTGTGAACTTTTGTTGCGAATCAGTTTAAACTCCACATTTTGAATCAATCCCTCGGTGAGGGTTTTGCTAAAAGTTTTTGCTGCTTTCCGATGTAAATCAATGGGGATAAATTCAAGGTAACGTTTGCCCAACATTGTGCAGTTTTCGGCATCGAACAGTTCCACAGCCATATTGGAAACCTGGGTAATTCGTCCTTTCAAATCAGTTATAATTATACCATCCGGCGAAGCATTTAAAAGGGTTCGATACATTTCCTCCGATTCCACAAGATCCTGCTCCACACTTTTTTGATGAGTTGCACTCCCCAGTATATTTGAGAAAACATTCAGTAAGTTTTCATCTTCATCCGACCATTTATTGGTGTTATTCCTGTTAAAAACTCCAATTCCACCCCGAAAATCCTCCCGTACAAACAAAGGGAATACAAGAATCGACCGAATATCCTCTCCATAGAGATGCTTTCCTTCCTCTTCTGAATGCAGAGAAAGCTTCGACACATCCGGAATACAAATGCGCTTGTCCTTTTGCAATGCACTTTGTAACCATTGAAAAAAGCCGGAAGTCTTCCTTTTGATCCCATCCCCCAGGGATTCTGATTTTTGCTTCTTCCATTCGTAAGTTTCACTTACTTCCGGATTGTTTCTATCCCAAAGGGTAACAAAGGCATTACTTGCTTCACAATATTCACAGATATCTTTTAAGGATTCCTTAATAGCTGTATCGTAATCAAACAGTCCAACAAACCGAAACAGAATATTTGTGAAAATTCTTTCGAATTCCAATCTTCGTTTTATTCCGATTTCAGCCCTTTTCCGTTCCGTTATATCCTGCACTGTTCCCACCAGTTTTACAACCTGGCCACAGGCATTTTTTACGGGATTAATTGTACTGGAATGATATGCAAATTCACCAGATTGCTTGCGAACCGGGTGATCCAGCTTAAAGCTCTCCCCCATTTCTTCGGCCCTACGGAAATATTCCTGCAGCTCTGTGGAAGCTTCAGAAAAGTGTGAAGCCATAATCTCCTCATAGGATGGCATACCCAAATCGGGGTTCCGTTCCAAAAGTTCAAAAACCTGATCCGACCAGGAAATTTCCTGCGTGTCCAGAAAAAATTCCCAATGTCCCATCCTGCCCATTTTCTGGGCTTCATTCAATCTTTCCTCGCTCTTTTTTAAAGTTCTCTTGACCTGAAAAAGCTGCAAAGCCAACTCCTTGAATTTTAATTTGTGCTTTTCAATTTGATTTCTTTGCCTGTCCAACTCCAGAAAGACCTTTACTTTACTAATAAGAATCTTCTTTTCAACTGGTTTTATCAAATAATCCACCGCTCCCACCTGGTATCCCCTTAGTATTTGAGATTGCTCTACCTGCATCCCTGTGAGAAATATTATAGGAAGAACCTTCTCGGCCGTATGCTTCTGAAGCATAGTAGCCAGCTCATAACCATCCATTTCGGGCATGTGTATATCCATAACGGCCACGGCCAATTCCTTGTCTCTGGTTTTCTCCAGGGCTTCCCTGCCTGAAAGGGCCTTTATAATATTGGCACCCAAGCCCTTTAGGATAGCTTCAAGGTACTTTAGCAGAACCGAATCATCATCTACCAATAAAATATTAGGAAGGTACTCTTTTAGCATATTTAATAAAGTTTTAATCCGTTAAGTATTGGTCTTTATTGTAGATACTGATCTATCTATTGTTAGCTAAAAACAGCGGCTTTTAGAATTCGAAATGCGAATAATCCTCTCTCTTTAATCTTACATATTAACCTCTTTAATGGCATTCTCGTCCCCTGTTTTGTAGCAATTATTGTTTTAGGAAAACAACAACAAATTCCTATTAGATGTTATAATACAAGCACTTTACAAAGCGTAATTTGATTGCCGGAAGAACGCTTATATACAATTTACGAAAATATTCTGCTGAATCATAAATAATCTTCTAAAACTATTAACCGGAATTCGATTGAATACGGAGAGTATCTGTAATACTATGTGATTTTGCGTTCTACCTGTTCATTCGAAAAAATTGGTTGATATTTACAGACTCTTCGTCTATCGTCCACCCTCTTGGCTACCCAAACATAAAACACCGGACTACAATGCAATAGCCCCTGTCTTGGCTCTAAAATCTGATGAATGAGACCTTAATTCACCTTACTTCCCCCCTGATTCCTCAAGATAAATGGCAGTCAACGAAGCCAGATGTTCCGAATTCATCTGAAGGTGGATTCCTTTTCCAACCGGTTTCAAGGAGGAAACATAAAATTCAGGTTATTTGATAGGCAAATCCTCAAAAGAATCTTAGGAAGGTCTTGCACCATGCCGGAATGGCTTTACAAACATTATTCGTGCCGTTAACACTTTCCGGCATGGCTTTGACTCTTTCCGCCATGGCTTAGACCCTTTCCGTCGTGGCTTTGAAGCTCGGCGCTATGGCTTTGCTTCTTTCCGCTGTGGTTTTAATGTTTGACGATAGGGCTTTAATGTTTTCCAGGATGGCTTTGAATCAGGACTGCATACAGTTGTTATTCGGCGTTATTCTGTCATCTTCAGGGGTAATTTCTTCGGGATAACCTTAGATTTAATCTTCCGGGACAATGGCAAAGGAAGAACGGCACCTCCCAACGGGCTTGTAACCTTCAAAGAATACTGAGGTACACCCCCCTTAGTCAAGCTGCCAAACCAATTGGGCCAGCCTCTGCTTGTTGAAGTCAGGAAAAGTCCTCCGGCTGCTTCATTTTCCGTGCTAAAAAGACTCCTTTTGCATCCTGTACTGTTTATGCTGTATAAATGCCCTGGGGACTTTCCTGTTTGCCTGATAAATCCTAGCTTTACCCTGTTTTAAAATGAAGGTCTAACTTCAACGAATCAATTTTATTTTAGATATATAAAGAATGGGAAGAATCAACGAGGAACTGCTTAATTTCGACAGAGATCACATCTGGCATCCCTACACCTCCATGATCGAACCACTTCCGGTTTACCCGGTTAAATCGGCCAAAGGTGTTCGTCTTCAACTTGACAGCGGGAAAGAACTTATTGACGGAATGTCGTCCTGGTGGTGTGCGGTTCACGGTTACAACCATCCGGTAATGAATGCAGCCCTGGAAAAACAGCTGCAAAGCATGTCGCATGTAATGTTTGGGGGGATTACCCATAAGCCGGCCATTGAACTGGCCAAATTACTGGTAGATATTACCCCTGAGCCCCTGGATAAGGTGTTTTTTGCTGATTCAGGCTCTGTTTCCGTAGAGGTAGCCATGAAAATGGCAATGCAGTATTGGTTTTCCCTTGGAAAAACAAAGAAGCACAAGTTCCTGACCACACGATCCGGTTATCATGGGGATACCTTCAATGCCATGTCGGTTTGTGATCCGGTAACAGGGATGCACGAAATCTTTACCGGGGTGTTGCCCATCAATTATTTTGTGGATGCTCCTAATTGTAGCTTTCACGAGCAATGGGATCCGAGCGATTTTCTCCCTATGAAGAATCATCTGCTGAAGCATCACAAGGAACTTGCAGCGGTTATTCTTGAGCCAATTGTTCAGGGCGCCGGAGGAATGCGTTTCTACCATCCTCAATACCTGAAAGAGCTTCGTTTGCTGTGCGATGAGCTGGATGTACTGCTGATTCTGGATGAGATTGCTACGGGCTTTGGACGTTCAGGTAAGTTATTCGCTTGTGAGCATGCCCAAATTGTTCCCGATATCATGACGATCGGCAAAGCTTTAACAGGCGGATACATGACCTTCGCAGCAACGCTTACAACCCAAAAGGTGAGTGAAGGAATCTCTCAAGGAAAACCTGGCTGTTTTATGCACGGTCCTACGTTTATGGGCAATCCGCTAGCTTGTGCTGCGGGCATCGCTAGCATCAAATTGCTGATGGCCTCCCATTGGGAAGAACGTGTAAAACGAATTGAGGAGCAGCTTAACAAAGAACTTAACCCCTGCAGATCACTGCCCCAGGTAGCGGATGTTAGGGTCCTGGGTGCCATTGGAGTGGTTGAAATGAAGGAACCTGTTGATATGGCAAATATCCAACGGGAATTTGTAGAGGAAGGCGTATGGATTCGTCCCTTCGGAAAATTGGTGTACATCATGCCCCCCTTCATCATCACCCCGGAGGATTTAAGCAGCCTATGTTCTGCCCTTGTAAAAGTGGTTGGAAGGCAGTAATCCAGTCAAATTATTATCTTTAGATCTTAGAATATAGTAAGATGGATCATAAATTAGCCAAATATCAGGAGGAATTGGAGGAACTGAGGCAAAAGGGAAACTTCCGCCAAATGGGGAATTTTTCGGACCAAAAATTCAGGGTCAACCTCTCTTCTAATGATTACCTGGGTATTGCAGCCAATCCCAACTATTTAAGTTCGTTCTATCAGGGCTTGGGGAATACTCCCGGTGCTTTTCAGTGCGGAAGTGGCTCTAGTCGTTTGCTCACAGGAAATTTTGACCTTTATGAGCAACTGGAAAAGGAGATGGCGAACCAATACGGTCAGCCTGTTCTTTTTTTCAACAGTGGCTACCATGCCAATATTGGCTTACTTCCGGCTCTTACAGGAAAAAGAGATTTAATTCTTTCCGATAAATTGAACCATGCCAGTATTATTGATGGAATTCGCCTTTCGGATGCGGAGTTCATCAGGTACAAACATTTGGATTACGAGCATTTGGAAAAACTCCTGATCCAAAAGAGAAATGCTTTTGAAAGGATCTTCATCGTTTCCGAATCCATATTCAGCATGGACGGAGATGAAGCGGATCTGAAGCGTTTGGTAGACCTGAAGAATCGATTCGATTGCTTCCTCTACCTTGATGAAGCGCATGCCCTTGGTGTTCGTGGCACCAAAGGTCTGGGGCTGGCCGAAGAGCAAGGCTGCATGCATGAAATTGACTTGCTTGTAGGTACCTTTGGAAAAGCTATGGCTTCCCAGGGGGCTTTTGTAGTTTGTCACGAACAAATAAAGTCCTATCTTGTGAATCGGATGCGATCGCTTATTTTCACCACTGCCCTTCCCCCGGTTATAGTAAACTGGAATCTACAGGTATTTAGAGCGGTTTTGTATATGAGTAAGGAACGGAAGTATCTAGCGGAATTGTGCGATCGACTACGCAATCAATTCATTGAAAATGACATCGAAACAGGGGGCAACAGCAACATATTGCCTGTTATGGTAGGAGACAACGAGAAATGTATTATTCTAGCGGAGCATCTTAGAAAACTGGGCTTCCTGGTTTTCCCAATCCGCCCGCCCACTGTTCCGCCCAATAAGGCCCGCCTGAGACTTTCGGTTTGTGCCGATATGAATTGGAAGGAGTTGGAAGACCTTCCTAAAATCATAAAAGAATTAATCTAATGCAAACACACTGGTTACATAAAAACAATTCCGGGAAGTGTATTCTTTTCATGAGTGGTTGGGGCTGTGATTACCATCCGTTTTCAGGATTAGAAGCAGCAGAATACGATGTATTAATGTGTTACGACTATCGTGATCTTATGCCGCCCGTAGAATTGAAAGCACTCCACACGGAGTATTCTGAAATCCATCTTGTGAGCTGGTCCTTAGGAGTTTGGGTTAGCAACAGAATATTGCACCAATGGAAAGATTTGTTTGGTGAACGAATTGCCATCAATGGGACGTTGAAACCTATCAGCAGCAGCGAAGGAATTCCTCCTGCCATTTTCCAGGGAACTATCGATCAACTCAACGAAAAAGGGCGTCAAAAGTTTTTCATGCGCATGTGCGGAGATCGGTCAAACTTTCAAAACTTCCAGGAAAATACTCCCCAAAGAGCCCTTGAGGAGCAAAAAGAGGAGCTAATTCAATTGCAAAAGGCAATATTGAATCACGAGATGGATTGGAATCTTTTTGAGAAATGTTTGATCGGTACAGAGGATCGAATCTTTCCTGCAAACAACATGGAAGCCGCATGGAAAGACTACGTGATTTCCAAAAAGGAAGATTGGCCACATTACTGCTTCAATCAATGGAAATCGTGGGATGATTTGATCTCTTATTTTCAAAAAATTTAAGAAATGGTATATTAGCCGTAAGGTTGTAAAGAAATAGCTCCTTTTACATTGTAAATGGTACAAAATGCAAGAAAAAATAGATAAGCTTAAAGTTAAGAAGGGATTTGGGAAAAGTGTGGCTACCTATCGAAGGAATGCTTTTGTGCAGGAAGCTATTGCATCCCGTTTAACCAATGTTCTGGAAACATTCCTGGGCAAACAAACCGGGCGAATCCTTGAAATTGGATGCGGACCCGGAGTGATGACCGAGAAGGTGATCCAGCATTTTCAATTTGAGAAATACTTCGCCAATGATATTGTGGATCAATACGATGAAGTCATCCGTAGCATTCACCCTAAATTGGAGTTTCTCCCCGGTGATGTGGAAAAGATCGATCTTCCAAAACCTCTGGATCTGGTTGTTTCCAGTTCAACTTTCCAATGGTTTCAACATTTGGACAGCTTTCTGGATAAACTCCATGATAGTCTCCAACCTGGAGGAATATTGGCATTCAGCTCCTTTGGTCCTGAGAACTTCAGGGAGATTCGAGCCGTTGAGGGTACCGGTTTGAACTATCTTCCTTTTGGAAAGGTGGAAAGAATGCTTTCTCAAAAATTTGAAATCCTTTGGGGTGAAAAAGAGATTCTTACTCACTACTTCGAAAACCCGCTATCCATCCTGAAGCACATGAAATTAACCGGGGTTAACAGTTTACAGGAAAAGCCATGGACCCGAAGTGACATGATGCGCTTTGAGGAGAACTACAACGACCTGTTTGGAATGGATTTGGGGGTTCCCCTCACCTATCAGCCCATCTATTTCATCGTGCGCCGAATATAAAATTACAGAATTCGAAAAATACGTCTATGCCAACTTATTTTGTTACCGGGATTGATACCGATGCCGGAAAAAGCTTTGCAACAGGCCTTATGGCTAAATATTTGCAAGAGAGAGGAGAAAACATTACCACTCAAAAATTTGCTCAAACGGGCTGCCAGGGCATCTCAGAGGACATTCTTGCCCATCGTGAAATTATGGGTATCGAGCCTACTAAATGGGATTGCGAAGGTACAACTTGTCCCTATGTCTTCAATTATCCAGCCTCCCCTCATTTGGCAGCGAGTCTGGAAAACCAACGCATTGAGGTGCAACGAATCACCGAGTCCACCAATGTTTTGGAAGAGAATTTCGACTACCTGTTAATCGAAGGTGTAGGCGGAATCTATGTCCCTATTAATGATGACATCACTTTGCTGGATTACGTGGAAAAGATGAAATACCCACTGATTCTGGTAACTTCCTCCAAATTGGGTAGCATTAACCATACCTTACTCACTCTGGAGATAGCCTACAAACGGAAGCTACCAATTCAGGGAGTCATCTACAACCACTATCCCAACGATAGTGAAATTATTTTGAAAGATTCCATTAAAGTGTTCCGAAGATTTCTTGATCAATTCGGATATGATTGTCCGATTATTGAAATTCCAAAATTTGAAAAAGGCGAGGCTCCTAATGTAGACTTTGGACTCTTTTTTACAAACTAATTTTTTAGTTATAGATTTTTACAAAGCCGTCCAATTGGGCGGCTTTTTTTATCTCGCTCTGAACAACATATTCCCTCCTACGGCACAGGTTTATACTTTTCATAAAATTCTCAGGCTATAAAAACCAAACATTTCACCGCCTGAAGCCCTGATCTCCCTTACATTAACATCATCCGTATCATCTTAAAATATTTTATAATCTGTAGGAAAGCTATGGATTTTGGCCGTTTTTCACCGAATTTTTCCCATACAGGATATAAGCATCCCTTTGTTTTGAAAATTTCCTGTTTTGATTTGCTAATACGGATGATATTGTCTTTTTTTGCATTGCTTTATTTAAAAACGATCCAAATTACTTAACTTCATAAAGGAATTAGCAATCCTATTTTCCGGAATCACGAATAGAACTTCTCATTTCGGTTATAAGAGGAAGTGATCTAAAAAAACGAATGCAAAACATGAAACAACATAAAATACTTGATGTACGAAATTTAACCCCATCTACCTACGTAATACAAATGGAAAAGAATGGTTTCGAGTTCAAAACCGGACAGTACATTACCCTGGGACGAACCGGAAGCATCGACCGCCGGGAGTATTCCATTTACAGTTCCGAAAAAGATAAGTATCTTGAGGTTCTGATTAAAGAAGTGGATGAAGGCCTAGTTTCCAAACAATTGAAGAAATGCAAAACGGGGGATGCTCTTGATATTGACGGCCCTTTCGGACACTTTTCCTTGAAGGAGGAGGAGATTTCCAAAAGAAAATTTCTTTTCATTGCCACAGGAACGGGGATATCCCCTATTCATAGCTTCATCAAAACATATCCGGAACTGGACTATACTCTTCTGCATGGAGTAAGAGAGGGATCTGATGCCTGCGAGCGTGAATGTTATGAGGATGATCGTTATATTCTATGTACCTCACGTGACAAGACGGGCGATTTTCATGGGCGGGTAACCGATTACCTGCTTAAATACCCAGTTGATCCCGATACGGTTTGCTACCTGTGTGGTAATTGTTACATGATCTACGAGGTATATGATATTTTGGAAAAGCAGGGCATTTCGCTAGGACCAGTCCACACCGAGGTTTATTTCTAAGAAGTTATGGTAGATTCTAAAATACCATAAGGCTTCCTCCGCTTGCCGAATGATTCAAACTGATGGGGAGAGTTCGTCCAACAATTGAGAAAAAATCACATCAGTATCCGATTTCTCTGTTGAAGGAGAATTGGTCAATACAAACAAAAGGAGATTGTACAGATGAAAGATTTTAATAATTTACGTATGGTTGCAGGTGATGCAAAAAGCAACGGAAAAACAGTTGCCTTTAAAACTTTGGGCTGCCGCCTGAATCAATACGAAACCGATGCCTTGGCCTCCCAGTTCCGGAACAGAGGATTCAAGCTGGTTCCTTTCGACAAAGAGGCTGATGTGTATGTGATCAATTCGTGTACCGTAACCCACCAGAGTGATCACAAATCGAGGAATTTTATCAACCAGGCACATCGTCGTAAGCCGAATTCCGTGCTGGTGGTAACGGGATGTATGGCCAATAATGCCAAAGAGGAGTTGGAGAACCGACCTGAAATCAATTACGTGGTGGAGAACGACCGAAAAGCCTCTGTATTCTCATTATTGGATGCCCATTTCAAGGGAGAAATTCTACACCCCTCCCAACTGAATGCAGATCTTTTCAGCTACCAGACTACTGAAAAGGGGTTCCATACGGGGTATGTTCAATATTCTGTGTCACGGTTGGTTTACTTGTTTATAACTTTATTTTTCAGACTCAATTTCTAAAAGCC
>JBGRQA010000035.1:0-61229 GCA_041725895.1 Marinifilaceae bacterium
TCTGAACCGAGTTTACGAGCTAGCTGAAAGCAAACTAGTTCAGAATGACAGGAAGTTTCATTCTTGGACACCCTCTTAAATCCAAGGAGTAACAGTTTTTTCTTCGTTGTTAGTGTTCTTTGCGCGAACTTTTTTAGATGTAGTACTCCGATGTATGCTTGATCTCCTTAATTACGAAGGTACTGTTCAAATTTCCGATGTTTTTGATTTTGGAGAGTTTGTAGCGCACAAATTCGTGGTATTCCTCTAAACTTCGGACGTTGATTTTCAGGTAGAAATCCACGTGACCGGCCATGTGGTAGCATTCCTGTACCTCCTCCAGGTTCTGAATCTGTTCCTCAAATTCATCAATGTAAGCCTCGTCGTGGTAGCGCATAGAAACCAGGCAGAAGGCAGTCACCGTCCGGTCGATCTGCTTTTTGTCCAGTATGGCTACGTACTTTTTGATGTAGCCCTGGTTCTCCAACCTTCGGATGCGTTCGTAAACCGGGGATGGGGTAAGGTTTAGCATGCCTGCGATCTCTTTCGCGGTTTTCTTGGAATCCTTCTGTAGAATTCGGAGTATGGTCTTGTCGGTTTCGTCTAAATTTTCCATTGGGCCGAAAATATTACTGGAATTATAGGGTTTGAACCCTTTCAAAAGTACAAAATATCCTTAAATTACGCAATGACCATAAAATTTACCTAGTTTGTTTTAATATGCATGAAATATCACAAGGAAATCTTTTCTTTGACAGTAAATAATGTTTCTGAGTCTTTCAAAAGACGGAACAGGAATAGAATTATGAAAGGTTGAAAGAATAGGCCTTTGTGCAAGCCGAAAACAACAACAAACACCAATAGTGTCGATTTCCAATCGGTACAAACCCTAATTATCGTTATTAAACACCTCTTTCTCGTTTGAGTTAGAGGTGTTTTGTTTGTAGGAGTTTCAATCCTTAAGATTTGAGGTCCGGTGAAATAGGAATCACCGAAAGAAAATCCCTGTATCGGTATCCGCAGTATTTCTGCGGTTGCTTGCCTTTTTTAGGACTTCCTTTTTTTGCTCATTGGAATAATGTGACCAGTTGCCAATTTCTTCCCGGGTTCTTCTGCATCCAAAGCATACACCATTGGCATCGGAGCGACATATTTTAATGCAGGGAGATTTTATTTCGACCATATTATGATTGTTTTTTATTTAGAAAGATTACAAATAAAAGCAAAGATATTTACTTTTCAAAATTAGGAATGATTCATTGGTGTCGCTTTTTGTTAGCCGAAGGAGAGGAAAGAGGGAGCAATTATGAGTTTTCTTATTCTCCTGTTTTGGAATTACTTTTTAGCACTTCCGGTTTTGTTTTCGTTTTTCTTCCTGTCACGATTTATCCGTATGTTTATAGTCCCTAAAATATGATAACCATGAATGCATCCCTGTCTCCACTTCAAGAACTTACCCAAAAATACCGGGAGAAATGGAATTGTTGTGCCACTGACTTTCCTACCTTGAGTAAATCTTTCAATCGTTTGGAGAAGGGGATTGGTGAACGGAGGTTGGATCGTTTTTTTGATGACATTAAGACACAGGAGAAGGATTGGAAAGGTGATAGCCGCAAGTTTTTTACCTTGATGAAAACTTTTTTTCGTGAGGGGTTGGCCTATTCCGAGGAGCAACTGGAGGTGATTCTTTCGGATGAGATGGTGGAGGCGACCCGTAGTTTTGTGATCAAAGCCCGGGCTTTTGATGCAGAATTGTCAAAAGACGAGATATTTCAGGCTTGCCGCAATGTGTGGATTATGAATGGACTTCAGTATGTTTTTGGAAAGCCCATTGAGATTACCCCTTCTATTTTCGCCTACAGCATGCTTTATCCTTATACGGACAATTATATCGATGATCCTACCATCTCTCAGGAGCGAAAAGAGGCCTTTAGCCGACGTTTCTACCAAAGGTTGGATGGGGAGGCTCTATGTCCGGAAAATGAGATGGAGGAGCGAATTTTTAGCCTGGTAGAGATGATTGAGGGAGAATTCCACCGTAAGGAATTTCCACAGGTCTATCAAAGTCTACTGGCTATTCATGAAGCACAAAGCCGAAGTGCCGGATTGATTAATTCCCGGGATCAACTTTCGGAGGGGGAAACCTTTGAGATCTGTGTGAAAAAGGGGGCCACCTCGGTCATTGCTGACGGTTGTCTGATACTGGGCAGTTTGGATGAAAAACAGTTGCAGTTTCTCTTCGAATACGGGGCTTACCTGCAATTGTTAGACGATCTTCAGGATGCTTCGGAGGATTATAAGGGACAATTGTTTACCTGCTTCTCACGTGCAATTCCCAACGAAAAACTAGACCAGTATCTCTGCAGAACCTACAATATGGGCAGGGAGGTTTTGCAAACTATCGAAGATTTGTACCCGAAACAGAAGGTTTTCAAATCTCTAATGCAAAAAAGTATTGATCTGTTCCTGGTGGAGGCTATTGTGAATAACCAGGATTATTTTAGTTCGCAGTTCGCCGGTGAGTTTGAGAGGTATTCTCCCTTTCGATTTGATTATATCCGAGAGAAAAGCAGTACCCTTTCTCCGTATCAGTCCATGCTGTTTCAGCAAATAGAGAAGTTGGCGATGGAGGAGGTTGAAATTATTGGCTAATAATATCAAGTCTCGAGCTACTAGTCACTAGTTTTTTAAAAAATGCAACCAAGAGACTTGGAGTAAGAGATGAGATTTGAAATTCTTTTTATTGATAAGACTTTACGGCAACCATTTTCGTTGAAATTTACAGCAGGGGATTAACAGCTTCTTTCATTATTTTTCATAAAAAAGCCGATCCCTTTCGGAACCGGCTTGTATTATTCGGAAGCAAATGGATTATCGCAGTTGTGCGCCCAGTTGCTTTTCGTAGCTCTTGATCATTTTTTGCATGATCTTGTCGATCTGCTTGTCGTTCAGAGTTTTTTCCGTGTCCTGAAGAATGAAGCTTACTGCATACGACTTTTTGTCGGCACCCAGGCTTTCTCCTTCGTAAACATCGAATAAACTTACTGACTTTAACAATTTGCGCTCGCAGTTGAAGGCAATCTGTTTGATCTCTGCAAAGCTGGCTGATGTGTCCAGTAGTAGAGCAAGGTCACGCTTCACAGCAGGGAACTTAGGCAATTCGGTGTAGCTTACTTTATTTTTCTTCGCTTCGGCAATCAGGTTCTCCCAGTTGAAGTCGGCATAGAAAACAGGAACATCGATGTCTGAGTTCTTCAGTAATTTTCCGTTAACCAATCCCATTTCCACCAATTGTACTTTCTTGGCGTTGTAGCTTAAGCCTTCGGTGAACAGGTCGCTTTCGGTCTCCTTAATCTTTAGACCGTTTACTTTGAATCCCAGGCGGGTCAGAATGTTCTCAACGTATGCCTTTAAGTGGTAGAAGCTGGTTGGCTCTTCCTTCAGGTTCCAACTGGCTTGTGTTTTGTTACCGGTCATGAAAATGGCAAGGTGCTCCTTCTCCACATAGTTCTTCACAGGATTTTCATGCTCTTCCTTTTTGAAGTAGTGGTAGGATTTACCGAACTCGTAAAATTTCAGATCGGCATTCTTGCGGTTGATATTGTAGGCAATACATTCCAAACCTCCAAAAAGCAAGCTCTGACGCATAGCGTTCAAGTCAGAACTCAATGGGTTGTAAATGTTTACGGTGTTTTCAGCTTTTACGCTCTCCAAACCTTCGTAATAGGAAGCCTTGCCCAGCGAGTTGTTCATGATCTCGTTGAAGCCATTGGCAGTTAGAATGTCTGCCAGCATATTCTTCAACTTGTGCTCGTCAGGTTTTGGAGAGTAGCTCAAAGTAGAGTTCACCTTGTTAGGTACTTCCACGTTGTTGAAACCGTAGATACGCAGTATCTCTTCAATTACATCGGCCTCGCGCTTCACATCTACACGGTAAGGAGGAACTAATAGGTTAAGGGTATCACTGTCTTCCTGCTCGATCTTGATTTCAAGAGCGGTCAGGATATTCATGATGGTTTCCTTACCGATTTTCTTACCAATTAGTTTTTCGATACGATCGATGCTTACCTCTACTTTGAAATCCTCTACAGGCTCTGGGTAGATGTCAATGATATCGGATGAAATATTTCCGCCGGCGATCTCCTTGATCAACATGGCAGCGCGTTTCATTGCATATATGGTGTTGTTTGGATCTGTTCCTCTCTCGAAACGGAATGATGCATCGGTGTTCAAACCATGACGACGGGCAGTTTTTCGAACGTAAACCGAATCGAAGTATGCACTTTCCAGGAAGATGTCGGTGGTGGTCTCGCTTACGCCTGAATCCAGACCTCCGAATACACCGGCAATGCACATTGGCTCTTCGGCGTTGCAGATCATCAGGTCATTTTCGTGCAGCTCGCGTTTGGTTTCATCCAATGTAACGAACAATTTGCCTTTGGGCTCGGTTTTTACCACCACTTTGTTGCCGTTAACTTTAGCCATATCGAAAGCGTGCAGAGGCTGACCGGTTTCAAACAATACGTAGTTGGTAATATCTACTACATTGTTGATCGGATTTAATCCAATAGCTTTCAAACGGTTTTGTAACCATTCAGGAGATTCTTCGATTTTTACACCGCTGATGCAAACACCGGAATAACGGTGACAAGCTTCTTTTTTCTCCACAACAACTTCAATTGGAGTATTGGTGTTGTCTACCTTGAAATCATCTACCGAAGGTGTGTGGTACTCAATATCTTTTTGCTGCTTCAGGTAGGCCGCTAAATCACGTGCTACTCCAATGTGTGAGGCTCCATCAACCCGGTTTGGAGTCAGGTCGATTTCAATTACGATATCATCCTCAATTTTGAAGAAATCCTTGGCGGGGGTTCCCACTACTGCATCACCATCCAATACCATGATTCCATCATGGCCAGCACCTACGCCAATTTCATCCTCAGCACAGATCATTCCCAGAGATACTTCTCCACGAATTTTGGATTTTTTAATGGTAAAGCTTTCCTCCCCGTCATACAAAACAGTTCCTACGGTTGCTACCACTACTTTTTGCCCAGCAGCTACATTGGGGGCTCCACATACGATTGGAAGCAATTCTTCGGTTCCTACATCTACGGTAGTCATGCTCAGGTGATCCGAGTTAGGGTGGGGCACACAGGTCTTCACCTCTCCAATCACAAGTCCTTCCAATCCACCTTTGATGGACTGATACTTCTCAATTCCTCCAACTTCCAACCCGGTTTGGGTTAAAATTTCGTCAATTTCAGAGGGCGTAAGATCAACATCAATGTACTCTTTTAGCCAATTGTACGATATCTTCATTGCGTATTCGGTTTTTATATGGCCGGATGTAACAGCGCCAGAATCATTCTTTCAGGTGTTGCATCCGATGGATACAATTTACAATTATAAGCTTACAAAAGTAGGAATTTTAGCTCCAAGTAGCAAGGGAAAATACTGTTCGATGTTTTGAGTTCCGAGTTTCTGGTTGCTAGTTTCTTGTTTCTAGTTTCTGGCTGCCTGAAGAAAGTAACAAGTTCCAAGTAACAAGGGGAGCTTTGGGGGACTTGTCACTTGTTGCTTGAGCCTTGACACTTATCCAAGCTTGTTTCTTGCTCCGATTTCCGATATATTTGTAGAATTGTTAAACCAAAAAAGAATTTCATTGGAAACAAATCATAAACCCCTGATATTGGTTACTAACGACGATGGTATAAATGCCAAGGGAATTAAGGCCCTGGTGGAGATGGTGCAGCCTTTTGGAGAAGTGTTTGTTGTGGCACCCAACCGGGCTAACTCCGGAAAATCCAATTCCATCACGGTGGAGGTGCCTATTCGTATTAAAAAAGTTAGGGATGAGGAGGATTTGAAGATCTTCAGTTGCAAGGGAACTCCAGTGGATTGTGTGAAGCTGGCCTTGAATAAAATATTGCCCCGACGTCCTGATTTTCTCGTTTCCGGAATCAATCACGGGGCCAATACTTCTGTGAGTGTGATGTATTCGGGGACAATGGGAGCAACCATTGAGGGGTGTTTGAATAACATTCCATCCATAGGTTTCTCATTGAATTCCTTTAAGGCGGATGCGGATTTTTCTCAATGTATTGTTTACGGGCGTAAGATCTTTGCCAACCTGTTGAAGAAGGGATTGCCACGAAGTATCTGTTTGAATGTAAACTTTCCCGATAGCGATATTCAAGGGGTTAAGGTTTGCAGACAAGCCGACGGGCAGTGGAAGGAGGAGTTCGATCATCGAACAGACCCACATGGAGGAGATTACTACTGGTTGACAGGCTATTTTAAGAATGCAGAGCCTCATTCGGAGGAGACCGATGAGTGGGCCATGCACAATGGCTTTGTTTCCGTAGTGCCTACCCAAATTGATTTAACAGCTTATTCCATGATGGATGATTTAAAAAATTGGGACTATGAGATCCAGAATTAATTCGACACTTCTGGGAAGCATTATCGGTTTTGTTGCCCCAATTATAGCTGTACTACTCTTTTTCGTACTGAAATATCAGGCGAGAATGAATTTGGAAGAGTTTATTGATAGTTTGTTTGTACTGAATATCTACTCCCATGTAATGGCTATTGGAGTATATGCAGGGAACTTGGCTTTTTTCACCTTGTTTATTAAAACCGATTTATTGAAAGCGGCAAGAGGAGTTCTTCTGGCGACAATCATTTACTCTTTTGTGATCGCCTTTTTTAGGCTGGGCCTCTAGATTGTATACATGAAACTTGACTACAAAGGAGCTTTGCTAAGAAATAATGCAGAGCTTTGTGATTAATTTTTTCTTGCTCCATGTAGCTTGACACTAGCAACTTTTTCATAAAATGAAATACTACATCATAGCCGGAGAGGCATCCGGAGACTTGCATGCATCAAACCTGATGCGAGAATTGAAGAAAGAGGATCCGGAGGCTGGTTTCCGTTTTTGGGGTGGTGATCTGATGCAGGCCCAGGGAGGAGCTTTGGTAAAACATTACCGGGAAACTGCTTTTATGGGTTTTGTGACCGTGTTAAAAAATCTGGGAACAATACGAAAGAACTTTCAGCTGTGCGAATCCGATCTTTTGGATTATCAACCTGATGTTCTGATTTTAGTTGATTATCCTGGTTTTAATCTTCGCATGGCTGCTTTTGCCAAGAAGCATGGCATTAAGGTGTTTTACTATATTTCTCCCAAAATATGGGCCTGGAAAGAATCCAGGGTGAAAAAGATCAAGCGTTTTGTGGATCGAATGTATACCATCTTTCCTTTCGAAACGGAGTTCTACCAAAAGCACAATTACAAGGTTCATTTTGGAGGAAATCCTCTGTTGGATGCGATTGAAGCTCGTTCCAATAGGGAGGAGGAATTCCATGCTTTTATACAACGTAACAAATTAGACGAAAAACCGATTATTGCCCTATTGGCTGGTAGCCGTAAGCAGGAGATTGAGCGAATTCTACCTCCAATGTTGGAGATGGTGGAGCAGTATCCTGACTACCAGTTTGTGATTGCAGCGGCTCCTTCCATTGATAAAGAGTTGTATGCTCCTTTTGTGAAGGGGAAAAATGTGAGTTTTGTCTTTGGGCAGACCTATGAATTGCTGCAGCAGTCCAAAGCGGCTCTGGTGACTTCGGGGACAGCTACACTGGAAACGGCTCTGCTTCGTGTACCTCAGGTGGTTTGCTATCAGATGGGAGGAGGAAGTTTGGCTTATACTCTCGGGAAGCGTCTGTTGAAAGTAAAATACATCTCACTTGTAAACTTGGTGATGGACCGAATGGTCGTGAAAGAGTTGATTCAGCAGTATATGAATCCTTCTGCCATAAAGGCTGAGCTGGATGCTATTCTACCGGGTGGGGAACAACGAGAGGAGATGCTCCACAATTATCAGTTGTTGCATGAAAAATTGGGTGGTCCCGGTGCTTCGGCTCGTTTTGCCCAAATGATGGTGAAGGAATTGAAAGAGGGCGTGTAATTGAAACTTTTTAGCGTAAGCTTCTGTTTGCCGGGAGGGGACGAAAGGGAACCCCTCCTTTCCGATTTGTTTCTTTTAAGGGTGTAGTATTAATTGCTAGTCAACTTTGATTACTTTGGCAGTTGGACTTTGGTTGTTGACCTGAATTCGGCTTGTGCTTATTTCCGGATTGCCTTTGTAGTAGATATTGCCGTCTGTATAAATGGTTAGGTCTAAATTGTCTTCGGCCCAAACATGTGCTTCACCAATTCCGTTTTGAACAATATTTACTTTTTTGCATCTAAATTCTAAGCTCTTTAGGTTGACAATTCCATTCAGAACATAGCTGGCAGTGCTGGATTCTCCGGAAAGCTGAATGCCTGCTGTTATGGTACCGTAGGAGTGGATTTTTAGGTTTTTTGCCACAATAGCAAGATCTATTTCTACGAGTTCTCCCTCAACAGGAATTGTGATGTTAAAGTCGGAGTCGGGGTTCGAGAACCGACCGGTAAGTTTGCATGGGTATTCGAGGCTAACTTGGTTTAGATTGGTGTAATGTATTTCCACCTGAATGTTTTCAAAATTGCGAGTCAGGTTCTTGTTGTCGTGAGAAATTGTTATGGATTCTTCGTGATTTGTAAGATTTACCTTTTCAAGCAGATTTTCACCTCCTATAAAGCTAATTTGATTGATTGTGTCAGGAATCAGTTCTACATCAAAGATATTAGAGATGATCAATTTATTGAAGTTTTCATCTAAAGGTATATCTTTTCTTGTTGATTTTCCTGGCGATTCGAAAGGTTGCAGAGGAGAGCAGGAAGACAGCAGGCAAAGGCAGATGAGTAGATGGATGTATGTGAGTTTCATAGATATTGGTGTGAAAAGATTTCTGTTTTTAATATTTATTCCAGCGGTAGCCTATACCAAATTCAATAAAATCGGCTTTGCCCAAATGAGCTTTTAAGCTGAGGTTGGTCACAAAATTCTCTTTGATGTAATAGCGTAATCCGATTCTGGTGTAGAATGGGGTGCTGGGTTTTTCTTCGTAAAGAGTGTAAAATCCCAAATGGGTGATAAAGCTAAAATTGGCATAGACGAAATCATGTGACACAAAGATTGCCTGTCGAAATCGGTGTTTAAAATCGGTTTGCGGATCAAAATCCCATTTGCCCCGGTTGGTTGATTCGTCATAGAATAAGTCAATTCCCAGTCCTACAAATTGTATTGGACTAACTTTTCGTGAGTAGTTGGTGGTTAGACTTGTTGTGAAGTAGTGGTGCGGATCTTTTTCGGTGGTTTGTTTTGAACCGGCGCTCCATACTGTTTCCCATTTGTGTTTTGGGATAGAAGGGGTGGGAGTTGACTTTTTTGCAATTCGCTTGATGTTGCCAAAATGGTAATTTAAGCCTATGTTGTACGTGAAAATGTTAATGCCTTTGTTTGGCGATTTTACAGAACCATTGGATAAGTGAACCAATCCCATTCCGCTGGTGATGAATGTTGAAGGGCTGATTTTGAATCTGGTATCTGTGTTGAGGTTGAAAAAAGCATTCCATCTGGATCCAATAGCTATGTTGGAGTAATTGGTTACCGGGTCGAAGTGTTTGTTGACATAGGCAACTCCCATGCCAATTCGGTAAGTCCACTCAAAGGACTGATTTCTCAGAAAAGGTAGTTCTGCATAAGGAAATAATGCGGTTGCTTTGCCCAAAACATTGCCATTTCCAAGACCTCCATGGTAGAGTCCGACTCCGAATTCAGGAAAGGCATACAATTTGGCCCAGGGATCATTGGAGTGGGTGCGCCATCCGACATTTACTTCAAACGCTTTCGTCCTGGATTCCACTAAATAGCGTATCGAAGGGTGATGGGGGAGAACAAATCCTGTGTGGTATTTTACGGATATATTGGGTTTGTTTTTGGATGGAATATCTTGACCGAAGGTGTAAACAATCGGTAGAAGGAGCAGTAAAAGTATGAGTGCCGTATTTTTCATGCCCAAATTTATGTAAATATAGGATTATATCCAATGTGATTCATTTTGTTGAAATTATTTTGCATTTTTGTAGGTTTGTTAAAGACTTCAGAAACTTTAGATTATGCTTACACTTCTATTGAAGGAATTCCGTGTTTTTTTTAGTTCGTTGATCGCTTACGTAGTAATCACCGTTTTTTTGGTGGCAAATGGTTTGTTTGTGTGGGTTTTTCCCGGGGAGATGAACCTTCTGGATGTAGGTTACGCTAATTTGGATACGATGTTTGCTCTGGCCCCCTGGCTTTATCTTTTTTTGGTGCCGGCAGTTTGTATGCGTTTGTTTGCTGATGAACAAAAAGCCGGAACCATGGAGCTTTTATTGACCCGGCCTTTATCCGATATGAAGATTGTTTTTGCTAAATACCTGGCTGGTCTTTTGGTTGTTTTCTTTTCTCTTGTTCCAACGCTACTCTATTTCTATTCGGTATATCAATTGGGGAGTCCTGTAGGAAATCTTGATGCCGGAGCAATTTGGGGATCTTATATTGGCTTGTTTTTACTGGGGGCTGTATATGTTTCGATTGGAGTTTTTGCCAGTTCTTTAACCGAAAATCAGGTGGTGGCTTTTGTTCTGGGATTGGTGGGGTGTTTCCTGTTGTATTCAGGATTTGAGTATCTGGGGCAGATGGAGAGTTTGCGGTCTTTTCAGAATGGATTCATTGGATTGGGAATACAGGAGCATTATCATTCCATCTCCCGCGGGATTATAGATAGCCGGGATCTGGTGTATTTTGTGTCTGTAGTAATGATTTTTCTTTTGATGACCCGTATGGTAATTCAAAGTAGGAAGTGGTAAGCCCTCTAAATTGTATTGAAAATTTCATTTAAGAAGCAGGAATAAGATGTCTCGTACTTTAAAGATAAAAAATAGTTTACAGTTAACCGGCTCACTTATTGTAATTGTTCTGGCGGCCTATTTTCTCAATCTCAATTTTTTTCGAATTGACCTTACTTCGGAGAAAAGATATACCCTGTCAGATAACACTCTGGAGTTACTAAGGAAGCAGGAAAAGGATTTGTACTTTCAGATTTTTCTGGCAGGCGAACTGCCTCCGGGATTTGTGAAATTGCAAAAATCAGTGCAGGAAATACTGGATGAGTTCAATGTTTATGCTGAGGGCAAAATTCACTATGAGTTAATAAATCCCCTGGAGGGATTCAAGCCTAAGGAAAGAGGTCAGATTGTGAGTCAGTTGGTGGACAGGGGTTTGCAGCCCACCAATTTACAGGAGAAAAGTGCCGAAGGTGGATTGTCGCAGAAGTTGATTTTTCCAGGGGTGATTGTGCACGATCAGGAGAAGGAAACCACGGTTAATCTTTTGAAAAAAGTGAATGGTGTTTCCTCTGAATCCAACCTGAATCATTCCATTGAGTCGCTGGAGTATGAATTGACTATGGCCATCCGTATGCTCAATGCAACTTCGGTCAAGAGAATCGCTTTTTTAACCGGTCATCAGGAATTAAACCGATACGAAGTAGCAGATTTTTCAGCGTCTCTTTCACAGCATTATGAGGTCTGCAGAATTTCTACTGAACAATTACGATCAGGATTTGATCAATACAAAGCTTTGGTGATTGCTCAACCCCGAAAGGAATTTTCCGAAACGGATAAGTATATTATAGATCAATATGTGATGAATGGAGGACGGGTTTTGTGGCTCGTGGATGAGGTTGTGGCCTCTATGGATAGTCTTTCTGTAAAGGAAAGTACTTTTGCATACTATCAACCCCTTAATATAGAGGATCAGTTGTTCCGGTACGGCGTTCGGGTGAATCCGGACCTGGTTATGGATGCTCAGTGCGCTCTGGTGCCTGTATTGTCCTCCTTGCCGGGAGAACCCTCGCGTTACACCCCGGGGCCCTGGTATTATTCACCTTTATTTGTTCCTCTTTCAAATCATACCATAACCCGTAATCTGAACCAGGTGAAGGGGGAATTCACCAATTCTATTGATACGGTAGGAAGGGATGGGAGAATAAGAAAAACCATTCTGTTAAAATCTTCAAAATATACCCGATTGGAGAAAGTGCCAACTCCTGTTAGTTTGGATGTTGTGCGCAGGCCGATGAATGCAAAGGATTTTGGAAGCGGTGCCAAATCTGTTGCGGTTCTTCTCGAAGGGGAATTTTCTTCCGTATTTCAGAATCGAAAGCCAAAGGGAATCGATATTGAGCACCGCGAAGAGAGTGTTCCTACCAGAATGATTGTTGTTGCTGACGGAGATATGGTTCGCAATCGGGTGAGAGGAACCGGGAGCAATAGGCAAATTGAAGCTCTTGGTTACGATCGTTATTCCCGTCAAACCTATGGTAATCGAAAATTTTTATTGAATTGTATCAATTATCTTTGCGATGATGAGGGGTGGATGGATTTGCGATCGAAAGAAATGAAGTTACGTTTGTTGGATAAAACGAGGATAAGGGAGAGTCGTTTGAAATGGCAGTTGTTTAACATGCTACTTCCGGTGGCTGGAGTCCTTCTCTGGGGGGTATTCTTTTTTATGATGCGCAAAAGAAAGTATACCAGGTAGATGTGTGTATTGTGTCAAGAGGGGTTTGTGGAAAAAGACGGGTGAATTTTTCGATCAATTAGATCCGGAAAATCGAAGGAATTGATTTTTTCATAAATTTCAGGTGGTTATTCGATTTGTTCATCCATTAATTTTGTATCTTCGTCATTTATTATTTGTCCCATCTGGGGGTGTGAAAGGCCTGTTGGAAAAGGGAGATTAATTTGATATATTTGGTAAACTTTTAAATATTATGCAAATGAAATTTGTAGTGTCAAGTACAGGATTACTGAGTCATCTACAGACAATTAGCAAGGTGATAAGCTCGAAGAATACATTGCCGATTCTCGACAATTTTCTTTTTGAACTGAAAGATGATCAATTGATTGCTACTGCTTCTGATCTTGAGTCAACTTTGATAACCACTATTCCACTTGAGAATTCAGTGGGTGAGGGAGTTGTTGCATTCCCTGCAAAGATTCTGACTGATACCCTGAAAGAATTTCCTGAGCAGCCATTGACCTTTGATATTGATATGAACAGCCTGGCTGTGAAGATCACTTCCGAAAACGGGGTTTTCAGTATTGTAGGTCAGAATGGTGAGGATTTTCCTAAGTTGCCTGAAAAGGATGCAAATGAGTTGGTTACCATTGCTGTGAACAGTGATGTGTTGTTGAACGGGGTGAACAAAACCTTGTTTGCTACAGCTGATGATGAATTGAGACCGGTAATGAACGGTATCTTTGTAGAATTGACTAATTCGGATTTGACTTTTGTTGCTTCCGATGCACATAAATTAGTACGATACAAGAGACTTGATGGTCGTTCTGAAGTGAACTCCGCTTTCATTTTGCCTAAAAAGCCAGCCTCTTTGTTGCGAAACATTTTGGCAAAAGAGGAGGATCCTGTAAATGTGGAATTTGACGATAAGAATGCTTTCTTTACCTTGTCCAACTACAAACTGATTTGTCGTTTGGTGGAAGGAAATTATCCTAGCTACAATTCGGTTATTCCAAAGAATAATCCTAACAAGTTGACCATTGATCGTGTGGAGTTGTACAATACCTTGAAGCGTGTATCTGTATTCTCCAATCCAGCCAGTAATTTGATTAAATTCCAATTGAAGGCAAATCAGTTGGTTGTTTCAGCTCAGGATATTGATTTCTCTATTTCTGCTCGTGAAACATTGCAATGTCAGTACGAAGGAGAAGAACTAGAGATTGGATTTAAATCGGTATTTTTACTGGAAATCTTATCCAACCTTTCTTCATCCAATGTAATGATGGAGCTTTCAGATCCGACTCGTGCCGGTATCTTCCTGCCTTACGATAATGAGAATGCAGAGGAAGATGTGCTTATGCTTTTGATGCCAATGATGATTAATGCCTAAGGGGATTAATATCTTAAAATAGTTTCTTAACCTAACAGGATTTGATTTCTTGTTAGGTTTTGTATTTTTGTATCCGTTAGAATTATAGGATAGAAGCAATTAGAGTTGTTTGTTAGCTGGGGTTGTTAAAAGCCTCTGAGGAATGAATAATTGCTGTTTTTCATCCTGGAATAAAAGAATAGAATATGAATTTGAACCTGAAAAATCCCATTGCCTTTTTCGATCTGGAGACCACCGGGATTAATGTGGCCAAGGATCGCATCGTAGAGATCTCAATCGTTAAGATTCAGCCCAATGGGAAAGAAGAAGTGAAAACCCTTAGGGTGAACCCTGAAATGCCTATTCCCGCTGAATCTAGTGCCATTCATGGGATTTATGATGAGGATGTAAAGAATGAACCAACTTTTAAGGAAGTTGCCAAAAACTTGGCCAAATTCCTGGAGGGGTGTGATTTGGCAGGTTACAATTCCAATCGATTCGATGTTCCGGTTTTGGCAGAAGAGTTTCTTCGGGCTGAGGTGGATTTTGATATGCGAAAGCGTAAATTTGTCGATGTACAGACTATTTTTCACAAAATGGAGCAACGTACTCTGGCAGCTGCCTATAAGTTTTATTGCCAAAAAGAGTTGATCGGTGCTCACGGGGCCGAAGCTGATACTATGGCTACCTATGAGGTGCTTAAATCTCAGTTGGATCGATATGAGGATTTGGAGAATGATGTGGAGTATCTGGCCAATTTTTCCAGTCAGACCAATAAGGTGGATTTTGCCGGTTTTATTGTGAAGGACAAGAAGGGGGTTGAGATATTTAATTTCGGAAAAAATAAAGGGAAACCTGTTGAGCAGGTGCTTGAAGAACAACCCGGGTACTACGGTTGGATTCTAAATAGTGATTTTCCTTTGTTTACCAAAAAGGTTTTAACAGAAATCAAACTACGTGGGTTTAATAATAAATAGACTGACCCGTAATTGAGAGCTGTTATAATAAGCGCTTGCAAGTGCTCTTTCGTGGAGATTTCTTGGGGCGGAAAGAAAAAATCGAAAGCAGATGAAGATTTTAGCAATAGGACGAAATTATGTGAATCATGCCAAGGAATTGAATAACCCGGTTCCTGAAGAACCAGTTGTTTTTTCCATGCCTGATTCCGCACTTTTGCGCAATAACAATGATTTTTATTATCCTGAATTTTCGAAAGATATTCACCATGAATTGGAGTTGGTGATTCGGATCAATCGGGTGGGAAAAAATATTCCATTGGAGTTTGCTCATCGCTATTACGAAGAGATCGGAGTTGGTATTGATTTTACTGCTCGCGATATACAGGCTGAGTGCAAAAAGAAGGGACTGCCCTGGGAAAAAGCCAAAGCTTTTGATGGCGCAGCTCCTTTGGGTGGTTTTGTAAACAAATCGCGCTTTGCTGATGTGAACAATATTAACTTTGCATTGGATATTAATGGAAAGATGGTTCAGGTGGGCAACTCCAGTAATATGATCTTTTCCTTTGATTACCTGATATCTTATTTGTCCAAATATTTTACTCTTAAGATTGGGGATTTGATTTTTACGGGAACACCCGAAGGAGTAGGTCCGGTGAAGATTGGGGATCGTTTGAAAGCCAGTATTGAAGATGAGGTGTTGTTGGATTTTTGCGTAAAGTAGGCTTTCGTTGGCTTGTTCAGTCAATTTAATCAATATAAATAAAAGTAAGCTCTATCTTAATGTATAGGGCTTTTTCTTTTAAGTAAGGATGTAAATTTGGTGATTTTGTGATAGTAATGATTGCGGTTATGTTCTAAGCAAAAGCCAATACAATATATGGATGTCTCGATTCATAGATAAGTTCCTTTTAAATTAGGGAAACATCCTTACCTTTGCTACCGCATGTGTTTCACTAAATTGTGTATATGATTTATCAACAATTAGGCATGTTGATTCGTGAACGAATTGAAAAGTATCGTGATCGGATCGCCATGTACTATAAAGATGAAGAGAAAAAGGAATGGGTTGGCATTACCTGGAAAGAAATGGGGGAGAAGATCCAGTTCCTGTCCAAAGCACTGATAAAGCTTGGTGTGAAGGAGCAACAGAATGTTGCAATTTTCTCTCAAAATATGCCGGAATGGACTCTTGCCGACCTTGCTATTATGGGCATCCGAGGTGTTACCGTTCCCATTTATGCTACAAATTCCACTACCGAAGCCAAATATATTTTACAGGATGCTAGTGTTGACGTTCTTTTTGTAGGAGAACAGGAGCAGTACGACAGGGCTGTTGCTTTGTTCGATGAGATTCCTGATCTGGTAGTGATAGCTTTCGATGCTTCAGTTAAGTTTTCCGGCAAAGGTCGGTCTATGTATTTTTCCGATCTTGTGAAGATGGGACAAGATGCCGATTGTGACCAGGAAGTGGAGAGTAGGTTGAAGGAGGCTCAATTGTCTGATTTGGCAACCTTGATCTATACCTCAGGAACTACCGGAGAGCCTAAAGGGGTAATGCTGGATCATCAGAATTTTATAGGAAGCCTGGAATGTCATGACGAGGAACTTAATGTGAGTGAAGAGGACGTATCGCTTTCTTTTCTTCCCTTAAGTCACGTGTATGAACGAAGCTGGGTGCTATTCTGTCTGCATCGGGGAATTAGTATCTATATCAACCGCGATCCCAAGAAGATTGCGGAGGTGATGAAGGAGGTGAAGCCGACCTTAATGTGTACGGTTCCTCGTATCTTCGAGAAGATTTATGCGGCGATCCATGATAAGCGGGGAGATGCTTCTCTTATTAAAAACCGCATTATGGATTGGGCACTTAAGGTTGGTGGAAAATACTACAACTATCATATGCGCTTTGATCGTCCGGTTCCTGCGTCCTTGAAAAGGAAGCACAAAATCGCTGACAAATTGGTGCTTTCCAAATTGAGAGGCATTTTTGGAGCGCGAATAAACTTTATGCCCTGTGGGGGAGCTCCTCTTTCCCCTGAAATTGTGGAGTTTTTCCATTCAACAGGAATCAATATTAAGTGTGGTTATGGTTTAACTGAGACTACTGCTACTGTTGCTCTGTTTGGTGATAAGCACTTCCTGTTCAATTCTGTTGGAAAGACCTTAACCGGAACTCAGATCAAGATTGGAGAGAATGATGAGATTATGGTAAAGGGGCCTGGCGTGATGCGAGGATACTACAAAAAGCCGGAAGAGACCGCCAAGGTGATAAAAGACGGCTGGTTTTGTACCGGAGATGCCGGTAAAATGGACGAGAAGGGGAATCTCGTGATAACAGATCGTATTAAAGACCTAATGAAAACTTCTGGAGGGAAATACATTGCTCCTCAAAAATTGGAGGTGACTTTAACCAATGATCAATTTATTGAGCAGGTTGCGGTGATTGGTGATTGCCGGAAATATGTTACTGCCCTTGCAGTGCCTGCACTGGAGCCTCTGAAGCAATATGCCGAAAAGAAGAAAATTGTTTTCGAAACAATTGAGGAATTGATTAGTCATGCTCAGATTGTGGAGTTCTTTGAAAAGCGATTCGAAGATTTGCAAAAAGAATTCTCTCGTTTTGAAAAAATAAAGAAGTTTACCCTATTGCCTCGCGAATTTAGCATGGAGGCCGGGGAGGTTACTTCGACTCTGAAACTGAAGCGTAAAGTAATTCAGGAAAAGTATAAGCATCTTATTGAAAAGATGTATAAGGATTAAAACAATATACAGAACAAAAAAAAATGCGTCCCTTTTTAGTGACGCATTTTTTTTTGACTTGTTAAGATATTATTTCTTTTGTGCGACCATGCCGATCCATTCCGATTTATCGGTGTAAGGCGTTCCGCAGAGGTCGCTGAATTTCTCTTTCAGCTCGAAATTGTGATCTTTCAGCATCATCTCCGCCCGAAGGGGATTGAAGTACTGCTTCCAGATATGGTAGGTCTGCATTTCCCCGTCTTTCTTGATAAGAGTGTATTTGTCCAGGCGTACCTTGTCTTTCTTGTATTTGTAATGGTGTTGAAGTAGCAAGTGTTCCTCAGGCTTCCAAAAACCTTCCTCCAGGCTGATGTACCAAGATTGCTTCTGGTTGCTTTTCTTAAAATAGTTTTTTGTAAAAACATCACAAATCAAGTGCCCACCTGGTTTTAGGGCTTTCCATACCTTCTTAAGTAGCTTGGAGCGATCCTCATTGGAGAGGACACAGAGATCGCCGTAAATCAAAGTAATTACATCAAATTCTTCGGTATAATTGATGCTAAGGTAATCCTGGCAAATGTATTCAATAGGCCAGTTGCTGGCTTCAGCTTGTTCTCTTGCGTAACGAATGGAATTGGCCGAAAAATCAATACCGGTAACCTCAAATCCTTGTCCATGGAATTGCTCGCTGTAGAGGCCGGGGCCGCAGCCCAGATCCAGTAACTTGCTTCCGGCGGGCAGATTTAGAAAATCACTGATCCAGATTACGGATTTAATGATGGTGGCGTAGTTTCGGGAGCCTTCATCGGAATCTTCATCCAGATGGGCATACAGAATGTGATCTGAGATGTATGGGTCCTGCCAGAAATTGACCGGATCTTTCGCAAAGAGTTCCGGTTTTTTAGTGAGTTCCTGTAATCCTTCCAGGTTCAATTCCTCTTTATTGATGATAAAATTCATTGCTAGATAATATTAGCTTTCGCTGATTGTATCAATCGGTGCTTATTTCAGATGTATATTGAGAAACCAATATTTACCAAATCCCATTTTGGACGTTTGATGGTCTGTAAGCCTCCAATGGATATTTAAATTAATTGCTGCAATTTTACCCTTTTTACACCATTTATGCTACCCAAATCCATATTTAGTGCATTCAGGTCTACCTTTTCTGAAATTTGAATGGTCATACGATAGGTGATGAATTGTCCTTCAAAAGATTGCTCCATATCTATGGTTCGGATGGTGATACCATGCTTTTTGATAGAGGGGACCAGTTGGGCGGAGGTAACCAAGGGTTGTTCGGTGTAGATGTGCAATTTTTTAATGTATTTTGCAGGGAAAGCCCATTTTTCCAGCATATCCAATACGGTGAGTACGAATAGTATGAGCAGGGTACCTGCCAAAACGCCCCAGTACATTCCGGCTCCAATGGCCAGGCCCATTGCAGCCATTACCCAGATGGAGGCTGCAGTGGTTAATCCTCTTACATTGACACCAAACTTCATGATTGCTCCAGCTCCAAGAAAACCAATTCCGGAGACTACCTGGGCCGCTATTCGGCCGGGGTCACCATTCTGAAAATTCTGGAATGTTTGTGGAATAAAAATAGAGAGTAACATAATAAGTGTGGAGCCCATACAAATCAGGATATGAGTTCGAAGTCCGGCGGGTTGCTTGTGATGTTCCCGTTCGAATCCTACTATCGCTCCCACTACAAAACTTATCAGTAGTCGGAAAAATATGGTTTGAATGTTGATTTCGGTTTCGTTAATAATATGATATAAATCTCCCATAGGTAAAATGAATTCAGTTGTGTTACTTGGATTGAAGAAGTCCGGGAAGAGCACTGAAATTGGCCATATCCCGAATGATATACACATCATAATCCCCTAAGTGTTTGAAGCCCATTTTCTCATACATGTGGATGGCATTTGTATTGGTAACGTGAACCTCCAGCTTCATCTGCAGGTTGACTTGCTTTCCGAAGCGAATACTTTCCAGTAGTAAAAGCTTGCCATAGCCACGGTCCTGAAATTCTGGCAGGACTCCAAGGTGATGCAGGTAGAGCCTTCGGCTGTCATTGGTGATCCAGCAGGTTCCAATAATCCGTTGGGACTCCTTCTCCTCAAGGATAAAAAATTTCCCGCCCCATTGCAGGCTGCATTCTATAATTTCGGCATTGTCGCCCCGCTCATCATTCGTGAGGCCGGTTCTTTGCCATACATTCAGAATATCATCAAAATCTCCTTCCCGGTAATCTCTAAGCCTGATTCGTTCCATTCTCGTTTTCCTCCTTAATTACGTACACTTGACCGGTTTCGTAGCGTATTACGCGAACAGTTTCTCCCTTGTCGATAAATCCCAATTCAGCTTTGGCATCATAAATTTCACCATCTATTTCTACCTTGCCCGATGGGCGAAGAACGCTGTGGGAAATGCCGGTTGAGCCTACAAGATCTCTTGCCTTTACATCCACACCAATGTATCCTTCTTCACTTTTTGCAACACTGTCGAGTGCCAAATGGCCAAAAGTGGTGGTGGTAAAGAGTTTTTTGCTAACGTAAATGGAGCCTACAAGTGACATCATCATGGAGACAACCACAAGTAGAAAAGCACTTAAGAGAAGTTTGATATGACGGGGTTCGAATTCAAAAACAACATTGTCTACCAGGCTTAGGGTGAGTCCGAAAACAATCAGGGTGATTCCTGCAAAGCCGGCAATACCGAAGCCGGGTATGACGAAGATTTCAACCCCAAGCAAAACGACGCCTAACACAAACAGGATGATTTCCCAGTTGGCGGCCAACCCCTCAAGATAGAGGGGAGAGAAGTAGAGGACGGCGGCAGTTATGGCTGCAATTAAGGGAAACCCGACCCCCGGGGTTTGCAGTTCAAAATAGATTCCCCCCACAATAATCATGATGAGTAAGCCCTGAAGGACTGGATTCAGCATGAAACCAATCAGCTTTTCCAGGGGAGTGGGTTCGTATTGTTGGATGGTATAGTTTTCAATTCCTGCTATTTTCAGTACCTCTTCCACATTGCGGGCCACTCCTTCGCAGTAGCCATGGCGCATGGCTTCATCCGGGGTAAAGGTTAGCACCTGCCCGGTATCAATAATTCCTTCGATATAGGTTCTGGGGTCTACCATCGCCTCTGCAATCAGGGGATCGCGTTTCCATTTGATAATGGTATCCCCATTTTGGATGAGGGTATCCTTGCCGTGGGCTTCCGCTGTAGCCCGCATGGTAGAGCGCATGTACGACTGGTATTTGTCCGGCATGGCCTGCCCGGTTTGGTTGACCACCGTAGCTGCTCCCATATTGGCTCCCGAGCGCATGTAGATACTGTCGCAGGCTATGGAGATGAGTGCTCCTGCCGAGGCCGCGTTGTTGTCGATGAAGACCATCACGGGGGTGGGGGTATTCAGTATGGTAGAGCGGATGGAATCGGCGGAAACGACCAGCCCTCCGTAGGTGTTCATGTGGATCAGAATGTAATCGGCTTCTGCTTGCTTAGCCTCTTCAAAGGCTTGTTGGGTCTGTCGCCAGGCAGCCGGACCAATTTGCTGCTTGATGTCGAATTTGTACACCAGCTTTGGTGTGATGCTACCGGTATCCTTTTGAGGTGTAGCGATTAAAAGATTTCCCAAAAACAGGAAAAGAACCAGGCTAAGAAAATGGCGATAGAATTTCATTAAAAACGGATTTAGCATTTATGTAAATCTACTAAAATTGTAGCAATAATCATATAATACAATATACGAATACCTCCTCATAATTACCGGGAGGATAGATATCGTTTCGATAAAAAATTGAAGGACTCGACGATTTTGGGAATGCCGCTTCTATCTATTGGCCGGTCTGTAGTTTTCTTTCGCCCAAATCTCATCCACAGCCAATGTTCCCGCCACTACCGATACAATGGCGGCAAAGCTGGAAAAGGAAACCCCGCAGAAGGGGATGATCAGGCACAGGGAGAAAACAAAACCATTGGCTATAACAATCCCCTTGTTGTTGCGCATGAAAAGGACACTTTCTTTCAAACTCAGTTTTTTCCTTTCCAAAGCGTAGTCCATAAAGGAGAAGCCGTAGAAGTAGGCGGAGATAAAGAACAGCAGAATGGCCGAGAACCACCCGATTACGGGAATGAAGCTCAGAATAAACATCAGTACGGTAAGAGCCAGTTCAATCAATAGGTTGCGAATGGCAATCCGGGTTCCCCGAATAATGTCTTTCAGCAGTTGCCTGAACTGGAAGGGATAATCTGCCCCGGTTTTTATTTTTTCGGTCCGTTCCGAAAGATAGGAGAAAACGGGAGAGAGGAGAATGATGATAATGTAACCTCCAAAGTAGGCAAATATAAGGAAGAACATCACCTTAAAGGTCAGCCATACAAATCCGGAAACCAGGCTTTGAAGGAAACCGGAGCCCCAGAAATCGGCATTTTCCAAATCCATCCAGTTTTTCAGATAGTTTTGAGTGTAGTCGGATAATTGACCGATATATTCCCATCCAAACCAGAAAAGGAGGATATTCAGAATCAAGGGGAAGATGAAGAACCAGGCCAATTTCTTCTTGAAAATGTAGCTTAGAGCTTCGGTATAGGTTCTCAATCCAAATCCAAAATCCTGAAAAAATTTCATAATCAAATGCTGTTTTTAAGTAAAGAAGAAGTGATGGAACTGGTATTCTTCCGATTGTTTCCTGTGGCCATCCATTCTCTTGTTGTAATGTAAATTCAAATCAACCTGTGTTTACCCCTTTAGTGGAGGGCTCCAAACGTACCCTTGTTTCCTGGATAGCAGTCCCGGGTTCCTAAGGCTGATTTGTTTGGTGTCGTTATCAGAACAAAAATAACAAAATAGATGAAACGTTCACGAGTAAATAATCATTATACTACCATGCGAAAATGATTATTTGCGAATGGTAAGTTCCATCTGACCTAAGCAAAAAAATGTGTTCAGATGATTAATTAAATTCATTGTACGAATGTTGAGTTTCTATCTGTCGTATCAGGTGAATCCTGATTCTTTTTTTAACTTTGTGCAACTAAATAACCATAACCGATTAAAACAACAAGAATGGAAATGCAAAGTTTGACCGCAATTTCGCCGGTAGATGGACGTTACCGTGGTAAGGTAGATGTTTTGGGAGAGTATTTTTCGGAGTATGCACTTATCCGTTATCGGGTATTGGTGGAAGTGGAATACTTCATCGCTCTTTGTGAGCAGCCATTGCCTCAGTTGAAAGATTTTGATAAGGAGCTATATACGGAGTTGCGTAGTCTTTACCTTGATTTTACCGTTGAGGATGCTCAAAAGGTAAAGGATATCGAGAGTGTGACTAACCACGATGTGAAGGCAGTAGAGTACTTCATCAAGGAGAAGTTCGATGCCCTGAAGCTTGACAAATACAAGGAATTCATCCACTTTGGACTGACTTCTCAGGATATTAACAATACAGCAACACCTTACTCTTTGCGTGATGCTGCTCATGATGTATACTATCCTGTTATCGAAGAATTGATTGCCAAGCTGGAGAGTTTGGTGGAAGACTGGAACGAGATTTCCATGTTGGCACGTACCCATGGTCAGCCTGCTTCTCCAACTCGTTTGGGTAAGGAGATCAATGTGTATGTATACCGTTTGAAGCGTCAGTTGGAGCTGTTGAAGAGCGTTCCTTGTTCTGCCAAGTTTGGTGGAGCTACCGGAAACTTCAACGCACACCATGTGGCCTATCCTGAGATTGACTGGAAAGCCTTCGGAAACCACTTCGTGAACGATATTCTGAAGCTGGAGCGTGAGGAGCTGACCACTCAGATTTCCAACTACGACAACCTGGGTGCTATCTTCGATAATATGAAGCGCATCAATACCATCTTGGTTGACCTGAACCGTGATTTCTGGACCTACATCTCCATGAACTACTTCAAGCAGAAGATCAAGAAGGGAGAAGTTGGTTCATCGGCTATGCCTCACAAGGTGAATCCTATCGATTTCGAAAACTCGGAAGGAAACCTGGGACTGGCCAATGCTACTTTCGAACATTTGGCGAACAAGTTGCCAATTTCACGTTTGCAGCGCGATTTGACCGATTCAACCGTATTGCGTAATATCGGGGTGCCTTTTGCCCATACCATTATCGCTTTCAAATCTCTTTTGAAAGGATTGGACAAGCTGATTATTGCACAGGATGCATTTGAGGCTGACCTTGAAGCGAACTGGGCTGTAGTTGCTGAGGCAATCCAAACCATCCTGCGTCGTGAAGGTTATCCTAACCCTTATGAAGCATTGAAAGCGCTTACCCGTACCAATACTCAGGTGACTCAGGAAAGCATTGCTGAGTTTATTGATACCCTGGAAGTGAACGACGAGTTGAAAGCTCAGTTGAAGACCATTACTCCGTCTAATTATACCGGAATCTAGGATATATGTGAAAACTTGTTAAAGTTTTGTTTTTAGGCTGTAAGAGTTTTACTTTTACAGCCTATTTTTATTGGGATTATGCTCATTCTCTGAAGGGGTTATTGCCTTTTGTGACCTGAGTGACATAAAGGGGATACTACCTTGCGGGAACGATACAGATGTTGTTCCTGATTACTGTTCAATTTTAAACATTCGAATGAAAGACTTTTTAAAAATTCTTAGACGCTTTTTGCCTCCTTTCAAGGGGGAGTTAATCATGAGTTTCCTGTACAATGTATTGGGTGCAATCTTTGGAGTTTTCTCCTTTGTGATGATGCAGCCCGTGCTGGAGATTCTTTTTAATATTGCCGAACCGGTGAACGAGCCCATGGCATGGGATACGAATATTTCTACCCTGAAGCACAATTTCTACTACTATACCACCCAGATGAAACTGGAGTATGGTCCTGATTCGGCCCTGATTTTTGTGGGGGTTGTCCTTGTTTTGGCAGTATTGTTTAAGGTTGGGTTCACCTATTTGGGTTCCTATCATAGCGTAAACATTCGTAATGGAGTGGTTCGGGATATCCGCCAGCAGATCTACCAAAAGATTGTGAGTTTGCCCATTCCGTTTTTTACCGAAGAGAAAAAGGGAGATATCATGGCCCGTTCTACCGGAGATGTACAGGAGGTAGAGAATTCCATCATGAACTCATTGGATATGTTTCTGAAGAACCCGGTGATTATTCTTGTTTCTTTGGTTACGATGATCATTATGAGTCCTAAGATGACCCTGTTTGTGTTTATTCTGTTGCCTGTGGCAGGTGGAATCATCGGAAGAATTGGTAGAAGCCTGAAGAAAACCTCACGGAAAGGACAGAGTAAAATGGGGGAACTGTTGTCTACCATTGAGGAGACCCTTTCCGGTTTGCGGATTGTTAAAGCCTTTACTGCAGAGGAGAAGATGAACCATCGCTTCGATTTGCAGAACAACGAATACCGCCGGATCATGAACAGTTTGATGCGCCGAAGAGTGCTGGCTCATCCCGTAAGCGAATTCCTGGGAACCGTTGTGATCGTAATTGTACTTTGGTATGGCGGTCGTTTGATTCTGAATGGAGAGGGTGAAATGAATGGTGCCGGATTTATTGCCTACCTGGTGGTATTCTACTCCATTATCAACCCTGCGAAAGCATTCTCCAAGGCTTTCTACAGTATTCAGAAAGGTTTGGCTGCAATGGAACGTATCGATCATATTCTGGATGCGGAATCAACCATTATCGAGAAGGAGAATGCCAAACCGGCTCAGAATTTTACCGCGGGGATTGAGTACCGGAATGTATCTTTCGCCTACAATACAGAAAAGGTGTTGAAAAACGTGAATGTGACCATCCCCAAAGGGAAGAAGGTAGCCCTGGTGGGGCAATCGGGGTCCGGAAAAACCACTTTCGTTGATCTTCTGCCACGTTTCTACGATGTGTTGGAAGGGGGAATCTATCTGGATGGCGAGGACATTCGCGATTACAAAATTGCTGACCTGCGCAACCTGATGGGGAATGTAAACCAGGAGTCCATCCTTTTCAACGATACCATTTTCAATAACATTGCCTTTGGTGTGGAAGGAGCGACTATGGAGGACGTGATTGCTGCGGCCAAAGTAGCCAATGCTCATGATTTTATTACGGCCACCGAACATGGATACCTGACCAACATTGGAGACAGGGGAAGTAAGCTATCGGGCGGACAGCGCCAGCGTTTGAGTATTGCCCGTGCGGTACTTAAAAATCCTCCCATCCTGATTCTGGATGAGGCTACCTCTGCTTTGGATACCGAATCGGAACGCCTGGTGCAGGATGCCCTGGAGAATCTGATGAAGAATCGTACCTCATTGGTGATTGCTCACCGACTATCTACCGTGAAGAATGCCGATGAGATTTGTGTCTTCCAGCAGGGAGAGATTATCGAACGCGGAAAGCACGAGGAGTTGATTGAGAAAAATGGTGCGTACAAGAAGCTTTACGAAATGCAAATGCTCTAAGTAGAGGAAGCATCAGAAAAGATAATTCAAGCCCTTCAGCCTTTGCTGTGGGGCTTTTTTTAGGCTCTATATGATCTGGATGCGTAAAAATAATCATTGTATTGTTTATGGATTGCACATACAAGGTTCTTGTTATGTATTCCAATAGCTTTAATCGGAGCTCCTCGGCATTGGCAACGGAGGTGGGGCCCCATAGGTGAGGTAGGCGTTAAGAACAGAATGCTGTTTAATTCGAGATAATTTTCTCGGGCCTCATTGATTTCGCTTCGCTCTGTAGAGCCGAGGAACGAGGTGAGTTCATTCTGTTTAGCCTTTGAGCCGTGATGGGTCACCGAGTGCCCTAGCCTTGATTTTTTGTTTCTTTTGTATCAAAACAAAAGAAAAGTCCGTCCGACTAAAGGACAAAAGCATAATATTAAGGAATTACTTTAATCGAAAAGACCCATAATAATTCAAAAAGAACCCTTTTAATAGGGTTGGAGATGTAGGGTTCGGCGCCCGAAAACGAATAACTATCCATGGGCATTAACTGGCAACTGTAATTCCTAGTTGTTCCAGTATTTCCGGATCCTCTTCAAAAGCGATGCCCAGCACTTTTAGAAGGCGACTCATTTCCGAATCCAGAAGCTCCAGTTTCTCATCCCTCACACGGGTGGCCTTTCGGGCTTCGCCGCGCTCCCTATCCTGCTCCTCGAGAGCGGTGGCTACTGCTTCCACAAAATCTTTCCCTTGGGTTAATGATTCCAGGGGGCAGTTGAACGAAGCCAGGGCTGTAATGTAGGTTTCGTTGGCCAGTAGGTTGTTGTAGAAGGATGAGGCTTGACGCAACCAGCCGCTCATGGTATCCTTGCGGCGCCCCTGCAGCCCCAGTGCACCATAGGCGGCCAAATCGTCCTCAAAGAGGATGCGTGCCAGCTTTACATGCTTCATGTATACCTTGTGAGCCGTCTTGTGGGCGAGGGTTACCTGTTCGGTAGCCGCATATTGCTCACCGTACTCCCTGGCCTGGGTATCCGTTAATCCTTCTACTTCCTGCAAAAGAGTGGTAAGGATGGTAAGTTTTTCCTCATTGTACCCGTACAGGGCCAATTTGTTTTTGATCTCCGCAATTCTTACCGAATTGTTCGCAACTACCCGGTAGAGTTGGAGTTTCTCTGCTAGTGAAAAATCTTTAAAATTCATTTCTGTCTAAATTATTGTTAGTAGTAAGGCGCCGAACCCTACAATTGATGTTTCGCTTTTTCCAAATCAATGGGGGAAACTCCCTCCCAAAGGGTGGGAAATGATTCTCCACCTTTGGAAAATGATTCTCAACCAGAGGAAAATGATCTTCCACCATGGGTTTTTCATATTCGAAGGGGGGAAAATGGTTTTCCACCTCCGGATTTTCATTTTCCACCATGGGAAAATGATCCCCCACCAGTGTTTACTGGCCTTTCCAACTTCCGGGGCCCTATCCTCTATGTGATTAATGAATTGTAACGGGATTTGGCAGGGAGGTGTAAGGTGTTGAAAATGATATATTCAAGTTAAGGAAAATGATAATTATAGTCAAGGGGAAAATGTTGGATTTTTTTATAAATCACAGAAGATTATCCGATTATAGATGATGAGCTGATTGGGGAAACCAATATTATGAAGGGCTACCGGGAAAGATATTTGTTGAAATGTTGAACAAAAAAATACCAACAAATAGGGATTGAATTATAAAGAACAATGTTCTTTATTTGAGGCGTCAAAAACAGTACGCTGTTCTTTATTCTAAAAACAACATTATTCAACCAATATTCATGTATCAATCTGCAAAGCGAACCATTCTACTACTGCTTGTAACTATTATGTGTACAGGCTTATCTGCTCAAACTATTTTAACCGGAAAAGTATACGATAGTCAAAGTCGTGCCCCCTTGCCGGGAGTTTCTGTTTTTGTAAAAAAATTGCAAAAAGGGGTAACAACCGATTCCCGGGGATACTACATAATTAGTTTGCCACAGGGGAAATTTGATATTGCTTATTCATTTATTGGATATCAAAAGGCGATGAAAAAGGTAAGCATTGCCGATAAGTCGGTAAAGTTGGATGTTGCCTTAAGCGTAGCAACGGAGCAGCTGGGGGAGGTTTTTGTAACCGCTAAATCGGAGGCCCGCAAAATAAGGGAAAAAGCAATGCCCATTTCGGTAATTACCATGGATCAGATTAAGGGAACGGTGAGTGATGTAAGTGATGTTTTGTCGAAAACCTCGGGTATTAAAATCAGGAGTTCCGGTGGGGTTGGCAGTGCCTCGCGTATTTCGGTAAGAGGCCTGGAGGGCAAACGCATAGGCTTTTTTATTGATGGGGCTCCAATGAATGAGAATTCCGATTTTGTGAATGTTAATGACATCCCTGTTGATTTGATCGATAGAATTGAGGTGTACAAAGGAATTGTTCCTGCAAAATATGGAGGATCCGCTATTGGTGGAGCCGTGAATATCGTACTGAAAGAGTATCCGCCCCACTATTTTGATCTTAGTTACAGTTTGCGTTCGTTCAATACCCAGCAGGTAAGTGCTGTAATCAAACGCAATAACGAGAAAAAGGGCCTTGAATTCGGTTTGGGTGGGTTCTATACCTATGCAGACAATAACTATCGAATGGAATTGCCTTTGCAAAAGGGACGCCATGTTGAACGAGACCACGATCTCTACAAAAAATTTGTGCTTGGGGGTGGCCTAACTTCCACTTCGTGGTATTTCGATGAAATTGAATTTGAGCCGGTCATTGTTTTCACCACCAAGGAGATTCAGGGCATTGAGTACAACATCCAGGGGGCGGTTAGCTATTCCGATGCCTATGGTTTATCCAACAAGGCGGAAAAAACCGATTTTCTGGTGAAGGGGCTGGATTTGGACATGAGTAGTTTGTATGCCTATTCAATCTACAAGTTTCAGGATAAGGCCATGCACAAGTTCACCTGGGACGGAGAGATGTTGCCCCCTGTTCATGCCCTTGGCGGTGAAATCGGGACTACCCCAAACGATTCCTACAATCAGAAGCACACATTCATTCAGAAAACCAACTTGAATTATCTGCTGAATGAGCAGAATTCCCTGAATTTTAATTCGGTGTTCAATTTTGCCAAGGGAATACCAAAAGATACCCTGAAAGATGCAGTAATCGGTTATAAAACCAATTTTACCAGTCGGATGAACAGCTGGGTGGCGGGTCTGGCTCACGAATACCATACCCTAAACAATAAGTTTACCAATTCCTTTACCGTGAAGTATTACTACTACTCCATGAAGACAAGAATTGCCGATCTTTTTGGAATGGGGCTTATTGATGATGTGAATATGGAAAAAATGGATTTCGGGATAAGCAATGCCATGCGGTTTCGTTTTACACCCTCCTTTTTGGTGAAAGCCTCTGTGGCCTACGATGTGCGGCTTCCTTCGGAGAACGAGCTCATTGGCGATGGGTTTCTGATTACCCCTTCGGGAAATTTGGAACCCGAGCGCAACCGAAGTCTCAATTTGGGCTTTATGTACGATGCTACCAATCTGAACCGGAATCGCTTTCAGTTTGAGGTGAATGCCTTCTATATGGAGCTATCCAATATGATTCGTTTTACCGGGGGATCGTTGCAGTCGAACTACCAGAATTTTGGAGAAATGCGAACTCTTGGAGTGGAAGCGGAAGTGAAGTGGGATGCCACCAACTTTTTGTACCTGTATGGCAATGCTACCTACCAGGATTTACGCGATATCCGTGAAAAGCAGCCCGGGTCTGCCGTTGCCAATCCCACCAAAGGCGACAGAATGCCGAATATCCCGTATCTGTTTGCCAATTCCGGTTTCGAGTTGCACAAGGAGAATCTTTTCGGAGGGAAGGGGCAAAATGTAAGGCTGTATACCGATTGTTCCTTTGTGGAGGAGTATTTCTACGATTTTGAACAAAGTATTTACCAGGAGCGAAGAATTCCACGTTCCCTGACCTTCAATTCCGGTATGGAGTACAGTTTTGGAGACCGAAGGATTACCCTGGCCCTGCAAGCCAATAATATTACGGATGAAAAGGTGATGTCGGAATTCAATCGCCCACTTCCGGGTAGAAACTTCGGTTTGAAAGTGCGATATGTATGGAAATAGTAATAATAAATATAAACAAACACATAATGAATAGAGTAGTAAAGTTGATTGCACTAAGCCTTTTGGTGGGTTTTTTTAGTGCCTGCGATAAAGATGATGATCATTCAGAACCCCAAATTGAGGGGGGAGATGTGCTGATGTCGACCATGGTTCCGAATCCGGATGGACGTACCTGCAGTGTGTATATGCAGCTTATCGACAACAAGAATTTGGAAGCGGCCTCCTATACAAATGCCACTGCCATTCCAGCGTATTTTGCTTGTCCCCCTGTGGTTGTGGGCGATGATGTATACCTGCTTCCGGGATGGGCTATGGAATCGGACTTGCTAAAGAAGTACTCTCGTATAGGAGGAAAGCTGGTGGAGCAGGGATCGCTAACTTTGCCAGCACAATCGGGAGCCAACAATCTTGTGGTTAAGGGCGAAAAAGCTTACATCTCTTTATCGATGAAAGGGAAAATCCTGATAGTTAATCCCAATACCCTGGCAAAGCTTGGTGAAATAGACATCAAAAAGTACGGAGTGGGTGATGAGAACCCGGATCCAGCCATGATGATAATACGCGGGAAGTATCTCTATGTGGGGTTGAACCAACTCTTGGGGGGATACTATCCGGCTCCTGATCGTGCTTGTTCTGATGTACTCATTATTGATACTGAAAAGGATGAGGTGGTAAAGATGATAACGGAATCCGCTTCGGGTATTTCAATGCCCACCAAGCCTGAGGCGGATTGCAAATCCATTTTTATGGATGAGAACAAAGACATTTATGTGGTTGGTATTGCTGGTTTTGGTGCGGTTCCCGGGCATAAGAGTGGAATCTTACGGATCAGAAACGGTGCAACCGATTTTGACAGCGACTATCAGTTTGTATTGACCGGTGCCGCTATCGAAGGGGAAGAGTATGTACTCGACTATCTTTGCGCTGTGCAATACGCTGGCAAGGGGAAACTATATGCAGCTGCCAATGTGCCGGCCTACTATAAGAATCCCGATTCTCCTGATTATATAAAGGACCGAACAATTATAGCGGTAGAGATTGATCTTAATGCGAAAACCATTAAGAAACTTGATATCCCCAGGAGTAATACCTATGGAGCCTCAGTAAGTTTATACAAGGACGATATTGTTTTTGGTTTTTCCACAACCGAAGACAATGGTTACTTTACCTACAATCCTTCCACCGGAAAGGCAAGTTCTCATGCCGTAATAAGTGTAGAAGGTTTTCCTAACGAATTCAGAGCATTTGGATCACAATATTAGCTTAGATGTAGTAAGCTTGTTTTTTCGTTTTTAGATTTGATTGGTAATTCGGTGTGCAGGTTTGCACACCGAAATTTTTTTTTTGAGTGTAAGAAAGATTTCGTTTTTGGATTTATTTTGCTTTTTTTGGAATTACTTCAACAGGGAAATTATGCAGGTAAAGAAAGAAGAGGTCCGAAGAGAAATTCTGAGAATTGCTAAAAATGAATTCATTGAAAAGGAATTCAAGGGGACATCCATGAGGGATATTGCCAAAAAGGCGGGTGTAAGCCTGAGCAATATTTACAACTATTTTAGAAACAAGGATGAGATCTACGTTCAGATTCTGACCCCTTTGTTGCAGGCCATTGATAAAACAATGGAGGAGCACAATGGGGATGAAAATATTACAACGGATATTTTCCTGTCGGAAGAGTATCAAAAGCAGCAAATTCATTTGTTTACACAATTGATAGAGGAATACCGTGTAGAGTTCAGGATGTTGCTCTGTCATTCGCATGGCTCTTCGCTTCAGAATTATCGTGAGAGATTTACGGATGCTCAAACCAGGATGGGAGTGGAGTATTTTCAAAAGCTGAAGGAGAAGTATCCCCAAATACATACCGATATATCGGAGTTCTTTCTGCATACTACAAGCTCCTGGTTTCTTACCAGTGTAGGTGAAATTGTGACTCATGAATTGAGTCATGATGAGATTGTATCGTTTGTTGCTGAGTATGTAGCCTTCTGCACTGCCGGCTGGAAGCGATTGCTTAAGGTGTAAGGCAGTTGTTTGCCCGCTTGGGCGATGTCATTTATTTAAATATCCAGTTGACCCGGTAAGTTACCATCCGCTTGCCAGTACATCCGCAATGTGAATGGTTTTTATGGGGTGTTTCTGTTTTCGGATGTATCCTTCCAGGTTCAGGAGGCAGGAGGATTCCGTGGTGACAATGTATTCGGCCCCGGTGTTTAGTGCATTTTCGATTTTCTGCTGGGCCATTGCCGTGGAGATGGGCTCCATCTTTATGGAGAATGTGCCCCCGAAACCGCAGCACTCCTCCGTTTTGTCCATTTCAACAAGTTCCAGTCCTTTTACGTGAGCCAGTAGTTCCCTTGGTTCTCTTTTGATTCCGTATTCGCGCAAAGCAGTACAGGCATCGTGGTAGGTTACTTTGTGGGGGAATTCGGCTCCCAGTTCGGTTGTCTTTAGTATGTTGACCAGGAAATCGGTCAGCTCCACCAGATTGTTTTGAAGTCGGTGATGTTGTTTGAGAAGTTCCGGTTCGGCTTTGAAGAGGCTGGGGAAGTAGTTTTTAACAAAGCCGGTGCACGATGCGGAGGGGCTCACAATGTATCGATCGTTGGGGAAATCGCGGATGAATTTTTTGGCAATGACTTTCGCCTCCTTCCAGTAGCCGCTGTTGTAGGCCGGTTGTCCGCAGCAGGTTTGCTCCGGGTTGTAGTGAACCTTTACGCCCAGTTTCTCCAGTATTTTAACTGTATTGAAGGCTGTATCGGGGTAGATTTGGTCGATAAAGCAGGGGACAAACAAATCAACGATCATAGCAGTTGTGTTTGGGTTTTGTTTACTAAAGATAGTGAAACAAATAGAACACAGATGTCACTGATCCAACAGATTTTCGCAGAGCGAACAAACAAGTAACTAATATCAAGCCATTGGTTGAAAGAAATTTGTTGGGTTAGAAGCGCAAGCCGAATAATTGTAGGTAAATAATTTGAAGCCAAAATAGTATCGAATGGATTCGACAAATGAGTTATTTCAGCTCAGAAGCTGCTATTGAAAATAAATTCAATCTGTGAAGATCAGTTTTATCTGTTCGATCCGTGTCCCATTTTTACCGTAAAAACAAAAAGCCTGCCAATTCTTGCGAATCAGCAGGCTTTGCTTGCACGGGAGGAGCGACTCGAACGCCCGACACCTGGTTTTGGAGACCAGTGCTCTACCAACTGAGCTACACCCGTTTGTTTTTGTTCGGAAGTAATTCTTCTTCCGGTTTTTTCGCTTCCCAAATGATGATTGGAAATCAGAAAATAAAACCTGTCAATTCTGTTGAATTAACAGGCTTTGTTTGCACGGGAGGAGCGACTCGAACGCCCGACACCTGGTTTTGGAGACCAGTGCTCTACCAACTGAGCTACACCCGTTTGTTTTGTTAAGTCAGCAGCAATGTCCTGTTTGACTTATCTGGCGACAAAAGTAGGACAAATTTCTAAACCTGCAAGCACTTTTCGAAAGAAAAATCAAAAAATATTGTAATCTGAATCCCGCGTCCGATCTAGGATTTTGGGTATGAGGAGTTTGTTTGAGTGTGATTTTTTTAGAACAATCGGCCTTGTCTTTGGGGTAGGATCGCGACCCTTAAATTCCATACCTATTCCGGTTCGAATTCAACTTATGGATAGAATAATTTCTTCATATCCCATCAAAAATTCTTAAATTAAGTAAGTCACAAATCCCTTAAAAATAGAATTATGACCGAAATCAGAAAAGAATACTCCAACGGGGAGGTTACCGTTGTTTGGAAACCTCAACTGTGCATTCACTCCACCATCTGTTTTCGAGGCTTGCCCAAAGTATTTCAGCCCGGAAAGAAACCCTGGATCGATGTGGAGAAGGCCAATTCAGAAGAGCTTATACGGCAGGTTCAGAAATGTCCTTCCGGCGCCTTGTCTTTTTTTGTAAACCAGCCAAAAGGCGATCCCGATGAGGGGCCTGTGAAAGCTCTGGAAACCGGGGTTCGTGTGGAAGTGATCCCGGATGGCCCCTTGATGGTAGATGGGGAATTTACCATGGTCGATAAGGATGGCAAGCGAAGCGTGCAGAAGGAGCCCGGCTATTTTTGCCGATGCGGAGCTTCCAAAACCAAACCCTTTTGCGATGGTTCCCATCACGAAGTGAAGTTTAAGGATTGATATAGGGATTTATTACCCATGGAGAGATTACCGGCAATTGGCTTTATTTTATGGGGAATATGAACATCCTCCATAAAATGAAGCCTGTTATTAGTTTTTCTTATTCTGATAATTTAATATTATTCTCTTCGTAGAGATACAACAATTCTTCTTCATTTATCAGATCAAATCCTAAAACATAAAAACCAAATAAGTTTCCTGGTACTTTTGTTTTCCATCAGTTACATCTATTTGACCAATAGCCATCGATTCTGATAATCATTTGAGAGTAATATTGCTTCTATATTTTTAGTTATTTTGCAGGTATGGAAAAAGAAAAACTAGGTCGAGTAGTAAGACAACTTGAACTTAATAACTTTGATGTGTACCTTGCTGAAGATGCGAAGGCAGCTGGAGACATATTCAAAAATAAGATTCTTCCGGGTGTTGAGTTTTCAAGTGCTTCCTATGCTGATTCCATTACAATGCGAGAAACGAAGGTTTTGGATTTGTTGCGAAGCATGAAATCGGTTGATTTTATTGATACTTTTAATCCGGAGGATAGTTGGAGGCAGCAAATTAGCCAACGTAAAAAGGCCTTAACTGCAGATTTGTTTCTAACAGGAACGAATGCCATTACAGAAAAGGGACAGCTGGTTAATCTTGATATGATAGGAAATAGGGTGGCCCCCTTGGCTTTTGGTCCCCGATATGTGGTTCTCTTTATAGGGGTAAATAAAATTGTTAAAGATTTGGATGCTGCTTTTGAGCGGATAAGAAGGATTTCGGCTCCCCTTAATGCACAGCGGCATGAGAATTTAAATACACCCTGTCAGAAAACAGGAATCTGCTGCGATTGTAAAAGTCCGCAACGAATTTGTAATTCCTGGACCATAACCGAAAAATCTTATCCTAAAAAACGCATCAAGATTATTCTAATAGATAAAGAACTTGGGTTTTAAAACAATAGATGGATTATTCTTATGTCCCTTCCTCATGAATATATTACGAAGCCGGGTTCTCATCCCTTGAGTTTAGTGCATAAAAAAAGCACCAAGGTATGTTAACTTCAGTGCTTCATTTCGCGGAGAGAGAGGGATTATTCGTACGTCCCTCACTCATGAATATATTAAGGACCCGGGTTCTCATCCCTTGAGTTTAGTGCATAAAAAAAGCACCAAGGTTTGTTAACCTCAGTGCTTCATTTCGCGGAGAGAGAGGGATTATTCGTTCGTTCCTCACTCATGAATATATTACGAACCCGGGTTCTCATCCCTTGAGTTTAGTGCATAAAAAAAGCACCAAGGTTTGTTAACCTCAGTGCTTTATTTCGCGGAGAGAGAGGGATTATTCGTTCGTTCCTCTCTCATGAATATATTACGATGCCCGGTTCTCATCCCTTGAGTTTAGTGCATAAAAAAAAGCACCAAGGTATGTTAACCACAGTGCTTTAATTCGCGGAGAGAGATGGATTATTCGTACGTCCCTCACTCATGAATATATTACGAAGCCGGGTTCTCATCCCTTGAGTTTAGTGCATAAAAAAAGCACCAAGGTCTGTTAACCTCAGTGCTTTATTTCGCGGAGAGAGAGGGATTCGAACCCCCGGTACCTCGCGGTACAATGGTTTTCAAGACCACCGCATTCGACCACTCTGCCATCTCTCCTGATGACGGGTGCAAAAGTAGACAAAGTTTTCATTCTACCAAAAGAAATTGGAGAAAAAAAGGATCCTATTTTAACGGCTTTGATCGATAGGGTTGGGATTCAGCTGTTAAAGGAGGGTGTGAAAAATGAAAGTTATCGTACTTTATCTGTTATCGAAAAAAAGAGATAGCTCAATGCAAAAATATTTTTCACCTGTTTGAAATTTTAAGAAGATATGATGAAGAAGGATGAGAATTGATTTAAATTAGATATGGGTATATAGAATATCGGTGATTAATCAACCTAAACCAACTATTATTCATAAGAAATATATTTTCTCTCTCCCTTGTCTTTTTTGCAGGTATTAGCTTGAAAAAGACAAAATTCTCTCAACCTATTTTCGATTGCATAAATTCCTTTGAAGGCAACGATTTCATGGGACACACCTATTCCGGGTATCGCTACCATTCCTTATATTGTGGATGGCAAGTATCAAAAAGCATGGAGATGAAAGAGGAGTAGGAAGGCCGCGGTGCTTTGTGGTTTATTAATTATCATTCAAGAATAAATCTTCATTTTAAACAGTAACTTTGTTAATTTTGGCAGGGTTAAGCCTGATCCGGAGAAAAAAACAATACAATTAAACTGTTAGTGCAATGTCAGAGAATTATAAGTTTTTCCAAAATTCGAAGTGTGAATATTTTCCTTGTCATAAAGTAAAAAATGAGTCCGAGTTTAATTGCTTGTTTTGTTACTGCCCCTTGTACATGTTAAAAGATAAATGTGGCGGTAATTTTAAATATACCAATGGTGTTAAAAATTGCAGCGATTGTACCTTACCTCATACAAAAGGAGCTTATGAACATGTAATGAGCAAAATGAGTTTGGTAATTAAAATTGGAAGTGAACGGGAGTAAACATCAATAAGAATGAGTGTAATACACCTTTGCATTTGATGTTTAGGGCACATTTCGATTCACATGAGGGGAATCTTGTTGGAAAAATTGATTGGTAAAAAGTCAAACAATTCATAGTTTAGATTCGCAGATCCCTCTGTAGTAAAATTTCTTTTTGTTTCATTTTTGAAAAACCGCTGTCTTGCGATGGGAACAACGACAGCTCTTTTATGGTCTTGTAGGGTGGTTTTTTCCTGTGATTTTGGGGTTACAATAGTGTAGCCCAAGGGATAGAGGGGGAGTTCCTTGCTTTATATTCCGAGTTCTGTTTTTCGATTTCAAGGTTTCTGGTTCCTGTTTCGTTCAAATGATGAATTCTAAATCCCCTTTTCCCTGAAAAAGCTATCCTTTTTGTTCTCCCAACTCTTCTGGGTTCTGTTTCTGTGTGATCCCGATTAAGCAGGAGAGTGTCCTTGGGAATGAATCTTTGCGAACTTTGTGGTAAATTTTGTTTTCAGAACTTGAAGTCGTCATACCATTGGGCTATATCGAAAAACAGCTATGGGGGTGTTTTTCGTATTAAAACTGTGTGAGATATGCTTTTTGGTGTCTAAAATAAAAGGAAGTACTGACTTATTCGTTTTATAAATATGTTCTGTATCATTTTGCATTGTTTTATTTGGCAATTTATCTAATTACTTAATAAAGTGGATTTGTGAAGAGGATGTGTAACCTTTATAACTTAAATGAAGTTTTACTATTATCCACTAACATTAAAAGAGGGGAATTATGCGGGAATGGATAGTAATAGTCATTCTATTGTTGTGTAGTATTACCAGCTATGCACAACCGGATAGAACTATTCGCAATAAAATCGGATCAATATCGGGCTTCGTAATTGACCTCAAGACCAGGGAGGCGTTGCCCTATGTGAATGTGGTAATAAAAGATGCGAATAATAAAATCCTAACAGGTGGGATTACCGATGAAAAGGGGAAGTTTAGTATTAAGAAAATTGCGGAAGGAAAGAACAAAGTTGAAATTCAATTTATGGGCTACAAGCCTTTCGTGAAAGAGCTTGATTTTACGAAGAAAAATTCAACCCATCAGTTGGGAACGGTTTTGTTAGAAGAAGATTCGAAAGTCCTTGATGAAGTTTTTGTAAGGGGAGAACTATCTACTGTAACTCAAAAAATTGACAGGAAGGTGATCAACGTAGGGAAAGATCTAACTGCGGCGGGTGCTACTGCTTCGGAGGTGCTGGATAATGTGCAATCTGTTAGCGTTGACAGTCAAACCGGAACGGTAAGCTTAAGAGGAAATGAGAATGTTAGAATATTGGTGGATGGAAAACCTACCAATATTAGTCCAGCACAATTGTTGCAACAGATTCCTTCTACTTCCATTAAGAGTATTGAGTTGATAACTAACCCTTCGGCCAAGTACAATCCTGAAGGGATGAGCGGAATTATCAATATTATCCTGAATAAGAGTGCGCTGTTAGGGTTTAATGGAAATTTAAATGTAGGAATCACCCGAGGAGAGAATACACGTGGGAATGGTTCATTGGATATGAATTACAAAACCGGACCGGTAAACTTTTTCCTGAACTATGGTGTCAATGGTGGAAAGAGACATTTTTACGGTGATGTGATCAGACGTACTGTTGATGAAGAGGGAGAGGTGATTCTACCTGAAGAGATCATCCAGAATTTTGATTTCACAAATGAAAATACTTCTCATTTGTTAAAGGTGGGTGCTGATATCTACCTGAATGATAAAAACACCCTCTCTTTTTACACCACACAGAATTTTCACGATGGTTTGCTGGATGGGGCAACAAAAATTTTTCGAGGTAATGTTCTGGATATTGATAGCCATCTGAAAACTAAAACAGACAATACCACCGGAACCTATAATTTGGATTATAAGATTGATTTTGAGAAAAAAGGTCACAATATAGAGTTTGAAGCCACCTATAGCAAGAGCGAGGCTCCGGAGGATGCCTTTAACAGGCAAGTGCTCAATCCAATTGACTTGACGTCCAACTATACGGAGGCAATTCAAAACGATTATACCAATAGTCTTTTCAATATCGATTACATCAATCCTCTTACGGAAAAAACCAAATTGGAATTGGGTTTGGAAGCTCGAATAAATAAAACCGAAAATTCCAAAAAAACTGATCAGCATGAATTTGTATACGATGATACAGGAAATCGAATTCCGGAGGGAGATTGGTTTCAAACCATTCAAAAGCCCAATTCGTCCTTTGCCTATGACAGATACATCTATTCAGGATACTTTAATTTAAATCAAAAAATAAATAACTTTTCTATACAGATGGGGGCTCGAGTTGAGCACTATGAGGTAGATGGAAAGTTTATTAAAGGGGGCGAGACAGCCAACTATTCCGATAGCAGGTTTACGGTTTATCCTTCCGTGTTTTTTACCTATAATCCCAGTGAAAAGAATCAATTCCAATTGAGTTACTCTCGCCGGGTAGACAGGCCATCGATTAGGCAAGTGAATCCAATTCGGGAATTTAGTACACCTCTGATTAGTTCTTTTGGGAATCCGGATCTGGATCCTCAATTTACCAACTCCTTTGAATTCAATTACACCAGAGGAATGGAGAAAGGATCAGCCACTTTTGGCGTATTCTATCGACGAGTGAATGACAATATCTCCAGGGTGCTTAACAAAGATTCCTTGGATATTGAAAAGGTTGAATTGTCTTATTTTAATACCGAAAGCAACGATCGTTATGGAGTTGAGTTATCAGCTAATTATCGTTTTTTTAAGTGGTGGTCGGTAAATGCCAGTTCCGATTTATATGTACAAAAAGAGACTGGTGTTGCGGATGGTGAGAATCTTGAGATTACCAATAATTCCTTCAATATTCGAGTATCCAATAGCTTTACTGCCACCCCAAAGCTAAGATTCCAATTGTTTGCCATGTATAGGGGGGGAGGAAAAAGTCTTCAGTTTTCGGTGGATCCCATGTGGATGATAAATACTGGCGCCAGTTATAGAGTCCTCAAGGGGAAAGGAACGATTACCTTTAGAGTCAACGATATTTTTAAGGGAATGAAGTTTAAGTTTGATTCAAAAGTGCCCTACACCCAGGATGGAGAATTCAATTGGGAAAGCAGAACAGCCTACCTGGGGTTTTCCTACCAGTTTGGTAAAGGGAAAAGCAAAGCCAAACAAAGAAAGCGCAGGGATAGTCGTGAAAAGCAAGACGACGGTGGATTTTTGTAAATGCTAAGCTGCAAATTTCCTGTAGTTAGAAACTGCCTCCGATTCTAAATCAGGGGGCTTTCTTGTTTATAAGACCTACATCACGATAGCTATTGGGATCACAGATTTCTGCAGACTAGCTATTCTGGGGCGTGCCTTCGAAGTTTTGGTTGGAATGGTTGGTGTTTGAAGGTTGGGGGGAATTCCTGATTAACTCCTGGACTTTGGAATGTGAAATTAATTCCTCCTTTCTGAGGTCTATTAAAGCTCTAAGGTATCTTGCTTGAAGTTTTGTCGATTAAACTTCTCATGTGAATGAAAAGAGAAGGCATTTAAAAGGGAAGGAGTAAAGGTATTTTTTTCTTCTTTTTCTATCTACAGAGACTAGGGAGGAGAAATGTCATAGAGCTTCAACTCGAAGAGGGGAAGCATTATGATATTCCCGGCTGGCATCATGGATAGGATAAATAAATGCAGGTTTACTATTGAAGTAAAGAGGGTTACTTCAAATTATTTGACGGATATTTCTTTTGTTCTAAAAGAAAATTAAGTAAATTTAATAGAAGCAGCAAGTATTGAGAAGGTTACTAGAGGTCTAACCGGGGAGCAGTGAAAAGTTGTTTGGGATATAGGAATTGTTGCGGGTTTTATTCCAAAGGTCAACCATACTATTATGAGGATCCGGAATTTTGTTACGAGGATCGAGGTTTGGATCAGGAAGATTTTAGAGTTTATGGGAAGGATTGAAAAAATCCAATGAGGATTTGTAGTTTGTTGATCAGGATTTCAATTATCTCCCTTAGGATTGGGCCATTGTTCAGTAGGATCTGCATTTGGTTATTGAAGATTCACCTGAAACATTTTTCCATGGCACTATTCTATGGCTGGATTTAGCAAGAATCCTTTTGTAAAGAGTTTTTAATTGAGTCAATTGTTAAGATACGATATTTTAGTGATAGGAGGAGTAGGAAAACGAAGGAAATCTATAGTTTTTAAATTACTGAAATGAAGTCACAATGAAAACGGTCCATCTGAAAAAATTAGAAGCGCATCAGCAGGAAGCCAGATTACTCTCTGAAAACCTGTTTCTATTCGAGGAGAAGCCCAGAATTAAAGCTTTTCTGGAAGCCTACATTCAGCAAGTAGAGGATGTGGGTAAGCTTTATCGTACCTTGCGTTATTTTAGGAAGAGAGGGATGCGAGAGAAAATGGGAGTCCGGGAGAAACTTGCCCGTCTGATATTTGAGGATGTAGTTCCTTTTCTTTCCGAAGTTGCTTTTGAGGAGGGGAATGACGATCTGCTGGCAAAGATAAGAATCGGCCCCAAAGCTTTTGAATACTTGTACGATGGGGAATTGATCAAAAGGCTGGAGCAATACATTCAACTTTGCGAGGAGTACCTGCCCCGTTACGGTAGCTCCTCTTTTAACCGGGGGCACCTCGATCTTTTTATTGAGACTTGTTGGGCGTACCGTTCCGTTGTTATGCTACCCCTTAGGGAGCGAAACCAGTTGAAGGAACGAAACCAGCAGTTTGTTCAGAAGATACAGAATTTGAATGCCTGTTGGCAAAAGATGGACATGCTCTTTTTGCGTCAAAAGAAGGACAACCCCCGTTTTTACACTAGCTATTTGTCAGCTAAACATGTTACTAGTAAGCGGACCAAGCGATTTCATGTACTGGGGCAGGTAGTGGACCACAGAACCCACATGCCGGTGGCCGGGGCCAAAGTGAGCTTTAAGGGCTGCGACAAAACCTGTACGACCTCCAAAGAGGGCCGGCTCTGGTTCAAGGAATTCCCACTGGGGAGTTACGAGATGAAAATCACCCACCAGGACTATCACCCGCACCGCTCTTTCTTTCATTTGTTGAACGAAACCCGTAACCAACGTTTTGTGAAAGAGTTGGAGCCTTTGGAGGAGGAGTGAAGGTCTATTAAAAAAGAATACCCATAATTTTAATAAGATTTGTTGTTGAATTTATGTAAGCTTTAATGCTTGATAATTTTGTAGGAAAAATGTTGTATTGTTTTTCATCCTGATTTTTCGTCTAATCGATCAAAATAAAATTTAAAACCTTGGTTATTATAGAAGTTTCAGGATTCAATTCATACGTTGTAGAATTAATTTACTTCGGAAGTGTATTCAATTGAACCTAATTTATCGAATGTTTATTTTATTATGTATTTTTACGATTATTATGTTTAAATTGTAAAAAGGATATTCATTATGAAGCTTAAATTTTTTCTGCTGTTTTTGTTTCTAAGTGGATTTTGTATGGCTCAGAATCCAAAGAAACATTTTATCCCCTTTAAGGAATGGCATTTGCCAGGAACAGTAATTCCCTCTGATTTGAATACCTATACCATAAAGTATGGGGAAGTTCCATTTAAGGAAATTCAATTTGTTGCCGCCAATGATAGATACAGAAGTCATAATCACTCGATTGCTTTTGATAAAAAGAAGTTGTTTGATGGTGGAATTTATAAAGTGATGGCTTTAACACAGTTCAAGCATGTTCCCTATTTGTATCTGGCAGATATTAAAATTCTAGTTAAGGTAACGGATTTAGGTTATAAGGTAAAAGCAAAAGGGAATAAGAAGCTGGGATCCGATAAATCTACTTTTACGGGAGAGCTTTTGGGTGTGTGTAATGTTTCTGTTTCGGTAGAAGATAAACAGGGCAACAAGTTGTACGAAACCAAGAAGCAAGCAAAGGATTTGCTAGCAGAAGTCTCTAGCTTAAACAATCTTGTAATTACCAAAGAGGATGTTGCTTTTGATCAAATTATCAAAAAGTACAATAAAAAGCCGGAGGAATATAAGAAAAAGCTAATTAAATCCTTAAATGATAATATTGTGAAATTGGGACGGAAGGTAGTGCAGAATATTGATTTCTACATTCAGTCCACCAAACTGCCAATATATACCATTAAAAAGAAAAAAGGATACGATTTTACAGGTGTGAATGGAAAAACGAAACAATTTATGGATGTGGTAAGTCAGTCCTATTCCGACCAGTATCAATCGATGGTGTCTGATTCGGCCAGGTCTGTTGTAGATTTCTGGAAACAGGAAATGCAGAAATACGACCCACAGAACAAGAAAGATAAAAAAGTATTGTGGAGTTTGCTGTCCAATATTACCTCGGCTTACTATATTATTGGAGACTATGAAAATGCAATTGAGAATACAGAAAAATTAAACGATCTGAATCATCGATGGAATAATAAGACAATTGAAAAATTGGCAGAAAATAGGGTGAAATTGATTGCTTTGCATAAGAATTCTGATGGGAGTCCAAAGAGAGAATATTTGAGTGTTAATTATAAAGATGAAAATCGTGCTGTCTGTAAAGAAAATGCAGAAGGAACTTATTTTAAACTGGATGGATATATAAAAGGGACTCTTGTAACAAATGATGGTGCGGAAACGGAGGGATATATCCGGATTAATGATCATGATAAGGTTCAGGGGATTGTAGATCCAAGTTTATTGAATGGAAGGAGTGCAACCCTGATAACAATTAATAAGGATGGAAAGCAGATAAAAAGGACTTTCAGAGCATCAAATTGTAAGTATATTTTTTTTCCGGGTGATGACAGCAATTTAGGGGATTATTTCTGTCCTGTTAAGTGTGTACTTTCCAATGGGGGAAAAACAGAGTATAAGGCCGGAAATTTGACTTTAGAGGGAAAAAAGAAGAGGTTCCTCAAGGTAATTTTTAATACAAAAAAAATAAAGGTATATATATATCATAGCGAAGTATTTTTACAAAAACCTAACTGTGACTATTGTGAATCAACTTCGTCTGTGAAATTTCACTATGCCTTTAGAAAAGAGTTGGCCAAATTTGCTCCCGATTGTCCTCGTGTTTTGGAAAAGATTCAAAATAAGGAATACGAAAATAGCTTTTTGGGGATATGTTCTTTTGCCAGTGATTATATTGATTGTTTTGAAGAAGAGGAAGATGAGTATTGATCCTGTTTGAGGGATTTAAATAAAGAGAAACCTTTGTTCATTTATGGGCAAGGGTTTTCTTTTTTTTAGGTCTGCTTGTAATAGTTAAAGATGGTAGACTTTTAGTATTGTTTGGCTTGCCGGAGAATGTAAATATAGTATGTTTTAATGAGTTTCTTTGTGTATTATCTTCGATAGGTTCGTTTTTGATTTTCTTAGAGGCATTCCATTTCCACCTTGACATTTGTTTTAAATCTGCTTAAATTACAATTTGTACAAAAAAATGGGAGGTGAAAAATGAGTGCAACATTGTATGAAAGATTAGGAGGTACCGAAGGGATTACCAAAATAGCCAATGATGTAGTGGATATCCATTTTGCGAATCCAGCTATTGCGACCCGGTACATCAACGCTAAATCTGATATAGCTGCCATTAAAAAGGGCGCAGCAACCTTTTTCATTGCGGGAACCGGTGGACCTGATGTGTATAAGGGAAAAGATATGCTGACCACTCATAGGGGAATGAATATTAGTGAGTCGGAATTTGTGACTGTGCTGGATGATGTGCTGAAGGCATTGAACAGGAACAATATCGGTCAGCGGGAGCAGGAGGAAGTGCTCTTTGTTTTGTACAGTATGAAGAAGGAAATTGTGGCGGTATAGCCATCCTGATTTAAAATATCTTGTTCATTCTTTACGATTCAAAGTAGAAAGTGTTGAAGAGATTAATCCGGTGTGTATGTTAACCCTTTTGAGGAGTATACCCTCTACATTGTGCATAAAAAAAGCACCGGAGATAAAGCCCCGGTGCTCAGTTGTACAATCGGATTCACTACTCCTCAATAATCAGACGGGTTTTGGCCCGGGAAATGGAATAGGCGGTAAAAAAGCCGATGGCTCCGTTGGAAACATTGGAACGAATATTGGCAGGGACTCCAGAGGTAAGTGGATTTTGTCTGCTTGCGATAGATTGAAGCTCAAATAGGTAATCGTGGTACTCTTTGTTAAAGGCATAAACCTCCAGGGTGATTTCATCATTGTTGTGAAGTATCTCGTCCGGTTTTTCCTGGTCGAATAGCCCCACCTCAAATCCATTGAAGTTATTCCCATCGAAGTAACGGTCGTCGGTGCTATTTACTTCTGTAATGGTATCGTGAACCAACACATTGTTGACTCTGCAAGCAAAACCGTAGTAGTCGTCACGACCCTTTTGGTCCTTAAGATACAGCCCCAGAAGCCAGTACTTGTCTCCGTAGTAATTATCGTCGTAGAACATTTTAACGGAATCGATAGTATGCGGCGGGGTTAAAAAGGAGGAGGCGTGGTACTCTTCCATTTTACCATCTTTATCAATGTCCACATTGGAGATGCTTAAGTGGTAGGTTTTGCCTGGTATTCCAGAGAATGCCTCGGTGGTTTCATAGTAGCCTTTACGGGTTTCTTTCAAAAAGAAGGTTTGCACTCCATCGGTAAGACTGACCCCGGCTTTGGTTACGGCAGGAGCTTGCTGGTTAAAGAAGACATCGCTGCTCTCGCTTAGTTTTACGAAGTGTTTTTGAAAATCTGTAGTTACTTTACCCTCTACTACCAATCGGGTATAGGTGCTGTCCAGTTTGACGTCCATCTTTTCTGTGCAGGACACCAGGGAGAAAAGTAACAGGAGGGAATATAGTATAGTTTTCATGTTTGTAATTTTCTTGTTAGAATTTAAAATTGTAAGTGATGGATGGCACAAACGAGAATAGATAAGTTTTCTCTGCATAAAGAGTGTTGGGGTGATCCTCATCCTGCACAAAATCAACGATCCATGGATTCTTTTGTCCGTAGGCATTGTACAGAGCAAAATTCCATTCCCCTTCCCATTTGCGGTTGGGTTTTTTCCTGTTTTTCACTGTTACAGCCAGGTCCAGACGGTGGTAATCGGGCAGTCGGTAGGAGTTTCGGTCGGAATAGATGCGGATGTAGGTCCCCTGGTATTCCCCTCTTCCGGTTGGGAAAGTGACAGGGGCTCCTGTTGAATAGGAGAAATTTGCCGAGAGCGTAGTTCGCTTTGTTGCTTTAAAGTTTAACGCCATTTTAAAATCGTGAGGTCTGTCGTAGGGAGATAGGTACGATTCTCCATTGTTGATGCCATCAATTGTTCTTTCGGTATGGGAGTAGGTATAGCTAAACCAGCCATTCCATCGGGCCAGATTTAATTTGGTCATCAGTTCAACACCGTAGGCATGAGAGGATCCAAACCGAAGTTCTCCTTCCAGTTCCCGATTTAGCAGTAGTTCGGCGAAATCTTTAAAATCGATGGTGTTGCTCATTTTTTTATAGTAGGTTTCTATCGACATTTCGATACGGTTACTGCTGAAATTCCTAAAATAGCCCAGGGCAAATTGATCGGAGATTTGAGGCTTCACATTGGGAGAGGCCGGAAACCAAACGTCCAAAGGCATCCCACCCGTTGATTTTTGAGTGAGCTGCATGTACTGGGAGGTTCTGGCGTAACTGGCTTTAAGAGAAGAAACTTCATTTAGAGTATACTTTAATCCCACGCGAGGTTCCAGGTTAAAATAAGTATGATAGATATCGTCTTTCTTGTGCAGGGTAGAGTCCACCAGGTTGAAGTTTTCATCAAAATTGTAAACGGTGGCCTTGCCTATATTCTGAAACATGGAGAGGCGCATGCCGTACTTGAGACTAATGCGGCTCCCTATTTTTTGTTCGTTGGAAACATAAAAAGCTTGCTCTATGGCCTTGTTTTCTTGAATTTTATATTCCGAAATAAAGGAATCGTCATTTAAGCCGCGGGCATTGCCGGGGGCGAAAGTGTGAAGTGTGTTATGCAGACCAAATTTTATTGTATTGTTCGTATTGGGGAAATAGGTGAAGTCCAGCTTGCCCGAAAAGTCCTCAAGTTCCGAATCCCATCGAAATGCATCTGCATCATCGTTGTTGGCTAATCTGTAATTGTATTTGCTCCAAAGCAAAGTTATGTTGGAGAATAATTTGGGGGAGAAAAGGTGATTCCAGCGAAGGGTAAGAGTATTGTTGCCAAATGAAGCTTCATTGTCATCGTTTTTAAACATATCCTTCCCCATATAGGAGGAGATGAATAATCGGTTGTTGTCGTTGAAACGATGGTTGATTTTTGCATTCAGATCGTAGAAATAGATGATGTTATCCTTTACGTTTTCATCCGATGAGAGTCTCAGAAACAAATCAGCGTAGCTTCTTCTTCCGGAGATGATAAAGGAGGTTTTTTCGCTGCCCAAAGGGCCTTCGAGGGTAAGTCGTGAGGAGATGGTTCCCAAACCCCCACTTCCGGATAATTTATGTGAGTTTCCGTTCTTCATTCGAATGTCCAGTACAGAGGATAGTCGGCCTCCCAATGATGCAGGAATATCTCCTTTGTATAGCTTTAAATCACTTATGGCATCGTTGTTAAATACCGAGAAGAAACCCATGAGGTGAGCTGGGTTATAAACTGGAGCTTCGTCCAAAAGGATGAGGTTCTGATCAGGATTTCCCCCTCTGACACTGAAACCGCTGGAACCCTCCGAAGCTGCTTTTACCCCGGGTAGCATCTGAATCGCCTTAATCAGATCCACTTCACCCATTAGGGCCGGCATCGTTTTTATTGTTTGAATGGGCAATTTAACCACGCTCATTTCAGCTTTTTCAACATTTCTGTTTGCACTGTTTCCTGTAACCGTAACTTCATTAATTTGTGTGCTTTCGCTGCTGAGTTCAATGTCAATGGTTTTGTCCTTGTTCAAACCTATGGTTTGGGTGTAGGTCTCATAGCCAATAAAAGAGTAGGAGACGGTGTATTTTCCTGCGGGAATACTGGCCGAATAGAAACCATAATTATTGGTGGTAGTACCGGTGATGATTTCTTTAAAAATAACCGTTGCTCCAATAAGATCTTCCCCTGTTTCTTTGTCTTTAATGTGACCGCTTAATGTAACTTTTTTTGGGCTTTTTCTTTGTGCTTTTCGAAACGAAATTTGTTTCTCACCCAATTGGTATTTGAGTCCTGACTTTTCGCATATTTCGTCCAAAAGTGGAAGTAATCGATAGCTTTTATGATCCAGTTTGATTATGGACTTTTCGAAGGAAGAGTCCATTGAATAAGTATAGTTGTAGCCGGTTTTTTGCTTAATAATCTGCATGACTTCAATAAAAGTATATTGGTCTTTGCCGAACTGCAAGGATGAATTCTTTTCATTGTGGGCAAAAAGAACACTGCTTCCCAGCAGAAGAATTCCACTCAGGAGTAGAGTAATTTTATATCTCATTAGTAAAGGTATGTTTTAAAGTTAAAATAAACACCAGAACAGAGTAGGAATTCCATTGTAAATATTACCGGAATCCTATCGTGTTCAGGTATTTATTTCAAACTATTTTAGTAGGATGAATTTTCTATTGATTTCATTTTTTAGATTCAGACTGAAACATATCGATTCAATAATTTGTTCCAGGTTCTGATCTTCGAAAATGGCTGTTAGTTTTAGTTCCGGTATTTCCTTGTTGTTGTACCGGATTGTACAGTCAAATATTTCTTCAAGGTCATTGCATATTTCACCTAAGGTTTTGTTTTGGTATTTTAAGAGTCTGATATTAAATTTAGTTTCTCTGCTTGCTTTACTTCTGACGAGTAGTGCTTTTTGATCTTTTTTGAATACTGCGAAATCTCCTTTAAAAAGGCGGGATTTGTTTTCAGAGTTTGAAATGTCCATGAACTCAACAATTCCTGTTTTTACAGCAATTTGGGTTTGATTATGGTATTCAGTGATTCTGAAAGAGGTTCCAACCACTTTTGTTTTTGTGTGTTTCGTTTCAATAAAAAAAGGCTTGTCTTTGTTTTTGGAGATGTTAAAAAATGCTTCTCCTTTTAGTTTAACCAGCCTTTCGGTTTCGGGGAATTCCGAAGGATATTCAAAGGAAGATCCATGTTTAAGTTGAATTTGAGAACCATCTGGAAGTGTAAAGGCTTTGTTGGGTATTCCGTTGTTTACCACTACGATGTGTTCCGTTTGGTGATTCCAGTTAAAAACAAAACCCGATACAGTTAACGAGATTAGTATAGCTGCTACAGCTGCATACCGAAGTAGTTGCTTAACCAAAATCGATTTTTTCGTTTTCTTTTGTATCAATATCTTATTTGATAAGTTTCTGAATCCTCTTTCGGAATCAAATGGTATTGTTTCTTCTTTTTTTGCATCCCAGTATATTTTTAGCTCATCCAGATAGGTTCTGTTTTTGATGTCTTCATCAATCCATTGTTCTATTTTCTGTTTTGTTGCTTCATTGCATTTGTCATTTAAATAATCAGTTAATGTTTCAGTTGTTATTCTCATGGTGAAATAGCTTATACCATAAATGGTTTGAATCGATTCGGTAATTTGTTTTTCGAAACAGGAATTCCGTTTTTTTTGTTAATGGCCATTGTTTTGGAACTGTTTCTATTGGTAAGACGAGCCTTTGTATAAAACCCCTATAGAAAATGAAAAAAAATATGGAAATTGATTTTCATTTTTATGTAATCAACACAAAGTGTGCTTGTTATATTTGTTACTTTTTTTCTTTTGCTGTGAGGAAAAAGTAGATCATGATTTCGGATTTACTCAAGCTTGCTCTTAGTTTCCGAATTGCAGTATTCATTTGGTTTTCGATTGTTTTTTTTGAAATGTTGAGAGTTTCAGAGATTTCATCATACGACATTTGCTGATTTCTTCGAAGAATAAAGATATCACGACATCTGGGAGGGAGGTTATCAATTGCGTTTGCTACTTTTGTTTTAATATTCTGTAGGTTCTCCTCTTTTTCCAAATCGAAGGGATTGTCTATGGGGTCTTCTATTTCATCAATGGGGATGATGGATTTTCGAAAATTGGACCGGATTTGATCCAGGCAAGCGTTTCTTACCGATGTATACAAGTAGGAAGAGATTGAGGATTTGATGAGAAGTTTTTTGTCCCAGATCTTAAAAAACACCTCTTGAACAATATCCTCACATGCATCAGTAATGGGAATAAATGAGTAAGCATAATTACACAAAGGGGAATAGTACTTCTTAAAAGCAGTTTCCAGTTCAAGTTTGTGATTCTCAGATTGTGATGTGCTCATGAGTTCGATTCGGGCAATTACTTTGTTGCAAGTTAACCTCAAATGTAAGAAATAAATCTGTTAGGAATCATAATATTTTTATAAAGATTTAAATCCTTTATTGGTGATTCTAAAAGGAGGGAGTTGGAAAAGGTATAGAAAGGGGATTCATTTCTATATGTTGTTACAATTTAAAGAGACAAGAGAGACAATCCCAATTGAGATCGTCTTTCTTATTACAGGTTCTCTTTGTGTAATTCTATTCGTAACGTAGGCTTTCAACCGGATTCCGTGTAGCTGCTCTCCAGGTTTGAAAGGAAACCATCAGCAAGGTAATACTCAAGGTGACTAGTCCTGTCAGGGCGAAGATCCACCAGCTTATTTCCGTTTTATAGGCGAAATTTTCGAGCCATTTGTTCATGAAGTAGTACGCTATCGGGCAGGCAACAACAAAAGCAATGGCTACCCATTTCAGGATATTTTTATTGAGCATGGCCATGATTTCAGGTGTTTTGGCCCCGTTTACCTTTCGAATGCCAATTTCTTTGGTTTTCCGCTGCATAATTAAGAGGGAAATATTAAGCAGTCCCATAATAGTAATAATTAAGCTTACAGCGGTAAAGAGCTGAAACAATGTATTCTTCTTCTGATCCTCCTCGTATAGCATGGCTATACGGGTATCCAGAAATTGATAATCCATTGGGGTAGCTCCGAAAAATTGATTCCATATTTTCTTTATGGAATGCAATACCTCATCGGTATCGGACAAGGGGTTGATTTTTATGTTGATGTATCCTTTTGTTAGATCATCAATGTACATAATAAGAGGTTCGTTTGGATTGTGCAGTGAGTTAAAGCAGGCATCTTTTAAAACACCTATAATGGTAGTTTGTTCCAATTTTCTTCCAATAATTGAATCCTGAAAACCACAGTACTCCACAAAAGCTTCATTTACGACGGCTGATCGATATTGATCATCATTCAGATCCATACGAAAACCTCTTCCCTCTTTTATTTCCATCCCCATCAGGGAGATGTAATCGTAGTCCACGCCCATGCCGTTAAAGATTTTGGTCACTTTCTGTCCGTCTCGTGGAATTTGAAAGTGTATACTTTGAAGCACCTCACCAGGTACATGACTAGAGGAAGCAACTTTTAAAAACTGGCTGTTTCGTCTCAATTCATTTTTAAAAGACTCGTAGGTTTCTATTTTCTCCGTTCCATCTATCTTTAAAAGTACAATATTCTCCTGATCGAAGCCCATATCATGCTTCAATAGAAAGTTGATCTGTCGGGTGATGATCAAAACGGAGATCAGGAGAATGGTTGAAAGTGCATACTGGATGATGGTGGAGAGCTTCCCGAACTGCATTCTGCCCTTTCGAACCAAGGAAGTTGGTTTGGATGTTCCCAGGTGTAGCCCAGATTGTGCCAAACGGTTAAAATAAGCAAAGGCTGATGTTAGAAGAACAGTAGTTAGAACCAGGCCTATTGAGACCACAAGGATATTGCCGGCGGAAAATGCCGATGCATTAATGTTGGTGAGCTTTTCGATTTGGGGCAAAGAAACCGTAAAAAGTAGTAAAGCCAGTATCAGGGAAGAAAAAACCATCACCAACGAATTCAGTAAGTACTGTATAAAAAGATCCTTTTTGGATGCCCCAAACACCTTCCGTACCCCCATACTGATGGACTGCGTATTGTTTTGGGATATGAGTAGGTTGGAGTAGTTGATGCAGGCAATGAGGAGGATGAATATGGCTATTCCAATGAGAATATAGGAATAGGTACGATTTCCCTTGGGGTAATCGTAGCTCATGTGCCGGGAGAAGTGAAGATCTTTTAAAGGTGTTGGAACCAACTGAAACCTTGCATTGATGGCTTTCCCAAATTTGGCCATGTGGGTTTCGAAAAAGGGATCGAAATGATCGAGGATGGATTCTACTTTGGTATTAGGTTTCAAAAGTACAAAGAGATAAGTCGATGGCATCCAAAAACCCTCGGATTTTTGCACTTCGGAAAGTCCTTCCCTTTGCCTCCTATAATTTGAAAACAATACATTCAATTTGTGATGGGAATTCTCCGGAGAGTCCTTAATTACAGCACAAACCGTAAACAATTCATCATTGTGTTTGATCAGGTTTCCAACGGGATTGGAAGTGCCAAACATCTTCAAACTGAGGCTCTCATTGATTACAATCTGGTTGGATTGATTAAGTGCACTTGCCTTATTGCCATACAAAAATTCAAAACTGAAGATATCAAAAATGGTGGAGTCAGTACGATAGGCCTCCTTGACGATGAATTGTTCTTTATCCTTGTGCAACCGAACGGCTTGACGAATGGGCGACATTCGAACGAAGGCTTCAACTGCTGGGAACTCTTCTTGCAATTGAGGTCCCAGTGATGGCCCGATCAGGGCGTGTGTCATGGTGTTTTCAGCTGCAATCAGATCCCCGTTTAAGCGGTAGATTCGCTCGGCCTTCTTGTGGTGAGCATCATAGCCTAATTCAAAGCTAATGTAGGAGTAGATGTATAGTACCGAAGTAAAGGCGATGGCAAGACCCAAAATACTCATCCAGGAAGGATTCTTCCTGCTTACTAGGTTTTGGAAAGCAATTTTTAAAGCCAAGTAGTTCATTTTCGTTGATTTTATTGTTGATAATTAGTCAATCAAATAACTTCTACCCCACAAGCCAACAGTGTTACTTTATTTATTATTATTCATACCTCAAGCTCTCTACAGGATTCCTGGTAGCTGCACGATAAGATTGGAAGGAAACCGTTAGCAGGGCAATGCCCAATGCGATCAAACCCGCCAGGGCAAAGATCCACCAGCTCAATTCAGCCCGGTAGGCAAAACCTTCGAGCCACTTATTCAGGGCAAACCAGGCAATCGGACAGGCCAGCATAAATGCAAAGCATACCCATTTGATCAAATCCTTATTCAGCATTAGAATAATATCATGGGTTTTGGCCCCATTAATTTTTCGAACTCCTATTTCTTTTGTGTAGGTTTCAACCACAAAAAAGGTGAGACTGATTAGGCCCAGGCAGGAAAGCAGAAGAGAAATCAGGGTTGCATAGTGCAGAATTCGCTGAAACTGTCGATCCTTAAGGTACAAGGCTTCCCACTTTGTGTCCAGGAATTGTATCTCCAATGGAAAATCCGGAGAAAGCCGGTTCCAGACTTTCTTAAGGGCCTTCATGCTTTGATCAAAGGCATTTTCATCAATCGTGTTTACCTTGAGATATGCAACCTGATCTACATCACCAGCACATAGAAAGGCAACTGAGCGTATGGGGACATGCATGGATTCGAAATGGAAATTTTCCACCTCCCCGATAATGGCTCCCTCTCCTTTTTTTCCAATACCAGCATATGCATCCTCCAGCTGATCGATCTTAAACTTCTCGACAGCAAATTCATTAAAGATCAAGTCTTTCTTGCCAGATGAGTACTCATCGAATGTTTTCCCCCGCAACAATTTAATACCAAAAAAATCAAAAAAGTTAGGGCTGACGTAAAAATTCGCGAATCTTATTTCCTGGTTCTCTCCTTTGTTGACTAAGGTTGTTCCCCAATTACCCTGATTGTAGCCCAACAAGGCCGAGGAGAAGGTTATGTCAATAACTCCCGGAATCTGGGCAACTTCATTCCGAAAGACCTGAATATTTTTTTTAATCTGTGCGTTAGTGGGAGTATAAACGATGTTCTCCTTTTTAAATCCGGGATTTGCCTGTTGCAGAAAGTTATTCTGGCGATTAATGAAAAGGATGCTTACCAGGAGAACAATTGAAATGGTAAATTGAAACACAAGCAATCCATTTCGCAAATGGTTTTTCTTATTGGTTTGAACGGAATTTTTCAGAAGCAGGGTGGTTTCATGCTTACTGAACAGGTAGCCGGGAATAATGCCGGTGACCAACAAGGTGAACATCAAAATGGAAAGAAAGATGACAAGATTCCATCCGGATAAAAGAGAAACCAGGGTGAATTGGGACTGTGTCAAATGATTTAATCCACTAAGCAAATAGTTGGATAAAAGAATGACCAGAAAAAGAGTGATGCAAAGCACCAAAGCCGATTCAGTTGTTATCAATGTCACTATTTTTCCCTTTTTGCTGCCAATGGCTTTCAAAATACCGATGTTTTTCAATCGCTTCAAACGTTGAGCCGTAACCAGGTTGATGTAATTGATACATGCCAAAAGGAGAATAAGCACCCCAATAACCTGGATAATAATTAGTGTCAGCCGATTACCATGCTTCAGAATTTCTGCTTCGGGCAAATCGAAATAGCTTTTTCGAAATGGAAACATCCCAAACCGGGTTTCTTGTTTGTATTTCTCAGGAATAGTGGTTGTGGGGATCCCGGCCAATTTTTCTTGAATCTGAGCTGTAGTTACCTGTTTCGGGAGTCGGAAAAAGGAAGTATAGTTTTGTGTCCCCCACCACGTCATTAATCTGGCATACCAGCCGATTTTGCAATTGGTCTGAACCGAAAGGACCGCTTCAAAATTCCATGAGGAGGTGCTTGGCAAATCCTTAATTACAGCCCCAACTTGAAGCAACTCATTCTGTAGATTGGTTGAATTGTACTCTAATTCCCTCCCAACCGGATTTTCATTGCCAAAAATTTTCCGGGCCAGCGACTCCGTTAACACCACTGTATTGGTTTTATTAAAGGAGGTAGCTGGATTTCCATAAACTGCATCAAACTGGAACACCCGAAAAAAGGCTGAGTCGGCAACCAATAGTTTCTTAATTTTAAATTTATTGTTTTCGTTTCCCAAGAAAATCTGACGCGACCATTCGTATTGGGCATAGGTAATATCTCCTATTTCAGGAACGTGCTTTCGAACCAAATCCGCCATTCTGGAAGATGTACTAGTACCTTCCCCATTTGTTAGGACATAAATATTCTCCAAATCCGGCAGGGAATGGTCCATATTCTGCTCTTTTCGCACATAGGAGAAAATCAACAGGCTAATGGTGATTCCCAAAGCAAGGCCAAAGATATTAAGGCCTGTTACCAACCTGTTTTTCTGCAAATTTTTGAAGGCTATTTTTATATTCTGAATGTTCATGGTTCTTTTTTTGTTATTCCTTACTCCATTTTTTTATGGAAAGTAACTCCTAATGCTACCTTTTCAGGCGTATGTAAAATATTGAAGACTACATCAAAGGGTATCCAATGAATTCCTTGAAGCTGCCGCCAGGATTGGAACGAAACCGTTAGTAATCCAATTTCTGGAACAATCAGTCCGGGCAGGGCATATATCCACCAGATTGACTCAGTTCAATAGGTGAAGTTTTCAAATCAATATAAATTTTCCTCTCCTATGTGTTCTTCCATAACATTTTCTTCCGTAACAACTTTCCCATCAAACAGATTAATGATCCGGTGTGCATAGCCGGCATCTCGCATGGAGTGAGTTACCATAACGATGGTGGCGCCTTCCCGGTTCAGTTCGGTAAGCAATTGCATCACTTCCTTTCCATTCTTCGAATCTAGGTTACCGGTAGGCTCATCGGCCAGGATCAAACCGGGATTTGAAACCACTGCTCGTGCGATGGCTACCCTTTGCTGTTGACCTCCGGATAATTGCTGGGGGTAATGTTGTGCCCGATGGCTGATGTTCATTCGATCCAAAACACGGTTTACCATTTCTTTGCGTTTCTTGCTGCTGATTCTTTGGTAGACCAAAGGCATTTCCACATTATCAAAAACATTCAACTCGTCAATCAGGTTAAAGCTTTGGAAAACGAAACCAATGTTCCCCATCCTCAAATCGGTCCGCTGGTTTTCACGAAGCTTTGAAACCTCCTTTTTTCCAAAATAGTAGCATCCATAACTAGGGTTGTCTAACAAACCAAGAATGTTGAGTAATGTGGATTTACCGCACCCCGAGGGGCCCATGATGGCAACGAATTCTCCTTCCTTTACCTTTAAATTGATGTTGTTAAGCGCTAGGGTTTCAATTTCATCGGTTCGAAATGTCTTCGAAAGGTTTTGGGTTGTTATCATATTTTTTTGTTTTTGAAAATTATAAAATACTAATTTATGGTACTATGCTATTTGTTTAAATCGAAAAACTCGTTGAATTTTTAGGCTTGCTTTTCGTGATAAAATTTGATTTTTTTAAAACCAAGGCCGTGCCAAAAATCTTAGGTGTTGTTTTTCAGTGATGTAGTAATTGTGGTGATGAGTGTTGTGTCAAAATATTAGACACTTCTTGTGTGATTTTTTGACACCTATACCTGAGATATTATTTTTTACAATTATTTTTATAAGAGGTTAATTATAAATTTATATCATTTGGAGATCTCTGATACATATTTACTATAATAGAGGTTTCCTTAGCGCAGGGTAGGGGATTGTATAGAAAGTGGACAGCATTTGTCTAAAAATTAGACACATTTATTTCAAGGCAAATAAATCGTTGCTTTGATTTCAGGTAGTTAGAAAAAAGGTTTGGTTTTTGTCGGTACCCCCTAGTTCTTCCAACAACAAGTAAATAATGAACCAATGAAAGAGGCCAATATATTAATCGTTGATGATAACAAAAGCATACTGAGTGCTTTGGATCTGCTGTTAACCCCAAGGTGTAGCAAGGTAAAGTTGCTTTCAACTCCCAATCGATTACTTTCTGAATTGCAAAAAGAAAGCTACGATGTATTGCTTTTGGATATGAATTTCAACGCCGGAGTCAATTCGGGAAATGAAGGAATTTACTGGTTAAGGCAAGTACAGAGCCAGGAACCAGGGTTGAGTGTGGTGATGATTACTGCCTATGGTGATGTGGAACTGGCCGTTAAAGCGGTTCGTGAAGGGGCAACAGATTTTGTGCTGAAGCCATGGGATAACGAGAAGATTCTGGCAACTATCGATACGGCCTGGAAGTTGAGTCATTCCAAAAGGGAGGTGAAGAAACTGCAGATGAAAGAATCTCTATTAATTGATGAGATCAATCGCAATGGAAAGGAGTTGATTGGTATTTCCCCGGCATGGAGAAAGGTAATGGACCTGGCAGCCAAAGTGGCCGAAACCAATGCGAACATTCTGATTACCGGAGAAAATGGAACCGGCAAAGAATTAGTTGCTCGTGAAATACATCGATTGTCGGAGCGGTCCAATCAAGTTCTGGTTACTGTTGATATGGGATCTATTGCTGAAAATCTCTTTGAAAGTGAATTGTTTGGACACAAGAAGGGCTCTTTTACTGATGCAAAAACCGATCGGATCGGTAAAATTGAAACAGCCAATGGTGGCAGCCTTTTCCTGGACGAAATCGGAAACTTACCATTGGGCATGCAGGCCAAATTGCTATCCGTTTTACAAAACAGACAGCTTACCCGCTTAGGCGAAAATTTGCCTGTAGAGGTAGATGTTCGGTTGATCTGTGCCACCAACTGTAACCTCTCTACAATGGTGGCCCAGGGAAAATTCCGGCAGGATTTACTCTACAGGATTAACACCATTCATATTGAGCTTCCTGCCTTGCGTGAAAGAGAAGTCGATATTCCGGAGCTAACCCGATATTTTTTGGAAAAATATTCAAAAAAGTATAACAAACTGGAACTGCAAATTTCTGATGAAGCTGTTGAGAAACTCAAGAAATACAAGTGGCCGGGTAATGTGCGGGAGCTTCAACATGCAATAGAAAAAGCTGTAATTCTATGCGATACAGCATGTATTCAAGCTTCGGATTTTATTTTCCAGGCCAGTGATCCTACCAGTATGAGTAATTATGATGGTACCCTGGAGGATATGGAGAAAAAAGTGATTGCTTCAGCCATTGAGAAACAGGCTGGTAATATGACGGCTGTGGCCAGTCAGTTGGGTATAACCCGTCAAACTCTGTACAACAAAATTAAAAAGTATGGTTTATAGGCATTACAATCTCTGGCTATTTGTACGCATAATCATAATTGTCACTATTGCTGTTGTAATGGGAATCTCCATTGGTAATGGATCTCGGTATACTTATCTGCTACTAATCCCACTTGAAGTTCTTTTGGTTGTTGAGTTCATAAGGTTTCTTAACAGAACCAACAGGCAAATCAGCTTTTTTATCAAAGCCATAAAAAATGAGGATACCACCCTGCGCTTTTCCCAGCAAACGGGTAATGCCACTATCAATGAATTGCATCAAAGTTTAAATGAACTGAATCTTATTCTGCAGCAAATCAAGGTGGATACCACCATAAGGGAAAGGTATTTCAGTGAAATACTGCAGAATCTGGCCACAGGTGTTCTTGTCCTTAATGACGATGGTTTTGTGGACGAGGTCAATTCTGCTGCTTTGGAATTATTGAACCTGCCAACTTTCACTCATATTTCCCAGTTGGATAGGATGGATCCCAAATTCAAAGCATCTCTTATCGAATTGCAAAACAGGCAAAAAAAAGTATTGGTTCTTACTTCTGCCCGGGAAAGAATTCAGATTGTTTGCCGGTGTTCTGTAATCAAGAGTAACGAAGAAGAAGTGAAATTGATCACTCTTCAGGATATCCGTGGGGAACTGGAGCGCAAAGAAATAGATGCCTGGGTGAAACTTATCCGGGTACTCAGCCATGAAATCATGAATTCGTTGGCCCCGGTAACTTCCATTGCACAATCCCTGCAGGAAATCTGGCAAAACAAGTTGGCCACCCTGTCCTCGGCCGACGAGGAAGTCGAAAAAACCATCAACGGACTGGGTGTTATTAGTGAAATGAGCGAGGCCCTGATTCGTTTTGTTCAATCCTACCGGGTGTTGTCCAAAGCCCCCGAACCCAATTTGGCCCCAATTCGTGCTCACAGTTTCTTCGACAGGTTGAACATCATGCTTTCCCCCATGCGTGAAGATTTCAATGGGCGCATTCAGTTCAAGAGGCCTAAATCCGATTTTGCCTTCATTGCCGACGAACAAATGATGGTTCAGGTAATCATCAATTTGGTGAAGAATGCCATTGAGGCAATGGAGAATATTGCCGATGCCAATATTGAGATCGCAAGCCGAAAGCGGAAGGAAATCACCGAAATCCTGATTACTGACAACGGGAAAGGTATCCCGGAAGAACTAATTGATGAAATTTTCATCCCCTTTTATACCACTAAGGAACATGGTTCCGGAATTGGTTTAAGCTATTCACGCCAAATATTGCGAGCACATGGAGGGAGTTTGGTTTGCCGATCCAAACCGGGGCAAACGGTGTTTACTGTGAGGTGGTAATGTTTTATAGGGAAGTATATACAAGGAGGAACTCATTGTTTATTCGTGTTTCGAATGTGTTGAGGGAGGTCGAACAGGGAGAGTGAAAGTAAAGCAAGTACCTTCTCCTGGTTGGCTTTGCACTGTAAGTTGCCCATGGTTTTGTTCTACAAATTCTTTGCATAGAATTAAGCCAAGTCCATTTCCCTTTTCATTGTTAGTGCCAGGTTCGCTGGAGTGTGTTTTTAGATTGAACAATGTGCTCAATTTTGTTGGAGACATGCCAAGCCCGGTATCACGAATACTGCAATTTAAGTAGTCCGGGGTGCATTCCGTTTGGAGGGTAATTGAACCTCCGGATGGAGTAAATTTAAGGGCATTGGAAATGAGGTTGCGAAGAACAGAGGAAATCATGTGAGAATCAAACCAAGCCCATGCATTTTCTGAAGATAGATTATTCAATTGGATTTTCTTTTGTTTGGCTCGATCTGTAAAGAGTTGTAGGGTGGTGGTGGCAATTGGTTTTAGGTTTTGTTGTTTGGGGGCAAAGGTAGGTTGGTGAATGTGCTCGTGGGCCCAATTCAGCAAACTGTTTAATAGATCGTATGAATCGTAAGCTGATTTTTTTAGTAGGGGAATAAAGGATGTTACTCTGTCTAAACCTCCGTATTCATCGGGGGAATCAAAAATGTCAACAAGGTTTTTTAGATTCCCAAAGTAGTTGAGTAGATCATGAGAAATGGTAGAGATAATTAGATTTTTGGTTCGGTTTCTTTCCAGGAGCATCTTCATAGTTTTCAAGCGTTCTTCCTCCAGCTTCTTTTTTTCACTAATATCTCTAATAAAGGCTATGCGATATTTTTTCTTATTGATAAAAATATGATTGATTTTGATCTCAATATAAATTAGACTTCCATCTTTTCGTTTGTTGATTTTTTCCAGGTATTTATTATCTGTGAGATGATCTTCTGTAAGAGGTTTAGGGAGGTTAATAGCGTCTTCCTCCATTAAAAAATCCCTTATGTTCTTACCAAGCATTTCTTCTTTGGTATATCCAAACATTTTGCAACCAGAGTCATTGCATTCCAGTATATCTCCCTCTAAGTTTTCGATGAATACTCCTTCAAAACATAGCTCAATAAACCTTTTGATAAGGTCTGGCTGAAAGGAAACAATATCTTGTTTTGTAAAAGATTTGATTGTCATAGCATCAGATGTGTGTCTGATTAATTTAATAAGAATTAATCTGTTTGTCAAGTATTAAATTATTGGAGGGGAAGATAATTGATGGATGAGAAAATAAATGGGGAATAGTTGAGAAGTAAGGAGCGTTCTGCATTGAGAATTTGTTTCTTCCCGTGTGTTTCTCATCTTCTTTGCTCGTGGATGGATTTCTTGTGCTTAATGATACTAGAATGCGTTTTTGTTATTGTATCATGGAATATGATATCAACCGTATTTCAATCTCGACCCCCTCACATTAATTGTAAGGAATGATATAAGAAGTTATCTCCAGATTTTTGACCTTTGCACGCTTCGTATAATATTCTGATGGTTATAGATGTCTATTGACTTTATTGGAAGGCAGAGTCGAAAATAGAAACCTGGAAATTGTACTTGATTCAATATTACGAACCCGGTTCTCATCCCTCTCGGTTCTTAAAGTAATTTTTTGATGTAAAAAAAAAGGAACCACATTGTAGTTACTTTTCTTTGCGTAGAGAGAGGGATTACTCCTCGTCTCTCGTTGTGAATATATTACGAATTTTAGTCTCATCCCTTGAGTTTAGCACATAAAAAAAGCACCAAGGTTTGTTAACCTCAGTGCTTCATTTTGCGGAGAGAGAGGGATTCGAACCCCCGGTACCTCGCGGTACAATGGTTTTCAAGACCACCGCATTCGACCACTCTGC
>JBGRQA010000036.1:0-59163 GCA_041725895.1 Marinifilaceae bacterium
GGTCCGCAGAAATGGCAAATGCACACCTTGAATGCTAGTCTTTCCAAATGCAATGTACTGTATGATCATGCCAGCATGGTTGCTTCTTTTCAGGATTATGAGGAGAGTCGTCACGATCGAAAGTTAAATAAGGACAACATTCGGGAACGAACAGAAAAAGTGAATGTATACTCCTTTAATGCAGATTTCGAAAAAAGAATTAATGAGAATGATATTCTGTATTATGGGGGTGAGTGGACATTTAATAATCTCAACTCCAAAGGACATGAACGGAACATTCAAACAGGCGAGAAAAACTTAATAGGAAGTCGCTATCCTGATGATTCCGAATATAATAGCTTGGCTTTCTATACCAATTACAAAAAAGTATTCTCCGATCAACTAACCCTTAACGGTGGTATCCGATACAGTTGGATTAGAATTGATGCTCAATTGGATCCTACTTTCTACGAATTTCCTTTCCAAAACCTGGATTTGAATACCGGTGCTTTTAATGGTAGTCTTGGGGTGGTATATCATCCTGAACCAAGTTGGGAGATCAAAATGAATGCTTCCAGTGGTTTTCGTGCACCCAATATAGATGATATAGGTAAGGTTTTTGATTCTGAGCCGGGAAAGGTTGTTGTGCCCAATGCTGATCTGGATCCGGAGTTTGCCTACAATCTGGATCTGGGAGTAAAGAAGAATTTTAACGATCGGGTGATTGTGGAGCTTTCAGGATTTTACACTCTTTTGAAAGATGCTCTGGTTCGCAGGGATTTCACTTTTAATGGAGAAACAACTTTGATGTATGATGGTGTTTTGAGTGAAGTGCAGGCCATTGTAAATGCGGATGAGGCCAAAATCTACGGCTTGTACTTTGGGACACATGCACAATTGTTTGGCCCCCTTACTTTCCGTTCTCATCTGAATCTAACTCACGGGGAGCTGGAAGACGGGAGTCCTGTTCGACATGTGCCACCAATGTTTGGAAGCATGCATTTGGAATATCTTAGTAGTAAGTTTAAAACAGAGCTGTACACTTTGTTTAATGGTAAATTGGAAAACAAAGATTTGGCATCTTCGGAACAGGATAAACCTCATATTTATGCCTTAGATAAAAATGGAGATCCCTATTCTCCTGGTTGGATGACCCTAAACTTCCGTTCAACATACAATTTGACTTCTAAAATCCGAATGAATCTTGCTCTGGAAAATATTTGCAACAAACGCTACCGTCCCTATTCTTCTGGTATTGTAGCACCGGGCAGAAATTTGATTTTAGGTCTCGAATGGAGAATTTAATTGTTTGATCTTTAGAATGGGAGAGAGTTGCTTTTTTGAATAGATGAACATTGTGGTCGAAATGGTTATTGTATTGTTTTAATCATGTTCTATTATTAAAAGATTTAATGCAAAACATATTGATATTATAATTTAGTTTTTATACTTTTCGAAAAGATTCATTAAATATGTAACTGTCATATATGTAGTGGATTAAATACTTAAACAAACACATATTTATAATACGACAATGGCTAAAATGAAAGCGCTGGTAAAATCCAAGCCTGAAAAAGGATTATGGATGGAGGAAGTTGACATTCCTACGATTGGAGTTAACGATGTTCTTGTAAAAATTAGAAAAACTGCAATTTGCGGTACTGATTTGCATATTTACAAATGGGATGAATGGTCGCAAAATACCATTAAACCAGGTATGATCATTGGTCATGAGTATGTTGGAGAAGTTGCTGAAGTTGGGGCTGGGGTTACTGGTTTCAAAGTTGGAGACCGTGTAACAGGAGAAGGCCATATTGCTTGCGGACATTGTAGAAACTGTCGTAGAGGTCGCAAGCACGTATGTGAGAATACAGTTGGTATTGGTGTGAATATCGATGGTATTTTTGCTGAATATGCTGCGATTCCTTCGTCGAATTTGATGAAGATGAGCGATAAAATTGAGGATGAATTGCTGGCCATTATGGATCCATTTGGCAATGCTACTCATACTGCTCTTTCTTTTCCATTGATTGGGGAAGATGTTTTGGTTACTGGTGCCGGTCTTATCGGTAGCATGTGTGTGGCGATTGCAAAATTTGCAGGGGCTCGCTATGTGGTAGCAACCGAAACCAATCCTTATCGAATTGAGTTGGCTAAGAAAATGGGAGCCGATCGTGTGATCAACCCCATGGAAGAGAATCTTGATGATGTGATTAAGGAATTGGGCATGATTGGTTTTGACATCGGTCTGGAATGTTCTGGTGCACCTGCTGCATTTAATGATATGATTGCTCACATGTACAACTCCGGAAAAATATCCTTGTTGGGTATCCTACCTTCACAAACACAAGTGAAATGGAACGATATCATCTTTAAGGGACTACAGTTGAAAGGAATTTACGGTCGCGAAATGTACGAAACCTGGTACAAGATGGAGCAGATGTTAATGAGCGGATTGGATTTGTCACCAATGATTTCTCACCGATTTAAAGCCGAAGACTTCCAGAAAGGTTTTGATATTATGGAAGAAGGGAATTGTGGAAAAGTTATTCTGGATTGGGAATAATGCCCTTTTGAAAATTTATACGGAGCCCGGGTTTTGCCCGGGCTTTTTTTATGCCACTAAGGTTTGATTTGAAAAATAAGGTTTTCGATATCCCCCTTTAAAAAGCAATTCTCCCATGGAGGTAGTTAAGATTGTTCTTGATTATATCCTGGATTCCCCTAATAATAACAACCTTATTTCCTTTTTCCCTCCTTAGTAGCTAATGCCGCGCCAAAGAACCAACTTATTACCTTAGTTTTATTATAACAAATTCTCTACAACCAATAAAACAATAAGGTCGGCGAGTTAGATGGTCTGATTTGTAGTAAGTTTTAGTAACATAAGAATAAGATTCTCGATCCATAAATTATATATTGGGGTGGTTTAGACAGTTAAGCAGGAGGTTAGTGTTAGTAGGATGATGTATTGTCTTGAATAAAATATATCAATCGGAACGAATCTTTTCATATACAAGGTTTAATATACTGTTAAAAGAGTCTGTGGCAAGATCTTTGTGAAAATTCCAAAGTGGGATTTTCCCTATTTGCGGTTCCGAAAAGTAAATTTATTTTTACAGGCTAAGATTACGGACAATTAAACCTTGATTAAACTAAAACTGTGAATAAACATGAGTGAAAATGTGAGTGCGGTAAAAGAGCGCTTTTCCAAAGCTTTCTGGGTAGCTAACTCTGTAGAACTATTGGAAAGAGCTGCTTACTATGGTGTTTTTATTGTAATTACCATATACCTGTCCAGAATACTGGGCTTTAGTGATGTGGAATCTGCCCTGATTTCCGGTTTCTTTTCTGCCGGATTGTATCTGTTACCTACTTTTAGTGGAGCTCTGGCGGATAAAATGGGTTTTCGGAATGCTCTCCTGTTGGCTTTTGGGCTGCTAAGTATTGGATATGCGGGATTGGCCATTTTACCAACCATGCTTGAGTCAGCCGGATTGGTAGAATATACGCAAACGACTGTGTTTAAAGGACTGGAGACTAGTTCTCACAAATGGATGATCATTCCCATTATCATGATCATCATGGTAGGGGGATCCTTTATTAAGTCAGTGATTACAGGTACAGTAGCAAAGGAAACAACAGAGGCTACCCGAGCCAAGGGGTTTTCCATTTTCTATGCTATGGTAAATATTGGTTCTTTTTCGGGTAAGACTATCGTAAAGCCCTTGCGTGAGGCAATGGGAAACGAAGGTTTGGTGAATCTGAACTATTTTTCTGCTTCGATGACCTTTTTGGCTTTTGTTGGAGTTTTCCTTTTTTACAAGAGTGCTCGTCACGAGGGAGAAGGAAAAACCATGGGCCAGATTTGGAAGGCGCTGACTCAGGTTGTTTCCAACGGCCGCTTGGTAGCTCTGATTCTAATTGTAACTGGTTTCTGGATGGTTCAGCACCAGTTGTATGCTACCATGCCTAAGTACGTATTGCGTTTGGCCGGAGAGGGTGCTTCTCCTTCCTGGTATGCTAACGTGAACCCATTGGTGGTTGTACTTTCCGTTGGATTGATTACCCAATTGATGGCCAAAAGAACTGCTTTGCTTTCCATGACCGTGGGGATGTTTATTATGCCTGTTTCGGCACTCTGTATGGCTGCTGGTAACCTTTTGGATGTAGAGTCGGTAAATCTTGGCTTGTTTAGCTTGCATCCCGTTGCTTTCATGATGATTGTGGGGATTATTTTCCAGGGCTTGGCAGAATCCTTCATCTCTCCTCGTTTTCTGGAGTACTTCTCACTTCAGGCTCCCAAAGGAGAAGAGGGGATGTACCTTGGGTTTAGCCACCTGCACTCCTTCGTTTCCTCGATCTTGGGATTCGGATTGTCAGGTTTCTTACTTTCAAAGTACTGTCCCGATCCAAAGTTGTTTGAAACTCATGCGGCATGGGAGGAAGCTTCGGCACATGCCCATTACATCTGGTATTACTTTGTGGCAATTGCTTCGGTGTCAGCTGTAGCATTGATCATTTATGGCCGGGTGACCAAGAAATTGGATGAAAAGAAAATGGTTGCTGAAAAAGTAACCGTTTCTTAAGGATATATTTTAATAGAGCTTGTTCTAAAAAAGGACATTTGGGAACCACCTCGTTTACGGGGTGGTTTTTTTGTGGTTGTTTAGCCCTGAAAGGTTTTCAAACCCTGTCAGGGCTATACAACCAATCCTCCAGAGACATAATGTTGTCTTGTGTTTGATGGAGTAATTTGAAATTGGCCAGATTATCAAACCAGCCAATAACTGTTTCTCTATGCAAGTGAGTTGTTTTTACAGAAACACAGGTAAGGTAGCTGCTCCATGGGTAATCCACGGCATCATCGGAAAAACCATGATGAACCGGATTGTTGTGAATGTAGATGATCAAATTTCGAAAGTAGCTTTTCTCATGAATCGATTTGCGTTTAAATGGTCTCTTAAATAAGCCACCATGCCGGTTGTATCGTTTGTTGAAGGCCTGGGTATAGGAATTGAACAGGTTCGAAAAGTACTGGTGGGTTGGTTTTACTGTTTTATTAGCCCTGACAGGGTTTAAAACCCTGTCAGGGCTTGTTGCTTCAATTTCTTCTTCCGTTTTGATTCGAACCATGAGATGAAAATGATTGGGCATTAAACACCATGCATAGGTGTCCGCAACGGGATAAATGTATTTATCGTACAAACTCAGAAAGTATTCATAATTTGCAGCTTCCAGAAATAGATTCTCTCCGTTAATACCACAATTGTAGATGTGATAGTACTGGCCGTATTGAAAAGGTTCGATCTTTTGCATATTGGTAGGTGATTTACCCCTGTCAGGATTAGAAATTCTGACAGGGATAATTGATTATTTAATTTACAAATTTCTAACCAACCATTAGAAAATGAGTTTGGCTTTGATGGATTTTTCTCTATACAAAAAAGCATCCATTGCCCTTTTACCCCTGACAGGGTTCCAAACCCTGTCAGGGGTAAAAAGCTACTGCGCAAACCTTTGCAAAATAAAAGGTGAAGAATTTTATACGGAGTAGTGAAAAATCTCACTATCTTTACAGGGTATCACACACGACTAACTACTTATGGAAAATTTAGGGGGAAACTAAATTTTGCAATTTTTTTTTTGCCAGTACTTATTATAACAACCATTAAAGAAAAGAAAAATGCACGTAAGTGGACGGCCATCGGCTGAATTGAATTACGAGGCGCAAATTTTTATCAATTTGTACCAATCCCTGGGCGAGAGAGCGGAGAACTTTCTGCCGGACAGGATATTTGAGAGCCTTACTCATTTTGTAAGGCTTTGTTATGAGGAGTCAGACGATCCGGTAAGACAACAGCAGGAGATCAATAAGAAATTGTTGGACCTGAAGGAGGCAATTCCCGGTTATGTGGATGTATCCCTGATGATCTTTCCGCATGAGAATTCCAAAGCCTTTGAGTACAGTGCTCACAGAGGGATCTTTGTGAAGCGAATGAACCATTTTATGGATATCGAGGCCGTGGATGAAAAGGAAAAGCAGCAAATCCGCAACATCCTGAATGGCCCTGATTTTTCTGTTGGAACACCTCCGGTTAGCCAACACCTGATTAATTTCCAGTACAAGATTCTATTGGGTGACAAGGTTCGTGAACTTCGAAAGTTCAGGGACGTAATTGGTGTAAATGGCTATGTGGAAGAGGCGCAATGGAACTACCTGTTGGATGTTCTGGACCAGATGGTGGTGCAGAGTACCCATTACACAACAAAAAAGGAGAAGGAGAATTTCCTGACCCGAACCGAATCCACCGTTAATTTCAAGGGATTGAATGGCTTCATTCGTACCCTGGTTTCTGGAACGGCCGATACCGCAATCAAACTGATCCGTGAGGAGATTTTTGAACCGACAATCGTGCGTGTGATCGATTTTACCACTCCCGATGAGGTGTATGAGAAAATTTGTGAGGATACTACCAGTATCTTTATCGTAAAGGTGAAGAATTTACGACGCAATCCTTTGAACGATTTCAAATGGTTCCCTCTTTTGACTCGTATCATTTTTGTGGATTGCTCACCGGAGTCAATCGCTTCCAACACCTGCTTGGTATTCTCCTTCCACAACGAGGTGATCAATACCCTGAACAAGGTACATACCAAGAAGCTGGGGGCGCCTGCCAATACTCAGATGAACCTGCGTTTGATTCTGGATAAGGTGAATTCCCGAAACCTGGAGAAATTCCGGGTGGCGGCTGAGGCAAAGATCAAGGATTACGAGGAGGAACTGGCCAAATTGAAGTCGGAGCAATTGGCCGAGCCCGAAAATCCTGATCAGGATATCATCCTGTACAAGTTCGATGAGTTTGCCCGTCAAATCATCATTGATAAGTACATCCTGTCGAAGCTGGTTGCTTTCATTTCATTCATCGAGAACATCAAGGACGGCAAGTTGCATGCCCAAACCAATGCTACACTTCTTCAGGAATTTGAAACCCGAATGAAGGATTACTTCTATGGCAGTAGTCCCGACATTCATTTGGCAACCGTTGTCGAAGGAGGTGGTCGCAACCAGATCAAAACCTATGGGGAATATTTGCTGCATCGTAAGCTGAAGGGAGTGAAGAAAGAGGTGACGGATCGCTGCCGTGTGATTCTGGATATCCTTCCCGATTGCTACCAACGCACCTTGCACAATCACTTCCATAAGAATTTTGGCCTCAACCTTTTCCTGGAGAAATACAAGGAGCACCTGACCAAGGTGGAGAACGAGGCCGATAGTAAGGGACGTTTCCGCAATCTATTAATTGATCTGGGAATCGAGAAGAAATACAAGGAGAAGAGCGAAGCCGAGCAGCAGATTATCAAAGAATTTATTTCCGGATTGGGCAATTTGGAAAAGACCTCTATTTCGGATGACGTGCAGATGATCATACGTGATCTGGTGCTGAATCAGAGTCAGCCCAAGCCGTTCATCTTCCTGAACCAGCAGGCGGCCTGGGAGTACAACGATTTGTTCCCCATTGAAGAATTAGACCTGAACTCCTTCGATATTGAGATCGAACTGGATGAGCAGGGGCGGATTGATTACGAGCGTTTCCTGACCAAGCTGCAGAGAATCAAGAGCTCCTTCCAGTTGTTTGACGAAACGGGAAGCTTATGGGACCGCTTCTGTGCCAACTCCACCATTCTGATCAACGATCCGTCGAACCCGACGGGATACACCGATTTCAACGAGGTGGCCCTGATCAGGTTTCTGAAGTTCATCAGCAATACTCAGTTCACCCTGTTTTTGGATGAGGCCTACAACGATTCGGTGAAGATTGACGATCCGGATGAGCCCAAATGGCGAACCATTTCAAGCTACATTATAAGCAACATTGCTACCTATCCACGTATTTCCATGGTAGCTTCCCTGTCTACAACCAAGAACCTTGGGGCTACCGGGGATCGATTGGGCGCTCTGGCCACAACCGATGCCAAGGAGGAGTTGATTGCCTTTACCCGGAAGCAGACCGATAGCAGCAACGGGAATTCCAATTCCCTCTTTCTACTGGTGAATATCCTGGAGGTGGCGCAACAGGCCAAGCGCATCAAGTGTCAGATGGATGAGGCATTGCCCAAGGATGCTTCCCGCCACAAGGTGAAGCAGAAGCTGGAGAATTTTATCAAGGCGGAGATTCAAAGCAATGTGCCCACTACAATCGCCGGAACTACCGGTTCGGTTCAGCGGGAATCGCTGTTCGAGGGAAGTCCCTTGCACATCTTCCTGTTGGATGAATTGGTGTCGCTGGATAAATTGGACGTACTGGAGCTGCCCGATGATTTCAAATACAAGGGAGAAGCTTTCTTTAGCTACTACAAGAAGCATATCGTAAGAGAACTGAATCAATTCCGTGTGAACCGCATCTATCGAAGCGAATCCCGGAAGAGATTGAGCCTTGCCAGGAAGGTGGCGACCAAAATTATCGAGGAGCAGCAGTTGGAGGATATTGGTTTCCTACAGTCGCAGGGGGCCTATCTTTTCAACCTGACTTTGAACGGCTATTTCTCCTATCAGGATTTGGAGAAATTTACAAAGAAACTGGCCGAGGAACGTGGGATTGCCGCCCTTCCGTACCAGATGGGCTTCGTGCGTTTCTCTCTTGGCGATTATGTGGAAGGAACCGAGGAGAGCTACAAGGTGTATGCCTCCCAACTGGAGAATTCGTTCCGTATTTTTATCGATCGTTGGATGCAGTTCAAGGAATGGAAGGACCAGGCGGAGAATAAGGATAAGCATACCGATGAGATCCTGGAGCAATTGTTCGCTTCAACTTCGTCGCGAAATTTCGTGAAGCAGGTACTGATTGATTTTGAGCAGATACGGAATTTGTCCCGACGGATTAATGTAAGCCTGAAGATCAATGATATCAAGACCCTATACCATGCTTTCCCGGATGTTTGCGGGGTAAGCATCAATTCCATCGGGGATTCCTCCAATGCGGTATTTGAATTTTACGAGAACGTTGGGGAGTGTCGCGATTTGATTGAGTTCCTGAACAGTCAGGCTTTCTCCAAGGTATATGAAAACCTCTTGCCGCAGATTTATAAAAAGGTAACAGCCATCAAGCATTTGGACATCAACGAGGTGATCGCAAGGTATGGGAAGCCAACCGTATTGAAGTATGTGAATAGCAAGCTGGAGTTCCAGCCGGATGCTCATCTGCTGGATGAGCCGGATGAGAAGCTGATCATGACCGAGATCCTGATGGAATTGGAACGGATTCTATTCTCTGACTCCAAAGTGAAGATGCTGGTGTTGAATGCCAATGAAAAGGATCCTGCTGGTGATTTGGCCAAGTTGGGGGGTTACAATACCATCCTTCGGAAGTATATCCGGGAGATCCTGTTACATTTCAATCTTCCCTTTGAGAAGGAATTGATTGAACCTTCCAAAGAGGAGTTGTTCCAATTTGCAATTGAAAAGTTGGAGGAGATCAGCGGTAGGAAGCTGGAAGAAGTGAACTACGAATTGCTGATTCAGGAACAGCTGGAGCGCTTTGCTCAGGAGAAGGAGCTAAACGACCATCCTCAAAAGGATCGGGTTCTCGGCTACCTCTACGCTGCATTGAAGGAGTTCCTTACAGAAGGTGAGGAAAGATTGTTTGCTGCTTACCTGGTACAGGAGGACAAAGCTCTGGTGAAGAATGTTATGGATACTCTGAATCGCCTGATTCGACGACTGGAGGAGCACAACGAGGCGGATACCCGTTTGTACGTAGAGAATCTGGTGCCGGAAGAGTTGAAGCAAGTCCTCGATCGTGTAATGCTTCGACGAAACTACAAGGTGGAGGAGCAAACTATAACCGATGAAGTTCGGAAGATCGCTCTGTTCTTGACCGGAGCCTTGAATCGGACCAGAAGGACCAACTACTACAATAAGTTCAACCACTTTCTGATTAAGTTGTTGGTGTATGAATTCAGCCGACAGAATTCCAGTGTGAACGAGATGATCCAGCATGGATTCACCCTTTACAAGGATTTCGAGATGGAGGAGAAGAGCCTGTACCAAAATAACAAAGGACAGTTGAGCTGGATTAATGATTTGATGACCAAATGCGGTGTGATTGCGGCCGAACAACCGGTGCAAACGCACACCCGTATGAACACCGATGCCAAGAAGCGAGAGTATCCCTTCCATAAGATAGACCGTTCCGATGTTCCGGTACCTGTTAGCGAAGGGCAAGGGGAACAATCGCCCCGGGAATTCATCAAGAACATGTCAACGCGTCCTTCCTCCGATTTCTTTACCCAGCGGATGGCCAAATTCATAGCCAATATGGATACCGATGATTACCGCTGCCGTATTGTGAAGGGCGGATTGGTGAATGAGCTCTATGTGTTCCAGAAATCCTATATGAAGTACCTGGCTGATAATTATCGCTTGAATCAGCCCAAGGCAATTAGTTTGAAGGAGGCAAAGAATTTTGTGCCGGATATTGTTCTCTTCCTGGGTGCACCCGAAAAGGTGATCTCCTACCCGCAGATTGGCTATTTCGACCTGAAGGGACCCAAGGGAAATATCAAAACCATTGTTACCCCGCTGAAGAAGTCGGTGGATTACTTTGGTGATGTGAAGAAGCCTCGATTGACCATGCTCAATGAGAAGGTGAAGGAGATGGGGGGAGCCCCTGTCCACGGTTCCTTCTTCATTGTAGAGGGAGATGACGGAAGCCTCTTTGGCTTGATGATCAGTGGTGACAGTGGTGTTGGAAAGTCGGAGATGCTGGCGGCCATGATGCTGAAGTGGCTGAAGAAGGATCTGCCCGGCGTTCGCTCCATCAAGCTGGTGGCGGGTGATATGCTGCACCTCTTTCCCGATACCGAGGGCAACCTGTACGGCGTGGGAACCGAAATAGGCGACTTCTCTCGTGTTACCGACTTCGACCCTGAATACATTCGTCAGTACCGTACCCTGTTTGAAAGCAGTGCCGATTCCAATGTGGAGGATTTGAACTCCCGAAGCACCATTGCAGGCTTCTGCGATATTAGCATGCCTTTCAAGGTAGATATCATGTTGACGGCCCACAACTACTCCAGGAATGAGGCGGGCATCACCAAATACTCCAATGTGGAGAACTTCATGCTGTATCGTGATGCTCATGGGGAGCGGAAGGAGAAGGCTACCAGTTCCGATCATCCTCACTTCCAGAGAACCCTGTTGCGCTATACGGCCGATAGGAATATTGTAGAAGTGTTGGATCAGCATGGCAACTACCTGGATGATGTTCTGGATTGGGAAAAGGATGCCAAAACCGGCAAATGGAACCTGGCTTCCTCCTACAAAATGATTGAAAAGATCGATGTTGAGGAGGTGGTGAACAAGATTTTTGCAGGGAAGAAGTTCAAAAGGAACGGAGTAAGCTTCCAGGTGGAAAATGTTCGCTTCGATATCATCAAGAACCGGTTTGTTGTTGCTGCAAAAAACGTTGATGGAGAAGAGGAAAGCAACTTCCTTTTGGATAAGCTTTTCTTTAACGAGATCTTCAATTCTTTGGCCAGTACGCCTGGAGGAAATCCATTTATCCATGAGGATGGAGAGCTGGAAATCCGAAAGAATCTGATTCATATTCTCAAGGGTGGAAAATCGGGCAATGGCAAAGGCAAGAACATTCAATGTGCCATCCTCTCCACCGATTTGGGTAAGAAAGGGAAGGAGATCACAGGACCGCAGAAGGCGGCTCAGGATGTGCGCAAGCTGATTCAGGAGGTACGCAATGCCAATCCGGAAATCCACAAAACCAAGAATCTGGTGAAGAAGGAGATCGAAGACAAGTACGGATGGCTGTTCAAGCATCACAAGAAGAGTCTGGAAGTGGAACGTTACAACTTCTTCCTCTACCAGATGGAGCAGATGCGCAAGGCCCGCTTCACCCGTGTGGACAATGCCAGGAAAGCGGTGGATCTTTCCATGTTGGATGGCTACCAGCCTTTGGCTAAGAACCATGTCTTCCATCCCTTGCTGGTAACGCCGAATATCAATATCGAGTTGAACAACTTCACCGAGACCTATGAGCAATTGATGTGGTTGCCCAACAACCAGGAATTTGCGGAGGAGTTCTTCCAGGATTGCGAGAAACTGTTCATGGCCAAGGGGTACAGTGAGGAGACCATCATCAACAATATGATTGTGCAACTCCTGCTAATGAACGGATACATTGCAGTGGAAGACCTTTCCCGCGGTAAGATCACGGAAAAAGCCAACCGGGAAACCATTGCTGCGGCGAAATATGCTGTTATTCGCAAATTTCGGGAGGAAAAGAAGAAAGTGGCTTTAAAGCCCCAGTCTCCCAAAACTAAGGATAGTGGTAAGAAACCCGGAAAATCTGAGAAGAAGTAAAATGACGTGAATATTATTTAACTCCAAAGCTAATAGGGCGAGAGCCTTATTAGCTTTGAATTATTCTCACTTTCTTCCGGGTTTTAGTGCTAAGTCTGGGTAGTATTTCGTTACTTTTATTAACTACACTCGCAGGCGTAATTTAAATTAGTTTCCGTAATGAGTGTGTTTTTAGATAAATGGAGACATTTCCCCAGATAAGTAGATTCATTCAGATAAAACTCAACAAATACCTGGTCAAAATCGACAGGCACAGATTTAGTGGGGATACCGGTTTTCATAATGTTTTTTTGCCAAACTTTCAATTTTGGAAAATCTGCAAAAAAGTCATAACCTGTTTTTTCTTTTACCAGGTAAGCACGATGAAGTATTGGAAGCCATGCTATATCCACGGCAGATAGGGTTTCTCCATTAAAAAACTTAGTGTTTCCCAATTGTTTTTCGATTGACTCCAGTCCCTCAAAAAAAAGAGTGCCTTTTTCCATCATGGACTTCAAATCACCACTTCTTTGGGTATTGCATTGGTTAATATATTGTTGTGTGGCTAATTGATTCCATTCTTTGTCATTGTCCTTTTGTTTAGAGTCAAAATCTTGGTACAATGTGTAATAGTAAATTTCGATATAGTCGATAACAGAATCCAAACCAGAGATGTACTCCCCTGTTTCTGTTTGAATGGCAGGTTCGATTTCAGGAGAAATGTCCGTAAACCATTTTGGGATATTGTTTAAATCCAGGAATTCTGATTTATACGGTATATTCATTGCCTCCAATAGAGCTGATATTTTTTGATAGCATGGGCAAATTTTGAAACTAATTATTTTTATCATTTTTGTAGTGTTTAGTAATTATACAATTTATTTCTCTATAAATTGTACTTAGGGATAAATATTACCTTTCTGTTTTAAAGTCTTATGATGTGATGTTTTAATACATTCTGTAAAAGTGAATCAGTAGGTTTCTTTTTGTCTTCTTTTATTGACTTCGAAATGTTCTACTTGTTTTTCATGTATACTTTATTTTTTCTGGCTCCATCAGTGTCCTCAATGTTCCTCTTTTGAAAAAGATTGGGGTAATGAACCAGTCTGGAATTTAAAAAAGAGTTTTTCCAATCCATGTTCCAAAGGGTAAACAGGAGCGAAGAAGCTGTTAATAGAGTGAAAATTACTTTCATCCAAAATTCATTTTTCGCCTTGAGGAATCCACTGCCTACATAACTTCCAGTCAGAACAATAATGATCAATAGAAGAATCGTTACTATCTCTAATGAAAAATTAGAATCAACAGCCAATGCAGTTCCCACCAAACCGACGGAAACAGTCAGTAAATTCTGAAAATGCAGATAGGGTATAAATTCAGACATTTTCAGCTTCAACAAATTGGAAAGAAATGGAACCAACAGCAAGGAGGGAGATAGCCCAACGTATCCGCTGATTCCTGAAGCAAAAAAACTGAAAATCACGCTAAAGCCTCCTGTTTTAAAGAACCTGGATCTTTTTGCTGATGAAGCTGGAGGAGTCCAAAGTAGGAGAAGAGAAACAATTCCTATAAAGAGAAAAAGAATTGCATAAAGTAGACCATTTGCTTTGGAACCAGTGAAACCGATCAGCAGATAGGCGCTCAAAGAGGGCAAAAGAAATTGAGTAATCATAGATTTCCTGGTCTTCTTAAAGGCTTTGGGCAGGTGAGGCAATGAAGTTGCAATGATCAAAAGAAAGGATAATATCCTTGTTTCAGTAGAAAATCCAATTTCATTAATCAAAATTGTTAGGTAAAGTAAACCTCCTCCTCTACCGGTAAGAGATGCTAAGAAAGCGATTGTAAAGAAGATAATTCCAATCTCAAAGTAAGTCATTCTCCTGGAGCAAAATGAGAAATTAATAAAGCTTAAATCTTTTTCATATTCGTAAGCCAGGTGTATCTATAAAAGAAGGAAACGATCTGTTGAATTATAAGTTCCGGTTGAATATCAAAAAGATATTATTCCCTTACAATTGCAAAGATCGTTTCTCTTCTTAAGGTTAATAACCCCTGTTTATCTTGGTCCTATGGTAAGGCCATGGTGTATAGGTGTGTTTGTTTTTTCATGTCTGATATACATTGTAAACCTATACGTTTTTAGAATGTTAGCTTAATTTCCACAACAGGAATCATCCTTTTTAGTTGTTTCCTTTTCTTCTTTCACTTCTTCGATTTTTACATCACAACAGCTGTTTTTCTTGTTGTTTTCTTCTTTAATCTCTTCAAATTGAACATTACAACAACTTGATTCTTTCTTTGATTTTCCAAATAATCCCATTTTCTTAAAATTTAAAAGTATTAATAAATAAAATCTACATTAGTATGTTGAAGGCATAGCCAGTGATTACAGCAACCAGGAAGATGACACCGATAAAAGAGATCAGTAGCTTTTTCTTGAATATTTTAGCTAACATCGTCATTTCAGGGATTGCCATACCAGCTCCTCCAATGATCAGAGCAATAGCAGTTCCCATTCCGACCCCTTTGGAGATTAGAGACATTGCAATTGGAATTGCTGTTTCAGCTCGAATGTACAAGGGGATACCTATAATGGATGCCATGGGTACTGCAAAAATGTTTTCTTTCCCTGCATATTTTGCAATGGTTTCCCCTTCCGGCAAGTAGCCATAGATGGCTGCTCCAACAGCAACACCCGCAAACAGATAGGGTAGAATGGGCCGAAGTGAATCCCATCCGGCTTTCAGAGAGAGCCCAATCTTTTGGCCCACTGACAGGGAGCGTCGGGAATCAATTCCATCCATAACCGAATGTGCACCTCCTGATACTTTAACTGATTTTACATGTTGATGAAATCCAAGTTTTTCCAGTGCAAAACCAAAGAAAACGGCCAGGGTGAACGACAAGGCAAAATAAATGGCGGCATTGGTTACACCTACCGTTGCAGCTAACATTGCTACGATAATCGGATTAAGCAGAGGGGAGGAGATCAAAAATGACATTACCGAACCAAATGGTACTTTTGCATTTAGAAATCCAACGGTCATTGGAATTGTAGAGCAGGCACAAAAGGGCGTTACGGCTCCAAATGTTGCTGCAGCAATATTGCCAATGATGCCTTTCCCTGCAAATAGTTTTTGCAATTTATTTTGATTGACATGCATCATGATGAACTCGATGATGGCAGTAATTGCAATAAACAGGATAAACAACTCAAGCGTAATGAAAATAAAATTTCCTAAGGTTTTTGTTAGGTTATCGTAAAATGGTGTTGGGTGTACTCCCATTGATTGATAGAATAAGTTTCGAATGGAGAGTATTAAACTTTCTTGCATGATTTTTATTTCTTTTGTTTATAATTTTGTTAAGTGATAGATAGGGAAGAAGATCTTCTATTAGCCAGGACAACAAGAAGTTTTTGTTTGCTTACCATTTTTTCCAAATACCGTATTCCACCGGAATTTAGTTGCATTGTTTTTCATGTTTAAAAAAATTAACTCTTAAATGATTTTGTTTTCGCAATGGAGGCGGGAAGAGGGGCTGAAAGATGCAAAATGGGCGAACTTTTTTTCAAAAAAAAACACATTGTGTTGCTATGTGCTTGTAGTTTAAGCGTGTGGAGTCGGTGTCTTTTTGTTTGGTGCGGGGAGGTAAAAGGGGAAAGAGTAGTGGTTTTGGCTGGAATAAATGAATGGGAAAGGATTGGTTGGGGATGATTTTACCGGATAATTGAAAAGATGTAATCTTTCGAATCCAATTCCATGTTCTATATTGAAAATTGCATTTTTCTCCGTTTGAGAAAGAAGACTGTAAAATCCTTTTTGAACCGACGAAGGGAATTGTAATTGTACCCGGAAGAATGCCAGATGAACCTGGAAACACTAAATAAGGGCATTAAGACTTTTTAAAGTGTAGCCTTATTTTCTTTTCTCCAAAAGTGGGGTACAATGATCCTTGATTTCGCAGGAAATAATGTTACCCTGGGCATCGAATTCAATGTCGCAGCATTCAAAAAATTGATCCCGTAATTTTTTACGAGCCCTTTGAATTCGTGATTTGGCACCGGGGAGACTGATGTCCAGTTTTTTTGCGATTTCTTTTTGGGGAATGCCTTCAATATCGCTCCATATCAAGGGGAGGGCATACTCTTCGGGCAGAAGAGCGATCAAGTCTGCTACATCGTCAGATAGGATCTGTTGAAAGTCAGCTGAGTTCAGGTGATTCAGGTTAATGTAATCTTCTGCCTGGAAGGGTTTGTTTTGCTGTCGGAAGTAATCGGCAATGGTGTTTCGTGCAACCTGAAACAGCCAGCTCTTCAGATTTTTAATCTCCTTGTCGCTGATGCAGGATTCCATGGTTTTCAGGAAAATTTCCTGTAAAAGATCATCTGCAGTGGAAGCGTCCCTGATCTGCTGGCGGATAAAGGCCAGTAAATGGGTACTGTATCTTCTGTATATGTTATGGATATCGCATTGCATGAATTCTACCTTTTGTTTGTGTTGGCAAATTAACAAAAATAGCCTTGTAATTCAAAGTTTTTAGTCCCCTGAGGATTCGAGTTTGTTTGAATTAAGAAACTTTGGAGCTGTTTTCTGCATCTTTTGATTCCTGGCTTCGACTAAAGAAATGAACAATAGAACCACTATTAATAGGTGTAGAATATGCAAAGAGAAGAATTTGAGAGAATTGTGGGTCGAAAAGATCTTCCCTCCTACAAATGGAATCCTGTTCAATTGGATTCAAAATTGAAACCGGATTTGCTTAGTTTTTCAGTCGCTGATATGGAATATCCAATTCCTGATTTTATCCAACGTGCAATGGATAGCGTTACAAATCATGGTGTACTGGGGTATGAATATTTCTCAGACGAATTAAGGGAAGCTGTTGGCGACTGGTTTTATGAGCAAAAGGGAGTGAAGCTTTTCAACAATCAGATCAGTTTTGGTCCCAATCTACTAAACTCTCTGGTTCTTTTGCTGGAAGTGCTTACGGAACCGGGAGAGGGAGTGATTATTCAAACTCCGGTATATTATCCTTATCGCAATGTGATACGATCATTGGGGTTGGAAGTGGTAGAGAACAAATTGCTTCGCGAAGGGGATAAATACCAGATTGATTTTGATGATTTGAGGCAGAAGGCCTCCAGGCAAGAAGTGAAAGTGTTGTTAATATCTAATCCACACAATCCCATTGGAAGGGTGTGGACAAAAAAAGAACTGGAGGAAATTGTTGAAATTTGTTCGAGAAATGGCATATACCTTATTTCAGACGAAATATTCTCAGACATTGTGTTTGGTCCCACTCCTTTTTATTCCAGTGCCAACATAATTGGGCCTGAGTTTCAGGATATCGTTACCTTATACAGTGCAGGCAAAAGCTTTAACCTTTCCGGAAATACTCACGGGATCACTATTTTTCATGATGAGCTTCTCAAAAAAATGTATGAAGACTTATTGAACAAGTTTCACCTTGGACGGCCCAATGTTTATGCACAGGAGGCAATGTTGGCCGCCTTTCAGTACGGGAAACTCTGGCTCGGTAATTTGTTGGAATACCTTCAGGGAAATGTCGAATTTATATCAGATTATTTAAGGAAAAACAATCTTCCGATAGGATTTACCCCTCCACAGGGAGGCTATTTGGCTTGGTTGGATTTTTCCCATTGGGGGTTCAAGGGCAAGCAACTGGAAACATTACTTCACGATCATTCACTTCTAATGGAAGCGGGCAGGCTTTTTTCTTTTGATTATGCCGATCATGCCAGGTTGAATTTTGCATGCTCTCAGGCAATGCTGAAACAGGGATTGGACCGTTTGAAGAACATTTTGGATACGAATAAATAAAGGAATATAGGATTATGAATAAGGAAAAATCAAAACAAGAAAGCTTACATCCTTTTTTCCAGGATATTGATTGCAGTGAGGCCAGAGAAATAATAAAGGAGATGGAGGGCAATGATGCATTTCATATTATTGATACCCGCAGTTCGGCAATGTATAAAGTGGGGCATCTAAAAATGGCAATATTGCTGGATGCTTTCAAATTCGATTTTAAGAAATTATTGTCGAAGTTCCCCAAAGATCATTTGTTCTTAGTGTATTGTACGGCTGGTATCAGAAGCAGGCTTGCGGTAAATATTATGAAGCAATTCGGATTTCAATACATTTATCATTTAAAGCAGGGATTGGAAGGGTGCAATCTAAAAGGTGGCGAACTTATCAGAGGGTGAGATTTAAAGAAACATCCACAATCAAAGGATCGATTGTGGATGTTTTTTGTTGCTTGCACTAGCTCTTCCATGGTCGAACACAACAGTAACATGTTGAAGAAGATTCGGCCCGGGTTGATTAGAAATAATGCTAGATATTGGGAGGGGGTAAATTAAAAATTGATACCAACAATAAGATTTGCGGTTTCGGCTTCAGGATTTATGGCTACTGTTCCCCAGATTGGAAATTGTAAGTTTTCATTTATTCTGAGTTGTTTGGTGGCTGTTAGGCCCATGTTTACAATGTTGGTATTTTCACTGTAGGTGCTGTTTTCAAAAACATTGGCTCCCATAAAGAAACGAACAGCAGTATTACCTATTGCAATTGGGTAAGCCAACTCCAGGTAGGAGGAGTAGTTTTGATTGCCATGTTCGTCCAAATCTCTGCCCCAGAGTAAGGTGCTCCAGCCAATTGACAGGGGAAATTTTGGCCCGAAGGAGTAGTTGATGCTCGCATCCAGAAGATGATTTGTGGATTTTCTGTCGAAATCAAAATAGTCGTATTGGTCGATTGAGCTTCGATCCCTGGATGCATACAGATCCCAAAGGGAAACGGATAGTCGATCAGATATTCTGTAATCCATGTGGAAATCAAATTCCGAATATTCATTGTCAAATGCATATCCACCCCAGGCTCCAAAACTAAAATTCTGAGTTCTTACTACCAGGTCGGCTTCATAATTTATTGAATTACTCACCATAATGCCTCTCCAGTAATGGCGTGTGGTAATGCTTGAATTTAAATCAACTTTGGCCTGAGACATTCCCAGGTTTACGTTGAAGATGGAAATGATGCTTAACAGGAAGGAGAATACAATTTTGTGATTTTGCATTTTCTGTAATCTATTTAAGTATTGAAATATTTATTTTAAGAGCTGATTATTGAACGAGAGTGGCATTGTAACCGGTAGCATCCAATGTTTTCTCGATTTGTTCCAGGCTAATTTCTTTTTGATTGTATTTAATGCCTACCATTTTTTTGTCAAAGCTGAGCCTGAAGAGTTTAATCCCTTCTGCCTTTAGTAGTGCAGCTCTAATGGGTTTTATGCAACAGGCCGAGGTCAATCCCTCAATGCTGAAGTAGGCCGTACGCAAATTATTAGCAGCCAGGCAACAGCTTTTCTCCCTGGTGTCTGTTAAGGGTTCGAATCCATTCACTGTTTTACCGTTTTTCGAATTGTAATTCGCTGTAGTACATGAACCACAGTTTTTTTGGGGGGCAATTTTGGGGCTCGATTCACAACTCCCTCCCGAACAATTGGTTGTATTCTCCGTTGCTGGCATATCCGGTGCAGAGGAGTTCATGTTGAAAGTAAGCACCAGCATTATCAGGGTGAAAGCAGTTACCAACCAAAGAAAACGTTTTGAGCCCTTGTTGGAGGATTTTGCATTTCCCTTATTGGTCTCCGTATTGCAGCAGCTGTTGGCTTTTTTGAAGTAAAGGCGGTAGAATCCAATCAGCAGAGACAATAATGCAATGCCAATCAGAAAGGGTTGAAATGATTTTAGGAATTGTAACTGGCTGGCACCTATCCCTACGGATGCTAATATTCCTGCCGCAATGGGCGCTCCACAGCAGGTAATGTTTCCAAGAACGGCCAGTACCGCCGCTCCGGCTCCCGTCAAAGTTGATTTCTCACGTTTCATAGACTTATCTTTTATCGTTTTACTAAAAATGTATAGATAAGTCGTAGTAAAGGGGGGAAAGATGCAGTTTCCCCGGAAAAAGTTTTTAATAAATTTTTCCTTGCGATATTTTGACTTGATTTTAATGCTGAAATGGTAAGTCCTTCAAGTACTACTTTCCCGCGGGAAAATTACCGAAAAAGCCCAAAGTTTCTCGTCCCCTGGCTGGTGGTAGGAAGCCCCAAAAACCGGAGAAGGAATAGGTCTATTGTAGCTTTTTTCACCCCCGACAGGGTTCGAACCCCTGTCGGGGGTTTTTGTTCAATTAATGCCAGTTTACTCCTACAGAAAACCGATCCCATTGGGCGGGAAGTCAATTGCTTTGTGGAAAATCAATAAAATCTCAGTATCTTAAGGTAAGTGCAATTGCTTAAAAACAGGCAACATATTTATTTGACCTTGAAGATTGACAGGAAATGATGGAAGAACAGTTTTACACCCTAAAGATCGTAGGAATCGAAAAGCCCATCAAAAAGGCTACCACCCTGTGTTTGGAAATCCCGGAGGAGTTGAAAAATGAATTTGATTTTCTTCCGGGCCAGCACCTGAATTTTCGGTTCATTATCGATGGGAAGGAGGAGCGAAGGCAGTATTCGCTGCACAACTCTCCTTATGAAAAAGGGGAGTATCAGGTGACCGTGAAAATTCATCACCAGGGAGTGGTCTCCAACTACATTGCCGGGCAGTTAGAGGTGGGGGACACGGTGGAGGTGATGAAGCCAATGGGTGACTTTGTGGTTCGCCCCTCGAAGGATGCCGATAAAAACTACTATCTATTTGCCGCCGGAAGTGGGATCACACCGATCTTTTCCATGGTCAAATCCATTCTCCAGGCAGAGCCGCTCAGCCGGGTATATTTGCTTTACGGCAACCGGAACGAAGCAGATATTCTGTTTTACGATGAACTATCCCAATGGCAGGTAACATACCCCGATCACTTAAAAATTACCCATACCCTTTCCACCCGATTTCTGGACCTTTCGACTTCCCCTTGGAAAGGCAAAAGAGGAAGGATTGATGAGGATCTGGTAGAGGAATTCCTGACTGAAGATCCCTTTGTGGTGGAAAAAAGCGAATTCTACATCTGCGGCCCCAACGAGATGAATCAGAATGTGCGAAACCTTCTTCACGAAATGGGTATTCCCGATAAACTGATCCACTTTGAGTACTTCTCTGCCGGTTCTGTGGAGTACGACGAATCCCTCACATCGGAGGAGAATGCAGAGGTTTGCGCCACCATTCGAAATCAAGATTACCTGGTTCGCTTGAAGCAGGAGGAAACCATTCTGCAGGGCTTGAAACGAACAGGTGCGCCCGTGCCTTTCTCCTGTCAGAACGGAATCTGCGGCACCTGCAAAGCCCGCTTGCTGGAAGGGGAGGTAAAGATGAGATCCTCCATGGCCCTGCGTGCCGAAGAAATCGAAGACAAAGCCATCCTAACCTGTCAATCCCTGGCGCAAACGCCCCATGTGAAAATTGAGTTTGAATGAGAAAGCTTGATCCTTGTGTTATTTTGTTGATCCATTTCCTACAAGCAACCCCAAACAATATCTACCATATGCATAGTGGCAAAAACTTAGGAGGATGAAGGGGTGAGGCCCAACAGAACCTAAGTAAATCGAGCTTAGGTGTAGACTATTAGGGGTTTCGGAATTTCAAAGTAACTTAATGTACCCTTATTTGTCCCCCATAAAAATATTTACTTTAACGGTAAATTGTATGAGTAGTGGCAGATTATTCGCTAGCGCTCATGAGCTCACTCCGTTCGATTGCGTGGTACTTTCCTGTCAAACCGCTAAGTAGTTTGAGCGGGTTACAAACCTTGATATTTTGCACTTTCCCTGCCATTACTTATACAAAATGTTAGCAGCTGGTGTTTGTGTTCTTTATTTATAAAACACTCTCTCTCAGCAAATAACCTTGGATGGAACCGCGTTCAATCATGAAATCAAGTATTGGAATTATCTTATTTTTTAACCTTATTTCCTTTTTGATTTTCTCCTTGTTAATGTATATGAATTTTCTTGTAAACTTTTCTAAATAGTATAATGTATTTGATTCTAAATCTCCAAGTTCCAGTGATTTATTGTTTGATGTTATAGTGTAAATCCAATCAATACCATCTTCTTTGAAATTACCTCCTATTGTATTTACTACTCTTGCTACAGAATATAATACAGATGGAATATTACCCAAATCTCTAGATGCATTTACAAAAAGAGATAAACTATCCCTTTTTAAACTATGCCATTCTTCAATACCCTCAGGCCACCACCTCCACGCTAATAAATAATTTATTAAAACCTCTTTCAAATAGTAATTTCGAGGATTAGTACATACAGCTTTTATTTTAGGATAAAGATAATTCCAAACTTGCCAGAATTGCTCATAGCTGTTCTGATTATCCTCAGCTGCGACTAATTCAGAGATAAACGATACTGCTTCTTCCGTTGGGTAAAATTCAACTATAAATGGATTAAGAAATTCTTCTATTTCCGTTATTTCTCGTTTCAAAATAAAATAGGCAAATCTTCTGAAAATGTGAATACGTAATAAGTATATGTGGGAGTCATCTCCAGATTCTTCTTTGTAGCTTCTTCTATCTTTTAATAGCTGTGAAGCTATCATGGGCAAGGACTTTCTGAGAATATCTAAATGGATACTATTATTTGTATTTGAAGGAATTAACTGATAAATTATTTCATAATCATGGATGTCAAATGAATCAATGTGATTAATGTCAAATGATATTTCTTCTAAAGTAAAATCATTAGTTATTTTATCTAGTTCTTCAAATATTGAACTTTTAGGAATTCTTCCCCAATTTCCCTTTTCTTTCCTTTTTTCTTCAATAATTGCTTTATACAAGGGCTTGAGTTTTATGTAGCCAAACAATATTGATTGAGCATCTTTATGATTATGTTCCCATAGTTTTGATTCGTGAATTGACTCAATAGCGTAATCACATACTCTCTTGTACTGACCAATAGACATTTCATCTAGTAAAGTCAGAATCATTATTAATAAAAAACTCTCCTTTTCATCGGGATATTCGTTAATTAATGAGGGAATAGCACGTACCGAGGCTTCAACTCCGTCACTTATTTGATAGTCGTAATCGTCCGTGAAAAGGCGAGAAACATTTGAAATAATTATGTCTTTGCAAAATGTTATGTCATCTTTTGTAAGTTTGTCTTTGTGTTCAATCATTAATTTAGAACAGGCAAATCCAGGTATGGAATAATCAAATATTCCATTTGCGCTCCTTCCTGATTTTAGCTCTTTAACAAGTTGTTTAGTTTCAGATAGTGCAAGAAGAAGATTGTTGTTGTATTCTTCGTGTTTTTGAGTCTTATTTTCACTTCTCCTTCCAATCAAAAAATCAGACCATGTTCTTAAAGACGAATATTTAAAGGTTTCTTGAACATGTTCAAGGGCTTGGTCGCTCTGCTTTTTTAGTTCAGGCGAAAGTTCCTTGGGGCTAAACTTAACAAGAAGATTATTGTCATCTTGCTTCGAGATTTTGGGTGTTAGATTTCGTCTATCCATTCTTGCCAATAATATACCCCAAGATTTTTCTCCTGATTCGTCTTTTAATAGATTAGTAGATTTATGGAAGTCAATAATTTCATACAGTCTTTCAATGAATTCAGAGTTCTGCTCTTCTGTGAACTCATTCACACCAAAAAATTGATAATTTAGAAAGACCGATTCTAAGTTTGAACTTCTATGCTTGTCCTCGCATGTTTTTATTCTTTCATCCGTATATAAAGTATCCTTCAACCTATCTAATCCATACCCTATGGAATAATTCGTTTTTGCATGAAATTCATTTGAGCACCTGATTGAATCCATGTGAAAGAACTCAATTGTTTTAGATAGTGTCAAAGCAATATTATAGAATTTGTTTGGATGAGCTAAAACTATACTGCATACAATAGCTGATAATGATGCAGACTCTGATTGTTTTAAAATTTTAATTAGTATTTGCTCAAGCACTTCTGATTTTAAAATTTTAGAGAATTCTAAAAGAGTCTTTTCTAAAGCCATGTGGATAGATTGCAACAAATAAGGTACAACAGGGCTACCACCTCCTCGGTACATACTCCAAATTGCCCAACTTAAATATTGTCTTATTTCTTTGTCTTGAAGGTATAATGTGATTTCTATTACATCCTCTTTACCATAGTCGGATTGGCTATATTTTTTAACAGACTTATTTGTAAAATCAATTATAAAATCGAGTGTTTCATGGAAAGCTATTTGTAATAACCATTTTATTGGCGTTTGGTTAGCACTTGCAGGAAAGTAATCATGTCTATATTCATCTGCTAAACCATATTTACTTTCCATACTATGTCTGTCATAACTAAAGCCAAAGTCATCATCTTTCACTTCTCGTTTTTGCCAAAACAAGTTGCACAACTGAATAACGTGCTTAGGAAGGGTGTTAATTAAAACTGTTGCGATGTATGGTTTCTCCAATATTTTTGAACAAAGCCCTTCATATGGGTCATTGTGCATTGTCCATTTATTAGTTATAACTTTATTAAAGATGTCTATTAATTCAGGCTTTATTTCATTGGTTGCATTAAAAACTACAGTTAATATATTTTCTTCTGCATCGTCATGAACGTAAAAATCTTTCTCAGTTTCAGTTTTTTGTATTACACTCAAAGCTAATAAACCAGAATATCGTGTCGTTGCACCTTTTTTAGAAAAGTTGCACCATTCTGTCAATAGTGGTAAAACTAGATTAAGGTTATTATCGAAAAATTCGGACTTGTATTTAAAAATAAGCGCAATTACCTCTTGCCAGCCTTTTCCTTTAGGTTTAATTACATCAATGTTCTCAAAGCCAGAAATGTCGGTACAAGCTATTCTCAATAGAAACAAAATCCTTTTTAATATTTGGAAATCATCAGCTATAATATCACTCTCAAAAAATTTAAAGAATGATTCAGAATACTCGGATAGCAACACTGAGATTAGTAACTCATCTTTCCAAAATTGGATAATTGCAGTATTTTTAAATGCTTCTTGAATGAAGCTTTCTATTTCTTTGCTATTATCAGAAAGTTGCTCAGACAACCACAATCGAAATGCTCTCCTTTTTGGTAAAGAGTTACCCAATTCTTCAAAGAATTGTTTTGTATATGAGTAATTAGCATAACTACGTGAAACAATTTTATTTAAAGTCCATTCTTCATAAATATCATGTGTTATGAAATATCCATCATGCGTGTCATCATATCCTAAAATTTCATCTTGTTTTAATTGGAATAATGCGGCTTGAGGTAAAGCTTCAGCCTTGATATAAAAACGACCCGTTTCACATCTTTTTTCTGCGATACTTATTATGCACCTTTCTCGTTCAATATGTAGATTATCTTTTTGAACAAGATTATTCTGAATTCTCTTTTTCCACAGTAAATCAATGAAGCTTCTAAAATCACCTTTTTTGTCAATATTAGGATAGAACTGAATATATTCACTCAGATAAAAAAGGTTTCGCAGTCTTTCTGAAAATTTATGATTTTCAGGTAGCGTGAAATCAAATTCTTTTGATAATGTTTTTAATACATCAATACCAATTAAAGGAATGTCATTTACAATATATGACAATTGGTAATTCTCTTTAATGTGAAATGTCAGGTCATTAAGATAAGAATAGCGGGTTGTAAAAACAATACTCCATCCCGACTCTTTAAGCTTTTGTATTAATACATTTAATATATCATTATTAGTTATTTCGGCTAGTTTTTCAGCAGAATCAATTACGAATATTTTTGTTGGTTCATTTTGATATGTAGTAATAAATTGTGCAAAAGAGAACTTGTGGTCAAACTGAAATAAATCATTTACATGATTGGCATTGAGTTCAGTTGCTTTAAAAATACAGATGGGAATCTTTTTGTAATTAAGATTATAAAACTCCTTGAAAATTGCTGTTTTCCCACAACCACCTTCTCCTGATATTATTATGTTTTCTCCTTTTTGAGAAGCTTCAGAAATCCCTTCAATAAGTTTACAACGGTCAATTTTTATCTGTTTTTCACCGAAAGGTATTTCTGTTTGAATTGCTTGAAGTATATTTTCGTTATGACTGATAACTTCATCAAGTAAATCTCCTTCGTTTGGTTCAAGACTAAAAAATAAGTCTTGTATATATTTATTTTCAGGCAAAGAAAGTTGAAGCTCGAAATGACTTGGTACTCGCCAAGCAATGTCAACTTTCAACTTTTTAGCTTCTGTTTCTATATCAATTTGGTATTGTGGTTTCTTTTGCCCCTCTTTTTTGCTCTCCGAAAACTCCTTGTTTAGATAGAACATAATCGTATCTAATTTGGGGTTTTCCCTTTTAGCTTTTTTAATTGATGTTATTAACTCTGATTTTTTTCCTGAAACAGGAACTGTGTAATACTTTGCTTGAAATCCATAGATTTTCCCATCTTTTTCTAATGGCTCTGTCTCAATTCCTGTTTGATTTTTGTATCGGAATAATCCAATTCTATTATTCAACTCAGCACAAAAAAGCAAATAAGACATTTCTTCAAATGCCCATTGTTCTCGTTTATCATATTTTAAATCAAAAATATTCCAGTTCATTTATCAGGGTCTAAAGATTTTATTTAGAATGTTGGTTTCTCTGTTTTACACTTGCTGCTAACATTTGTGTATATTTACCAATTACATTTATTCCTCCTATCAGACGATAAAGCTACATAATACACGCCTATATGGTATGTATTGTGTGCCTTATGATTTTGTGATCATAAAGTCTTATTAAAAGTATAAAGAAGTTATTCGTCTAAGCTAATACCAAAATAAAAATTCAAAATGTTTTCAAAATATAGAATTAGTCTAGATAGTACTGGTGCTTAATAGATACAATACATATATCTTCAGTATTTAGCAATCTTTTGATGTTTGCAATGTTCACATATTCATATTTAAAGCCCGAAAGTGGTATACATAGATAGAACGAATCTAGTTTAAGCTTGTTCCCCCTGTTTTCGGGGCTTTGCTTAAGAAAAAGTGTTTCGGTCTGGTGCGAAATCAATGTATTGAGAGGGCAGTCCTAAAATGAATACCTGTTTAAGAGGGATTTGTTGGTGGGCTCTACACCCTGTCAGGTTTTTCCCACCTGCCCCGAGGGTGTAGGCCTGCAGGCTGGAAACCTGACAGGGTTGAGATACCGGATAGTTCGTTACAATAAATTGACCAATTGGCATAGACCTGAACCATCTCCTTTCCGGGGGGATGCGATCCATCCGGAATCCGATGGAAACTTTTTCCGCCTGCGGGATCACCTGTTGGAAGTATTTCAACAGAACCAATTGCTAAACGCGCTCAAATCAAACTCATTCACTCTCCTGATTCCTGTAGGGATACTCATTTCCGGCAATGGCCAAACCCTAGGGGAAATAGGAAGCCTTAACTTCCGCCTTGAATTTACCTGTCACACCGCGGGGTGGGATGGATGAAAAATTATGATATTTCTGGAGTTGTAAACGGCTTGTAAGACGCAATGATTCAAGGGTGGTAGTATCTGTGTTTTTACTCGTAGTAATATTTTGTTAAAGAAAAGTTATGCTGTATTAATATAATTGTATAAATTTGCTTGTGAATTATGGTTCCTATTGTTCCAAAGGGGAGAATGGGATGAAAAGGGAATCCGGTGCGAATCCGGAGCTGTCCCCGCAGCTGTAAGCCTTATAAAGCTTTAACCCCTCAGATGATCACTGACCATTAGGTTGGGAAGATCGGTTAAAGTAAGGTGAGCCAGAAGACCTGCCATGATGAATTGAATTTCGTAGCTTTCGGGTGAAAAGCGAAGAGAGAGTTCATTCCCTTTCTTTATTACTTCCCGCAGCTACCATTAATTTTTTCTAATTTAATCTGAAACGATATGAAAATTAATGGAGCCACAGGACAAAATTTAAATGTCCTGATAGTCCCCAAATATTTGCATTTGCCAATCGGCTTGCCGGTGTGCAATACCGAATCTTCTTTTCCAATACCTTCTGCTTTTTTCTGTAGTAGTACCTGATTGTTCTGCCTGTGAAAAAGGAGGATCTATTCTCCCCATACCAGAGAGTAAATGAATGCTTAGGCAAGGTTAACATTGTCAATTGCGCATAGTAGCGCCGCGAGATTATTGGTTTTGCGAATGTTATTGTTGGTCGATGTCCTGTCTTGCCTTCCTTGAATAGATGTCTCCCGGGCCAGTATTTGGAAAAGAAGAAACCGCATAAGTATACCTTTTTAACCCTAAATAAATTCAGAAGCAAATGACAAGTATGTTGGTGCATTTGTAAAATACGATGGATAAGAAAATTTTAAGATTTCTGTTTCGGGCTTTGATCTGAGAGACTACTATTTGTCGTATTTACCTTCATCAATATGCTGGTCATTTCTTCTGTGATGAAGGTGTCTAAAAATGAAACTTCCTGTCATCCTGAACTAGTTTGCTTTCAGCTAGCTCGTAAACTCGGTTCAGAATCTGTTACCTATTAGTAATGAGATCCTGAAATAAATGGGCTTTGCCGAACTACGTTACAGGATGACAAGCATTCGAGATTTTCTTCATTTTTGGACACTCTCATCAATTAAACAAATCTATTTTTTAATAATTAACTCTAATGATTATGAATTTAAGAAGATGGACCTGGGCATTGTTAATGGCTCTAATGGTTTTTTCTGTCGGATGTCAGCAGGATGATGAAGTTCGGGCACCCGAAATGATGGATACCGGATTGGAAAACAATCTGGTGAATCTGAACAGTGGCGAATCAGTAGATCTGATTCCTGATTTTGACTGCAGTGGCTCTGCGGCTTATAAATGGATATTGAATGGGGAAACGGTCTCCAATCAACCGGTATATGAATTCCATGCAGATGAACCGGGCTTGTATGACATGCGCTTTGAAGTGGCAAATGAGCTGGGAAGTAGGCAGTTGAACTACTCGCTTCGGGTTGCAGGAAAATACTCCAGCGGGGTATTCATTGTCAACGAGGGATGGTTTGGCCATGAGCCCGGTAGTGTTCACTTCTGGGATCGTAGTTCCAGCCAATTGCAAACCAATATCTTTCAAAACGAAAATCCAGGTAAGGATTTAGGTATTACAACTCAATACGCTTGTGTTCAGAATGGTAAATTTTATTTGGTTTCCAAAGGATATAATACCAACAAAGGTTGCCTGGTGGTTGCTAATGCCGCAACTCTTAAGGAGGAAGGCAGAGTGCTGTTGCCAAATGGGCAATGCAGAGCTTTTGTAGCCCTGGATGATCAGGTTGGTTTTTTAAGTACCGGAGGTTTGGGTACAGCTAATGGGAGTGGTATCTATCAGGTAAATTTGAAGAACTATACCCTTGGTGCAGCCTTGAATGGTGTAGGGAATCAAGAGGTTGGAAATATGATGATTGCATCCGGGAAATTGTTTGCTTTGAAAGCTCAGGAATTGCTGATATATGATATTGGAAGTAGATCCGTTTACCGAACCATTTCTTTGCCCGCTAACGCTGGAGGTATGGTCAAGGATAAGGATGGAATGATTTGGGTTGGAGCCGGAGCATCACTTTTGAAGGTGAATCCCTCAAATTGTTCACATGAATTTATCAGTTTATCTGGTGCCAGTGTTAATGCCAGTTATGGTTGGGCATGGAATGCCGGTAGTTTAACCTATAGTAAAACAAACCATTCATTGTATTTTGTTAATGGTGGAGGATGGGCTCCCAAATCGGTAGGTCGATTCAATATTGCCACAAGGAGAGCCGAAGACCTGTTCAGTATTGATCCCGATTATCAGATTTATGGAGCAGGTACTTATGTTGATCCTGTTGCAAACAAACTATATGTTACTGCACTAAAAGGTTTTGGGCAAGATGCCAAGTACAATCGCCTGTATGTATATTCTTTGGACGGATATAAAGAAAGGGTATTGAATTATGGTCATTTCTATTTTTCTGCCCTTTGTATAAGTGCTGATTAATTGTTCTCAATAGCATGTTTCAGGGAAAGAGCAGTTATTTCGTTCTGATTTCTTACGGAATATACCGACCTGTTCTTTCCTGAAACAGCTTTCGTTTATACGATATCCTAAAACAAGACAACTGGAAAAGGAATAGATTTCTTGAATTATAGTTTTTATCTCTGCCTGTTGTTTAAACCCAAACAGGGATTTTATATAAATTGCTAATATTTTATCGTACCCTCGAATATTTGGACCCAAAATCCTTGTTTTTAAGTTGAATTTAAGCCGAACTACAATAAATGTCGGTTGGTTTCTATCGATTCCTTGGTGATTCCGGTTATGGTATCGATTGATCCATTTCTTAATCCCTAGGTAAAGCTTTAGGCTGTTGATTACGGGAGTCGCAATATTTCCCTATCGTTGGAAAATATTGAGCCAAAACTGGATTAACCCAGTTTTGGCTCAATTATTAACCTGTTAAAAATATTGAATGGTCTGCTCTTCTCCAGTTTCTATCTTGTGTATTTCACTAAGTAAATTGTTAGCTAAACTAGATGCTCCAATTCTTAAATATTTGTTGTTTAACCATTCTTCTCCCAGGTTGTTTTTGGAGATCGCATAGAATTCAATTACGTCTTTTGCCGTGCTTATTCCACCAGATGGTTTAAAGCCAACCATTTTTCTTGTTCTTTCATAGTACTCACTTATAGCTACTGTCATTATGTGTGCAGCTTCCAGGGTTGCATTTACAGGAACTTTACCTGTAGATGTTTTAATAAAATCTGCACCAGCCTCCATTGCAATAATCGAAGCGATCCTAATATTGGTTGCTGTTGTTAATTCTCCAGTCTCTAATATAACTTTCATCTTCTTTTTACCGCAAGCCTTTTTCTGAGCTACAATATCATCAAAAACCTTTTGGTAATCCTTCTCAAAAAAAGCCCCAATTGACATTACAATATCAATTTCATCGGCGCCCTTTTCTGCAACCATTTTACATTCTAATGCTTTAACCTCAGTGAATGATTGTGAGGATGGGAAAACACCAGCTACAGAGGTCTTTTTAACACCAGCTGCTTTTAAGTTTTCATTCAATGTTGCTACAAGGTTGGGATAAACAACAATTGTAGCAACATTTGGCATATCAAATACATTCCGGAAGTTATTTACATTTTCAGCAAAAATCCTGGCCCTCGAAGGTGTATCATTAGAATTTAATGTGGTTAATTCAATGAAAGAAAAATTCTTTTTTAAATTTTCCACTGTGTACAATGAGTCAAAGTTTGAAGCTACAATCTCTTTGGTTTGCTTTTTCACCTCTTCATCATTTAGTATTAAATTGTAGGATTCCAAGATTCTTAAAATGTCTTTCTTCATCTGTATTTTGTTTATAATAACTATTTTAAATAAATATTTCCGGCTCTTTTCGTTGTTGGCAATTTTCAAATACTCGTTTTGCAATATTCAAACTTAACGGGTCATTTAATTCCCTTGCATCAACAGGACAAACTTTAATACATGCACAACATCGTAAGCATAAAGTGCCATTTGTTACCAATGGATTATCTTTGGGGATAGCACCTACCGGACAAGCATCTATACATTTATCACATTTTATACATTTATTTTCATCTGTTTTAATTATTACATCAGGTTTAGGCTTTGATTCAGGAAGTGGATACTGTCCAGGTATCTCGATAGTTTTTAATTTAGTAATGTTTATTGCTTGTATTCTTTTACCAAAATCAAAAGCTATACTAAGATCCTTTTTATCAGGTCGTGCTTCTGCAATAGGTTTTTCTTTGCTGGATAAAGAATGTTCTCCGATAAATGCCCCTGCTCCCCAAACTGTTGCTCCTTTACTTTCTACCAGTTCTTTTAATTCTTTTAAAGAATTTTCATAGGCTCTGTTGCCATAAACAACAACCAAAATGCAATTTGCATCTGTTAAATCTAAATGACTTAATCTTTCTTTAAAGACCTTAGGCAATCGACCTTCATAAACAGGTGATCCGATTATTATAGTGCCTGTAATGGATTTAGAAACTCCAGTATACGTGATATCAATTTCATTAATTGTTGTACTGGAAATCCCTTTGGCAATTTCATTAACCACTCTATTTGTGCTACCAGTAGGTGAAAAATAGATTAGATTTAATTCTTTCATCATAAATCACTTCTTCTTTTTTATAACAAAAAGCCAGTATCAAAACTTGACTGGCTTTAATAAGCTCAGATATCTTAGGGGTGGTGTAGAATGGATTCAATTTTTTTAACCAGACGTTCAAAAGGAGCATAGCCTTCAGCCAATTTTATTAGCTGACCATTGTGTTTTGCAAAAAGTACTGGGTAGCCACTAACCATACTGCGAGTCTCCTGAAATTCCTGAATCACATTTTGCTTCATTTCAGATGAATGAAATAATTCCTCAAAACTCGTACGATCAATTTCGAACTCTTCTACAGTTTCTAATATTGTCTTCTCTAATGAATTGTTTTTCGCAAAAATAAATTCCTTTTCAAGTAGCTTTTCAGTAAAAGGAACAACGAGTTCTTTGTTTAATTCCTTTACACATAAAATAGCTCTTGCCGGAGGTTCGCTATCTAAGAAACTACCATTGCCCAATATGTTTGTGAAATAGCTTTCTGCGAATTTTACTCCGGACAAATCTTCAACACGTTTGGCAATAGGTCGTTTATCATCGGCAAATCCTTCATTGATTTGGATTGCCGGGTGAAACAATCCCCCGGGTTTAATATCAAAGCTTACCGAAGGATTGTTTTTGTATTTTTCAAATAGTTCTAAAATTACTTTCTCAAAACCAAAACACCACCCGCAATGTGGATCCATTACATATATAAGTTTCATATTTTTATCCCTTCAAAATTTCCCATTCTCATTCTTCCATTCAGTTCTTGGAGGAATTTCAGTTACAATGTCCCAATGCTCAACAATTAATCCATCTTCAAGACGAAACAGGTCGTAATAAGCCACTTTCTGACTACCAAAGGTTCCATCAGCAAGCGTCAGTACGAAATTTCCATCTGCGATAATTTGGTGAGAATTGGCGTATTTCATGTAAATGTTTTGTTTGGCCATTTTTCCCACAAAATCATTAAACCCTTCAAGACCATCTGCAACACCAGGATTGTGTTGTAAGTATTTTTCAGCACTTATGTAGTTCGTAATATTGCTGTAGTCACCTCCGATAAATGCTACATCCATCAATTCCTGAACCAGTTTTTTATTGGCTTCCTGTTTATTTTTGTCAGTTATTTCAGTTGCTCCATCTGTCTGGGTTCTGCCACTTGGATTTGGCTTTTCTTCATTCAAAAGGTTATCCCAGTGCTCTACCATTAATCCGTTTTCAAATCGAAATACATCAAAAGCTACCTGGGGAGTTCCGTTATTCCACACACCTCCGTACGTGCTATGCAGTGCAACAAGATTACCTTCCTCCATTACTCTATGTATTTTGATTTCAATACCTGTTGGTTTATCGGTAAAGAAACCAAGTAAGATATTTTTCCCGTCCGGAAAATCAAGGTTGTGCTGAATGTACTTTTCATCACTAACATAATCTAAAACCTTAGAACTTCCTGTTGCAAAAGCCTCAATAAGGGCAACTGCCTTTTCCTTGTTTGTTAAATCCATCATTTCGTCTTTTTTAGATTGTGATTCATTACTGCAGGCCATCAGATTTAGTCCAATTAGTGCTAAGACTGTTATTGATTTTTTGTTTTAAAATACTGGTATTTAATTAGGTGTAAAGTTACAGCCCTGAAAAAGGAAAGAAAAGGTGAAAAAGATTCTTTAGGCTGTCAAAATGGGAAATTTTCTGGTTCTTGGCTTGTCGAAAAGCTTCAGGAGAAGAATTCGTCTGTTTTTTGAAGTGTCTGTACGTGTTGTTTGGTCTATCGGCCCCCGATTTATATGCTATTCATTTTTCTTGTACTAGTTTGATATTTGCTTCTTGTTTCTGTCAGTAATTTCAGTTGATCCATTTGTTTGGGTTCTCATAATTGGATTAGACTTTTCCTAATTAAAGCTGATATCCCAATATTCTATTATTAACCCATTTTTAAACCTAAAAACATCTAAAGTTGAACAACGCGATAAGCAAGTTCAACTTTTGATGTTTTTATATGAAGATATTAGTTATCCTATTTTTTTACAGAATAGCTTCAATTTTTTTAACCAGACGTTCCAGTGGGGCATATCCTCCAGCCAATTGCGTTAGTTGTCCATTGTGTTTTACAAAAAGTGCAGAATACTTACTAACCATGCTTCTAGTCTCTTCAAATTCCAGAATTACCTTTTGCTTCATTTCCGAAGAATTAAATAGTTCAGTAAACTGTACACTATCAATTTCAAATTCTTTAACAGCTTCGAATATTGTTTCCTCTAATGAATTATTTTTCCCGTCTGTGAATTCTTTTTCAAGCAATTTTTCAGCAAAGGGAACAAGAAGTTTTGGATTTGTTTTTTTTACACATAACATTGCTCTTGTAGGAGGTTCGCTATTTAAGACACTTCCATTTCCCAATATTTCGTTAAAATACTTTTCAGAAAACGTTACTCCTGATGTTTTTTCAATACGCTTGATAATAGGACGTTTTTCATCAGCAAAACCTTCAGGTACTGTAATTTCCGGATGAAATAAACCTCCTGACTTAACATCAATTTTAATCGAAGGATTGTTTTCGTACTTTTCAAATAGTTCTAAGATTACCTTTCCAAAACCATAACACCAACCGCAATGCGGATCCATTACATATACAAGTTCCATATTATTTATTTAAAATTTTATGATACGAAATTAACTTCTGAACCCATGCTGCAAATGGTTAAACAATGTCTTTGTACTGTCAAAATGGGAAAATTGCTATCTATTAGCTTTTCTAAAAGTTTCAGGTGAAAGATTAGTATGCTTTTTGAAATACCTGTACATATTGGTAGGTTCATCAAAGCCCGATTCATACGCTATTTCTGAAATGGAAAAAGAGGTGTTTACAAGGAGTCTTTTAATTTGAATAATCACAATTTGATTGATTACACTTTTTGCGGATTTATCCAATATAGTTCTGCATATATTATTTAAGGTTTTGGTGGTACAATTCATCATATTCGCATAATCAATAGTTTTCCTGGTCTTAGCAAAATTATCCTCTACAAGTTGTTGAAACCGTAAAAATTTTTCGGAATATTTTCGTGTTGAGAGTTGGTTGGATTCTTTTGCTTTAATACGAAATAGTTTCATTACGAGTACGTGTAAAGCACTTCGAATAATACCTCTTGAAAACTCATCATCATGATCCTCGTATTCCGATTCAATACTAGTTATTAATCTTAATATTACTTCGAATTCTTTTTTAGTTAATTGGATTTTGGGAGATACCAGCAGATCATTGAATAGCTGGAATGCTCTTAATACTTCATTTTTACCAAAATGACTCGTCAAAAAGTTATCGGTAAACAATAGTAAAAACCCCTTTGTATTTGGATTTTTGGTAAACCTGTGGGTTTGATCTTTCCGAATGGTAAAAATAGTCCCCTTAATGTACTCATAGTCGGTAAAGTCGATCGTATGAATACCTTTCCCTTCTGTAATGAAGAGAATATGGAAAAAATCTATTACATGAGGCTGGGTTATGTAGTCCATATCTCTGGAAAGGACCCACTCCAGTTTGATTAAATCAAAATCAAATTTTGGCCTTGTTCGATTAATAAATTTTATGTGCTTAATTTTCTTCATTAGAATTGGCAGTTAATATTGAGACATCCCAACCATTAGGTAGAGTTATTCAAACTTATACTTAATATCCTAAAATAGGAACTGCTGATCTGAAAAAAATAAACAGGTAAATTGAGGTCAGAACCTGGAGACAAAGAAAAATGCAGCTAATTATAACAACCTTGGTACTTTAACTACTCCACCAGAAAGATAGAGCTACCATACATTTGTATAATCCATATATTTCGTGTATGTAGCACTCTTTCTGTATTTTCAGTGTCTACTCATTCCTGGCGCTTTTTGCAAGTATCGTAACTTTTACCTATTTGCGTATACCCTAAAAATAAGTGTATAGAAAAGTAGTAGTACTTTCGTTTAGTATGAAATCAATTAATTTCTCGTATAGCCATAAAATGGTTACGATATTTAAGACGTGTTTTTTTTTACTCTTTGGACCATGATATTTCCTCTTGGGCCCAATGGTGAAACGGGGAAGCGGTTGCATTTCTTGTCTGAACTACTTTTGTTGGTTCTGTCAATAATTGAGTATACTTCCAATATTTCTTCTCATTATTCTTCGGTTGCTGTTATTTTGCTACCATAATTCTCTTTATTTTCATTTGGAGGGAAGTGCTTTAGTCTTAGGTCTGGTGAATTTTATAGGGGAAGTTTTTTAAGCTTGTCCATTTGGAATCCGATGCCTCCTTGTTTTTCGCCTATGGGATCACCAATAGGAATTATTTCACAAAACCAATTGCATAATGCGCCTAAATTATATTCATTCACCCTCCCGATTCCTGTCGGGATACCTACTATCAGCAATCGTTAAGCTCTACGGGAAGTAAAAAACCTCGACTTCCGATCTTGTCACTTGATACCTGGGACTTGATGCTCTTATCTTAAGTATCCCCACCCCCGCACCACTCCATGCGGCACGAGGGCAGGGGAAAATATAGTAACCCGTTTTTTTTCAATACGTCAAAGATCCTTGGCTCGCCGATTAACGGAGCGGCAGCCCCCACCGGAAGATATGTGGAATTACAAATTTTCAATTCACAAATCCTACCGTTTTTGTCTCTATACTTGTACCCCATCATCTATTGCATCAATAGCAATTGCATGCCATTGCCTGTTTAGTCTGTCAGCCTGACTGGATGCAATGGCAAGAAGCTGGAAACTAAAAGCTGGGATCGCCCAAATTGTACCTTACAATCAAACTATAGATTACCCGCCCATACTCGATAAAATGAAACCAGAGTTGCCAAGTTTGCCGGAAATAGCTCCTCCCAGCCTCAGTTTTAATTTTGGTATATACAATTTCGAAAAGTTTCTTTAATTGACCAAACCAAATTGCTGTGTTTCATTAGCTCTATATGATTTTTAATGGAGAAAATGAATTGTGTTTGTTTGTAGATATTTACACAAATAGTGTTAATGTTCTATATCGCATAAACTTTAATCGAAGCGCATCGGCATTGGCAACGTAGGTGGGGCCCCATAGACGAAAAAGGCGTTAAGAACAGAATGCTGTTTGAGCCGAGGAACGAGGTGAGTTCATTCTGTTTAGCCTTTGAGTCGTGATGGGTCAGCGAGTGCCGCAGCCTAGAATTTTTGGTACTTTTTTTTCATGAAAAAAGTACAGGATTGTTCGGCTAAAGGACGAAAGTATAATATTAGGAATTTCTTTGAACTAAAATCACCCACTATAATCCAGATAGAATCATTTGTTTTGTATGTCAGTAAGTTATGTTCGTTATTTTTGAGGAAAACTCAGGGTAATTGTAAATTTGAAGGAGCTATTCCCTGTAAAATAAATTGTCTGCAAAGTTTTCCGAAAAGAAAAAACCTTAAGTCTAAATTGTTACAATTGAATTTCTTAAATTGTATGGTACATGTTGTCTTCGTTTTTGAGGAGGTCGTATGGGGGTGTTGGACTGGAAGTGGAGGCCACAGCTAAGGCTCTTTGACATGTTGGAAAAAAAGGATATGATAAAAATCAAAATATAGGCTCTATATGATTTTTTGTGGGTAAAAATGAATTGTGTTTGTTCGAAGAATATTTACACCTATAATTCCTTGTTTCGAATCGCATAAAATTTAATCGTAGCGCATCGGCATTGGCAATCCCGATAGATCGGGATGATGGGTCAACGAGTGCCGTAGCCTAGAATTTTTGGTACTTTTTTTTCATGAAAAAAGTACAAGCCCGTCCGGCTAAAGGACAAGAGCATAATATTCGGAAATAATTAAAAAGAAAAGCTCCCACTATAATCCATATAGAACCAAAATATATTCTAAACAAAACTTGTGGAAATGAATCTTCTGCGTTCATTTCCACAAGTTTTACACTTAAGCTGTAGGCCGGGAATTTTGCCTTACAAATCGTACCCCAACTTATCGGAGGAGGAGATCACAAAGGTGCTGTTGAAACGGGTGAGGTATTTGAAACGTGAGAGTTTCTCCTGGATAAAGTACTGGAAGGCATTCATATCTTTCACCATGATCTTTAGCATGGCATCAAAGTTTCCCGAGGTGTAGTAGAACTCCATCACTTCGGGCAGGGCCAGGGCATCCTCTTTGAATTTATCTACCACATCGCGGGTGTGCTTGGTGAGTAGGATAGAGATGAATACCACCATGCTGCGATCAATCTTTTCTGGATTGAGAACGGCCACATAGTTTTTTATAATTCCGCTTCGCTCTAACTTTTTAACCCTTTCGTAGACAGGAGTATTACTCAGATGTAGCTTTTCGGCCAGTTCCTTAATGGTGATTCGGCAATCCTGTTGCAGCAGCTGCAATATTTTTCGATCAATTCGGTCAAGGTTCTCCATAAAAAGAAAATTTATCTGGTAAATCCATAAATCAATAGTTTTGTAAAGATATAAATTCTTTTAAAAGTGTGTTTGTCTAGATTAGTTTTCTGTATTTGGGCGATCTCCTAGTAAATATTTACTGGAGGTTTTACATTTACAAGAGTTTTTCCCCTGGTTTTTAGGGGAACAGCACAACAAAATATAAAACAACCTGATGAGGGGATATAGCGGGAGATATATACCTTGTAGATTGAAAGTACACTCATCTTACGACCTACTTGATACTAGTGACTTGCCACTTGATACTCTCATCCAGATACGAAACAGAACTATGAAGGAAATTAGATGGCATGGAAGAGGAGGACAGGGAGGATTTACCGCTTCTCGTCTTTTAGGAATTGCTGCCAGTGTTCACGGAGGAAAGCATGCTTTGGCATTCCCATCCTTTGGACCAGAGCGACGAGGTGCGCCGGTACTGGCATTTACCAAAATTGATGACACTAAGATTCACGATCGCAGCGAAGTTCAGGAAAGCGACTTTGTGGTGGTAATGGACGAAACCCTGGTGACTCCCGGTTTCGAAAAAGGGATTAAACCCGGAGCTTGCATCCTGATTAATACTCAAAATGTGGAGCAGTACTGCGAGGCATTAAAAGACTTTCAGGTTTTGGCCCTTGATGCCACATCTCTGGCCATTGAAATTCTTGGACGCCCAATTACCAATACTGCAATGTATGGAGCCCTGGCTGCAGCATCAGGTTTGGTAAGTTTAGATGCTGCCATTGCCAGCATCAAAACCGAGATGAAGCCTGCCCTGGCTGAAAAGAATATCAAAATTGTGGAGAGAGCTTATGAGGCAATCAGCGAACAGGTTGCAACTACCTGTTAAATTGAAAGCTTATCGTTAAAAAGGAGGGACTCAATAGATTGTGTCCAACAGAAACCCACAAAAACAATTGAAAATGAATCGACCAAAACACCAGGAATTCACAATTCCTACCCATATAGATGATTACCCTACCGGCCCGCAGTACAAGGCTGGTTTCCTGCCCGAGACCAATGCGGGATGGAGAACCTTCCGTCCTGTTGTTGATCATGATGCCTGCATCTATTGTCTTCGGTGCTATTTGCTATGTCCTGATGGAACCATCATGAAAGACAATGGCAAAATTACCATTGACATGGATTATTGTAAAGGTTGTGGCGTTTGTGCGCATGAGTGCCCCAAGGACGCCATCAGCATGGAGAAGGAATAATCCTCCTTCGCACTGCGTGCTTTGGAGTATAAATGATGCGAAAGGCAATATTGACTGTTATCAGTAGTCGTTTAGATGAAAACCCTTCGAGGAGGAAAGACTTGAGGCTTGTCACTTGTGGCTTGAAGCTAGAAGCTAAAGACTGACAAACAGATTCAAACCTTAATGAAAAAAACAAAAGATGAGTAACAATAAAATATTTATTTCCGGTGATGAGGCTGTGGCCCAGGGGGTGAGATTATCCCGACCACACGTGATTGCAGCCTATCCAATTACCCCGCAAACCATCACTGTTGAGCGTTTGTCCGAAATGGTTGAGGCAGGCGAGATGGATGCGGAATACATGCACGTAGAGTCGGAGCACTCTGCGATTTCAGCTACTATGGGAGCCAGCGCTGTTGGTGCCAGAACTTTTACAGCCTCTTCCTCACAAGGTCTGTTGTATATGGCCGAGGGATTGCACTACTGTAGTGGTGGTCGTTGGCCCGTAGTGATGATGAATGCCAACCGTTCTGTGGCTTTGCCATGGAGTATTTACGGCGATCAGCGGGATTCTCTTTCCCTGTTGGATTCCGGTTGGATTCAGGTTTACGTTGAGGATGCACAGGAAGCATTGGATATGATCATCCAGGCCTACAAGATTGCGGAGCACAAAGATGTATTGACCCCTATGATGGTGAATTTGGATGGTTTCATCCTGACCCACACCTACGAGTTGGTGGAGATACCTGAGCAGAAAGATGTGGATGCCTTTCTGCCTGCATTCGAAACACCAAACAAAATGTCGTTCGATGAGCCCAAGAACCTTGGTTTTAGCTCACGTCCCGATGACAACACCGAATTCAAGTACCAGCAAAACGAGGCCATGTTCGATGCAGTGGATGTAATTCATGCAGTTGATCAGGAGTTTGCCGAGAAGTTTGGACGTGAATACCACGGTATGGTGGAAGAGTACCGATGCGATGATGCTGATGTGGTACTGGTTGCACTGGGTAGTGTTTGTGGTACCGTTCGTGTGGTAGTAGACAAATTGCGTAAGGAAGGCAAGAAAGTTGGTCTGTTGAAGATTCGCTACATGCGTCCTTTCCCCGAAGCCGAGGTGAAAGATTTGGCCAGAAGAGTGAAGGCAATGGGTGTGATTGATAAAGACATCTCTTTCGGTTACGAAGGAACCGTTTACACCAATGTGAATTCTGCTATATCTAAAATCGACAAGTACGTTTACAAGAGCAATTTCGTAGGAGGTCTTGGTGGTCGTGATATCACCAAAGCCGAAATCGAAGACATGTTCAACAAGCTGTACAGCGGATTGGAAAATAGGAGTGAAGAGAACGTAGAATTTTTTAGCCTTAACGTAGAAACCAATGACTAATTTAGTAGATATCCCAAAAGTGAATGCCAAAAACATGACCGAGAAGGAATTTTTCTACGGTCATAAGGCTTGTGCCGGATGTGGTGGAAGTATTGCCGTTCGTTTGGCCCTTAAAGTTTTAGGTGAGCGCACTTATACTGCCTTGCCTGCCGGGTGTATGTCAGCCGTAGGATTTATTTACCCTCAAATGGCATTCAATTCCAATGCTATTATCACCACTTTCCCAGGATCAGCCAGTATGGCGGCAGGGATTGCAGCAGGTGCCAAGGCTCTTGGACAGAAAGATTTTAAAACGGTAGTGTTTGCCGGTGACGGAGGAACAGCTGATATCGGATTCCAGGCCCTGTCGGGAATGATCGATCGTAACGACGATGTGCTGTACATCTGCTACGATAACGAAGCCTACATGAATACCGGTATCCAGAAGAGTGGATTGACTCCTTACGGAACCAAAACCACTACTACTCCGGCAGGTAAGAACATTCCGGGTACGGTAACTCACAAGAAGAACCTGTTTGAGATTATTGCTGCCCATGATATTGCCTATGCTGCAACAGCAAGTATCGGTTATCCACAGGATTTTATAAACAAAGTAAACAAGGCCAAGCACATCAAAGGAGCTACCTTTATTCATGTGTACGCATCCTGTCCAACCGGATGGGGAACCCCAACCGAAACCTCGGTTGAGATTGCAAAAGATGCAGTGGATTGCGGCCTGATCTTTTTGGCAGAGTATGAAAACGGCGAGTACAAACTGAATCGCAACCCCAAAGAGTTCAAATCGGTTGAATCCTACCTGAAAAAGCAGGGACGCTTCAAGCACTTGTCAGAACAAGATATTGAGTTGATTACCGGGCACCGCGATATGAAGTGGTCTCGAATGAGAAAGCATTGGGAAACAGGTAATAAGTAACCAATTGCCTCATGCACTGAAATGATTGAAACCACCTCCGGTATGGAGGTGGTTTTCTTTTACCCCCGTCAGGGTTTAAACCCCTGACGGGGGTACTATAGGAAAGCTTGACGCAGAGTAGAATCAGAAATATTTTAACCATAAATTATGCTTCAACCAATTCCTCCTCTTCCTTTGGTTGTTGATTTTTGGCAATCTCAGTCATCTTCATCCGAATTTGCAAACGTGTAGTTTCGCCCCAGGCATGGGAGAACTGAATGGCAAAAGGATGATAGTTGGTCTGTGTACATTTGAATTCGTAGGTACCGGGTTCCAGGTTCTGAATGCGGAAACGCCCCTTCTCACCTTTTAGTCGGTAAGCAATATTGGTATTGGGGATTTCAATCCAGCAATTGCTTATTGGCTCATTGGTCTCATCATCCGTAATGCTTCCCATAAGCGCCATTTTTCGTCTGGTCACTTTGTCCTTATGTACTATCTCATGATATTTAGCCAATAGTTCGGTTTGCGAAGTTGCAAAGAGGCTTTCCATCATTGGTGTCAATCGTTCGTATAGCAATTGATTGGTTTCTTCACTGTTTCTGTCAAGGTTTGTGGTCGCCACCTTTCGTCTTGCTCTTAGTACTTTCGGTTTTCCAATCAGTGCTTCATAGGCTGGTTTTATAATGTTTAAATTTTCCACCACTTCAGATGTTATTCCAATAGCAGGCAAATTTTCCGTATTGCTTTCACAATACTCCAACACTTCCGTTGCTGTTGCAATCAGGCTTGCGGCGTTGAGATTCTTTAATTTGTTATAGGTTGTCTTCATCTGCGTTACCAAATCGGTATTCTTGGTTTTATAGGCATAGTTGCAGATCAGCGTCATAATAGGAAAGAGAAGCTTGCAAAGTTGTTCCTTGGTCGTCCGCTTCTCCTTTGTGGCTCCCTTGGTGGGTTCTTCCTGGATTTGTACATTGTCCATGAGAATTTGGTACTTGCCAGGCAGTAAATCCACGATCTCCTTAACCTGGGGGCAGGCATCAATTACCTGCTGATACTCCGTAAACAAACCGATCAGACTTTTTAGTGCTTTGATCAGATAAAGAATGCTTTTTTTCATTGTTTAAATTTTTAGAATAAAAGACCTGTTTTAAATGCAAGGAAGGCCTTGAACCTTTTTGTTTAAAAAAAATGGAAATAAGATGTTTTCGGTTTTGGTAATTCTTGAAAGGTAAACCCATAACAATTTTCGAATCCCAATTGAAAGGGAGGATGCTTGTAAATCGAAATTTTCTGGTCGAAATGGATTGCTTTCTGTTCTTCGGGAAGTTCCCTGTGGTCGAAATGGATTGCTTTCTGTTCTTCGGGAAGTTCCCTGTGGTCGAAATGGATTGCTTTCTGTTCTTCGGGCAATTCTTTCTGTTCTTCGGGAAGTTCTCTGTGGTCGAAAATTGATTTCATCAGGCTGAAATGAATTGCTTTCTGTCTTTCGGGAAAGTCTTTCTGTCCTTCGGGAAAGTCTCTGTGGTTGAAATCGAAATACCAGGTATGGATCCGAAATGTGGGGTTTTGCCCTGAATGCATCATCCCATGCGGAGGAAAGCTTTTCCGTATTGTTTGGAAGAATCACGAGTTGAGAACATCCATTGCCTTTTTGAACCAGGCAATTGCCCGATTCCTTTCTTCCTTTGCTCCGGTGCAAGAATGCCTTTTCAGGCTTCTTAGCGTCCTTTGCAGACGGATATTTTCCCATCACAGGTTCAGGCAAACGAATGGAGAATGTTCCTTCATTTTTTTCCAGTTGTGTGGATCCTTTCATGATACAAATTCTTTGTATTGATGACCAATTGCTGAGTTAGCTTGTTGATTAAAAAAATTATAGAGAGTAAATTGGGACAGAGGATCGCCTTTTTCGAGCAAAGAGAAAAGGAGGGGAGGAGAAGAAGGGTAGAAATGGAGGACTTTGTTTGGTTCTTTCAAACAAAGCCATTACGTATCGCCAGGCATCCAATTGTATCTTGAGAATTCAATAGAATTATGGGCCTGCATAAAATGTATTCGTTCTAATTGCAGATGCCTTTTTCGTCTATTCCCAGGTGAATGTTTGAGTGTGTTCATTTCCAGGTTTGTAAAGTGTAAAAAGAAGTTACAAAGAAAAATAAATACGAGTCAAGGAAAATGAAGGAAAAAATAGTAAATATTTGTTTTGTAAAGAGGTAGCTGAATAAATAGAGCTCTATATGATTTAATCGTTGGGAAAAATATAATTTGTTTTGCTCGTAAAATATTTAAACAAACAAACTCGTGATTTCAGACCATATTAACTTTAATAGTAGCGCTTTGGCATTGGCATCGTAGGTGGGGCCCCATAGGTAAGAAAGACGTTAAGAACAGAATGCTGTTTGAGCCGAGGAACGAGGTGAGTTCATTCTGTTTAGTCTTCGAACCGTTATGGGTCAACGAGTGCCGTAGCCTTGATTTTTTGTTTCTTTTGTATTAAGACAAAAGAAAAGTCCGTCCGGCTAAAGGACGAAAGCATAATATCGGAAGTTACTTTAAAAGAAAAATCACCCAAAATAATCCATCAAGAAACCAAAAAAGCCATCCCTTTTTAAGAGATGGCTCCTTTCCATAAGTAAGAGATCGATTATTTCTTCTCCTCTTTCTCTACTTTAAAGCCCAGCTTTTTAATTGCTTTCTCAAGGTTTTCGCTGTTGGTGGCTTTGGTTTTATAGGTAACGGTTACCTTCTGTTTCTTGAAATCGACCTTCAGGTCCTTCACACCCTTTTCAAAAGGAAGGTTCTTTTCAATTTTTCGAACACAACCTTGACAGTCCAGTTCTACATTGAAAGTAACGGTTTCCACCTTTTTTACATCCTGTTTCTGCGCGTAAGCCGCTGTAGTAAATAGGATAATTGCAATGGCCATTGTGGCCTTTTTCAGAATTTGTGTGATGGTTTTCATGTTTTTGATTTTTTGCTACAAGCTATAAGCCTCAAGCTACTAGCCAGTAGCGGTTAGTATTGGTTTAAATTTAGTTTCCTATTTTGGATATTGTCTTGAAGCTTGTAGCTGGCAGCTTGAAGCTTCCTTTGCATTATTCAATTGTTAATCTCAAGCCCAGATAGAATTTTCTTTCCTGAATCGGCCCCCAAATCATAGAGGCGTCAAAATAGTCCCCGAATGGATTCTTTGCGTCAATAATTGGGTTCTTTTGGGTGTAATTGCCCAGGTTCTCTGCCCCAGCATATATTTCCCATATTCTGAATCGTTTGGTAATTTGGGCATTCATTAGGGTATAGGCAGGAGATTTCTCTCTGCGTTGATGCTCTGCAGGATTGGCTGCTGTAGACGGAATTCGCATATCCCCGTTGAATTGGGTTGTAAAATCGAATTGCCAGATATTCATACGGGTGGCATACGAAAGGTTAATCAATCCTTTGTAACGATTCACATAGGGTACTTTCTGCAATTTGTTGTTGATATTGGCTTTCACATCCGAAAAGCGAATAGCGGTAGTGACATCCAGTCTTTCTATCGGTTCCACCTTTAGTTCCACCTGGTAGTTGTTGGCGTAAGATTCGCCGTCAAGATTGTAGAATTTTACTTTTCTCACATCGCTGTCTACATCTACAATTACCTGGTTCTCAAACTCGGTTCTGTAGAAGTCTGCCGATGCGGTAAACTCTTTACCCCAGAGAGTAAAGTACTGGGTGGCACTCACACCGTAGTTCCAGGCTTTCTCCTGCTTCAAATCGCCTTGTACCTCAAAGGATCTGTTGGATGCCAGCAGGAAGCTGTTTTCGGCGAGTGGGTTGGCCGTTCTTCTTCCGCTCCCGGCAGCCAATCGAACTGTTGACTGAGGAGCAAATTGATATCTGAAATGCAGTCGGGGAGTAAGAAAGCCTCCAAACAGGGAGTGATCATCGTAGCGCAATCCACTTTGTAACGTAATTTCCTCCGATGGCAACCAGGTATATTCTACGTAAGCCCCAGCCACCTTTTCGGTTCTGTTTGTTCCCAAAGAGTTGTTCCCGCTTAGGTGATCCTTAAAGTCATCATAAATAAAGGACAGTCCAGCAGTGTATTTGTGCTCTAAATTCCCAATGTAGGATTGAAACAGCAAATTGGCATAGAAGTACTTCTGGTCTGCATCGTAGTTTCTTAAACCATAGAAAGAGTTCTGTTCATGAGAGGAATAATTGGTGATCAATGCAATACTTCTGTCGTCATCATTGGGCAGTACGTAACCAACCTTGGCAAACCCTTCGTAGCGACGGGTATCAATATCAATACGGTAGGCATTGTTTAAGTCGTTGGGTTTGCTGGTGTCGTAGTCTTTTTGCCCCCCAATTCGTTGCTCGTCAATCACTTTTATGCCAAATTGGGCATTCAGATGTTTGTTGATATTCCATTGCCAACGGTTGATGAAATTGTACTGGCGCACCATTGGATCGTCCAAAAAGTTATCGTTATTCTTATCAATTTTACGTTTGTTGTCCTGTCCATGCGCTAATATAGCAGTTGACAGTTTGTTGTTGATTCTTATTCCCGAAACCAGGTTGCCCTCTGCCATGCCCATGCTGTTGCCATAGGCATTTAAAAATAATTTGGGGGCGGTTTGGGGTTTTTCATACTCAATATTAATCTGTCCGGTGATGGATTCGTAGCCATTGACCACTGATCCTACTCCTTTGGAAACCTGGATCGATTGCATCCAGGGACCCGGTACATACACCATTCCGTATACCGAGGCAAGCCCCTTAAAGTTCGGGTTTTTTTCTGTCATCATTTCGATGTATTTGCCGGTAAGACCCAGCAGTTTGATGGATTTGGCACCTGTAGCGGCATCGGCATAGGATACATCTACTGAAGCATTGGTTTCGAAGCTTTCTGCAAGGTTACAGCAGGCAGCTTTACAAAGCTCTGCTCCTGTAATACTCTGCGATTGAATTGGGTTGCTTCGGTCGAGAATCGTTCCTTTTCTTCTCTTGGAGATAACCACTTCCTTCAATTCGATACTTGGAGTTAGTTCAATAAGCAACTCCTTTCCTTCATGGGAATTGACCTTTACTTCCTGGGTTTTGTAGCCCACAAACTGAACAATCAGAATACCCGATTGATTCGTTTGTTTTAGTTCGAATCGGCCCTCTGGGTCGGTTGCGGTTCCAATATTTGTATTTTTCCAGAAAACCGATGCTCCGGGTAATGGAACGATTTGGTTCACAGAGTTTTTTTCTACAATCTTTCCCTTAATGTCTTCTGCAAAAGAGAAAATAGGAAGTAGAGTGAGAAATAGAACTAGTATATTTTTCATTTGACTATGAAAATTAAAATGAGTGAAGTAAGCTTGAATTGAAGCATGCAGTTCAAGCCTAATTCAAGATAAGTATTAGGTGTTTTGGTATTCCAATGATATACTTTAGAAAGCAAAGCTTATGACTACAGTTCGGTAGCTGATGTGTGTAAGTACTGGATGGCTGTATCCTTAGTTTCTACTTATCAAGAAAAGGGTGTAGCACTAATTGGAGCAGGACTATTTTTTTTACAAGTGTGTTGAATCACCTGTGGTTGAGTTTGAACCAGAATTTGATAGTCCGTAAACCAGCCAACAATTATCGAACTTTGTAGGAAGAGATCAACAAAGGTAGCAGCACAGTGTTTCCTGTGATGAGGTTGAAATAGGTATAGGGGGATGATGCCTGTTTTCTCTTTCGTAGGTTATTGAAAAGAAAAGGGGCTTCAAAAGCATTGTATTACAGATCTGCAAGCTCAGCTCATAAACCAATGGAGCCTTACTGACCTTACTAATCGTTGTAGTTGGATTGTTCTTTAGATATATGTGCTTTAGATCGCAGCACTTCGATCGATTAAAAATAGAATGTGAAGATTTGCTGCATTCTTTAGTAACATCATTTTTTACAGAGCAGTGGTGTTGTTCAGAGCTTCCAAGCTTTGATTTATAAACCACATGAACTTCATCCTGATTGCACACAAAGCAATGCTGTTTCACAAGGTTAAAACCGCAAAAACCTGCCAGGTAGAATACCAGCAGAATTAGTGAAATTGTATTTCTTAGCAGTTTCTTCATTGTTAACCAATCACTCTTCTCAATTGTTATAAATTAAAGACAATTTTTGTTACAATTATTCATTGTCCCTTATGTTTCTTCCAGATAGTGTAAGAAAGGACACACAAAAATAGAATTAGGGTGAATGACGAGGGTAATTTTTTCTGTTAAAAAATGTTAATTTATGGGTGGTTGTGTCTTTTTTAAAACTTAACCTTTTATTGGTTATGTAAATATGTTTGGGATTTTAATGTTACAAACTATTTTAGCCAATGTCATGTCGGAATTTTCTTTGGTTGGGAATTTTGATTTTGAAACTTGTAAGGCATAAGTGATCGTTTTGGAGAAGAGAATGAATAAAGAGGTTTGTTTTCAGCAGAGATTTAACAAGATTTTGTTTGTGTTTTTTTAAATCTACCTGAGGAAAAAGATTGGTCTCGAATTTCCTTATTTTTTTTTAACGAAAAATTATTCTTTTAAAATGTTCTTATCTGGATTTAGTTTTTAACGAATTTTGCGTGAAAATCAATGTGTGTTAATGAGTTCCAGTTAACAATATAAACCCATGGGGTAGTCGTTCTAGTCATTCTAAATCCCTAAGTCTTAACAAATCTTAACAAAAAAATTTTCACATCCTTTCACCCAATTCCGAATTTTGGTTGTCCTTAAAATAACAAGGCCGAAATAAATCGGAAATAACAATCAACTAATTAACCCATAAAATTGTTGGAGACGATACCATAGGGGAGGTTGACAACAGACGACTAATAAAAACTACAACAAATGAGAGGTAAATTTACAATTCTTGCCATTCTGATGGTGATGTTTAGCGGGGCAGCCTTTGGGCAAGTTTTACAACCGGCTAAATGGGATGTTAAGTTTTCACAGAAAGAAGTTAAAGAGGGAGACTCTTTGGAAATTATCTTTTCTGCTGCTATTGAAAAAAGTTGGCACCTGTATTCCAACGATTTCGATCCGGATTTGGGGCCCATTCCCATTTCTTTCGAATTTCAGGCTCATCCAAGTTACGAAAGAGTAGGGGAGGTGAAGCCAATCAATTCCCACAAACATTTTGATGAAATTTGGGATGGAGAGATAAGCTACTTTGCCGATAAGGCCGAGTTGCGTCAAAAAATCGTAGTGAAAAGTTTGCCGTTAAAAGTAGCGGGGACCTTTGAGTTTCAGACTTGTTCCGATGAAAGTGGACAGTGTGTAATGGGGGATGATGAGTTCGATCTTACACTTGGGAATGCTGAAAAAGCAGTTGCAGCCAAACCAGTTTCTGCAGACAATCCCAATGATCCCAAAAACAGTTCTCTTTGGAGTATATTCATCCTGGCGTTCCTGGGTGGATTGGCTGCTTTGTTAACTCCTTGTGTGTTTCCTATGATTCCAATGACTGTGAGTTTCTTTATGCATAGTGATGAGAACAAAGCAAAAGCCAAGTTTAAAGCTTTCTTTTATGGCTTTTCAATTATTGGTATTTATACCATTATTGGAACTGTTGTTGCTGTTACCTTGGGGGCTAATTTTGCCAACTTTTTAAGTACACACTGGTTGCCCAATATCTTGTTTTTCGTGATTTTCATGATTTTCGCAGCGTCCTTCTTCGGAATGTTCGAAATCACCATGCCAAGCTGGATTGTGAACAAGAGTGTTGCCAATGAGGATAAGGGTGGATTATCCGGAGCTTTCTTTATGGCTTTCACACTGGTGTTGGTTTCTTTTTCTTGTACAGGACCTATCGTAGGTGCTATTCTGGTAGCTTCTGCAGGTGGAGAAGTATTGATGCCGATTGTAGGGATGTTAGGTTTTTCCCTTGCTTTTGCAATGCCATTTACTTTATTTGCCATTTTCCCATCCTGGTTGAACGGACTTCCTAAATCCGGAGGTTGGTTGAATTCAGTGAAAGTGGTTTTGGGATTCGTGGAAGTAGCTTTGGGTTTAAAATTCCTGAGTATTGCTGACCAAACTTACCACTGGGGGATTCTGGATCGTGAGATCTACCTTGCAATCTGGATTGTTGTGTTTGCACTGATGGGCTTCTACTTGTTAGGAAAGCTGAAATTCTCACACGATAGCGACTTGAAATTCATAGGTGTACCTCGCTTGATGTTGGCCATAGCAACCTTTGCTTTTGTGGTGTATATGATTCCCGGAATGTTTGGAGCTCCTTTGAAAGCTCTTTCGGGATATATCCCACCTCAGGCTACACAGGATTTTGATATCAATGCCATTGTTCGTAATAATGCTGGTAATAGTGGACACAAGCAAGATGCTCATAGTGCCAAATATGCTGATTTTCTTCACTTGCCTCACGGATTGAATGGCTATTTCGATTATGAAGAGGGAATGGCTGCGGCCAAAAGATTGAACAAGCCAGTATTCATTGATTTCACCGGGCACGGTTGTGTGAACTGTCGTGAGATGGAGGCCAATGTTTGGTCCGATCCTCAGGTGTTGAAGCGTTTGCAGGAAGACTATGTTGTAATAGCTATGTATGTAGATGATAAAACCACATTGCCCGAAGAGGAGTGGATCGTTTCCACTTACGATGGAAAAACGAAGAAGACGCTTGGGAAAAAGAATGCGGATTTCCAGATCTCACGTTACAATGTAAATGCCCAGCCGTATTACTGTTTGTTGGATGTTAATGGTAACGACCTGTCACAGCCCAGAGCATACGATCTGGATGTGAATAAATTTGTAGAGTTTCTGGATAAAGGGAAATCAAATTTTATCAATGGTACTAAAACAGCCATGGCAGTAAAATAGTATATCCAAAGGTGCTAATGCGATTGAAATTTAGTGCGTTTTCATTATCAATATGAAAATTGGATTGCAAAAGGATGCTTTCGGGTAATGGGGTGGTTTTCATTACCCGAAACAATCAATCAAATAAGTCTAATTTATTCGGTATAAAATCAATTAAAAGTATAAATTCATTAATGGTTTAAGAGATAAGTAAATCTATTTCTTTCGTTACGGATTTTCGGCATTCTTACAAAGGTTTTTTTCCATTCTGTAATTTGTATTGGAGAGTACCTTCTGTATGTTGAATCATACTGTTTGTGGGAGTGTATATTGTTTGTTTCTGAATTTTTTAGAAAAAAGATGAGTGAGATGCAGAATATATACTTACAGAAATTAAAGGAGGAGTTTGTCCCAGCCGCAGGCTGCACTGAACCTGCGGCGATTGCCTTGGCTGCAGCCAAAGCAAGTGAAACATTGAACGCTTTGCCTGAAAGAATAGAGATTAAGGTTAGTGGAAATGTTCTTAAAAATGTGATGGGGGTAGGAATACCTGGTTCCAACATGGTAGGATTACCCATAGCAGCTGCTTTGGGAGCTTTAGGAGGTGAGTCATGCAATGGCTTGGAGATCTTTACCAATATAAGTGAAAGTGTTGCTAGTCAGGCAAAAAGTTTTGTTAGAGAGGGTAAGGTGCAGGTTGATATGTTGAATGATGTTCCCAAACTTCACATTGAATGTGTTAGTTTTAAAGGAGATGATTCCAGTCGTGTTGTGATCCAGGATCGACATGAGAATATCATATTGGTGGAACGCAATGGGGAAATCATTTTTTCGAAAGAGATCAATCAATGCGAAAAGGGTACTGATGAACAAAAAGGCTGGAGTGTTGAATCAATTTATGAATTTGTTCAAAATATTGAAATTTCAGAACTCAGATTTCTTCTTGAAGGAGTTGAGTTGAATAAGAAAATTGCAGAGGAAGGCCTGAAAGGAAATTATGGCTTGCAGGTAGGTAAATCCATGCTGGTTAATATTGAAAAAGGTTTCCTGTCTGAGGATATCATCAATAAGTCGGTTATGATGGCTGCTGCTGCCTCTGATGCAAGAATGGCCGGATGTCCTATGCCGGTAATGTCCAATTGTGGAAGTGGCAACCAGGGTATGAGTTTGACTTTACCAATTATGGTTGCAGCTGAAAAATTAAAGGTAGAAGAGGATACTCTATTAAGAGCATTAGCATTAGGCTTGCTAATTTCGATTCATATGAAATCTTTCATCGGACAACTATCTGCTCTTTGTGGAGTTTTATTGTCTACCTCCGGAGCTGCTTGCGCTATTACTTATATGATGGGGGGAGATATGAATCACCTGGCATCTACTTTAAAGAATATGACAGGGAGTGTTACGGGTATGATTTGTGATGGGGCTAATTCCAGTTGTGCTCAGAAAATTTCAGCCAGTGTGAGTGCTGGGATACAATCCTCCCTATTGGCTTTAAATAGTCAATGTCTAAGTTGTATGGATGGTATTATTGATGAGGATGTTGAAGAAACAATTCGTAACATTGGTCGTCTAGCAACTGAAGGTATGGAGGTAACCGATGAGGTGATCCTTAAAACCATGCTGGAGAAAATGAGAAAAGTTTCTTAAGGATAAATATTGAGGAAAAATAGATGGAAAGTAAAGAAAATATTGAAAGAGTTAAGTGTTTGATCATAGGTTCAGGACCTGCTGGTTATACTGCAGGAATTTATGCTTCACGCGCCAATTTGAATCCTGTTGTTTATGAAGGCTTACAACCAGGAGGACAGTTAACGACCACCACTGAAATTGATAATTTCCCAGGGTATCCGGAAGGGGTGACAGGTCCTTTGATGATGGAGGATTTGAAGAAGCAGGCGCAGCGTTTTGGTTGTGATTGTCGTTGGGGGATTGTTACCGATGTGAATTTAGAGCAGCGTCCCTTCCGGGTTGTGGTTGATGAAAAGACCGAAATCGAAGCCGAATCAGTAATTATTGCAACCGGGGCTACTGCAAAATATCTTGGACTGGAAAGCGAGGAGAAGTATAAAGGTTCAGGTGTTTCAGCTTGCGCCACTTGTGATGGATTTTTCTATCGTGGAAAAGACGTGGCAGTAGTAGGTGGTGGTGATACCGCCTGCGAGGAGGCTACTTACCTGGCTGGTTTGTGCAATAAGGTGTATCTCGTGGTGCGTAAGGATTATTTGCGAGCCTCTAAAGCTATGCAGGAGCGGGTATTCAATACTTCCAATATTGAGGTTCTGTTTGAACACAATACCAAAGAAATTACCGGAGATAATGGTGTGGAAGGTTGTGTGTTGATTAAAAAGCAGGGAACTCCAGAAGAGGAAGAGGTTGCTATCGCCATTGACGGCTTCTTTCTGGCCATCGGACACCATCCTAATTCCGATATTTTTGCCAAGTATATTGATACCGATGAGCAAGGTTATATCCTAACCCAGGCCGGTACACCCAAGACCAATGTGCAGGGCGTATTTGCCTGTGGAGATGTTCAGGATCCAAATTATCGTCAGGCTATTACTTCTGCGGCGTCTGGTTGCCAGGCTGCTCTTGAGGCAGAACGCTATTTAGCATCATTGAATTAACAAGAATTATTTAGTATACGGAAAAGGAATCCCAATATTCTTCTTTGAGATGTGGATTCTTTTTCTTTTGTTGTTTCATGAATTACAGGGAGCTTAATTCGTGAAAGCTGTGCATTTCATTTAGACTTAGATGCTAATCTAAGCTGTTATAGAAATAGAATGGATTCCCTTTGAAGGACAATCTGTTTTTGTAAAGCTCCAAGTTAAATTAAGGTTGTAGGACCTTAAATAGAAAATCTCCTAGACCAATTCAGCCTGAATTGATGTCTTTTTATACTCAATGATGTTTTCAATTAATGAACAGATGTGTATTGGAAATATTATTTCGTTTTGCTTCTTTTTTAAGATTTCAAGAGCAATATCTCGATTGCTAACGATTCAAAATTATTAACGTTTTATTCTGTTTTTGTATTTACTATAATTATGGGGTTCGATGGTGATTTTTAAGAAAACAGTAATTGCTTAGGTGGTTGTTAAGTAATATTTGTCAGGAGAAATCTCTGTTTAATCTAGAAAATAATACCGTTCACAATTTGACATAAATGACAGCTTGTTTAGTGAATATCTTGTTGTCAAATTTGTGTTCTCATTTTGTGGGCGGAGCATGATTCTGGAAATGAAATGTAAATATTACGATGAGTTTTGATTGAATTGAAATATTTGGACAATTGTTTCTGATTCGATTAAGACAGGAGGAATGCATTGACATTTTTGGTTTGCATGTTGTAACCATCATTTGATGGGATATTGTTGTGAATTTTATAAATGGTTTATGGAGTGCAGAGGAAATAGGATAGGGTGAAATTGATTTTGTGAATGCAATTATTAACGAGTGTTTTATCAGTAGGCAGAAAACATAAATATCATAATGTGAAAGTGATGTCATCTAACATTTAAATTATTTCTCTTTTGAAGCATATAGAAAGATTTTTGTTTGTTCTATTAGCAGTTATCAATTCTTATTTAGCAGTTATTGGCTAATGGGAGACAGTTATCAGTTAGAGTATTCTTTCAGTGTATTTTTGTATAGGTTTGCCCTCCTTTTGAAAAAGTCGTTTGTATTGTAGCTATGAGTATTGTGTAAAAGGATACTTCTTTACTTTCAATAGATTATTTCTTTATAAAAACTACTTACTAATTATTTATGCGAAAAGGAATAACTTTTTTTTCAGCACTCTTAATCGTGTTGAGTTTTACCTCGTGCCGAACCAGCAAGGATTTGGTGTATTTGAATGATGTGGATGGACAAGAGTTGCATGAGGGCTTACCTGTGGAAATGCCTGAGTATCGGATTCAAGCTAATGATAACTTATATGTAAATATCAAGTCAATGAATCCGGATGTAAATCAAATTTTTAACCCGATTCAAGGTGGTGGTTCGATGAGTGGAACGCAGCAAATGTATGGGCAATTGTCCGGGCAGTATTTGAATGGATACCAGGTGAATCAACAGGGTAATATTAATTTGCCTATAATGGGGTCTATTCAGATTTCAGGGTTAACTCTTCCACAAGCAGAGAGTTGTATTCGCAAAAAAGCTAGTGAATACCTCAAGGAGTGTACTGTAAAAGTGAAATTGTTGAGCTATAAGGTGACTGTTATGGGAGAAGTAAAAAGTCCGGGGGTTTACTACAACTATAGTAATAATATGACCGTTTTCGAAGCTATTAGCATGGCCAATGGAGTTACAGATTTTGCAAGTATCAAGCGAGTATTGGTAGTTCGGCCCACCAAAGAGGGGAGTAAAAGCTACCGCTTGAATTTGACGAGTAAGAAGCTGTTGGCTTCCGAGGCTTTTTACCTATTGCCCAATGATGTGGTTTATGTGGAGCCGGATAAGTATAAAAATGTGAGATTGAATTCTTCTGTATATGCACTTTTCCTGTCTTCAATATCAACCTTGGTTTTGATTTTGAATTTTATGAATGGATAATTTTTTTCGTATAAAAATGTTTGTTTTGGAGCAATAGCTGTCCTGAACTGATTGGGAAGTGTCTTTGTTTGAAAAAACTATCTTAAGAATTGAAAAATGCATATAACAGAAGAACGAAAACAATATAGCGATCAAGAAGACGAAATTGATTTAAGAGAAATCTTTTTTAAGTTTCTGGCCCATTGGTACTGGTTTGTACTATTTGGAGTGTTGGGAGTAACCGGTGGTTATTTGGCAAGTAAATGTTCTCAACCGATTTATCGGTTGGAGAGTTCCGTTTTGGTAAAGGAAGAATCAAATGGAATGGGATTGGAGAATCTTTATGATGGTTTTGATTTAAGAAGGAATACAAACATAGAGAATCATATTCTGATGTTGAAATCCTATACACTGAATCGTCAGGTTTTGGAGAATTTGAATTGGCAAATATCCTGGTATAAAGAAGGGTATTTTACAGATGTCAGTCTTTATAGAAATTATCCCTATAATGTAAAAAAGCTGGATAATCGTAGAAATCTAAATGGAATTTCCTTGTACATTCTACCGCTTTCCAATCAAGATTATAAGGTGATTGCAGATGGAAAGGTGGTTGAAGAAGGCTTGGAAATGGACATAGAATTTGAGGCGCTTGGAAAATTTGGAGAACCTTTTGAAAATGAGTATTTCAGTTTTATTCTAACCCCTAATGATAGATTTATTAGGAATGAGAAGGATGAATTTTATTTTGTTTTCAATGATTTGGATGACTTGACCATTTCTTGTTCAGAACGTTTGGAGATCAGTCTTGCTGGTAAGAATGCAGATGGCATTCTACTTACCCTTGAAGGAAGTGTTCCGCAGCGTGAAGTTGATTACTTGAATGAATTGATCCGAGTATATATTGGTTATGGTTTGCAACAGAAGAATCGTGCTTCGGAAAATACGGTTCGTTTTATTGATACAGAGCTTAATGGAATTGCCGATTCGTTGAATTTGGCGGGTAGATATTTAACTGATTTTCGTTCCCGTAAAGGGATTGTCGATTTGAGTCAGGAAGCTGGTCTTATTGTGGATAAGCTCCAGGAGATGGAAAAGGAGAAATTGATGGGAGAGCGCCGTTTTGCGTATTTTAGAAATCTCCGTCGTTATCTGGGAGATGCAGATCGCATAAAACAAATGGTGGCTCCATCAGTAGAAGGGGTTACTGATCCTGCAATGAATGCTTTGGTACTGAAGTTGGGGGAATTGTATGGGAAACGGGATGTACTTTCCTATAGTGTGCAAAATAACAATCCTGGTTTAGTTTTGCTTGATAAGGAAATTCGGGATACCCGGCAAAGGCTGGGCGAGAATCTGAATAGTTTGATAAGTAATTCGGAAATAGAATTAGAGGAGCTGAAAAAAGATATTTATAGGGTGAATAAGCAGTTGGCTGCATTGCCCCAAACGGAGCAGGAATTGATCAATATAAAACGACGTTTCGATTTGAACAATAAGCTGTATACTTTTCTTTTGCAGAAACGTACCGAAGCATCAATAACTATGGCATCAAACCTGTCTGATGCCCAGGTGCTAGATCCAGCTCGTGTCAAAACAGCCGAAAAGATCGGCCCCAAAAGTGCTTTGTATATGGCTGTTGGAGCTATGTTGGGGGGAATGATTCCCTTCTTGTGGATTGTCATTGCATCGCTTTTTAATGATACAATACAATCTCAGGAGCAATTGGAGAGAGAAACAAAGCTATCCGTTGTTGGCTCTATACCTCACAATCCCTACGATAAGGAATTGCCTGTGGTTGATTTTCCCCGATCAGCGATAACCGAGTCGTTTAGGGGATTACGGACCAATTTGCAATACCTGTTACCTGCTGAAGATCAAAAGGTGATTGCAGTTCATTCAACAGTTCCAGGAGAGGGGAAGTCTTTTTCTTCATTGAACCTGGCAGGTATTCTTGCTATTTCCCAGAAGAAGGTATTGTTGGTTGGAGTTGATTTGAGAAAACCACGATTGCATGAAGTTTTTGGTGTGAGCAATGATCAGGGGGTATCCACTTACCTGATAAATCAAAATACTTTCGATGAAATTGTACAGCCCACAGAAATAAAAAACTTGAGTTTGGTGCTTTCAGGTCCTATACCACCTAATCCAGCAGAATTGTTGGAAAACGATCTGTTTAGTCAATTTTTACAGGAGGCTAGAAAACGATTTGATTATATAGTATTGGACAATGCTCCTGTTTCTATGGTGACAGACGGTATTTTGGTAGGTAGAAATGCTGATGTCAATCTATTTATGGTGCGTCACAAGGTGAGCCATAAAAATAATGTTAAGTTTATTAATGATGTGGCTGAAAGAGAAACCTTAAAGCAAGTTGCTCTGGTGTTTAATGATATTCAATACAAGGGGAGTGGGTATGGGAATAGATCCTATGGCTACGGCGCCGGAGATGGAGATGGATATTATGTGGAGGAATACGGTGGAGTGAGTAAGATGAGATTTTGGAAGAAAAACATCTCGAGTAAGTAACTATTTTAGATATTGAAAATTGTATGATTATTGCGGTAGATTTTGACGGTACCATTGTAGAACATCGTTATCCGGCACTAGGACGAGAGATTCCTTTTGCCACAGAAACATTGAAGATGTTACAAAAAAGAGGACACAGGTTGATTCTTTGGACCTATAGGTCTGGAAAGAAATTGGATGAAGCTTTGACCTTTTGCCGCGCGAAAGGATTGGAGTTTTATGCAGTGAATAAGAACTACCCCGAGGAGGAGTTTGATGGATTGATAAGTCGAAAGATTAATGCAGACCTCTATATTGATGACCGCAACCTGGGGGGATTGCCCAATTGGGGTGAGATTTACCAAATGGTTTGTGGAGAAAAGGAGGAGAAAATGCCATTTATTTATCCCAAGCAGAAAGGTTTGATTGCCCGATTGGTGGGAAGATAGAAATGTATGAAATTGTTTTGACCTCTATTCTAATTGTATTAAAAGCTCTCTTGAATATTATCAAGGGAGCTTTTTTGTATCTGAATTCTACTTCTGTTTTGCTGTATATGTAATTGATAGAAAGTGAAAGGTTTTGATTGATTTTCCTATGTTCTCTGAAAGTGTTTACTGCATTTCCATTAATCTTTGTTCGTCATGAACTTTGGAGAGAGAGAGTATTCGCTCGTTCCTTACTCATGAATATCTTACGAACCAGGGGGCTCATTCCTCTCGGTTCTTTTAGAAAGTTTTTGATACAAAAAAAAGGTAGCCACATTGTAGCTACCTTTCCATTCAGCGGAGAGAGAGGGATTCGAACCCCCGGTACCTCGCAGTACAATGGTTTTCAAGACCACCGCATTCGACCACTCTGCCATCTCTCCAAAAAAGAGCGGGAAACGAGACTCAAACTCGCGACCCTCAGCTTGGAAGGCTGATGCTCTATCAACTGAGCTATTCCCGCAT
>JBGRQA010000037.1:0-54640 GCA_041725895.1 Marinifilaceae bacterium
TGAGGTATCCGCGGTAAATTTCTACCATAAAAAAAAGACCGAAACTAGAAGTTCCGGTCTTTGCGGTGCGGATGAAGAGATTACTCCTCGTACCTCGTCGAGAACATGTTACAAACCTCCCACATCAAAAGACACTGTGGGGAACAATTGGAATTCATTAATTTCTATCTGCGAAAATCTGAGGTATATGCGGTAAATTTCTACAATAAAAAAAAGACCGAAACTAACAGTTCCGGTCTTTGCGGTGCGGATGAAGGGATTACTCCTCACTCCGTTCGTCATTAACATGTATACTCCTCGTACCTCGTCGAGAACATGTTACGAACCTCCCACACCCAAAGACACATCTGGGAAAAATTGGAATTCATTAATGTCTATCTGCGAAGATCTGAGTAATCCGCGGTAAATTTCTACAATAAAAAAAAACCGAAACTAACAGTTCCGGTCTTTAAGGTGCGGATGAAGGGACTCGAACCCCCACGCCCGAAGGCACTAGATCCTAAGTCTAGCGCGGCTACCAATTACGCCACATCCGCGTTTCTCTTGATTGCGATGCAAAGATGTGGTATTTTTCTTTGTTCTGCAAACATATTTCAAGAAAAAAAACTCCCGAACACCCCTAAACATGGGCCGGACAAAACTTTTCCCTCTGATCCTGAAAAGAGTAGACTTAGAAAAAAATCTGAATTATTTTTTAACTTTTACAGAAACTTCCTCCTGTTTCATTGATCGATCTACTGAATGTGGCAAATCCAACGAATGAGAGTACTTCTCTACAAACGTTCCATGAGGAAAACCCCAAAGGTATCTTCGTTGTCGTAACTGTGCCCCACCAGCTGATCCTGGGCATTGAGAATTCCCTCCCAGTTGTCCAGGTGGTACTCAATGGGCTCCTCGGCATCCAATATCTCTACCTTTATAGCTGTCAGTTTAAGATTGGTTCCGTCAAATTCACCAACGACCTCCTGTTCTACCCGAAACGGTTGATCTCCCTCTATGCGCTCGGTAAACACAACAAATCCTGTAATTTTTTCTCCAGTTTGGGTTAGTTCGGCAAAGCCCTCGTCCTTCCCAAATCCAAAATCTTCCCGAAAGCTCCATCGTCCGGTGATATTTTTTTGCGTCATAATTTAGTTCCTATTTGTAATTGAGTGCAAATGTAGAAAATGGTTCTATATGATAAAAGGTGGGATAATGATTTGTAGTAATAATAGTTAAACTAGATTTGGATTTTCATCGGACCGGGATTGTACATTTTTGGGGGATGGTTTGGAAATGTATTCCCTAGTACTACTCTGGGCTCTTGCCTATTGAACCCTTTCAGGGTTCTTTGGACACTCCTGAATTCTTCCCCCGCATTGCATACGGGGCTACTCAGATTTAATCCCTTCAGGATTGTTGCTTCAGGAAGAATTTATTCGGCTTTTTTTAACTCTTGATAACCAAAACTGGGTAAACTATAGAATCATTGTATTATATTTTAATGCCATTGCGACGGGAATAACACCTTTGCTCTCCACACCCAACTGCGCCGCCGCAATAAAATTTCACACACAACCCGGGACGTTGCCCCGGGCTGAATTATACAGGCCCTTCAGGCCTACCCGAAATCCAATAATTGTTATAGTTGCAACACTATCTAGGAACAAATAGATGAACCATTGGATTTCTTAAGAATACGGGACAGAATCATCATTTTGGATTGAAATGCCTTTGCAACGATAATTGCACCCAACCTCTTCATACCCTACTGCGCCCTCGCAATTAGATTTTACACACAATCCGGGACGTAGCCCGGGGCTGAAATATACAGGCCCTTCAGGCCTACCCCAAATCCAATAATTGTTATAGTTGCAACACTATCTAGGAACAAATAGATGAATCATTGAATTTCTTAAGAATACGGGACAGAATCATTATTTGGGATTAAAATACCTTTGCAACGAAAATTACACCGAACCTCCTCATACCCAATTGCGCCCTCGCGATGAGATTTTACATACTACCCACGGCACTGCCCGGGGCTGAATTATACAGGCCCTTCATGCCTATTCCTAAATCCATTAACTGAAATTGATTGGTTAAGCAAATATAAAAACTGTTAACGACTGGATAATTATAATAGTAGAAGACCAAAAGTCAATATACTATTAAGAAAAATCATGTAGCAAAGCACCCATAATTATACATATCGTAACTTTTCTTATTTACCCAAATAAGATTGGCCTCTCCCGCCCTTTTTACCTGTCTTTCTCATCACAACAGATCTCTTCGTGCAAGCTTATGCACTCAATCCATTCCTCCTCCAATTTTTTATGGTTATATTTGCAGCAAAATCAGATTTGAATTGAAATGATCGATCAAGCTACTATATGTGCGATATCTACCGCACCCGGCAACGGCGCCATTGCCGTTGTTCGTATGTCGGGCGCTGAGGCCCTGGAAATTTGTGATAAGGTATTCCGCTCTGCGCGCGGGAAAAAACTGGCTGAGCAACGTCCCAACACCGTCCATTTCGGTACCATTAACGAAGGTGACGAAATTATCGACGAGGTGCTGGTGACCGTTTTCAAGGCTCCCCACTCCTACACAGGAGAGAACTCTGTGGAGATTGCCTGCCACGGTGCCCCCTACATTCAGCAACGCATCCTGCAAGTGCTGATGAAGAACGGTGCCCGAATGGCCCAACCCGGCGAATATACCCAACGGGCTTTCCTGAACGGGAAGATGGACCTTTCACAGGCAGAAGCAGTAGCCGATTTGATCGCCTCCAGTTCTGCAGCTGCCCATAAGGTGGCTCTTCAGCAAATGCGCGGGGGCTTCTCCAATGAGATTGCCAATCTACGGGACCGACTGCTCAACTTTATCTCACTGGTAGAGCTGGAACTTGATTTCAGCGAGGAGGATGTGGAATTTGCCGACCGGACCCAACTGACCAGCCTGGTGGAAGAAATCCGTAAGCTGATTCAGAAACTGGTGGACTCCTTCCAGCTTGGGAATGTGATCAAGAACGGTGTGCCCGTTGCTATCGTAGGAAACACCAATGTGGGGAAATCCACCCTGCTGAATGCCCTGCTACAGGAGGATCGCGCCATTGTATCGGACATTGAGGGGACTACCCGCGACGTGATTGAGGACACCATTAACATTGGTGGCATCACCTTCCGCTTTATCGATACGGCGGGAATCCGCACCACTGCAGACAAGATCGAGACCATGGGGATCGAACGCACCTACAGTAAGATGAGACAGGCCCAGGTGGTACTTCTGCTGGTGGATGCCGATAAGGACATCAACCGACTGAACGAATCCATTGCCCAGGTGAATAAGAGTATCGACCGGGAAAATCAGCACCTGACCGTGTGTATCAACAAAATCGACCTGGTAGACGATGCCCAAAGTGTTGCAGCCAATCTGCAAGGCCTGGAACCGGAAGACAAGCTTCTGTTCATCTCCGCCAAGAAGCAGGAAAACATCGAAACCCTCACCAATGAGCTGCTGCGGGCCGTAAACCTGAAGCAGCTGAACGAGCAGGATGTAATTGTGACCAACGCCCGCCACTACGAGGCCCTTCAGAACGCCCTGGAGAGCATCCTACGAGTACTGGACGGACTGCAAACCCAAATCCCAACGGACTTCCTGGCCCAGGACATCCGAGAATGCCTGCACTATCTTGGTGAAATTACAGGAGATATATCAACCGATGAGGTACTTGGGAACATCTTCAAGAACTTCTGCATCGGCAAATAGAACATCTTGCCCCATCTTATCAAGAACCTGTATTTCGCTGAAATACAGGTTTTTTTATTTCCTATCCTTTCTTGTTTTTTGTATATTGTAGGAAAAGCTTGTTGTCCATTTGTTGCCAATTTCATCTATTTAACAGCACGCCAACAAAAAAAATCAAAAAAGGGGAGATGATGTTACATCAGGATACATTGGGATACTTACTGATACAATTTGTTACAAACTTACCATATCCTCAAAACCTATTAAAATAATTTGTATGAGCAGCAACATGAGGATACCAAAGATCTGTCAGCATTGCGGAACAGAATTCATCGCCAAAACCACAACAACCAAATTTTGCAGCCATAGATGTAGTCAAAAAGCATATAAGGTCCGAAAAAGGAAGGAAAAAGTGGAGAGGGTAAAAGTGCTGGACGAGCAAAAAGTACAATTCAATTTAAACCAGGTTGAAGACAAGCCCTTTTTAAGCATCCAGGAAGCTTGTCAACTGCTTGGAGCCAGTCGTATGACACTATACCGTCAAATAAAAAAGGGAACTTTTAAAGTTGGAAAATTGGGGCGACGGACCATTATTCAGCGTTCCGAAATCGAAAAAATCTTTTATTGAGGAAATCAATTTACAAACAATCTTAAGACTCACATCAAACTTAATAGCAGCAAGAGATAAAAAAATATTATAAGTTAAATAATGATCTAAATCTATGGAAATCTTTTCATTTACTTGAAGTTTTTATTTGTATTACAATTCCATTTTCCTATTTTCGTTGTACTTCATCCCCAAGGGGATACAGATTTATACAGACCCCCACAGATAACTCTCAAAAACGTACTTTATTATTCCTCGAGGAATAAACTCTTAATTTAAGTCATTTATACTTTAAAAGCAATTGGTCCTTTAATTAGGATCTACTCCTTTCCATAAGGAAAGATAATTGGAGCTAAAGGAACAAACACATATACCCCAATATTACTCCTCCAACAATAATTATAAATGGCTTTTCAACACAGAGAACAACGCTAATTCATCTGAGAATTACCTTTTAAACGCCCAGCAATATTTATCTACCTGGTATACCAAATGTTACAAATTCTAAAACGATTTAAACAATTATTATCATGAAACTAACTATTCGCGAACGGAAACGAGGAGAAAAAATACACCTATACATGGATTACTACAACAAAGGGAAACGGAAAAACATTAGCTTGGGGATTTCCCTGATCGCCAACCCGAAAACTAAATTGGAACGTAGCACCAATAAAAAACTTCGAGAGTTAGCAGAATCTGTGCATGCAAAATACCTATTACGATTTCAGAATGAAGCCCACAACATGCCTGACTTCTCAAAAATTAACACAGAATTCATGGTGTACTTCGAGCAGCAAATGGAAAAAAGACTGGAAACAGACAGCCGAAGCAATTACGGCAATTGGTACAGTGCTTTTCAACACCTAAAACGTTACCCCAAGCGGAATGTACGCTTTGCTGATATTGATCCTGCCTGGCTGGAGGAATTAAAATATTATTTAGAGCATTCAGCCAAAGGTCGAGGTGGCCGTCCCCTTTCAAAAAACACCTGCGTAAGTTACTACAGAAAAGTTGTAGCAACCCTCCGACAGGCAGTTCGAGAAGGAATCATTTATAAGAACCCGGTAGACATGGTTGCGGGAATCAGAGAAACAGAACCCCATCGTGAATTCCTCACCCAAAAGGAATTACAAGCAGCCCAAGCCGCCTACTGCGACAATCCAGTCCTTAAAAGCGCATTCCTTTTCGGCTGCCTGACCGGACTTCGTCACAGTGACATCCTGAAACTCACATGGCAGGAGGTACAGCAATACGGTCCTGACAAATACCGCATCCGTTTCAAGCAAAAAAAAACCAAATCACGTGAAACCCTACCGATTCCGAAGGATGCCTACCGACTCATGGGCGAAAGGAGATCGCCTGCTGAGAAAGTCTTTTTAGGACTCACCTACTCCGACCACAACAACCACATACTCCAGAAATGGATGATCAGGGCTGGCATTGAGCGCCACATTACATTCCACGCTTCGAGACATTCATTTGCTGTACTTCAACTTGAATCTGGCACTGATATTTTCACATTAAAGGAGCTACTTGGCCACAAGGACATTAAATCAACTTTGGTGTACGCAAAAATCATTGATGCAAAAAAAGTTGAGGCCATGAACAAACTTAGCCTTGGAAATTAAAAAATCCGAGTAGAATCGTCTTATAAGATAACCCAATAAAATATCCTTCCGAAATATACAGAACGTACAGACCATACAGATAAATTCTATTATTTATTAAATTATGAAAAAGCAAAAACTTTTCGCAAAATTAGAATGCATTGAACAAATGTTGAAGGAGAATAATTTGCTTCAGAAAAAGGTATTAAATTTTACAGAGGCTACAAATTATTTAGATGTTTCTCCCTCCTGTCTTTACAAGATGACCAGTTCGGGAGCTATTCCTTTTTATAAGCCTAACGGAAAGAAATTGTATTTCAATCGGCAAGAGCTTGATCAATGGCTACTTCGCAACAAAGTATCATCTCAGGATGAATTAGAATCCAATACAGAAAACTTACTTTCTAAAAAAAGGAGGAATACGCAATGGTAATGGAAGAAAATAAAGGATGGGTAAGATTTCACAGGAAATTCTACGAGAGCAAAATTGCACATAAACCTCCTCATTACAGGGAAATATTTACATGGCTTTTTGTAAATGCAAACCACAAAGAAGGAATATCTTCCGGAAGAATCATACAAACAGGACAACTGCATACAACGATGGAAGAAATCCGGAACAGTCTTCTTTGGCATAGAGCTAGAGGAGTAAAAAAGTATGCAGAATCCGACATAGAAGAAGTACTACACTTTCTACAAGATGCAGGAATGATATCGACAGAACAAACAACCACTGGAAAAATGGTAACAATCTACAACTATGCTAAATACCAAAATCCCAACCCAATTACAACGACTGATGGAACCTTGTTAGAACGACAATTTAACGACACCGTAAACAAGAATAAAAAAATAAAAGACAATAAGGGGTGGGTTAAATATCACAGAAAATTGTATTCAGAAGAAATAGCACACAAACCGCCACACTTTAGAGAAATCTTTACATGGCTTTTCGTAAATGCAAACCATAAAAAAGGAAAATCTTCGGGAAGAATCATACAGCCAGGACAATTACACATTACCTACGAAGGAATTGCAAAAGCTCTGCACTGGCAAACAAGTGAGGGAGAAAAAACATATAAAAAACATCATATAGACAACACATTTCGCTTCCTCCGAAATACAGGAATGATATCAACAGCAAAAACAACCATCGGAACAATTGTAACGATTTGCAAATATGAAGAATACCAAGACTTCAACCCGATTAAAACGACAGATGGAACGTTGATAGAACGACAATGCAACGACACCATAAACAAGAATAAAAAAATAAAAAGCAATAAAGGGGGAACTAAAGTTCTTAATTCGAAAAAGAAATACAATGCAAATAACTACAGGATTCCTAAGGAGGATCTCTTTGGATTTAGTCCTAATGAAATTCTGGATAGAATAAAAGTCGGAGAATACGAGAAGATCAGTTGATCGTATACAAAACAATCGTAACGTCTTCCCGAGCTATATTTTTTGTACTCGGGAAGACTATATTAGTTATCTAAAAAAATATAATAGTGGTTAACAGAGAATTTCAAAACAACATACCAAAAGAGGGAGAAAACATCGAAGGAACGTTTTTTAGCCAGGAGAAAAATGGATTGAGGCAAATCTCCAGAAAATCAAGAAGCATACCTATTTCTGGCATTTATACCTGTATCGATTTTGACAAAAAGATCCTTGACAATTATAAAAATGGACAACCCATAGGTACAACAACCCATTTTCCCGAGATCGACGAGCATTGGACCTGGAGGTTAGGAGAGGTTAGTATCATCACCGGTTTCTGCAACCAGGGTAAAAGCCTACTGGTGGGACAATTACTTCTATTGAAAGCCATCGGAGACAATTGGAATCATGCGATATTCTGTCCAGAGGAAATGCCCAGTGAAGATTATTTCACGAACTTGATTGAAAGCTATGTGGGAAAATCTGCCAGCAAAAACCAGGCAAAATACAATAACTATATGACTTTAAATGAGCTCAATGATGCTATAAGCAATATTTCCCCGCATTTTTTTCTAGTCAACCCTCCCGATAATCATTCCATTGATAATTTGATAAGGCACTTCACCTACCTTGTTGAGGAAAAAAAAGTTCAAACCATAACCATTGACCCCTACAACCAAATCCACCACAATATGGAGCCGGGAGAAAGGGAAGATCTTTATATTAGCCGTTTTATGACCAAACTGAAAAAATTTGCTATAGAACAGAATGTTGCAGTCCTTTTGATTGCCCATCAGAATACTCCAGAAATACAAAGGAAAGAAATCAATCCTAAACCAAGCCTATACAGAATCAAGGGGGGCGGAACTTTTGCAGACAAAGCGGACAATGTATTAGCCATTTGGCGCCCTTTTATAAATACAAACCCTTTGGATACTTCTATAAAATTCATGAGCTTAAAGATAAAAAAACAAAAGTTGACTGGAATTCCCGGAAAAGCCGACTTGACATACGAAAGAAAAAGCAACAGGTTTATGGACAAAAATGGAAGCCCCATCCACAGACTTAAACAAAAATATAAACAGACCTAATTGCTTTGAATTTTTCCTAAAAACCAACCCGAAACATAAAAATGATTTGAAGACGGCCCATTATAGACTTTATGCTCCTCCTTGTAATTCAATAGGATCCAATACTATCAATTCAAAAAAGCAACAAAATAAACACCATCTCTATTTGTTAAAAGATATTAACCAAATGCAATGATTGAATCAAATTTTTTCACCTTCTTTTTTGAATTGAATACCCCCCACCCAACCTACCCCATGACTCCCCCCCGGGGTCTAATTGAATCCAAAACGGATTCTTTTCACCCACACTCTCCTAGTTTACCGTTTCGATTTAAAGAAAGCCTATGGATTGATTAAATGGTGACCCCTTCCACAAACTAATGGGATGCACAGAGAGCCTCTCTGCCGACCTTACCCTACAAAGGACATCAAATCACTAACCCAACTCATCTTCATGCTTCCTACGGCTCTACAGTAGCTCAGACATACACATTAAAACACCCACATAACACACAAAATCAAAACGTATAGAAAAAGAAGGGTCTGCTTACATTAAAGGCCACCACAAATAAGAAACCTATACATACAACAATGCCTTCTTAGAAGTTCTTTTCCCAGTCCCATTAAAATATTCCTCTACAAGTAGCTTTATCTTTACAGACAGGCCTTCCAGCTCCAGTAGTCGATTCAGGTAAAATTGCCCCTTCAGCAACTTGATGGCGGATGGAATCCCCACCAAGACGTACAGCAACATGGAGCGTCTAGTAATCTACATCGGAATAGAAACAAATATCTTTTCACCAATTTACTATCTCGCTAAAAGCTCAACAAATATTTCAATTAGAAAGCTGCCATTTGCAAAGAAGATGAATTGCCTGCTCTATGATTGAAAAAATTTTAATTCTTCACGGCCTTTACCCTAAAAAGCAGTCTCCAAATCTTATTGAATGTCATTTCTCTCCATTTTCGCGTAGATTGCAAGAAAAGTTACTCCCCACAATACTCAATCTAACACTCCGAACATCAACCTATTTAACATTAAAAGCTCATATTTTTAAGCTCTGAGAATCATCTTTTAATCCGCACCCCTTCCCACGGCCCGAAAGATCGCTTTGTAATGAACTTAATTTTGGGCGTGAAGGGCTAGGTAGAATTGGAAACCCAAATCCAACCACCAAGTGAGTGCATAAATTTGATAGTAAAAAAGCGTGTGAAGGAAATTAATAATTTGTCTATGGAAAATTTATGATTATCGATTGCAATAAAGCAAACTAAAATTACATTCGAGAAAAAGTTCTAAAATGATTCTAGTGGGTGCTTTTCTTTAAAATTAATTCTAAATAGAATCCTTTTATCCTTTAGCATCACCTTCGCCTAGCCTTTGATTTGTTTGTCTGGCAGATTTTGTGGCATCAACACCTACTATGGTTTAGAATGGTTTTGTATAGATTGTCGCGCTGTGACATTGGTGGTGATGATTGTTTGCTGCTACAGAGGGTTTGTTGCTCCGCAACATGTGGGGGTGCTTTGAGTTAAGGGTTGAGTATATTCCCACACAAATATTTGGACCATCTTAGAGTGGAATACATGAACACCAAAATCAAATTGAATAAAAGCCCAGACAGGTTTTGAAAACCTGTCTGGGCTGAATATAACAATCTGAGAGGCATCTATTTCAACAACTGAACATCGCTCTCCTTATGAACAAGATTATCAAATTCTCTTAAAACAGTATCACAAGAAGCTTGGTCAAAGAATTCTTCCAATGGATACCTTGCCGCGATAAAACAGTTATTACCTTTATTTACTACCATTGAAGCACCTTTGTTCTTAATCAAGCTCACTCCCACTTCATCCAGAATGGAAGCACCGGAATCCCAAAGCCAATCTGCATTACCCTTGATTCGTTCGAAGATAAAAATCAGAGCAGAGGAGGATTCCACGCTTTCTTTAAAGGTTTCAATTCGATTCCTGTGCTTTTGGGACTCTGTGGATTCATAAAATCCGCTGTCACTGACCTGTAATACCGACATAGCATACCTCAAATTCACATCATCTAGCTTAACAGAGTTTTGTCCAAGGTAGTACTCAAATTCATAGGCATACAGGAAATCCCAGGCCCACATATCTTTCCATACCTGCAAATCGGCATATCCACTTCGCTTATTTCTAATCTTATCGCAGAAGTGCTTTTTGCCGGAAAATTCGGGCATGGAATAGCGTTCCTTAATGTAGGAAACAATATCGAGCATCCTCTGCTGGTATTCCTTAAGCAAGCGGAAAGAGTTTCTAACATCACATAAAGCTTCTTGTAATTCTTCTTTAGATTGCATGATTTTATTCATGGTGTATAAGATTTTCAAATTTCTGAAGGGAACTAAAGGTAAACAGGGATTCTTTTCGTATGGAATAAGAGGGCATGGATTGAAACCAATTGATGTGAAAAAAGCCATGGTAGTTAAAACCGACAATCAAATCATTCAAAATTCGGATCAAGGCCTGCTGGTGCGGTATGGAAGCAGTCACTGCCATTAGTTGGTCTTTCAACCTGTAAACTTGCATCAGTAAGCCCATCCAGTTGCATTTGTTTATGGTTGTTTCGCAAGCTATTTTTTCCTGATCCACCTCATATTCAATTGATACCTTTTCATTCAACTTGTTACTATTGCCACCCAGTGTTATGTAGAAGAGCTTCTTTTTCTCTTCCGTTCTTTCATTGCAATAGGCACGGATCTGATTCTTCCATTGATCTTCATACTGACCACCATCATCCCCCCTTTTTGCTTCGATTATGAGATCGAAATTGGTGAATTCAAGAAATACATCCGGTTCAATATACTTTCGTCCTTTAATACCGGTTGCATCCCAGCGAGGCCAGAATTGCAGCCCAATAAGGCTTCCTGCAATTTGAGGGAGGTTGGACTTATCAGAACAGGCTTCCCGCAGCAGAAACCAGAAGGTTTCACAGGGCAGGTACTGCATCAAACCGATAACCGATGAAGTGAAAGAATCCTCCTTTACGCCATCTATGGTAACTTTCCTTTTTAGAATACTGTGTAACATAAATTGAACAAAATACAATCTATCTCCATCAACTGGGGAAGAGACAAAATGTAGATGAAGAAAAATACTACTGTGTTTTCAATGTATTAAAGACATGCAATAGTAACGATAATATGTTATATGTCAAGCTATCAATTATGCCAATTCCAGAAATTACAACAAAACAGTAGTATATCTATTAGACGAAATAACACACCCGAAATCATTGAAACAGTTGGAAGATATCGATGGCTGTTTCAGGACGCAAAGGAATATGTGGGAAAGAAGGATTTACCCCTCTCGAACTCTAAAAGAGGAGACATAGATAATTACCCGACACCCCTCCAGAAACGAGAAATCCTGACACCTATGTCCTACAAAACTAGACGGAATTTAGAAATACTCCAGTACAAAAATAAAGCGTGTCTTCCTTTAGTGACCTAGCACTTAGTAGGAGAAATATTGAAAACAACGCCCCTTATTAACCTTCGTTGGAAGCGAGAAGAAATGAGTAATTTATTGATCATCCGCCAAGGGATGCTATATTTTCAAATCGAGGTATTTCCCGTCTTGTTTTAAACGCCAATATTTTCTATTGTTATTTGGAATCTCTGCTCCCAAATTATCACAATAATCAATAAAATTTGCTTCTATTTTCTCAGTAGCAAATGGCCTTCCAGCTATCTTTGTTATAACCGGATTTGTATCTCGGCCATCCTTCTCATCATTCACCTCATGCTTTCTCAGGGAGTTGTTCTTATAGCCAGAAAACCTGCTTGGTGCAAAATGGTTTTCTCCATTCACCTTATACACAAGAATTGTTTTTCCCTTTCGTACCAAATCCATTGCAAACTCTTTTTCCTCAGGGTTATCTGATTTAAGATAATTTTCAAGCGTGTGCAAATTTTCAATTAACTCGTTTAGATTTTCAATCAGTTTCATTAGTTAGATGTTTGAGTTATTAATATACTGATACGCTTACAATCAAGGGGAATAATAATAGTCTTTGATCTTTTGAGCCATAAAAATCCTTCTCTTGTGCAAAAATTCCATGTAATGATCGATGGACATGTCGAAGATGCTTTCAGGTATACAATTCATTTTCAAATTCGCAATCAGCTCATCGTAGTCCTTAATGCCGCCATAAAACTGGTCGCCATTGGTAACCTAAGCCTTCAGTTCGCTGAAATATTGAGATGGAGCCTTCTTCCCCACTTTGATATTGATCTCCTGCTGCATGTAAACGTAGTTGGCGATCTGGTTGTATTCGCCTCTTTGCAATCCTTTCTCTTTTAGATAACCTTTTGGAAAGATGTGGTGGATGTCTCCCCGGTGCTGAATCAATTCGTTGACCGTAAACTAACTCCCCTCATTGAAAAGGAGGAAATGCATGGCCAAGACTTTGGAATGCCCTATTCCAAAATCAATGAAAATCGAGAACTTTAGTTTTATCACTTTTTTTAAAGTTGATTACACCATCCAGAGATGCTTCTCCAATATGGTGCATTTTATTATCAAAAACCTCAATATGTGCTGCGGGGCCACGATGAAGATTATCAACATAGTAATACCGGCGATTACTGTCGAAATACACTTGTCTGCCCTGTTCTTTTTGACCATCTAATTTTCTATAAAACCCCTTATTCAAAAGGCAAGTTTCTTCATCTCTTGGAGGCCTTGAAAAATCGTTATATTTGTATTCATCACAAAGTTTCTGTTCGATCCACCAGGAAATAGCTTCATCTTTTATTGCACTATCCAAAGAAATGGGAAAAACATCTACTGGATTCACTTTTGAAATGATATCCATGAACAACTTAGAATCTCTGCTATATTTTAGATCTGATAAATTAATAATCAATGCATCATCCTTGTAATAATTTTTCTTTAATTCAGCAGCTTCAGCCAAAGAAGTATTATTAACATCTATTAATTTGGGAGGTACCTGAAAAGAATCTAGAAAGAAATAACCAAAACTGTTATCCTGAATCTTTTGTGAATTCCAATACTCCAAACCTAATCTGCCTAGGTTTTCCAGTAATATCCTATAAAGATCTTCTTCATTCGTAAACAATTCAAAAAATTCTTTCAAGGCCATTCCGGTTTTAAAATATATTTTTTTTGAGGAATACTTGTTTCGTTTCTCTTGAATAACGTTGGTACAAGAATTGAATAACTCTAATGATTTAACAAAATCTTCATAAGTAGCATCATCAAATTGCTCTTGCAGAAAAGCTTCATTAAAATATATGACCATAGTTAGAATTTAAGTATTTTCTCGAGGTCCTTTTTTGCCTGATCGAAAAAATCAACTGGCCAAAGGTCAATAGCCCCTCCTTGATTAATTTGGATGGGTTGTACTCTTTCACCTTCGCCATTATTGAAGTATAGAACGGAAACATCATCTGATTTTAATTTTGAAGATTCAGATGTAATCAGAACACGCAGGGCATTTAAAATATGCTCACTATGTGATTCAATAAAGACCTGTACGCCACACATGGCTACTTTTGAAAGAAATTCTACAAGATAGGACTGTGCTTTTGGGTGTAAGTGGGCTTCCGGATTTTCAACAATAATAATTTCACCCGGCTTTGCAATTAAACCAGAAACCACAATGGGAAGAATGTAGCTGTATCCAAAACCGACATTTGATGGTTTGTATTTCTTCTCATTATTTCCAAATTGAAAAGAAAGGATAAGCACTCCATTTCCTATGTTATTGACGTCTACCCTAAGGCCTGGAGCATCTAAAATTTCTCCAATCCACTCTCCAGTTTGAATCAATAACTCTTGGGTTTTGTTTCCAATATACAGCTCCTCGTTAATCAACTCATCTCTTTTGCTGTATAATACATTACCAACAAATTGTCCTTTGGAACCAACAGAAATAAATGAGGGTTGATTAGCTCTTAGATAGAACTCCTGTGGACCAACTCTATCTGCTGCTATGTAATGTAATTTTTCCAGAAAATGAAAATTGGATAATGAACCATTGGTAATTTTTGCCACCATATCATCATCCTCAGCCACTCCCAATTCAAGAATTATTTGGTTTTCATTGCAAGTTAACTGAATATCTATTGAACTTTCTTCACTAACAGAGGAGTTTCTCAAGTCATTAAAAGTCCCAATATGAATACATTCCCCATTTAAGATTAATTTATCTTCCAATCCACCCCTACTATTTTGGGTTTGATTAAATAGCAATAGTGATTGTAAAAAAGAAGACTTACCTCTACCATTAATACCCGTTACCAAATTAATAGAACTTAAAGGGAATTTGGTCTCTTCTTTAAATATTTTGAAATTTTTTAACTGAATTTCCGATATCATAAGGCATCCCCTCCTAAAACTTCCATCACCTTGTTAAATCTAGTTCTCACTCTCTTGGGATCCCCTGTTGAAAATCGAACAGCATCCTCATAATCCACATCATTCAATAATAAATTGTAATTCTCTTTTACTTTTCTCTTATTATTATCCAACCATGCATCATCTTTTTGAGCAAAAAAATAGGATACCGATTCCAAAACAGCTAAATTAATTCGACCACGCGTTCTATTCGTCGGTATTCTGAAGTTGGTACTCCCAAAAAAACTATAAGTTTTTCTCATAATCCTTTTGAATTTCTTTTCCAAATCAAGGATGTCATTAGGCGTAAAGTCATTATTTATTTTAACCATCGCCTTTTCAACAAAATCGTTCATACTTCCTTGATAGTCTTCCTTAAAATCAAAAATCCAAAACGAAATACATCGTAGGACAGCCTCTTGATCTTTCTTTCTAAGACTGGAAACACCACCATCGATTGCCCGCACAAACTCCTGTGATTTAGCCAGTTCTCCTAACAACTTAGTTGCTCTCCCCATGTAAATACAATTTCTAATTTCCTGTCTTTGCAACTGGGTACCACCTGTATTAATTCTATTAAATATATCATACACCATTTCCATAGGAACAGATGGCTGGATCAAATAAACATTTAATTTTTTATCCTCAATTTTTGATTGCAGATCACCTTCCAACTCATCAAAATATTTTCCATTTAACTGAGGAAGTGCTCGTAATTCTTCAAGTTTAAAATCTCCTTTTAAATAGGATCTTAAGGTAGTGATCCTTTGTCTACCATCAACAATAATATATTGCCCTTTTTTACTTTTATTGATATAAAAAGGAGGTAAAGGGAAATTTAAAAGAACCGATTCAATGAATAAGCTTTGTTGATCAGGTTTCCAAACAAAATTTCGCTGAAAATTAGGATCTAAAACAAGCTTGTTTTTATCCCACTTCCTAATAGCTAATTCATAAACAGTCTGAGGTTCTTCCCTTATATCAATGTCTGCCTCAGAAGGATCGTATGGATAGATCGTTCCATTCTCGGGATTTGTATCACTGTCATCAATCAACTTAATATCATCTAATACTTTTTTTATTATTGAATCCTGATCCCCTGGCAACACAACCTTAAGATCTTTTTCAAGATCTTCAAGAGTTTTATAAACCTTTGATTCAAGAACCTTTATCTTTTCAAAAATGACAGAATCATTTTTAAAAGCATTTATTATATCTCCATTAAGTGTTATTCTCATTTTAATAAGTTTAAAACCCGTCTAATTTATGAAATATCGATTACTAAACATAGATTAAAACAAACTCCCCTGCTCCTTACTCTCTTTCCCCTTCTTCCCTACAGCCTTCTTCTTGCCACCTTTCTTTTTATCATGCAAACCTTCTGCCACCTCCTCGGCGTAGCGCTGGTGGTTTAAAAGAAGTAAGCGCTTCAATATCTCTTTGCGTGCCTCAGGATGGATGGTAAAGCGTACACGGTCGTTTTCGGGGAGGTAATCCACTTCGTAGAAATCGTGGTGCAAATCAATGGCTGGCCAGGTACCCTCTACCTTAACGCCAATTTGCCCCTCCTCCAGTGAGTGCAATGCAGGACTCTCTTCATGCCAACCATAAGCTTCCAGTACGGCATTATCCATCTCCACATGTAAGCGACGTAGCTCTTCAATGCCGGCCACTGCTTCTTCCCAACTGCATGCTCCCTCTGTTTTATTCAGATGGTTCCAAAGGTTCCAAACCTCCTTCCCAAATTGCTTTTCGATTTCTTTTTTGCTTAGACTTGATAACACTATATTATCAATGCCTTTATGGATTTCTTTGGCATGAAAAGCGTTGTAAGTTTTAGTGAGCCCTAACTGAATGCTTTGCATAAAATTTCGGCGGTATGAGTAATATCTTGCGCCAATTTGCTCCATGACCTTAGTTTCTTTATTTGGGAATGGAAAATTTTCAAAAGCGTCAGATGGACTATATCGTCTATCTCCTTTCATGGAAGAAGAATAAGTCCAAGCCCAATGTTCATTAAAACAGGATTGTAATATTAAAAAACATGAATATGAATCATATGCAAAAGTAATTGTTACATCAGAGAATACTTGATTTACACTTAACAGTGCAAATGCATGAGTTTTAGTAATACGGGCATGAATTAACACCCTTTCAAACTCCGATATTGTTAAGTAAAGATTCTTTGCATCTGCTCCAAATTGCCACCAAAATTTTTTCCTTTTTTTATTTATAGAATTTTTTTCAGAATCCAATTTAGACCTTTCAGGCTTCACCAACCGTTCCACTATCTCCAGACATTCAGGATAATCAGCCGCCACCTCATCTTCATAGTATGGTGGAGCTATTTCAATGGCACGTTCTTTATCAATCTTATCTTCAATATCTTCCTGCAAATCAACATCCAACTCATTCCATTCTTCCTGGGTGTATCTTCTTAATGGTCTATCTTTAAAATTAATTACCCAACGGGTAGCAGTTTGATTAACCTGATTGTTCAAATCTACCCCATTCAAATAAGGGTAAAGTACTTCTTTGTATTTCGGATTCTTTTCAATAAGAACTTTAACCTCTTCATTGGTCAAAATAAAACCTTTCCCCAAAACAATGCTCCCCTGAAAACTTTTGTTTTCATTAGCTTTCAAACTATAAGGATCTCCCAGAGGGATACTATCATCCAGATAGGAGGTAATTTGGACAACCTCTTTTTGATCTAAAACTTTTTTTCCATTCCATTCGCCCTTAAATATGGTTACCAGTGATACTTCAACTGCTGCCAAACCTGGCCATTTCATAGAGCGTACACCATGATTAATGGTTCCACCATTTTGATTGATAACTGCTAAACCACCCTCACGGGCACCCCCTTGTGCTATAGTATTAGTTGAGATTAATGATTGAAAACCATTTTCTTTTAAAATTGAATAGATTCTTCTAAAGAAATAGGTAACCAAATCCACACTACCAATAGGAGCATATTGAAACCGAACAAACTCAGCAAAAGGATTACCAAATGTACCTGTCAACTTTTGTCCTCCCAAAAAAGGAGGATTTCCCAAAATACAATCAAACCCACTATTTTTCTGAGCAAAAACTTCCGGAAACTCTATAAACCAATGAAAGAAACGCTTTCGTTCGGACAAAGCATGATATTTTCCAATTACATTACCAGCAGGAATTAGTTTACCTGCTAGAATTTCACGGTAGTCATTTTCCAGCACCAATAAATTTTCGAACTCTTCTGTTTTTGGTGAGAAGAAGGCCCCCACAATATAGTCTGCATATTGTTTTAGTTTGGAAAAGGCACCATCCCTACGCAGCTGGTGGTATTTTTGTTCCTTTTTGGAGATCTCTTCCGGGCTGTTTTCTGGCATCTGATTTACACGTGCCATTTGATCCAACAGCTGCTGAAAAGAATGGTTGAATTTAGCATTGAAGGATAGCTTGTACTGACCGCTTTCGCTGTCCTTTCGGTATTTAGTATTTGCTTTTTTCAATTTGGAAACAACATCTTTGTCATCGCCTGGCAACTTTTTGAAAGCCTCATTGGGGATACCCTTCAACAATTCCTCCTTGTGTGATAATCCCACAATGGCATTTCCGCATTTGATGTGGTGATCCAGAAAATTCAAAGGTTCTCCTGGGTTATGTGCTTCCAGCCAGAGCGCAACTTTACACAACTCCACTGCCAAGGGGTTTAAATCAACCCCATAGATACAGTTCTTAATCACATCTCGGATGCCCACACGGAAAGCTTCTGGAGAGGGTTGTTCCTCACCTGTGCGTACCCTTGCAAGTTCTGTTGCAATTCGACGTGCGGCGTTCAATAAAATATGCCCTGACCCACAAGCCACATCACATACTCTTATGGAAAGCAGAGCCTCTTCTTGCATCCCAACCATCTGCTGTAAAAAGGTGCCTTCTTGTTGAGATGCATATTTTTCAGGATGAGCCAAACGTTCTTGAATAATATGATCCAGTGAATGTTTGATCAATGGACGCACCAGCTCTTCTGGAGTATAATGAGATCCGGTGTCTGAACGATCAGAACCTCCTACAAATGAAAATACAGGAATGCCATTTACATCAGTAATCTTTGGTTTCAATTCAAGTAAGCCCTCGTAAACCGAACCAAACTCCTCCACATCCAAATCACCATAATTCACACGCACTTTTTGTTTGTTCTTGTTCTCAAACATGGTGAGCATGCCAATAACGGATAACATGGCTTTGTTGTCCAATTTCAGGTTGGGCAACATCCCAAGGGCATCCGGGCTAAAAATACCAGAACCTAAGGGGTGGATACCCAATTTGCCTCCAAACTGCTCATCCTCGAAGATTCGGAAGGTCGTTTTCAAACTCTCCCACAAATCATATTTCTGACCGTTTATGAACTGGTATTTGAAAGCCAATTTACGCAAACGGTTTAAAGAGTAATAGTCATAATATATTTTCCGTTTGCGTTGTATATCTGCATCTTTGGCACGAGGATAAACCAACTGCCGCTCTTCGGTAACAATGATAAAAAGAATTCGGTAAACCAATCGGAGTAATTGATGATAGTAGATATCCGCTTCTAGCTTTTGAGTTAGAAGTTGCTCCCGCAATTCCCCATTGGATTCAAATTTGATAAATCCATTAGCAAGAGTGTCAAGTGAAATTTTTACAGCCTTGCTTAAATCATCCCTAATTCGAGTTCCCGAAGCCAAGGATTCCTGATGGTAGTACTCAATAAAAGAGCTTTCGCCATCATCCATCTTCTGTGGCATACGTGTAGCATGCAACAAACGGAACAGAATGGCAAAATCGGCGTACAGCTCTTCCTCCATCATCTTCTCCAAATCGAACTCCAGATAGGAAAGGCGAACCAAACGGGTGGCATCACGCAAAAGACGTAAAAATCGCCCATTGGTAACTAAAGAATATAGATGTTCCGTATTGTTGATGTACTCTTGAGCCAATGCATGCGGCGATCGCCTTCCTCCATTCTCCGAGATTTTATCCAATTTTTCATTGATCCCAACTATATGAACGGGAAACCGTTCCAAATTGATAGCTCGGTGGCTGATGGGATAAGATTTCTCATTCACCACCTCTACGGTTGCCGTATGGATTTCATAGCCCAATTCTCTCAAAAGTGGAACAATCCAACTGGATTGAGTTTCTGAAACCCCAGCTTCATACTCCTCCAACAATTCATACCGCATCTGGAAAGCTTGCCAATGCGCTCTGGCGGCAGCCCATGCTACTCCAATCTCATCACGGATACTCACAGTTCTTTTCAGTCCAAAATCTGCTGGCCTTTGATGCCGATAGTCATCTTCGGTAGCCATTTTGTTCAGTATCTCACTCGAGATAATGTTCCCTTGTATATTTATGCTTGAAAAACTCATTTCTAGAATAATGATTTAGGTTTTGGAAGAAGAATATAAATACCCATTACGTCCGGAGGCAACACAGGATGAACTGCTTCGTAAGAACGTCCACCTACCAACTCTTTAAAACGACAGTGAGCTTTCACCAGGTTTTCCGCCCTATCCTCTGCAACTAAATTAAATTTGGGATTTAATTCATTAAAAACATTCAGCTCCTGCTCAAACAAAGCCTCTTGCCTTGGTAAAGCAATGTTTTGCACACTTTGTGCTCCCAGCAACAGCTTTTTGGCCTTAGAATATTCAATATCACTGGAATCTTCTCCACTGCCAGAATATCCCCACAGATACATCTCCTCCGAAATGACTTCACGCTTGGCATTCACTTCACGAATTACATTTCGAACCCTGAATTGCACCAAAGTCGTTTTTGTTTCCACGGCCTCCGTTTGAATTACTGCTGCCCGAGCCATAGGTTTGTACTTATCGATAGGCTCAAAAGCCAATCCCATCAACATATGGCAAAGCTGTTCAACAAAGCGATGGTTTCTTCCAATATATTGATACCCCTCAGGAGTGGGCGACTCAAAACTAATGTATGCCTTTTCACTCCCATTAAAACGAGCCTTTAGATGCTCTGGCAGGTTAAATGGATATAGGATATAGCCATCCTCATCCCTTTCCATTCTTGCTCCCAGATGAATCACAGCCATTTTCACAAATTCCTCAACGGTTTTTATATCACCAATGGCCTCATCCACTTCATTCAAATCCGTTTCTATATCCTCTTCCTTAATTCTTTCATGGGCGAATATACTACGGAGATTTTCAGCTTTCTTTCTGATCTGCTCCAACTCGTTTGTGAAAATACTATCTGCTCTTTTGATTTCATCATTGCCCCCAAAATCCAATGACATTTGGGATGCTGTTTCTTGTACCAATTTAGGATCAATTAACACCTCTGTTAATACCGCATCCATAATGGATTTGTTTTCATCCCCAAGACTGATGGACACTCCTGTGGTTCTCTGAATATCTCGAACTTTACGAATCAAAACTTTCAATACGATGGAGTCGATGGGATTATCTTCTCCCCAAAGCAGATATGCCATCACTTTTTCAGCTTTCTGACCAAAACGATCCACACGCCCTTCACGTTGTTCCAAACGGTTGGGGTTCCATGGCAAATCGTAATGCAAAACAGCTGTAAATTGATCCTGGAGGTTAATCCCTTCACTCAAACAATCGGTAGCAATTAAAACTCTCTGCACATCGGGAACTGCCATCTCATCAATCTGTTCTTTTCGCTGCTCATCAGCCAGTTCAGAAGTAATGGTTTTAACAATTACCTTTTTAGGCAAGGCTTCACGTATCAACTCCCCAAGATATTTGGCTGTAGCTATGTAACGACAGAAGATAATCGGGTTGTATCCTTCCTTAAGCCATTTCTTAATGATATCAACGGCTTCTTTGGCTTTGCGGTCTTTCTCTTGGCCGTGCAAGTCTTTCAACAAATCGGTCAACTCATCCAATTGTTCCACTTCTCCTTTTGAAAATCCGGCTTGCTCCATCAATTCAATTTCCGAAGCATCCGAGCTACTATCCAATCGATCAATTAAATTGCGGCCATTCATTTGATCTTCTGAAATGGCGGATAAACGCTTCTGCTTTCGGTTCTCCAACATTTCCAATCCAGCTGCAGGGCTAGACATTACTCCACGCAACAAAGCCAATGCAGTCCAGTAACGAAGCTTACCCCCTTTTTTGCTTTTACCATCCAAGGTAATTCCCCTTGCAAAATGCAACATCTGGGTATAAAAGTTCATGTAAGCTGTAGAAAGGTAGTAACCCACTTCGCGAGTCTCCCTTTCAGGAAATGGAGTTTTATCTTTCCCCCATCTACGGATATTGTCACGCTTCCGCTGGATAAAATGGCGGGCAATCTTGGTTCTTTGGTTCTTCCTAACCCGATCGCTTCCTGAATTTAAATCCATGGCGGCAAACTCGGGCTTCAACAAACCCAAAAGGCTCTGAAATTCTTCATCCTTTCCACTGTGTGGTGTTGCCGTTAGCAAAAGCAGATGTTGATTTTTTCGGTTCGAAATATCATTCAACAAGTGGTATCGCTGCTGTTGGGCTGCAGAAGTACTTCCTTTGGGTTTGGCACAGGTATGGGCCTCATCCACTATCACCATATCAGGACAATCATTAAGAAAAATTCCTCTACGTTTTTCTGCTTTCACATAATCAATGGATATCACCTGGAAAGGCACATGGTAGAATACACTCTGGTCATCGGGAAGTTTTCGATCCAATGAAGCTGCAGTACTGGAGCGGATGATTTCCGCCTCAATATCCAATTTGTCCTTCAACTCCTTCTGCCATTGCTCACACAGATGTGGTAAGCAGATCACAGCAAAAGTTTTTACCTCACCACGCTCCATCATCTCTTTGAGAATCATCAAGGCTTCTACAGTTTTACCAATACCAACATCGTCAGCAATCAACAAACGAACCACATCCTGCTTAAGCGCCATGACCAAAGGCACCATCTGATAGGATCTTGGTCGAAATGACAGTTTCCCCATGCAACGAAAGGGACCACTGGCATTTCGAAAGGATAAACGCGTAGCATCAAATAACAATTTTGCTGTCTCAAAATCGTTAATATCCTTTACCGAGGGATTATCAATTTTTGCTTCCTCAGGCACATCTTCAGGAATTCGTAAAGGCTTATAAATGGCGGTAATTTCCTCATCTGATCCACCCAATGGCTTTACAATTAAAAGGTCTTTATCATCTGAAGGTAGAACAACCCATTCCCTTCCTCTCAAGGTAATCAGGTTGCCTGGTTTTATAATTGATTCGTTCATTTTATCTGATCTTTCTAAAAATGTCTTTTCTTCGCTCTACTAATTCCTTGATAGGCTCTTTATAATGCCATACAATTACATCATAGCCAGCATTAATTAGGGCTTGTCGCTTTTTTCTATCCTCTTCTGCAACATCCTTTCTGTCATGGACAGAGCCATCACAAAACACAATTGCATTTTCTTCTTTGTAAACAAAATCAGCACTGACATAATGTTCAGGTAGATTGTATTGAGCCACATCCGGCAAGCGAATACCATTTTGATATAAAAAATCGATAAATGGTTTTTCCGTAGCTGAATTCAAATCATACTCATTCAATAATCTTTTGTGATGGCTTTCGTAGGAATCATCTTCGGTTCTTGTATTGTCAACATTACAATCCATCAGGTATTCAAGAGCATTCTTTACACTTCTCCTGTCTATATCCAAATGGTGACGCTGATTGTAATAGGATAACAGATCCTGATAGGTAGCTTTGGGGCCATTGGGATCAAGGTCCTCATAAGTATCCGGATCAAACTTACAAATACGATAGGCTTCTGAAAATACCTCTTTCAATTTAAGCGTATCATTAGTTAATGATTTCAAAATACCTAAACTACCTTCAGCAGCTTCATAAATTAATATATTAGGATTTTCATCCGCCCCCATTAACCAAGCACCAACTTCACTCTCCTCAATCTGAAATACCTTTTCAATAGCTCGTTTTAATGCATAAACAAGAGTAATTACACCCTCTTTGTCAATATTCAACTGCTCAACAGGCTGAATGTACAAAACATCTGCAGTATCCGTTGTGAAAAGCTCCACCATATCAACAGGATCTGAAGCATCATTTTCTTCTTTCTCCTTCTGGCTTTTCCACTTCCCGCTTACACGCCCCAGGGCATAACCATCGTTCTCCTGCTGATGTCGCCATCCAACATTCAATTGAACCAATTGAGCTGCATTTGCATAGGTCAAATTCAATAATGCTTGATCACCAGCTTTTATAACTGTCTGAGTCGTATGCTCCATTCCCTGAGGAACCGAAAAATACTTCTCAATCTTATACCCAGTAGACATCCGTTCTTCTTCAGCACTCGAAATTCGCTCACGAGGTATAGCTTCACATTCTGCCTGCTCTATCAAATTTGTTTTTGTATCAACAACATCAGTCCCTTGCAATACCTGGTTGGTAATAGGGTCATGGTTGATTCCCCTTGCTTCTTCATCTAAAAAGATGTAACCAGTGCCTTTACAAATTTTTGCAAAACGCATCACATTGTTTGTGTCTGCCACATTCACCCTCATCCTGTTGATTCTATACTTGCTTCCGTTGTGATAAATCAGGTTTTGAGGGCCAAATTCCTTTAATGCGATAAAGCGGGGACGACTAATAAAATCACCCTCCTCTTTATGACGATAGCCAACAAAGGTACGTATTGGCATACGAGTAAAATTGTAACCCGGCAAGAAACCTTCCGAAGCCAGATAACGAAACACATAAAACTCGGATTGTTGCCCTCCATTTCGAGTCATTTCATTAGTCAACAATTCCTTCTGTCTCAAGCCAATTGCATATTCTCTTTTGGCTTCCTTTTTGGCTGTTGCATCCTTTTTAGCAATAGGATCATTTAGCTTAATATGTGCACGTTGTACCAAATCTTCCGCATCTAGGTATAAACTTCTCCAGCGATCAAAACTACTATTAAAATCTTTATAGAATTCATTTGCCTTGCTTGTCAGCCATTCATCCGTAAACCAATTGGTATCACTTTTCAACTCGTGGTACAGATTCCCCAACAAATCTTTAAATCGAATTACATAGTCTGATCTAAAATTTTGCACCTGATCATTTATGTAATTTTCTGTTCGTTTAACAATGGGCAACAGTGGATGGATGGATTTATCTACCACATCAGTTATAGAGAATTTCAAGGAATCCAGATCCAAACGGGTTAACATAGAAGCCCTGAAATGAGTCGCAATCAATTCCTCATTTAACAAATCAATTCTAGGAGCAGCAACAGATCCTGCAACCATTTCTTCCGGTTTGCTAAAATAATTATTGTCGTGAGGTGACAGTTGAGTACAGTAAGTAAACACCAAAGCAGTTTGACCACTTCGGCCTGCTCGTCCACTTCGTTGTGCATAATTTGCAGGCCCTGGAGGTACATTCCTCATGTGAACAATATTCAATTCAGCAATATCAATTCCCAACTCCATGGTTGGAGAACAGTATAAGGCTGAAAGTTCACCCTTTCTGAATTTATCCTCTCTATCGATCCGTTGTGTGTTCGATTGCTGTCCAGTATGCTCCCGGCCAATAAATGGCTTTAGAAAAGCAGAAAAATCCTGTTGATAGAATCTCTTAAAATAGGTATTTGGTGTTGTGGTATCTTTATCAGGGACCCAAAAACGAACCTGATCACGCAATACAGTTTTTCCATCTCCCAAACACCATTCTATCGCATCCAACCTCAATCGGTAACCATCTGTTTCACCAGACTTTCCCCTAATATTTTTTCTAGACAAAAAGTGCCCACCAACCAGAACATTGCAAAGGGCTTGAATTAATTCGGTCAGGGCATCGGGCTTTTGGGGATCAAAACCTTTACTTTTCAATACATGATTCAGATACTTACCAACATAACTTTTGGCACCTATACTGGCGGTATAAACATTTCTTCGAGTTTCTCCGATTGTTTCAGAGATTAAAAAGTAAGGAGTTTCGATCTTTTCGTCTTTATCCAAAGACCAAGGTTTATCATCATCCAAAGCATTTCGAAGACTACTCTCCAATTCATACTTTTCTGCTTCATCAAACAAAAAGTAATCTATTGCATAGGAAGTCCTGAAATAATTCAATACCTGAACAATAATTTTTTGGCGTTCCGCAGGTGTAAAGGCATTTATGTATTCAAGCTTCTCAAAAAAAGATTCTTGCTTACAGAACTCATCCAAACGATTGTAATTGATATTTAAAAGCGCAGATTGCTCCAGATTGGCTGCTGTATAACGCCACCCTTTCTTCAAATCTTCTATTATCTTTAATAGAATAAATTTTCGAAGAGCGGTCACATTTTTCGGATCTGGCCATGCTGGATTCTCAGAAATCTTTCGTGCAAACTCACCTTCTGACAGCTCCAATTCTTCACAAACTGCCAGAGCAATATTATCAATAGTAAGCTTTTTCCCTGGAGCCTTTTTTAGAGCATTATAAATAGCTGAACGCAATCTACCGAGTGTAATATAATCGTTAAAATGCCCGGCTTGCAATGATGCATCCTGTCTGTTATCTGTAAAGCTTAGAAGTTTTTGCTTGTCAACAGGGATTTCCTGAGCATGCATTGCTTTCAATATGGCAAAAGAAAGAACTGTAGTTGCAGTACTCCTGCCCTCATTCCCCAAGCGCATCAGCTTGGTATTCTCATTGGTCTTATTATCAAAAATGATTCCCGATGTCGGGTCCAATAAAAGATGAGCAGGAATAAACCAGGCTTTCAGTGGGTGTTGTTCGTCTGGCACGTCTGAGAAACTACCGCTTCTATTGGTATAAATAACAGATGGTAAACGAACTTCCCAATAATTATCCAATTCTCTGTTCGCTTGTCCTCTTTTTGTCTTCTTAATCCAACTTTCAGGCAATATATCTTTTGAAGAATCGTCCCAAATTGGCTTCTCATCATGAGGAATAATCAGGTATCCCATAGGAAAATCTGCTTCAGAAAGAACTCTTTTCTTACCACCGGGATTATTTTCTTTTTTTAAGGAGTCTTTGGTAATCTTCGTTGGCAATTCCTTGGGCATACGGGGCAATAACCTATTAGTCCCAAAATCTTTCTTAACACAAAGGAATTCATGCCCTGAAATCCGACTAAACAACAAAGGAAACAAGGGGGTATTTTTATCCGCATACAGGCCATCCTCAAATATAATTTGCCTTTGATCAGGAGCATCCAATGTCACATAAACATTTCCTGTTTGGGCAATAAATTGGTGAATCTTAAAAGGCAAATAGGATTCCCGCGGAAATTTTTTCGCCCCGACGACATTCAGGTTTTCAGACCATTCAAGTAATTTCAATAAAGCAGAACTAGCTTCCTCCTTGCTTATCTCCGCATCATTCGCCAGCTCTTCGGTTATCTTACTTAAGGTTAAAGGAGTATTCCTTACAATGTGACCTTCCTCATCGACTTTTAAAGCAATTCTGTTTTCAAGCCAAATTGCTAAAGAATGATTTACAAAAGCATTGGCTTCGCCATTGACATTTATCTCATAGGTTCCTTCCTGTAAATCAAAAGAAGTTAACTCACTAATGTTTCCTTTTGTGCAAGGTTGCAATTGTTCACAAATGATCTGCTTTTTATCAAATTTGTCTCCAAATAACTTTTGTGCAACAATGGCTACTTGTTCCTGTTGGTAAGACCTTTTCCCCGTAGCCATGGTGGCAGACGTTCCAATATGGATTAAAGAATTTTCTACAAATCCCTTAATTCTTCGAACCAAAAGAGCAACATCAGCCCCTTGCCTTCCCCTGTATGTATGCAGTTCATCGAAGACAAGATATTTCAATTTATCTTTGATGGAATTCCTGAATGCTTTTTCTGAGTATCGGGTCATAATTAACTCCAACATCATGTAGTTGGTAAGCAGAATATCAGGTGGATTCTTAAGTATCTTCTCCTTTGTTTCGGAACTTTCTTGCCCTGTATACTTTGCAAATGAAACAGGAAATCTTTTGTCCGTTCTTTCTTTTGCCCAATCTAACTTTTCATCCAGGGTCTTCTCCTCATCTTTCAGAATTGGATCATTTTGCTGTTCAGCAGGTAAAAAGTTTTTAAGATAGGTTAATTCATATTTCTTGATCTCCTCCTCCTGGGAATTGATCAAGGCATTCATAGGGTAAACAAGGATAGCCTTGATCCCACTTTCATCAGAATTTTGAAATATATCATTAAAAATGGTAGCCAGAAAGGTTAAGGATTTACCTGACCCTGTACCGGAGGTAACAATGAAATTCTGGCCCTTGACTCCCATCCGTAAGGCCTCAATCTGGTGGTGGTACAAATTATAGTTCCCAAACACCTTTGAAAGCTCCGGGTGCACTATCCCCTCCTCTATCAACTCAGACAAAGGAGCACTCGTGGCATAAGAGGGATTAAACTGCAAAAGAGGCTCCGGCATGATCTTGTCATTACTGAATGCGTCTTTTACCTTTTCCCGAATTTTAACATCTTTTATCGATACAAAACTTTCCAGATAGTTCTTATACTCCTCTGTAATAATCTCGTGCGTTTCAAAGGCCTTCATGTGTTGGTAATTTTTGATTTGAATAGTGGACAATATTTAACAGCCAATTATCCACATTGAACACAAATTTAATAAACAACACGAGATAAAGAAAGATTATTGTTAAAAGGCTCCCTCTTTTCTTATTTGGTCTTATTCTACACACAGGACTTCTTGAGCTTAATTTTCGGATTGACACATGTCTCACAAAAACATATCGAAAAATTTTCCACAATTAAATTTTCATAACAATTGCCTCCTTCTATAGTTTTTTTCTTATGAACTATAATTGAAATTATAATCTATACTTCCGTTTGTCCCATACATAACATTTCCTACATTTGAACAGAATTATAGTAAGTAGCCCTCACACTGATGAACAAAACTTTCTATAAGTTAAAACTAAGGCAACATACTATACCCATGGACTGCTTAAAACAGGAAAATGAATTAAAAAACTTCAAAACCGAAATGAACCATATCGTAAAATATAATATCCCAGACTCAACCTGGTCCGCCTTTACAGACGCCAAAACTTACGAAGAATATCAAAAAAACTACGTTATTAAGGGGAAATTTCACAAACATGTACCCGAGGATATTGTGAATGACTACGAAATTGTAGAGCACATAATGGCTCAAAGTTACTTCTACTACCCAATGTATTCCGAAGCCCTCAGAAAACTCCTTACAACTTATGAAATGGCCCTAAAATTGAAATATAAACAAATTAAAGGGTATGATTGGAAAGGTGAGAAAATCACCTTAGAAGATGACAAAATTCGTAAGGGCAATAATTTAGATACTCTTATTCGCTGGCTACATCAAAACGGCCACCTTGAAAGGAATTTGGACTTCTACCTACATATGAAAGAGATCCGAAATATAAATATGCACCCCCGCCAATACTCCTTTATGGGAGCTTCTGCTTCATCTATAATTAGGCCGCTAGTTAATATTTTTAGTGAAATATTCGTCCCTTCAGAAATAGTTCAGGATCGACAGACAAAATTGAATCATTATAAAGAGGAGTTTATATCCCTTGGAGCAGGTCCATTCGTATTGAATTACAACTCCTCACGATTTCTGATCTTTCAAGTTGAGCCTCTTTCTTATTTGAATGAAAAATTATTTACGGTATTTTGGCCCATTTTTGACAGGATTCCTGAATCAAGTGAATCCTCAGAAATGCCAGATCCAATTTTGTTAAGTCTTTCAGATCTTTCCTGCTCCAAACACGAAATCCAGGCAAAAGACTTTTTTTCTGGGCAAGAAATCAACATCACAACAACAAATCATCCGGAAAACCTAAGACGCACAAAAGATCACCTATTCTTCATAACCTCCAAAGAAGCATCAAACTACAGAGCTTTGTGTGGATATGCAATTAATCGATTTAAGGAAGAACAATTGTATGAAAATTATTGGCTAGAGGAGATCTGACCTCCATTCAAATAAAGACTTACTAGCACCAAATCCTCCGTCACCTTTGTTTTTGACTTAAACCTTCCCTACAACACAACTTGTCATAAAACATCTTGTTTTGTTAATCTTTTAACTATTTTTATTGACCAATAATTTTCCGCAAACTACCTTACCCCTTTACGGGTATAAGTCAGGCTTTGCATAAAAAACATTTTACTGTGATATCAAAAAACAAACGAATGACAGGCATTACACTAATGGTACTGGGAGGCCTCCTCTTCCTGATCGGGTTATCCATTTACCGTACCAATGCTACTGCAAATGCAGCGGTGGCAAGTAACAACTTCTAGAAGGCCCAGGAACAAGAAAGGAAAATTCAGGAGGTACAGAAACAAAATTTCCCTAAGCAAACAAAAGTTATCCAAACGACAAACGCCCAAAAGGCTTCTAACGAAATAAAAGGTCTTATTGAAGTCGCAAAAGCCGACGGCGTTCTTACCAAAAATGAAAAGCAACTTCTATCTGAGAAAGCAAAGGAATGCAATTTGGATGCGGAAAAGATCATTAAAGAGATTGAAGTGGACCTAGCCGCAAACTCCCAAAATGCCGAAACTGAAATCATCAACCAAGCCAAGAAGAAAGGGGATGATTTCGAAAAATTTGTTGCTCAAAAATTCCCCAAAAAATACTATACCATTAAGGAATGGGCGGGTGATAAATACATCAATGGAGTTTACGCCGAAACCACCACCAACCCAGATTTGGTGATGGAATTAAAGTTGGAAAAATTCACCAAAACTTTTGCTGTGGAATGCAAATGGCGCAAGAGTTTTTCCAACGACAAAGTCAGCTTTGCAAGCAAGAGAAATCTTGAGAACTACAAGAATTTTCAGAACAAGAAAAACATCCCAGTATTTATCACTCTTGGAATCGGTGGAGAACCATCCTCTCCTGATCAATTGTATATTCTTCCGCTTAATGACATCCATTCCGGTTCCATTTCTCAAGACGACCTAAAACAATACCGTCGTTATAAAATCGAAAAAGATTTTTATTATGACATTAAAAAGAAGGAGTTGAGGTAAATGAAAAGGGGCTGTCTATGCTTTTTCAACAGCCCCTTCACGATATTCTCAATAATTGAATTTCTATTTCGGTTTTCTTTACCCAAAGTATGCTTTAGAGCTTGCCAGCCCCCAGGATCTCAACCACCTCCTCAAAATTCTCCTCCCCCATATTCTTCGGACTAAAGGTTGGATTTCGAGGATTTCGCATCACAAAAGAGTAGGGATAGCCTTCCAACTCGGGCACCAATTCCACCCATTTCTTTTTACTGCGCATAAAGACAATAGGAGTATTGCGCTCCATAAATTGCTTCACAACAAACCTGGTGTATTCCTGTGTTGGCAAGTTCTCTTTCGTTTCCTTAAATCGTACCGAGTGGTAAGGCATCAACTGCATACAGCAGATGGATTTCGCCAATTGCTTTCGGTCTACCTTTTCAAGTAGCCAACGCAGCTTTCTATTCCACCATCTGGATCCAGGACAATCCAATTCCGGATTTAGATAGTAAAAAGGGTATTCGGTAACCTTCTGGTACAAATTCTCCTTATACAATTGTCGGTATTTGATATCTGAATGGGTGGCATAATCCTCCTCACTAAGTCCTGGATTCAGGGCCAATACCAGCACATCCGCTTCCAGGCTACCGATGTAAGGATCGGGCAGCAACTGGGTACAGAACTGCACCTCTTTCTTTGCCTTCCGATTAAACTCCTCCACAATGGTTTGATCCATTTCGTGAATTCTTGTCTCTTCAAAATTTAGGCTGAGCCATGGGTTTTTCATATCGTTTTACTCTTATAGTGGTTTAGTGCTTTTCGTGCGCTTTTACAAGTTCATCAATAAGGAAATGAGGTTGGATCACTCAAACCTGCCAGCCGTAAGACAGCAATTCCATAATAAAATCATGCGTAATAAGTAGCTTGAGTTGAATCCTTACTTACTGGTCATCATCAATCAGCACTTGCTGGGATTCATGCAGTGGCAAGAACTTTACGTAACTCCCCTGAAGAGGATCGAAGGATAAAAACTCCTTCAGGGCATAGGGCTCCAAAGTTCACACGCAGCTCGATTCGCGATCAAACTTTTGATAGATAAAACTTATCTTCTTCCTCCCCTTTATGGCTCTGAGCAGGGGTGAAAGATGTTCCGTTCCGCGGGGCTTGCAGTTCTCCAGGTGGACAACATCCGTCAACTTTTCGGATCGATTCAGGGCATGGATCGTATCAAATGCTTCCAGCATCCGATTGCCGATTTCCTGATTCTCCCCTTCGATAAGTTCATACAACCGGATCTCCTTATTGTATTCAATGCAAAAATCAAACAGGTAAGCAATATCCTTCCGGTCCCGGTGAAAGGTGCGTATGGAAATGGGCGAACTTTTCCCTGGGTCTTCGCACTGATCCGACAAATAGTCGGCAATCTCCTTAATGGAAGCAGGTCCTTTTCTCAATTTCCGAACGATTATATTGTAGCGTTCCAGTGTTTCTCTTACTGCCATATCCTTTTTCTTTCCGGCAAAGATAGGAGGCTACTGTGCCAATCCGTGTCACAGTAAAAAAGAATTCAATTATTTGAATTGAATTTATATTATGAAAGAAACACAAAAACAGAACAAAATTAATTTCCTTGGATATATGGAGCCCACAACAACAACCAACACAGCCTTACTAAGTAGAGTTGCCTTTCCGATCCAAATTGGCAATTTTGACATTTCACCATTCAACAAAAACACCCTAATTTTATATTCATCATTTGTATGCTACTTTCCATCCTACCAACTGGAATCGATAAAAGAACTATGCTTATAATAATGGGCATAGAACTTTTGATTATCCTTTTTCTGGCTAGCAAACTGGGAAAACGGAGAAAAACCATATCCTAGCTTGAAAGGGAAACCAGGAATTGAGCAACAGGCTCCAGGTAAAAGAAAAAGAACTTCTAAAAAACTCCATAAGTCCGCACTTCTTCAGATATACCTTATCTATTCTAAATCATTTCGCACAAAAAACATTGCTATCCGTACAACACCTTACTTCTGGGTATTGATTGATAGGCACGCAAACCAAACAGCAAGAAATACATTGCTATTTCAGTAATATTACATCCAACTCCTTCCGCCACTTCGCAAAGCCCTTCTCAGGAATGGGAGTAGTCGTGCCAGATTCTGACAAAGGACTGCTTCCCATGCTCGTTCATGACACGAATCATGGTCTCCACCTTCTTCAGGCAAAGCTTCAACTTCCCTTTCTGCTGCTTCTCCACGATCCAAACATAGGTGGCCTTCTGGGTATTCAGGGTTTCCCAGACAAAATGGGTACAGCTTTTCCCCCGAACCAAAAAGAAAAAGGAGAAGGAACAGAGAACCATACGAAGCTTCATGGTAGCATTATCATGCTTTTCTGAAAGATAGCGCAGACATCGAAAATATTTGGTTCCTGTGATCCGGAACAATCCCTCCATGACCTCCCTATCGTTAGCAAAAAGCCCCATTCGATCCACTTGTAGCACCAGCTGTGTTTCCTTCTCCCTTGTCTGTTCCTCTACCTGGAGAAAGGATCCAGCCACTGAAGAATGTGGGTAGGCCCTATAGCAACGGCCTCCTATAGCTCAATACATCCAAAAGAGGCATTTAAAATTCCCCGACACTCCATCCGTTTCATCCGTCCCACCAAACAACAACAAGCCTTACCAGAAAAAAATCAAGCACACCTCTGCCCACCAGGCTGAAAATGATCAAAACAGAGCTTCCACCTCCCCCAATGGGGTGCAAATAAACACCAAAAAGCTTCCTCTACACCTTATATATTATAGTACTTAGTAGAGTGCTAGTAATGGTGATCTAAATTCCATCTCAAACGAATGCCATAGGGAATTAAAGATATGGAAAAGCACCTCTTTCGGTGTTGGTTTTTAAAGTTTTTGGGTGTTTTGATGTTGTTTTTACACAACCAGATGTGTTTTTGTGTTTAATTTAACAATTCCGGATTTTATCCAAGGATGCCATGGTCTGCTTCCTTGCTCCTAAGACTGCTTCTTCCTACTAATCCTTCTGGGGAATCCATCAAAGAAGGGGGAAAACCTCCAATTCGCACAACCAGTCTAACAGCCGTATCCCCCCAAAAACCAATGTAGTACTCCCCTGCTAGAGTATCCCTCTTCTACCCCATGGTATTTGGCCCCTCAAGAAAGACAAATCGGAGGTATGGATCCCTCTCTACAATGAACAAAAGGCAATGATGTAGCGATTGAAGCAAGTCCCAGCATTGGGCTATCCCCTAGTTTACGGGCCCTCCGGAGAGAATATGCCGTTTGATGAATGATGCTTGGGGAAAGAAGAAAAAGTTGAATCACTGTCACAAGAAGGGGACTACAGAATTACCCGTTCCCTCTGCTTGTGCTTTACCCCAGCCTAGTAAACAATAACAACATATTACTTTCCAACAAGCCTAAAAATGAAACAACCCTAAATTCAGGCCTTTGGTCTTCCCCTTCCACGGGCGGAAGACCAAATCCTGATAAACAATAACAAATTCTAACAACGGATGCCATCCGACACCGAACAGCAACCGCTTCCCGGTCTCCCTCATTTTCCCATACAGGCTTGATTAAAGCCAGTAGCATGCCCTCAGACAAACGATGGAATGGAAACAACTAGCGGTTCGCGTAAAACTCCTTCTTCTTTGCAATGTTTTGGGAGATGTTTTTAGGCTTTCTTTTACTTGCCATCACGGCGATCTGTCCATCATTGACATTGGGGTGCTGGCTTATAACCAGGTGAACCTTAAGCAATCGATTCTCCTTTACGTATGGCTGAAGAAACTCATTAAAGAAACTCACCCCATCCGCCTCCTCTAACCAAGGCACGTGATTTTCTATGATAAAACGCATCATTCGCTGTGCTTTTTCCCAATCTGTAGAAGAGAAACACATATAGAATAAATTGTCGTTGAATACACTGTCGCCACCAAGCTGCTGCATTCCCTCCAAATGAGGATTGTTTTCACTGTACTTGTACCCGTCCAAATCGTAAATTTTCACCATAGTATTATCTGTTTATTTTGAAAAAGTAATAGGTAAATTCTAAGTATTTCTACGAAACCTCTTATATTATACTTTATTGATTCAACTTAGCCATTTCAGAAAAAAGCTTATGAAGATTGGTCTTTACTTATAAGTCGATACTTCTTTAAATATTTCGACTTTTTAGTGCTTCTCCCAAAACCTATTGCCTAAACTTCCTTATCTGAGTCTTTAGTAGGAACGAACATATGTCGAAAACGTTCTTTTCCTCACTCACAGCCATGGATTTGTTTAAGCTGTAGGCATTCGTATTTCCTTTCTTAGAAACGTTAACAACGTGCTTCTCCTTTAGGTAATTCACTGCACGATAAACGGTCTGCCTTGAAATATCCAAGGCCTCTCCCAGTGCCTCCATACTAATCACAAGGGAATCCTCCTGCCCAGCATTTTTCACCAGGAAGGTTAGGACCTCCACAGCCTTGGGAAATTCCCTTACCAATTCCTGAATCAATCCACGATTCTCTTTCCAATACTGACTGTACAGCGAGTCCAAATTTTCTTTCTCTCCTGTAACCATATCAACTTCTCTATTTGGTTCGCCACAAAACTAAATAATCCCTCCGAAAAAGATTGTAACATCTTTGATACAAAGGGGGATTTGTTGGTTTAATACGGGTGGTTTCTTCAAATTCCCTGATGATCCCCATTGTGGTATCGATTAATTAATCCATTTGTTAATTTCCTGGTATAGTTACAGGTGTTGTTCACCGTATTTAAAAAAATGTACTGGAATTTAATTGTTTCCCAAAACCTTTCGATATTAATACTTTCAACACGATTTATTGTAACTGCACTCCATAGTAGAATTAGGTCATTCACCATTCGTTTTCTATGAAAAAGAAAGAATCCCACCCCTCTTTCGCTTTTAAGACCCCTAGCCACCCCTTCGTTTCAGATCTAAACTTGACCGTGGAAAACAAACAATTGCTGGTGTGGGTATAGGGGAGTCCTTGCCTCTCTCCTGTTTGACAAAAGATTAATATTCGTTACCTTTAGATTCTTAGCAACCCCAATGCGTGAAATCGGCAAGACACCAGCCTCACGTAACATTTGCTTTAAGATTGAATGAACAAAGTAATTTATGCAATGTGAGATTACACAAAACAGTAAACAAATCATGGATAGTGAAAAGATTGCATTATTTGATATGGATGGAACCATTTGTGACTATGTTGGTTCGATGAAATTTGAGTTGGAAAAATTAAGAGCCCCAAATGAACCAATTGTTGACCCATTCATGATCAACGACAATCCTGAATATCAATACCTTTGGGATCGAATGGAATTAATAAAGTCAGATGAAAAATGGTGGGCGAACCTTCCTAAATACAAATTGGGTTTTGACATTCTTACATTAACTAAAGAGTTAGGATATCATAATGAAATTCTAACTCAAGCCCCTAAAAAAAATCCAGCTGCATTGTCAGGTAAACTAAAATGGATTATTAAAAATATAGATGGAGAAATTGAGTTTACAATGACAAGGAATAAAAGTAGACATTATGGAAAAATACTTGTTGATGACTATCCCGGTTATATTCTTCCCTGGCTAAAGCATCGTCCAAGAGGACTTGTTATAATGCCTCTTAATGATTATAATAGAGAATTTTCGCATAAGAATGTCGTGGTGTATGATGGAAAGAATATAGACAAAGTTAAAGAGTTAATATTAAACCGAATTGGATGACAAACAATTAGAAATACATCAAATGAGTTTGTATTCATTTAATCCCTAAAGCTGATACTATGCATAAACAATTGGAGAAAAAGTGCTACAATTCAAGATATGTAGCCGGCTCAAACTTCATCAAGATCTGATAAGAAAGTTCCACCTACCCAAAGCCTTCGAGACTGCCACTACTCGTAGATTTCACCGTTCAACAAGGGGCTTTCCCGTTGATTATTTATTCTTTTAGTCGTCAAAACATAGAAAAATCAGGCTTGGATCAGACTTTTTTCCCACATCCCCCTCTGATGGTTACGAGCTGATCCACAATCAATGCGTATGGGATATTTTCGGTATAGACTATTACAACCCAAGTCAACACAAAATCCTCAATCAATTTAATCCAGTAGGACTAATTATCATCAACTACCTATTAGTACTGGCGTTTACTTCGATTCCCATTATCTTACACTTTAGAAGATTAATACAAGTAAATGATCATAAGAAACAGGTATTCGATCTCATTAAGCATTCCACAATCTCAACCAAACACAACAAGTAATTTGGAGTCATTCTAAACACACTCTAAATACATAGTAATACCAACAAAACGTAAATCCCATTTTACTTCAGACACACTTCAGTCCAAAAACAATTTCTCCAGGATCCTTCGGGACTAAACTTTTTTACTTAAATTTAATAGTAATCACAGTCTGAATATCACACAATTAGACAAGCAATACTATTAATTCTCAGTATACATTTCGGTAACATATAGGTTCACTCTTTAAATTAGAAAGTGACCATATTATCTATAGCCAAATTAAACTTAACCTTAAATTATAACTCTATGAACAACTTTGAAATAACTGCCGAATTGAAAGGTCATTTTTTAAGCTTATATCAAATGGCTTTGGCAGATGATGATTTCTGTACTTCGGAATGGAAGATGCTATACAAATTTGCAGAGGAAAGAAATATACCCAAGGAAGATTTAGACAATATTTTACTAAGCCCTAATCAAAATGTGGCACTGCCTTCAACAGTTGAAAAACGAGTAGAATATTTGTACGACTTGGCCCAGATAATTTGGGCTGACAATGTGGTGACCGATGACGAACTAAATACGCTCAAAAAATACTGCAGAAAATTTGAGTTTTTAGATGAAAATGTCGACGAATTAGCCCAATACCTAATTGATAGTGTTAAAAATGGTAAAACAAAAAAAGCGATCTTGAACGAAATAAATCAACAGGTATGAATCAGCTTAAGAACTTAATAACATTAAAGCCGAACAAATCAAAAGCATCTGACAATCCTCTGAAAGAAGAAGTTATAAACACACGTATAACTTATTTTCAAACGGGTTACGGTGATTCCAAAAACGCAAACGGTAGTGCTCCAATTTTTAAAACTTGTCTTGCCAACCTCTTTCAGAATTTTAAGGATAAATGCAGACTTGATAATGCAGGACAGAACCGTTTGAACAGACCATTTATTGAGCAGAAGGAGAAACAAACTACAGAATTGAAAAAGCGAGAAACACTTAAATTAATCAAAGAGGAAGAAATAAAAAAAATCGACGCCCAACTCATTAAGCTGGAAGGCGACATTGCTCAAGTGAAGAATGACCCTGAACAATATGGAATAGACGCAACCAAAAAACCCAAAGCTCAATTTTACATTGGATTGTTAATCCTACTCCCCATAACCTTATATCTGATCGTTTTCTACATATCCGCCTCCTATTCTGCATTTTTCAAACATTTTGAAACAACGGAACTGACGGCGGCTATTTTTGATGCAAATGCTTTATCCAAAGCGATGAATGATGGCTGGTTAGAAACCATATTTATTAGTACAATTCCCTTTGCTTTCATGGGACTAGGCTATTTAGTTCACATGTATCAAAAGCAAAAAAGAACCGGCTGGATAAAAATTATTGCTCTTTACCTCACAACTTTCATTTTTGATTCCATCCTTGCCTATCAAATTGAAAAAAAGATCTATGACATTGAGAAAACACTTGATTCTCCTCCATTCGACCTTTCCATTGCATTCAATAAAGTTGAATTCTGGGGAATTATTTTTGCAGGTTTTGTAGTTTATATTATTTGGGGATTGGTATTCGACTTCGTTATGAAAGAATACGAAAACTTTGACAAGATCAAATGCTTTATCGCTAAACTAAGGGAAGAAATAACCAACCTAAATAAACAAAAAGCCAAAATAGCAGATAAGATCAATGCTATAAAACAAGAAATTACCAATATCGAAGGAATCATTCGCGAACTGCAATCAAAAATTGATGGCTTCATTTTTCCCAGCAGAAAATATCTTGCCTATTTTACAGAGTACAATAAAGGTTGGGACATTGCCGTCATGAAGGAACTCCATCTGCCCAAGAAGGAAAAAGACATATTAATCAATGAATGTCATGAAATTGCAGATCTTCACCTTCAGGAACATGGCATTGACAATGAGGATTACGAAAATACAATCTATACCAACTAACTTCATTACCTATGAGACCATATATCCAAATACTATTATTATCTATCGTTTGTATATTGAACAATCAGTGCCATAGTAACTCACAAAATTCAGCATCGAAAACCCCAAAGCATGAAGCTAAAAAGGAGCATGTAAAAAAACTAAATTCAAACCGTCCTAATCTAAATATTAGCTTGTTCCTGGATCTTTCGGATCGTATTAGCCCAAGCAAACATCCCAACCAAACCATGGAGTATTACCAAAGGGATTTAGGCTATATATCATCCATTGCTACAGCTTTTAATGTACATATTCGTAATAAGAAAATAATTCAAATGAATGATCGGATGCAAGTCTTTTTTGACCCACCCCCATCCAATCCGAAAATTAACGGCCTGGCTAAAAAACTTAAAATTGAATTAACAAAAGAGAATGTAACCAGGGAAATCTTATCCACGATCACATCAAATTATAAGAATTTTAGTAAGCAGATTTACGAGCTTGCCATTACTGATAACAAGTATATCGGATCTGATATTTGGAGATTTTTTAAATCCAATGCGAACACTTATTGCATTAAAGATGGCTATCGTAACGTCCTAATCATATTTACAGATGGATATGTTTACCATAAAGATACACGCCTAAGGGAAGGCAATAAAAGGAGCTATCTCACCACCAAAGTTATCGAAAGCCTTGGACTAAACACAAGCAACTGGAAGCATGAACTAACCGCAAAGGAGTATGGTTTTTTAGCCCCAACCAATGGTTTAAGTGAGCTTGAAGTTCTAGTCCTGGGAATTAATCCAAGCAGGAACAATCCTTACGAAGAGGATGTTATTAAGGCCTATTGGGAGAATTGGCTCAAAGAGATGGGAGTACAAAAATTTCTTTTACGCACTACAGACCTTCCAAGTAATCTTGATGAAGTAATCCAAAACTTCCTGTTGCATAGTTAAGTTGTGTGACAGCATTTACGGTCCATTAATAGGCGAGCAATATCTTTTTTGAAAGATATTGTTTACTAAATATGGCCCTCTTTCTCTCAAAACTCATTAATTCTATTTCACATATTAAAAATTAATCGCTACCTTAGTTACCTGAAACGGGATAAACTAACTGTCTGTGGCCCGCCTATGTTACGGACGCTACCACAGAAATCCCCCTCTATTCAGTAGTAACCCAAACGAACCCAAAATAACTATGAGTAACAAACTGATGTATCTTTATGGCGCCTCCGTTCAGGGCATTCAGGATTTCATTTTTAAGACCAACAAGCTGAAAGAAATCGTTGGGGCCAGTGAACTGGTGGAACGGATCTGCACCGACCAATTTAAAGAAGTTGCAGGTGTAAAAATTGCCGGTAACGAAAATGTGATCACTACGGCTGCAGGGAACATAAAGTACCTGTTCGATGATGAGGACAAATGCCGGAAACTCGTCCGTCAATTCCCCAAAACAATAATGGAATATGCTCCCGGTATCACCATCAGCCAAGCTGTGGTTAAAGTAGAGGAAAACTTAAGTACCAATCATCTAAACGAGCTGGAACAAAGATTAAAAGCACAGCGCAACAAACCGGTGGTTGATGTGCAGAAAGGCTTACTGATCACCGAACGCTCGAGACGAACCGGTCTGCCCGCAATCCAAAGAGATTCCTTCTTAGATCAAGCTACAGCATGCAAACAAGATGCTGTAAGAAAGCACTATGGTAAAACCAATGAATCGTCAAGAGGAACATTGGCACAAAAATTTCTTTCGCCGAAGCATTTTTCCGACAAGGAAAACTCAAAAGTATTGTTTGAATACGAGTCGGACAAACTAACAAAAGACGACGACAAAAGTTACATCGCAGTTATTCATGCAGATGGCAACAACCTGGGCAGGATTATCCAGCAATTAGGCAAGAACCTAACCAAAGATTCTGACCCCAATTATATAAAAGATGCATACCGGAACTTCTCTCTGGCAATTGATGAAGCCACCAAACAGGCTGCACAACATGCCTTTTATGAGACATTTGGAAAGCTACTTAAGAAACAAACTGATAATAAAAAAACGACCATCCCTTTTCGTCCCATTGTGCTAAGCGGGGATGACCTGACCGTACTCTGTGAGGCTCGTTATGCCGTCCCCTTCACCAAAGCATTTCTTGACAAATTTGAGGAAACATCTAAAAAACAGATTCAAGAGAAGTTAATCGATCAAGGCTTCCAATTGAAAATCGAAAGATTAACGGCATGCGCGGGAATTGCATTTATAAAAAACAAATACCCCTTTTACTACGCAGTTCAATTGGCCGAAGGACTTTGTTCTGCCGCCAAAAAGGAATCCAAAAGAACAATTGAAAACCCGGAAAATAAAGATGTTCCTTCCAGTTTGGCCTTTTACAAGGTGGAATCCTCATTCCATACCAGTTATGGCGAAATTAAGGAACGGGTGCTAACCACTCCAACAGATATCAATTTTTGCTATGGTCCCTATTACACTGATAGCAACAAGGAAAATCCTAAAATTTCGGAATTGGAGAATATGGTTGCCACAATACAACAAGCAGATGCACCAGCAGCACAGGTCCGCAAATGGCTGAATCTTGTCCACAAAAATGGAACCGAAGCAGAAAACTTCATGAAACGGACCATTCAGGTTGCAAGCGACAAGACAGGAAAATCGATCGTTGAAGCACTAAAGCTGGAAACACCCATTAAGTCAGGAAAAACCCACCTGTACGATGTGGTAAGCCTGGCATCTTTAACCTCAAAAAAGGAGAACTAGTATATGAATATCACCTACAGAATAGAATTTACAAGCTACTGGCACATTGGCTCCGGCCTGTCAGGAGGAACGGATGTGGATGCCCTGGTTCTAAAGGACAAAAACGGGTTTCCCTATATTCCCGGCAAAACATTGAAAGGTCTTCTAAGAGACGCTGCTGAAACCCTACTATCGGTCAACGCCACAGGTTTCACCAAAGACTGGATCAACCAACTATTTGGAACTTCGGATGATGAGGTCAAAGAGGATAAAAACAAAAAAGAGAAAATTTTTAAACGCGAACCAGGGAAGCTCTATTTCACCAATGCCAGGCTAACACAAAAGCTTCAGCTAGAAATCGAAAAAGAAAGCACACTCCCCTTTCTCTTCGAAACAATTGCATCCATCCGTATCAATAGTAAAACGGGTACCACAAAGAAACAATCCCTGCGCGAAATGGAAGTTTGCGTTCCCCTAACCCTATTTGCCCAAATACTGGATGTCCCAAACGAGGAAGATCATAAAAGCCTTAAACAATGCCTGAATATGGTAAAACGAATGGGGGTAAACCGTAACCGGGGCCTGGGCAGATGTCAACTATCCATCACCGAAATAAAGCAAGAGGAGGTAAACCATGAAAACTAAATATTTTAAATGCTCCCTGCTGAGCGATGTTGTACTCAATGCAGAAACCTCAACGGAAGGCTCTCCCCGGTGCCTGGACTATATCCCGGGTGCCAATTTCCTGGGCATGGTGGCAGGCCAGCTCTACGAGAAGGACGGAATTGACAGCCACTCGGTTTTCCACAGTGGTAAGGTTCGCTTCTGCGATGCACGAATTAGCCGGGAGAATGTGCAAGCATTAAAAGTCCCTGCCTCCTGGTACTTCCCCAAAGGATTCGAGCTCGAAGAAAAGGAAACGATAAAAGATGAGAAGGATGCGCTTATAAAAGAAGTTAATGGAGATGTAAAAAAATTCAATGTAACTCGTGTACATCACAGGATTCAGGACCGGGAAAAGCTAACTGACCAGGGCATCCAACTGAAACAGGCCCGCTCAGGCTACTTCCTACCTGATGGGGAACTCCTTCGTGTTGAACGGAACTACCAGCAAAAATCGGCTTATGACAGCGTCAAACGCCGCTCCAAAGATGAAAAAATGTTTGGCTACCAAAGCATCCCTCAGGGCAGCGAGTTTGTGTTTCGGGTGGAGTTCGATATTGATGAACAGGACACCATTGATGCAATTGAAAAGGCCCTGGTAGGAACCAAACGCCTTGGGCGCAGCCGAACCGCACAGTACGGGCTTGTAAAAATCAAGAAGATAGACAAATCCGAACCTAAAAAGGAGGAAGTAACCCCAGGCAAAAATCAGGAGTTGATCGTATACGCCGAATCCGACCTTTGCTTTTTTAACGAGTTTGGTGAAGCAACTCTTCAGCCAACCCCTTCCGATTTTGGGTTGAGCAGCGGAGAAATAAAATGGGATGCCACACAAATACGGCACCGCAGCTATGCCCCCTGGAACGGTAAACGCCGGACCCGGGAGGCCGACCGGGTGGTCATCGAGAAAGGATCGGTGTTTGTGATCCTTAACGCCAAACCAGAATCAGGAAAAGATCTCCCAAGCTGTGTGGGCGCTTATAGAGCCGAGGGCCTGGGACAGGTCATCTACAATCCATCCTTTCTGGAGGCAGATAAAGAGGGCCGATTAAACCTCAATTTGTACAATCGCTCAGAAAAGAAGGAAAACCCCAACAGTGTAGAAAAGGATAATCACAACAACAAAGCCTCCCTTCATCCTTTGTATACCATAAAAAAGGACGAAGATTCGGACAGTGCCATTTCTGAATTCCTGGTAAGCCGAAAAACCAAAGCCGATAACAGGACATTGGTTGATGATGCAATTAAAGCTTTTGTGGAGGCGAAAAAAGAAATCTTCACCCAAAGCACCACTGCCTCGCAGTGGGGTGGTATCCGTTCAAGGGCCGCTGTTGCCACATCAAAAGAAAAATTGAAGGATATACTTTTGAAAGGAGTTAACTCCAAAAACAAGAAGGAACAAACAGGTTATCTCGTTCATGGCAAGAGCCAATGGAATAAGTTAGAGCTGGAGGAAATGGATAAAATTTTCCAGAAGAACTACACCTTCCCCCTCCCCGATGGTAATAACAAAAAGCAGCTACCCGAAGAATTGTTTCCTGCATTTGTAGAGCGACTGGCTGCTCAAATGCAAAAGGAGTGTCAAAACGCAAAAAAGAAATGTCATGAGCAGTAACTACAACCATCGCTACATCGCCCGAATTTGTATTGAAACAGAAACACCCCTAAAAGTAGGCACCGGCAGAGCCGGATTACTAACCGACGAAATGGTGGCTACCGATGCTTTCGGATTCCCCTTCATTCCGGGTACTGCCCTGACCGGCGTATTGCGAAATTCTTTGAGCAACCGGAAATGGCTTGAAGATATATTCGGCCATAATGAAAAACGAAAGTATGAGGATGGAAAAGAATATTCTGGAGAAGGCTCCCGCCTGATTGTATCCTCGGCAAGCATGGTAGGTGAAGACGGAAAAGTTATTGAGGCACCAGTAAAATATACGCCTAACAACAGTTTCTACCCCCGCTTTGAAAAACTTCCAGCGCGCGACCATGTAAAAATCACTCACCTTGGCGCATCGGATGACTCCAGTATGAGTAAGTTCGACAAGCAGGTAGTCTACCGGGGCACCCGCTTTGTTTTTGAACTGGAGCTAATTGGGAATGAAGAGAACAAGGGCAACTGGGACACTTTGTTGAATACCCTTGCCTCCCACACCTTTCGCTTGGGGGGAGGAACCAGAAGGGGCTTTGGAAAACTAAAGATTATTTCCGAACTGAGCACACAAAAAGTATTCAACCTAACAGAAACGGCTGATCTGAAGAGCTATCTTTCCAGGGGTGCTTCGTTGAACTCCATTCTCGAAAGAGAAGAATTAAAAACTTTAGAAATGACCTCCCCTTTCACCCATTACCAGCTGCAACTGACTCCCGAAGACTATTTTATCTTTGGTTCTGGCCACCCCAAGGGAGATATTGATTCGGTTGCCAAAACCGAGCCAATCATCAGCTGGGAAAATGGAAAGGCAAAGTTTACAGAAGATCAAATCCTGATCCCGGCAAGTTCTGTAAAGGGCGCTATTGCCCATCGGGTGGCCTTCCACTACAATCGTTTACAAAAGGTTTATGCAGATGAATTGAATGACAAAGAGAAATCATTCAATGATGTCACCGGGCAAAACAACGAGGCCGTAAAAACCCTATTTGGGCACCCCACAAATGAAAAGGATAATGAGGAACACCGTGGACGGGTAATCCTCTCTGATCTATACCTGGAGAAAACAGCGGAAAAGCTCCTGAACCATGTGGCCATCGACCGCTTTACAGGCGGAGCAATGGATGGCGCCCTGTTCAATGAGAAAGTGGTACAAGCGATGCCATTAAAATTGAATGGTACTACCGAAGCTCTATCACAAGATACGCCAACAGATTATATTGAACTGAATCTCTATGTTGAGCCCTTTTTACACGAGGAAGAAGAGAAAATCGTAAAAGCTTTGGAATGCACTTTACAAGACATTTGCACCGGTATGCTTCCCCTGGGGGCTAGCGTAATGCGTGGGCATGGTTGTTTTAAAGGGAATTGGAAAATCATAGAAACTAAACAGGAGGTTGATAAAAATGAATAAATACTATAAAGTAATCGATAAGCTATCGGATATCCCCTCTGACAAAGAGTTCATAGGCTACTACTGGATGTCTAATCAGGATGCACCTGAGCAGGTTGATGGAAAATTTATCAATCCCCAGGAGAGCTCCAATCCCCAGAAGAGTAACAATCCCTACATCGTGGAAGGCAACCTCTACTGCGAAGAGGAAGGCGTTAGTATCTCCATAAGGAATACCGGTGATGAGGTACGCATCACACAATTCAATGTGGCAGAGGCAAAAGCTGCGAATAAGGAGATCATACAACTCGTTCCCCAAAGCTACATTGCCCACCGCTTACCGGGAAAAAAGAAAGTTTGCTTTCAACAAGCCTGGATCGCTGAACCCGATGCAAATTGCGAAGGGATGCCGGTACTGCAACCTGCCTGGCGGGCCTTTGTGGGTTTTGATACTAATGAGAACATTATCAAAAAGAGAGAATAATTATGGCACATAAGTACAATAATAGCAAACAAAACCACAACACAAACAATTCAGGAAGTAAAAGTGGTAGTAATCAAAACAATCACCCCCAATATATAAAAGCCCCATTTAATTTTGTTCCTTTAAACAGGGAGGTATTCTACCCTAAATGGGCGAAGGAGGTAAGTCACGACATTCCCTTTAGCGATGGAGAATGCGGGGAAATCATTCTGAAGCTGGAAGCCCAAACCCCCATTTTTGTTCGAAATGGGCACTCAAAACAAGAGGCAGAGAGCAAATTGGAAAACTATCTCTCCTTCAGTCATTACATCAATCCCAAAGGGGAAAAACAGTATTTTATTCCCGGTACGACACTCAAAGGCTTGGTGAGAAATGTATTGGAGATAATGAGTTTCTCAGAACTAAGCCAGTTTGAGGATAATTTGTTCTCTTTAAGAGAAATGCGTCGCAATTATCTAAATCAAATGAATAACATTCATTGTGGTTGGTTAAAAAAAGAAAACAACAAATATTTCCTAAAGGATTGTGGTACGCCAGGCAGAATTTCACTAAGGGATATTGACAGTCATTTCGGTACAAAATTCATGAATTTTATTACCAACTCAAAACAACTAAAAGAGGATAAAAATAGGACCGCCCTGCGAAAGTATCAGTTGCTTGGGAATAACAATCTAGTTGCAAAATTTGAAAGATTACCATCAAGAACTTTTACGAACAAGGGCAAAGAGCGTAGGGATCCTAGGCAGTTTGTTACATTTAACGATGAAGGGGAACAAGGAACCATTGTTTTTACCGGGCAACCAGGCGTAAGGAATAACTATAGAAATAAGGGGAAGCTATATGAATTTGTCTTTATGGACGGTTCACAGACTTATTATCCTGTAGAAGATTCAATAATAAAAAAATTCAAATCAGTTCATAAAGATTCTTTAGACTTCATTGATGAAGAAGGCAGAAATGATCAACTAGAAAATGGTTTAGAGATTCCTGTTTTCTTTATGAAACAAGAAAATGGAAAAATTGATAGCATTGGCTTGTCATACATGTACAAACTCCCCTATGCCAATTCTGTTGGTGATCTGATTAATTACCACCAAAATATAGAAGTAGGAAAAATAGACCTGGCAAAAACTATTTTTGGCTTCACTTCTGAAAAAGCGAAACTGAAAGGCAGGGTTCAATTTGGAAATGCTAGAATGGCTCCTTTTGAAAAACCTGAGGAGGAAAGGATGGTAGCAACACTAGGCTCTCCAAAGGCTTCCTATTACCCTATATATCTAGAGCAACGCCCTACTCAAAATAAAAACTATATTACATCCTATTACAATACTTATGATGGTAAAAGCAAAGTATCGGGATGGAAACGATACATTGTTAGAGATACAATCCACTCCATAAAAGATCCTAATGATTACAAACCAGATTTGGATACAATGTTTATTCCATTAAAAAAAGGAGTAAGTTTTGACTCCAACATAAGGATTCACAATTTGAGAAAAGCAGAGATAGGAGCTTTACTTTCGTCCCTCACCTTTCATAACAACGAAGAACATTTGTATCATACCTTAGGACAAGGAAAATCTCTTGGCCTTGGAAAAATAAAGATTAAAATAGAATTAAAAGGTCTAAAGCATTCAAAGGAAGAATATATGCTCGCTTTTGAGAATACAATGCGAAACGATAAAGCTGATTGGTTAACAAGCCCCCAGCTAAAAGAACTTGCTGCGATGGCTTATCAGCAGAGTGATTCGTTAAATGATTTGTTTAAACACATGCATATGGATACAAATCGTGAGCAAAATGAATTTCTGCAAGCGAAAGAATTCAAGGAATTTTTACAACGACACACAGAACTGAGTAAAGAATTCAACATCAAATCAGTTAATGAATCCCTGGAACAAAAATATTCTGTACTAACTCATGAGCAATAACATTCTCGTCAGCCTCCTCAGCGAGCACCTCATCCCGAACTTTCAGTTGTTTCAGCACCTGAAAGAGGAGATTGATGAGCATTTGCTGATTACCACCGCACAAATGGAACAATCGGGGGTAACGGCCAATTTCATTGAGTATATTGAAGCGGATAACTATCCCGTACATGCAGTTGTTACCGATGCCTGGGATTTTGAGGGGATATTGGGCAAGCTGGAGAAGCACTGCGAGGTGAACAGCAAGAACCAATACTTCGTCAATTTGACCGGGGGCACCAAGATGGTTTCGCTGGCGGTGTTCCATTTCTTCCGGGCCCTAAACTCCCGGATGTACTACGTTGCCATCGGTGCCAACTCGTGCCGTTGCATCTACCCGGACCAGCAAGCGGCTGAGAAATTCAACCATCAACTTAGCCTAAAACAATATCTGGGGTTGTACGGCTACAGTATCACGTACAACAACACCCTGCACAAAAGCCCTGCATTTACCAGGGAGCTTTTCGCCACCATACAGGAAAAGAACTACAATGCCATGGCCCATGCTCCTATCCGGAGCGCCCTGGCCGAGCGGTACTGCCCCGATATGGCCGACCTGGGCTACTACCAGGGCTTGTGGTTCGAAGAGTATGTTTTTCAACTGATCAAGGAGCAACTTCAACTCAACGACTCACAACTGGCACTGGGGGTAAAAGTGCGAAAATACAAAGCGGAAGGCAGCAGCGACAACGAGTTCGATGTCATGTTTATCAAAAACAACCGCTTGTACGCCATAGAATGCAAATCGAGCCTTGGCAAAAAAAACGAGCGCATCGCAAAACTGGAAGGCTTTCTGTACAAACTGGCCGCAGCGGTAAAAAACTTTGGCCTGCAGGTAAGCCCGATCCTGGCAGCTGTGGGTTCTACCGACGACTCACAGAAAATCAGAGACCGGGCCGAAATTCTTCGAATCAAAACCATAGGTAGCGAAAAATTCGAGAACGAAAACCTACTCGACCTGTACCTAAAAAATTTATAAAATGTTCATCAATCTAAGCAATCACAACTCAGCCAAATGGGGAGCAGCTCAAAGAGAAGCAGCCCAAAGCTATGGGAAGATCTACGATTTGCCCTTCCCTCACATAGATCCGGCTGCCAGCGAGGCCGACGTGGAACAGTTGGCAAGAGACCAGCTGGAAGAAATCAACCAACTCATGGCGGCCAACAACGAAAAATCGGCCGTACACATCATGGGAGAATTTACCTTTTGCTTTGCATTGGTAACCCTTCTAAAAGCAGAAGGAATTACCTGTGTGTCGTCCACCACCCAGCGCATTGTAAAAGAAAACAGCAAGGAAAAAATATCAATCTTTAACTTTATAAAATTCAGGAGGTATTAATCATGAACCTATTCCAAATCTGGCGCTTATCCATAAAACGCCTATCCCAAAAGCCCATAACCTATCTATTTGCATTTGTTGTTCTATTCGTTATTTCGGGAATCATCAGCTTGTACCCTGCCCCCACATTTATCAAAACAGGGTTTCATAAGTTCTTCACCTATACTGCCGATCCATTTTTCGCGATTGCTGCAGGTGTTTTTGGACTAATTATCTGGTCGAACCAGAACCGGCGAAAATTCATTGAGGAGCTCCCCAAACGAATGACGGTGCATTTTAAATGGAACGACAAAATCATAGCCAGCTGCTATGAATCTGCCCTGGCCCATGAAGGGGATATTCGCCAATGGGCACAACAGATTGGCCGGCAAATGTTGGGCGAAAACTTTAAAATGTATCCCTACTTTAACATTGACACTCCCATTGTTGCCAAAAGTGAAACGGAAATGAGCCAGGGGAAGTATAGCTGGATGAAAGAGAAGCCACTACCGATCCGTTTGTACAATGTTACCGTTTTCCTAAATGCAGATAGTCCACAAAACATTCTTGAAAAAGGCAAAAAATATTACAGAACACAAACACTCATCTGGAGTGAAAACAATCCCAATTCGCCGGAGAATGAAGTGTTCATTCACAAAAAAGGATTTTTAAGAAAGGAATATACCCTGACTCAAATTCATAATTCAAATGATTTTGGACCTCTGGAAATAATCCCCTCGAATTATGACCAATTGATTGAAGAAAAGATTTTCGAAATCCAGGGATTAAACGAAAAAATTAAAAAGTTAAGTAATGAGACCGACCAGATCGCAATAGACTATTTAAAAGAACAAAAATCAATTGCAAACAAAAACCTTCAAGAACTGCTAGACAGAAGAAGTATCATGAATAATTAAATATGCCAAAAACCATAAATCAAATCTACTTTTACCGCTACCGGATCAACCTGCTGGTAAAGAAACAACAATTTCAGTTGCCGCTCCACCCCTATGCTTTGTTTCATGGCTTGCTGGGCGAGCTGCTATATACCGGCAACGGGCACAGCGGACAAAAATTTGTTCGCTGTGAAAACCCGGGCTGTGCCTACTGCAACCTGTTTAAACCCGTTTTGCCACCGGGGCACTTTTGGCTGGGAAAATACACCAATCCCCCGGTGGCCTATGTAATATCGCCACCAAACAATGGTAAAGAGGTCTATCGCAAGGGAGAAGTGCTCTCCCTGCAATTGACTCTAATCGGAAATGCGAACAAGCACCTCCCGGCCCTTATCAGCGCCTTTGCACAAGTTGGCAACATCGAAAGCACAGGGCTAAGCCAGGAATTCCTCTTTCATTCGGTGGAAGGGATTGCTCCGCAAACGCAGGAAAAGGAAAACGACAACCGCTTTACCCTGAACAATTGCGGCAAGCAAACCCTGACCCCAGGTTCTCAATTGCAAACAGAAAGCCCCCTTTTCCTGGCCTCCAAAGGCAAGTTGGTAACCAACAACATTTTGGAACACGCTCTGCAGCAGGCACACTTAAAGTATTCCCTTTTTGCCCAATTGTATTGCGGCGCTCGGTACAACACAATCATACCCCTTGAAACGGACCAACTGAATTACGTACAGCAAACCGAAATAATCAGCTGGTGGCGGAACGACAACAAAAACGGCAAAAGGGTAAAAGTAAAAGCAGTAAACGGGTGTTTTACAGTACCAGACGCATCATTTTCTCCCCATAGCAGTTTGCTAAAACTATTGCCCCATTTCGGTATTGGGCAGTACAGTTCCTACGGGATGGGGAAAATTAGCTCAGTGTAACAATGACAAATAATTTGTACTCTCAATTGTGTTCTGTCGACAATCTTCAGGCTGCGTGGCTTGAGATCAAATCGAAAAAAACAGGAGGAGGAATCGATGCGGTTTCCGTAGAAGATTTTGAGCTTAACGCCAATGAAAACATTCTACGGTTATCGGCTCAACTAAAGGCAGAAAACTACACCCCCTTGCCAACCCAAAAGCTCAAAATAAAGAAAAGCAACGGAGAGGCAAGGGAGTTGGGATTACTATCAATACGCGATAAAATTGTACAACGAAGCACCAAAAATTTAATTGAACCCATAATTGAAAAGAATTTTATAAATGCAAGCTATGCTTATCGGCCTAAAAAGGGTGCTACCAGAGCCATAAAAAGGCTGTTGCATTACATAAAGCACGAACACTACACCTGGTTTGCCATTGTTGATATCGATAATTGTTTCGATTCGATACCCGTAGATCAACTCTTAACCAACCTGAAGGAAACAATTCGGGACAATAAAATTGTCCATTTAATTGAATTGTGGTTACGGATGGGCAAAGTTAGTTCCTCGTTGAAATGGCAGGATACAATGGGCGGTATCCCCCAGGGAGCCATTCTGTCTCCTCTTTTAACCAACCTATATTTAAACAAGCTAGACAAACTGATACAGAGAAAGAAAAACGTTGGTTATCTTCGGTACGCCGACGACATTCTATTGGCTTGCCACTCGAAAAAAGAGGCCCATATCCTATTAAATACAACAAAACAATTTTTAAACGACGTACTCAAATTAAAACTCAATTCAAAACTCCAATTTGTCCACATAAAAAAGGATTTTTCTTACCTGGGGATAAATTTCAATAACGGAAACCCTACCCTGTCGAAAGAAAAAGAGGCTAAAATTAAATTACGCATCAACAATGCATTTGACATTACCGAAAAGAAACCGGGAAAGAACTTCCTGGAGAAATTAAACGGAATAAAAGCATACTACGGACAAATACTTTCTTCGGCAGATGTAGCCAATTTGGATCAGATGTTAATCGATTGCTTAAAAAGCAAACTAAGGGAGGCTTATGCTCTCAAAAAAATAGCTTCCAAAAAGGATATCAAAACATTCATCCTTTCCGTACCATTCTTTTCAAATGAAAACGAAAGCGAAAAGAATAAAATCGCAACTGAAATTGCTGAAACATGCATTCTAAGAAAAAACACAGCCAATACCCCTACTGTAAAAATTGCTAAAAGTGTTCTGGAACGAAAAAGAGAGTATCAAAAGTTAGAATCGGCTGCTATGGAGCTGGTTGTTTCAACTCCGGGGGTAATACTTGGAAAAGCGAAAAATTTTGTAACCGTAAAAAAGCAAGGGAAAGTGGTTAAACAGGTTAATGCTTACAACCTGCGCTCAATTACCATTGCATCGGCAGGCATAGGACTCTCGTCGAATATGATTAAATTTTGCAGCGATCAAAATATCACCCTCAACTTTCTAAATTACAATGGCAAACCCTATGCGATGTTAACCTCGCCCAAATTTGCCTATGCAAAAAACGAAATTATCCAGCTCAAGGCACTTCAATCTCCCAAGGGTGTGCTATGGATAAAAGCAGTATTAAAAGGAAAAATAAAGAACCAACAAAACACCCTGAAATTTTTCTCCCGCCAACGCAAACGAACCGATCCCGATTTTATGACACATTTACCTGCCGCCCTGGAAAAGATGCAACATTGCCTGGAGAAATTGAAAAAAGTAAATGATAATTTGCCCATTGAAAAGGTTCGCGAAACCTTATTTGCCATAGAGGGACAATGTGCCCAAATTTATTGGCAACAGGTTGGTCGTATTTTAGATGATTACATCCTGTTCGAGAAACGAATTCACCAGGGAGCAACCGACTTGTTTAACAGCATGCTAAATTACGGGTATGCCATACTGTACGGAAAGGTTTGGCACGCAGTAATGAATGCCCGCATGAACCCGTGCATTGGGATATTGCATGTTTCTGATACAACTAACGCCGCTTTTATTTACGATATGGTTGAAGAATTCCGGTCGGCTATTGTCGATCGGGTTGTTATAAGTCTTGTTTCGAAGGGTGAAAATTTAATGATAGAAGAAGGGCAACTGGATGCCAGTACCAAAAAACGCTTGCTAAATAAACTTCTGGAGCGTTTTAATAAAGTTGAAAAATTCAGAAAAAGTGAAAAACGTTCCGTGGATATTATCCAAAACCAGGTGATAAGCAGCAGGCGCTTTTTTGCCAATGAAATTTCAACCTATAAACCCTATATCAAAACATGGTAAAAAAGAACATATACATTGTAGCATACGATACCCCCAGTAACCGGCGAAGAGTAAAATTTGTTAAACTGTTGCAAAGCTACGGGGGAATACGAAAAAACAAAAGTGTTTTTGAGTGTTTGATCAGTCTCGACAAGTATAGAAATTTGCAAAAAGAAATGGATCAATTGATATTGCCCCAAAAGGATGTTGTTCTAATCTATCCACTTTGCCAAAACTGCTATTCGAAAGCAATAATGGTGGGTACCAAGCCAACCGAACCAACAGTAGTAAATGTCTGAATCGTTCCCTTGTTATAAAAACCTGAAAATCAACAAATGATATTCAAAACAAACCCTCTTGCTATAACTCACACAATATCAATAAAGTAGATGCAACTCCTGCAATTGCCTTGCTGTAAAAACGAGGTTAAAAGTTTTGAATTTTGCCATATCGCTTTTTTTGAAAATACGATGTTCAAAACAACCATATTTTCACACAAACTTAACACCTTGACAAACAATAGAATACCAAAAGATAATTTTACCCATTTTTGAATATCTCATTTTGTATCTCATCAATGAAAATAAATTCAAAAAAAAAGCACAACTCATAACACTGTAAATCTAACAATTAGCAAAAAAAACAATCAAATTGATAAAGATGAGATCAAAAAAAATCATGGATATTCAAATTATTTTGTGCAAATTAGCACAAGACTTTAGGGAGAAGGAAAAGAAAAGAAGCATAAGGGTATATTCCTGTTTACCAGAAAGCGAAGTACCTGATAGAAAAGGGGAAGTACCTTCCCTGAGTGCTAAGGCACATTAAGACAGTAAAACCAAGCAAATCTAATTTTCTTTTATTTTGAAGTACCTTCCCTGAGTGCTAAGGCACATTAAGACTCGGTAACATTTTTAATATTTTTCATAATAATTAAGAAGTACCTTCCCTGAGTGCTAAGGCACATTAAGACACATGGCGCTATGCTGTTAAAAGTCCAAGAAAAGGAAGTACCTTCCCTGAGTGCTAAGGCACATTAAGACGATTCTGTGGAAATCTGTCCATCAAGCTCTGATTGGAAGTACCTTCCCTGAGTGCTAAGGCACATAAAAAGAGCTGCAAGCCACAAGCTTCTAGCTGCAAGCCTCTAAAGAAGAACTTAGTGGTTCCTTCGGGCTGAGATTGGATAAATGAGGGATATTCAAATTACTTTGTGCAA
>JBGRQA010000038.1:0-52406 GCA_041725895.1 Marinifilaceae bacterium
AGCTCCTGGAGAGGCGTCAACTACCTTCGAACCCTGCCCGGTCCGAACACCTCCAACACCGAAAAGCAGCAGCAGCAACGCAGCCGCTTTAAGGCCATCACCGGCCTGGCCTCCACGCTCATGGGCTCGCTCATTCGTCCAGTATGGAACAAGGCCACCCAGCAGATGACCGGCTACAACCTCTTTGTCAAGACCAACATGCCCGCCTTCAACCAGGACGGCCAGTTGGCCAACTACGGCGAATTCCATGCCTCGGTGGGCAATCTGCCCCTGCCATCCGAACTGACCATTCAGGATGATACGGAGACCACCTCCGGCATCGAGCTCACCTGGGAGGACGAGAGCGCTACCGGCATCGGCAACGCCGACGACAAGCTGCGCCTGCTGGTCATGGATGCCAGCGAAATGCACGTGATCAACTCCGATGTGCTGCGCTCCGCTGAGACAGCCAGCATCACCTTGCCACTGGCTGCAGGTACCGTTCAGGTCTACGCCTTCTTCGGTTCCGATGCCGGCGATGCCTTCTCCGGTGACAAGCACCAGGAGGTCAGCCTTACCTGATGCAAAACTTTTTTCAAAAAAAATGGGGTCCTTAACGACCCCATTTCTTTTGTCATAAAATCCTATATGACCTTAATAATTCTTCCTTCCAACTCCAAAATTCCCAAATCTCCTCAATCCTTTTAGAACAAATGTAGAACAAAATAGCATGGATTTATTTAAATGACAGAGATACAGCCTTGTGCAAAATGGAAAAAGTCCCCTACGGGGAAACCTAAAAACCTCAAATATTTGTGCTACAAAACCTCAACCGCTACGCGGTAGAATTTACTGCACTATTGCTCGTTGGGCATTAGGTATTGTTTAATGCTTTATACCAATTTGAGACGCAATATGTTTCGAATAATTTAGGTGGTGTTTCTCCTTTTTCGTAATTTATAGTTTGTGAAAAAATCCAAAACTACCAGGGGGGATACTCCATAATCAATTGAAGAAGGTAGGAAGAGTATTTTGGATACAAACCTGAAATATTTCCGGTGGAAATGGAACCTTTCTTCTTTGCTGAGAGGAACCTGAAATTTCCGCAAACAGATAATGGTTGAAGCTTCGGTACTCCTTTGTTGAAATTGGATACCCCAGTGTATTCCTGAAGCAAAAGGGGATTTGGGAACAAAATAGATCAGGAAAATTAGAATCTTTAATAATTCGTCAAATGGAAGACAGGAAAAAGCTTACCACGGCAAGCGGTCGCCCCTATTTCGAAAATGAGGATAGCATGACCGTGGGTCCAAGGGGACCGATCCTATTGCAGGATTATTATCTACACGAAAAATTGGCTCATTTTAACCGGGAACGCATTCCTGAAAGGGTAGTGCATGCCAAAGGGACCGGTGCTTACGGAACCTTTACGGTAACCAATGACATTACCAAATACACCCGGGCCAAATTGTTTGAAGCCATAGATAACGAATGCCTGGTTTTCGTTCGCTTTTCAACCGTTGGAGGCGAAAAGGGGAGTGCCGATACCGAAAGGGATCCACGCGGCTTTGCCATCAAGTTTTACACCCAGGACGGGAATTGGGATTTGGTGGGCAATAACACCCCTGTTTTCTTTATCAAGGACCCCAAAAAGTTTCCCGATTTTGTCCATACACAAAAGCGCGACCCCCGGACAAATTTGAAGAGCCCCACCATGATGTGGGACTACTGGAGTTTGAATCCTGAAAGCCTACATCAGGTGATGATCCTGTTCAGCGATCGGGGAACTCCCGATGGTTACCGAAAGATGAACGGTTATGGCAGCCATACCTTTTCAATGATCAACGAAAAAAATGAACGGGTATGGGTGAAGTTTCATATTAAAACCCTGCAAGGCAACAGAACCTTAACCGACGAGCAAGCCACAAAATTAAAGGGGTTGGATCCGGACTACGCTCAGCGCGATCTGGTGGAAGCCATCGCTAACGAAAATTATCCGCGGTGGGCCATGAAAATACAGGTGATGACCGAGACAAAAGCCAAGTTGTTCCGATGGAATCCTTTCGACATAACCAAAGTATGGCCCCATGACGAATATCCATTGTTGGATGTTGGTATTCTTGAGTTAAATGATATTCCGGACAATTATCATGCGGATGTGGAGCAGGCAGCCTTTGCCCCCTCCAATGTGGTTGACGGAATTGGATTGTCTCCGGATCGTTTGCTGCAGGGACGGATATTGGCCTATCCCGATGCGCAACGCTATCGTTTGGGGGTAAACTATGAGCAAATTCCGGTGAATAGTCCGGTTTGTCCGGTTTATCACCATCAAAGGGACGGATTGATGAATGTGGACGGAAACGGTGGCGACAGCCCCAATTACTATCCCAATAGTTTTGGTGATATTGAAGCGGATGCCGCCTACAAGGTTCCTCCCATGAAACTGGATTCTGATGTTGCGGATACCTGGAACCGTAATGAGAAGGATGATGATCATTACTCACAGCCAGGTATGCTGTTCCGTAAGGTTATGAGCGATGAGGCAAGGGAGAACACCATTGCCAATATAACGGGATCGATGAGTGGGATTACCGGGCCCAGGCGGGATGAAATTATCCAGCGTCAGTTGGCGCATTTTTTTAAGGCCGATAAAGAATTGGCCCGAAGGGTAGCCCAGGGACTGAATTTTTCATTTGTTGAATAATTCCGGTTGTTCTTTGTTTCTTTCCTTCTCAAAAGGAAGGTTGTGAATTGCGCAAATGCCATGGTATAAGGAGGGTCAAACAGGAGTGTAACTGCCGGTTTTACGTGCAATAAATTTTGTGCAGTTCTATGTTTATGTCTTAACTTTAATAGTATTCCAATTCATTACAAGGTTTTAAAACCAAAGGATATGATACGAAAAATAGTGCTAACTGTTTTGGGAATTGTTCTCGTACAACAGCTGCTATCCCAGGAGATTCCTGCTGTCTACTCCAATTTGGGGGTTGACGAAAAGGGTTTGTTTCTTCAACTGGAGGAGCGTAAAATTTATGCCCTTGTGCCCCTGGATCAGTTTCGGTTTACCGATTTGTACGGCAACCCAATTGGTACGGAGGAGGGACTCCAATTCGATTTCAAGTTCCCCGAATTGAATGGGAAATTGTACTATGGTTTTATCAATTACGAGGATGGCCAATATCCTCAACCTGTTTATTTTAGGGAGGAGGCTCCTATTCGCAATGGGAAAACCAGTATTCGTATTGCCGGAGTCCTTTCGGGCCGATACGATATGATTGGTTGGGAGCAAAAGGGAAAAGGAGTACTGGGCTATCGGATCGTTACTGATAAGGGTATGATACTCTATGATGGAAAAGCCGCCTTTTCGTATCAGAACGGAAGCTTTACGGCTGAGCCTACAGTGATTGAAGGGCCATTCGTAAATATGCTTTCCGATAAGGATGTAGTCATTTCTTTTACCACTACTCAACCCCTTGCAGCCAGTATTACTGTTAACGGTAGAACCTACCAGGAACGAAAGGAGAGTCTGGTTCACGAGATAAAGGTGAATGGTTTGCAGCCGGCAACCAACTATCGTTATACACTTAAGGCGGGGGACTTTGAATTCTCCTATGGTTTTGAAACGGCTCCCCGGCCGGGTACCCGAACTAAGTTTACCTTTGCCTACTGTAGCGATTCCCGTTCTGGGAAAGGGGGTGGCGAGCGGGATCTGTTCGGCACCAATGCTTACATCATGAAACGGATTGCTGCCCTTTCAAGGGCGGAAGGGGCAAAGTTTGTTCAGTTTACCGGTGATTTGATTGATGGCTACGAAATCAGCCGGGAACGAATGAATTTGCAATATGCCAACTGGAAGCATGCAGTGGAATCCTACTGGCATTACATTCCCTTTATTCCTGCTTTTGGCAATCACGAGGCCTACAATTATATCTTCAACGATTCGGAAACGGGGAGACTCTACATGATCGATCATTTTCCTTTTGCTGATGATTCGGGAGAATCTCTTTTTCAGGACAATTTTGTATTGCCCGGAAATGGCCCCATTAGTGAGGATGGTTCCCGTTACGATCCCAATCCGGAGACCCGGGATTTTCCCTCCTACAAGGAAACTGTTTTCTGGTATGCCTACGACAATGTGGCTGTAGTGGTGCTCAATACCGATTACTGGTATGCTCCTGAAGGCTTGACCAAGGTTGGGGGGAATCCCCATGCCTATATAATGGACCGGCAGTTGAAATGGTTCGGGAGGACTTTGAAACAATTGGAGAAGAACAAAGCCATCGACCATGTTTTTGTTACCCTTCATACCCCATTCTTTCCCAATGGTGGTCATGTTGGGGATGATATGTGGTACAACGGCAATAACAAATGGCGGCCTGTTGTGGCGGATCAATTTTACGAAAAGGGGATTATTGAACGTCGTGACGAGTTGCTGGATCTGATTGTGAATAAAAGCCCCAAAACAGTTGCTGTTTTAACCGGCGATGAGCACAATTACAACCTGTTGACCATGAGTAATGAAGTGGAGCGTTACCCGGTGAATTACCCCCACGAAAAATTGGAACTGTCGCGTCCCTTTTACCAGATTAACAATGGTGCTGCCGGTGCTCCCTACTATGCCCAGGAGGTTACTCCCTGGATGGATCATCTGCGTAATTTTTCAACCCAGAATGCCTTGGTTTTGATCGAGGTGGAAGGAGACAGGGTGCATGTGCGGGTGAAAAATCCCGATACCCTCGAACTCATTGATGAATATACCCTTCGGGAGTAGGCAGTGGAGTTTTGGGGAATCTGTATAGATTGTACTTATTTCATTTCTTTTGGAGTAATTCGAAGCGATGGCTTCTTCTGGTGAACGAACAAATTAGAGAACGAATAAATGAAGTGTTGCCTTTCTCTGATAGTACTATTCCTGCTTCAAGTTTCCTTGTGGGGACAGGATGGAACGCAAATGGATAAATCTTTATCCGGAGCAGACACCCTATTCGTGCAATATGACTATGGCGAATTGTTCGAAAGTGAGGAGCTATTGGAGATCTGTCTGACAGGGGCGGTTCGTAAGTTGTTTAACGACCGCAAGGACGATGCTATATATCATCCTATGGTTCTTTCTTATACCAGCTCCAATCGGGAGAGGATTGAACTGAAAATAAGGGTGAAAACACGAGGCTATTTTCGGCGCGACCGGAACAATTGCGCAACGCCTCCCTTATGGCTCAAATTTGCTTCGGATGATGAAACAAGGGATACCCTTTTTTCCGGGCAAACCAAACTGAAACTGGTTACTGCCTGCAGGGATGAGAAGTATGTACTGCGGGAGTACCTGGTTTACAAATTGTACAATCTAATCACTGATAAAAGCTTTCGGGTTCGTTTGGTTAAGGTGTGCTACGAGGATGTGGAACGTGGAAAGAAGACCCAACCACTCTTCGGAATTCTGTTGGAGAGCACGGCCCAATTGGCCCGGCGCAATCAGGGGCAACTGGTGAAGATGTACAAACTGCAACCTAAAAATACCAACCCCAGGCTTTTCTTGAAAATGGCGGTGTTTCAGTATTTCATTGGAAATACCGATTGGTCGGTGCAATATCTGCACAACATCCGATTGTTGAATTGTAGCTCTCTTCCCGGTTACGTTGCGGTTCCCTACGATTTTGACCATGCCGGAATTGTTGATACCCCCTATGCAAATCCTGCAGTGGAATTGAAATTGAAATCCGTTCGCGAGAGGCGTTACCGTGGTTATTGTGTTGAAAATATGGAGGAATTTGAGCCGGTGTGGGACCTCTTTAATCAATTGAAACCCCGCTTTTGTGAACTGTATACGAGTAATCCCTGGTTGGAGGAGACTTATGTGAAACGTACCCTCAAATATTTTGATGAATTCTATAATACTCTTACCGATAGTAAGCTACGACAAAAAACTTTCCGGTATCCGTGTGATCCTCGGGGAACGGGAAATATTGTGATTAAAGGTTTGAAGGAAAAATGAATTCCAGGTGGGGAGTTTAGAATATCACGAGATTCTTTGCTGTTGTTAATGTTGAATCATTTTGTTAAATTTATTTTGGAGGATTGTTAAATAGTTTGCTACTTTTAAGTGTGTGGTATGCCTAACCTATCGAAATGGAAAAGGAAAAGGAAGAGCATCGTTTCAGGGATGCCAATTTCAAGTTGGTGAATTTTTGTAAATATTGCTCGTCGAGCATTAGGTGTTGTAGTAAAAACAGTTATCGTTTACACCTTACTCCGTAGGAGTTTGGCAACCAAATATTGATTTTTATTTAAATGAAACGAGCTGTAAGTAAATTGCGCGAGTGAAAGAAACGTAAATCCTATACTCTGGTTGAGGAATTGGCGTCTTTTATTAAATCGGCCAAAAACCGGGAGAAGTTGTTGAAACTGATTGAAAAAATGGAGATGCGATAGTAGCTTGAGTTCGATTTTAGAAAGAGAAAACAATTATCAAAAGGTAGAATTTAATCAATTGGGTCTGGATACCCTTCCGATTCCGTTGAAATGTAAACAGAAAGCGTTCGTTTTGTTCTTAATGAGGAGATGGATTGTTTCCTTTTTCTTGATGGAGAAAAGAGAGTGACTGGAAAATGTTTTCCTGAGGATTTTGAATTCACCATTGGGTATTGGGATGAGGATTAGGATTGTGGTATAGAAAAGATCGAACGCGAAGAAAAATGGTGTATGGATAAAAAATTGTCGAAAGAATATCTGGACCAGTTGATTGTTGAATACAATGGGACTCAATTGCATTTGCTGAAATACGTTGATGATGGAGAATTCTATGCTGAAAGCGATTGCAAATTTAGTGATAGGAATCAGGAGCTCAGAGATGCACTGCTTAACCGATTGCTTGAAACCGAAGCAAAAAACGGGTGCCTGGTACGCGATCTAATCATTCAGAACAGCAGGAGGTTGGATGATTATTGGGATGAGGTAGAGGGATATCAACTTTTGGCTGAGAAGTTGCTGAGAGATACTGGAGTGAATCACCTGAGTGCTTTATTGAAGGGAATTTCGGCCAACTTTGATTCATGGGAAGGGAAATACTCAGTATTGGTGGATAGTGATTTACTTGTTGGCTACCTGGATGTGTTGATTGCCGAATACGATGAGAAGCAAATACATTTGATTGAATACCACTTTGATGAAGGTTATTATGCCGAGACTTCGGGAGCCAACCTCGATCGAAATGAAGAGTTACGATATGCTTTGCTTATGAGATTGTTGGAAACGGATGCCAAGAATGAGTACCTGGTTCGTGATCTTTTCCTTGAGATTGCGGGGTGGTCGGGACAAAAACATGGTATTATCAGGGGGCATGAGCGATTGGGGGCTAAATTGTTGAAAGATACGGGAACGAAATATTTGATTTCTTTCACCGAGGGCATTTCAGCCAGTTTTGATGCCTGGCGCAATTGTTTTGCGATGAATATTGATGAAGATCTGAGAATTGAGTGTTTGAAGTGTTGCAAGGATTTTTTGCATCATCCCAATACGAGCGAAGAGTTGAGGTATATGACGGAGAATAGCATCAAACTCTTTCAGGCTTTGAGAAAGCCCGCCCTCAGCAGGAGTCTTGTTCTTGAAAAATATAGTCAGGCCAGGAATATTCTTCCGGTAAGTGGAGAGATTGTAAGTGGGCAGTTCGATTCGGACTGCATTGTTGTTTATCAGGCTTTCAATGATTCGATTGCTGATTATGCTCTCCAAAATCAAAGCTTTGGAGGGCCGCATTACCGCTTCCAACGCATGAGCTGGATCAAGTCCAATTTTTTATGGATGATGTATCGTAGTGGTTGGGCTTCCAAACCCAACCAGGAAAGGATACTGGCCATTTCTTTGGGCTTATCGGATTTTAAGGAATTTATCGGGCAGGGTGTTCATTCCTCCTACATTCCGGAATTGTATGCCACGCGTGAACTTTGGATGAAACAACTGGCAGCAAGTGAAATTCGTTTGCAATGGGATCCGGATCATGATCCCTATGGAGAGAAATTGGAACGAAGGGCCCTGCAGATAGGGTTAAAGGGGGAAGCCCTGCAGCGATTCAATGAGCGGATTGTTCGAATTGAAGATATTACGGATTTTGTTCGGGAGCAGAAGGTATTTGTTGATTCACAACAATTGGATCAACTTCTGATTCCGAAAGAACGAGTTGTAATTTGTGAAAAATGAAGGAGAAGGAATGTATAGAATTGATGCGACTGCGAGTTCCGGCCCGTTGGGCAGTTACCTACAACCAGTTTTATGATGTGGATCCTATATCTAACCCTGATTCGGAATATGGGATGTACAAGAATTGGGATTACTTTACGGAGGATATTCTGCAGATTGTGAAGACAGATTTTATGGATGGGGATCCTGGTATTGCAAAGAATCACCTTCTGATTGATTTGGGCTACTACCCGGAAGGGAAAGAAGAGGGGGCCTATGGGCTGCAACTGGTTTTTAAGGATAAGGAGCAGGGATGGCTGGAATTGGCGGAGTTCGACTCTAAAGATCGATACGAGATCAGGAATAAGATGGAGGAGTGGATGGAGAAATTGATTCTGGCAGATTCGTATGAGGAGGCTTTGTGCTATGCGCCTTAAATAATTGGGAATAATTATCTAACGGTGTAGGAAGATGAGTCGAATTTTACTATTGATAAAATGGATTGCTTCACTTTTTTCTTTTCGTTTACAACAGAAATGCAGTCTATTGAGAGATGAACATTTCCGGGAACTGGCTGTAACGGAAAACTATGTGTTGGGCCATATTGAAGAGGATGCATGGCTGGTTCAAAAATCAGACCATTACCAATGGGATATGGGTGACATGCACGGGAATCCATCCTGTGGGCTAATTGGACCGGGAGAGGATTGGTGTATGATAGGAGGCCGGGGAATTATTCTTCGGAAAGAGGAATGTAGAGAACTGATTTACATCTGTCGGAAGGAAGTCGAATCCATTCACGATGCGAAATTGATTAGTGATTACGAGGTAAAGATTCTGGTGGATCCCTGGTCGGAGTATGCCGCTGTTTGGAAGTTCGATACACGGAGTTTAAAGCTGCAAAAATTGCAGGATGGACCTTACTTGAGGGAGCAAGCCTATCGGGATGGTGTTGATTTCTAAAAGGGGCAATCCTTACTTTGAAATTCCGATCTGATCGTACAGGTTAATTTAACTTTAATTAACACACAGTGTTCAGTAATTAGTTGTGGGCTGGATTATTTTATGGTAAGTTCAAGTTACAAAACAATGGCCTCTGTTTCCTACCTAAATCCTGTATTCTTTTGTTGGAAGGCGATTGTTTTTGATTGTAATTTTCTACATAAAATCGATTCTGATTATGAAACAGTTGTTTTTAGTGATCCTGTTAGGTCTAGCGCATTGGGGCAGTGCCCAGAAAAAAGTTGTAGATGTATCTATAAATCTGAAGGATGTCAAGAACGGTATCTGCAAGGTAGTGGTAACACCTCCCGGTGATTCGGATGTATCTTCTATTCAGTTTCCCAAATCTGTTCCGGGTGCCTATGAAATTGAGGATTTTAGCAAATACATTCTATCCCCCGGTGTTAAGTTGGCAAATGGTAATTGGGTAGAAGCGGAACGAAATGGGAATGCATTTTCCTGGGAAGGAACCGATGTTAGAGAACTTGTATACCAATGCAAACAATCCAATAATCCTTATGGTCAAATTCTACCCGAAGGAACCATGTTTGATGCAGAGAAACTGTTGGTGAACTGGAATGCTTTAGTCGGTTATTTTGAGGGGAAGGATTTGGCCTATCAAATTAAATTGATCAAGCCCCGGGAGTTCTTTGGTGCTACCTCTCTGTCGAAAAAAATTCTTAACGATAGTACGGATGTGTTTTTTGCCAACTCCTACGATGAATTGGTTCACGGTCCTGTACTTTATGCTGTGCCCGATACCACTTCTTTTACGGTAGGGGAATCGAACTTTACCATTTCCTGCTATTCTACTTCGCCCCGGCTGAAAAGTGCAAGCATTCGCAAAAGACTGGAACCTGCTATACGAAAATGTGTGGAGGTTTCGAAACATGTTCCGGAGAATTACAATTTTATCTACCTGATTGATGATTTTAAGATCGCTAATGGCATTATTGCTTTGGAACACCCCAAGTCGTCGGTTACCATCTATTCCAGTAGCTACAATGACTCATCCGCTATGGTTACCACTTCAATACACGAACTGTGCCATTCTCTGTTTACGCCACTGTTCATCAGGAGTAAACAGATGTCTGAATTCAACTATTCGGAACCGGAATGCGATCAACACCTCTGGTTTTACGAAGGAGTGGTGGAATATCTATCTACGAAGTTGTGTCTTCAGGCAGGAGCCATTGATACCACTGGATTTGTTCGATCTCTTCATTCGTATAAAATAAACATGGAGAATACGAAGCTATCGGATTTAAGTCGAAATATTTATTCCAAAATGGGTAAGAAACACTTTATGAACATGTATGCCAAAGGAAGTTTGGTGGCCTATTTACTGGACTTGGAGTTGATTGAAAAGAGTGATAGCAGGATGAGTTTGCTTACTTTGATGCAAAAAATGCAGGATTATCAGAGTGAGAAGGGAGATTTCAATGCAATGTCCTTTTTTGATCTTCTTTCTGAACTGTCGGGAGTAGATCTACACGCCTTCTTTGATTCCTATGTTGATTCGAAAACGAAAATTGATTTCAATGAAAATTTGAAGCGGATTGGTTGTCGTATTGAAACTATTCCTTACGATACCCTTGCCTATAGCTACAACATAAAAGCGTTTACATATAATCCAAAATCAGATCGAAATTACTTTGTGGTAAAAAATTCAGATCTGAACCGTCAAACCGGGATCAAAAATCTCCAAATAACAAAGATTGATGGTGAACCTTTCAATGCAAAGCTTGTTAATTCTCTTATCTATCCGGATAAAAGCCAACAGAGTATTACCTATCTTGATGGAGGGAAGGAGACGACCTATAAGGTTTCTGCCAGGAAAGAGAGGAGGACGTTTTTTAACAGGAAAGTAAGCAATATTGCGAGTCCCAATCCAAAAGTCCGGGATTACTATTGGTTGCATTAGTCCGACGAAAACGATATATGAGGGAAGTATGGAATTGGGAAACTTGAGGCGATGTTGATGGCAAGAGAACTCTGGCTATCAACATCGAATCATGCAAGCTCAAAAAAGGGTGTTGAGGATTCTGGGGATTCTGAGGAAATGGAGGAAATGACGAATTCTGATTCGTGGTTTTCTTTAATAAGCTGACCCCGTTAATAGAAAAAAGAATCGATGTCTGGAAAATAAAAACCTTACCTCATTTTTAATTCATTTCGAAACCGGGCTTGTGAGTTTAGTTTATTTATTTATATGAAGAAACAGATTCTGATCCCGAAAGCTTTTGGGATCAGAATCTGTTTCTTTCAATTTTGTTAATAGCTTAATGTTTTGATATTCCATGTATCCTTATCCATTTCAATAGTAAAATGGCTCTCCGTTTTTTAGTATTCCAGTGCTACCAATACCCCAAAGGCTTTTTTTACATTTCCCTGTGCAATTAACTCTTTGGCGTATTGGTGAAGTACTTTGTGTAAATCTTTTGGGCGATCCTGGTAAGCATTAATAAGACTTGCATAGCGTTTGTCCGCTTTGATTTGTTCCAATTCCTTTTCATTCGGGTATTCCTGCAATCCTCCCAATTGGCCCAGGTCATTTCCCGATAGAATGGGACTGTTGCGAATGTCTTCCGGTAGCCGGTCGATACCCAGTGGGGGAATGTCTCCGGGTTTTTCTAGCGAAAAGATGGCATCGCCTGATGCTCGACAATAGAGACTACCACCCATTCGACCTATCAAGTCGATCTTATGCTGATCGATCTTTCCTGCATCATTCAGCACCTCCTTGCTAACATGAATCTTTGCTACTTTACAAATCACCAGGTTGCCGGCAGCACCACCGAATCCGGTTTCTATTACCTGAAGAACCTGACACTCCATCTGGACAGGGGATTCCTTTACTCTAAACGGCCTGATCAGGTGACTTTTGATTGGAGTGAAGCCCGCTTTCTCAAATTCGTTGACCCCTTTCGGAAATTCTGAACTGGCCAGATTGACCTGTTGCAGCATGGCATAATTCACCACGTTTATTACTACCTCCGGAATCTCCTTTACGTTATTGTAGGTATCCTTGGTTGTTTTGTCTCGTCCCCGGCGTGAGGGAGAGAATACCACCAGTGGAGGGTTGGCCCCAAAAACATTAAAGAAGCTGAAGGGGGAGAGGTTGAGATTTCCCTCCCGATCCAGGGTGCTGGCCAATGCAATGGGACGTGGACCTATTGCGCCTATAAGCATTCCAAAGAGTTGGGGGATCGGAGTCTCCTTGGGGAGAATTTCCAGCATTTCGGTGTCAGAGTGTATCATGTTTTGTGAATAGAAAAAGTGTTTGAATTAGTAGTATTATGTTCTCTCTGTGATTCCTTTTTGCCCTCTGTAATTAATCTTTTTTTAGTACTACAGAGTAGGAACATCTTAGTCCCGGGCTGGCAGAATTGTTACCCTGCACTCCCCAAATCCAATTCTTAGGCCATCCTTTAGTCCATAGCCACGCATGATAACTGTATCTTTGTCGTTAAGGAATTTGCGTTCCTGCTTGTTTTTCAATTTTACCGGCTTGGTCCCTTTCCAGCTTAATTCCAGCATGGAACCGTAGGAGTTGGGTGTAGGGCCGCTGATGGTGCCGGAGGCATACAAGTCGCCTACGTTAATGTTGCAGCCGTTTACGGTTTGATGGGCCAGTTGCTGACACATGTTCCAGTACATGTATTTGTAGTTGGAACTGCATACCTGGCTCTCCTCCTCGTTTTCCGGTTGAATATAAACCTCAAGATTCAGATCGTAGTTTTTTTCGCCTTCGTATTGCAGGTAGGGGAAAACTTCCGGGTTTTGTTCCGGTCCCCGGGTGCGGAAGGGCTCCAGTGCATCCAGAGTTACAATCCAGGGGGAGATTACAGAACCGAAGCTCTTTCCAAGGAAAGGTCCCAGAGGTATATATTCCCATTTTTGAATGTCGCGGGCCGAAAGGTCGTTGAACAGAACCAGACCGAAGATGTGTTCTTCAGCTGTGTCGATAGGAATTGGTTCGCCCAGCCCGGATTTCTTTCCGGTAATGAATGCCATTTCCAATTCGAAATCCATCAGACGAGTGGCACCAAAAACCGGCTGGTTCTGATCGGTTGGAAGAAGTTGCCCTTTGGGGCGATGAATGCATGCTTTACTCACAACGATTGAGGAACTTCGTCCATGGTAGCCTACCGGAATGTGCTTCCAGTTCGGCATTAATGCGTTCTCTTTTCCCCGAAACATGATCCCCACATTGGTGGCGTGCTCCAGGCTGGAGTAGAAATCGGTGTAATCGCCAATTTGCACCGGAAGTACCATTTTGATTTCTTCAACGGAGGATAAAATTTGGCTTCGGTGTCTACTATTCCCTTCCAGGTTGGGGCTATTCTCCTCAAAAACTTCGGTTAAGCGATTTCGGACGGCACGCCATTTCTCCTGACCCAATTCGATGAATGCATTGAGAGAGGAGTGGGCAAAGACATCGGTTCGAATCTGCAAACCGTCGAAATAGCCCAGTTGGTAAAAGGCACTTAAATTGATGGCCGTATCACCAATGCGCGAAGCACATACGGTTTCGCCGTCTGCCTTTTGAATCACTCCAAAAGGAAGGTTCTGAATGGGAAAATCACTTCCATCATTTACCTCAATCCAGCTTTTCAATTGGGGATTGTTGGCATAGATTTGGGTGTTTCTATTCTGCAAAGTATTTGTTTTCATGTGTTTGTTATTTAGCTGCCAGCTTCAAGCTATAAGCCACAGGCTTCTAAATGAATCCAGCAAGTGATCATATTACGGAATTAGAGTTTAACAGTGATAGCATAAATTCTAGCATATTAAGGTTTTGATTCGGTAAGAAAAGGCTAGTAGCTTATGGCTATTAGCTGAATGCTTGCTAATAGTAGCATAAAAGATCTTTGTATCAATTTAAGGACAAAAATTGAATTGCACCTACAATGTACCTCTCTTTTTTTGCTCTAATTCAATGGATTCAAACAATGCTTTAAAGTTGCCTTTTCCGAAGGATTTGGCTCCCTTACGCTGGATGATTTCATAGAAAACAGTGGGACGATCCTCTACCGGTCTGGTAAAGATTTGCAGAAGGTAGCCCTCGTCGTCACGGTCTACCAGTATCCCTAGCTTGCGAAGGGCATCTATTTCTTCGTCGATGTTTCCAACACGCTCGGTAAGGGTGTCGTAGTAGGTGCTGGGAATGGTCAGGAATTCTACGCCCCGGTTTTGCAATTGGGTCACAGTTTCGATAATATTGTTGGTGGCCATGGCGATATGTTGCACGCCTGCTCCCCGGTAGAAATCGATGTATTCCTCAATCTGTGACTTCTTTTTGCCTTTGGCAGGTTCGTTAATGGGGAATTTGATTCTGCCGTTTCCGTTGCACATTACCTTGCTCATCAAGGCGGTGTATTCGGTGGAGATGTCCTTATCGTCGAAGGAGACAAGTTGGGTAAACCCCATCACCTTGGCATAGAACTCCGTCCATATATTCATTTGATTCCAGCCCACATTGCCCACCATGTGATCAATGTATCGCAAACCTACCTCTTTGGGCTGATAAGCCGGAGTCCAGGGGATATAGCCCGGAAGGAAAGTCCCTTTGTACTTGTTTCGCTCCACAAATAGATGAATGGTTTCCCCGTAGGTGTGAATTCCGGAGATTACGACTTCTCCGTGTTCATCCTCCATCTTTAGGGGGGCCAGGGACGATTTGGCCCCGCGTTTCATGGTTTCCCGGTAGGAGGAAGTGGCATCGGGTACCCAAAGAGCAATGACCTTGACACCATCCCCATGCAATTTGATGTGATCGGCCAGGGGGGAATCCGGTATTAATGGAGTTGTGAAGACCAGGGTGATTTTATCCTGGCGGAGAACGTAGGAAGTTTTTTCCCGGTCTCCGGTTTCCAGACCACAATAGGCCACCGGTTGAAAACCAAACGCCGTCTGGTAGTAATGGGCAGCTTGCTTGGCATTGCCCACGTAGAATTCAACAAAATCAGTTCCTGAAATAGGCAGGAAATCCTCTTTCTTTTGGGAGGTATTGGATTCTTTTCGAAATTTTAGTCCATCCATGATTTATAATAATTTTTGTCTTCTATTTCCAATGCTTGCTTCGTCAATTTTAGAGGTTTAAAGGTGTCTACCATTACTGCCAGTTCCTGAGTTGCTTCCTTCCCGATGCTTTTCTCCACTGCTCCCGGGTGCGGACCATGTGGTATTCCTGTGGGATGCAGGGTGATCTGACCTTTCTCCACTGATTTGCGGCTCATGAAGTCCCCATCAACGTAGTACAATACTTCATCCGAATCCACATTGCTGTGATTGTAGGGGGCCGGTATGGCATCGGGATGGTAGTCGTATTTGCGGGGAACAAAGGCACAAACCACGAAGTTGTTAGCCTCAAAACTCTGGTGAACTGGCGGTGGCTGATGTACCCTGCCTGTTATGGGTTCGAAATTGTGAATGGAGAATGCGAAGGGATAATGGTAGCCGTCCCAGCCAATCAGATCGAAGGGGTGACTGGCATAAGTGTAGGGGAAGATGGTATCATCCCGTTTGATCTTTACCAGAAAATCTCCTTTTTCATCATGGGTTTCCAGGTTCTCAGGTACTTTGATATCTCTTTCGCAGTAGGGGGCGTGTTCCAGAAGTTGTCCCATCTTGTTGATGTAACGTTTGGGATAACGAATGGATGAGAAAGATTCTACAATAAACAACCGGTTGTCCTGATTCTTAAAATGAAGTTGGTAGATGATGCCTTTGGGAATAATCAAGTGATCTCCATATTGGAAGGGAATGTTTCCATACATGGTTTTCAGAGTTCCACTTCCCTTGTGAATAAAGATGAGCTCATCCGCCTGCGAATTTTTGAAGAAATAATCCTTCATGCTTTCCTGGGGAGCCGCAAGGTGGATGTAGCAATCGTTATTGACAAGTATGGGTATTCTGCTCTCCAGGTAATCCTTTACTGGTGGGATTTTGAAGCCTTGCAGACTGCGGTGTTGCAAGTTCTTCTCTATGCCTATCTCCGGTGCCACCGACCAGGTTTGGCCAATGGCTTTCACATTGGTGGGCGGATGGCAATGATAGGTGAGGGAATACACATTTGAAAACCCCTCTGTGGATACCAACTGCTCGGCGTAGAGTTCTCCATTGGGTTTTCGGTAGATCGTATGTCTTTTGGGCGGTATTTCTCCCAATTTGTGGTAGTGAGGCATGATCGTACTCTTTTAGGATGTTTACTATTGCAGTATCGAAAACAAATTGTATCAATTTGTACTTCAATTTAATGAATTTTATTTAGAAGCTTTCTTAAAAAGAATAAAAGAATAACACTTTCTTTCCTGTTCTTTTGTAGTGCCAGGTAAATCTGTAATTGGTTCAAAGGAGTTTTCTTTCTATTTTGCCTTTCCGCTACTACGTGATAGAGGTTAAATTTGGAATTGAGTTTTTGATTGAGAGATAGAATACAATTTTTTGTATTTTAGTGCTATTCTGATTGTGAATTCAAGTCAGTTAATCAGTCAGGATATAATTTCCAATGGTAATTATTCTACCAGCTTATATCTAAAACCTCGAATATGTTGAACATCGCACTTTTTGGACCTCCCGGAGCAGGAAAAGGAACTCAGTCGGAGTTGCTGATTCGTAAGTACAATCTGTTTTACATCTCAACAGGAGATCTACTTCGGAAGGAGATTGCCAACGAAAGCAAACTAGGGCTGGAAGCCAAAGACATCATTGCATCCGGAGGTTTGGTATCCGATGAAATTATTGTTCAGATTATCGAGAAGACCATAACTGAAAACCCGGATTCCAATGGCTTCCTTTTTGATGGTTTTCCCAGAACCTACATTCAGGCCTACATTCTCGAAGGGTTGATGATCAAATTGAATACCTCACTGAATTGTTTGATTAGTTTGGAGGTAGAGGAGGAGGAATCCGTAGCCCGATTGCTGGAGAGGGGGAAGATTTCCAATCGTTCGGATGACAATGAAGAGGTGATCCGAAACCGGCTCAGGGAATACCGTGAGAAAACTTTGCCTGTTTTGCAGTTCTATAGGGACAGGGGGATCTACCATGGGGTGGATGGGAGTGCCAGCATCGAAAGGGTGAACCAGGCTATTCAGAAGATTATTCGTGGGGAATTGAATAAAAACCTGACAAATATTGTTCTGTTTGGTTATCCCGGATCGGGAAGAGGCTCTCAGGGGAAAGCATTGGCTCGTGAGTTTGAGTTGGAGTATGTTGCCACCGGAGAAATGCTGGAGGAGGAGATTGAAAAGCAAAGCACTACGGGAAAAAGAATTCAGCAACTCTATGAGGATGGTCAGCTGGTTCCCGATGAAATTGTTGTTCCCCTGATTGAGAAGAAGCTGGAGAATTCAAGAGATGTGAAAGGTTTCATCTTTAAAGGTTTTCCACGCACCCTGGTACAATCTTATATTTTGGACGGACTGCTGAAGAAACACGGTTCTTCCATTTCGGAAATTATCGAGATTGAGGTACCCACACTTGAGTTGATCAAGAGGCTGGATGAGAGAAGTAAAACCGAGCGTTGCATGCCCTACGATACAAGCACTTCGAAAATAGTGAAGCGACTGCAGGAGCATGAGAACAAAACCGTGCCGGTGATTGAAAAGTACAACCAACAGCATGGAGTTAAGAAAATTGATGGGATGGGTGATTTCGATGAGGTTTTTGATCGACTATCCTCCGTTCTCCGGAATGGTTACAAGAACTTCTGATGAATTGATTTCAAGAATGAAGTATAGGTACTGGAATAGGGATGGTTGCCGAAAATCAGTGTTGTCTGCGTTCCATTCTTTCCCAATCGAGACATTTAAGGCGTAGAAATCGAAACCGGAACAATCTTCCCGTTCATGAATTTGTGGGCGGTGAGGCAAAAATGGGAGATATAAGCTGCCATTTCATTAGCAGTAAGGGGAGCTTTGTAATTTGGAAAGGCTTCCTGTTGCATTTGGGTTTGTACGGCCCCCAATGCCAGAGCATTTACTGCAATGTTTTTTTTCTTGAATTCTTCTGCCAGAAGTTCGGTAAGGTTGGTTAAAGCAGCTTTGCTGGTGGAGTAGGCTGTTAGGCCGGGAAACTTGACGCTTCCCTGTACGGCCCCCATGGTAGTGATGTTGACGATGTGCCCGGTGGTGGATTTTCCCATAAGGGGTGACAGGTGCCGAATAAGTTTCATCGGTCCAAAGAAGTTCACATGAAAGGAATTCATCCATTCCTCCTTGATGATTTTACCAAAGGGTCTGTGGACAAGGTAGCCGGCATTGTTTAGGAGGATGTCGATGGACTCAGTTGTTTGATAGATGGGGGCAAGGTCGGACTTTGAAAAATCCATGAGATCTACAGTTAAAGGATATACTTTCGCATTTGGATTGATGGATTGGATCTCTTTTTGAAGATTTTCCAGTTTTTCTTTCGATCTTGCAAGAACAAATAGGGTAGGCTTTTCCAAATTGGTGGCGAAATGTATGGCAGTGGCATAGCCAATTCCTCTGCTGGCACCGGTTATTACGATATTTTTAGGATTGCTATTCATTTGGCAAGGATTTTAAGATGGACAAACCGGCTTCAATTGCATTGCAGAACTGGCTATTTTCCTCTCCCAGTTTTTGTAGGTGATTCAATACCTTTTTACTGGAGGAACTCATGCTTTTTTCACCATGGATCAATTCATAGATTTCCAGGGGGAGCAACCAGTCTTGCGGATGATTTGACCTCAGTTTTTCAAAGATGGCTTCCAATGGTTTCAGGTCCGATTTGGTTTCCCTGATTTCCCGAACCTTTCCATACAGAAAGTGAAGTTCCTTTTCTCTTGTACTGTGTTTGATTTTATGAACCTTTTCCTTTGGAATTGGAATAAGGGTACCGTAGCTGTCCGGGTCGGCTGCTCCTGCAAAACCTGATGCAATAGAAGTACCAATGGCCATATCGTAGGTGCCCCAGCTGGGTTCAAAAAGGGTTTGGGAGCCGTATGTCACTTTGCAATTCTCAAAGGTGATGAGTATTGGTTTCTGTTTTACGAGAACTGTTTTTACCTTGCCGGTCACCACGATTCCACTTTCAAACTCCAATGCCACCCGGTTGTTGGGGGAGATGCCCATCTCTTTCAGTTCCTGAAAATGATGATCCTCAATGGCCTTTGGAGTTCCCTTCAGCTTTCCAATTGGAGCTCCGAAACCCTCTTTATGATATTTGCCGCTGTGACCATTTAATTGTTTCCCATCGTAATTGAGGTTGGTTTTTCCTAGGGTTTTCAGATAGATGGTTTTGCCCTTGTTTTGAATTGCTTCGGTAAACTTACCACTGACCTGAAGACCTGAACTCCAGACCAGGGTTGCCAGGTTGCGGGAATCGATGGCCTTCGCAATTGCATATTCTCCTCCTTTGCGTAAGCCAATGCTATTTGCAAACTCATCCAAAACCTTTTCCAGGTGTTGGAAATTGGGAGTAACAAAGAGCTGGGGCTGCTTTGTGGTAATGTCAAAGCTTTGATTCTGTGTATCCAGATTGTAAGGCAATTTTTTTACTTCCGGTTTTTGACAGGACTCACTTTCCCCAACAGAGGATAACAACCCGGCTCCGTATAGCTTGTAGTTGTCAATCGTACCGATTAGCCCGTATTCTACCGTCCACCAGTGCAAATTGCGAATTCGTTCCATTTCTGAGGGGGCCGGTTTGCTTTTCGAAAGGTTTTCCAGGTCTCTTTTTGCCTCAAGAATATCCTCTTCCGGGGTATGTGGATCAGCCTTCAGGATGGAAAGGTGTCGAATGGCTTCGTATAGTTCAAAATCGTATCCAGAGGTAAAGGCTTTGGCTCCAATCTCCCCAAATCGTTTCAGGTAGTTTGCATATTCAGGATCTGCAATGATGGGTGCATGGCCAGCTGCTTCGTGCAGTATATCAGGGGAAGGCGTGTACTCCACCTGGTCGATGCTGCGGATGTCCGTTGCAATCACCAATACATTGTGGGCCTGAAATTCCATGAATGCATTGGGGGGAATGAAACCATCCACCGAGACGGCGGCCCATCCGATCTCCTTTAGAATCTCATTCATTTCATCAATGCCCGGAATTCGCTCTGTTTCCAGACCGGTTTTTTTAAGCCCGTCCAGGTAGGCACTATGTGCAAACTTGGGTAGATAGGCGATGTTTCGTCGCATTACATACCTCCAAATGGCATGATCCTGCTCCGTGTAGGATGCATAATCCTGCTCCGATATTAGAGCCTTTAAGTGTTTGGGGAGTTTATCGAGTATTGGATTCGTATTCATAGAGTGTACTTTTTGCGATGGTTGAGTTTCAAATTAAGAATTAATATTCAGATAGTAAAATAGTTTAATATGAATTATTCTTATGGCTTTTTATTATATTTAGTTGAAATAAAGAACGAAAAAATGCACTACTTAACACGACGAGAGACTTTCAACGCGGCCCATCGGGTGTACCGTCCCGATTTGAGTGATGAGGAGAATTACGAGTTGTTTGGTAAATGCGCCAATCCTCATTGGCATGGCCATAATTATACCCTTTTTGTTACCATAAAGGGGGAGCCAGATCCCTATACGGGGTATTTGATGGATCTAAAAAAGTTGAAGGGAATTATTCATCAGGTGATTATTGAAAAAGTTGATCACAAGAATTTGAATATCCAGGTTGATTTTCTTCAGGGAATGATTGTCTCTACTGAAAATATGGTGAAGGCTTTCTACGAGCAGTTACAGCCGGTATTGGCCGGAGAGGGTGTGCTGCTTCATTCTGTAAAGCTATATGAAACCGAAAATAATATTTGTGAATACATTGGAGGGTAGAATGGTTTACGAAAATGTGCCTTTTTAAGAGGTCTATCTTTAATTGTTTACAAAATTTTTGTGTGGCTGGCATATTTCCAGAGATAGACCAACTTATTTTAACTCCTTAGGTATTTTTACTTCGAAGGATTCAAGTTGATTGTGGCGATTACTAGGCCTCCCGAAAAAGGATACAGGTTCGGGAGGGAAAGCAGGTTTGGTGTCTTTTCAAGTCGATGGCCCTGCAAGTAAACCGGTAGCTTACAGGTTCATTTTGCGTAAAGGTGTGAAAATCTCTTCCAGACCATTGAGTTTTACCTCATACACCGTTGCCAGCATATCACCCAATTGTCCCTTGGGAAAACCTTGTTGACGAAACCATACCAAATAGGGTTCCGGCAGGTCAATTAACAATCTTCCCTTGTATTTGCCAAATGGCATTCGGGTTCGGGCTAGTTTTAGCAGCATTTCCCTTTGGGCTTGCTGGGACATTTCCTGGTTTTGCATAGCTTGTGATAATTTTTCTCAAAAGTAGAAAAATTCAGGTTCTTTCTATCGTTGTTTTCTTAATTGCCGTTTCTATTCTGCTGAAATATTATTCGTTTTCGTTGGTATCTGGAATGTTTAAAGGCTTTACAACCAGTTTTAATTCATCTGCCTGTCGATTTTAGTAGTATCTGGCACAATTTGTGCTGTTATTCTGTAATTACTTGGGAGAATCGTTTAGATTTTGTTAATTTAGTTAGTATAGAAACTCAAAAATTCAGGTTATGGAATCGAATGTTCGGCCAGATATAACTCAGGAGATATTTGAAAAATGGCAGCATAAAATAGACTTGATGGCACAGGTTATTGATGTGCCTGTGGGCTTGATCATGAAGGTGCACCCTGAAGAGATTGAGGTGTTTGTGAGTAGTAAGTCGGAAGGGAATCCTTATGAAAAGGGGGCCCGTGAGGAATTAAATATTGGCTTGTATTGTGAAACCGTAATGGCAAGCCGTAAAATGTTGAATGTGCCTGATGCTTTGGCTGATGAGGATTGGGATGATAATCCGGATATCAAACTGGGCATGATTAGCTATCTTGGATTGCCTCTGGAGTATCCTAACGGGGATCTTTTTGGTACGGTTTGTATCCTGGATCAGAAGGAGAGGCACTTTACCGATTTGCAGAAGGATGTTTTGAATCATTTTAAAGACAGCCTGGAAAGCGATTTGCAGTTGGAGAGCAAGACCATTTGCCAGAAAAAGATTCAGAAAGAGTTGGATGAGATCCAATCCGGGCAGAAGCAATTGAAATAGCACAGTAGGCTTATTCTGCGAATCCGCCTCCGATTAACCGGTCTTCGATATAGAACGCAACCGGTTGTCCCGGTGCAATTGCCCAGGCCGCATTGTCCAGTTCTATTTCCATCAAAGTTTCGTCAACCAGATGCAAGCGGGAGTATCCTTCGGGGTTCAGGCCCAGCCCTCTGACTATGGTTCGAATATTTTCTGCTTGTATGTCTTTTCTGTTGATTAAATAGTAGTCTCTTACCCTGAATTGAGTTCGGTTTAAGTTGTTTCGATGATCCAGAACCAGCGTATTGGTCTCGGGGATTATTTCGCTCACCATTAAACCTTGCTTCTCTTTTAGTTCCAGGTCTCTTTTTTGTCCAACCGTGTAGTAGGGATAGCCCATGTGGGTTCCCAGTTCATTCCCTTTGGTATCAATAACCCGACCGGGTCCAATTTTTTCATCCAGATCGGGCCGTTGTTGCTTCAGAAAATTCCGGTAATCCATATTTTCAACAAAGCATACCCCCATGCTTTCTTTTTTTTCTGCTACCTCCCGGAATCCAAACTCCCTGGCTTTGTCCCGAACTTCCTGTTTGGTGTAATTGCCTAATGGAGTAAGGGTGCGACTCAAAATATCCTGATTTAGGTTCCATAGAAAATAGGATTGATCTTTTGCGGGATCATTTCCCTTGTGGATATAGTAAAAGCCTCTTTCTTCCTTTATTTTCACATAGTGCCCGGTGGCAATGTAGTCACATCCCAACTCGTTGGCTTTCTCTATCAGAAGTTTCCATTTGATGTTGGGATTGCAATGGATACAGGGGCTGGGTGTTCTGCCTGCCAGGTATTCCTCTACAAAAAAGCGGATAACATTATCCTTAAAATCTTTTCTTGCATCGACTACATGGTGGGGAATGTTCAGACTATTGGCCAATTCTTTGGCTTCGATGATAAATTGCGGAGCTCCTGCCGGAATATTTGCCTTTCCTGAGTGATCCCATAGCCTCAAGGTAACTCCAATAACTTCGTAGCCTTCAGATTGCAACAACATGGCTGCAACCGAAGAATCGGTTCCGCCACTCATACCCAGTAAAACTCTTCCTTTCCGCACAGTAAACTTTCTTTATGAAATGAAACAGAGAATATGCTCTTCAATTTGTGCAAACATAAGCCATATCTCACATATTACAAAATGGAGAGAGGGGAAGGGGCAAAAGTTAATGGTTGGGGAAATGTAATTGGATCAATAGCCATAAATATCGTGAGAATTGCGGGGGTTATCGAAAAAAGGCGGAAGAATAAACAATATTATGTATTTTCGGGAAAAATACTGATTCTAAAAAAACATTTTCTATGAAGTATCAATGGAAGAATACAGCCAATGGCCTGATTGGAGTAACGCTTGCTCTTACGGTGATGGGCGGATGTGCTTTGAATACCCAGAAGGGGGCCGGAGTCTTGAAAAAAGAGGATATGGACCTGACTGTAAAGCCAGGTGAAGACTTTTTTGAGTATGCTAACGGAACCTGGATGAAGAATACTCCTATTCCTGCGGATAGAAGTAGCTACGGTGCTTTTACCATGTTGGCCGAGAAGAGTACAAAGGATGTTCACAACCTGCTGGAGGAAGCGGCTAAGTCTAAAGATGCCAAGCCGGGTAGTAACCTTCAAAAAATCCGTGATTTCTACGGTACAGGTATGGATACCGCTAAAATCAATCAATTGGGAATAACTCCATTGAATGGTGAGTTTGCTCGTATTGAGGCAATTTCCAGCAAAGAGGATTTGTTGAAGCAAATTGTACACATGCACAAGTATGGTATGGATGTTCTTTTTGGTATTGGCGTAATGCAAGACCTTAAAGAAACAGAAATTCAGCGTTTGTATATGAGTGAAGCTGGAATCAGCTTGCCCGATCGTGATTACTATACAAGTGATGATGAAACCAGTAAAAACATTCGTGCTGAATATGTGAAGCACGTAACCAAAATGTTTGAACTGATGGGGGATGAGGCTGCTGTTGCCAAGTCGAATGCAGAACGTATTATGAAGTTGGAAACAAGAATGGCTCATTTCTTCAATACTCGTTTGGAGAATAGAAATATGCCTGCCATGTACAACCCTCATAAAGTTGTTGAATTGACAAAGGAATATCCAAATTTCGACTGGACCAGCTATTTGAAGGGTGTAGGTGCTGAAATCAAAGATTTTGTTATTGTTACTCAGCCTAAATACTTTGCTGAGTTGAACAAGATTTTTGCTGAAGAGAAACTGGAAGATCTGAAATTGTACCTGCGCTGGCATTTGCTAGACAGTTCTGCAAGTTTCCTTAGTTCTGATTTTGATCAGCAAAATTTTAAATTCTTTTCGGGTGTACTTTCAGGTGTAGACGAAATGCAACCACGTTGGAAGCGTTTATCTGGTGTTACCGGTGGTGTTTTGGGTGAAGTTGTTGGTCAGCTTTACGTAGAGAAGCACTTCCCTGCTGAAGCGAAGGAGAGAATGCTTACCCTGGTAAACAATTTGAAGAAAGCACTTCGTGTTCGTATTCAGAATCTGGACTGGATGACCGATGCTACCAGAAAAGATGCATTGGCCAAGTTGGATGCTTTTGGTGTGAAAATAGGTTACCCTGACAAATGGGAAGATTATTCCAAATTGGAAGTTAAAACCGATTCCTATATTCAGAATATTCTGCGTGCTCGCGAATTCGGTTTCAATAAGAATATGGCCGAGTTGTATCAGCCAGTAGATAAGGAGAAGTGGGGAATGACTCCACAAACCGTGAATGCCTACTATCATCCTCTTTTGAATGAGGTTGTATTCCCAGCTGCAATTCTTCAACCTCCATTCTTCTACCTGGATGGTGATGATGCTGTAAACTACGGAGCTATCGGGGTAGTTATCGGTCACGAAATGACTCATGGTTTTGATGATTCAGGTCGTCGTTTCGATAAGGATGGTAACATGCGCGATTGGTGGACTGCTGAGGATGCCAAGCAATTTGATGAGCGTACTCAGAAGTTGGTTAAGCAATTCGATGCTTTTGAAGCTATTGATGGTATGCATGTGAACGGTAAATTGACTTTGGGTGAAAACATTGCCGATTTTGGTGGTTTAACTGTTGGATTGGAAGCTTACAAAATGGCAATGGCCGGACAAAAAGCTCCAAAACCGATTGATGGTTTTACGGACATGCAGCGTTTCTTCCTTTCTTACTCAAAAGTTTGGAGAGGAAACATTCGCGACAAGGCTTTGAAGCGTAATTTGAAGGAAGATGTTCACTCACCAGGTCGTTACCGTGTGAATGGTGGTTTGTTTAATATTCCTGAGTTCTACGAAGCTTTCGAAATCGATGAGAAGGATCCTTTGTATCGTACCAAGGAGCAAAGACCAACAATTTGGTAAACTACTTTTAACAATATATAATTCAGCAAAGCGGTGGGAACTATCCTGCCGCTTTTTTTTTGCCAGAATTGACATTTTTCCGGGTAAATTTGCTTAACTTCTGAAAGCCCCGTGCAGGGCGGATCCAACCCCCGCAGGGAGGGGCCAAACCTTGCAGGGAGGGTCCAAACCTTGCAGGGCGGGTTCAAACCTCGCAGGGCGGGTCAAAACTCCGCAGGGCGGTGTCAAAACTCCGCAGGGAGGGTCAAAACCCTGCAGGTCGGTGTCAAAACTTCGCAGGGCGGGTTAAAACTCCGCAGGGCGGTGTTAAAACTTCGCAGGGCCTTAAATGATGGTAAAAATAGGGGACGATTGATCTAAGAGATCGAATTTTTGAACCAGGGGCGGATTATCCTGATTGGGATTCAAAGAAATTGCTGATTCGAATGTTTGAGCATGCAAACCGAAATAAAAAGCCCGGAAGCAGAAGCTCCGGGCTTGTATATTATGGGGATAATCTCCTTTACTCCCAGTTCAAAATCTTTTTGAAGATGTAGTTTTCCGGATCCGGAAGGTATTCTTTTGCGGCTTCCATATCCTCTTCGGTAAGGTAATGCAGATTGTGGTTCATCACAGCCTGAACTCTTTCACTATTGATGTCTACCAGTCGTGGCTTCACTTTACCTTTTTCATCCTCAACATCTTTTAGGAACAGAGGTGCTGTATTTCCTTTAGGATCAACAGTTACCATACAACCTGAATGACCTTGTTTGTACAATGAGTATACACCGGTTCCCAGTAGTGTACAAAGTGTCAGGTCGAAACCAATTGGACGACAACAACGCAGTCCAAAGCCCAACTCCACTGGTCGTGTTCCAATGTTTAAGCCATAGGATTTGATTTTGCGCTGAATAATCATGTTGAATACGTGTGATTTACTTACGTTGAACAGTTCAGGATGACCGTGAGCATCGTAGGTGAAGTTTACACCTGTGCTCTGAATCTCTTCGTCGTCCATAAAGTGGAAAACACCTTCACTGATAACGGCAGCACCGTAACGCATGCCCATGATCCGACGTTTGATGATGGATGAGATCACCAATTGAGCGATCTTATCGGCTGAGATTTCCGTTTTGTTGAACATCTCGGGGATAATGATCATAGGGAAATGGCAGGAAGCACCAATACCAAAGGCCAGGTGGCCTGCTTCGCGCCCCATGGCAGCCATAACAAACCAGTTTTGCGAGGTGCGTGCGTCCTCATAAACCGTAGTGGCTATTTTAACTCCTTCGTCTTTTGCTGAGTGATATCCGAATGTTGGAGTTCCTTCGGGTAAGGGTAGGTCGTTATCGATGGTTTTGGGCACATGGATGTTAGAAATTTTAACATTGTTGGCCGCAAGGTATTTTGAGATTCTGTTTGCGGTAGAAGCGGTATCGTCACCACCAATGGTTACCAGCAATTTTACATTGTTGTTGACAAAAAAGTCGGTCTTGAAATCATCATCTTTAGGCTTAAAGCGACTCATTTTTAAAGCAGATCCACCTTTGCTGAAGATGGCATCCATGAATGCAAAATCCAGATCCTGCATATCCGGGTTGTCAGAGAAAAGTCCTTTGTAACCTTCGTGAAGTCCGATAACACGGTATCCTTCTTTCAGGAAAACTTTTCCAACACTACTGATTACGGTATTGATTCCTGGAGCTGGGCCTCCACCACATAGAATGACGATTGATTCTTTCATGATTGTTTTTTATGTTCTTTCGAGTGTTTTTGTTTCAAATTGTGTCCGGAGCATTTTTCTCCAAACAGAACAAAATAGTCGGTGCAAAGATAATTTAATTTTTACGTGGAAATCAAATCCAATTTTAGGGAGCTGAAAAAAAAGAGAAAACAGAGGGGGATTCTGTCTCTGTTTATTCCCGGTTTTTGGGAGGATTCGAATGATTTGATACCGAAATAGGGATTTCCCTATGGTTAGAAATTGGGTGATGATTTACCTTTGTTGCCAATGATGAGAACATTGATCAAATACTTATTTTTTGCACTATTGGGTGTAGTGATATTTCCTGGCAGGACTGCAAGTGCCAGTGAAATCCAGGCCCACTCAATAGTGGTGATAAAGTGCGACAGTATTTTAGATGTATTTCCCAATGATTGCACAGGACAAGCAGGAGAGGATACATCAGGTTTTGTTCCCGTTAAAAATATATATTTAGAAGTTCAGAGTAAAGTATTTCATAGTCAAATTGAGTGTATAGAAGGGGGAGTAGGAGATTTCTTGCCGGGTGGACATAACGATTGCTGTAGACGAATCTATTATGGCAAGGAATTTTCCCTCTTACATTCAAAGAATTTTAGGGCACCTCCATTTTCTTCTCTAAATTGATATCAATTCAATTTGTTTTATTTCCCGTAAAGGGGTTTGCTATTTAGTGACTCCATTTCAAACAGTTTCTGCATCCCGAATTTCACATTCATTTTAATCTAAATCATTTGATTGTGACGAAAATTTGGAGATCGAAATTGATTGTATATACTTTTTTTTTGATAAATTTAATAATCATCTTTTTTCTTTACTTAGTCTCTGGTTTTTTTTGTCTCCTAGTGGTTTGACAATTGATTCCGGGTGTTTGTGCAGGAGGATGCAAGGTGAAAGGATAATATAGAATGAATAACACGAATTTAAAAGATATAATAATGACGAAACGACATTTGTTGAACAGAATTAAAGATCCCCTGGTGGAATTTGTACGATTGGAGGCCTTTGGAGGCATCGTTTTGATGTTTATCACACTTTCTGCTTTGGCTATGGCCAATTCGGGCTTTGGTGAAGAATTCCTGTCTACCTGGGAGAAGCGTTTCGGATTGCGTTTTGGAGAATGGAAACTGGACAAGACCCTTATCCACTGGATTAACGATGGATTAATGGCCATCTTCTTTTTCGTAGTAGGTTTGGAAATTAAACGAGAATTGATGACCGGGGGCTTGTCTTCCATGAAAAAGGCTTCGCTTCCAGTGTTTGCAGCCATTGGTGGAATGGCGATTCCTGCATTGATCTATGTTGGGATCAACTGGAACGGACCGGCTCAAATGGGATGGGGAATTCCTATGGCCACAGACATTGCCTTTGCATTGGGGATACTAACCTTGCTGGGCAAACGAGTTCCCTTGTCGTTGAAGCTGTTGTTGACATCCATTGCCATTGTAGATGATATTGGTGCTGTTCTGGTGATTGCCTTGTTTTATACTTCAAAAATATCTTTGGGAGCACTGGTGTATGCCTTTTCCATCTGGGGGGTGCTTTGGATCTTAAACCTGACCCGGGTTCGGAAAGTAACGCCTTATCTTGTGCTCGGGATTTTTCTTTGGTACTTTTTGCTCAAATCAGGAATTCATGCTACCCTGGCTGGGGTGATGCTGGCTTTTACGATTCCAGTTCGCGCTTACCGTGGAGTTGCTGAGTTTATTACTTCCGGTCGATCTTTGTTCACCGAGATGGAAATAGCTAATCCTGCCTGGAACTACGGAGACAAACAAAAGCATTTGCAGGCTTCGGTACATACTCTGGAAGAGAATTGCGTTGAGGTAATTTCGCCTTTGCAGAGACTGGAGCATGCGTTACACCCCTGGGTGGCTTATGCTATTATTCCTTTGTTTGCCCTCGCTAATGCCGGAATTGTTATGGATGGAGCTCTTGTTTCCGAACTGAGTAATCCGCTTTCGGTTGGTATTATTCTGGGGCTGGTTCTGGGAAAACCTTTGGGAATTGGATTGCTGGCTTTTGTTGGAATCAAAATGGGATGGGCTACCAAACCTTCCGATATTAGCTGGACCCAAATCCTGGGAATTGGATTGCTCGGCGGAATTGGCTTCACCATGTCCTTTTTTGTGTCGCAATTGGCCTTTGTAGATCCTCAAATGTTGAATCTGGCAAAAATGGCAGTTCTGTTGGCTTCCGTATTGGCCGGGGTATCAGGGTATTTGCTTTTGCGAATCAATTCAAATGGAAACACACAGTAGTTCGTATTTCTTAATTCCATAATCAGGAACCGTTGTAGGTTTAGTTAAAACTTGCAGCGGTTTTTTTATTTCCTGTTTTTAGTATTGTGTATCCAGTAATTTCTATCTTTAAATCGATTGTTTATTATGAATAAGAGGAAAGGATTTAGAAAAAATGGAGGAACCAATTGTAATATTTGGCAGCTATCGTGATAGTGTGAGGGCCAATTTGATTAAAAATTTACTGGAATCTCATTCTATCCATTGTTTTTTGACTGATGAGCACATGTCCAATTTGCATTTGATTCCCGATCAGATTACGGGAGGTATCAAATTAAAAATGTTTGAAAGGGATGTGCCTCGGGCCCGTAAAATTCTTCTGGATGCAGAAATGATTCCTGAAGATCAGTTAAAGGATATGATCTACTGCCCCCTTTGTCATTCTTTTCGGATTCAACCGGGAGTGGGGGGTCAAAGTAGGAGAGGAGCAATTGTTTTGCTCCGTTCGCTGTTTCTGGATCTGTTGCCCTTTCGAATTCGGAGATGGTTCCATTGTGCGGAATGTCATCACGAATTCAAAAGGTAGAATCAGTTTACATTTTCTCTTTTAGCAACCAGAAGTTAATAGTTCGGCAAGCATTGTTTGTCTTTTCCGGTTGTCTTCGTTTTTCACCGCTTGGCCCAATGCAAACCGACTCCCAATAAATACAGCTAGTTTCTTTGCTCTGGTAAGTCCTGTATACACCAGGTTTCGGTATAGCATATTGTAATGCTGTGAGGTAAGGGGCAGAATAACTACATCAAATTCACTTCCCTGCGATTTGTGAATGGTAATGGCATAGGCCAGGTCTAATTCAGGTAGGTGTTCGTTTTCAAAGCAGACCTCCTTACTATCTTCACCTTTTCCGAATTGAACCAATAGCTTTTTGTCCTGTTTGTCAACGGAGGTTATTTTTCCGATATCCCCGTTGAAGACTTCCAAATCGTAGTTGTTCTTCTTTTGAATTACGCGATCGCCTACACGGAAGATACGGTCTCCCATAGTCAATTCATTTTTATTAGGATCTGCTGGATTGAATTCCCGCTGGATGCGTTGGTTTAGCATGTGTGTTCCAAGTGTTCCTTTGGTCATGGGTGAGAGGATTTGAATTTCAATCTTTTCACCATGGTATTTGCGAATGGTTTCCAGGTACAATTTTACCAGGATATCAGTTGCTGTAAAACCATACCGAAGTGCCGACCAGGGATGGATGCGTTTCATGATGCTTTTCAATTCCTCAGTCTTGGCTTTGGACTGGAGAAGCTGTTCCAGCTTAACATGGTGATATTTTTCGGGGATTTGCATTACAAAAGCCCCTTCCATTTCCTCCTGGTATTTTACCTCCGACTGTTCCACCTGCTTTCGGTTGTATACTCCACCTTCTTCCTCCAATCGCTCGAAGTGAGTCACGCCTTGTTTCTCCTTCTCTTTAACAACATAGGCTCTTTCCTGGTGTTCCAGCACCTGTTTCAACAAACCCTTGCTGCGGCGAATAAACCGTAACTGGTCCTGGGTGGCTTCTTCCGCATCGATAAACAGGGAATCTTCCTTTTCTTTCCAGGATTGAGGTTTGTTAAAAGGGGATGTAATTTCCGGACGTATGCCCTGATTGATACTGTGGGCATAAGTAATAATCTTACTCTCTTTGGCCTGTCGGAAGACCTGGGTAAGGGTGAAACAGGGTACCGTTTCACTTTGAATAAGATCCTTTAGTACATTGCCGGCTCCAACAGAAGGAAGCTGGTCTGTATCTCCAATTAGCAGGAGTTGAGTGTGATTGTTAATGGCTTTTAGTACGGAGGCTGTCAGCTGAATGTCTAACATAGAGGCCTCGTCAATGATTAGGATGTCCGTATCAAGTGTATCCTCTTCATTCTTCTTGAAGCCGCCATTTGTTGGATTGAATTCCAGGAGTCGATGAATAGTTTTTGCAGGCAGTCCGATTACTTCACCCATTCGTTGTGCGGCACGCCCGGTGGGGGCGGCCAGCAGGAGTCTTCGGTTCAGCTTCAGCAGCAAGTGTACCAAAGCTTTTGTGGTGGTTGTTTTACCACAACCCGGTCCTCCGGTTAAAATGGCCATTTTGTGATTCACAATACCCATTACACTTTCGGTTTGCTCCTCACTTAAGGGGAATTCCTGCTTTTCGTTGAAAGCCTTTAGTATCCGTTTGGTTTTCGAACGATCATAATTTACGGGATAATCCTGTATCTTAAGAATTCGTTCGGCCGTTGCCAGTTCATCGTAGTACAGGCTTTTGTTGTAGTAGCAAAATTCATCTCCTTGGTCACCTGTAATTACACGCAGTTTAATTTCGGAGGCCTTTTCCATCTCTTCGAGAAGTGCAGGGATTCGGTCTTCAAAATCTTGCTGAAGCAATACTTTCACACCTCCGCAAATCTGATCCAGTTTCAGATAGCAATGACCTTTGTCTCGGCTTGCCGCCAAACAATGGGCAATGGCAGCCTTGATCCGTTCCGGGCTATCCTTTTCATAACCTACGCTCAGGGCAATTTTATCGGCAGAGAAGAATCCGATTCCATAAATATCTTTGGAAAGCTGGTAGGGCTTTTTGCTTACATAGTAGATGGATTGCTGACCGTATTGCTTAAATATTTTTACTGCAAACAGGGTGGAGATTCCATGTCCCTGGAGAAAGATCATTACATCCCGAATGGCTTGATGTTCCAGCCAGGTTTCCTTTATCTTCTTAATTTTTTTGCTGGTAATTCCTTTTACTTCCGTTAAGCGTTCTATATCGCCATCAAAAACCTCCAGTGTTTCCGTTTTGAAATGGCGGACAATTCGTTTGGCAATGGCAGGACCAACACCATAGATGAGGCCTGAGCCGATGTATTTCTCCAATGCTGCAACAGAGGCTGGCTTTTGTTCTAAAACCTGGGTGGCCTTGAATTGCTGCCCGTATTTATGATGGGTATGCCAGCTTCCGGTAAACTCCAGGGTTGCCCCTGCGAATACCTGGGTTTGGTGAACGGTTACAGTTATGGGTTCAATCTTTCCATGAACCTTAACTTTTAGTACCGACCATCCGGTTTCTTCACTGTGAAATGTTACTCGGTCTACTATGCCAGTTATTTTCTCCTCCATGCTTGCAAAGGTAGCATAATCCGTAGTATTGTAAAGCTCTTGTGCCATGCGATTCATTCAGTAAATTTCCCAAAGACCTTAATCTTCCCCATTTGAAGCAATTGTCTTTTAGCAAATTTTTGGATAGTATAGATGTCTCTTTTTATTATTTAAAGGCATATAACTTTTCGCTTATTTTTGCTAAGGCTGAAAAGAAAAAGAGTGAAGTGATTATCGAGGTACTTGTTGTTTTGCTCTTGACATTGTAAAAATTATCAGGTAACTTGCTTGCAATAAAAGCGCAACAGCCGCAAGTAAGTTACCCCCTGTGTAGGATTGTCTTTAACAAGAAGAGAGCCAACTTTAATTCCCTCCATTGAATTTATTATCCCGAGCTTAATAGACAATACATTGTTAGTATGAATAGGAGTATTTCAGGTAGGGAGAGTGGATGCAAATTCCGTTAACGATTTGGAAGAGAGGTTCCTCTTTGCAAATTAGAAAGGAAAGAGTAATATCTTTGTTTCGGAAGAGAGAAGTAAACGCAAAAAAATCGACAATGTGCTATTGTCGATTTTGGTAAACAGTCATGTTTATCGCAAAGGGGAAACTATTTTGCGATGTCGTAAAAGCAACGTTTTGGGGAGTAGATTTTCTCCTCTTGCTTTAATGTTTTGATGGCTTTGTCGATTTCCTTTTTGTCCATCCCTGCTTTTTCAGCGATGGCACCCGGACGCATGGGGCCTTCGGCCTTTAATATGTCCAATACTTTTTGATTCGCTTCCATAATGTTTTGTTATTTGCGTTTTTATAATTTGGGTGGGCATAAGAAAACCGGAACAGGAAAGTTGTATACACCATGAATTGACCTGCTCCGGTTTGTGAATTATTGCATCTTCAATTGAATTTGCAGGAAGTTTATTCTGCTACCTCAACAATCACTTCGTCGCTGTGCCATAAGCCGTGCTTGGTACAGAAAGCAGTAGCTGTAAGTTTCATCTTTTTGGTAGGAACTACATAGAAATCTACTTCTACCTGGCTTGGGTTGCTACCCATTGCCCCTGCTGTAAAGTTGGTTTGAGCAAGCATTCTTTCACCATCCCAGATCTGAATCCAGGCAATGTAATGATCGAAATCATCAGGATGCAGGTACTCGTCTCCAACTTTTACCTTGATTGCGAATTTTTCACCTTTTTTAGCTTCCTTTTCGCAATGCACAAATGCAGAGTGACGGTCGATGTAATCTTTTTTAGCTTCGCCTGCGATTTGAGTGATATCTTGGTAGGTATTAATCTTCATAATTATGATTTTTTGAGAGGTTTAAAATATGGATCAATTTCTTTTTGTACTATGTAATTCTATTAGTTGTGGCTCAGGTAGTCAGCAACACCTTCGGCTGTCGCTTTCATAGCTTCTTTGCCTTTGTTCCAGTTGGCAGGACATACTTCTCCATTTTCTTCGAAATGGTGCAGAGCATCTACCATACGGATGGCCTCGTCAACGTTACGTCCCAAAGGAAGGTCGTTGATTACGCTGTGACGTACCACACCTGCTTTGTCAATCAGGAACAAACCACGGTAAGCTACAGGAGCTCCGTTGCAGATTGCATTGCCTTCCTCGTCGTAATCGTACTCAGCAGCCAATACGCCAAAGTTTTCTGCAATGGTTTTGGAAAGGTCAGCTACCAATGGGTAGGTTACGCCTTTGATACCCCCTTTGTTCTTATCGGTATTCAACCATGCAAAGTGAGAGAAGGCAGAGTCGATGGAACAACCTACAACTGCAACGTTTCTTGATTCAAATTCAGCAAGTTTTTCCTGGAAAGCCAAAAGTTCGGTAGGGCATACGAAGGTAAAGTCAAGTGGGTAGAAGAAGAATACAACTTCTTTTTTACCGATGAACTGCTCTAATGAGAAGTTGTCAACAATTTGGTTTCCGTTAATAACTGCGTCAGTTGTGAATGCAGGTGCTTTTTTTCCGATTAATGTTTTCATAGTAATTCTATTTATTTTTTTATGTTTCTATTCTGTGTTTTTGTAACGATTACAAATGTAGAGTGCTTTTGATATTCTGCCAAATTATATTAATCAATAATATTTATCTGCCGATTGATAAAACTAATGATGCGATGTAATTGGCTTGAGATTCAGTGTTGGTAGGTAGTCTGGCTTTCATCGCTTTTTTTTTGAACTCATATTGAAACAAAACTTAAGGTAAGAATTTTTTGTCTATTTTTGTAAGCGTTTCAAAAAAAATATTACCCGCATGGTTGATGTAAATAGTGTAGAGCGATTCCTTCAGAATAATGATATACGGCCTTCGGCTCCACGAGTAAAAATCATGGAGTATCTTTTGGTGCACCGCAATCATCCCACAGTCGATCAGATTTATTCCGATTTAAAGGACGAACTTACTTCCTTGTCTAAAACTACAGTGTACAATACGCTAAAGCTCTTTGTAGAGAGGGGGATAACCCTTCTCATAAATATTGAGGATAATGAAACCCGTTACGATGCCGATACTTCAGTGCACGGTCATTTTAAATGTCGTAGTTGTGGAGGAGTGTTCGATTTGTCTATTCGGTCAGATATGTTTCAACTGAGTGGAATAGAGAATTTCGAAGTGGAAGAGTACCATTTGTATCTGAAAGGTATTTGTAGAGTTTGTAAGGAGAGAGTTTGCTCCTAGTTACGAAACACTAGTTGATGGCCTTAAATTTTATGGTGGATAGGGACCGGTATTGCCTGTTGGTTTTGAGTTCTTGGTTTAGCAATATATGTCAGAATGTATTCTGAATTCTTGTAGCTGCTATGGCAATATGGTGTGAAATTTGATACCAATTGTGTTTTTTTATGCTTAACTTTGGGTTTACAATTAGTAATATTGAGAAAAATTCTATCCATGGAAATAAAAAAGAATGAATCCCAATTGGTGTGTATCGCCAAGTTTATCGCAAGGGATGGTGAAGTAGACCAATTGATACATAATTTGCACAGTTTGATTCCAATGACTATGCAGGAGGGAGCTTGCATTCGTTACGAATTGAATCAATGTATCGACAATCCCAATCGCATAACCTTTATTGAAAAATGGTACGATGAGAAAACTTTCAACGAGCATTGCAACAAGCCATATATCGTTGAGTTCTTTAATGATGGCAAACCACACCATGTTGAGGAGTTTGAAGTGACTCTTCACAAAGAGTTGTTGCCATAATATAGAATAGTAGGAAATTGAGTGAGGGATGTGGTTTTGCCATGTCCCTTTTTTGTTTCGGTCAGGATATATCCAGATTATGTTCTATTACAATGGTGATAATGCTGTGTAGGCAATATCGATTCTCGGATGTGTTCTTTATCCAATGAATAGAGTATCCGTAGCCCTGTAATTAGTTTGGTGCAGTATCGACAAATAAAAAGGGAAAGCTATTCTGTAATGATTGAAGCCCTCCCTTTTATGTAACAATGCTTGTGTATGTACTACCGAACTTTTTCGTATTCCACATTTTTCATTTCCTTTTTAACGCTGACCCCCGGGGCGAAATTTATTTTGTTGCCCTTGATGAGATCTTTCTTGAATTCCTCTTCTGTATCGGCCCCGGAACTCCGGATGTTGACGCTTAGGCGGCCAAAGTCGCCCAATTCAATGGTCTGGCCTTTTTTCAAGAACTCAGGCAATACCCTTACAAAGGCAAGTAGCACCGATTCTGTATCCAATTCGTTCACCGGAGAGACATCAGAAATACGCTTGGCGATTTCCTGAATGTCTGCCTTTTTTGGGCGAACGATGGTTGCATAATACTTGCTAGGCTCTTCAGGTTTTCCTGGAATTGGCCTTGTAATAAGCTTATAATCCATATATCTGTCTTTTAAGTTAATAATAAAAAAGTTACGTAATTTTCAATTAATTAGTATAATTTTTTTATTAAAAAAATTTCTCCTATTTTTTAGCAACCAGATTTCTCCGATATTTTTTGGTATTATGAGGTGTCGATTTTTATATACTGATGAACTTCAATTTACATACTGATGATTTTTGATTTATATACCGATGAATTTTGGTTTATATACTGATGGTTTTTCATTTACATACTGATGATTTTTTTGCCTTCTGAAAGCAAGGCTGGCCAAGCGTTTTAGAATGCGATTTTTTCCCATAAGAGGCATTTCGAAGAGGAAAAAGCTCCAAAATGATGATTCAGGGCCATAATTTTAGGCTGTTTGGGATGGTGGAAGGTTTTTAGTCTCCTTATTTATAATGTGTTGCTTTCTGTTTGTTGTTAAGTAGAAGGTCAAATTGCCGAGCCTACCTTGCTTTTCCCGCTACTGAGCTTAATGTTTGGATAATATATTTCAAAACAATGTTTTATTTTACTTAAAAGTTTAATTCCTTTTGTATTTTAGTAGAGGTTGAGACAGGAACAATCAATTTTCACAAAACCTTAATTGATCTTACAGTTTGACTGCTATTTTAATTGGCCTTTTATCATTTTTTGAAAGCAGAATGTGTAAATCCGGTGGACGCTTTGAAATGAAAAAAGAGGGTTGAACTTATGTAGGAATTTACAACGTTACTGTACGATAATCCAACAACTTTTGTTCAGTAGATTTGTGTAGGTTGCAGAAATACAATAGGTTGTGTTTTTGGCATAATTATGGTTACTGTCAGTGATGATAAACAATTCAAAAAAAGCTAATAAAACCATTTGTATGCTAAAGAATAATTTAAAAATAATCCTTCGTCAGTTTTGGAAAAACAGGCTTAATAGTTCCATTAGTGTTATTGGACTGGGGCTGGGGCTTGCCTTTTCGTTGATCGTATTTATGTATGTACAGCACGAGTATTCCTACGATAAACACTTCAAGGATGGAAAGAAGATGTATCGGGTATACATAAATAACAGTGTTATGCAATGGGCTCGAAGCTTGATGGTAATAGGAGATGAGCTGGTGGATCGTTCGCCTTATGTGGATCAGGCTACATCTTTTCAATATTCACGTAATGGAACTTTGCGAAAGGAGCAGGACCAGTCGATTGTTTTGGCACAGCATATTATGGCCGTAGACAGCAACTTTATGGATTTTTTCGGTTTGGAATTGATTACGGGAAACCGAAATGCTATGAAGAAACCCAATATGGCTTTTGTTACTGAAGAAATTGCAAAGAAATATTTTGGTCGGGAAAATCCGGTTGGAAAAATTCTGGATATTGAAAGTATGCAGTACCATGATGAAATGGGAGAATATACCATTGCGGGGATAGTTAAGGAATTGCCATCCAATACCCATTTTCGGTACAATATATTGCTGTCGCAAAAAGGAGATTTGGAAGCAAGCATAAAACAGCTAAAAAGAAGAAAAGCTTTCGGGGCCTATACTTATATCAAGGTCAATTCGGCGAATCAACTCCCTCAGATTAAAACCGAAATTGGTACCATTCTTGGTGACAAATTGGGAAACTTACCGGGCCCGCCAGCTGCAGCATTGACTCATGATTTGCAGGCAGTGAGTGATATTCATCTGAATTCGAATCTGGCACATGAATTGAAGCCTACCAGTTCGGCGAGTCATCTACTATTAATATTGTCTGTAGGCTTTGTCGTTTTGTTGGTCAGCTTGCTAAATTTTGTGATACTTCATAGTTCACAGATCCTGAAGCGAGGAAAGGAGATCGCATTGAAGCGTATTTCGGGGGCCAATGGTCTTTCGTTATTCAGCTATTTTGGTTTGGAATCCTTATTCTACAGCTTTTTGTCGCTTCAATTGGCCTTTATTATTATTGAAGCGGCACGACCTTATTTGGTGAAGATTATCCAGGTCGAGGTTCCCTTTCTTTTCTATGAGTCATCTTCTATACTTACTATTTTAGGCCTTTTGATTGTTAGTGTGCTTGTTTTTAATCTTTCGGCAATTCTATTGGTACGGAAGCTGAATTTGCCGGATACTCTGAAATTGGGTATCGTTGGAAATGGAAAAGGCGATGTTTTACGAAAGATTCTGACTATCCTTCAATTTACCGGTGCTATTGCTTTGCTGGTATTTTCCTTTATTATTAACCGACAGTTGGATTACATTCAGTCGAAGGATTTGGGATTTGAAAAGAACAATGTACTGGTGCTGAAGAATCCTAATCGCAGGGTAACGCAGAATTCCTTAAAGCAAGAGCTTCTGAAGCTTCCAGGTGTTAAAGGAGTGACCCGCTGTAATCAATACCCCGGTTATCCCATGAATCCGGCCAGTATTCCATTGCCTAATGAGGATTCCTTTGCGACGAAACAAACGGCAGGGGACAGGGATTTTGTCCGAACCATGGGGATAGAGCTGAAGGAAATTTGGAGCGATACTATCAGTAATTACATTCTCATAAATGAGTGCATGAGTTCAAAAATGAAGGAGGCTTACGGGGATAATTGGAAAAAGGCACTTGATCCATTTATTCCAGCAGGAATTATTAAGGATTTCCATATCACTTCTCTGCATTCCAAATTGGAGCCTTTCTTTCTTAATGTTCTAACCGATGAGGATCGAGCCTTCCGATTCATGCTTGTTTCTTTTGAGAATAGAAATGTTGAAGAAACAATAGGAGCCATTCGGAATGTTTGGAGCAGTCATCACCCGGATAAACTTTTCGATTATCTGTTTGTTGATGATGTTCTGGCTCAGCAATACAAGGTTGAAAAGCAATCCATTCAAATCATTAACATTATTCTTGTTGTGATACTTATCATTATCGGAATGGGCTTACTGGGTACTGTAACTATCATGATGAAAAACCGTCAGAAGGAAATTGGTATTCGCAAGGTACTGGGGGCCTCGGAGAATTCATTGCTGATTAGTCAAATCAGGAGAGTATCTATTATTATTTTGGTTGCTATAGGAATTGCCAGTCCAGTTACCTTGGTCTTAGGCAATCGATGGTTGATGAATTTCCAATACAAAACAGAAATGGAGGTATGGCCTTTTGTGCTTGCCAGTGCAATAGTGTTGCTCTTTTCGTGGAGTATAGTTATCTGGAAAGTAAGGGGGGCCGTGAAAGTGAATCCTGTTGAATGTTTGAAGTATGAGTGAGAAATGTGTTTTCAGTTTGGTAAATCATTTTTTAAATATTAGTACTTATCTAATACGGACAAGAATTAGTTGATTTGGAACTGATCTTTACTGATTGTGATAATAAAACAGACCTGTAGTTTTGCTGTTCTCAGTTAAAATGGATGTTTAAGTTTTTCCTGTGTGTTTTGTAATATGAAGTCGTTTCTATGAGCTTATGGGGGTGGGAGTTAGTCCTATGATGAAAAAAAGTAGGAATTTCTTCAGAAAAACTAGAATATGAAATAAATAACATTATCTTTGAGACTTAAATTATTTTTATACAATACAATGAAAAACGGAACAGTAAAATTCTTCAATGAATCTAAAGGATTTGGATTCATCATCGATGAGGAAACAAAAAAAGAGTACTTCGTACACGTATCTGGTTTAATTGACGAAATTAACGAAGGTGACACCGTAGAATACGAACTGACTGAAGGTAGAAAAGGACTAAACGCAGTAAATGTTAAAGTAATTTAATATTTGTTCTTTAACTTTTTTATTATAAGAAAAACCTGCCTCTTGGCAGGTTTTTTTTTGCTCTATATGTAATATCAATACTTTGTCGCGACTTTAAGATTTGCTGTTTTGTATTGTTCATAAAACCATAATTGTTAATTTAGGGGTGAAAAACCACTAATCTACAATTAACACAATGTCAATCTCATTTAAACGATTCTTTAGAAGTGAAAAGCTATTTGATGTACTGCTCATTTTCCTGGGCATTACACTATCAATGCAATTTGATAACTGGAACGATGAAAGAAAATTAAGGAAGAAGGAAACGGCCATTCTCTCCTCTCTTTATGCAGATGTAGTGGCTGATTCTGTCCGTTTAGTTCAGGTGATTAATGGATTTGATAAATACTATGTGAAGCCTCTCACCCTATTGGATAGTTGCCTACAATCTACTAAAGCTGTTGATCTTACCCAATTGCATAGACCACTGAAAATTACGATGGGCTCTTCCTTTATGGATAATAATAAGGGGGCCTATGAATGCTTTAAATATGAAGGGGTGGCTTTGGTTAAAAATAGTCGCTTGAAGGTGAAATTGTTCGATTACTATGAGGATCGTTTGTCCTGGTTAGATAATTATCAGAAATTACGAGGCGATTTTCAAAATAATTTCATTTTTCCCGTTGCTCTTAAGTATGGTGACAGTACATTGTGTTTGGATAAAGCAAGTTATCTTCAATTGAGGCGGGATGCTTATTCCTGTTCTCTCCTTTCAAAATGGAAGGCGATATATGCGAGCAATAGGGAAGAGCATCAAAAAATATTGCCGATACTGTTGGATCTGAAACATGAACTGGAAAAGGAGCTTCGGCAAAAAGGAAAGGATCCTCATAGAGTTTTGGTAGAGAGTGATGTACTGCTAAATGAGAACGTGGAGCAAAGCGCAAAGAAAAAAGAGGTGTTAGCAAACCAGGCAAAGAGGAAGTAATCAAATTCCCTTCACCGGTTTTCTATTTAAACCTTGTTTGAATAGGTTTATGCGTGTTGATTGTAAACTCAGCCAGGGAATCGAAGCTATATTTTTGTCAGTGGAGCCCATTGAGGAGAAAAGCTCTTCTCGCCAAATTTTCCGAATTCACAAACAATCTCCTTTGCATTACTTTTGAGGATGACGCCTTCTCCGTATTTGGGATGCTTTACTTTTATATCTATTTGCCAGGTTGTATTTGGTATGGATTGTTCTTCTGTTTTTTGTTCTGGTTCCTCTTGGATCGCATCTGTTTGAATTCTCTCCACAAGATGACTGGGGATAGCGTTCAAAAAGTAGGAGGGGCCGGGCTGTGCATTCCATGCATTGCTTTGGGTATGCCATGAGATTTCCATGTGATTGCGGGCTCTGGTTAGTGCTACAAAGAGCAGGCGCTTCTCCTCCTGAAGGTGATCGGGGCCTTCGTTTTTGCGGCTGAGGGGGATGAGTCCCGTATTGGCTCCGCTTAGGAAGACATAGTCGAATTCCAAACCTTTGGCCGCGTGGATGGTAAGCAGTCGCACTCCTTCGCCCTTTTCTTTTATTCCCCCGTTGATTTGGAAGTGTCCCTCCAAACTGACTTGACTTAAGGCAGCCTGGTATATTTCAATCATGTTTCCGTAGTAGTTCTTTTCTGCAAATTGCTGAAGTTCTTTAAGGGATTCTTTGATCTCTTCTGAGGTTTGTTGAAAGTTTACGGATGTAGGTTTTAGATAGAGTTCCAGATTCAGATATGTGTAGATACACGGAAGATCTTTAGTGTTCTTTTCTTGCAGGTATTTCGGAAGCTGAAGTAGTCCTTGTGAAAGTTGGATGTAATCCTTTTGTTTGGCATATTTCTTTTCCAGAAAAACCGAAAATGCTTCCAGCTTGGAATTGAAATCTTGTTCATCATAGAATTTGATAAATTTGTTGAGAAGTGTCTTACCACTTTTAAGAAATCCGAAGTCGGGTGATGTGAATACATAAAGAATACTATCCAAATCGTTGGGATGCAGGGCCGCATGGAGTAGTTTGTGCAGCCAGAACAGGGACGGTCTATCCCGAAAGCTTTCCTTGCTGACTACTTCGAATGGCAGTTCTTCTTTTAGGAAGATTGTTTTAAACAGTTCGATCTGTTGACGTGTGCGGAACAAGAGGGCGATCTCTTTCCAGGGAGTGCCCGATTTGTGCAATTGTTTAAAGGTTTCAACACAGTAATAGGCCTCCTGGTTGTCGTCAAAATGGTTGACGATTCTTAATTTTCGACCTTGGTCACGAGTGGCTTGTAAATCGTTTTGTTGTTCCCGGAGTAAACAGGCTGCAGCATCCAATAATTGCCCGGAAGTCCGGTAATTTAAAGGCAGTCGCATCATTTTACAATTGGGGTCTTCGCTGTAAATTTGAAATACTTTATCCGTACTGCCTCGCCACGCATAGATGCTTTGGTTGGGATCCCCCACTGCAAAGAGGGAACTGTTTTCTCCATTTAGGTATTGAATGAATCGTAACTGTTCCTCGTTACAGTCCTGAAATTCATCAATGATTACCCATTGGGGCTGGAGATTGGCTTGCTTCCCCATTAACCAGTTGGCAATTGAGATCAGGTCGTCAAAATCCATCAGGTTGTTGGATTGTTTTTCCTTGCGTGATATTTGTACCAGCTGGGGAAGATCGTCCGGATTTTTCATGTTGCCGTAGAGAATTTGTTTCTCGTTGCGGTATAGTTTCCAGCGTTGATCCAGTTTGTTGCGGTATTTTACATTAAGCTGGTTTTGAAGAATCAGACGTTGTAAAAAATCTTCCTTGTCCCCCTTGTCCATGATAGAGAAGGAGGAAGTGAAGCCCAGTTGTTCCAGACCGGAATGTTCCTTGAGTAGTTGACGAGCTACGGAATGAAAGGTGCCAAAGTAGCGCATCTCACGGCTGTCGGGAATGATTCTGTCACCATAGAAGGAGAAGATTCGCTCCCGTATTTCCCGGGCGGCTTTATTGGTAAAAGTGAGTACGGCCATTTGTGAAAGGGGAATCCCTTTGATGAAATGGAGGTAGAGTACTTTATGCGTAAGAACGGTTGTTTTTCCGCTTCCTACCATCGCGCTGAGTAAAACTTTTCGATCATCACTAAATACCGCTTGCAACTGATATGGATTGAGTTTGCTTAGGGCCTTAAAGAGTTCCGGATGCTGCAATTCAACATTTTTTAGTTCCTCGGAATAATTCCTGGCTGGTTCTTCAAATCGTTCCTTAGGGATTGTTGTATTTTGCAGTGCTTTTCCATCCGATTCAAAAGCCGAGATGGGATCAAATGTGTGGTTTGTATTTCGTTGATCTCTTAATTGCTGTTGTAGTTTGCGTAGACTCATATCCTAATGGGTGTTGGCTTTTAGATATTGGATGTTGTCAACCGATTTTTATTTCTGGAAAGTTAAATATTAGAGCTTAACAATTACTGATTTAGCTTGGCAGGTATCCTTTTCCATTACTCATCATTCGTTGTAATTTTAGTTGGTTCTTGATATTGGATTCCCCATCATCAGGACGTAATTCCAACTCAAAATGCTCCGGAAGCTTAACAATTCTGCCTAATTCATCCTGAATCCCCTCAATTACTTCAGACTTTTGGGCTAATTTCAGAATGCTGTTGGAGTAGTACAGGGTTAATTTGTTGTTTCGAATGGCAATGGAACTTGTTTGCTTGAGAAACCTGGCACCAAAACGGTTCTCCTTTTCAAAACGTGAAAGTACTTCCTGCCATTGATTTTCTAATTGGTTCCAATCTATCATGATAGTTGGTGCAGGAACGGAACTAAATACTCCATCCAGCTTTATGTTTTTGGGTAATGGAATTTCTTTGTAGAAGTTTCGAAGTGCCCAAAGAATCAGATGCTTGTTGATTCGGTGATCGCCCACACAAGCGGGACACCCATGCTTGCAGGCGCAATTCTTTACCAAGCGGCCTGCATTTTGTATGATCTCATGAATGTGCTCAAAAGCTTTCTCGGAGAATCCCAAACCTCCGGGGTATTCATCAAATAGTATGATGGCGTGTTTGTGCTGATGGGTTTTGGGGTGAGCAAAGCCGAAAATGTCTCCTCCCATGTCGGAGTGGGTTGCCATTACCCGCATAGCTGCAGCGGCTTTCAGGCAGTGAACCAGTCCTTCGGTATAATCGAAGCGAGGGATGTGTTTGTCCTCTAAATCTTGTTTCTGGTGTTCCAAACTGGGTGCTTTTCCTGTCGCTACGAATACACGTACTACGTTATCCGGAATCTGGATCCAGCAAGCTTCGGTTTCCATTTGCGACTGCAGGATTTGGTTTAGGGCTTCGTATCCCAGGTTTTGATGGGTGTTGAATTGAATCATCTTGTAGCCGGAAACCAGCATGCTTACCCGAACATCTCCGAAGCAGCCGAAAATTCTATTTTCCTCCATCTGATTGTGCTCCATTAAAATGTCTATGTTTCCCGGTTTGTGGGGTTCGGTATAGTAGTTGGAATCTACCTCTTTCACCCAGGCTGTTTTGCCTTCCAGGTCGAGGTCAATGCTCTTGTATTGAATGCTATCGTGCAGGTAGATGGCACCGGGATAGAATTCCTTTTTGGCCTGAAGCAGATCCACGGTTGTGATGGTCTGTTCTTTTTCCCTGTCGACCACTTTTATGGTATCGTTGGTGATATTACGCAGGCTTATTTCGTGCGCCGGAGAGATTTTTCCACTCCATTGGTATTGGGCATGATGTTCACTCAACTCTCCCTCTTTCTTCAGCAGAGGGATGATTTCTCCCAGGTCAGGGAAAGTGGCCACATCGTCAATTGTGAGTGGAAGTTCAGCTGAGGCCGCACGAATATGTGCCAGTTGTATGTATAGATTGTTTTTGTCAATTACTGCATTTTCGGAGGAGGATTCCAGTAACCAATCGGGGTGCATTCCCACATACTGATCCATGGGCTTCTCTTTGAGCATTAGTACTGCATGTGCTTTGTTGCCCTTTCGTCCGGCGCGACCCAATTGTTGCCAAAAGCTGGCCCTGGTTCCCGGAAAACCACCCATAACTACCATGTCCAGTGAGCCAATATCAATTCCCAATTCCAGAGCATTGGTCGATACGACTCCGAAGATATTACCATCCACCAGGTCTTTTTCAATACGGGCACGCTCCAGTGGGGTATACCCTCCCCGATAGGCTGAGATTTTATCGGCCATGTCGGATCCCAATTTCAGGGGATCCTGTGCCAGAATATCCCGGCTCTCTTTTGTGACTACTTCTGTTTCGCGTCGCGACATGCAAAAGGTAATCACGCGAATTGAATTCTCTACTAAACCAGGAAGGAGGCTTTTCAATTCTTCGGTGACGGATCGTTTCCGTTGTGCTTCTTTGATGTATTCCGGCTGCCAGAAATGGATTTCCTTTTCGGGAGCAGGTGAACCATCCTCTTCTACCAGTTCGAAGGGATGATGACAGATGTTTTCGGCCAGTTGGGCTGGATTGGCGATTGTGGCGCTACTGCACAGAAAATGAGGGGTATTCCCCTGGTAGCTGCAGATGCGCAATAAACGGCGCATTACATTGGATACATGAGATCCGAAGGCCCCGCGATAGGCGTGCAACTCATCAATAACAATGAAATCCAGGTTGGCGAAGAGATGAGGAAAACCATATCGGTTGTGGTTGGGCAGAAAGGTTGCGTTGATCATATCCGGGTTGGTGAGGATGATGTTGGCCTCCTCACGAATACGGCTTCGCTCTCTGGCAGGAGTATCTCCATCGTATATTCCGGCCTGAATGCGATGTTTCCCAAAGAATTCCACAAACTCCACAATGTTTCGCAATTGATCTTTGGTTAGGGCTTTGGTTGGATAGATGAAGAGGGCCCTTCTGCTTGGGTTTTCAAGTATTCGCTGAATCACTGGAAGATAGAATGAGAGGGATTTACCACTGGCAGTACCCGTTGTAATGACAACGTTTTTGCCTTGCATGGCCTGCTCAAACATTTCGGCCTGGTGGGAATACAATTGAGTGTACCTCATATTGCTCAAACAGTCCTTCAATTCCGGATGAATTGTGCTGGGAATTGGCACCAATTTAGCCTCTCTTGCCTCTAGTTTTCTGGTTGCCAGCATTCGTCCTCCGTGGCCTGCCAGTATTTGTGAAATAGTTTTGCTCATGTGATTCAACTTGGTTCTACAAAGGTAAAATTTTCGGGTTGGAATAGTTGGTATTGATTTGGGAAAAATGAATTCTCTTCTGCCTCTTTTTTGCCAATTATTTGTAAGTCTTAACCGAACGAGACTAAGGCTTTTTATACTGTTATGATAAAATATCCTGAAAAGTTCCTGTTTTTCTTGAAATTCCGTAGGGATAATTGTAACTTAAGGAGAACAGATTAACCTAAATAATTTTGTTGAATAGTAACCTTAAAAGTTTATATTATGAGACACTTATTTTTCTGCCTAGTTGGAGTAGTACTACTTTCAGGATGTACTACCAGTCCATTGGTTGACGTGGAAGCTGAAAAGGCCAGCGTTAAAAAAGTCGTTAATCAGTTTGATGAAGCCCTCAAAACTGAGAATATGGATCTTATTTCCGATATTTTTTCACATGATTCCAAAATGATCATCTTTGGAACAGACGAACCAGAAAGGTGGGTTGGTTTTGATGCATTTAAAGATGCTGTTCAAAAGCAATTCGACCGTGTTGATACTCGTGAAGTTACCATAAGAAACAGAGTTGTGACTGTTCATGAGTCCGGTAAGGTTGCCTGGTTCTCCAAAACCATGGATTGGGAAGTAAAGGTTGAGGATAAAGTATTCAAAGCTGATGACTTGCGCTATACTGGCGTATTGGCAAAGCAGGATGGAAAGTGGGTGTTTGTTCAGTTGCACGCTTCTGTTCCTGTTGAAGGTCAATTGGTAGAATATTAGAATTGTAAGAATCAATTAAGGTAATTATAGGTATTGAAAACAGCCATCTTCCTTGGAAGATGGCTGTTCTTTTATGATGTGTTGAAAATAAGCCGGGGCTCAGGTTTTAATAAGAGATCAAATAGGTTCGTAAGAGATACCATTCAAAAGCTCTTAGAAATAAATCAATTTATTGTTTAAGAATGTAAGAAATTCCTTCCTCAATCTTTTTATTCAGGTCATCCGGGAACCAATGGCTTATATTCTTTTCAATCGTGAAACTGCAAGGAAAGTCCAGGCTTTTGAATTGCGCCATCATTTCCTTTTGTTGTTCAAGTGAATTGTCGAATTCACCGGTTAGAATTACGCCACGAAGTTTTCGGTTGTTCATCTCTTTTACAAGATCAGGTGTAAAGCTTTCTGGTTTACCGGGACATAAGGAGATAAAGCCACGTACCGGAATTCGATTCTGTAGGCAAAGGTTTAGAGATGTACTTGCTCCCTGAGAAAAGCCACCAATTATTACCTGATTCTCATTAATGGCGTATTTGTCTAGAATGTCCCTATAGGCATTGGTAATTTCCTTTTGAGCCAACTTTGTATCCGTCCAGGCGAATCCTTTCATATTCGCTACTTGTGAGGATTGAACAAAAAGAACGATGTACTCCTTTTTCAAGAGTTCCGAATGCCAGAACTTCTTGAAGAATGGAACATCCTCGCCCCATCCGTGAAGTGCGATGAATAGAGGATACTTTCTGTCGTGGGTATAATTGGAAGGGAGGTCGATAATGCTTTGGGGTTTTGATTTTTCTTTTGCCAATTGTTTCAAATGATTGTTTTTGGCAATTATGGATGCATAGCCTTCCAATTTCTGAAGAGGTTTAAATAGTTCAGAATCCGGTGAAATTCCGTACCAGTTGTTTTTCTCGTTTCCTTTTTTGATAACCTTCAATGCCTCGGAGTATTGTTTAGCACAGGTGTGAAGTACAATGAGTGCCCATTCCGATTCATATTGTTTTTCGGGAAATTGATTCATGTGCTTTTCTAAAAGCTGAATTGCTTTGCCCCATTGCTCATTCTGATAGAAAACCATAACGCTGTCATCCAGTTGTTCATAGTTTTTAAAGCTTTCTTTTGCACCTGTTTTGGGTTTGCAGGAAACAATAAAGAGCAGAATGATTCCCGGTAGAAGAAGTGTAAGTTGTTTCATTTTGATTGTTTAGTTAGTCGTTTATGGTAAAGATAATTTTATTATCAGTGGTTTGCAATTTGAAGGCTGAAAGATATTATGGATAAATTCAAAAGGGTAGGGGCTGTCGTTTGTTGAGGAATTGTTGAGTATGTACCAATAAAAAAGGCTACACATCTGTGCAGCCTTTTATTACTTACTATAGAAAGGGATTAGCTCGCTTTCTTTTTGGGAGACATTACCACCTCAACTTTCGCTGGCTTAGCGAAATATTTTTTGGCAAATTTCTCTACTTTCTCTTTGGTGATAGAGTTGATCAGGCTTTCATAAGCTTCAGGCGATACAATGTTTTCATTGTAGTTGTAGTGATGTTGAATTGCATACAACCAGAAACCATTTCTACGCAGACTCTCCTGATTTTCCTTAATGAAATTCTCTTTCGCTTCCTTCAAATCAACCTCTTTGATTCCTTTCTTGAATAGATCCTGAATTTCCTTGTAAACAATTTCTTTAAGTTTATCGGATTTGGCAGGATCTGTATCGAAGATAACAGTCATGTTGTACTCTTCACGTGGGAATTTGTCAACGTTACCACGAACAGAAACACCATAGGAGCCACCTTCTTCCTCGCGAATCACATCAGTGTATCGTTTGTCAAGCAGTTCTGCGATCATATCCAGCATCACAGAATTTTCGTGGGAATACTTAATATCCCCGTGGAAGTCGATGAAAATAGTCGTTTTAGGAGTTTTCATCTCTCTTGCGAAATGGTTGTAGGTATCTTTTTTAGGATAGTCTACTCCATTGTCTTTCCAATTCTCTTTTCTGTCGATATCCTTAATGCTACCAATGTAAGTTTCGATTAGAGGTTTCACTTTCGCTGCTTCGATGTTTCCAACAAAAACAAAAGTAAAATCACTTGCGTCGGTAAATCGATCCTGGTAAACACGTTTCATCGTTTCGAAATCCAGTTTGTTGATTTTGTTGGTATCGAACAAGATGGTTCTTGGATGATGATCGGTGGTGGTCATGTCAATCGAATCGCGGAAGATTTTGTTGACATTGGCGCCCATATTGGCTACAAAAGCCATGTAGCGGCCCTTTAAGGCATTAAAGGCTTCTTCGTCGAAGCGTGGTTGCTCAAAGTACAAGTGAACCAGCTGTAACAGGGTTTCAAAATCCTGGATGGTAGAGTTTCCACGAAGACCTTCCGAAAGCTCGTTAATGTAAGGGTTAACTCGTACCTGCTTTCCGGTTAACAACTTCTGAAGGCTGATCTGGTCGAACTTGCCCAGTCCAAAATTGGCAACGAATTCACCGGCCATATCAACAGAGGGAAGATCCTTGATCTCGTACAATGATTTACCCCCCTTACTGAAGGCTTTGAATAGGATCTGATTCTCTTTGAAGTCAGTGGTTTTCACTACTACCTTGGCTCCGTTTGCCAAAGTCCATTCGGTAGCTTCGAAATCCTTCATATCTTCCTCTTTCACTACTTTACCTGCAGTAGGCTGCTTGGCGATCAGGGGCTCGTTGATAACCTTGTCTTCGTAAGGTTTAAGCTCCTTGTTCTTCACTTTGTTCACAACCGCTAGCAAATCCTCTTTGGTAGGTAGGGTAAGATTCTCTTTTTCGGGGGCCGATAGTGTGATAACAACGTTCTCATCGGTAATCCAATTCTTGGAGTGAGCATTGATCTCCTCAACCGAAATACCGGGAAGTAACTTTTGTATTGCCTGGTATTCAAACTCAATACCAGGAACCGGTTCATTGGTAAGATAGTTTTCCTGATAGCCTTGAACCAGTCGATCGTTATTCTGCTTGTTTCTTTCTTTGTAAAGGGTCTCAATCTGGTTCAGCATATTCTTTTTGGCTCTCTTTAATTCGGAGGCAACAAAACCGAAACGATGAACTCTTTCTGCTTCACTTAAAAGGACTTCAATTCCACCAATGATGTTGTTCTCTTTCAGGTTGGCACTATTGTGGAATACATCCATTTTTCTTTCCTTGTTGTAGTAGGCTCCAAATCCGAAAATGAAGGGAGCATCCCCTTTCTGAAGCAATTCCTGGTAACGATCGCCCAGCATGCTTGCGTACAATTCTTCAATAATCCCCTTGCGGTAGTATTTCATGTTCTTTTCGGCAAAAGGAGTAGCCTTGTGCTTGTAGTAAATGTCGAAACCAATTCTACTGGCTTCCGGATCGGTGATGATTCCAACAATTGGTTCCTTATTGCCGGGAATATCATAGTAGATTCTTTCTTTTGCATCCTTTACAGCAGGAATATGGGCAAACATCGACTTGATCTTTTCCTCCATTTTGGCTGCATCAAAATCTCCAACAACAACAATGGCTTGCAGGTCGGTGCGGTACCAGTCGTGGTAGAAATCGCGGATTACCTTGTGATCAAAATTGTTAATTACATTCAGGTCGCCAATCACATCGCGTTCCGCATACTTGGAACCGGTATAGATTATTTTGTTCTTTTCCAGGTATACTCTCATTCCTCCCGAACGACGGGTTCTCCATTCTTCACGAATAACGCCTCGTTCGCTGTCAATTTCCTCCCCCTCAAGACTTAGGTAGTTGGACCAGTCATGTAAAACCAGTAGGGCGGAATCAAGAAGGTTCTCATTGTTGGTAGGAACATCAGATAAATTGTATACGGTTTCGTCTACTGATGTATAGGCATTGATATTGCGTCCAAAGGCAACTCCATATTGTTCCAGGTAGTTTAGGATGCCTTTTTTAGGGAAGTTCTTGGTTCCGTTAAAGGACATGTGTTCCAGAAAGTGGGCCAAACCATTTTGGTTGTCGTTTTCGAGAATTGCACCAACATTCTGCACGATGTAGAAACTTGCACGATCTTTGGGTTCTTCGTTGTGACGTACATAGTAAGTTAAGCCATTCTCCAACTTCCCGTGTCTGACATTGGGGTCCATGGGAAGTTTTGCATTCATGTCCAGGTTACTTTGAGCCGAGAGCATTCCTGTTCCCGTTAATGCCAAAGCCATACTCAGACATGTCTTGTGAAATACATTCATAATTAAATTAAATTTTGTTGTTTAGATTGATTGGTATTTGTTATCACGGTTTGTAATAACAATTTACCAGCAATTTAATCAAAATATCTATGTTAACCATTGTGCTTACTTAAAGGTTAAGTTATTTTAACATTTTATTATGTTTTGTACGATGTTGCTTCTACATCGCAATGGTAGTATCGTAAGTATCGGGTACGACTCATTTCTTTATGGCTTACTTCTGCCTTTTTGTGAGTTATCATCCATTGTATTGATTCGAACAAAACTTGCGGATGGAAACCACAACCCGGATCAGAATTCAAGTTACCTATTTTTTGCGATAGAGTTTTTGCTTGATCTATAATTATAGATAAAATCTATTGTGTTGGGTTATCGATTGTGATATAGGGAAGGAGATATTGATAGACTTTGTCTATGAAATGACTTTTTCCTTTCATTCGATTTTGGGTAGAGAGGAAGGTGGCTATTTTAAAGGAATGAGATTGAAAATTTGCTGCCTACTACCAATGTAGATCTGAACGATTGGATTCTCAGAAGGTTTGGGTGTGCTATTTCTGGTGCTAAAGATCATAAAAACAGGTAGGTGGGAGGGTTTGGGTTCGTGCTGGATTTTTGAAGAATTAGAAGTAGTTCCTCTAAAAAGCCTTACGAATGGTATTTTTAGTATTGGAGAATAGATCAGAGCTAAAGGTATTGTATTCTGTTTAGAGAATGGTTTGGATCATCTCTATTGTTGTATATAAATTTGTTGATTCTATATGGATTATAGTAAATGTTTTTCGTTCAAAGAAATTCCTAGTAATCTGCTTTCGTCCTATAGCCGGACGGGCTTTTCTTTTGTCTTGATACAAAAGAAACAAAAAATCAAGGCTTCGGCACTCGTTGACCCATTACGGCTCGAAGGCTAAACAGAATGAACTCGGTCGTTCCTCCCTCAAACAGCATTCTGTTCTTAACGCCTTTTTCACCTATGGGGCCCCA
>JBGRQA010000039.1:0-48318 GCA_041725895.1 Marinifilaceae bacterium
AAACCGTTTCCTACGGTTTTCCCATTGCCATACTTCTGCTGAAGTTCAATCACCTTCTTAAAAAAATCCAGCCCCATTAAAGTGGGTTCTCCCCCCTGCCAACCAAAAGAAACATCGGGTCCGGACTGCTCCATCACCTGACGAATCAAGATTTCAAGTGTCTCCTCATCCATTCGGTGCACTTTCTGTTGGTGATACAGTCCAGCCTTTTCCAAATAAAAGCAGTAGGTACACCCCAGATTACAATCCGGTCCGGAGGGTTTTATCAGCACTGAATTCAATTGTTTTTTAACCATATATTTTTCCTTTCCCACAGTAAAAATTTTCATTTAATACCGTGTCCAATTCCTCTCAAAAAAGGAAGGTAGTTTGTTATTACATTTTTTTATTCGTTCCGTAACGTGATCGTTCAGGAAGCAGAAAACATGAATTCTTATTCCAACGATTGTAGAATGTAATTTGTATGGCTTGTCAGACACCTAAAATTACTTACAATCTTACAGATGTGGAAAACAACTTCTCAAACGATTTCGGTCTCACGGTGTAAAAATATCAACTATTAGAAAGAGAAAAGTAGGTTTTTCGTTCATTAAAGGGGTACAAATAGTTCAACCTTTTTTGCTCTATATGGGAAATTCAGTAAGGCAAGTACAAAACAGAAAAGCTTGTTTTCCATACAATAACAAGCTTTTCCAGAATAAACTATATCATCGCTTCAACTAATCGTATGATTTTAAATCAATCACTTTTATGGATCTTATGGCATCTTCCAGAGATCTTGTGGTACGGGTATACGTCTTCTCCGTTCCGGTAAAACCGGCCTCCGAATAGGCGATCACCTTAAAGCCCCAGGGGACCATCAGGGAAGAAATGGTATTATCAAAGCCAAGAGACTTCAAGTCGGCCTCGTCGTACTCCCCCGGAGCCAAACGCACACTTTCTCCATCGTAAACACTCTCTGCATACAGAGCAATCTTTTCAGTATCCAATATGACATCACGTAACGGAATTCCTCCATATTCTCCTTCCGGATACCACCTAAGGTTCAGGTAGTCGTAAAACTTATCATCGGTATTGATACACCAAGGCACTTCTATCTTTGCCAATTCGCGAACAAAAAAGGTAGCAAACTGCACCTGCGATGGAATATCGTACTCATTTCCCTTGTTGTAGTTCCCAGCCATCCAGGCTCCCAGCCAGGTAGAGCGGCCAGTTGCTTTCATGTATTCCTTGGCAGCCTCAAAGTGATCAAGCACCAATTGGCGCTCTTCAGTTGTTCCTGTGGTCCATTGCTTGTTCCCTTCCAAAGCCGGCCCGGCAGCATAGCAGTGCCATTCCATCATAATAAAAGGGTCCGTTTCATCCGGCAATTGAATGTATTGCAAGTTGGCAGGTTTTGATAAACCAACAGGAGGAACAATTAGAATTCGATAGGGATTTGATTCCCGAATTGCCGGAATGATATCAGCATAAAACTCATTCAAAAGCTGATGGTCTTTTTTCAAATTGCCATTCAATTCAACAAAGAGGTTGAACACAAGCAAATCAGAATAGTCCTTGTATCGTTCCGCAACAGTACGCCACCAATCAACCGTAACTTGCTTTGCCTGTTCCATGTCCGCTCCTTCTTCCGCATCATGCCCATGGAAAGCCAATACAGGAATCAAACCATGCTTTAAACATTGATCAATCTGTTCATCCAAATGCGAAAACAGCTCATCCGTAGCGGGCTTATTCACACGAATTCTCACCATTGTAAAACCTGCCCCGGCAATATCAATTACTTTTTGCTCATCATGATTTTCAATGTATTTGTTGAATTCAGACCAGGCAACATCAAAGCCTTTGCCCATTTGAGCAACTAATTCATCGGGATAGAGAACGCCTTCAATACGATCGTTATCCTCAGTCTGCTCATCATCATCTCCTTTGTTGTCCTCAATCACCTCTTCTAAATCCTCTTCTACACCTGAAGTTGAACCTCCACATCCCACAAAACAAAAGAGAGACAAAAAAAGAATATATATATATCTATTCATAATGTACAGTGTTTTATTCAATACAAGAAAATACTAAAAGCAACAAAGGGACCTGCATCCCAATTGATGCCGTCCCCTTGCTATTTATTTGTCCAACGAACCTAAAACAATCATGATTTCTACTTCTTCATTTGCTTCTTAAAAAAGTCCCGGCTCATTGCCTGCATTTGCTCATGAACTTTTTTGTATTCCTTATCATTCAGAACATTTCGGGTTTCCAACACATCATTCCGGTAATCGTAGAGTTCTTCTGCCACTATCAGCTCCTTCTTGAATGGTTGAGTGGTTCGGAAATGGTTTCCCATCCAAACGACGTAGCGGTAACGGTCGGTACGGAAGGCATACCCCATGGCTTTTCCTCTTCGAAATTGGCTCACCGCGTACTCCTTCACACGTTTTTTCTTTCCTGTAAGGATGGGAACCAAACTGGTTCCTGCAAGATTTTCAGGGGCATCAATACCTGATAGTTCACAAAGGCTTGGAAAGATATCCACGAACTCAACCGGAGCATCCACCGTCAAACCTTTATTTGCCTTAGGCGCTGAGAAAATCAGAGGGGAACGGGTAGCCTGTTCAAAATTGGTGTGCTTGCACCACAAACCGTGATCTCCCAGGTGCCAACCGTGATCTCCCCAAAAAACAATCACGGTATTCTCTCTCAGTCCCAACGAGTCCAATGCATTCAGCACTTTTCCCATCTGGGCATCCATATAGGAAACCGCAGCATAATAACCATGGATCAGCTCCCGTTGTTTAGCTTCCGGCAACAGATCCGGGCCAATATCGGTGTAATTCTCCAATTTTGGAATGTCACTATAGCTCTGAATCTCTCCGGATTTGTGGTAAGCCAACTTGGGCCCGTTTTCTGAGAATTTTTGGTAAGGAGCCAAAGGAAGCTTCTCCCGATCGTACAAATCCCAATATTTCTTGGGGGCCACAAAAGGCAGATGCGGTTTCTTGAAACCTACAGCCAAAAAGAAAGGTTGATCCTGTCCTGCAAATCGTTTCAAACGCTTGATGGCAGACTGAGCAATAACACCATCTCCATAAGCATTATCAGGTACATCTGCACATTCCGTAGCCGGTTTGATGTGCTTCATTACATACTTACTTCGCGCATTTCCTTTTTTGTTCTTGCTGTCAGCCTCGGCGGTATAATGCGCAACCTTCTCCTTGGTCTCCTCCAATTGGTAGTGTCCCAAAACCGGCTCACCCAATTGGGGGTCCACGAACTCCTCGTCCCCGGTAAAGGCAAAGTCTTCACTCCAGGAGACACCATCATGTTTGCGGTCGACACTTCTCTTGTCATAGATTTTCCCCACTCCCGTGGTAATGTACCCTCGATTTTTGAAATGTTGGGGCAAAGTAAGAATATCGGGATTCTTGGCCCGTATTTTGGTCTTCAAGTCCCATACTTTGGTACTGTCGGGACGTACCCCCGTCAGCAAACTGGCCCGGGAAGGAGCACACACCGCCTGCTGGCAATGATTGTTGGTAAATACCACTCCCTGCTTTGCAAGGCGGTCGATATTTGGGGTTTTGATCTGCTCCGCTCCATAGCAGCCCAAAACAGGTTTCAGGTCGTCCACTGCAATGAACAGCACATTTTTCTTTTCCTGTGCTTGTCCCAGGAGTGGTGCTGCTGCCAGTGCTAATGCAAATCCTTTTTTGATGATATAGTTGTTCATTTTTAACTTCCTCTTTATAATAATTAATGAAAATACTAGACCTAAAATCTTTGCGCTTTTTGCGTTTAACTTAGCGTGCTTTGCGTGAAACCTATTTTGCCTCGCAAAGCACGCAAAGATAGAAACACGCAAATTACGCAAAGGTTAAAGAATCGTTTTCTTTATTACTTTCCGAACTGTTGCTTGACCCACTTACCGGTTGGGGTCAGCTTGTCCCATTCCTGGCGAACGCCACTTCCGGGCAGGAACACAGAGGAAGCTTCAGGCTTATCGCTCAAATTCCAGTTCATCCAGCTGATTTTCAGTTTTTCGGGATTGTTTCCGGCCAGAATATCCAACCAAATTTCAGAACTTTCAAAATCGTTGCCGTCATCCCCGTTGTAGCTGCTGGTTCCCCACTCCGATACAAATACAGGAATCTTTTGAATGGCATCAACAAATGCTTTGCGATTCTTGTGACTCTTGGCATAGAAGTGAAAAGTGTACATGATATTTTCAAAAGCCAAAGGATCTTTGGCTGCCGCTGCAAGATTCGAACTCCAATCCGGTGTTCCTACCAGGATAACAGTTTCCTTATCGTTTTTGCGGATTAATGGAATAATCACATTTGCATATTTCTTCACCTCTTCCCAAGTTGTTTTATTGGGCTCGTTACAAATCTCATAAATAACATGCTCCTTGCCTGCATGAGTTTTCGACATGTGTTCCCAGAAAACTTTCGCATCATCCAGCACTTTATTTGGATTCCCTGAATCCATGGCATGCCAGTCGATGATACAATACAGCCCCAATTCTTCTGCCAGAGCTACCAACTCATCAATTTGCTTGGTATAATACGCCGGATTGTCTTTATAGTTCTTTGGATACAAAGCGAATCGTACTGCATCAACCTTCCAGTCTTTGGCTAACACTTCCATAGAACTTCTGTTCATACAGTGTGCAAACCAATACAAACCATGGGAACTCATTCCTTTGATTTGAACAGCACTTCCATTTTCATCGCACAACTGACGACCAACAACTTTCAATTTTCCGTATTTCTTAACCGGAGCTTTTGCCAGGGCTGCTCCGCATACAAACAGAGCAGCTATTAAAATAAGAATTTTTTGTCTCATACTTTTTTTATTTGTAGGATTAGCCCATAATTACTTCTACCTGATATTCTTTTCCTTCTTCGCCAACAGGTAACTTGTTTCCTTCAATAATTTCACCGTTCATTCTTAGGCTGGCAATCCCTTTCATCACACGATTAGGATTTGAAACGGAGATGTTATAAATGGCACCCCTGAAATTTCTTACCACTTTAAAGCCTTCCCATGAATCCGGAATACAAGGATCTACTGTCAAACCATCGATTTCCGGTCGAATTCCCAAAAGGTAACGCGTAGCTGCATAATAGGCCCAGGTAGCTGTTCCACTCAACCATGGCAAACGGGAAGATCCAAATCTCTTGCTGTAAACACTATGAGTTGACTGCGCATATACATAGGGTTCAATCTCTCTGATTTCTGCCTTGTCGTTATAGGCTGCAGGCAAGTAGCTCTTGTAATACTTGTATGCTCGGTTTCCATTTCCCAACATACTTTCAGCCATCACTCCCCAACCTTGGGTATGGTTGAAAATCCCTGCATTCTCTTTCATTCCAGGGTTGAACAATACAGCACGAACGATATCAAAATCTGATTTTTCGAATGGTGGAGCACACAACATGATACCATAATCGGTATATAAATCGTCGTGAACGACATTCATTGCCTTTTCGGCTTTTTCCCTATCGGCATGACCACTAATCACAGCCCAAACCTGTGGATTCATGAAAATGTTTCCCTCTTCATTCTCTTTGGCTCCAAAGCGGAAGCCTTTATCGCTGAAGGCACGAACGTAACGGTCTTCATCCCAGCAATTCTCTTCCAGACTCTTATCCAGAATTCTTAACTCCTGTTCTGCCCATTCCACTTCTTTTGTCAAGCCCAATTTTTCAGCAATCTCACTGTATTTGGCCAAACCATATCGTAACTGGAATGCTACAAACACTGATTCACCTTCATATCCTAACACCAGGCAATCATTCCAATCGGCAGCCAATCCACAAGGAATCCCATGGGCTCCTGAACGCTCCAGATTAAACTCAATAGCTCTTCGTAAATGCCCTAGTACAGTATCTTTCCCCTTATCAGCATAGGGTAATTCTTTTAGATAGAAATCAAAATTCCCGGTTTCATTTACATATTCAGGAATAGCATTGAACAACCACAAACAATCGTCAGAACGGTATTCATTTGCCTCAGGTTCTTTCTCCTGTCCAGGTTTGTGTGCGAATGGCTTCACCACTGGCATCGCTCCACCGGTTGAGGCCTGACCTGTGATCAAAAGCTCCAGGCGTTCTCCTGCCTCTTCAGGAACTGAGTGCATCACTCCCAACATATCTTGTACTGAATCACGATAACCCAAACCATCACGAACTCCAGCATAAACTAAACTGGCAGCTCTTGACCATGCATAGGTTATCTGACAATTGTATGGACTCCAAACATTCAGCATGCTGTTGACATCAGCATCAGGAGTTTCCACTTGCATAACTTCCAAACGGCTGTGCCAGTAGTTCTTTAACTCTTCCAATTCATTTTTCAGAATCGATAGGTCTGCATATTTCTCTTTTACTTCAGCACCTTCTTTTTGAGCACTTCCAATTCCCATGACAATGGCGAACTCAACAGATTCTCCTGGTTGCAAGCAAATGTCTGTTTGTAAAACCCCGCAAGGATTTCCTCCTTCGGCCAGTGAGCCTGCGCATTCCCCATTTTGAACAAGCTCAGGATTACCATAGCCGTTGTATCTGCCAATAAATACATCTCTATCGGTATCATAACCAGAAACCTCTGCACCTACCATGGCAAAGAAGGTATGGCGCTGCTGATCCTTCTGCTGAAAATCTTCAGGCATTTCGGGCATGTTGATATTTGATCCATGATCGATAATGCCATCAACAACAGACATTTTTGCGATGTACTGCGTGTACTGAAGGTTGCCTAAATCATCCCCGGCATTCCAATTACAAGCATACTCTACAAAAGGAAAAGCTCTTAAGTTTCTTGTCTCCTTGCCCTTATTGGTAAGTTTTACCATCCATGCTTCATAAGCCTTTCCTCTGGGAACAAAGTAGGTTACTTCCGAAGCTATATCTTTGTATTCTGAACTAATTTTTGTGTAAGCCGTACCGTGACGACATTCGGTTTTGAATTGCTCCATAGACTTTCCAACGGGCTGCCAGGAGGCCGACCAGAAATCCTTGGAATCCTTATCATGGAAATAGATGTAACGTCCGGCCTGATCCATGGGAACAGAGTTGAAACGCAAGCGGGTGAAACGTCCCTGGGCAGCTGATTTATAAAAGCTGTACCCTCCGGCGTTATTGGTTATAATGGCTCCGTAGTTTGTATCTCCCAGGTAGTTGGTCCACGATGCCGGAGTATCCGGTCGTTCCACTACATATTCTTTATTCTTATCGTCAAAATATCCGTACTTCATAGTTGCAAGTGTCAAGTAATTAAAATCAAGTTGATTTGCTGTTTCGGGATAAAATCCTTTCCCTAGAATCAACTGATGTAATGGTTTAATCTGTTTTTTCTCTTTTGTTTATTTTCTTTTGCTTTCTCAATTCTTTGGTCAACAATTCTCCAAAACTTTTGGCACCTTTCACGTTAAAATGCACCGCATCCTTCAGGTCCTCTACTTTGGACAGCTCTTCACCTCTAATCAGAAAGAGATTTATATATCCTTTGCCCTGGAGCTCCTCAACGACTTGAATCATGGTCTTTCTAAATTCAGTAATGGCAACCCCACTCTTCTTTGACACCGGAGTCTTAGTGAAAGTCGGAGTAATGCAAAAGATATTTGTGCCACGGTGTTTCTCCCGAACGGTTTCAAGGAAAGCCTGCAAACGCTTCCCATATTCCTGGGCGGAAATACCCTCCCCGTTATAGTCATTGTACCCAATCAGAATCGTCATGTAATCGATATGCTGAAAATCATCACGAATCATTTGAGCCATTGGAACCGAGGTCTTTCCACCTCCTACGGCTACATTGTAAAGATCCCAGTCCATGTTTCGGGAAACGATGAATGGATAGGTCTGAAAGGTTCCCACCTGGCCTGTTCCATGAGTTATGGAGTTCCCGTAAGCCACATATACCGGCTTCTTTTCAGACTGCATCTCTATCAGTTTGTAGCCCTTTTCCAGCTCCAGCCCCATAAAGGCCACATTGGACCAGTTGGGCAATGTGATCTCATACAGAACTTTTTCTCCCGGTTTCGCAGATTCCACCTCAAACTTCAGTTCTGGTCCATCCTGTCTGCCAAATTTGACTGCCTTCATAAACTTTTTATCCTGAAAGATTCCGAAAACCGGTCCCCGGTTATCGCCTTCCAGCACCTTAAAACTCAACTTTACTTTGGGACTGCAGGTCTTAAAGGAAAGGATCACCCCGGTAGTGGTTTGGGCTTTCTTTGGATTAAATTTGCTCTTGCCCTTTGACATGGCCAACAATTCGGAGGAATGTCGGGGGAACACCATAGAATTGCCCTCCATACGGGCATAATTACTCCCGGTCATCCGAACCAGGGGATGATTGGCAGCAAACTTCCCATCACCATTGGCACGGGCCAACAGCTGACAAACGGTCACGAATTCATATCCCTGTTCTTTTAATTGTGGAAGCAAAGTTTTCAGGGCTTCCACCGTATGCTTTCGTTCATGACACAAAATGATGGCTCCAGAATGTACTCCATCCATTATTCTCTTTCGAATATCTTTAGGATCCACATTCTTTTTGCCATCCTTCGCAAACACGGAAGCATTCACAGCTTGCAGGTTCAATTGGGCAAGTACCTTATCGGTTATAGCATTATATTTCAAGAAGGGAGCACGAAACAGAACCGGTTGGTAGTTTAACTCCTTCTTATACAACTCCTGAAATCCATTGATCTCCTTCCATACCGCATCAGAATCTTTCAGAGCAGGCAAACGCTTGTGATTCATGGTGTGGTTGCCAATCTCATGACCTCTCTTCAACACTTCTTTTGCCACATCTATATTGGAGGACAAGTTTTTGCCCATATTGAAGAAAGTAGCCTTTCCTCCAACCTCTTCAAACACCTCCAGTAACTGCCGGGTAATTTCATTACGTGGGCCATCATCAAAAGTAAAGGCTACTACTTTTGAATTTGTTTTAACGGACTGGATTGGTACCATGGATTGCCCCCAAAGGCTAAGAATAGGGGCAAGCAGCAAATTGGCTACTAAGACTATTCGCTTTAACATTGTCATTCAATATCGGTTAAAAGTATTTTTAGTTCATAAATGAAAGAGGCTGCCTATACACAACTAGAACCTAATAATGCAATATTCCACCACTAACTATTAGTTTTACATTATATGCAGCCCCTTTCGTCACGACTATATCTTTATACGGATTGAGGTTCCCCTCTACGTTCCTTCAACTCTTTTTCCACCTGTACAAGAAATTTATCATCCAGCTTGTAGAATGCCATAAAAATGGCAGCCAGGATACTTCCCCCTGCAGGAATCAAGCTCATCATTAACTGAATCCCCGTTAATGCTCCATCCGCTTGCTCCACATTGGCCTTGAAACCAAAAGCGGCAAGCAGCCAACCGGCCAGGGCACCTCCAATGGTCCATCCAAATTTCTGAGCCATGGTAGAGGCTGACATCACCAGACCAGTAGCTCTTCGTCCGGTTTTCCATTCCGAATAGTCCGCCGCATCGGTATACATAGCAAACACCAATGGCGAAGTAGGTCCAAACACAAAGCTGATCATCACCTGTAGCACAAACATCATCACGATATCATCCTTCTCGAGAAAATAGAAGGCAACAGTAAAGATTGTGGTCAGGATCATGCTGTAGATATAGGCTCTCTTCTTACCGAATGTACGAGTCAACCATTCGGTTAGCATGATGGAACCGATAGTTGCAATGGTTCCCGCGATCATAAAACCGGAAGCCAAGGCATCATTTCCAACATAGTACTTAAAGTAGTACATGATGGCCCCATTTCGAACGGAAACATAGGATAAGGTAAATACTCCCAATAAAAAGAGAATCCACCAGGGTTTGTTGGCAGCCAAATCTTTAATATCCTCCCTTAGAGAGCTCTTCTGCTCTTTGGTTGGCTGTACACGTTCCTTTGTTGTTGCAAATGTGATCAGGAACATGATTACGGCAAGGGCTGCCAAAACGATCATAGCCCACATAAAACCTTTCCGTTCGTTCACAACAGTCACCTTCAATTCGGCCTTACTCCAATCCACTCCTTCAAAATAGTCATCTACCGAGATCGTAGTTTGGGTAAATCCTTTCTCCAAGGTAAGAAGGCCAGAGGTAGTATCAGCTTCAGCAAACATCTCAGGAGTCAAAACACAAACAGATTGCTTCCTCACAATGGATTCCTCACCCAAGACTACAGCCTCCATTTCGATCTTCGAGGTTCCGGTTCCCTGCTCTGCAATAACGATTTCATTCTGATTCAAGGTGGTTGAAATCACAGAATCATCATTCCCTCCAAATTGCTCCACCATAGGCAAGGTGATTCCCTGTACAATAAATGCACCGGCAAAGGCAAAGATAAATCGGTACTGGGAAAAGCTGGTTCGCTGAATGGGATTGGAGGAAACCACCCCCATCAATGCAGAATAAGGAATATTAATTGCCGTATACACCATCATCATCAAGGTATAAGTGATGTAAGCATATACAATTTTACTGGCTACCGACCAATCCGGAGTGGTAAAAGTCAGCACCCCAATAATTCCGAAAGGAATCGCCAACCACAGGATATAGGGACGGAACTTCCCCCATTTGGTACTGGTTCGGTCGGAAATGATCCCCATAACCGGGTCATTCACAGAATCCCAAACACGGGTAACCAGGAACATAGTTCCTGCAGCTGCTGCCGGAATACCGAACACATCGGTATAGAAATACAACAGAAACAGCATGAAGGATTGAAAAAACAGATTGGAGGCGGTATCACCCAATCCGTAACCAATCTTCTCTTTTATATGAATTTTCTCTTGACTCATCTAAGTTTGTTTGGTTAGGGTTTATTTTAATCAGGAACACTTCTGCTGTTCCTCTTCTTTATTAAGCTCATAGGCCCGAACCTGCAAAAGAGGTTTCTTTCGCAGATCGGGCCAATCATCTTATATTCTATTAATATGCAACATAAAAGTTGTATGCTTGGAGGGATTTACCCCATAATCACTTTCACCTTATGGGTGGTTCCATTATCCATTACCGGAATCAGGTTGCTTTCCAGTTTCTGGTCATTTAAATACATCTCCTTTACACCTTTGGAAACATGGTTAGGATTCAACACCTCAATCTGGTAAGTAGCTCCACGAAATTTACGATTCACGGTATAGGATTTCCATTCTTCAGGGATACAAGGGTCTATTTTTATTCCATTATAGTCTGGCTGTATTCCCAGGATATACTGAACAACGGCATAGAAATTCCAGGCTGCTGTACCAGACAACCAGCTATTTTTACCTTCACCTGGCTTGTAAGCATCCTTACCTGCAATCATCTGGCAATACACATAAGGCTCTACTTTGTGAAGCTCCTGAACTTCCTCCAAATAGGAAGGACAGATCTGCTTAAAATAATTCCAGGCTTCCTTACCACGACCAATCTTGGTTTCTCCAATAATAATCCATGGATTGTTATGACAGAAAATACCAGCATTCTCCTTGTATCCGGCAGGATAAGTTGAGATTTCGCCATACTCAATCATGTATTTGGTGAATGCAGGATTATTCAATACAATACCGTAAGGTGTATTCAATCGCTCTTTCACACTGTCTAGTGATTTCTCAACCATGCCTTCTTCGATTCCAATTTCAGCCATGGAGCACCATCCTTGAGATTCAATAAAGATCTTTCCCTCTTCATTTTCGTTTGATCCCACTTTATTTCCCTGAAAATCATAGGCACGAAGGAACCATTCTCCATCCCAACCTTTGGCTTTAACAGCCTCTTTCATGGCATCCACAGCTTTCTGAGCACGCTCAGCCTCTTCTGTTTTGCCCAGTTGCTTACACAAATCGATATAGTCGTTTCCATAAACAACAAACAAACCTGCAATCATCAACGATTCAGCTTTCGAACCTTCGGTGTTGTTCTCGGTTGTTTGGAAAGACTCATTCGGATTGGTTGAGAAACAGTTCAAGTTCAAACAGTCGTTCCAGTCGGCTCTTCCGATCAATGGCAAGCCATTTGGACCTAAGTTGTTAATGACATGATCGAAAGAAACCGTCAAATGGTTAAACAAAGGCTGAGCCAGGCTTTCATCATTATCAAATGGTACCATTTCGTCAAGAATTGAGAAATCACCACTCTCTTTGATATAGCTAATCGTTCCTAAAATCAACCACATTGGGTCATCGTTAAATCCTCCACCAATAGCATCGTTTCCTCTTTTGGTAAGAGGCTGATACTGGTGGTAACATCCTCCATCAGGAAACTGGGTAGAAGCAATATCGATGATTCTCTCACGGGCACGTTCAGGAACCTGGTGTACAAATCCGATTAAATCCTGGTTGGAATCACGGAATCCCATACCACGTCCGATACCTACCTCGAAGAAGGATGCCGAACGAGACATGTTAAAGGTAACCATACACTGGTATTGGTTCCAGATGTTCACCATTCGGTTCAACTTATCATCCTCGTGCTCGAGAGTAATAATACTCAATAAGTTTTCCCAATATGCAGCTAGTTCTGCCAAGGCAGCATCAACTTTTTCAACCGTATCAAATTTAGCAATCTGTGCCTTTGCTTTGGTTTTATTAATAACGCCATTGCTCTCCCACTTATCATCTTCGGCATTTTCAACATAACCCAACACAAATATCAAATCTTTACTTTCTCCTGGCTTCAGCTCAATTTCTAAATAATGAGATGCAATTGGAGACCACCCGTGAGCTTCTGAATTGCGAGGTGCTCCGTCTAAAACTGCCTGTGGCCCTGAAGCTTCATTATACAATCCCATAAATGATTCACGGTCGGTATCAAAACCATCGATATCAGCATTTATATGATAAAAAGCAAAGTGATTTCTACGTTCCTTGTATTCCGTTTTGTGATACAGTGTTGAGCCATCAATCTCCACCTCTCCCGTAGAAAGATTACGCTGAAGATTGTTTTGATCATCTTCGGCATTCCACAAACACCACTCATTGTAAGAGAAAAGTTTGAACTTTTTAACTTCGTCACTCCTATTGGTCAATCTCATTTTCTGAATCTCGCACCAATTCCCAAGTGGAATGAAAAGAGTAACTTCTGATTCCAGTCCATTTTTTTCACCTGTAATCTTGGTATAGCTCAAACCATGGCGACACTCATACTTGTCCAATTCTGTCTTTACAGGTTTCCATCCTGGAGACCAAATTGTGTCGTTGTCGTTGATATAGAAATAACGACCTCCATTATCCATTGGCACGTTATTATAACGATACCTGTTTAATCGGCGAAACTTAGCATCCTTGTAAAAGCAGTACCCCCCTGCAGTATTGGAAACCAGTCCAAAAAAATCTTCATTCCCCAAATAGTTGATCCATGGATATGGGGTATTGGGCTGAGTAATCACATACTCTCTTCTCTCGTCATCAAAAAAACCGTACTTCATACGTGTTAACAATTAGTGCTTAATGGTTGTTGGATCCCGATTGCATAGGTCGTCGGGATCGGGGGAATCCCAAAAAGAGAAGCCCCCGAACAAAAATTATTTCTTCTTAAACTCTCCGAAAATCCCAGGAAGATCTCTCAAATATTTTTTGAGCTCCTTTTTCAATTCCGTCACCTTGCGGGCATATTTCTTATCTGCATATACATTGTCCTGTTCTTTGGGATCGCTTGCCAGATCGTACAACTGATCCGCATCATAGTAATGCTTGTATCTTTGAGTTGATGGAAATTCCGCATCACCTCCACCGGGAATCAGCATCAGGTGAGAGAATGGCAAACTTGCATCGGTAAAGTGATATTTCAACTTGTTCTCGATACGGAAGTTATTCCAGGCATCCAACTTCTCCTGGCGCTGCTCCATAGTCCAGTTCATGGCATACTCTGGGTAACGCAATGCGATGTACTTGTGATTGTCTTTCAAAATTCCACGAGAAAAACCCATTTCAAAATACAGAGACTCACGAATCTTTTCTTTCTCACCGTTCAGAATAGGCAAGAAACTTTTTCCATCAAAGGCTTTCACCTTCTTCGAATCCCCACCGGCCATGTCTAAAATTGTAGGCGCAAAGTCGATATTGGAAAGCAGGGCATGATTCTCTGAACCACATTTAAAACCACCTTTTTTCCATACTACCGAAGGACTACTCACCCCTCCTTCATAAACGGAACCTTTGGCATACTGCCCATGATCGTTGAAAAAGAAGATGATGGTATTATCCAGCTCCCCATCCTTTTCCAGCTTCTTGATCAGAGCGCCAAGAGCGTCGTCAATCCAAAGTACATTGGCCTTGTTTTCAGGAATATTTCCTGGTTTTGCCAACCCTGCTTCGATCAAGCGCTGACCAATGGTTTCTTTGGCTGGTTGAACATTTGGTGCCTTATCCAAAATCCCTTCAGAAGTAATCCGGCGATCAGCATCCCAGGCTTGCTCCTGTGCAGTCGGCCCATGAGGCACAGTAGTGGCATAGTAAAGAAAGAAAGGCTGATCCTCTGCTTTATTCATGAATTCCAAACTCTTTTCGGTAATCCAATCCAAATTGTGGTACCTAAGCTTTTCAGGTCCCAGATAACTGGGATTATCGTAGTAATTGGCTCCGGCATAATCAAATCCACATTCTTTCATCGCATCGGCAATCAACTTGGCATTGCGCTTCAGCACTTTCACTGCATCCGGCGAGGTTGGATCCGTATCCAAAGGAAGTTTCTTCCAGCCTTCGGCTTCAATCACATGATCCTTCCCAAAAAACCCGGTTGTATACCCCTGTTCTTTCAGAAGCTTCGCAATTGAGTTCGATTCCGGGGTCATAAAGGAATTCCACTGCACCACAGTTTCTCCATCCATTCTCTCAGTATCCTTCAGGAATCCCTCGTTTTGAGCACGACTGGCATACTGACCTGTCAGACAAGAAAAACGGCTGGGAGTACAAACTGCAGAGCTTACGTGCTGTCCGAAAAGAACGGTTCCCTCCTTTACCAAACGGTCCAGGTTCGGAGTCAGGTTTTTGCCTTTTCCTTCGGGCAAACAGTTAAACATGTAACGTTCCATATCATCAGCAATAAAGAAGATGATGTTGGGCTTTTCCTGTTTTGAAACCACAGTTTTGGCTCCGGGATAGTCAAGTTGCTTTGCGGGTTCCACTGCTTGAGCCTGATTCTGGCCCGCCAGTAAACAAAGAGGCATCATGGCCATTCCAAGATTCTTTGCAGATCTTGAAAAAATGCCATTGCTTGGTTTGATATTAATATTTTCCACTTCTAAAATATTTAAAAATTGTAATTTCAGTGTGATTTTTTGTTTGTCCGATTCCCTGGCTTTCTCAAACGATAGCATTAAAGCCAACGTGAAGTTTTCATCTCCAAGGAACATCAGCAAAAGTAGAAGTGGAAGGCCGAAAGGGGGTTTGTTTATTATTCGGAAAGGTGGGTTTTACGATCTAAAGTTGGTTTGAGCATGTAACACATCCAACAAACATAGCTCACATCCAACGACCTACAATGAATCACCTCTATTCAATTCAACAGAAAACTTCGGCCACAGGCCACTTTCCGAACCATCTTTTTTAAGAATGAGAATGAATCATTACCTTCCCTTGGGATGGATCTATTTTTCATATTCAAGATAGACCAGAAGGCCAGCTTAAAAATGAATGACTATTCCAAAAGACTAAAATACCTCCAACCAAAATGGAGGACTGTTCCAAAAGCTTGAGACACCTCCAACCAAAATGGAGGACGGTTTTAAAAGCTTAAGACACTTCCAACCAAAATGGAGGACGGTTTCAAAAGCTTAAGACACCTCCAACTAAAATGGAGGATGGTTTTAAAAGCTTAAGACACTTCCAACCAAAATGGAGGACGGTTTCAAAAGCTTAAGACACCTCCAACCAAAATGGAGGACGGTTTCAAAAGCTTAAGACACCTCCAACCAAAATGGGGAACTATTACAAAAGCTTAAAACATCTCCAACCAAAATGGGGGACTATTACAAAAGCTTAAAACTTCTCCAACCAAAATAGGGGACTGTTACAAAAGCTTAAAACATCTTCAACCAAAATGGGAGGCCATCTCCTAAACGTAGACAGCCTCCCACCAAAATGAGAAAAAGAAATTTTCCGAAACCGGAGGAATTTCTATAATTATTCAATAACAAATGCATTATTGATTCAATTGATTCCTAAAGAAAACTTCACTCTGAGCTTTCATTTTCGAACGAATGTCTCCATATTCATGATCATCAATTAAATTCCGTGTCTCCAACGGATCCTCTTGATAATCGTACAGCTCCCGAGCCACTACAAAATCTTCATCAAAAGGACCTACCTCATCTTTTTTGAAATTGCTTCTGAACCATACGATGTAACGGTAACGCTCATTTCGAAAGGCATAGCCCATGAGGTTCCCGTTTCGATGGAATTGGCTTACGGAATACTCTTTTACTTTCTTCTGGTTTCCGGTCATCAAGGGTACCAGACTCTTTCCGTCCAGAATGTTAGACAACTCTACCCCCGCCAAATCACAAATAGTGGGAAAAACATCCACAAATTCAGTTGGAGAAGAAGTCCTTCCCTTGAATTTATCGCCATAGGATAAAATCAACGGCGAACGAGTGGCCTGCTCGTAATTGGTGTGCTTGCACCACATGTCGTGATCGCCCAAATGCCAGCCATGATCACCCCACAACACAACAATGGTATTCTCTCTCAAGCCTAAATCATCTAACTGTTTCAACAACAAGCCTACCTGCTGATCAATAAAGGAAACACAGGCGTGGTATCCATGAATCAGCTCCAGCTGCTTGGCATCAGGGATTCTTTCCTTATTGGGGATGTCTTCGTACAATCTTCGAATTTCCCATCCGGGTTGATAGGCAAATTCGGGTGCCCCTTTAGCATGTTTCTGAAAAGAGTGAACCTGGAAATCGTTTCGATCATACAAATCCCAATACTTCTTAGGAGCCACAAAGGGCAAGTGCGGCTTGTGAAAGCCTACGGCCAAAAAGAAGGGAGACGATTGTTTTGCAAGGTTGCGTAACAATTGATTTCCCCGCAATAGGATTTTCCCATCAACGGTAAGACTTTCCGCCACATCCGGAGCTTCTGTACTTATACGTTTTTTGGAATAAACCCAACCTTCCCCAATGGGGTTAGAGCCCTCCAAAAGCTCGTATGGAACACTCCACGACAGCGAATCATGGTATTGATCCACCGAACGAACGTCGAAAATTTTTCCTGTGGCTGCTGTTGTGTATCCTTGCTCCCTGAAATATTGAGGCAGGGTGGTAATTTGAGGATTCTTATCCCGAATCAAGGTTTTCAAATCATATACTTTTGTGAAATCCGGACGTTTCCCCGTCAACAAACTAGCTCGAGATGGCCCACAAACCGCTTGCTGACAGTGATTATTGGTAAAAACCACTCCAGATTGCGCCAACCTGTCGATATTCGGTGTTTGTACCAGGCTATCACCATAACATCCCAGCATAGGTTTCAGATCGTCCACAGCAATGAAAAGCACATTGGGCTTGTTTTGTTCTAATTCTTTGGGCTGTTTTACATTACATGAAACAGCCAATACCGGTGCCAGGACAAGTAGCGATTTCTTCTTCATTATTGATATATTGAGACTTCTCATTATTTACTATTTTCTTAATGGGTAAAGGGATTACAACCAAGCACTTTAACAAGCTTTGCTTCCCAATCTCTTAACATTTGAAAATGCTGAGAGATCACTTTTTGGTACTTTTCATTTTTGGCAAGGTTTCGTGTTTCTCCCGGATCATTTTTCATATCGAATAGCAAGGAGTTGGGATCATGGCGATATGCAATTAGCTTAAAATTCTCACTTCTTACCATACGTCCACTATCATTATTCACCTCCGAAACAACATAATCCCTAAGCTTACTTCTATTTCCTGCAGCAAGCTCTCGAATGCTTACTCCGGAACAATTGTGGGGAGCTTTTGCCCCGGCAAAATCACAAACCGTTGGGACTACATCCAAACAGGAAAGCAGGTTTTTCTGATCAATAACTCCTGCCTTTAACTCCTTGGGGAAAGAGATAATCATGGGAACCCGGCAAGCTTCGTCGTACAAATAGTTTTTGGTAACGGATTGATGATGGGCACCCCCCTCTCCATGATCGGAGTTAAACAGAATTACAGTATTATCGGCTTCTCCGGTCTCTTCCAAAGCTTTTAGTACACGTCCTATTTCAGTGTCCACCTCCTCAACCATCCGATAGTAGGCCCACAGATAGTAACGCCAATCCAATTCAGTCCATTCCGGTTTGCGAGGCACTACCATTTTTTGAGGCTCCTCAAGCAAAGCATTGAAATTATCCGGTAAGGGAGGAAGGTTGTTCTTCACCGAATCCAAATGTCTGTCCTGAGAATTGTTTTTATGTCGCTTGATCCAGTTGCAGATATCATGCGGCTGCAAAAAATTAACGGTTAGATAGAAAGGTTTACTCCGGTCCCGATTCTGCAAATATCCCTCCGCAATACTGGATACAGCCTGATCACCAAGGGTGCCTTTCCCTCCAATTCCCATACACAACACCTTATCAAACCCGGGAATTTGCTCCCCATAGGAATTGGGAATTCCAACATGTAATTTGCCTGCAAACACCGTTTCGTATCCTGCATCCCGAAGTGAATGCCCTACGGTTTTTAGTCCGGGAATAATTGATTGTCCATTTTTTAACACCCCATGCTCACTGGTTGCCAGACCAGTAATCCAACTGGCACGGGTAGGAGAACATATCGGGTTGGGACTGTAACATTGACTGAAAGTAACGCCTTTTCGAGCCAGTTTGTCTAAGTTTGGAGTATTCAAGTAGGAGTTTCCCAGAGAAGACATTGTATTCCAAGCCTGTTGATCTGTGGTCAGGAAAAGAATATTGGGACGTTTATCCTTACGGATTGGTTTTCTTCCTTCTGAAGATGCGTCTCGCTTCGGTATGGAAACCTTCTTTAGTGCAGGATAAGTATTTTGGAAATTTTGCTTGCATTGAGTGTCGGCAATTAACACACGCATACCGCTAATGGCCAGAAGCAATCGCCCATTGCCATCCACGTAATACATCCAGGGCAAAGTTCCCTCTCCAATTTGTTCGTAACATCGTACAGCAACTTCCCTGCCCCCAATTTGAATACTGGTTTCTTCCTTGTAACGAAGCACATGGTTCTTTTTCTTCTTATCCAATTCATCCAGAAGGGTAAAAGCAAGCTCTTTCACACCATTCACACTCATGCGCTGAACCGTATCCAGAAGGGTAAAACTGATGCATACATTGTCGCCCTCCCGGTCTAAAGAGGAACCATCCGCTGTTTTGTAACTTCGAAGTTCTTCCTGGGGCCCCCTGGAAGGGGCTTTAATGTATTCCGAAACAGCTTTCCACCCCACCGGAGTTCCCTGCGCATTGTTTTTTGCCCGGATATTCACCTTTGTAAAGTGCATCCACTGATTGTTCTCAGAAATAGCCTGTTCTACCGAATAGTTAACTCCGGAGGAATTTTCAGCAACACTTCTTTTCACGCCAATGTAGCCAGAGGCTTCTCCAACTTTCCCTCTAAAAGGCAACCAAACCCGCCAGGTCTGTTCCCAGTTCCCTGTCGGGTTAAAGGTTTCTTCGGGCAAGACTACATCAAGTTTGCCTTCATCAAATAGTACCTGTGGTGTTATTTTTTTTCCCCACAATTTTTTCTGAGCAGCTGAGAGCCCCATTGGTAGTATCGCTGTTCCCAAAAAAGTCAATGAAAACTGTTTCACAAAAACTCTCCGATCCATATCTGATATTTAGTTTTTTATGTAACATTACTCCGAGAAACATTGATTTCTCTTACATAACAAAACTACTCCCCTAACGGATAGGAAGGGTTAACAATACGTTCGCAAAGGTTTGAAATGAGTTCGCAACCGACCAACAATGATATTGAACTAAATCCCATCAAACTGAGATACAAAGGAAAGAATCAACACAAGAACTCAAATTTCCGGAAATAACATCCAAAACCAAAAAACTCAGGATGGGATACAAAACTGCAGCCTCCCAACCACAACATCAGTTATGGAAAATACTCCTTCCAAAGTATGTCTGTCTCTTACTCGTACGCGTGTCTGCCTCCCACTCGTACGCGTGCCTGTCTCCCACTCGTACGTGTGCCTGTTGTCCCCCAAGCTATGATTCAAAATGAAAACTTCAAATCCAGACAGCGTTCTTTGCTACTGAGAATCAAACCAAAGCCCCCTTAGGTAAAGATTCGAAGAGGAATTACATCTTTGATTGCTTAATTAGTTTTACACAATTACGCCAATCCTTTCCTCTTAAGTTCAACAAGAAACAGCCATCTTGGTATTCATGACCAATGGATACCGCCCCCATAGATTCGTTAAGATAACCGTTTTGGATACTTTTCCCAAGCAAATCATTCACTTGAAAAACTACGGTCTCGTTACTTTTCAAATTGGCATATATGGTTGTATATTCCGAAAACAAGGTTGGATAAACTCTGATACCACGATCCAGTAAACCGGTAGGCTCTTCAATTGCGGTAGGGATTTCGGAAGTTTCCAGTTTGGAAGGATACAGAAAATCGTAATATTCCCCTAATGAGATACACAAATAATCGATTAACAAAGCATCGGTGCCACTGCTACATGTGAGCTGAAGGATGGACTCCGGATCCACCTCAAAATCCAATTCAACGACAAACTTAGACCAGCCATCATCCTGCCCGGATGGAAGAAATGCAACCTGCTTTTTCTCAGCAACCAGATTGCTGTTGCCATCATAAACCGCAAGATCAACAAGCGCATTCTCCTGGCTTGCATTGCGGTACCTGAAAGTAACAGTGTAGGTGTCCGATTTGGGAATATAGATACTTTTCAAGAGAGCATTATCCCCTTTCATTGCAGTAGAGAAATCGGCATAGCCCTCCCCCGAATAATTCTGAGTGAATTGTTTTGATTGAATTCCTCCTGTTGTTTCTGCTTCCTCCATCTCGTAACGAGTCATCAGCACCTCCACCATTTCCTCCTGCAAATACCTTGTTGATGGGTCATCCCTTTGCTCTCTGGTCCATGGGCCGATTCCCTTGCTGTTCAGATTGTACATATTCCAAAGGGCTGTGGAAAATCCGCGCTTCTCAGCTTGCATCCGAATCCAACACAACCAACGCTTCCGATCGGCTTTAGGAGCCTGATTGTCCACCCCATATTCCCCGAGATATACTGGAAGAGCTTGGGTTTGGTGACGATCGGCCCACTGCTGGTTGGCCTCCACCACCTCATCAAAGGCATCCTCTACAACCGCCCAAGCCGGATCATTGACTCCACTTTGCCCCCACTGGGTGGTCACCCCAAAAGTTCCCTGCTTGGTAAAGCTTTTGGGATCGTAGTAGTGAAAAGTACCAATGAGGTAGTTGTCATCAGTAGGAAAAATGTCATTCTGAAAAGCTTTAATCAAAGCCATACGCGTAGTAAACCCCTGTCCGGATGCAATTACGATTCGTTCTTCATTCCCGGGCACTTTTCGGATGGCAGCCAGAGACTTGTGAATGATATTCTTCAAATTGTAACCGTTGTGGGGCTCATTCATGATCTCAAAGGCAAGACGATCCACCGGATAATCAGCAAAAGCAATAGCTACCTGCTCCCAAATCTTTTCCAAAACGGGCAGCTGATCATCTGAAAAATGCTCGTTGTAAAGGTGCAAGGGATCGATAACGGCAATCAGTCCGTTTGCCAGACAGAAATCGGCCGCTTCCTTCAAATCGGCAATACGATCTGCATCTACATTATAATCGGGGCCTGCGCCATGGTGAAGATTCAGTTTCCCCCCAATCCGGCAGTGGGTAAAATGATTCTCGGCCAACAATTGAAAATCATGATTGGAGTGATGCCTTCCCTCTATTTTGGAGGCCATTAAATTGGCACCCCGTCCCATACTGCGCAAGAATTCATAGGCGGGGGTGCGGTCACCTTCTGCTTCGTTAGCCATGGCAGGCAGACAGAAGATAAGAAGGAAAAACGGGATAAATATCCGGAACATTTTGGTATAGTTAGATCTTTTCATTTCGATTTACAAATTAATCATTTTCAATTACAGATTCGCCCTCGCAACGGGATGTATTATATCTCAATGATCGGCCTAATGCGCCGTTGCTTTCTGTTTCCTTTCTCATATGGCTACAATAATGGAACCCCTCCGGGGTAAAAATGGTCTGCACGCATTTCATCGCTTACCCTCTCAATATCTTCCGCACTACTCACTAATGATTCCCTTTCAAGATTCCTCCAATCAGGAATACCAGGGGGGCATTCCAATTAATAGCCACCTCGTTGGTTACATAGCAACTGTAATCATCCAGGTAGCGCTTGGCCGGATATTCTGATGGGAAACTGAAGTTGGGCAACGACATGCTGCATGCTCCCCCCACCAACAATCCCGGTACAGGAGCATCAACCCCATCAGCTGCCGAGATCCGGTGATGGGGGTGTTGAGGACTCTTTTGGCCAATCCCGGTGACAAAACAGTATCCAGTGGCATTTCGTCCCAGAATATAGTCCAGGTTGGATTGAGCCGCATTATAATAGAATTGTTTCCCGGTTAGCTTCCATGCATTCAGGAGCAACATTCCCTGGTTGGCGGCCACCGCATTGGAGCCCCATTTAAAATCCGATTCCTCATTTCCAAAGGCCGTTCTATTTGGAGAGCGCCAATAGGATTTCACAAGGGCATCGGCCTGCTTCAACAAATGCTTCTTCAATACCTGGATATCCTGCAGAGACAATTTGACGGCTGTGTCACGATTTTGCAACAGGGAATAGATCCCCAGCATGGCTGTGTTCCCCCAGCTGGGCACTCCGATATGGTGCACCGAACTGTAATAGTTTTGCCAATGCTTCAAATACTCTTTTTTCTGAGTGGACAAGTACAATTCACTTGCAGCCCAGGCAAACTCGTCCTTAACTTTTTTATTGTTATAAGCCCCTGTATTGATATCCGGTTCGAATTTCTCATTCAATTCCTCTTGCTTATACAATACTCGAGGATTCTGCTTCGCCCATTTCCAGGCCTTTTCGGATGCTATAAGGCACCGATCGGCCAGCACGGGATTAATCTCCTTAAAAACTCTGGAGGCCATGGCCGTAACAGCAGAAAAATTCAATGTAGCCCCGGTGGTTTTCTGCACCAGGTAACGTTTGGCCGGCCTTACTTCGTGGGGCAGACTTTCCCCGCCAAAATTGGCCGTAGTCAACTTGTGATAAACACCCCCATCATTGGGATCCTGCATGGAAAGCATCCAGTTCAGATTGTAAAGCACTTCGTCCAATAGATCAGGAACATCATTACCCGATTCCGGAATATTCCATTCCAAAGAGTTAAATTGTGTTGGGGAAAATTCATAAGCAGCCATCAAAGTATAGGTGGAAATGCCTGAATTAACAATGTACTTATTGTAATCCCCGGCATCGTACCAGCCCCCAGGAGAACTGATTGCCGTTCCGGCAGGTCTTTTCCTGGTTGCGGCAGAGGGATGCACATATACTACGGTATCGGGGTGCCCGGCCGAACGGTGCCACTGGCCTCCAAACTGTTCCTCGATGGGGAAAGAGCAACGCCAAAAGTAATAAGCCTTGGCGGAAGCCTTGAGAACCTCCGAATAGCAGTTGGATGAAATGTGAAAGGAGGATGACTTGACTTTACCAGGAATCTCCAGGTAATACTCCCCTTCTATTTGGAACTGAGAGAAATCAGCAACCACCAGATCCTCTCCAGAACTCTTCCACAACCCACTTTTCTTCAGGTGTCCCGAAAAAACGGATTGCCCATTATCAGTACGACGTACATGAAAGAGATTCCACTTTTCTCCAGGTAAGCTCGCATTCTTCTTAGCCCAGGGCAAATAGCCTACCTGGTTGAGATAGATTTGCTCATTTTCTTCTACTCCCTGTGCCTTAACAATTCCTGAAACCCAAAGCGCCCCAATGAATGTCAAACCTACTATCCATTTCCTTAAATTTGCCATATCAATTCTTTTAACCTGTCAGGTCCATCTTTCAAACCTGACAGGTTTAAAACAATAACTAATTGGAGTGCTTCTCAAAATACTCCAAACACATCTCTTCCAATTCTTCACTGACCTTACGATACCTCTTATTCCCAACCAAATTTCGAGTTTCATTAGGGTCTTTTTTGTAATCGTAAAGTTCTCTTTCGATGATTCTTTCCTTACTGAAGTTTCCAGGTTTTCTGAACATTTCGTTTACCCATACCACATAACGATAACGCTCGGTTCGGAAGGCATATCCCTCAGCTTTTCCTCTCTGAAACTGGCTAACACTATACTCTTTTACACCTTTCTTCCCATTTTTCATTACCGGGATCAAGCTTACTCCATCCAGATCGGAAGGCTTTTCAATACCCGCCAAATCGCAAAGGGTCGGGAAAATATCCACAAATTCCGTTGGAGTCTTTGTCTTTCCTTTATAATTCTCCCCATCCGATATAATCATTGGGGATCGTGTTGCCTGCTCAAAGTTGGTGTGCTTGCACCAGATGCCATGATCGCCCAGGTGCCATCCGTGATCCCCCCACAGGATTACAACAGTATTCTCTCGTAAACCCAATGAATCCATTGCATGGAGCACCTTACCAACTTGTGCATCGATGTAAGATACAGCCGCATAATACCCATGAATCAACTCTTTCTGTTTCTCTACCGAAAGAAGATCCGATTCCACATCAGAGAAAGACTTCAAAGGAGGAATATCGGTATAGGAACGTAACTCACCGGAATTATGGTAGGCCAGCAAAGGACCATCTACCGCTGCCTTCTGGTAAGGAGCCAATGGCATCTCCTCCCGGTCATACAAATCCCAATATTTTTTAGGAGCTACAAAAGGCAAGTGCGGACGCTTAAAGCCCACTCCCAGGAAAAACGGCTTGTCCCGAACGGCCAGTTTTTCCAATCGATCGATGGCTGAAAGGGCAATTACTCCATCCACATAGGCATTATCAGGCACATCGGCACACTCTGTAGTCGGTTTCACTCGTGAAATGGCATATTTGGTAACTGCATAGCCTTTCTTTCCCTGAGTCTCTGCCTCCTTGCGGTACTTCTCCACTGCTTTTTTGGTCTCCGGCAACTGGTAGTAACCCAATGCAGGCTGACCATATTTCGAATCGTAATACTTATAATCTCCTTCAAAGGCGAACTCTTCACTCCAGGATACTTTGTCATGATCGTTGTCTACACTCCTCTTGTCGTAGATCTTTCCCACACCGGTGGTTACGTAACCATTCTGCTTAAAGTGCTGAGGCATGGTTAGAATATCCGGATTCATATCCCGAATCAACGTTTTCAAGTCCCACACCTTCGTCAAATCAGGACGCAGTCCGGTTAGCAAACTGGCACGCGAAGGCGCACACACCGCCTGCTGGCAGTGATTGTTTAGAAATACCACCCCTTGTTTTGCCAAACGGTCAATGTTTGGAGTTTTCACCAATTTATCACCATAACAACCAAGTATGGGTTTTAAATCGTCTACGGCAATAAACAATACATTCTTCTTTTCTTGTGCCTGGCCCAGCAAGGGTAAACTGGCCAAAGCCAGAGACATATATTTCTTGAAGTTGTTCATCATTTAATACTTTATTTTAAGTTCCTTACTCTGCTTGTAACCTATTCGAATGGCAACAGCATGCAACACCTCTCCTTTCTTCAATTCCACGGACCCGTTGTACACCTGCCAATACTTCCAATCTGGTCGGCTTTGACCATTCGTGGTGACCTGGTATGCAATGGATGCCCCTTTGGTTGAACAGCTCAGCGAAACTGTTCCCTTTCCAATCTCTCCCCTGGGTTGCAGAGTTTGAGGTTGCTCCAGGTTGGGCCACATCTCCCGCACCATTTCTCCTTCCGGCACAAAACCTTTATCTTCGATTCGCTTCTGCCAACTGTCTAGTTTATTCGCCATCCTTTTCAGGACTTTTGCATACTTTGGGTCATCAGCCAAATTCTTCAATTGGAAAGGATCTGCATGTACATCGTAGAGCTCCTCAACAGGTTTCTGTTGACGAAACCACTGCTCCTGATCCCGGTTCAACTCTCCTTTTTCATGCATCTCCAAAAGACGATTCATCATAGGCAACTGTCTACGGTACTTCAAATCCTGGTAGTAGGGCCATTCCGGATGAAAATTCCGCACATACATGAAATCCTTATCCCGCACACAGCGCACCATATCGTAGAATTCGTCCATGCGATCGCGGGAACCGTATATTTCTGTCCGAACTTTCCCGGCCTTGTACTTTCCAAGAAAGGCCTTTCCCTGCATATTCCCTGGAGGTTTTACACCTGCAAGAGAGAGCATGGTTGGAGCCAGATCCACAAAGGAAACCATCTCGTCATAAGTCGTTCCGGCTTTCTCCTTATTGGGAAAGCGAACAATCATGGGCACCTTTAACCCTGAATCGTAAATGGCTCTTTTCCCCCGGGGCAAAGGACCTCCATGGTCGCTGTAGAAGAAAACAATGGTTTTCTCCAACAAACCATCCGCTTTCAGCTGTCTCAGAATTTGCCCCACTTGCTGATCCATTTCGGTAATATTGGAATACTTGCGGGCAACATCCTTCCGAACAATCGAATCTTCCGGAAAATAGGGTGGCAATTGAGGAGCGGAAGGATCTACCAGCGTGGGATCGTTTTTTTTCTTCCAGATACGCGACTCATGCGTTACATTTAGGTTGAAAACCGAGAAAAAGGGCTTCCCTTTTGGGCGATTTCGCCAATGCGCTTTGCTGTCGTTCTCATCCCAGGCCGTAATAGGAGCCGCAAACTGGTAATCGGTCTTGTTGTTGTTGGTACAGTAGTAACCGGCCTTGCGCAAATACTCCGTAAAGCATTTCACATCAACCGGCACAACTGCCGAATATTGGGGAACCGGATTGCCTGAAGGATCAACAATCCCTGTTTCCTGCTTGTATACTCCCTTTGAAATCCCGGTTATATCCTTTCCGGTGCGCATGTTGTGCGTTCCCAAACTTGCCGGATACATTCCGGTGATAATGGAGGAACGACTAGGCGCACTCACCCCTACCGTAGTAAAAGCATTGGTGAAGCGCACCCCTTCAGATGCCAAATGATCCAAAACCGGGGTCTTAGCGGCTTCATCTCCGTAACACCCCAGGTTGGGACTGATGTCCTCGCAGGTAATCCAAAGGATATTGGGCTGTTCATACTCCCTTTCAGGAGAGCATTGGCTTACACCACAGTGTAAACCAATTCCTCCCAATAAAAACAACGACCAAGGATAAGTATTTTTAATCAGCGGATTTCTCATCATTCTTATTCTGCTTCAACATATAAGTCCAGAAGTTTTGACATTTTCGCCACAACTTTTTTCATTTTCGCATTGTCAACAACGTTCACATTTTCTTCCGGATCATTTTTATGATCAAATAACATTCTTTCTGTAGTCTCGCCTTTTTTATTCTTCCATTCGGTATAAATGTATTGCTGAGTAATAGCAGACCAGCCATCTCCCATTTTTGAATACACAACTTTTTTCACCTGCTTTTGGGGGTTCTTTAACACAGGAACAAAACTTTTCCCCTCCAAATGATCAGGAGCATCAATTCCTGTCAAATCACAAAAACTAGGATATAAGTCAATCAACTCAACTAAAGAATTTGTTTCGTGACCACCGTTCATTCCTGGGGCTTTTACAATCATTGTAGTATTCAACGCCTTGTTAAAATTACTGTGCTTGCACCACAACGAGTGTTCTCCCAATTGCCATCCATGATCTCCGATCAGGCAAACAACCGTATTCTCATCCATGTTCAATTCTTTTAGTTTATCCAAAACCTTACCCACCATGGCATCTACATAGCTAACACAGGCATAATAACCACGAATCACTTCTTTGGCTTTCTCATTTGTCAAATTACCATCTTTTGACGGGATATCATGATAAGCTCTTAGCTCCCACCAATTATGAAGTGATTGTTCCGGTGCATTTTCAGGTGCATAGTAGTTACTTGGCAGCTCAATTGAGTTTTTAGGATATAAATCGAAATATTTCTTTGGTGCATTTAATGGCAGGTGAGGTTTTATGAATCCCACTGTCATAAAGAATGGCTGACCTGATTTCTTGAACTTCTGTAATTTCTCGATTGCTCTGTTCGCTATTTTCCCATCAAAGTAATCCTCATCGTTCACCTCTCCCATCTCAAAAGAGTTTGCTCTCCCTTTGTTATTTCTGCAAAGAGCAAGATTATCATTATCTTGATAGTCACGCCAACCATCCGGATGATCTTTTCGCGTTTCTCCATCTGTTGCATGCCATGGTCTTTCACTCCATCCGTCTACCCTGTCAAACCTGTGATGATATACTTTCCCCAAACTAACTGTGTAGTAACCATTATCCTTAAATGCCTTCTGAATTGGGACAATGTTAGGCTCATCTTTTTCCACACTACACTGGTTATTGATATAGCGAGTCGCATTTGGACGAAGTCCGCTCAATAAACTGGCTCTTGACGGGCCACAAACCGGATAGTTACAATAAGCTTTTCTGAACAATGTCCCCTCACTGGCTAACTTGTCAATATTGGGCGACTTAATTTGATTTTGTCCATAACAACCCAATTGCGGACGCAAATCATCCACCATCAAAAACAGGACATTTTTCTTTACTTTCTCATCTGCTTTATCACAAGCAAATGTATTGACTGTATTTACTCCGGTAACAGCCATTAACCCCATACAGATTAATTCTTTTTTCATTACAGTATCATGGTTGTCGGTTATCAGTTGTCGCAAGGGCCCCTGTAATCGAAAATTAATAAATCAATTTGAATTCCTAAACTTCAAACAAATGGAGAAATGAGCCCAACAAGAACCTTGAAATTTAATTACAAATTTATCTTTAGCTAGCCTTTTCAAGGCCTTGCCAGCACTCCTTTCAGTATTTAGTCTTTAATATTGATCTTCATGGCGGTAATCCCCCCACCGGTATTTCACGGTCCGTTTCAACGGAATATTCATACCATCGGTATTCTCCAGCCAATCGTACAGTTCATTGGCCAGTTTCTTCACCAACTCCTGATGTTCTGGCTTGTCAATCAAATTGTACATCTCATCCGGATCATTCTCGATATCGTACAATTCATTCCGGTCCCATATGCCATGATAACGAATGTACTTGTACTTATCGGTACGTATCCCAAATACCGTTGGGGTCATGGGAAAATCATACTCCCAGTAGTATTCGTAAAAGATCCGGTCGCGCCAATTGATTTCATTCCCTTTCAACAATGGCGTAAAGGAATGTCCGGGCATGTATTTGGGTTGTCTCAATCCTGCCATCTCCAAAATGGTAGGAGCCAGATCAATATTCTGTACCATCTTATCAATGGTTTTACCTCCCTCGAATAGTTCAGGACAGCGCACCAGGAAGGGCACCTTCACCGACTCCTCATAGAAATGACGTTTATCGATCAAACCGTGTTCTCCCCAACTGAATCCATTATCGCCCATGTAAATCACCATAGTTGATTCATCCAATCCTTCCTTCCTGAGGTAATCCATCACCGCACCAATGCTCTCATCCACAGCCAGCAAAGTTTCACAGTAACGTTGCACCATTTCATTAAAGTCGGCATTCCCATGGTACATATAATCCACGCCATGCCAGCTAACGCGTTGCTGCTTCACCCACTCTGGCCATTTCAATTCACGGTACTCTCCTGTTTTGGTTTGCTCAAAGGTTGGAGGAAGTTTAATCTTCTTTCCTTTGTATCTTCCTTTGTGTCTCATCGCAGGCTGAAATTCAGCATGAACTGCCTTATGCGATAGATACATAAAAAAGGGTTTTTTCTTATCCCGATGCTCCATCCAATTGATGGCATGGTCTGTCAACAAATCGGTGATGTAAGTAGAATCCTTGTATTGGATTCGCTTTCCGTTAATATTCAACTCCGGATTGTAGTAAACACCCTGTCCTTTAAAACTCTCCCAATGGTCAAAACCAGGCTGCGGATCATCCCCATGATCTCCCATGTGCCATTTGCCCAGAAAAGCAGTTTGGTAACCGGCTTTCTGCAAGTACTGTGGGAAATAGGTCAGATTGCCGGGATCGGGTGCATAATTATCCACTATTGTATGGCAGTGTGAATACTGCCCCGTTAGGATGGAAGCGCGACTAGGCGAACACAACGATGTGGTTACAAAGGCATTCTTAAAATAGGCTCCTTCCTTTGCCATTTTATCCATATTAGGGGTTTCCTGCCAGGGCACCTTGTTGGTAAAGCCCATAAAGTCGTAGCGATGATCGTCCGTAAGAATAAAAATCACATTACGGGGCTTCTGTTTCTTAATTTTCTCCAATTGGGGCAATTGCTGAGCGTGTGCTGCCACGTTACAACACAGACTTAAGCCCATACCGGCAATTGCGTATTTAATTCCGTTCATTGATTAGGTTTTTATTTCTTAATGTTGATTTGCTTTGGCTTTTTTACCTTTTCTCTTGCCCTTGTTCTTTTTTACTTTTTTGAAAGCATTTATTTCTTTTTTCCAAGTATGAAGAACTTGCAACAACTCTTCTGTTTTTTCTGGCATTTCGTTGCTTAGGTCTTTCGATTCGGAAATATCTTCTTTCAAATTGTACAGCTCCACCCTTCCCTGATCGAAGAACTCAAGCAGCTTGAAATCGCCCTGACGTACAGCACTGCAATTTGAATCCCCTGTTGAGTGAGGTCTTCCTGTAGGCGAATGCCAGAAGAAGGCACGGTTGGGGTTAGGATTTTTCTTATCCTTCAATGCCCAAACAAAACTTTCTCCATCAAGATGGGCTTCAGGATGAAGCGGCAATCCAGCCATTTCCAGCATGGTAGGAAAAAAATCGGATCCAATAATCACTTCATCATTTTCAGTTCCGGCTTTGATAACTCCGGGCCATCTTACAATCATTGGCTCTCGAATACCTCCCTCATACAAATGTCCTTTTCCTGCTTTCAATGGCGTGTTTGATGTTGCCAACTGCCGATTATTGGTTCCACGATTCGACAAACCACCATTATCGGAAAATAAAATAATAATGGTATTATCATATTCTCCTAACTCCTTGAGTGTTTTCACCAAACGGCCCAGACTCTCGTCCATACTGTAGATCATTGCTGCGTATACAGCATTATCCTGACGCATTTTTCGCTGGCCTGTACCTTCGTCAATATACTCAGGACCATCATACTGCATAGTTTTTAGCTTTTTCCTGAATTTTTTCACATACTCATCCTTGGCCTGAAACGGAGTATGAACAGCATAGTGAGACACATAAGCAAGGAAGGGTTTATCAGGAGTCTCCTCATGCTGTTTTCTCAAATATTTAATGGTTTCATCGGTCAGTCTATCAGTCAGGTATTCTCCATCAGTACCCTCGTCCAATCCATGAATGGGACGCTCCTTGGATTTTCTCCCTTTTCCTTCGTTGAAGGGATAGAAGTAAGAAATGGGAGCGCCCGCATGTCCTCCCCCAATATTGACTTCAAACCCCTGATTTTCGGGAAGACTCTCATTTGCTGCCAGATGCCATTTTCCTGTAAAAAAAGTGGAATACCCAGCCTCTTTAAAAGGAACAGCCAAAGTTGTTTCCCCTCCCTTTAGTTGTTTCACATTAGAACCAGGCACCCAATCTCTGGCAGGATACTTCCCGGTGATGATGGAATACCTGGAAGGCAGGCAACGCGGATGACTTACATAGGCATTGGTAAAACGAACTCCTTCCTGGGCCAGCTTATCAATATTTGGGGTTTCATAGAATTTGGATCCTTGGTAACCGGTATCCTTCCATCCCATATCATCAACCAGAAAATAGAGAATATTTGGTTTCTCCTTCTTGGCGGCAAACGCATTTGTCGCTCCTAACAGTCCCAATCCCAAACAGGAAAGGGATTTCCAATTCATCTTCATCATATTATTATAATAATTATCAATAAAGCGCTATTTTGTATAGGCATTCACTTCCTTTCGCCACTCTTTCAAAAGATCCCGTAATTCCTTAGTCTTTCCCGGATTCTTTTGGGATAGATCATACCTCTCTTCAAGGTCGTGTTTTAAATCGTAAAGTTCAACTCGATCTTCATCGTACCACTCGATGAGCTTGAAATCCCCTTTTCGAACTGCACTACAGTCCTTATCTCCTGTTGCATGCGGACGGGAAACCGGAGAATGCCAGAAAATCGCCCGATCTGCCTGCGGATTCTCCTGGTTCTTCAATGCCCAAACAAAACTCTGCCCGTCCTGATGTGCTTCCGGTTGTGAGGGAAAATTGACCATCTCCAGGATGGCAGGGAAAAAATCGGCTCCGGTAACTACAGCCTCCAATACGGTACCGGCTTTAGTTACTCCTGGCCATTTCACAATCAAGGGTTCACGAATACCTCCTTCGTAAAGATGTCCTTTTCCGGCCCGAAGCGGGTAATTTGAGGTCGCTACCTTTCGGGGACGAAAGCCACGATTAGACAAACCACCGTTATCCGAAAAGAAGATGATGATGGTATTATCGAGCTGCCCTAACTTCTCAAGGGTCTGAGTAATATGACCCAAACTCTCATCCATACTGTAGATCATCGCAGCATACACCGGATCATCCTGCCTCATCTTGGTGGTTCCGGTTCCCTCCTCAATAAATTCAGGTCCCTCATACCTCATCGTTTTCAACTTCTCTCGAAATTTATGAATGTATTCCTCCTTAGCCTGCAAAGGCTCATGAATGGCATAATGCGAAACATAGGCCAGGAATGGTTGATCAGGATTGCTATTGCAATGGGTCTCCAGGTATTTTATGGTCTCATCTGTAATCCGGTCGGTCAGGTACTCCCCTTTCTTTCCTTCCTCCAGACCTTCGATGGGCTTCTTTTTGCCAGTAGCTCTCCCCTCATTATAGGGATAGAAATAGGAAATGGGAGAACCTGCATGGCCTCCGGCAATATTCACATCAAAACCCACATCCTGCGGGAATGTTCCTGAAGTGGCTAAATGCCATTTCCCGGCAAAGAAAGTAGAGTAACCTCCAGCCTTCATGGCATCGGCCAAAGAAACCTCCTCAGGCTTCAATTTCCCCTCATCTCCAGGGCGGAGTTTCCCCTCCCCTGGTCCGGGCATTTGCGCTCTGGCAGGATATTTACCGGTAATTAGGGAATATCGGGAAGGTACACAGCGAGGATGGGTTGCATAGGCATTCGTAAACCTCACCCCTTCACTAGCCAGTTTATCGATATTGGGAGTTTCGAAGAATTCAGAGCCCTGGTAACCGGCATCCATCCAACCCATATCATCCACCAGGAAAAAGAGAACATTAGGTTTCTTTTCCAATTCTCTCTGTGCACTACAATCTGCAAAAGCCAAACCGAATAAACCGGTCAGAAGCAGAGACGATTTTCGTATTGCTAGTTTTTTCATTTTGTTTATTTTGGAATATAAAAGGTAAGATGAAAGAAAAGATCAGCAGATCCTTTTACCAGATAGCAGCAGAGGAGAGAAGAGTGGTGTATTCCACATTCAGCTCTCCTCTACATCTATTTTGCTCTTCGATTCATTAAATCCCAAGGGAATCAATCGAAATTATCTCCTATGTTCCAACTATTTAAAATCTGGGACAGTTTTCTTCATCACTTCAATTTTGATGGCATTGAAATAAGCACGAGTATATCCGGTAGCAGGTTGAGTGGAAGTAATTCGCCATTGCAAGTACAGTTTTTCCTGGGCAGGATCATCCACTTCAAATTCTGTTTCGATGGTCTTGAAATCAGTCTTGAAGTTATTTGTAGCCCATTTCTCACTGTTCTCATCAATCAACAGGTTCCATTCAGCATCCACAAAGTTGGAGTTGTCGATCAGCTCGCTACGGTTGTAGCCAAAGTAAAAACGTCTCTTCACTGCATCAGTCTGGATTTTTCCTACAGAAGTTTCACCAAAGGAAACCTTCATCTTGCGAAAGGTACCATCCATTGCCAACTCTCGAAGCAGTGGGGTATCCATTTCCAACTCTTTCCCCAGGTTGATACCAAAACCATAAGCTAAAAACCCTGTTCCTGCATCAGGTTTGTGCTTGTAAGAAATAAATTCCACAGCAGAAGCATTCAGCTTTGTAGTTTCATAGTATGGATATTGATCATCTACTGGTCTGGCCTCCTTTTCTGCATAGCCTGAAACATCCAGTTCATCCAATGCAATCTGTTCCCAGGCATTAACTACATCAATGGTAAACATCTCAGGGTAATCTACCACTTTACCTTCATCGTTGGTAACACTAATACTAACAATGTAGTTTCCTTCCGCCAAATTGCTGTCTTCGGCAAGGGTAATGGCGCCTGTATTCGCATCAATACTCAAACCTGCAACATCAGTATCTTTAAAAGAATACACAAGACCGGTTCCCAACTCTTCAGAAGGCCCGTCAACTGCTACTGTAAATCCTGACCAGGAAGAAACTGTTACATTGGTAAATTGAGTTCCTGCCTGAGCATAAAACAATTGAGGAGTTTCCGTCGGAATGGTTACCTTAACATTAAACAGGTTCAGGTAGTCTACATTCAACCCAGATTCATTGGAAACATTAATACTTACAGGGTAGATTCCCTCTACAGGATTGCTGTTTTCGGCAAGAGTAATTGCACCCGTGTTTGTATCGATACTTAATCCTTCCAGATCAACATTTTTGAGAGCGTACACCAAACCGGTTCCAATATCCTCAGTGTTCCCGGTCAATTCAACCGTAAATCCTACTTCAGGAGCAATATTGATCATTGTAACCTGATTTCCTTCCTGGGTATAATGCAATTCGGGCTTCTCCCCTACATTGATATGCACAAGCTCTACAAAATCCTTGAATCCCTTATTGGTGTATACCTTCACAGAAAGATCGTAATCTCCTGCAGCCAGATTGGTTGTAGTCTTACTCAGAGCACCAGTTGTTTCATTAATGCTGATACCTTCAGGTGATGCGGTCAATTCGTACTTCTCCACAACAAGGTCTTCATCCTCAGAATTCACAGTTACAGTTGAGAATTCACCCAAGGTACCAAATGACAATTCATATGGAGTACTACCGTATGCAACAGTAAATGGCAGATCAATGATCTCAATGGAAGCAATACTGTCATAAACAGCAACTCCCCCCATATGACTCAAAGCCAAACTAAAATAGTATTTCCCCAATGCAAGCTCAGACACTTTTTTGGCATTTGTCGAAACAATGGAGATCTGTCCCGATTGCTCATCAATGTTAAACAACTGAAGAGTTGAAGCATCCGAGAGATCCTCTTCATTGTCTGCATAAATACCTGCCAACTTAAATTTATAGTCACCAACAGCCACATTGAAATCCGCCTCTGCGGTTTTAAGGGTATCACTGGGCCCCAGTACTACCGGTTCATACTTAGAAAGTGTAGGAGCAATCACTTCCTGTTGAACAGGGTTTAATTCTTGGGAATCATCATCACAAGCCATAAAAGTAAAAGCCGACAATGATACTAATAAACCATATGCTAATATATGTCTTTTCATTTGAAATTAATTTAGTGATCAGCTACCAGTCTAAATCCATTTTTCCAACGGCTTTCCAACCTTCGCTAATAATTACCAATTAAGCATGAAACGCTCCCCTCGATCCCGCATTACAAATGGGAATCATTTTCAGAATTCGTCAACCTGGTTTCAAGCATATTTCTTTACCAAATTGTGGAACATACATCAATGAATCATCCATTCGAAATCAATCATTGTGTACGTTCCTTAACTTATCTAAAATTCATCTTAATATTAATATCCAAGATTCTGATCTGCAGCAGATACGTTAGGATTGGACGTAATTTCAGAGCCTGGAATGGGGAACAACATTGTACGCTCATTGTCAATATACTCCACATCACGTGATTTGGAAAAATCGTAAGCAGCAGTATTGTTGTGAACATCAATCACGTGAGTCTTGAAGTACTCGTAGCCTCGACGTCTCACATTGAACCAATCGTGCCCTTCACCCAGAAGTTCATAATTGTATTCGGCCATAATTGCCTCTCTGAATTGCTCTTGAGTCATTCCGCTCCAATTCGCTGGTTCAGATGAAGGAGTATCAGCAGATTGCCTTGCACGCGCCAACACCTCATTTACGTACTGGTAAGCGTTATCAGGACCATTCAATTCATTCTCAATTTCAGCCAACATCAACAATAGATCACTGTAACGGTAGGCCACCAAATTCATATTCGTATTGTAGTTTAGGGCCAAAGTATTCTTCATAGAATACTTGGCTAGGAAAGGATAGCTCTTGTCCTTATTCTGACGTTTTGTGAAAGTAGGATAGGTCTTTTGAAGGGTTGCTTTCCCGGCAGAATTGTACTTCGTCCACTCGGTTTGGAAAGTTGCCTCCAAGCGAGGATCAGTAGCATAAGCTGCTGCGTGTTGGTCGTATACCTCAACATTTGGCTTGATTCGGCCCCAAACACTACGTCCCAGGTTACCATTACTTGGTGTGAACAGCTGCAACTGACGCAAAGTATTCTCGACGTTTCCTGCCACCTCAAAAATAGATTCTGAAGTATAGTTGCTGGTCTCCTCATACCAAAGGGTACGGTAATCCCCAACTAGAGAAAAATGCCCGTAAACCTTGATGGCTTCATCGTAAGCCTTTTGCCAGTATTCTACTGCATCAGCAGTTTGATTTCCAGCTAAGGTCATGTATACTTTTGCCAATAACATGCTGGCAGCATAGCTAGTAGGGCGACCGTCGGCACGATTCTCGTACAGCGTATCTCTTGCAATCTCAGCATCAGCAATGATTTGAGCATAAATATCATCAGCAGTAGCCAAAGGAGAATTTACATTTTTACTACTTGCTGGCTCTGTTCTCAGAGGAGCTTTTCCGTACAAACGCACAAGGTTGAAATAAGAAAAAGAACGCAAAAAGTAGGCTTGTCCCAACATATCGCCCTTCACTTCTTCCGAGAAATCTGCATCCTGAACACCTGCAATCACATCATTACTTCGTTCAATAACCGAAAAACAAGCCTTCCAAACATTCTCTACGTAGTTTTGAGAGGGGTAAGGCTTCAATGCACAAATATCCTTTAGGTTGGCATCTTTTCCTGTGGTAAACAAACCAGATCCCAAGTCGGTAAGGTGATGGAAATCGGCACCATAGTATCCAAAATGGGCCAAACCTGAGTAGGCTCCTGTTAACACCGTTTGTGCTCCCTCCACGTCAGAGAAAAGAATCTCGGATGAAGGGAAGGTCGGATCTTCGTCAAGGCTACATGCCCCTAGCATTGCACCCATTAAAATGAAGGATAGTATATTTTTTATTTTAAAGTTCATAATCTTGAAATTTAATGGTCCTTAGAAAGTTACATTCACACCCATCAGGAAAGTTCTGGCATTAGGAGTACCAGTCCAATCCACTCCCATAATGGTTCCGTCATACATAAAGCTGGTTACCTGTGGATCGTAGCCACTGTAGTCGGTGATGGTAAACAGGTTTCTTCCGGTTACATATACATTTACCTTATCGAAACCAAGACTCTCAACTGGAACATCATACCCCAGAGTAACATTACTCATTCTCAAATAACTACCATCCTCAACAATACGATCCGTAAATACCTCATTCAGGTCATAACCAACTCTTGGGTGAGAAGTAGAAGGTGCATCCGGACGCCATGCCTTGTTGTAAGCATCATTTAGTACATTCTTGCTGGTTCCTTCTGCATAAGCCAATTCCATCAAATTACCATTGGCAATCTGATTTCCATACACCCCTTCAAACAAAGCACTCAAAGTAAATCGCTTATAGTTGAAGTTAACATTAAAACCATAAGTAAAGTCAGGATTAGGATTACCGATAAAGGTTCGGTCCAGTTCGTTGATATTACCATCTCCGTTTTGATCCACGAAGATCACATCTCCAGCTACATTGTGATTACCATTGTAGGTAGGTCCGGCTGCTGCTGCTGCCTCGTCCTGGTAAATACCATTGGTTTTGTAACCCCAAAGCATTCCTACAGGTTGTCCTTCCATAAAAATATTGGCAGGAGCTTTAAAGTAGGTACCGGTGGAAACATTATTACCCAGATAGAATACTTCTTTGGATTCCACTCCGTCGCTCCATACTGAAGAAGGAGCCAAACCTAGTTCCAGAACCTTATTACGGTTAAATGAGATGTGTCCTCCAACATTCAGCGAGATATCTTTTTTATCCAGGATTACTCCATCCAAAGAAAACTCGATTCCTTTATTTTCAATCTTACCCCGGTTGATTGGCATGGTGGAGAAACCATTGGACGTACCAATCTGAATTTCCTGCAACAAGTCCTTGGTCTTTTTGTAGTATACATCAGCCACAGCACTCAAACGCCCTCTGAAAAAGGACATATCTAAACCGGCATTGTATTGAGTTGTGGTCTCCCAAGTCAGATCAGGGTTGGAAATATTCGAACCGGCGTTTCCAATAACAGTATTCCCATCGGAATCCACATAGTAAACGGTATTATAATTCTTCAGGGTACTGTAGGCATCTATGGCCTGGTTTCCTGTTTGTCCCCATCCCATACGGAATTTCAGATTTTCAAACACGTTCAGATCCTTCACAAAATCCTCTTCAATCATTCGCCAGGCAAAAGCAGCAGCTGGGAAGTACCCATATTTATTGCCATCCGCAAACTTGGAGGAACCATCGGCACGGAAACTTGCAGTAAACACATACTTGTCCATCAAGCTGTAGTTCACACGTCCCAAAAAGGAAAGAATCGATTCTTCTGCAGTAACCAAATCGTAAGGCTGAGAAATAATCTGTCCCAATTCAGGAGCTTTAATTCCTAATGATTTAATCGGGAAATCAGTCACTTCGTATACTGAAGCCTCTGCATGACTCCCATCAAAGGTTACACCAACTGTTGTATTGATACGATGATTGTCATTAATCTTCTTACTATACATCAATAGGTTATCCATGGTGTAGGAGTAGCGGTCAAGAGTAGACATTGCCAGCGCACCGTTTTCTTTCTGTCCCTTGAATACACCAGTATTCCAGAATCTGGATCTATCCTTGTTACGATAATCCAGTCCTCCCTGAATTTTGTATTTCAAACCTTCTGCCACCTCATAAGTAAGGGATGAAGAAGCATTAATTCTCAACTCCTTGGTTTCGTCATCATAGTCAGTCAACCAGGCATAAGGATTGGAAACATCCAAATCCAGGTCATCGCTATCTTCAGACTCGTAACCAACAAGAGGCGTATACCCCAACACCTGTTTGGTAAAACTTCGGTTCCCACCCGATTTACTTCCGGACTGGGCAAAACTTCCGTCCTGATACATCATCGAAATACGAGTATCCAGTTCCAATTTATCACTCAACTGGTTGGTCATATTCAAACGAAGGTCTCCTCTTTGGATATGGGAAGTTTCAACAATACCTTTTTGATCAGCAAAACCTGCAGAGAAGTAGTATTTGGATTTCTCTCCCCTTCCACTTACTGTAACCCCTTCGGTATGGGTAACCCCCATCTCGTAGATCTCATCCTGCCAGTTCTTTTGCTCGTATGGAGTTTCTTCTACGGTTGGCATTTCAATACCAGTTACAGGATCGGCTTTGTAACTGATAGGATACACCTGATCCCCATCAACATGATAGTTTACTTTATTTCCTTCCAATAGTGCCACTTCGTTACGATACTTGGCAAAACCAACACCATCCAACACATCCAACTTTTTAGAGATCCACGAAAACTCAACAGAGCCATAAGCATTGATTTTGGCTTTACCATCCCCCTTTTGTCCCTGTTTGGTGGTAATCAGAACCACTCCATTGGCACCACGTGATCCATAAATAGCAGTAGCCGAAGCATCCTTCAAAATCTCGATACTCTCAATATCACGAGGATTCAATCCAGTTAGTCCATTCTGAGGAGACTGCAGTTCATTGGCATCAGTAGAAGCATCCAACACATCTTCTCCCGCAGAGCTAATAATCACTCCATCTACTACATACAAAGGCTCGTTGTTTCCTCGTAAGCTGTTTGTACCTCGAATACGAACACTTACAGCAGCACCTGGTGAGCCGGGATTGGACACCACCTGCACACCGGACGAGCGTCCCTGCAACAAAGCATCCACACTTGAATACTGTCTTGCAACATTTTCAGACTCCTTCACCTTAGAAATGGATCCAGTTACATCGCGCTTTCGCACCTCACCGTAACCAACAACTACCACCTCATCCAAGGACTCAGCAGAAGATTGCAACACCACATTGATAACGTTTTCGGCCCCAACAGTAATTTCCTGGGATTTGAAACCGATAAAGGAAAATTGCAACACAGCTTCGGCACCCGAAACCGAGAGGGAGTACTTCCCGTCAATATCGGTTGTAGTTCCCGTTGCCGTGCCTTTTATTAATACATTTACTCCGGGTAGGGTCAACCCATCAGTCCCGGTTACTGTTCCTGAGATCTGTCGTTGCGCAAAGGATTGCAGGCCAAGAACAAGAAACAGCACAATAATTGTTAGTCGTTTCATTTGAATTTCTGATTTAAATTAGCGTCAGCTAAGTAAGGCATACTTCTTTCCAATGAGGTTTACTCATAGTTCGAAAAGTTTGATTTACCGTTCATCAAATCATCAAAAACCCACCAAATAGCTTATCTTCAATTTCATACAATACAACAAATCGTTCCATCAGCTCCATACTCCAATTGCTTTTCAATAAATTGATTTTGTAAATTCGTTTGCCACCACAAGGGCGAACTAGCCCGAAAGGCACATGTACTGGGGAGGGAAAATATTTCAAGAGCCCTAATATATGAAACATTAGACTTCAATTCAAAAAATCAACAATCAAAGTACAAAAAGAAAAAGAACCATACACCCCAAAAGGAGAACTTGTACTTCCCTCTAACCCACCCCATCCCTCGTCTTACTGCTTCCTCAAACATCCTGTTAAGAGACACCTTCCTACAACAATCGTCTACATGCATCAAGAACTTATTTCCTTCTCTCTTCTCTTAATTGGTTAGTTAATCGTTCTCAATGGGTGTATTTTCCGTTCTTTCCAACTGCTTTTCCCTGTTTACAATGAATCTACACTTATATTTGTATACCTCCGCATTAATGGAGAAATTGTTAGAAAGAAACCGGAAATAAATCCCTTAAAGACCTCAAGGTCGATTTATCGTTCCAATAAACAAACCTAATCTCGATATGCTAAAAAAATATTTCATTCTAAGTTACCTCTTGCTCTCCCTTTGCTCTTCTCTTTGGGGAATTGAACTGAGACATCTGACCATTCATAAAGGATTAAGCAATAACATTGTTTACTCCATTGCCAAGGATGAAAAAAGTTTGCTTTGGTTCGGTACTCGTAACGGGGTAAACCGATATGATGGAAAACATTTCAAACATTACGATTTACTTACCGACGATCAACTGAGATCCGAAACCAATGTTGCCAAATATTTGCATATCGATCAGAAAGGGCAACTATGGGTTGGTACGCTCAATGGATTGTTTCTTTACAACAAGGAGAAGGATCGTTTTGAACAAATCAACGGCAAAAACAGAAAGGAACTCTCCTCCCTTCGTATCAATGTGATAAAAGAGGACAAAAATGGGAAACTACTCATCGGTGCAGACAACACAGCCTACATCTATAATTATCAGGAAGATTCGCTGATCAAAATCAAAGAAATCAACACACCGGTACTAACCCTAATTCCCTTTAATGAAGATTTTTTCCTGGCAGGAACCAGCAATGGAATTTTCAAAATAAACACACAAAACTATAGAGTAGGACCATTTCTAGATCTAAAAAATATCAGGGAGCAGTTGATCAACTCCTACTGTAATTATCTTTACAAAGATCCGTTGGGTAGAATCTGGATCTGTACCGTGGACCAGGGAGTATTCCTATGGAACCCAAAAACAGAACAATTTATCGAATGTAAAAGCCTTAATAAAGCCATTTCCAAAGGCATTTGGATCAAAAAGATCATTCCACTGGAGGAGAACGGATTTCTTGTAGGGGTAGATGGAAAAGGGGTTTACATCATGGATGAATCCCTGCAAATCGTCAAAAACCTGAACCATCAGGAGGACATCCCCCAATCACTTAGCAACAATGGGGTTTACGACCTGTTAAAAGATGAAGAAAGGCGAATTTGGGTAGCAACCTATGGTGGAGGGATCAATGTATACGACCCTAATTTTTTACCTTTTGAACCCATTCAGCACCTCCTGAACAACCCAAACTCTTTAGGCAATAACACCGGACGTGCTGTTTTGGAAGATGATAAAGGAAATGTCTGGTTTGGTACCAAGAAAGGTGTGAGCATTTTCGATCCGGGAACAAAAAAATGGAAGCACCTTTACAACAACTCCAACAGCAAAAAACTACTGGGTAGCAACACCATACTCACCTTGGAGCAAGTCAATGATAATGAAATCTGGATGGGGAGCTACGGAGGTGGCATCGACCGAGTTGATCTAAAAACAGGAAATGTCAGTTCCGTTTTCCGCAACAAAGAGCTTGAAAAAAATGAGGGAACCATCTACGTGTACAAAATCCTGAAGGATCGAAACCAGGACGTATGGATCGGATCCATTCGGGGTAAGCTTCTGAAATACACTCCCTCCACCCAAAAGATCACCTCCTATCCAATATACAGTGTGCAAACCATCTACGAAGGGAAAAATGACTACCTCTACTTGGGCTGTCGTGAAGGCTTTTACCTCCTGAATAAGAAAACAGGGGTGTACAAACTTTTCCTACCTCAAAAGGGAGATCTAACATCCATATCAAGCAATTCTTGCTTCTGTTTCTATGAGGATGCAGAAGGGAAAGTGTATATCGGAACGGAGGGAGGTGGATTAAATATCTTTAATCCTAAAACAGAGCTGTTCACCCATTTCACACAAAAGAAAGGCCTGCCTTCCAATACGGTTTATGGAATCCTTCCTGATGCGAATGGAAAACTATGGTTGAGCACCACCAATGGTTTGTCTCTGTTCGATCCACAGACAAACAAATTTGACAATTACGACCTATCGGACGGGTTGACCATTAAAGAGTTCAACTATGGTGCCTCCTGTACCACCCGGGATGGAAAACTGATTTTCGGGGGAGAAAGCGGATTCGTGACTTTCGATCCACTTCAGATTCAAAAAATTACCCTGGCCCCCAAATTGTTCTTCACTGATTTTAAAATTTCGAACAAATCCTATCCCATTGGGGATCCCCTTACCCCTTTGAAAAAACAGATTGATCTAACAGATCATATTGAACTGAACTACCATCAAAACTCATTCTCTCTGGATTTTGTGGGTATTAACTATACCAATCCGGTAAAGAACCGATACTCATGGAAACTGGAAGGCTTTGAGGAGGAGTGGACTCCTGCCACATCCGTTTCCTCCGCCACCTATACAAATATCCATCCGGGGGCCTATACCTTCAGAGTGCGCACCAGCAACCTTCGGGACATCTGGAACGGGGATGAAAGAACCATTACAATTAAAGTTCAACCTCCATTCTGGCAAAGCTATTGGGCCTATGGCATCTACCTGATCCTCTTTATTGGAATTGCCAACTTTATTCTGAAATTCATTCGCATTCGAATGCAGGAGAAGAATTCCAACGAGAAGATCCAGTTTTTCATCAATGTGGCTCATGACTTAAAAACGCCACTTACACTGATCAAATCTCCATTAACAAGCCTTTCCACAAGGGAAAGCCTATCGGAGCAGGATTCCGACCTAATTAGCATGGCTCTGAAGAATGTAGACAAACTCCATACCCATTTTACCCAGTTACTGGATTTCCAGAAGGCAGAGATGAAGAAAATGCAAATGCAAGTGGACAAACACAACATTGTGGAGCACCTTTCGGAGGTATCCACCTCATTTAAACCTCTTTTGGAGAAGAAACGTCTACAATTCCAGCTTCTGTCCAATCGGGAGATCATTGAACTGTGGTACGACCGCTTAAAGTTTGATAAAATCTTCTACAACCTTATTTCCAATGCGATAAAATATACTCCCGAAGAGGGCAAGATCACCATTCACATCGATTCTCTTCGCAACCAGTGTTTTATCAAGGTACAAGACAGTGGTATTGGCATCCCGGAAGATCAACAGGGAAATATCTTTAAACGCTACTACCGTGCTACCAATGCCATTAATTCGGAGGAAACCGGAAGTGGTGTAGGCTTGCTACTGGTAAAACAGCTGGTTAACGCCCACTCGGGCTCCATTTCGTTTACCAGCAAAACCGGAGAGGGTACTACATTCACCCTGAAATTGAAGATGGGTAGTAACCACTTTAAACCGGCTGATTTTATTGAAGAGCAGCCCAAAGAGAAGTATATACCAGTATTCAAGACCACAGTAAAACCGGTAAAGGAAACAGATGAAAGGGATGCAGAAAAGGAAAGAGTGAATGAAAACCTGCCCAAGCTGTTGATTGTGGAAGACAGCAGGGAGCTGATCACTTTTCTTGCCAATGAACTCAAGCCAAGCTACCAAATCATGCAGGCCTCCAACGGAAAGGAAGCACTGGAACTGATCAAGGAAACTGAACCGGATATCATCGTTTCAGACATTATGATGCCCGAAATGGACGGCAGAGTATTTACTGCTCACCTGAAGAAGAACATTGAGACCTGTCACATCCCCATCATTCTGGTAACTGCTCTTACCTCATCCGATTACAAGATTGAAGGCTACGAGTTAGGTGCTGATGGTTACATCGAAAAACCCTTCGATTTACGCATCCTAAAATCGAAAATCTCCAACCTCCTGAACTCTCACAAGGTTCTCAAAGAGAAGTTCCTGAAGCAGGAGGATACCAGTGAGCAAATCAACTACAAAAACGAGTTGGACCAGGAATTCATCCAAAAATGCATGGATATCGTAAATGAAAACATGGACAACCCGAATTTCTCTGTGGAAGAATTCAGTAAGAAGCTCTTCATGAGTCGTCCTGTGCTTTATAGAAAATTAAAAGCTTTGACAGATCAATCTCCACAGGATTTCGTAAAGATCATCCGCCTAAAAAAATCAGTGGAACTAATTAAACAGAGCAAATACAGTATCAGCGAGATTGCCTACCAGACTGGTTTCTCCGATCCTAAATATTTTAGCACCTCGTTTAAGAAGTTCTATGGGGTAAGTCCCAGCAAATACGGGCAAAAGTAAAGCCCGAAACCGAATACTTAAAGGAAATTATTGATTCGTGATCACGAATTAAAAGCTATTGGCTATTAGCAAAAAAAGGGCGGTCTCCATTTCGGTGACCACCCTTTTTGCAGTTCCAATATTGATATTCCTATTGGATTGCTAGCCTGCATTTAATACGTTAGTAACGGATTTTCACCTACTGTCATAGGGCAAAACTACAACATCGCTTTTAATTAATTTGTGCTGCGCCGCACTCAATCTTAATCATTTCCCAAGATTCCATCCGTGGCTATTTATATTTAAGCCTTTCAGATTTATTAATCTATTCCATCACCTTTAAGCGAACCATTTGTAAATCCTCATCACGGGATGAGCCTCCTACCATAATCTTGAAGGTACCCGGCTCAACCACCTTTTGCATTTGGATGTTGTAGAATTCAAGCATTTTAGGAGTAATAACAAACTCCACTGTCTGCGACTCACCCGGATCAAGATTTAGCTTTTTAAATGCCTTCAGTTCCTTTACTGGACGAGTAACAGAACTGTACTCATCACGTACATAGAGCTGAATGATCTCATCACCGGCAACTTTGCCTGTATTGCTCACCATCACTTTTACTTTCACCGATTCTTCCTTGTGTATACAAACCTTTTCAATTGTTAAATTACTGTACTCAAAATCAGTATAACTCAAACCGTAGCCAAAATCAAACAAAGCACTGCTTTTGTCATTTTTGTACTTGTGAAAGTACTGCGAAGGTTTGTGATTGTATATGGTCTGGATCTGCCCCACATTACGTGGAATGGAAATCGGTAGCTTTCCACTTGGATTCACCTTTCCGTAAATGATCTCTGCAATAGCTTGCCCTCCAAAAGAACCTGGCTCCCATGCTTCCAACAGAGCAGGTACATTGTCTGCAATCCATTCCGTTCCCAATGGACGTCCGTTCACCAGCACCACAACCAATGGTTTACCACTCTTGTACAAGGCTTTAACCAACTCCTGTTGCTTGCCCGGCAATTGGATGTTGGAACGGTCGGTATTCTCTCCACAAGTTTTCTCATCCCAGTTGTATCGCATGGAATTCTCTCCCACTACTACTACTGTCAGATCATGGGATTTAGCCAAACGGGCTGCCTTAGCAATCTTCTCATCCTCCATTTTTAGAAGAACCTCTCCACAGTCATAGAAGTTTACCTGACAATTTGCAGGTGCCTCCTTCTTCAAGCCTTCGTAGATTGTTGTTACCTTCTCCTCTGGCTGTAGGGCTGACCAATCCCCCATTATGGTTTGATTATTGGCATTAGGGCCTGTTACCAGAATCTTTCGATATTTCTTGTTTTTTAACGGCAATGTCCCCTCGTTCTTAAGCAATACAACCGATTTGCGGGCCATGTCCAGTGCTGTGGACTGATGGCCTTTTGCAAAGATCGTCTCCTTTCCTTTTTTTATATCAACAAATGGATTCTCAAATAGGCCCAAACGGAACTTGGCTTCCAAAATCTTACGAACCGATTGGTTGATTCGCTCCTCCGATAATCGTTCTTCCTCTACCAACTCCTTCACTGGTCCATGAAAACGTGGTCCGTGCATGTGCATATCCATTCCCGCATCAACGGAAAGGAAACAGGCCTCCTTTTCGTTTTCGGCCACAAAATGCTGATCAACCAGACGCTCGATGTCCATCCAGTCGCTCACATAGAAACCATCAAATCCCATTTCATTCCGTAGGATATCAGTCATTATGTACTTGTTAGAATGACAGGGAACCCCGTTCAATTCGTTGTGAGCCGCCATCATGGAGAAAACACCCGCATCAATAGCTGCCTGGTACGAAGGGAGGTAAACTTCCCGTAAAGTTCGTTCGGAAACATCCATGGGAGCTGCATTCAGCCCGTTCACCGGTTCGCTGCCCGCAATCAGGTGCTTGGCACAGGCAATGGCTTTATCTTCCCCGGTAAAATCCTCTCCCTGGAAACCTTTAATCATGGCAACTCCCATCTCCGACACCAAGTGGGGATCCTCTCCAAAGGTCTCACCAACTCTTCCCCATCGGGCATCCCTGGCAATGTCCACATTGGGCGTAAAGGCCCATTGAGCACCCATGGCACGCATTTCCAATGCAGTTTCTCTGGCACTTCGTTCGATCAATGCAGGTTCCCAGGTACTGGCCATTCCAATAGGTGTTGGATATACCGTTGCACCCACATTTAAACCGTTGCCATGGATGGCATCAATCCCAATCAACAAAGGAATCTTCAACCGGCTCTCCATGGCTAATTTTTGCAAATGATTGGCCTCTTCTGGATTTTTCACATGCAGAAAAGACCCTACAAGTCCTTTACGGGTCATCTCCTCCAATTGGCTACAAGATAATCCCGGATAGTATCCCATATCATCACTATTCGTCAAGTCTTTCTCTGTCATGACTTTTTCTGCTTCCCGGATATGCTCGGGACCAACATACTGACACATCTGGGCAACTTTCTCCTCCAGGGTCATGCGTCCCAACAGATCTTCCACACGCTGTTCTACAGGGAGCTTCGCATTCAAATATTTGGGTTCTACAATCTCCCTTGGATTACACCCAAAGGTCAACCCCAAACCACACAGCACAACAAGTGCCTGAAATTTTCTCATGATAGTGTTCATTGTTTGTCCGATTTATTGGACTCAAAACTATGGAAAGACAATAAGAATGAAGTAGGCAAGCAGTTCAAACAGGTTAGATAATAGTTCTAATCGTAACTTACTAAAGTTTTCTTTCACAAGCACCAATCACTTCATAAACCATTAATTCCGCTATATTTTGCAAAAAAAACCACTATTGTATTCCCATCATCTGCAAAGCTTCTCCTTAAAAAACCTCTTCCCCAATAGCATATTTTATCCTAATAATTTTTCGGAAACTTAACGAGCTATTTATCAATAGCAACAAAATGGAATAGCATTTCGACAAGTAAGAAATAAGTAAAAAATCATTTTCAAAATTTGCATTTAACCTCGGGAAAGCCTTATATTTGCAGCGTCTTTAAGAGATCAACGGACGCGTAGCATAACTGGATAGTGCACCTCGTTACGGCCGAGGAGGT
>JBGRQA010000040.1:0-45744 GCA_041725895.1 Marinifilaceae bacterium
AGCTCCTGGAGAGGCGTCAACTACCTTCGAACCCTGCCCGGTCCGAACACCTCCAACACCGAAAAGCAGCAGCAGCAGCGCAGCCGCTTTAAGGCCATCACCGGCCTGGCCTCCACGCTCATGGGCTCGCTCATTCGTCCGGTGTGGAACAAGGCCACCCAGCAAATGACCGGCTACAACCTCTTTGTCAAGACCAACATGCCCGCCTTCAACCAGGACGGTCAGTTGGCCAACTACGGCGAATTTCATGCCTCGGTAGGCAACCTGCCCCTGCCATCCGAATTAACCATTCAGGATGATACGGAGACCACCTCCGGCATCGAGCTCACCTGGGAGGACGAAAGCGGTACCGGCATCGGCAACGCCGACGACAAGTTGCGCCTGCTGGTCATGGATGCCAGCGAAATGCACGTGATCAACTCCGATGTACTGCGCTCGGCTGAGACCGCCAGCATCACCCTGCCATTGGCTGCAGGAACCGTTCAGGTCTACGCCTTCTTCGGCTCCGATGCCGGCGATGCCTTCTCCGGTGACAAGCACCAGGAGGTCAGCCTAACCTGATGCAAAACTTTTTTTCAAAAAAAGAGGGGGCACTTTCGTGCCCCCTCGTCTTTGCATAAAAAATCCTATGCATCAGCATTATCTTCACCACCTAAATCACCCCAAACACACCCTAAACATTTCGAACTATTCTAGAACTGCAACAATCCCCATTCTCTATCCCTTTATTACCGCCTCTTTCTCGACAAGGTTCGAATCCCTCCGTGTTCACAAAAAAGCTTCGATTTTTAATCGAAGCTTTTTTTGTATACCTTCCATTCATCACTAAAGTAAAAACGGAATTCTATTCGTTACGGATCAAGCAGAATAACAGGAATAAACTATTAATTTCGAATTAATGATTTCAAAGGCATAAAGAGCCGTTCGAAAAGGTTCATCTTTTCGGTAATTATTTCTGCTGCTCCAGTCATTTCCTGACTTAATGGTATTGTTACCCCATAATTGGTTACCAGAGTATCCGGCAAACTAATTGTGGCAATATATGTTCGCTCTTCTGTTAAGGATAATTTAACCAACTTTCCCTTTAGCATTCCAAATTCACGGTAAGGATAATTATCCAATTTTATATTAACCACTTGATTTCGCCTGAGCCTTCCTGCTCCAAAAGCCTGTAATTCGGCCTTCCCAAATATCTTCACACGCTGCTTGGGATACACGATCATGACCACCTGATTTTCGACAACATTCTGGTTTTCCTCCCAAAAATCAACCAGAGAGATATTGCCCTGTATGGGGCTCGTCAACAAATTTTGCTCCTTCCACAAATCAATTTGCCCTTTCAAATCAACAATCGCTCTATGAATAGCGAACTCTTTGTCCCGAATGGTATTTAGTTTCTGAACTCTCAACTCCAACAACTCCTGCTGACGAGCAACCAATTCAAATTTGGCACTGGAAAGATTGGTCCGTAAATCCTGGAGAACCTGTCTTCCCTCCAGTATTTGCAAGCTACTTTTCTCCCAATCGGCTGTAGAAATCACACCTCTTTCAAACAACAAAGAATCCCGTAAAAAGGATTTTCGTTTGATACCCAGTTGCATTTCCTGAAGATCCTTTTTCTTATTCAGTTGATGTATATACAATTTATAACTGTTTACTTTCTCTTCTACCATTCGAATCTTATCATCAAAAAATTGATTCTGAGAAAAATAATTATAACCGGCTATCATTTCCTCCAGCAAACTATACCCCATTTGCAAACTCCCAAGAGTTAGATTTTTCTTTAATGGAAATTTTGCCAACAAAGAATCCACCCGCGAATGCAATAGATCGTTTAAAAAAACAACACTTTGATAACTTGCAGCATCTTCAATCACAGCAAGACACTGCCCCCTCTCCACTTCTTCGTTATCTTCAATTAAAAGATGCGCAATTTTCCCTGCTTTTTTAGGTTTGATGCGAATTGGTGGATTCTTAGAAGTAATGTAACAGCTACCGTGAATTACATCCGGATACTTTATTACAATGCTTCCAATAACCAATAGAACAATCATAACAAAAATTATAAAGATCCCATATCGGATAATACTCGAAGGAGCTTCCCCCAATACTTCACGCACCTCCCAGCTCCGTTGAACAATCGTGTTTTTTTGCGAATCTTTTACTAAAACTTGCTTCTTTTTCTCCATTACGAAACCCCTATTTCTAACTGATTTTTCACAAGATTATAATAGTATCCTTCTTTCTCGATTAGTTGTAAATGAGTTCCCCGCTCAACAATACGTCCCTTGTCAAGTACGACTATCTGATCGGCATTTTTCACAGTACTTAAACGATGGGCTACAACAAGTACGGTTCTTCCCTTATAAAACGACTCCAAATTATCGAGAATGACCTTTTCGTTATTGGCATCTAAGGCATTCGTAGCCTCATCCAGAAAGATATATTTCGGATCTTTATATATTGCACGACTAATAAGCAATCGTTGCTTCTGTCCCTGACTCAAACCGATACCCTCCTGACCAATCTGGGTATTAAATCCAAGAGGTAAAGAATTAATGAATTCCGAAATGTTGGCCATCTCAACAGCATGAATTAATCGCTCCCGATCAACAACTTCATCCCCAACAGCAATATTTCTGGTTATCGTATCAGAAAAAATAAATCCCTCCTGCATAACAACCCCACATTCTCCCCTCCACCATCCCTGATGAAATTCCTTTAAATTTTTGGGCCCTACAAACACATTCCCCTCAACAGGATTATAGAATCCCAATAATAATTTAATGAGAGTCGTTTTTCCGCTTCCACTCGTACCTACAATAGCTGTTACTTTATTCTCCGGAATCTCCAGACTAATATTATTCAGAACCTTAGGAGAAGTAGGTCCTTCGTATTGAAAAGTAATATTGTCGACAGATATCTTTCGGTCAGAAGGGATTTCCGTCAAATGAGATATACTCTCATCGTCCTCATCCTCATTTCGGTACACCTCAAGCAAACGGTCCAGACTAAGTTTTGCATCCTGAGCCGAATGAAAGAATTCAATCATCTGATCAATGGGTCCGTTCAATTGACCTAAAATATATTGTATGGCCAACATTGCGCCCAGAGATAGTTGCCCATTCACCACAAGAAGAGCAGCCATTATAGTTATAATTATATTTTTTGATTCATTGAAGAACAATCCTCCAATCTGCTGATATTGTGCAATTGACAACCCTTTTGTACTCACACGAAACAACTTGGTTTGAATCCCTTCCCATTCCCATCTTTTTTGTTTCTCACACCGGTTTAATTTTATCTCCTGCATACCGGTTACCAATTGAATCAAATTACTCTGCTCTCCTGACATTAGACGAAATCGCCTGTAATCGACCTCTTTTCGTCTACTCATAAATATTTTAATCCAAAAAAGATACAACGCACTTCCAATCGCAAAAACCAAAAAGATCTTAAAACTATAAGCTATCAGAATCATCCCAAACACAAAGATATTCACGATGGAAAAGGCAAACGCCAGTAGTTGCGAGGTCAAAAACTGTTCTATTCTTTTATGATCCTCAATACGTTGAATAATATCACCGGTCATTTTCGAATCAAAAAAACGTATCGGTAGATTCATCAGTTTTATTAGAAAATCTGAAATCAAAGCAATATTTATTCGGGTACTTATGTGTAACAATATCCAGGAACGAATAAATTCTACACTCAGACGACTTGCGATCAGCACTATTTGAGCCAACAAAATAATATAGATGAAGTCAATATCCTCTGTATTAATCCCTATATCAACAATCGCCTGTGTTAAAAAAGGAAAAATCAACTGCAGCAAACTCCCGATAACAAAACCGAGAAATAATTGAAAAATAAACTTTTTATGGGGCAGCAAATATTGGAACAGAAAAGAAAAACTTCCTCTCTCCTCCTTGTCATCCTGTGTTTTGTAAAATTTGGGCGAGGGTTCTATCATCAAACAGATTCCCTCTGCCATTTCATCTTCATCTGCATCAGCCCAATGTCGAATAAAATCTTTAGTCGAGTATTCAATAATACCATAGGATGGATCAGCAACTACAACTTTCCCCTTCTTAACCTCACACAAAACAACAAAGTGATCCTGATTCCAATGAACAATGCAAGGTAACTTAACCTCCCCATAAAAACCATTAAAGGATATTTTTACCCCCTGGGTACGAAAACCAATTTTCTCAGCCGCATCACTAATATTAAAAAGGGAGACTCCTTCCCTGGATAGAAAACACAATTCGCGCAATCGCTCAATCCGGAACATCTTGCCATAGAACCTCGAGATCATCTTGAGACAGGCCGGACCGCAATCCATTGCATCAGATTGGTGAAAAAAATATTCCTTTTTAAATTTTCGTTTCATAAAAAAATCTTAACATTCAGTATAAAAACACATCCTTACTCCTTATAAAAACATCGTCCCTTTATTGAAATGCAATTCGTTAACTTACACCCAACTCCTGCAAAGCCGATTGCTGTATTTCGTCCACCCGAGCTATCTGTACATTTTTATCTTTTATAAACTCATAATTCAATATTCTTCCAACATCCTCTTTTTGATAAAAGTGATACTTGCTCATTCTCTTCTGTTTTTCTAGATATCCTGTGTGCTTTACTAAAATTTTTGCATAACACCTTTTGTTTATATAGGGGATGGTTGGGAAGTGTAATTTCCTGTTGTATTTCAACTGCAAACAACCTGTATTTCTAAACATTCTCCACCTATAGTAAATGCCAGGACTCATGGTTTGATTAACATCTTCCATGTCCAAACGATAATATTCCGGCCCATCCCAATGGTGAATCATGTAAAATGCGATTGAATCCACATCATCTCTATCAATATAGTCATAAACCGAATCAAAACGGTTGTCAAACATCTCGTCTACATCCATAAAAAACAACCACTCTACAGAAAACAACGAGGCCAACTGCAACAGTAGATTTCGATTTCCCAAATCATCAAATTCTTCTCTTTTTTTCTTTGCCTTTAACAATATTTTGGAGGATTGAGCACATTCAAAACTTCCATCATTACTTCCATCATCCAGAAGAATAATTCCATCGCACTGAGTTTCCACATTCTTCAAAAATCCACTGAGCCTTTCTTTTTCGTTATACATAGGAACCAGAGCAATTACACGATACTCTTGTTCAAAACACCTGGTATCCATTAATTGTATCTCTTCGAATCTACTTTGCAACTGAAGCCATCGCTCATGCCTAACCGTATCCAAGCCCCTTTGTAATTTTATTTTATTCAAAATCGTGGAATCGTTTTTCACCTTAGCTGGAAAAAGAATTTCTCCAAATCCCCTGGAAAGCTTAACTGATCGATTGGTTTCCTGAGGTGTATTATCTAGCACATTACTATTTCGAATTCCGTACATGCATAGTCGCTCTTTCATATTATGAAATTCGAGACCACATTTTTCAGCCTCAAGGGAAAAACCTCCCACTGAAATAAAATCTTCACACTTAGCAAGCAATCCGTTAAACTGAGGCAATTCTCCCTGTTCGGACAAAGCCAGAACTTTACTGTCATTGTATGGCATTAACGAAACACTACTCTTTCCTATTCGACCCAATATTTGAACACCATTTAGAAAACACTTCACATTTATCCTATGTCCTGGACGAACCAGACATACCAGTTCCTTTTCTAATTCAGGAACGACAGCATTAAAGGCCTGTACATACGAAAACTCCGGAAACTGATATTGCGCACGATAAATTTTCCAATTGAGCCATGGATTTGAATCAATAATATCTTTTAGCTCTGACTCAAAGGCTTCCGAACAAACAACAATACAAATATCCAACCCATTACAATTTAAAACTTCAATATTCTCATTGAGGAATTGAATTGTTGTCCGATTAAGCAGTAATACAAGACTACAATTAAATATCCGTCCTTCCATAACACCACTCATTTTCAATTGAAATTAAAATTGATAATCTTTTTTTGCCACAGCTGCAGAAAAAAAGGTATTCCTTCCGATTCCTCTATTTCCATTTCCTCGAAAAGTTGCAATAAATTCATATCCCCATCCAGATTCTCTACAAATTCGGCAACATCCGCTTCCAATACGCCAAGAAAATAGCAGTTCTTTTTGACCGACAGAATCACCTGATCCTCTCCACCTCCAATTCTTTCAAGAGAACGATTATAAATTGGATACAAACGATCCAAATTAGCCCCATATCGAAGAAACTCCCCAAGAATCAGGCTTTCTTCAATAATAGAATCAAATTTTTTAAAGGAAGCTTCAGGCTGAACAAACCTACTATACAAAACACTATTCTGATCCAAAACATTATGCAGATTCTCCTCATTAATGATGCGAAAAACTTCATCCTCCAATAACTCACCAACAATTACATCCTGAGTATTCCCCAGCGGCCTTCCCTGAAAATCGGCATCCCAAAGAGTTTCAAAATTATCAGGATGAAGCCACCCTCCTAATCCCTGACTACCGAGACAGATTACCGGTCTTTTATTACAAACACAATCCACAACCCGGTATCCCTCACAGATATAGATAGCATGTTCCCTAACCTCCTGCGACAAACTTTCAAGATGCAAAACAACACCTATTCCCGGAGAAAACATCTCCTCAAAATAACCGGGAAAATCTCCAACCAAATGAATGGGAAAATCACAAACTGCAGCAAATGCAATCACTGCTCGTTGAAAATATTCGAGGTCATAAGCTTCTTTTTCATATAGAAAAATAATATGAGGAGGATTTGTAGAAAAATCAACACTGCTTTTGGGGCAGGATTCGAATTTTCGCAAGAAAGGTAATCTCAGATTCAGCTCATCAGGAATCCCCATTACACTTAGATCTGTAATATTTTTCAAACTCACCACACTACATAAGTTGCTGAATCGAAAAGGATTGTTTGTACCTACATGAATAAATACAACAGGAATGTGACATAAGGTATCACTCTTTTGTATTGCTTCACAAAAATCTACTTGATCCGTAACTATTGCATTTATCTCTTCTTTCTGCTCGCCCCTCCCTTCTTCCCGGAAAGAAATATTATTAACAGATCCATCAAAATATTTTTCACAAATCCCTTTGGATTCAAAACAATCTATCTTTGCTAATACATTCATAATTTAATCGTTCCAAAAGATTTTTCTTTATTCAAACATGAAGTTGTTTGCTTCGAGCCAATTGTGATTTTAAGTGCTTTTTCAAAAAATAGTAGCAGATCGATTCACACTTGAGAGGAGCCTGATCGAAAAAGCGATTGCAGAACATGTGGACCAATCCAGCTAACATCGAATCATCCATGGGAATCCGGTTGAATTTTTCCTCCAATGCTTCCGTAATATTGTTCCGGTCGAAATCGCGGGATAACGACACTGTTTTGCCCAAATAATATCGATAATGTTTATCGAGCTGAATTCGGTTTTCTTTTGCAAGCACAAAATCATTTTCAAATTCTGACCACATAGAATCTACAAATGATATTTTCTGTTCCAAAGTTTTCCCCATACACGCCATATAAAAGTTGATTCGCCTCAAGGCATCAATCCACTTCATGGAATCATTCTCCTGACAATAATATTCCTCCAAAAAATCACAGGACAATTCTGTATCCAGCCAAAATACTGTCTCAACATCTACAATTGCATCCTTTCCATACCGAAGATATTCTCTCTGATAGGTAGAAAGCTCCAGTTTCCAAATCACTCCACATTCTAAATCAGTGGCCAATCCCTCTCTTACAAACTGGTAAACCTCACTCCAATTATCATTTCTACAGTCGAACCTAATACGAAGGTGAAAATCAGAATCGAAATACCTGATAAAAAACCATTGGTGTATTTTTTTCTCCTCCAATAACTGTCTCGCAATCGGTACAATCCTCGTCAATATAACCTGATTCGCCAACTGGGGATTCAAATACAATTTTAGATAGAGCCATTGATCTCCAGGATGAAATATCGTTTTAATCATATCTGTTTTCTTCTGATAAGCAAGCCTTTAATCATTACTATTCCATTTCGCTGGAACAAGATTTCAGACCATGCCCTATTTTATTTCCGTACATTTTTAACAGGGATAACAAACTCCAGGTTGAACGACTCGCCTCCTGCATTATGGGCAACACTTTCTCCTGTCTCAAATGCTTCAAAAATTGTTAACTCATCGTTTCTTCGGACTGCATCCTCCAGCAAAGCTTTTCCCATTGCTGTCCTCATATCAATTAACAATTCGTTATCGAGTTCCTTCAGGTAAAACTTTGATGGAAGTTGATGTTCTTCCATCAATTCTAAAGAATCATAATTTTGCTTCTTCTTTTGTACTGATTTCAAATCAATTCTCCAGGTAGCCGGTGTTAGAATCACATTTTTATATCGTATTCTTGGCAGAAAATTGAATCTATTGAAAGCCTCCCGCCATTCAAACTCAAAACCAGTCTCTTTCTGCTGTTCTGCTTGCATATCGCACAGAAAATAATAGATTGGAAACTGAGTTTGTGAATAATTATGAGAGGTTGACAAAACCGGTGAAATTTCACAATTTAATGTATCTGAATATAGATGTAACTTCTCGTCTGATTCATACTGAAGAAAGAGATCCCGAATGGAAATGGTTTCCATATCTCCCCTGCCTGTAAGTATAGGAATACCTACTTTTCTGGCTACCCCGCGATGAAATACATTACTCTTCATTTCAGCAGGAGCATGGAGAATTTCCGCAACAATTTTTCCTTTTCTAAAGTTCTGCTCAAATGCATAAATATCCTCAACAAGTTTTGCACATTCGGAGGTTAATGAAGCATAACGGGAAATATGTGATGCGGCCGAACCTCCCCCCGCAATGGTAAGATAAGCCCTCTCTTCACCCTCTTCTTTAAAAACGTGAGCGAATGCACAGTAACTATCCGAAAGCAACTCCCGCTGCACCTTTAGCGTTTCAAGATGTTCAGGCAGGAGCTCAATTTCCCTCATGCCTGTTTCATCCCATTCCGATAGGAGTTTCAGAAGCAACTGATCGGCTCTGTTTATGGCCTGTGTTGTCTGTTTTTCTTTGAGTTGCAGCAACTGAATTATGGAATCATTCGAAGTCAAATTCCCATTTCCATTATAGCCAATACCAAATTCAGGATCCAATGCCCAACAAAGAGGTACCCGATTGTAGCCATAACGATTTTTAAACTTTTTGGTAAAATCATGAATGGGAAGAAATCTGTTTCCATTGAGACAAGACAACACTTCGACCGCCTCAATAATATTTCGAACCAACTTTCGATCAATCTTCACTTCAGAACAAGAGATTTGGGTATCAACATGAAGGCTGCACTCCGCAGATAACTCTTCCAATTTGGGCCTTCTACTCTCAGCCAACTGCCCCTCCACCTGATTCATCTTTTCCTGAAACTTTTCAATTTCTTTTATGCCCTTGGATACAATCTCAGGGAGCTCGCATTTTCGCAATTTATTCAATAAAAACTTCAAGTTTTCTATCCCCGCGGTTGGACATTCCAATTCACTAACAAAGATGTTCTCCTCAATCAAATCATGAAGAAAGATTCTGGATTCCTCTTCTTCAAATCCATTATCAGTAAACAACAGGACAATATCCTGAAAGGAGAGTCCCTTTTCTGCTCTTTCAATCACTTCTTCCAAAATCGAGTTGCCCTCAATGCTGGTCATGCGATATTTCAAGACTCCATCGAAACGATACTCCTCTATTTGGCGATAATTGGAATCCGGTGTTTGATACAAACTACTATTGGGATAATACACCAATTGCTCCCTTACAGTCTCTTTCTGAATGAGCTTTTCAACCACTTCCTTCAAAAAACTCCTACCAAAACAAACGCTTCGCTCCTGGTTATCGGTATTGATCGAAACTCGCGTTTCTGAATCCACCTCCCCAATGGCAACTCCGGAAAACATTCCAAATGGAGAAGTCCTTGTACTCATTCGAATTAAGTACTTTAACAAAGAGATCCCCAAACGCTGAATTTCCTTTTCTGTTTTCTGTCCCTTCTCCCATTTTACAATTTCCTGATACAAGACAGGGGAAGCAACAAAGATGGAATCCCTAATCCAGGGATGAGATAAATATTGTAACAACTCATCCCACTGCGAATGATTAATTAACTTATGGTAAAACTCAAGCGATTGTACTGGCATACGTGCAAGAACAACATCAAAACTATCGTGTTTCATTTGATTGAAAAAGTTTACTTAAACGCATCTGATTGATTGGGTTGAGCTCTTGCTGTTTATCTATTATTGATACAATTTCTTCTACCTCGAACAGCAAACAATCTTCTTTCATTTTACAGTTTTTGCAATCGTAACAGTTGGGCCAATTCTTACTTCCAAAAAAATCTACGATTTCCTCCAATGCACAATTCAAGGTGTCAATTTGTTCTACAGACAAAAATCCCTTCAAATATTCTATTGCCCTATCGTGCAAAACAAAAACCAATCTTGATTCCGTATATTTCTTTAACAATAAATATTTCTTTTTTTCCTCCTCATTAGAAGAATTGTGTTTCTTTAGATACAATTTGAGATAATAATTGGCCTTTTCCATCAGGTCACATTTCATACACAGAACAAACAGGATCAACTCATCTGGCAGGTTGCTAATTCTGCTATTGGTATTCGGATTCAGCATACGAGCTAAAGAATGCTTTTGAGGCAAAACAATCTTGTAGAATCTTTCGAAGGTTTTGATAAACGACTTCAACTGCGTTTTGGGCAAATTTCCTATGCGATAAAGCTTATGAAGAACCTGTCCAAATTCCTGAGCAATGATAAACTCTTCGGCATTGCTGTGATAATAAACTTCACTCATACCAGGAACATATATATAGAAAGATGGAAAACCTAAAAAGGAAACATCTCGAATGAGAACATCAAAACCTAGATTTTGTACATGATTAGTGTAATATCTCAAGTTTTCTCCTTCGGTGGCAAACTGTGGCCAATCAACCTTATCAACCTCCTGCTCACAAGCCAAAACCGTTTGCGGCCAATCACCAGTTCCATCAATTATGGAATCATAGTAGGCAATTTTTTTACTAATAGATCTCTTATACTCTCCGGAACAGAGCAAATCATCCGCCCACCTCAAAGGCCTTTCCTTGATCATTATACCACCCTGATACAATTCGGTAACACATCGCTCCAATGCAACCAAAGGAGACGGATCTGCTCCCAAACAAACTGAATACTTCTTGGTTTTTTGATTCACCAACACCAATCCAATAACCGGTAGTTGCATATTTAAACTACAATCCTTGATCAGGAAGGTAAATTCTCCAGAAGCCTGCAACTCTATCAACTTATCATAAACATAAGTGCCTTTGAAAAACTCCGCCGAGATATTCGGCAATTTCAATTCTTCCTCAAATATTCGTCGAATTACATAACGCTCAAAACATTCTCCCAATCCCTGCATTAAAGCCTCCTCAGGAGAATTACCTGCGCACATTCCATTGGATCCAACATGATTCATTAGCAACATGTGAGGTATTGCAATTTGTTGCTTATCTCTCACCCTAAAAAACGGTAAACCAACAAACTGCTTCATTCCCAACTTTTCAACATAAATATCTTTCACCTCTTCCATGGTTAGACCACTCCCTTGCGTGAACATTTGAGGAACTTGCTGAATCACCTCCTCCAAAGAAACTTCAATCTCATCCGAACAAACCTCATAAGTCCTCGAATTCAATTGATTGTATTTTTGGGTGAAATTTTTTGAGACATATATATTTTTGTACTTTATTTTTTCACCGCCACGAAAAGCCGGAAAAAGAATTTTATTTTGCATCCTTTCCATCAATTCTCCATAAGCACTGGCCACGGCGTACTCAAGCCGAATCCCCTTTCCATTGGTTCCATAACTGAGAACACGCCCTTTTTTCGACACAATACTATTTCTGCAGGAATGAATTCCATCCACGTCCCTTTCGACTAATCGCTCCTGAATAACAATACCGCACTCTGTCAGAATATTTCGAATTTTTGAAATTGTATCAATGGGCGCTTTAGCCTTGTACATTCGTTTTAAAGTTGCTTGGTCTTTCATATAGGGTAGATTTATTTTCAACATTAATAACAGAAGTAAAGGTTTCCGTCTGGGAGTCAAAGTACAACAGTCCTTCACCGGCTAATTCATACAATGCCTCCCTCACCTCCTCTTTAGTAAATTCATATTGTTCCGCTTCCAGGTAAGTTAGGAAATCATCAAAGTGCCCAATACTTTGGGCCGCAAATTTTAGAGCCTCCTGATATACACCTGGTTCCAGGTCAATATTCTTGATTAGTGTATCGTTGCAATACTCTTCATAATGCCATATTTCGTCTACGATATCTATTCCATATCGAAACGTATTGTTCTCATAAAAACCTTTCAGCTCCTCTATTTTCTTCCAATTTTCATCGATAGCTCCTTTCTTTTTAAATCCAAAGAAATGAAAGCGGTATTCCTCAGGAATAATGCCCTTTGGTACCATATCATACAAATAACTTTCACTGTATAATTGTCTTTCTTCTTCAGAAGCTTTTCGATAGTAGTAAGAATTAAAGTAAAGATGAAGAGGCACTAAATCAACTGAAAACAGAGGACTTCCCAGGAAGAACCTCAAATAATACAAATTTTGAAGACTTTCATTAATATTAGCAATTGACTCCCCCGGAATCCCCGTAATCAAGTTAACTCCCAAACTAATTCCATATTTCAGGGCCAATCGAACAAACAAAATATTATCTACAAGTCTGGTCTTCTTGTTCATTTTCTGCAACAGATCATTGGAGAGAGCTTCAAAACCAATCTGAACATCAATAAAACCTGCCAATGCCATCTTTTGAACCAAACGTTCTTCAAAGCAATCATGCATAATTTCAGCAAACAACTGAAATTCCTCCTCTCTCCTTTGTTGCAAATCAATCAGTTGATCCAATAATTGATCGAATCGTTCTCTGCTTGACCCCACAAGGTCATTGTCACAGAAACCTATGGAAGTTATTTTATATTCAGAAAGCAGCCGATCAATCTCCCGAGTTATTTGCTCCGGTTTTTTCTCCCGGTATTGATAGCCCATGTTCAAAACACAAAAACGACATCTATTCCAGCGACATCCTCTAATTGTGCTGAGGGGAAAGAAAGCTAACCCATTCTCCTTAATTTTGTCCTCGTACTTTAGAAAAGCCGAAAAATTAAGATCCTGTACCTTATCAATAACTGCAAAAGAATTCTCATTGGAATACGTTCTTTTAACCTCATTGGAATCCCGGTAGGCCAACCTTGGAATTTCAGCAACATCACTTTTATCCCCTGCCAGATATTGATACAAACGCAACAGAGGAATCTCTCCTTCACCCCAAATCGTAAAATCCAAATCCTGAAATCGTTCCAAACTTATCCTCGCAATACTTTCATGATCAAATCCCCCCATTACAACAGTCGAATTGGGAAGAGTTTCCCTAACTTTCCGAATCAGAACCAAAGCAGGTAACCATTGGTAAAATTTAGCCGTGAAGCAAAAGAGATAATGCTCTTGTGGATCGTATCGCCCCAATATCCTATCAAAACATCCATCAATTTTTTCGATCAATTCTCCTTTCATTGATAGGAAATCAACATCCTGATTTCCTGTCAATAATGGGGATTTGGCACGCACCCAATTTTCTGCATGCAAGTCAGATTCACTGTCATTATAATTTTGATTCAGATGAATACAGAAAGGAAGAAGCATTCGCTCATACTGATCCCCCTGGGGTAAATTAGCTAAAAGAGGTGCCAATTCCTGATTCCAATACTCCAGAGATGCATCTACACCATTCTCCTGTAGATAATGCTGCAAATAATGCAAGGGAGCAGAAGGCTGTCTCAGATCAGCCGGAGGCATACAATTAAAAACAACATTAAGCATCGATCAAAGATTTAGAAAACATACATTCTGTTAGTATTTTTTTAAACCCATTCTGATCAATCTCTGCATCTACAGCTCTCTTTTGAAGCCTCCCCACAATCTGCATCGCCTGGAAATAACGACAATCGCCTGCCACTTCACAAGATTTACAATCGAAGCATGAAGGCAAGGGGAAATACTGGAAAATTTCGGATGGTTGTTCGAAATCTGAAATAATTTCTTGTGCTTCCTCACCATGGTAAAATTCAAGCTCCTTTTGAATCTCTACCTCTCCCAGACCATGGTTTTTCATCTTCAAGAAATCGCGAACGACAAAATAGTAGGAATACTCCTCACGTTCCTCATCTCGAATCGTTTGCAAGAAGGAATCCATTGCCTCCACTCCTTTGGCATAATTTCCAAGGCGGTAATTCAACATCGTCAGAAACAATTCCGGCATCAATTCTTTCAGTTCTTCACTAAGATTGTACAGCCAATAATTCTGTGGATCGAATCGTTCCACCAACTCACAATTATCAATTGCTTCTACTGATTGAGCCAACTCTGCAAATTGATCAGAGCTTAATTCCTTCAATCGATACAGAAGCGAAATCCTGGAAAAATCGGAAATGATCCCTAAAGCCTTTGGAGGCTCAGTAAAAACATAATTTGTTTCACTCATTTCAGGAATGTAAACCAGGTAGGCAGGAAAGCCCAGAATGGATTGGTCTCGAAGGAATACATCAAAACCAGCCGCTGTAAGTTGCTCCAGCAATTGATTCAACCGATAACGATTATCTTGATTATTGTTTACAGTCAAACCCGCAAAGGCATAGCTCTCGGTTTTATCGAACAGAGAAAGTGGCCAAGCCCCCATTCCATCAACCAGAACATCATAATAATTCCTGACTTTTTCTTCAGTATTTTCGAAAGGTTCATCATAGAATGTGAGCGGCGCTGTCATATTGAGTGACCCTCCCTGAAATATCTCAGTCAAACAGCGTTCCAACGCTATCGTTGGATCCGGATCAGCCCCCAGCTTAAACATATAAGTCAGGTCTTGCTGATCTACAATAATAACCCCAATTACGGGCCAATCTTGCCCCAAAGAACAATCCTTAACTACAACTTTATATTGACTGCTCTTCTCCAACTCCTCAATCCTTTGATATATTTCGGTATCCTTAAAATACTCCAAAGGAATATCAGGTGGAGTAAGCTCTTCTATAAAAATCCGTTTTAGAACATAACGTTCGATTACCTCCAAAATGCCTTGTACCATGGCCTCTTCCGGAGTATTACCAGCACACATTCCATTGGATCCGACATAGGCACTAAGGAGAGAAATGGGCAAATATTGAAGACCGTCCCGATTCACATTAAAGAAGGGTATCATCAACAATTCCTCACTTTTCAAATTCTGCTTAAGGATACTTTCTACCTCATCTTGATCGGAACATTTCAAAAACTTTGCCATCACATCCCCCGACATTTCAATAGCCTGTTGCAGGGAAATATTCCGCTCATCCGGAGCATAAACAAATTTCGGAAGATCCACATTCCAGTTTCGGCCAATCTCCTCTGCCGAAACCACCATATTTTCTACTCCTGTCAATAAAGTCTGATTCTGCAATCGCTCCAAAAATTCACCATAAGCACTAGCCAAAGCATATTCAGGGGTCATTCCTTTCCCATTTGTACCAATATGTAAATCCTCCAAACCTTCGTTAATAATTTCAACTCTATAGGAATAAAACTTAACATTATCAGGACAGTTAATACTTTCCACGGTAAGAATGTTCAATTGACGCAATATGTTTCTTGCATTTTGAATGGTCTGTTGTGGTGATAAATCTTTCGTACAATTCATTCTCATAACTTTCAATTTACAGTCTTATTTAATTGATATTGACAATAAAGTGACATCACATCAAGGTAGAAGCAGTCTTTCTCTATGGGACATCGATCACAATGGGGACAAAATGGAAACAGAAAATCTTTTTGATTGAAATAATTGGAAGGAGATTCCAAATACTTAGAGCTAACTTCCTGGTCTAAAATCCTCTGTTTATACCAGTCTTTTCCGGAATTATTTTCATGCACTCTTCCTGCTAGAAATTGCAAGGCAAAAGCCTCCTCCTCCTTATCTGATTCGGCTTCAACAGAATAGTTTTGCAATAGCATTTCGGCCTGGGGTAAATCATTAGCAAAGGCAGCCATACTTGCTAGCAACAGACTTAAATCCTTTTTTGCCATTTCCTGGTTGTTGTGATAGGGGATCAGATAACGAGGATCAAAAGAATAGATATTATTGGAAGCCTCAAGTAGATGTTGAAAACACCTCCCGTTCCAATCCTGTTTTTCTAATAATTCCATGTTTCGTTGCATGGCAATCTGATGCTCAAAATAGTCCGACTTATCCATTCGATAAACTATTTCGCTCATTCCAGGAATATAAACATACACAGAAGGTACTCCAACAGAATTTACATCCCGCACCAAAACCTCCAAACCTTTTCGGTTCAACTCTTCAATCAAAGCCTCACTATCAATTTTTATAGACGACTTATGAGCCAGACTTTGTTCGAAGGAACTAAAAACGAAAGGCCATCTCCCATTCCCTCTGGTTATATTTTTAAAGTATTCGTGTTTCTTTTTTTCAGGTAATATCTCCCCAAAATAATCGTAATCAAGAAATTTGGATTCCCCTTCTACCTTAAAAATTCTGGACAATGCTCTTAACCTGGCTTTTGCCTCGTTAACATCCGCTGCCACAGTAAAAGCTTGCCTTTTTCCTGTTCTATCAATCACCAAGGCGCCAACTATCGGAATAGAAAAATCGTACGAACAATCATAAAAACGAACTGCATAGCCGTAACTTTCCATACAATCAATAGCAGCACATAATTCCATGGAATCATCCATAACAATAGAAGAACTGGTCATAAAATTGGAATTTTCATACAACCGCCAGATAATATACTTTTCCAATACCTCAAAAACCCCTCGTAAAATTGCTTGCTCTCTGGTGACTCCTGCAGCCATACCATTTACCGATGAATGATTTTGCATAATGCCCAATGGCAATAAAAGACGATCTTCATTCCGTCCATTTACAGAAAATTCTGATAGCTCGAGGTGTTTCTGAGGGTACAAATGCTCCAGTTGGCACAATAACTTATCCCAGGAAGACAGACCAAAACACTGCATCAGAATCTTTCTACTCATCTCATTCAGATCCTGAAACGAAGATGCTATGCTCCCCGCCTTGACTTCCATAGCCAATCCGTTTCGCCTAATCCTTTCATACAACTCCCCCTCTCTGTCTTTTTCTTTCGCAAGCTGCAGGTAATGTGTGTTTAGAAAAAAAGCATCATTCTGAATTCGTTCCACCATTTCTCCGTATGCACTTGCAAGTGCACCTTCCCTGTTGGTACCATTCCCCAGTGTATCTATGGAAAAATTCGGTCTGTTCTTAACAAACAATCGAAGTTGCACACTAATAAAACAGGGAATGTCTGAGGGAATCACTTGCTCCGAAACAACAAACCCCAATTCGGTAAAAATATTCCTAAACCTTACTATCTGTTTACTCATAAAATTAAAATCCGGAAAACTTCATTACAGACTGAAATATCGAAGGTGTATTACATCAGGAATAAGATTGCTTATTCCTTCAAAACCATTATGCTATTCAAACAGATGAAAATTATTAACTAGCAGGTACACAATAGGAGTGAACACGCATTGCCGAAGTAGTATTGTAACAAGACTTCTGCTTTTCATAAATTCCACCCTTGATTTTATCAAGATCGGTTAGTTTTGTTTTATTAACAGATAACTTTTTATTTAATCCTTTTCTTTTCATAATAGTTAGATTTTATGATTTTAACTAAGTTTAACTAGCAGGCACACAATAGGAGTGAACACGCATCGCTGAAGTTGTGTTGTAGCATGACTTCTTCAAAGCCTCAGCACCACCTTTGATCTTATCAAGATCAGTTAAATTTGTTTTCTTAACGGATAACTTTTTGTTTAATCCTTTTCTTTTCATAATAATTAAATTTTAATTGGTTAACTGAACAGCATATTTATAGGTGAAACCTACACTGCTTATGGGGCATACAACAATCTAAACCAATGTAGTACTCCACTATACTGCCATAATCAAGTATTCCCGGATTTAATTTTCTATTCTATTAATTAATATACATTTACTCCAACCCAAGCTGCTCTTCGAGAGCATTGACATCAGTACCAAACCAACACCAATCAAACCATTGATCAAATCCATTCGATTGAGCCATCCCATTTCACCATAATGAAATTTGAAACCGCACAAGCCATCTTCATACCTCCGCATTTCCAGCCCTTCCTCCAACCAGAAATTCACCGCATTTTTATAGAAATCATCCCCCGTAGCACAATAGATTTGCTGAAACAAGAAGGAATTTCCAAAAGCTCCATGACAAACCCCACCATCAATCACAAGGGTGTCCTCTGGTTTGATCCTACCAGTGGAGTTTCTCAATAGCCTAAAGGCATTCTTTTCAAGATTTGTATCCTTCAACACCCTGGCAACTTTTAACAGACTGTATCCAATTCCAAGATCTCCCCAACACCAAGCCAAACGACAGGCCCCTTGTCTCTTTTCTCCATTTAGATAGTAGGGAAAGTAAGAGCTATCTCCTGAAACCTTATTCAAAATATGATTATGAAACCTACATAACTCCTCAATAAGTTCTCTGCAATCTGATTTACAAATCGACCGCTCCATAAAATCAGCAAGCAACAAAAGCACACCTGACATTCCATGGGCGATCCCAAAATTCACCAACGGAACCGAATGATCATCCCCCTGGTAAAGCAAATATCCTCCCTCTTTTCCTGTTTGCATTTGATCTTTTAGCAAACTCAAAAACAACTTATGATAGCTTGTATCCTTCTCCCACATAAGATTCATGGCAGAGCCCACAGCACCTGACATCAAATCCAGATTTCCGTTCATCAACTGAATTTTCATACACTCCAGTAAGTAGTCATTGATTTGATGATAAAGAGAATACTCGCGATCAATGCATTTCACATCTATTAAATATTCGATTCCCCATGCAATTCCGGCAAGACCATTGCAAAATGAATTATCGAGCTCAGTTTCCTCTTCACTGTTGATTCGCTCATAAACTTCCGCAATCAAGCTCTCTATTTTTTCCTGATATTTCTTGTCTCCCTCGAACTCCCCCAGAGTGTAATAGAACAATGCTAATCCTACTTTTCCATCGTACAACCCCAAGCGATCAACCTCGGTTTCATTTTCATGCACGCAAACAATAACATCATCCAGTAGATTAGACAATCTACTCTTAAGATTCTTACTAAGGAACATTGAGTCTACATCCATCACACCCTATAATTTAAACACCAAACAACCACATTGCTCCATCGGATTTTTGATTCTGCATTCCCCACATTTCTTAAAAATTCCATTTTGATGAATCTCAGCATCCACTTCATTCACAAAAAACTCAACAAGCTGATCATAATTATCAAATTCATCCAAACCCACATAATAATTGAGTCCAGCACACCTTGCTACTTGTAAATCATAGGAAATATCATATTGTGAAACGCATGAAAAATTCTGAACATTTGTATTGGGATAGTCTGAAACATAATTCAATTTTCTTAATTCTCCAGCAGTCAAAATACAAAGGGGAAAATTATGGCATTTATTATTCAACTTAATTCCAAAAGCCACAGCCAGGTCCAAACAGCTGAAGAATTGCTTTTTAACCTGATGATAAAATCTATGTATATCTTCAGGAATAATATCACTACTACAAGTAATATTCCAATCCACCACCTGAATCCCAACTCTCTGGCAGAATTCAAAACAATTTCTCCAATCCCGATCCATTTCATCCATTTCCAGGCATCCCCGAATAGAAAAATTCTTTTGTCTAAGATTGCTTACAGCACTATTAGCGGATTCCTTACAAAGTATTTCTTTATAATCTTCAACTTCCAGTTTTACAATTAATTCTGCTCCAGGCAATTCCTGAACCAATTCAATGGCCTCTTCCAGTCCCTCCAACGGCTGCTCTATTACAATTTTTCTCAGCCCCACATCTTTTAAAGCCTTAAAAATTCCATGAATTTCATGATGTTGCATCGGTCTTATTCCGCCAATAAGAATCTCATCGATACCCGATCGTTCCAGAAACTCCAAGTACCACTGAAACCCTTCAAGACTTATCTCTCCTATCTCTTCTGTTGAACGAGACACACCATTTATATTAACTCTCATATCCTTCCTATTATGAAATTAATTCAACCGGTTGCTTATAACTCAGGCAAGCACAACTTCTTCCCTTAACCTTAAAAGACATACAATTCCTACATTCGTCGAAAAGCGGAACACCATCGTAACGTTGATCAACTTTCTTTTCAAACAACTCATACAATTCCTGAACATTTTCTACATCCCGGATGCTAACCTCGTAATCATTAATCGCAAAACAGCGAATAGCATTCAGATTGGGTAAAATATCAATTACCGGTTGACAGACAGAGCTTTTTAAATTCAATATGGAGGAGTATGCAAAATCATCCAACTCCTTATCATTCAACAAGCAGAGTGGTATATTATTGCAATCAACATGAGGAATTATCCCTTCGTCTTCGCAAGCTCTCAAAAACTCACAGATTAAAGCTTTAAAACGATTAAAATAATCTTTCACATTCGTTGATGCCTTTTCTATAGAATTAGGCACTACAAGTGACCAACGTGCAAATTTTAACTTGTACAATTTTAGGGCATCCAACAAATACTGGTACTCCTGGTTCTCCCTAAAAAAATTGATTCCCAATGTAAAAATTACATCATCCTTAAGAAACTTGATACAATCATGTATTCTTTGCTCGACTCCTGGTGGCAATAGTTGAGGAGCATTATAATTAATAAGCATCCCCACTTGCTTTACCCTAGCTAAATTCGCAATGGCCTCACGCTGTTTTGGATATACATTACCATTGGTGAAAATCAAGACCTCCCGAATGTGATCGGCTTTGGCTACCATTTCTAGTAACTCATTAAACTTAGGATGGAGGGTTGGCTCTCCTCCAATAATATTAAGTTGATGGACAGAGGACTTTTCATGAAACTTCAAAACATATCTGAAATCGGCTAGTGAAAGGCTTTGCTTCTCCCGATCAATCACATCATTAGCAAAACAATAGCTACACTTTAAATTGCAATAATTATTCAACAATACATTCATTGGATTCCTGGATTGAGTTAAAAAAAGGTAGAAGTTGGTCTTGTTTGGGAAAGCACTCCTGCTGCCTTTCAGTTAGTGTATTTATCACTTTCTGTTCTCTTTTCAGGCAGCACCGGTTTCGCAACGAACAGTCGTCACAGTCAGGACAAGATGGAAGATCGAAATATTTGAATATTTCTTCAGGATGCTTCAAATCTTCCAAAACCTCATCGGCCGTATCTTCTCCGTATAGAAAGCCAAGATCCTTCTCTATTTTTGAGTCAGAGAATCCTTTTGTTTTCATTTTAACACAATCGCGGATCGCCCAATAGTAACCATCCAAGGCACACTTCCCTCCAGGATATTCGTCAACAAAACGATTGATATACCGTACTGCTTTTTTCAAATCACCTATTCGGTAATGCAACATAAAAGCAAAAAGGTTGTTGTTAATCTCCTCAAAAACCTGAGGATCTATTTCACTATAGAAACGGGAAATTTCAAACGGAATGAATGGTTCCGGATTTTCTAAAAAATCATCTAACTGATAAGCAATCTCTTTTTGCTGAGCAGGAGAATTTTGCTTTAGTCTTCTTAAAGCCGGAACAAGTTTTAAAAACTTCTGATATTTCACATAAAACGAGAATGGTTCTCCTTCGAAATATTCACTCATCCCAGGAACGTAGATATTGTAGCTTGGAAATCCCAAATAACTCACATCCCGCACATAAAGCTGAAATCCATTCCCCTTTAGGAGATCCAACAAATGCTTTAAATCTTCTGTATCGCTGGCACTTTGAGTAGTATCTCCCTTCCTAAAAAACACAACCTCAGGTTCTTCAAAAATCGAATCCGGCCATTTTCCCCGCGCAAAATTATTGGTCTCCACAAACTCTTTACAACGTTGTTGTAATCTTATTTTCTCCTCATCATTTTCAAAAATTCCCTCCCCATAATGAATGTAATTTGAAAAAATCCTATCATCCTGGAATATTTCTGTTAAACATCTTTCCAATGCAATCTCCGGCGAAGGATCACAGCCCAATTGGAAGGAATATTTCAGGTTAGAGGGATCTGTGATAAGTACCCCAATCACCGGTAATCCCATTCCTATGGAGCAATCCTTCACTTTAATGTGAAAACCCAATGATTCTTCAAGGAATCGAATACGATCAAATATTTCTGTACCGGCAAAGGATTCGGATGCAATGGTTGGCAATCGCATTTCCTGGAAATAGATCTGCTTAATGACGTATCGTTCCATCACCTCACATATCCCGTGAATCAAAGCTTCTTCAACTGTATTTCCCGCGCAATTACCATTAAACAAGTTCAAATAGAGTTTTAAAAAATCGGGCAAATACCGAACTGTTTTATTAAATACATCAAAATAGGGAATACCAATCATTTGTTCACCTTCCTGCTGTAGAAAGAAATCAACTACCTCATCTTCGGCCTCTTCACCAAAAATAGCATCAACAACCTCCCGATTCTCCCTAAGCAATACCGGTGTAGAAAAAGACTGTTCATCCACAGCATTCTTAAAAGAAACATCTTCCTTTAAAGGGAAAACCAAATTGTTTTGGATACGTTCAATCAACTCTCCATATCCACTTGCTCTAGCATAATCCTCAGTCATGCCTTTTCCCCCTGCTGAAAAAACCGGACTGGTTTTCACAAAAATTCGACAATACCGGAAATCTTTTTCATCACCATTACCAGAACTGCTATTTTCCTCAATAGTCTCGATTCCTTGTTGATTTAATATCGATTTTATTCTGGAGATTGTCTCCTGCGGAGGCACAGCCTTGTATCTTTTCCTGGGGATTATTTGATTCTTTTCCATAGTAGGTTTTCAACATCCATTTAACAATACAACCGAATAAGCTACAGGAATTAATTTAACATTATATTCCGGCAGATATCCTACACTAATGTACCTGTGCGCACTGCAGAAATTTTGCAGTGTATCTTATAAGATAACACACATCGGATAATAAAAATTTAAAAACCCTTAACACACCCTTCTAAAAAACCACTCTGTCAGCTCATTGACCAAACCCAATACCAGTAAAATAGATTCATTTTAGATTTCTAAAAGTTTTAAACATAAGCGTTACTATTTCAAAAAATCAAAACATATGAATGTACAACACGACTCTATTGATTTTATATAAAATTACAACCAACTCATTTTACTTAAGATAATACACATATTATCATTCAAGCATTTTAACGAACTGTATAAGATAGGTCTGATTTGGAAAAACAGGAAGCCATGGTGCAATTTGCCAAAAAATTCAGGCTTCTAAATATTAGAGTTATCATCTTCTAACGGCAATGAAAGACATGATTGATCCGATCGCATATAATAAACATACTATTGCCCTTCTACGATAAAGTCAATTCTATCATCTTTTTTAACATTTTCAACCAATAAGTTCTTCTCCACATTAAGACAAATCATTACCAAAATTGACTGATTTTTTAGCCATGATATAAAGCTTCATTTGGACTCCTAAAACACTATAGTTTCTAATTCTTTTCAGTTATTTGAATATCTTATAATTTGATGGGCATAAAAACCATACTGAAAATCAATATTTAATCTATAAAAAATTCATTCTCCTTATCACAAAACGCATAACACCTCTTACCTCTAAAAAAATCATAAAAAAACGCTCTGTAATATTTGGATAAAACCTCGGGAAAGCCTTATATTTGCAGCGTCTTTAAGAGATCAACGGACGCGTAGCATAACTGGATAGTGCACCTCGTTACGGCCGAGGAGGTTGGGGGTTCGAATCCCTCCGTGTTCACAAAAAAGCTTCGATTTTTAATCGGAGCTTTTTTTGTATACCTTCCTTTCGGCACTTTACTAAAAACGGAATTCATATCGTTACGGATCAAACAGAATGATTAGGTATCTCGAATATTTCCATCTGAAACGCTACAACAAAAACAATTCCTGTTCAACATACAAATGCTACGGACCTATTTCCCTATTTATTTTCAGAAACCAATCATTTTAGTTGAATCCACTTCATTCACGAACCCAATTCAGAGAAAATAGAACGATTAATCAAAGCTCAAGGCAAAAAAACTCATCATATTTGCCTGCTTAATATACAACCACCCCCAATAGAGATAAATGATAAAAACATTAACATTTGTTTGCGCTCTTACTGTACTTCTAGGCTGTAAGAATCAAACTAAGAGCAAAACTTCTTTCATGAATGAAGAAGGCAGATCTACCATAGCATTGGCAGATTCATACAAAAAATCAAAACAGGAAAATAAAAATTCAATTCCGGATATCAGCCAGAAATGGCTGTTGGAGTTTGACAGTAAATCCACCAACGCCCTGATATGGGACAAGAGGTTTACTGAAGTAAAGGAGATGATAATACCTGACAGGAATGTTCATTTACTAGGCTTTGAGAGGACCTTGAAAGAATCTTTATCAATGGTAATGGGTGGAGCCCCCAATCCCATAAAAATTGACACCACCCAAAATTATATGGTTGCAAGTGCCTGCAGACAAAACTCCTGTGACGAAAAAGGATTCATTTGGTACGACCTGATTGCTAATAAAGGTATTATTGCCATTGTAAATCACTTTCCATTAAAAAAATACACAAACACTCCACACCTATACATCACCTCTAAAAATTATAAGAATCTCCAAGAAATCAAGCAATCTGCAATCAAAGAAATAAAAGAATGGTTGAAAAACGAAAACTTGGAGATCTCACAAAACAATTGGACCTATGAATTTTAATACGTTTGGAATGGGATTTTCAAGGTTGAACAAGAGAAACAAATTACTAATAATAGTAGGAGGATTTCAATTATTGCTACTTCTGATTTTCCAGTCGGAGTTAACTAACATCTATAGCAATGGATTCATTGCATTCATGGGAATCTATTCAACCGTTGCCCTTCTTACAATCTATCTGCTGATCAACCTTGTGATCCAAAGAAATCGCTCGTCGCTTAGAAGCCTCCTTTTCTTTCTTCTTTTCAACTTCGTTTACTATATTATGGTTGGTATTTTTCATCAGTAATCCAACATATAAAAACTTAAGCAACCTATAGGATATAAAAAAGGCCTTTAGCTTCTCTGATAGAAAAACCAAAGGCCCATTAAGAGAATTGTTGCATTACTTAAACAACCCTACTGCAAATATTCACCTCCGAATCCTTTGCCATGCATTCCACCATTCGAGGCACGATGCGATTGAAATGCTCCGAGGTGCAATGGGCATCAAAGTCCTCTTTGGTCTCCCATTGCTCCAATACGATCAGAGTTGCCGAATCGGCCTCATCCTGGTACATTTCGTAAAGAATGTAGCCCTTCTCCTTTTTGGTGGGTTCAATCATCTCCTTGAAGACGGAGATCAACTCTTCAATTCTATCTTCCTTGGCAAATAGTTTTGATACTGCTTCTATCATTTCTTTTAATTAATTTCTGTTTCACGCAGAGAGCGCAAAGATGTTCCGCAAAAATCGGAAAGAGCTAAAGAAATGATCTTTGCGGCTTTTGCGTTTTCCACTCTTGCGTCCTTTGCGTGGAAATATTTTTCTAAATTTTCTTAGGCTTTCCCCGCTTCCTGCTTCCTTCGATCCAGTATGCACACATTCCCGCCCGGGGCCCAACATTTGGCGCAGGAGACACAGCGTGGCTCGTGCTTTGGATCCTCTTTCCACTTGTTGGGCAGGTCCGGCTCCGAGTGCAGGGTGCGCGACAGGGAGATGTAAGAGATCTTACTATCATTCAGAATCTGTTCCATGTACTCCATATTGCGATGCCCTCCTACGGATATCACGGGAATACTTAACTCCTCAGAAATCTGTTTGGTAGCCTTAAAAAAATAAGCCTGCATTTCCCGCTTTTTTTGGATCTTGGTTCTTATGGCTCCCTTATCGTTCACCACCGGATTCCCACCACTGAATTCAATGGCGGTAATGCCTTGCTTCTCCAGCTCTTTGGCCACCCAAAGGCTTTCTTCAACCGTTAAACCTAAATTTCCCCAATCGTCCGTACTGTGCATTTTGATCAGTACAGGATAATCGGGCCCAACTTCCTTTCGAACCGCTTCCAATGTTTCGAAGATGATTCGGGCACGGTTCTCAATGGGACCACCATAGGCATCTGTTCTCCGATTGAAAAAAGGGGTCAGAAACTGGCTGTACAAGTAGGAATGGGCAGCATGCAGCTGCACCCCGTCAAAGCCTGCCTCCTTTACCCGTCGGGCACTTTGAGCATAGGCATCAATCACAGTGTTGATATCCGCCTGAGTCATCTCCTGAGGGGTTACCCCATAGGCCGGATTTTTTACTGCAGAAGGCCCCCAGATGATTCTGTCCTCTGGCCAGTAACGAGTGGAAGATCCACCGTAGCAAACCTGCATGATTAGCTTGGCACCCAATTCATGGATTCGCTTTACGAAAGGCTTGTAATCCTCAACAAACTCATCTGAGTAAATACCCATCATCCCTCCATTGGGTTGCTCATCCTCCAGAATATGGGCATAACCGGTAATGATGGTTCCCACGCCACCTCTTGCCAATTCCTCATAACGGGCCATCAACTGCGGGGTTAAGTATCCCCTTTCATCGGCCAGGTTCAACCAGGTAGCCGAACGCCACAGGCGATTCTTCAGCTCCAGGTTCGCAAATTTACTAGATTCAAAAATGCTCTTTTTCACTTTAGTTAGGCTTCTTTAGTGTAAACAATTTTTCCGTACATCTTACCGTAATAAATTCGGGAAACTACAGAAACAACGATGGCAAAAATGGATAAGGGTTCCGATCCATCACCGGCCATCAAATGAGCAATCGTTGCAAATACAACATCAAAGAAAAAACCGGAGTACGCCCACTCCAACAATAATTTTGATTTCCGGGTCAACACAGCAATCACCCCCAATACTTTAATAAAGGCAGAGGGATACAAAATCCATGTAGGAAAGCCAATAACATTATAAGCGTTGACGGCAAATTCGTGTCCAAATACATATAATGCGGCTGAGAATAAAAATATGGCGCACATTAATCCGGTGGAAATCCAAAAAATTAGTTTATCTCTGTTCATTGCAATTATTTCAATAGTTCTAATACTTCAATAATCTCCTGCGGTTCGGCTCGTTGCGTATAATCCGCATTCAGGTAGGCGTATTTTACAACCCCCGATTGGTCAATCAAATAGGTTGCAGGCACAGGCAATTCATCCGAGTCAGTATCATTGTAGGCTTCCAAATCCAGACCAAAGGTGTTCTTGTACAAATCACTCACCTCATCGTTCAATTTGAAAACAATCCCGTAGGACTTGGCCACCTCATTGTTATAATCGGAAAGCACTTCAAATTCCAACTCATTTTTCTCCTTCACACTCAGTGAACCATCGGGATTTTCAGGTGTCAGGGCAATCAATGTTGCATTCAGTTCCTGGAAAGCAGGCAAACTTCTTTGCATGTACTGCAGTTGCATGTTGCAGAAAGGACACCATCCACCACGGTACCAGGTTAGAACAACCGGGCCATTCTGGAGCAGATTACTTAAGCTCACCTTTTCACCCAGGTGATTGGAAAGCACGAAATCGGGTGCTTTGTGTCCCTCCTTGATCGCATTGGCAACTAAATCGCTTTCGGCCAATGTGGAAATTCCCTTTCCGATAATCTCCTTTACCTCATCGGGAGCCGACTGAGAAAAATCATCCATAATTTTTTTCAACTCCTGATCCAATCGATTTTCCTTGTTTTCCATTTTGTACTATTTTTAAGTTTAGGCTCTTTTTTTTCTGTTAAAAGCACATATGGCCCCATCCATATTAAAACAGGCATTGCACGAGACACACATGGCCTTGGAGGTATCTCCGTTCTTCCATCGCTTCACCAGGTGGGGTTCTCTCACCAAAGGTCTTGACAAAGAGACAGCCTCAACATTCTGTTCCTGAAGAGCTTCTTCAGCCACCTCAAGGCTTCTGAATCCACCTACTACAATTACGGGCACTGATACGATTTTTGCAATTTCACTCGCATTCTCCCTATGGTACGCCTCATTCTCCTGTTTAAAGATTTTGTTACGCGCAGGACCATAAACCCCACCCGAAACTCCACCACTCACCTCGATGGCATCAATACCCGCTTTATCCAGCAGGATGGCAATTTGTTTGGCCTCTGTGAGGGTATTGGTGTTTTCTTCCGCCATAAAATCGGAACTGTTAAGCTTCAGAAAAACCGGATAATCGGCTCCACATTTGTCCTTAATGTTGTTCAGGATCTCCACAACCACTCTTGCTCTCTTCTCAACACTTCCTCCATATTCGTCATTGCGTCGATTAAAGAAAGGACTCAAAAACTTGGTCAAAAAATAACCGTGAGCCGCATGAATTTGTACTCCATCGAAACCGGCTTTTTTAGCTCTCAGAGCTGCATTCCCATACATTTCAACAATCTCGGAAATATCCTCTTTGGTAATCAAATTCTCATCAAATCCATCGGTCACATTAACCATCTCCTCTCCTTTCCTTAGAATTCCCGAATGGCTCAACTGAATGATCGTCTTCCCCCCATTGGAATGAATCTGACCCACAATCTCCTTGTAACCTTTAATATACGAATCATTTCCGATCATCAGGTGCTTCAACTCCAGGGTAACCTCGCCTACCCCAGTATCTTCAAAAATGATCAGTCCTACTTCTCCTTCTGACAGTTGTTTGTACACCTCCTTTACCCCCGGAGTGACATACCCCTCCACGTCTGCCATAAAGGTGGCGGTGGCAGAGCGTACAACTCGATTTCTTACCTCAATACCACCGATTGTTGTCTTTTCAAATAATTTCATTGTCTAGCTTTATTTCTTTCCATTTATCCCAATTATCAATTCTTCTTCGCAAATTCTACTCAATAATCAAATTGGGATAATGCCGATATATAATTTGTTGACTCTAAAAGAGCGAAGCGAATTTTGTGCTCTTACTAATTAATTATCGGTACTTCTATTCTTTTTGCAATTGCTTTCCCCAATTCCTCAGCTTTCTGAACACATTCACTATCCTTGTCGAAATAGTAGTAGGGATCGTCCGACAGCTTGGCATCCTTCCCGTTCAGAGCAAGAAAGGCACTGTAGGCACAGGTCTCTCCGAAACCGCACTTGTAGCAGGAAGCATTTCCACCGGTTTCCAGGGATCCTACCTCCTCCATTCTAAAGGTCTGAACAAATTCAGCCATATCTCTGTAAGCCTCATGTGCCGTAGCAAGACCGGAACTCACAATGGCTACCGGCTTCCCCTTCGAAAGCATTTTCCGATGAAACAATGGAGAGAAACGTTCCATAAAATTCTTCATAATGGCATTCACCCCATTGTGACGAGTGATTCCGCCAAACACAACAGCATCAGCATCCATGAACTTCTCCAAAAGTTCGTCCATGTCGTCCCGGAATACACATTTGTTGGTTTTGGCACAACCAACACATCCTGAACAAAATTTAATCTGTTTTTTACTCAACCGGATCAACTCATACTCATGCCCGGTTGCTTCCATTACTTTGGTCATGGCACTCTCCATCACACCACCTTTGGTAGCACTGCCACTAAATCCAATTATTTTTCCCATATAATTAATCTGTAATCTTGTAATTTTTATCTAAATCCAGTAAACCTCTATCCATCATCGCCCACAGGTAAAAGGCCAAATAGGAACGGTAGGGACTTGCCTTGTCCGGATCCAATTCCACGCCCCAATTGGTTTTCAACAGGCCAATAGCTTTCTTCAGGATCCCATCGTTTGAAGGAAAAACATCCTCTTTTCCAAAATGTGATAAAGCCAAAATTGAAGCGGTCCATTGCCCAAGTCCTTTGTGTTTGGTAATTTCTCCTATCAGATCATCTTCTTTCAGATCCCGCCAATTGTCAACAGCTCTTTCATTCTCACGATAGTAGTCTGCAAAGCGTACAATTGTCTCTGCTTTTGTTTGACTAATTCCGGCCTGGCGATACTCTTCCAAACTAAGCTCCCAATCTTGCTTTCCATTCTCTTCTGCAACTTTCTTTACCCTTGTATAAATGGTATTGGCCGCCTTTTCGGAAAGCATCTGCATAATTACGATCCGAACAAGGGCACTGGTTATACTTTGCGAAGAAGAGCTTAGGGGGCTTACCAGATCAACCTTTTTAAACAATTCAGAACATTCTGAATAGATGTCAATTAAATATGCCCTGATGAACTCAGCACAATCCCTTACGTTTACTTGCTTATGCATTCAAATACTTTTGATTCAGTGAATCGATTCAACACCCCCTCTTTTACTTTCTGCCTGAAATCAGCCCATCTACCGAATACTTTCCGCTCCCGGTAATGGCCAGCACAATATATCCCAGCAGATACAAGGCACCCAATTCGCTCTTGGCCCAGGGATCGTTGATGTGGATCACGAATATGGCTACCAGCATGGTCACAATAAGCGGGATAACAGAATACCTTACCTTAAATCCTACAAGGATCAACAGAGAACAAACAACCTCCGCAAGAACAGCGAGGGTTAATGAAGCTGTGGCTCCTACCCCCAGTGGATCCGGAAACTGAATCTCGTTCCCACTAAACAGCAAACCAGCCTTTCCAAACCCGTGTGGCAACATCAACAGGGCCAACCCAATTCGCAATACCAATAGACCGTATTCGTTCAAATATTCTTTCTTCATGTCTTTAGATGTTTTATAATTCTTTAAACGTATTGCATCATTTTAGAAATGAGTATCCTAATATGAAATCACCCGTCATTCTGAACTTGTTTCAGAATCTGTTATGCATTGAGATCCTGAAATAAATTCAGGATGACGTAAAAATGAGTTCTTCCACTTTTTTAAACACCCACATAGGTAAATTACCATCGCAAATAGCCAGTTGCCAATTCTTCTCCTGAATTATTTCGCCGGCGTAAAGGCTCGTTTGGTGGTGGTTTTCTCGTAAGCTTGTCCATTCTCATAAGACACCAGCTCCAACTGCATACCCCAGGGAGCCAGAAAATACACCCAAGTAACACCTGCATTGGGCCCCTCGGTCATGGTAATGGGCTCACCTTGCACCTGAACACCTTTTGACTTCAAATATTGAACTGCTTTTGCCATATGATCCACATAGAAAGCTACATGATGCCCGCCCCAATCGCTGTTCTTAGGTACTCGCTTCACCTGGTCGGGCGCTTCGTATTCAAAAATCTCCAGATTGACTCCGTTACCACACTTCACAAATACAGCCTTGGGAATTCTGGCCCTGGGGTGCACATGCAGATGCTCTTCCATCCAGTTATCATCCGATGCAAAGGGTCCGATCTCATACAAAACCTCAGCACCGATCACGTTTTCAAAAAAATCCACCGCTTCCTTCAGGTGGGGCACGGTAAAACCAATGTGTTCTGCCCCTCTGTTCCCGGGAATACCTCTACTTTCATTCTGGGCAAATACACTTACTGAAAAGCCCAACACCAACACAATACTTAGCAAATTTCTTTTCATATAAATTCTTTTTAATCAATTCCGGGAATTCAAAAAGAATTGTTGTGGATATCGGGTAGAAACGGTCTTTAAATTTCAAGATCTTTTCTTTTTTGATCTCCCATAAATTTAAACCATTCCGCTCAATCCATCCTCCTTAATTCATCCGAATTCCTCAATCTGTTTTACACAGTACAATATTAAGAAGAGAAGCAGATCCCATCGGTGCAATTGTGTGGGGTATTGGTGTACTTTTCGGAACTTCTCAAGAAAACGTCCAGTGCAATTGGCACATCCTCAAACCGATGGAAAACGGCTAATCGTAAAAGCTCAATTTTCACGCAAAAAAGGACAAGTCGTTTGAATGGCTTGTCCCTTCTAACAGATTATAATTCAATAATCAAGTTGACTATAAGCTACTTTTTCTTTTGTGCGCTCACTTCTTCAAAAAAGGCACCACTTCTTTCTTTACTTGCTTGTGATCGAAGAACGGAAGTGCATGTCCATTTTCAGTATCCAAAACCTTCAACTTACTCTTCAACGATCTGGAAATGGCAATTGAATTCAAAGGATTTACTGTATGATCTTGCTCATTAACAACAACCAATAATTCGGCTTTAATAACGTCATCAATATTGTCCACTGTACTGTTTGAACTCTTATAGATGTCGTGTTTAATCATGGCTTTCATCTGAACCAAGTAATCTGCGTGATGAATTATTTTAGCATACTGCTCTTCCATATACTCTTTCGCATTTTCCGGCTTTACATTATTGGCAAGAAAGGATGGTGTATACAAGTTCATCGTAAACAAATCGTAAACGCGCTTCATGGCGAATTCAATCTTGCGTTTATTCTTCCCGGCATTTTCAATCAAATCCGCCTGGGATTGCCAGAAAAGAATATCATAGAAGGATTGTTTCGGCGTTCCAATAATTGCGATTGCTTTATCCATGTAATCAGGGTAAGCAACCAACCATTCATAAGTCTGCATTCCACCCATAGAGATCCCCATAACTGCATGCAAATGATCTATTTTTAAATGATTCACCAGCAGTTCACGCTGAGAATTCACCATATCACGAATTGATATTGCAGGGAATTTACTTGTATTTGAAGGGGATGACGATACCCCGTTTCCTAAAGCATCCACAATGATCACATACAATCCGGTAGTATCTATGGTATTGTTTAAGATCCCCCACTGAAGGATTTGTTCACTCGTACCGGTAAACCAGGTAGGCCATAGAATAGCATTGCTCTTATCTGAATTCAACTCCCCTACAGTTCTGTAGCCAATTTTGGCCTCTTTGATTACTTCTCCTCCGGTCGTTTTAAAATCTCCAAGATTTGCAAACTTTAACTCTGATTGAGCAAAGCTGCTATTTGCCCAAACCATTACAAAGAGAAGCAGAATTGTTCTAACTAATAGATTCATGTGTAAATAATATGTTTTTATTGACCACATGGAACTCGCCTAAGAATAATCGTCTTCCTGTGTTGGAAGTATTTCTTATGGCTCGTTTCATCACTCCAATAATTAAAATTCAACCTACCATTTTCCTTTAGATGAAAGGGGAATACTCCCCTTTCCAATTATCTTGGCCCTTTTAAATAATTATAACTATCGTCTTTCATATCACCTCTGTGAGGACGGTATTTATCATTGAATTTATCGCTCCAAACGGCCGTAGCTTTTTGATTCTGGTTCCAGTCAAATACGGTAGAACGGTGCATTATTCGCCACTCGTCGTTTCGTTTTTCCAGTCTAAAGTGATGGCGTCCGCCCAGAATTCCTTCGTGATCAACACCATTTTCGTCGGTGTGCACATGGTAAGCCCATACGTATGTTTCTGCAGTGGCTTTGTCCCCATCCAGTTCAATCAAAATATTACTGATTCTGTGCTGGGTTATTTTCAGATTTTCAAAGCCTTTCATCGCTTCCGGAACGAATTTCCATGCATTGTCATTCCAGTGAAACAGTTCAGGGTAAATGGGATCCTGGTGCTCCTCAATTCCTTCAGGCCAATAAGTTGATTTCATTAATTCCGCATCCATTCTATCCAGGGAACGTGCATGACGATACATCAATTGTTCAATTTCCTGACGATCCCAAACTTGTTGTAATTTAGTTGTATCCATTGATTCAGCTTTTTTGGTTGTACTCATAAACAACAGGCCCAAACCTGCTAGTATCACTAAAATTGAAATCTTAAATAGATTGTTCATTTGCTTCTAATTATTTTTAATACCTGTCAATTCTTTTTGATCCGGAATTACTTATTCCAATTACCAACCGGCTTCAATACTTTAAAAGTACGTGGGCTTTGCACCATCGCTGGAAGTTGCTCTTCGTAAACGTCTCGATACGCTTTCCCTTCCAGTTGATTTTTCACAAAGGCATCCATACTTGGCTCATTCCAACGCTCATACAAGGTGAATTTGGTCGGTTCATTGGCATCCTGGTGTAGAAATGCGCCAACAAAGGTGTCTTCTACCGTCATACTACTCAATACTTGCAAGGCAGCCTCTTTCCACTCCTCCACTTTTTCCGGTTTGATGTGGAAATTCACGTAGAAGGCCAGGTCGTTGGCCGAAGGCTTCACCGTTTCACTAATCCAATGGTTCAATGGTTTAAGCACCGCAATAGCTCTGGTTGTGGCACTCCACTCCTCAATATGATCTTCATAGTACTTCCGGTATTCCTTCCCCTTCAACTGCGTGGCAATAAACTCCTCCATGCTGGGTTCCCGCCAACGCTCGTAAATGGTGTACTTATTGGGATCCTCTGCATCCTGATGCAGGAAAGTGCTCACAAAAGTCTCCTCTTTTGCCATTTCGTTCACCAACTTCAATAAACTCTCCTTGAATTCTCCAACAAACTCTGGCTTCAAATGGAATTGCACATAGAAAACCAAATCGTCGGAATTCGCAATTTTCACTTTTTCACTTGTCATACTTAAATCTCCTTCTAAACTTTTTTGTTCTACTTTATTACTATTTGAAGCATCGTCCCCGCTCTTAGCGAAGGAATGCAGAGGCAGTGAAATCGCAACCAGCACCGCCATCACCAAAACATTTCTTACTGCTTTTAAATTTTTCATTATTCTAATCGTTTTTATCAAATCTTATAGTGCAAATATCGGAAGGAGTAAGCCCTAAAAGGGTATAAAATGTGTGGGTCTTAGTGTACTTTCAGGAACTGTCTTCATTTTTCACACTTCCAAACAAGAGGCTATTCGATTTCAAAATTTCAAAGGGATATGTAGCAGTAGAGCATATAAAAGGGGAACCTCTCTGAAACAAAGAGATTCCCCTATTCAACGATCGGGCAAGGTTAAGTTTTCAATCTTTACTCAATGTAAAGTTCTACTCACTTCCTTGCTAATACGATTCATGAGCAATTATTTACCGGGCACAAAAGCTCTGGTTGCAGTAGTTTTCTCGTAGGCCTTACCTTTTTCGTAAGAGACCAACTCCAGCTGCATTCCCCAAGGCGACAGGAAGTACACCCAGGTTTCACCCGCACTGGGGCCTTCGGTCATTACTGTTGGTTCTCCCTGAATTTCGATTCCATTCTCCTTGAGGTACTTGACCGCTTCGAAAACATCATCCACATAAAAAGCGATATGTCTCCCACCCCAATCACTATTCTTTGGCATTTTTTGCTCTTGATCGGGTGCTTCGTACTCAAAGATCTCGAAATTAGGACCGTTCCCACATTTTACAATGGCGGCCTTTGGAATTACTGCTCTTGGATGCACATTCAAATGATCTCCAAGCCAATCATCATCCGAAGCGAAAGGCCCTATTTCATACACTACTTCCGCACCGATTATATTCTCGAAAAAGTCTACTGCCTCCTTCAAATTCGGAACAGTAAAACCAAAATGTTCTGCGCCTCGATTTCCGGGCATTCCTTTCTTTTTCATGAGAGCTCCTCCTTATTTTTACTAAAAATGATATTTCAGTTTTATAATGAATTCGGAACATTCAACTGTTCCTCGTTGTTTACCTCTAGGATATTTTTCATCCGCAGGCTTCTAAAAAAGGGAAAACAGAAGCAGTAAAAAGTTACGATTTATTCTCCCCAGAAGCAACGCTCCATTCACCGCAACTGCATTTCCTTTTTAGCTTATTTACAGCGACAAGAACAGAAAAACACGAAGCAAAAATTCCTATTGGCAATTAATTTTACTTGCGAATTGATTTCTGAATCTCATAGCTTTGGTCCTCAGGGAATCTTTTCCCCATATTTCGGAATTGATCTCCCCAGGTGTCGGTAGCATCCATAGTCTGATTCGCATCAAAAATTGTCAGGCGGTATGCGATTTTCCATTCGCCATCTCTTTTCTCCAGTCTATTTTGATACCTGCCCAGCAAAATCCCCTCCTTATTCCCATCAGAGGTCTTAAAATAATGGTAAGCCCAAACATAGGCCTCAGCATAAGCCTTGTCCCCATTAATATCAATCGAAATATTACTCAAACGGTGATGGGTTCTTTCTACTTTTGCAAGCTCAGAAATAGCGTAATCACAAAATTCCCATGCATTACCACTATAATCAATCGGGTTAATCGGATCCTGGTGATCCTGAATCGCATCAGGCCAATAAGTTGATTTCATCAAATCTGCATCCAATCGGTCGATGGATCTAACATTTCTATATAACAATTGTGTTATATCCTGGTGATCTTTCAACTCCTGCAATAATCTTGTATCCATTGTATTGTCTTTTTTTGTAGCACTAACCAACAGCAATAATAAACCTGCTGCGACAGCCACAAACGAAATTTTAATAATGTTACGTATCTATCCTTTTTTTTAATGTTTATTCCGGAAACTGGTTCAGAGCCTAACTCTGAAACCAACTTGGGATTTTAAAGCTTCTGTCCATTTACCAATCATCACGTTCCTACTTTTGGCAAACCAGGTGCAAAACAGACTTCTTCACTATGCTCCCCAGCACAACTCTTCCATCACTGCACCTGCATTGCCTGATAATCCGATGTTTTTAATCTTGTATAACTTACAGTACAAATATGAGAAGTAATCCCAACCGAATCGGTATAAGATAGTAGGGTCTTAGTGTACTTTTAGGAACTCTTGGCGGAATTGCTCCGGAGTTCGCCCGGTTTGGGTTTTGAAGTAGCGGTGAAAGTAGGCCTTGTCTGAAAAATTAAGCTGGTCAGATATCTCCGTCACCGTCAAATTTGAATGCAGCAGCAGGCGCTTGGCCTCTAGCAGCACCCGTTTCTGGATCAGATTGGAAACAGAATTGCAACCACTCTCCTTAATAATATTATTCAGGTGTCGTGAGCTCAAATGAAGCTTCTCCGCATAAAAAGACACTGATCGATTCTCTCGATAGTATTCATCAATCAGGGTTTCCAGCTTCCGAATCCGGTCCGATATTTCACATTTCTGTCCGGATTCCCCGGAAGATTCCCCCTTGTAGAGTCTTTCCAACTCAATCATCAACAACTTCAGGGAAGATTCCAGGTGATCTTCTCTTTTAAAACAACTCTGCTTAAACTCCTTATACATGGACTCCAACAAAAAGACAAGACACGGAAACTCATCCGGCAATCCCATTATGGAAGAACCGAGGGTGGTGTGGAAAAAGGGGTAATCATACAATTTTCGATTATCTGTAGACTGCTGAAAAATATTTGAGTTAAACCTTACCAGGTAACCTCCACTATTTCGTAATTCGAAAGTATGAACTTGGCCGGGAGAAAGGAAGGAAACGGCATTCCCTGTCAACTCATATTTTTTACAATCTATAAAATGTACTCCTGATCCGCCAAATTGAAATACCATGCCATACAATTCCTTCCCTTGAAATTTTTTCTGACACTCCAAACTTCTCGCCTGGTCAACATCCTCTAATTTCTCGATATAAAAATCACATTCTTCCTGCACATTTTGTACTTGCTGTTCCAAGTCCGCTTTATTTCTTCTCTTCATAATTTCTATTTTCTAAAATCATTGAAATCTAACATTTACCGTCATCCTGAATTTATTTCAGGATCTCAAAATCAATGTTCAAACGATTCTGAAACAAGTTCAGAATGACGTGCAGTTTCATTTTCAACCCATTTTATCAAAAACAAAATTGTCCAATTCTGCAATGAATCGAGATGGATCATATCATCCCCATTGCAAAATTGGACAAAGCAAATAAGTTACTGGGTATAAAAAAGGTAAGTATTAGTGTACTTTTAGGAATTCCACCGTAAACCTAATTTCTCTATAATGCACTTGTAATAAACAGCAGAATAAAAAATAGGCATGCAGCATACAGGAGAACACCCCCTACTGTTTCCATTTTTAGTTTTTGTTTTTTCATCTTCAACAATATTAATTAGATTTTTTGTTTGAAACAGCACCTATTACCTGCTTTCTCACTTTCAGCATCCATCGTAGCGAGCCTCCTACCGGGCAAAAGAAGCGGCAAAAGAAATTGGAAAAGAACAATGCTCCAATCAATGAGGCAGGCAAAATATACCATTGCAAGCCAACCCCTTTTAGCGAAAACATCATTGCAAAAGGTTCGTACGAGGCCATGGTCGGGTTGGCCGAAATGAAAATAATCACCAGCGAAAACCACAATAAAACATACGGTGTCTGTGCCAGGGTTTTCGAAAGCTTAGCCGGCAATTTGAGGTTGATTCCGGAGATTTTATTCAGGATCATCTGGGTAGCGCGGAAAGGACACATGGTATTGCAGTAAACATTCTTCCCCCATACAATGACTATGGTGAATGTTCCGGCCATTAACAACCACCACACAAAATGGGTGTGGATATCAGGAAAATACCCAAGAAAAGTTCGGCCCAAATGCGTTAACGACAAGGAGGCATTGAACAGAAAGCCAATGCATACAAAACCTAGGAACAAGCTTACATATTTCAACTTATTAATTCTCCAGAAGGATGCTACAACACCAATCAGGAAGATTAGAAACGTTATTCCTTCCTTACGGCCAAACCGCCATTTCTTCTCTACTCGAGGTACTTCAACATGCAATTTCTGCTCGGCTATTTTATACGATGCCTCCCTGGTCGCATTGGCAATAGCAAGCGAACTAACGGTAGCACCGGAAACTGCTTCCAGGTCACTTTTCAATTCGAATCGATCATTTACATGCTTTAGATTGTACTGATCGTAGTATTTGTTGTTTTCTAGTTTGGCCAGAAAGGATACGGTTTCAAAACTTTTTACTAACTCAGTTCCTATTATTGTTCCGCTTGTGTCGGCAACAACCACAACACGCAGTGGCCCACCATATCCCTGGGCCTCCCCTTTGGCCAGGTAACCAACCAATCCTTTCTCGTCCTGTAATGGATAAATATCCGCATCACCTTCACCTAGCTGAAGATGCTTTTCGGTTAAAAGTTCCAGCTCACTCAACCCCTCGTCATTATTTCTACCAAAGTAGCCAAAAACGAACGCAGAAATTAATGTGAGATAGGCAAACCAATTGATATACTTCTTCATGTGTTAATATTTTCTTTTAATTGGTCACATGGAACTCGCCTAAATTAATCCCCCGATAGCTATCGGGGTTCCTGTGTGAGAAATATTTTCTCATGGCTCGTTTCATGTTAATTTTTCATTCGAAAGAGAACTAAAAGCCAACATAGTGATAGCCATCACGCGTACGGCACAAACTCCTCTTTCTATTTTCATTATGATCTAAATTTGATACATTCCTACCTTAACCTAAAAATCCAAAACCAGGGCGGTTGTACCCGGGTTTTGGAATATGGCCCCCTATCCGGGCGGCTCTTTTGAGATAAAACCATTCAATCCATCTGTTATCAACAGATAAATGGTACTACCCCGCAAATAAGCTGAGTTCAATTCTGTTATGGCGAAACTTTCAAAGTGATGGATCACTCCCTGTTTACTCTGAGTTTTCAACCCTCAATTCCCAAAATATTTCCCCAGATGGCTCAAAATCAAAGCACACAGTTTTGCTAAGCATCAAATTGTAACCGATCGAACCCAGCCTATTGTTTTTATTAGCGACTATTTGATTTTAAACAACTTTTTTCAGTGCCAGTTTTCGACCCAACACCAAAAAGATTAACGCTGGCAGACCAAAAACAATCATTCCCATACTGGCTGCTCTGGGTTCTCCTTCCAAAACGGAACTACAAGACCAGGCAATACAAAAAATCAATAGGAACGATCCCATCCCCAGCATCAGCCAGGTTTTCCAGTCAAACTTTAGCCTTCGATGATAATATATACTTATGACAACCGCTGATTGGGTTAAAATCCCAAGCGTGAAAAACAATATCTCTATTCCTGAAAAAATCATAGTTTATTTTTATTAAAGTTGGTGGAAATTAACTTCCATTGTTTCAAAAACGACTTTTGCCCAAATGCCAATCATTAATGACCATCGTAACTCTTGCCTTCCGGGCTGTAGAATTTCTTGATGGCATTTTTATCTTCCACATTACCATATCCAAAGATCTCATCCATTTCTCTCATGAAATCGTGAACCGGACCAGGCATGGCAGCAGTGACACTATCCACCAATCGGTGATGCCAGAAATCGGGCTTATTGTAGGGACACGACGCCATACACATGCCACAATCATCTCCCAATTCACCCCAAAGTTTGAAACACTTTTTCGCATCCACATGATATTTCTTCACACCCTTTACATTGTACCAGGCATTATCTTTATTGTCATGAGTGGGCTCAAATGAGGGCTCCTTATCGTGAGTAATGGCTTTGGTGGGACAGGCATCGGCACAACGCATGCAATTCTTACAAAAATCCATCACCCCAAACGACTTGGGTTTGTCGTACTCTACAAAATCAAAGTCTGTGTATACTTTTGCCAATCTTACCCTGGGACCATATTTGTAGGTAACCACCTGCCCCAAACGGGAATTCTCTCCTAGTCCGGCCGCTATGGCATAAGGAACACTAAGTCCCATGTCATTTCCGGAAGATACGGCATTGTAGCCCAGATTTTTTAGATATACCGCTAACTGATAGGGAACTTTTGCCATCCTTGAATAACCGGCACCTGCAGCACCACTTCCAACATAAGAAGGAGAAGTAGAGATTCCCTCATAGTCCATCTCAAAAGCCATGACGATCACGGTTTTGGGTTCAAAGGGGAAATCGCTCCAATCGGATACAAATTTATCCGGCCCCCAAGTCTTTAATTCCTCTAATTGTTCAGCAGTAGGTGGAGCAAGCAGAGGTTTTCTCAATAGTGGTGGGATGGGATTTAGAAATTTTCTGAAATCCCACCTTTTATCTCTTCGGGTTATTCCAACAAGATCGGCTCCGAAAAGCTTTGCAGCTCTTTTAATCTGATTTGCAGCTTCCTTTTTACTATCAAACTTACATTTCTCTTTTACTACATAATCGTTATCAAAAAGGGCCATCGGATTTTTGGCATCCCGTTGTTCCCAGGAATTCACTCCAAAATCAGAGACTCCCGCCGGACTTGGACCCGCTGCATAATTATTCATTGCCCAAGCTCCAGCCAACAAAGCTTTATCAGCCTGCTTATACCCCACTTTAGAATTATCATAGGCAAAGTTCATCTTGTGGGCAAAAGCCTGACCATCCGCCACGATTTCATCCTCTACTTTTTCGCCAATAGCCTTTATGGCATCCACAAAAAAGGAACGGGCCTGCACATTGTCCCAATTGCGTGGGGGAACATAATCATCTCTCACCTCCGCAGGGAAATCATCATGAACGGTGACCAACTTATTTGTAATTTTTTCATCTAACTTTTTAGCAGCTGCCTTCTGAGGTAGGGCTGTAATCGCCGTTGCTCCTGCAGCAGCCGATAAGCCCCCGATTTTAAAAAAATCTCTCCGGCTTAATCCAGTTGGCTTTTCTTTCTTACTCATTCTTCTGTAGTTATAGATTTAGTTCTGTTGATTTCTAATTTTTGATCAAAAAAAAGCACAAACCACTGATGTATCGACGGTTCCAATAGCTCAGGACCTCCGCCAATATTATCGCACTCCTTAAATTGATCGAAAAGAAAATAGATGGATATAAATCCTTGTAGGGAGGAAAATGGATTGTCGCTCCGCGACATTGTATTCTAATTGTTGGTCATTGCTAAAGGTAGATTGTTACTCTGCAATAGGAGACAGTGCTTCAAGCAAAAACCGAAGATTTGGATTGAGTACCACCCGATAACCTTCCATCGTCTAATCTAATTATGGAACAATATCAAGATTCAGGCTTTCCCCTTCAAAAAAGATGATTCTATATGAAAATCGAACTTTGCCAAACCTCAAAAGTACACAAAAGCCAAAGTCACTAAATCTTAAGCGAGCTTTGCCCAGCGGCCGACAGGCGGGCTACTTGATTAATTTATAACACTTCTGAGCCCGGCGGCTTGAACAATTCTATAGTAAGCTATTGAGAATTTGTTTGCCTCTAAAGTTGTTTTATATACTCCGAAGGGGTTTTGCCTGTAAACTTTTTGAAGGCCGCATTGAAAGTGGATTTCGATTTAAAGCCGGCTTCAAAGGCAAGGGCCAGGATCGTGAAGTTTTTATATTCCTCTTTTGAGGCAAGTTTCTTGAATTCCTCCACCCGGTAATTGTTGGTATAGTCATTAAAACTCTGACCAATTAGGCCGTTCAGTGTTTCAGAAATGTTATGGGAAGGGAGATTACTTAATTCCGAAAGCCTCACCAAATCAAATTCCGGATCGAGGTAGGGTTTTTCATTCTCCATGATTCCATTCAAAAGCAGAACATTATCCATTGCTTTGGTTCTGGTCAATTTGGACTTCTCATACTTTTTGAAACCGCCCAAGCCTATTTTCTCTTCAGCCAACTTAAGGGACTTAGGTTCACTGATCATCACATAGCTAATCGCATACCCCAACACGAGAAAATAGGAAAGATTGATGATATTCAAAGTATTTTCGACTCCTTCTACAACCAGGGGTAGGTTATTTTTCACCAGTAGAATCCCGAAATGCAGAGTCATCATACCCAAAATCAACTTTATCAGTGAGGTTTCCTTCCTATTGTATTCAAACACCCTTAGCGTAATACCTTCTATCTTGTAGCAAGTCCCAATCTTTTTAATAATTAGTATTGGATAGATGATAAAAAGAGAAAGGGCTATATTATTTGCCAGGTACAACCAGAAAGCCTTATGAACCGAGGAGCTTACAAATGGAAAAAATAACCCAAAATTGATAACAATAGGAATCAAATGCTTAAGGTCTTGTCTTGTAAATTCTATTTTCCCATACAGCAGGGTCTCCACGTAATAGTAGATCACCATCGGAGCAATTGTTAGGATTGAAACCGGTGTGTAAGCCAGATTTGAGGATTCATCAAATACATTGGAGTACAATAGATAGTAGTAGATGTAATGAACCGCAATGGTTCCTAAAATAAAAATCAGAAAATAATTGGGCAGAGTTCTAAACTTTTTTCTCATTAAGATAATAATCAACCCAACAATCTGCGACCCACAAAAAATAATCAATTCAGTAATCCCCATAGATCTGTTTCTTTAACCATGCGAAAATAATTCATTTTTGAATTGAAAGGAAGACAAAATGGGAAACAGAGCTAAGAAAAGCTTCCCAAAACACTTAAAACTCTCAGAGCCGGACTACTGAAGCCATCAATTTTCAGGTCCCAAAATATTTTCGCACCATGCAATTCTTTACTAAATAGAATTTCGAGTAGTACAATAATTTCCTTAATCCTTTAGGTTCTCCAGCAATACTTCCCAATCCCTCAAAACCCCATTAATCGCTCACAGATGAAAAAAGGCTTAGTGCACTTTAAGAAACTTCTCCCGGAAGCCTTCGGGGGTATGAGTGGTTTTATTTTTAAAGACACGATGAAAATAGGCCTTATCCGAAAAATTCAGTTTCCAGGCAATTTCGGCCACCGTGTCATCGGAATTCAGTAGTAAACGCTTGGCCTCAGCCAACACCCTTGTAGTAATCATATCCGAAATGGATTGCCCGGTTCCCTTCTTTACAATGCTGTTTAGATGGCGAGAAGTCAAATTGAGCTGATCGGCATAGAACGAAACGGTTCGTTTCTCTACAAAATTACTGTCGATCAGACATTCCAATTTCCGAATCCGCTTGGTATCCGTTTGAGCAATGGTTTCCTTCTCAATCTTTTCCACACCATACAAGCGGCTCAATTCCACCAACAAAATTTCCAGAGAAGATCGTAGTAAACTCTGCTTTCCAAATTCATCTTTGGTAAACTCCTGGTGCATGCTCTCCAATAGGGAAGGAATCCTGCTATTGTCTTTTGAAATTCGCAGAGCAGGAGAACTCAAAGTAGTATGGAAAAATGGGAAATTGTATATTCTATCGATCGATTTGTTCAGCTGGTAGAAATCCGCCTTAAAGGAAATTGCGTAGCCTTTAATTGTTCGAGGATCGTAGGCATGGCATTGACCAGGTGTGACAAAAAACACAGAATAACCGGAAGCCTCGTGCTTCTCACAATCGATAAAGTGAAATCCATCCCCTTCCGAAACAAAGAGCAGAAAATAGTAATCATGGGTATGGGGATCCAATTGGTTGGAGATCTCATCGTACTCATAATCACCATGAATCTTTTGGACTTCAAATCCAAACTCATCGTTCTTTTTCATGGTAGTTTCAAATGTGTGTATTCTGGGATTTTGTTCTGTACTCATAAATTCGTCATAATTATTTCTTAAAAACAAAATTGGTCTGTTGTAGCCATCCTCTACTAGCTTTTTCCTCTCAATTTATGGTCCATAGAACCATCGAGACTATTAATCTCAAGTTACAAAATTAACGAATACCCCCATCAATGACCTTGGAAAAAGCTCATCTTCAGAAAACAGTACCGTATCACCTAGCTCCAACAACAGAACTCAACTCAAAGGACATTGCGCGCCAAACCAATCGGCTCAAAAATGACAAGTTTTAGACAAAGAAGAAGTGTACAAATGTAGGATTGTAGTGTACTTTTGGGAAACCAAAACATTCCCTCAACATTATTCGGCAAAAAAATGTCGGAGGCTCCCTGAACTGCAGAATCGTTGCAATTAAATAAACATGATATCGCAAAAGAGCTGTTGAAAATGGGTTTTGGCATAAAAGGTCCTTTTAGGAGATATTACATATTTTAAGATATAGAACTGTATTATAAACGTCATTAGTTGCTATTGATAAATGCTTCTATATTTTCTGAAACATTCAAAATGTTCTGATTTACTTTACATATACATCCATATTTCGGATACTCATTGCTCATACTTTATTCTGATCAAAGTCATATCAAACTCGTAGTAAAGTCGTATTTAAGTCGTAATAAATTCGAATAAATACGAAGATGTTACGTATTTATATCGAAAGTAATAAGAAGAAATTCCCCACCATATCCGGAGCTGTTCTAAGGAATACCCTACAGACACCAAATCTTTCCTCCAAAAGGATAAAAAAACATCGAAAGTTATTCACTACCAAGACCAATAAAAAAGGCCCCCATATCGTGGAAGGCCTTCAATTCGTATGGCATTAATGAAAAAAGCCACTATTATTAGCACTCATTCAATCCAGAATCAACAATATCGCTATTCCCACAAAACTAAGAACATCAATTCCAACATGTTAATTCAATTCCCTAAACATCCTGTATCCCTCCAAAACATTACTTGATAAAGTCATTGAAAGCATTATAAGTGCCACCGCTCTGCTGAGCCTCCATCTGCTTCTGCATGCGAATCTGCTGTGCAATCCAGTTTTTAGCCATCTCCTGCAGTTGGGTATGGGCATGTGCAAAAAACATTTTGTAAGAGGTACAAAAACGTGGCATTCCATTGTCCATGGGATCCTTGATGCGATCCTTGGTACAACCTCCAAAACAATGTTTCAGGTAGCTACAACTCTTGCACTTTCTGGGAAGTTTGGCCTTCATGCAACCAAACTGATGCTGCTTTTTGGAGTTCAGCATGTTGATGATCCGGCCATCCTTAATGTTGCCCAGCTTCCACTGCGGTTCCACAAAGAAATCGCAGGCATATAC
>JBGRQA010000041.1:0-40506 GCA_041725895.1 Marinifilaceae bacterium
CGATTAAGAGGAAGCTTTGCGTAAACAACCGAATTGAAATTGCCCGTATTTCAATTCCAACATGGTACGATTAAGAGGCCTGATGGCATTTACCTTACAAACGACATTAATCACATTTCAATTCCAACATGGTACGATTAAGAGCCAAAACAAACGGTGAAACTCTACTGGATGCAACCCGAATTTCAATTCCAACATGGTACGATTAAGAGACGGATAAAAAATAGGGAATCGCCTTTCCTTCAGACTATTTCAATTCCAACATGGTACGATTAAGAGCAAAAGACTACCAGGGCCGCATGCGTTTGTTGGGAAATTTCAATTCCAACATGGTACGATTAAGAGACACTTTTTCTAATAATAGAATTCAGATACACAAATTTCAATTCCAACATGGTACGATTAAGAGCACTGATGCTGAAACTGTTGATATAATGAAATCCTGAATTTCAATTCCAACATGGTACGATTAAGAGTCCCCCTAAACTCTTAATCGTCTTGAGGTTTTGAAAATTTCAATTCCAACATGGTACGATTAAGAGCTTTTTTTCTGGCTTGGGGATATCGTAAACAGGTACATATTTCAATTCCAACATGGTACGATTAAGAGAAATTTGTCAAGGTTCAGTAAAGAATCTATGATAGATATTTCAATTCCAACATGGTACGATTAAGAGTAACCTTGCCATATTCTTCAGCTAGACCCCTCATGAATTTCAATTCCAACATGGTACGATTAAGAGGAGTTAGATCGGGATTAAATGAGAATTCTTTGATTCTATTTCAATTCCAACATGGTACGATTAAGAGTGCAAACATCATGCTTATCTGAATCAGCCTAATCCATTTCAATTCCAACATGGTACGATTAAGAGATTGCCAGGTATTGACGTTTTCCGTGCCAGTAGGCAAATTTCAATTCCAACATGGTACGATTAAGAGAATCCGGACGGCTCATTTTGATATCACTTTTTCATATTTCAATTCCAACATGGTACGATTAAGAGACGGAGGTTCCATACAGAAATAAGAAAAACCTAGCTCATTTCAATTCCAACATGGTACGATTAAGAGTAGAATTCGCGTTGAGCGTTCAGTAACTCCTTGTACATTTCAATTCCAACATGGTACGATTAAGAGATGAGTTTCCTGTTGATTTGGATCAGGTATGGCCGTATTTCAATTCCAACATGGTACGATTAAGAGACTAATAACTATGCAAGAAATACCGAATATACTGATATTTCAATTCCAACATGGTACGATTAAGAGCCTTTAAAAAGAGTTCCTCCTACTTAAAATGTAACTCATTTCAATTCCAACATGGTACGATTAAGAGGAATTTGTCCATAGTAGAAAGAAAATCCTGTTTATTTATTTCAATTCCAACATGGTACGATTAAGAGAATGACCATAAGCAAAAAACATTTGAAAAATACCTTATTTCAATTCCAACATGGTACGATTAAGAGGACAACCTGTATACAGATAACAACGGTAAACCTGTATTTCAATTCCAACATGGTACGATTAAGAGCCTCTGTGTTTTCCGATGTGGCAAAGGTGAGAGTCTCATTTCAATTCCAACATGGTACGATTAAGAGTATTTACATACTGCCATTTTTCATAAGGGTGCACCAATTTCAATTCCAACATGGTACGATTAAGAGATCATCAAAGGTATCTTTATCCATAAGTAAATCTCCATTTCAATTCCAACATGGTACGATTAAGAGGTGGCCGTCTCTTCTGATATTTGCCTACCGATCGCTCATTTCAATTCCAACATGGTACGATTAAGAGCTGAATTTAAAGAAGAGACGAATTTATCTATAGCTTATTTCAATTCCAACATGGTACGATTAAGAGAATTGCTCTGTTTTACTTCCTATCGATACAATTTCGATATTTCAATTCCAACATGGTACGATTAAGAGCCCGGAATTGGCTGTCATTACATCCATAAATTCTTCATTTCAATTCCAACATGGTACGATTAAGAGTGTCAAAACTTTGTCTTTCCAAGAATTCATTCTGTGATTTCAATTCCAACATGGTACGATTAAGAGACCAGTACAAGATAAAAGACTACATCACCGAGTTTGATTTCAATTCCAACATGGTACGATTAAGAGTCAACATCAAAAGCAAACTGAATAATATATTGACCGATTTCAATTCCAACATGGTACGATTAAGAGTTCATTCGTGCTTTCGTCAAGCACCAGTGTATCCTTATTTCAATTCCAACATGGTACGATTAAGAGTTTCACACCACATTCCTGGATAAGGATTTGCAAATCCTATTTCAATTCCAACATGGTACGATTAAGAGAAATATCGTAAGGAATTGATGTTGCTTCCTATTATATTTCAATTCCAACATGGTACGATTAAGAGATAGCGTTGAGGAGGCTGCTACCTCAATGGAAACTTATTTCAATTCCAACATGGTACGATTAAGAGGCTAGCCAATAAGGCTAATATGCAACTGGTTGAAGTAGATTTCAATTCCAACATGGTACGATTAAGAGATCTTAGATTATGAGAAAAGGTGTGTCTTTTGTATATTTCAATTCCAACATGGTACGATTAAGAGAATTCCGGCAATAAAAAAAAGAATACCAATCCATCCGAATTTCAATTCCAACATGGTACGATTAAGAGATAGCGAAAAGAGCTGTAACACATACACCCACTTTATTTCAATTCCAACATGGTACGATTAAGAGCCGATCGACAACTTCAAAAAAATAGCTCTAAAACAACGGATTAAGTTATTACCAAATTCATTTCTTAACTATAAAAGTTGTCGATGCGCAAAACTAAGAAAATTACGGGAGTTCGACAACCTTTGCCGAGCACCAGTTATTACAGTACGTCAAAGAACCTTTGGGTTCAACACCATTTCTATTTGAAATAGAATTTAACTCAAAAAAACACACATCGACAACTACAGGAATTGGTCAAGATCATTTTTTTCGTGTCCTACCACCTCTTTTTCAAGCCATTTCTGCTCCCTACTCTTAAAGATGATCAGGCTATCGTATTCCTCTGGCTCCATAAGAAATTCAGCACGCGAGATCAACTCTTTCAACTTCACCTCCGAGATCTCCCCTTCAAACACGGAATTCTGAATCCAATTCAGATACTGCCGACACAACTTCAGCATTTTTCCCACCCGTTTCTCCCCCATGTCATAAACCAATATTACATACATCACCAGTAAATTTTAAAGGGTTTGTATTCCTCTATTTCAAGCAAATGTTTCTGCAACTTGTAGCACTCCAGCTTTAGTAGATGTTTGTAGCTCACATTACGGTTCAAACTACGGTGCTTAATGGTCTCTTCCAGTCGCTTCTCAAAGGCACCAATAAATTTCTTCTTCCCTTTTTCTTTTAGAATTATCCGGTTCAATTTCTCCTCGAAATCAGTCTCTTGAATCTCATGTTTGTTAAGTACTTTAAAAATAACACGATCTACAAGAATAGGCTTAAAAACCTCGGCCAGATCCAGGGCAAGACTAAACCGACGCTCCCCCGGCTCATGCAAGTAGCTAATAGTTGGATCCAGTTGCGTTTTCTGGATGGCACGCAAACATTCCGAATAGCACATCATATTGCCAAAGGAGATCAAACTGTTCACGATATTACGGGGTGGTCGCTTGGTGCGCACCCCCATCTCATGATCATTGATGATTAGATTGAAAGCATCGTAATACTGCTTACGTATGTTTCCCTCAATCCCCATCAATTCGCTGATCTGGGTACTGGAATCGATCTTTTCCCGCCAGATTTCAATTTGCTCAATTAGTGGAAGCAGGTCTTTACCCCGATTGTCGTAGTAACGCAGATTTTTTAACATGTTAAAAGAAGCTCCCTGGATCAGGGCCTTGGCAATACTTAACCTGCTGGCCTTTTTCAAATGAGCCTGTGTTTGGGCAATTAGCATCTTGCCCGAAAGCAGCTTACACCTGGGCGAAAACGACCCGGTATAGTTCTCGTAGTAATCGAAGAAATGCACGCCGATATCATTCTTCCCCAGAAAATTGTACAGGGCCGAATTGGCATCCACCGAGCCAAAAACATAGAGTTGATCCACATGTTCCACCGGAAGAAACCGTGGCTTCATATCATGGCTGTCCTCATCCACAGGAGTAAATTTTAGCGTGTTGTCCTTGCGTGACAATCGACCCGGATTGAAGAGGTAATAGGTTTTTTTCATATGTCTATTATTCGCTTGATTCTCCACTGTAACAAAAATCAAAATAGCTGCAATTCTTGCATTTTGTGCGAGGTAGTTTTTCCGGACAATCCTTGGAGGCGGTGAGTCTCCTGATTTCTTCAAGAAAAGTCTCAATCTCTTTTTCATCCCGGTGGGACAGAAGAACTTCTTCTGTTTTGCGAAGTTTAGGATATTCCAGAATACCCCTTGCTCCAACAATGCCATTTTGCAAAAACACCCACAGGTAATACTTCAATTGCCAAATATGGGCTTCATTCCTTTTATCCGATTTTTTGACTTCATGGATCACCTTATGTTGTGGATCGTAATAATCCACCTTAATACCATCTAGGGCAACTTCCTGAAAACGTTCACTTCGATGCCCATAGCTGCCCGCCTGAATCAGTTTCCCTTCGTAGACCAGGTCGGAAGAATGCTCCATGTGCATGCCATTGGCAAAAAGCCAAAGCTTACGATGACAAATCATATAGTAATTGAAATGAGTTCCGGTAATGAACATCGGTTTGGGATTTATTTTCCAAAATGGTATTGGGTATGAAATAAAGCCAGTTAAGGAGTCTAACCTCAACTGGCTTCTTTTAGCAGATTTATTCTATGCTTTTGCCGTCATTCCTTCCATTTGATTCTCATAATCAAATGCCAGCATCTGCTTGATTAAATACTCTTGGGCCTGATCCAGGGCCTCAGCTGATTCACACTTGGTGTGAATGTAGCCACCAGCAGAAAGTGTTACAAAACTTTCAACTCCATTCAATTTCTCCTCAACAATAGGAAGCGCATTACGGTCATCCTCCTCGTTTAATTTGGCTCGTATGCTACCGGCAATTCGATTAGCATTATCTGAAACAGCAATGGCTAGTGTTTCCATTAAACTGAAGGTGCGTGACTGGTTGGAAGTGATGGTCCAGTTAACAAGGGCAAAAGCAATAGCAGGAATCAAGCGTTCACGTAAAGAGGCAGGAGCAAGCAGACATTTCCCAAATACAGTTTCCGTTTCTTTCCACCCCTCAGCTCTTAGCTTGTTCTCGGTTGCTTCCGTAATCTCAGGTTCCAATTTGTTTAGGGATACACAGAACAGTCGTCGCAAATCAATGGCAATATCCTGCACAAAAAGACCGGTAGCTCTACGATTATCAGGAATCCATTTTCTACTCAGACTTCTGTCTTTCCCATCCAACAAGGCTGCAATTTGCTCCTCATCCAGTTCATCGCCTTTTTCATTCCGGATGATAACTGAATTGTTAGGCCGATCACTTCGGTCGAAAGAAATGTTTTCCGAATCAATTCCTGCAAGTAGGGGATGTAAGCCTCTCATCGAAGAAATCGAGAGGGGACTTCTTCGTTTGATCGTTCTACCATTTCCACCTTTTTCAGCCTTCATCCAGCCGCCAAATAGCTGGTCTGCATAAGTGGGATCACAGGTAGCAAAAACCTCCCCTTCCTTCATAACTCCCTTTTTATCGACATCAAACAGAAAAGTAGTAGGCGAAGGAACTTCATTTAATGCTTTGGATAGCGAATCAAGGATTGACCTTTTCACTTGTTGACCACTGGAATAAGGAATTCTCCTATTGAATTGTGGATCATAATAGGATTTTTGTCCATCTGCAACACAAAAAACAGTGTGCTCGGCTCTTTTTAATGTTCTGATATAAACTGTACTCATATTCTAAAGATTTAAGCATTAACACGATTTCTTTCCAGGTAGGCGTAATCAAATTTTAATAGCACAACAAAATAGCCAAAGTCCTCTGCTGTCATCATGTGCACACGATCTCTTAAATCCTTGAAAACCTCCAGTGCAGATTCGTCCACATCTTTAATCAGAATAGTAAGAGCATCCAGAAATGATTTTTTTGATTTTGAGACCAACAGTTCGGAGCCAATAAGGTTTTTTCGGTCTGTTTTTGTAGTTCCATCTCTATACTCATGAAGTGCTTTGGCTACTTCGGCAGTATATTCCAATGATTCTTCCTTGTTTTTTGTAATCATAGCTAATAACCAGGTTTTATAGGTTCGATATGTAATGATATTCTCGTAATCTTTTTGTTGCATTTTTTTCTTCCGAATGGCGTAATCCTCCTCAGATTCACCCTTCTTGATTTCCATTTTGGGTTTCACCAGTTTTAAATTACTGTCGTTCCCAAAATATTTGCGGAGATCTTTTGGCTCCAATGCCTGAAGACCAATCGACCCCAGCTCGCATGCGCGCTTGATATGCCGTCCAAATAGTGCCTCGTATTCTTTTGCATCATTAATCGCAGCCTGTTCGCCAAATAACATTTTGTAATATTTGAAGAGCGATCGGGCTTTATCGAAATGAAATGGATAGAATCCAAGGGTTTTATTGGTCTGTCCCAGGCTATAAACATATCCTGTAAAGGTGTGATTGGGAAATTTGTTGGAAATATTAAAAAAGAGTTCGCTCCATTTGATGGTGTTCACTTCAATTTTCTTTTCATCAACAGAGAAAACTCCTTGGGTATGCAATTGTGCAAAATCAAAATCTTTACGAATATATTTATTGTAGGCGTAGCTCAACCATTGTCCGTTCCAGGTAATAATCTGATTTCCCCTCAATTTCTCAAGGGTTTCATCATTCAAATACTGTCGGTAAACCTTCCAACCATCATATATTTTTAATAAGATATCTGGCTGATCAAAGAATATCGAATAGCCTCCCGCAACACCGATTCCCAGTCCCCCTCCTATCCATGAGAAGTAAATATCCTCCTCATCAATATTTAGTTCCATATCGGTAACGGCCCCTGAAGTAGTTGCAAATTCAATTTCCTTACAGTCAGATTTCTTAAAATCAGAAGCTGGAAAACCAATAGCAATGCTTGCTTCAATATTATTGTTCTTCTTTGCTTCAATCACTTTGGCAAAGAATTCTTCCATTAGCTTCTTTCTAATTTTATGATCTAGCCTATAAATAACCTTAACTTGTTTTTTCGTTTTGGTTTTAAAAGAAATAATATCCCCATCTTTCATTATTTGGGAAGTAAAGGCTTCTAGGTCTTCATCGGATTTGAATTGTTTTGTCTTTCCTTCTTCATTTTTTATAACTTCCATTAATCCAAGAGTACCATTATTCAAGGTTGTGACCCCTTGGACAAATGGTGAATTTTGGGGCCAGAGAAAATATTTTGGATGGTTGAAGAAACACTCGAAATATTCCTGTTCAAAAAACTCTTTGGCAGAAAGCGATTGCTTCGTTTTTTCGTTATACGCTTTAAGAAAAGTGCGTCCTATTGTTGCTGCGATCATATGCTTAGGTTTTTTCTATAAAAATGAGTATTCAGGATTGTAACAACCGGATTTGGCTTTCTCTACCTCAAAACCTAATTCCTCGCTGTAGGCTTCATCCGGAATAATGAAAGGGCTGCTTCCAACCCCATCAAGTTGTCTGAGATCCTTTACCACGTAGTAACGCGTACTGATTTCGTATTGCTTCCGTTCATCTGGTGTGGCTTCCCAATAGGCTTGCTCATCCGATTCACAAATACAGCTCACGCTGTCAATATCCAAAAGGTCCAGGAGTATGGCTTTGGGATTGTGCGTCAGTTTATCAATGCTCCATTTTCCATTCTCCTTAAATACGGCATGTTGTTCAATTTTCATAAAATCGATCTCGGTAAACACCTCATCAATTTTTTGCTGTAGGCTATTTTCATGAAGAACTTCACCTTCGGGTAACACTTCGTAGCTCTTTTCAACAATGTCTAGGGAATAGGGCAGTGCCTCTTTCTTATCTTTGGGTGGTTCCAAAACATAAATGGGTTTGTATTTGCCAATGGTTTCAGCTGACCGTTTCCTATTGATTCGGCCAAAACGTTGGATAAGTGCATCCAGTGGAGCTGCTTCGGTAATCATGATATCAAAGCTGATATCCAGGCTCACCTCTACAACCTGGGTCGAAACCACAATACAGGCATTATCCGATGTATTGAATTGACCAAGGGATTTTCCTTGAGCCCCTAATCCTAGTAATTGTCTTTCCTTTTCATCCCGATCGCCACGTTTAAATCGGCTGTGTAATAAAAGAATGGGCGTGCGAGGGAACTGTTCCTTTAGGTTGGCGTACTGTATTTGGGCAGATGCCACCCGGTTACATACCACCAATACTTTTTGATCCCTTTCAATAGCCTCTTGGATATTGGGGTTGACACTTTCCCAATCTTTTGCTTTGTGAATGATGTGTCGGTCAAATCGATCCAGTTCTTCCTTCTTCAGCTTTACTTCCAACACATTCTCTTTCCCCAGTAGATCAATAATTCGATCATAGAGTAGGGATGGCATGGTTGCTGTTCCGATGTGAATATTGCCCCCCAGGTGTTTCAGTATTTCGACGATCTTCAATACGATAGCCCTGGTCACCTCCGTATAGGTATGAATCTCATCCAATATGATGTCCGTCCCCTTAATGTCCAGCAACATGGCTTCATATCCGTTGGTTCCAAAGGCAATGGATGCAATTTGGTGAGGTGTGAGGACTTTTACTGCCGCTCCAATGTGCCCCTGTATGATTTTTTCCTCGGGCGTTTTCCCCTTTAACACAATGCTAGATGTGGAATGCAACAACCGAACATCAATGTTGGGATTGTCTTTTTCCAGATCATTTAACACACGTTTGTACATGGCATTAATAGAAGCCTGAAAGGGCAAGGTGTAGAATACACGTCCTTTACAACGTCGAAACAGAAAATCGGTCTTCCCGGCACCTGTGCAAGCCACAACCATAGTATGTTGTTTAGGAGAATTACACGCCTTAAGTGATAGAGGATATAGCGGATGGTTTCGGTTGTAGAAGTCTAGGTTAGGGGGTTTAAAAAGGCGATCCAGATAATTTTCTGTTTTGTCTGAGAGGGCTGATGCAAAATGATCTGATGCCATCAACAATCCTCGCCACTCCGAATAGCCGCGCTCCCGTACTTTTGCTTCGCAATAATCCAAAACTTTTTCATAATTGCTTTCGGCTTCTTCTCTGGAAATGTCTTTCACTTCAATCCCGAAGCAATGGAGAAGTTCCATTGCATCATCCTTCCAGTTTTCCCAATCATGTATGTGCAACTCAAAACAATCATCCCGGTTCTCCTCCAGATCCAGGATTCCCTTTTGTCGACTATCATGCAGAACCGATTTGTGATGGGCAATGATCATTTCAATTAAGGGACCATGAATTTCTTCCTCAAAGAGGGAAAGAAAAAAGCAGGAGGCGATTTCATGCCGGAAAGGAGTGCGATGCATACTTCTTTTCTCCAATCGCTTCTGAAAAACCGAACTGGCCTTTCCAATATCATGGAGGAGCGCACCCAAACGGGCTACACGTAGATCCATCCCAAAACAGCTAGCCACTTTTTCGGTAACCAGACTCACCTGGAGCAGATGTTCGTAAAGGGTGGTTTGTTCGGGGTCCCCCTTCGCTTTTAGATGTGGGCAGACGATCTTCATGATTATCAATAATTGCTTTTAACAGGATTTCCAATCACCTTTAAATAGCCAAACATTGGTTGATTCTGTTTCAATCGGTTATAACCCACCAAAAAGGAACGATCCGTTCTATCAAACACCAATTCAAATCCCGCATAATCCTCCTCATTACTGTCAAATTCTTCTTTCGAAATCTCAATAATTTGCTCTTTCGGATAGAGTAAATCTTCATTCCGGCACAGACAAATATGTTGCTGTGCAGCAATTTTGGCATCGTTCCTGTTTTCGAATGCCAAAAACAGAATGGGATCCAAAAGAACCCCTCTCACCAGGATGGAATAAGGTCGCTCATAGTTCTTATTTTTTTTCGTTCCCTTTTCATTCCACCCCCTGGGTTGGATCTGTTCCTGCTGCTGCGAGATTTGTTTGTACCTCAACCGATGCCCAACGATCTTCTTAATCTCTCCATCATCATCTTTTAACAACTCGGGAAATAGTTTCCGTTCAATCCCAGCAACAATCGAAGGAGTAAGAAACTGTTGACTGAAAGTTTCACTATCCCGGACAGCGGTCCAGGGTTTGATAAAACCAAAAGGTCCTGTATATTTAACTACATACATAGCTTGTATATTTTATCCCGATAGTTCCCTACTATCAGGGTTATTATCTATTTTAAAGCCCCGAACCCAATTCCTGTGGAATTTCCTATTCCCACATGCCAGGCAAATTCTTTAACGATTTTATCTCCTCTGATAATGACAGGGCAAATGGAGGCTCTGTTCTTGATGTCCCTGTATGTTATCAGTTTTGTCTTGGCCTTGCGATAAGTTTTGTCAAATTCAATTTCAAACTCAACGTGTTCAATACCGGCCGTCTTTAGTTTGTTGGTTAGTGTTTCCTTTAGGTAGTTTCCGGCATCTTCCTCTGTGTAAACAATGTGTACATCTCGGTTTCCTACCGTTCTTTTGATGAATACAGGGCTAGCTAAGTAAAACAACTCCTGCTCAGACAAATCTGGTGTCTCTACCAATATTATCTCCCTAACCCTCATCCCGTAAGCAATGTGGTTATCCTGTCGTATTCCGTCGATTATCTTTCCTATAATACGATTGTCCCAGGCACTAATGGTAAGGCTTGTCCCTCTGGAAAAATCAAGTTGATTCTGCTTCAATTTCCCACCAGTTAAACTGGAAAAGGAATACAACGAAATAGAATTGTGTTCCTCATTTTCACCTAACCATTTATGCAGCGCTCCGGTAAGTATTGCTTGATGATCAAAGGGTACAGGCTTGTGGTTTGCCGTAATCCTTAATTGAATTCTCATACCTAACAAATATTTATTATTGTTCTACTCATTACTATCTTTTAAAAAACCAGCATCCAATAAGTTAACAAAAAGAAACACATCAGATCACAAACCAAGTTAAGTAAAATTAACTAATTTACCAGATGTCAAGTTTGCCATTTTCATTTAATCATAACTCAATAATGCCTTCCCTACTCCTTTCATCTCTCTCGATTCCTCACTCTAACAGCAACCGTATGGGTTGTGCCTCCGAGTAAACTTTCACCTCACCCTCCTTGGGAGCCCGAGAAGGGTAAATCCATCTTAACCCACAAATTCATATGTGAATTGCAACAACTGACAATGACGTCATCCATATAGTCCGACAATGGCTCGGCACGTGACACCCGTATGGGTAGGAAGTAGCATAACTCCATACGCTGCCAAGCAAGTCAGAATGCACAACCCGAAGCAAATCCTGAACCTGGAACTCATCAAATCTCCTCCTTACTTCCCAAACCAGATAGTATGGACATGCTACTGCAATTCCCCTTTTTCTCCCCCGAGCCCGGAAGACTCCAATATCTGTAACCCGGGGTAAACAAGCCACAGCAAGCGCAACCCCGGAGTATCCCGTAAGTTTATCTGTGGCGTATATACCACCTTAAAATTAATTTTGTGTGGTAAATGCCGTCCCGATATATATAGTGTTCTCTCCTCAGTCTTCGGCAAAAAGGAGCCAGCCTCATTCTTTGTTTTAGCAGAAGGGTATCCAAAAGCCAGGCGGCTGTTCCGCGTTTTTTCAACTCACTTCCCCTCGTTTGTAACGAGGGGCTCAATGGTTTGGAGTTTGTAACTCCCTCAAAACAAAATCCCATGTTGCAGCTCGATTATCAAAACAATCCAAACCTTAGTACCAATTTTATTTTGATTAAGTAGCCATTTTTCCTTAAATTAATATCTCCAGTATTTCCCCGGCAATTTTACATTGCTCTCATTGGAATCGTTAAGTGTTTGCTGATCACAAACGCTTGTTTAGCTCTTTCGTCCTTCTGTTTCGTTAAACAGAAAGGAGATGCCGTCATTTTTTTTGAGCCTTTGTCAGGGGAATAATGAAACCGAAATTTTCCGTACCAGTAAGAATCTTGATTTGTTTACCAAAGTCACATTTGTTAGAAGATGCTGATTTATGGGATCCATTACAGATTCTATGATCCATCCTGCTTCAAAAAACAATAACTAAACATCGTAAATTTCCCACTTTAGCTCTCACTCATAAACCTACAAATAGAGCACTTAACACAAGAAACAATGAAAAATATTTTACAATTATTACCCAATATTCTTTTGCTACTGGCAATAGCGATCTTTGTTTTTGTGAATGTCCTCCAAATATTTCGCAACCGTAACAAGAGATTTATAAGAATTCAAAATTTAGCTATTCCGGAAGAATTAAAAGATACAGGCCTTACCATTCACAACTTCTCCACTCTCCTTGACATCAAATTTCAAGAAATCATTCCAAGAAAAACGAAAAGCCCTTCCCCTAGTCTCGATCAAAATTACTTCTCCCTATTATGGCGCCAAAATTATTCAATAACTGATGAGTCCATAAGAATGGATGAAATATCAACAGATAATTTCTGGGGGTCTGTCTTTCATTATTTTAGTAAAATATATACAAAACATCGTACTACAGTTTTTGACATAAGTATCAATCCTTTAAGAATTCAAAATTATGAGGGATATACTCATACATGCACCATATATCAAAAAACAGGCACCTTTAAAAACGTGCGATTTAATTTTTTAAAAGAGTCCAAAAACAATTATCATGATTTGATCTATAAAATAGCTTACCATTTCCTTCAAACCACTACACCTCCCTGCCTCTTAAACAGCCACTTAATTTATCAGAAACACAAACAAAACAACGGATTAGTTAGTTCTGAAAAAATTGAAAAACAAGAACGTTTAACCATGCAAATCCAGGAAAAACTCAGCTTGCTATCCAGAGGTTTCTGCAACCAAGAATGTAGTCAAATAGTTCACTCAAAAAAAGTATTAGAGTCTTGCAACAAACTAAAAGGATACATGCTAATTCCACTGGGAATTCTTGTTCGTCATCATAAAGTTATGAACATCTCTGATTCGAATAAAAAGGAGAAACTTTTTACCAACATCGATAAAATGTCCAAGGCATTACATTCTTTTTATGACTCGCACAACTGGTTATACAAAGAATTTCGTCGTTATCAATTTAAAAATAAACTCAGATGGCTCACTTTTTTAGAAACTACAACAGAACATCAGGAATTTGTTAATTCGATTTATTACGAATTACAAACAGTAAACAGTGAGGTTCTTTTTAACCCCAGTGCCCCTATGAATTTCTTAAGAAAACTAAAGGAACGAAGTCAATCACTCCAAAATGATTACAACAAGCACCTCAAAAAATATGTACGTTTTATTTGCAGGGATAGAAAGTTAAAGTCATACTTTTATCACAATCTGGCTGATCTCTTTTTCAGAACAGAAGATAATCCAAATGCAATTAAATTAGTCAAAAAGAATTTAAACCGAGCATTAAATTTAGATCGAAAACGTGGATTGTCCTGGTTGGACTTGGCCATATCCTTATTCTATTTATCACCATCTAATAACCACTATGTTTCGCACCTTAAAAAATTTTTCAAAAGACCTATTCCATCTTTTAAAGTAGAAGCTCAGATTTTTAAACATTTAATCCAACTTAAAGACTCTTTAAATAGTGCTGATAATTCTGTAGTAAATATTTTATCAAATCAAAAAGAGAAGAAAATAGTAAACCTTAAAAATGAAATGGAAAGCTTGAGCAATATTCTAAGTTTTCTTAAACCAAATCAATTCCTCTATAAATGTATTGTTTATAATCTTTCAGGGATTACTGCTTTACTTTTGGGAAATTACTTGGAAGCAAAGAAAAACTTGATAGCAGCATTGGAGGAAGCAGCAAAATTAGGCTCTTCACAGTGGTGGTTTGAATCGATCTTAAAGAACAATCTAGCTATAATTGAATGGTATTTTGGAAATACCAGAGATTCCGAAATAGAAATTTATAAGAGTATAGCCATATGTCGTATTAATCCATATATATTAAAAAACAGGGAAATAATCGCTCCTTGCTCTAAAATACTTCCAAGTAGAATAAACCATCTTCAAGTAGTATTTAAACATTTCAGGACAGCTAATCACTTATCCCTATTAACTCTCACTCAAAACACTATAATAAATGGATTTGGGAAAAAGCAAGGAGATCAATTTGTGCATTTAGGTATTACCTATATTTAAAATGAATTAAGTAAAGAAAAAGGACTATCCCTCCTCCCTCAACGGTAAAAAGAGCCCAATTTCATTTACCACTTCAGGAAGTGGGGGTTCATAATCAAAGAATAGTTGTGCGGTTTTCCAATATCACAATCCTTTGATAGCCTCTAAATACAAACCCAATTTTATAATTTGATGCTTTGCGATATTATCCATAAATTGAATATTATATTTCTATAATTTAAGATAGGTACCATGAGATTCAAATATTGGATTGTTTCAGTTTGTGGCGGAATATTTGGCCTTTTAAACATATTGACTGTTGCCACAATTTCAGCTATGGCTATCGACAGTCCGTCACCTATCGATAGAATTATATCTGGGAGTTGGAAACAATCATTAATTATTTTTGGATGTCCCCCTGCTCTTATAGGGTGTGGAGGTTTTTTCCTATTGCTCTATATGCTTGGCTTTTTGAAAATCTCAGTGGCCATTGGAATAGCTGGCGGCACACTATTGGGTTTCCTTTTGGGACCGCCTGATTTTCTCCTTTCTGATTTTGGCGAAATCGACGCTATCATTTACATTTTGTGGGAATGGATAATGGGGGGTATAGGTGGTTTCGTTGGCAATTTAATTGAGAAATTCTCCAGCCCTCTCGATTGAGAAGGGTTAAAAAGCATTCCCTAATCAGTCTTCTGCAAAAGAGCACCAGCCTTGTCCTACAGTCCTGGAGAGAACACTTTGAGTTGTTATCCAAGCCTAAATTCTAAGTAACATCTCAGTTAATTATTGCTTGATATTTTTCTCTCCTGTTCTTATAATTATAAAAATTAAAATAGTAAAAAGAATTCCGTTTAGTATACAACTAATGGTTGGATAGTACCAATCAATATGATACATATCATAGAGATTACTCTCCTTTACTTCTAGAACTAATTGAGTATAAAGATCTAATTGGTCTTTAATCTGATCTGATTTAAATGACATGTAAATTAGATTGGCAAAATGGATGATTGTAATTGCTACAATTCCCATTATCGCAACCTTGCGTATAATTAAATTTTGGGAAAGAAATTCTCTGGCCGCTTTTGATGTTAGAATCCAACCTATAGCTAGTACTATGGTAGCTAATGTAGTGTAAACATTAGTAAAATATGCATCGTAATTGTGTTTTAATCCATTAAATAACAAATCAAAAGCGTCTATTCCTATTTTATCACATCCCATAATATCTTGTAGTTTTTGAGTTATCCCTAGTGGATTATAATAATGATGTCTCCTTTTAAATTTATACGACACACAGCCATCTAACAATATACAATTTAGATTTAATATCATATAATGTCAATGGTTTTTTTGAAAAACTCAACAATATGGTTCAGAGAGGATTCCCACCTCACCTTCAAGCAAAATATCACCAACTTTATTCCTCGTATAGAAGCGTTTCCCCTTTTAAAAGGCTCCAAAAGGGGGCTCCCTGGATATCCCCCTGCCCTGATCACTCTTTTCACTCTCCATGGCATCAGTGGGTGTTTCTCACTAGTAATTGTAATCCAAACTTATCTCGGTCCTCACCATTCAACTCAATCTCTCAACATCCCCCTTTGTTGCAGAGCAACAAACCATCTGTAGCAACAACCAACCACTACACCAATGTCGCAGCGCGACAATCCTCACCCATTATTTCCAAACATTAGTATCGACTCCCAATCCTGAAAAAGATTAAATGTTGCTAGCTCCGTATAAAATGCGGGATAAAAGTCTGCATTCTCCGCAGGACCCCAAAAGGGGTCATCAGAAAGTGAAGCAAGGTTCTCAAGTAATTAAGGCGTATTTTCTTCTGCAATCAACTCTAGCCCGCTGGGGTGATCACCTTTTTATTGATCACCCCAGTAATCCGGAACAATAAATCCTCTCCCTACTTCCCAAACCAGATAATATGATTATGCTACGCTGTGCCCGTATGAGGCATCCCCCCCCCCTATTTCTCTCCCGAGCCCAATAGCCTCAAACCTTACTTTTTTCTAAAACACATACATCCCATTTTCTAGAGCAAATTATTGCATATTATGTTTCAAAACAATCCAATCCACAATTTAAATTTCTATATTCACCCAATTATTTTGTAAAGTAGATTTGCTGTGCGCATGAAAGCTGTTATCGATCTGAGTTTGGAAAGCAAATTTATTTTGCAGTTACTCTATATCTGCTCATAATACTTATGTATAACACTCAAAGCCAAAACTGGCTGAAATATTACCGCAACAGTCTTGCCGATGCCGCAAGAATGGACATTAGTGCTAAAGAATGTGAAAAGGGAGTGTTCTTTAAATCATTTGATGAATTAACTCCTGGTGCTTTAAAAAAACTTTTCCGAAAGCTAAGCCCAAAGAAGAAAAAAGAGGAAACTCCCGGAAAAGAAAAAGAAATTCAGGAACCAGTAGTAGTGATGATCGCTCCTCTTTATCTGAAAGCAGAATACATCCATGCAGTCAAGAAATCCGGAGCAACGAAAATCTTTCCATTTTGGATTCCTGCCAGGCTGAATGAAGAAGGAACCCTTCTTCCGCCCGACGAAAAATTACAACCATGGTTCATTCGGGGTGTGCTCGAACCCACTGCCTACAAAGCCAATGTCTACCCCATCATCAGCTCTGTAGAAAAAGTGGATCAGATTTTGGGTGATTCCTGTTTTTGCTACGATACTTGGTCCGAATACCTTGAGTCTTCCCTTGTTTTTTTCAAACGGGTAACCGGCCAAAAGCATCATTCTTTCAATTTAGATTCCTACACCTATAGCCATTCCTTGTGTCTGATAAAAGCCAAACCAAATCCCATAGCAGTGAATGTACTTGCTCTCTACGATGATCTTGTACAGTCTGAGAAGAGATTCAAACTTCTTGAGCAGTTGTTGTCTTTTGAAAAAAGTAATTACAATCAAATTCCTGATCCGGATCAGCTTTTTGCCACCCAAGGGCATTATGGACAGTACAACAATGAATTCCCCCTAAGTCATTCCCAAAGGATATCCCTAAAGCTATGGGATGCCGACCCCGCAGGCAATGTTCTGGCAGTCAATGGCCCTCCGGGGACGGGGAAAACAACCCTATTGCAATCGGTTATTGCCAACGAATTGGTGAAATCGGTCCTGGAAGGAAATCAACCTCCCCGTATTGTTGCTTCTTCCTCCAACAATCAAGCCATCACCAACATCCTGGATAGTTTTGGTGGAAAATTGAATCGTTGGATTCCTGATCTTAGCTCCTTAGGAACATACATGATTGCCAACGACAAGCAGAAACAGAAGGAAGCAACCGAAAAAGGCTATCAAATTCTTACCCGTAACGATAATAAGTTTAATGGGCATTACATAAGTCAATTTCACGATGCCGACATTCAGGAGCTCGAAAGTTTTTACATACAAAAGTATTCTGAATACGATACGGCAGCCCAAACCGGCAATATTGCTGAAATCACACAGGTTTTAAGAGAAAACATCAAGGAGCAGGCGAATAGGATTGATTCGGTATTGAAAGCCTTTAGCCACTGTCGGGAAGCTGAACGGGAATATTTCCCACGAACTGAATTGCCTGTATTTCGACAATCCATAATCGATTTGGAAGTCCAATTAAAGCAATTGTCAGAATATTTACAGAAACTGGAGGAATATTTTAATTGTCTTGTAAAATTCTCACAGGAAACCAAATGGCTGAAACGCCTGTCCTTCATTCCCCTCTTCAAACGGAAATACAACCGAAAATTAGCCCAATTACATCTACAAGCACCCAATGATACCCTAAAACTGGAATTGGATCCTGGGAAGGCTCAGGATTGGGTTGTTCAGGAGTCTCAAGAACAAATAAAATACAAGATTTCATTATCTCAAAAAAAAGAAGAGAAGCAAAGAATCTATATCTATGTGGCCCCCATATTCCAGGCTTGGTCAGAAATTGAAGCCGCATTAAACCAGGAATGGAATGCTTACCTGAACCCAAAGGATGACAAAACCAGGTCAGCAATAAATAAGGAATTTTCTGAAATTGAAGAAATCGAACAGATCAACCGGAAATTGGATGTTTCTTGTCGATACAAAGCCTTCACATTGGCTCTGCATTATTGGGAAGGAATGTGGTTGCAGGAGCAAAAGAAAAGTTCATTCGAGATTACGAAAGGGAAAAAATCGAGAACAGAGCTTTTTTTACGTCTAAGTCATCTCACACCGTTATTTATTTCAACCTTTCATTCATTACCGGCTTTCTGTTCGAGTATAGATCCGGTTGCGGACAATTGGGTGCAAAGTCCCATGTACGAATTATTCGATATCCTAATCGTGGATGAGGCAGGGCAAGTTTCGCCGGAGTTAGGTGTTCCTGCTTTTAGTCTGGCAAAAAAAGCTTTGGTGGTTGGCGATGTAGAACAAATCGAGCCCGTATGGAATATTCCTTACCCCAGGATTGATGCGGGTAACTTAGGGCTTTACAACCTGCTAAACGGCAAAAATTTTCACCATTGGCAGCAAAAGAAAATCCTTTGCTCCTCTGGTAGTTTAATGCATATAGCTCAGTTGGCATCCGATTATAAAGTAAAGGAGGATTTGAAAGGCACTTTGCTTACGGAACATCGCCGTTGTGTGGACGAATTGGTGACTTTTAGTAATGAGTTTGTCTACGACGGTTTGTTACGCCCCATGGTTGGTGCCTCTAAAGGAAAGAAACTGCAAAAAGAGAGCCACGAAAAAGAAGCGATCAGCTTATCCCTACCTCCCTTAAGCTACATGAATGTCAGTGGTATTTCCGAGAAAAGGAATGGAAGCACCTACAATACCAGGGAGGCGGAAACCATTGCTGGATTTGTGGATTTCTGGGGAGATACAATCGTCCGGGATCACAACAAAGGAAAATCAGAAGAGAAACACAAAAAGCTGTCCGATATTATTGCTATTGTTACTCCCTTTTCAGCGCAGAAGCATGAAATTCGCAAACAATTTCAGCTCAAAAAGATTGAGGATGGAATCACCGTAGGTACGGTGCATGCCTTGCAAGGGGCCGAAAGGGAGATCGTTATTTTCTCTCCGGCCTATGGGGCAAATCACAACGGAAGTCTGTTCTTCGACTCCGGCTTTAATATGCTGAATGTGGCTCTTACCAGGGCAAAAAAGCACTTTATCGTAATGGGAAATATGAGTCTGTTCGATCCCAGGCAGTTTAGAAAACCCTCCGGCGGGTTGGCCAAATACCTTTTCCAAAGTCCCGCAAATGAAATTTCATCCTGGTTGGCCTATAATGAAATAAAAACAAAATCCACAAAACGTATTGATGAATTAGAAAAGCACAGAGGATGTATTGTAGCAGCCTTTTTACGTGCAAAAAAGAGAATCATTATTGTCTCTCCCTTTATCTCAATTCATGCAATTAATGCAGACGAAGTGATTCCAAGAATTCAAAAAGCAGTTGCTGAAAACATTGAAGTAAAAATTTATAGCGATGCCTATTTGGATTGTCCGGGAAACCACTTAAAGAAAAGTTCAAAGGATGGAAGGGAAGCTTTGCAAAAAGCTGGTGCAGAACTCATTTTATTAAAAGGAATTCATAACAAGGCAATCGCTGTAGATGAGGAAATTTTGGTGGAAGGCTCATTCAATTGGTTGTCTGCAGTGCGCGATACAAACCATCCCCATTATCGTTATGAGGTCTCACAGCTAAGAAAAGGGAAAGAAGCCAAAATTCAAATTGCAGAATTGGTGAACAGTTTGGAGTCTATCAGCCAGGTGAAACAAGAAGTAATGAATTAAATCGATTAACTATTTATTAAAAAATGATTACAGTAAAGGAGCAAATGATTGTTACCGAATACATATACAGAGCTTTGGTGAACTATGGAAATATAATCCTTGAAAAACTATTAAGACAGGCAATCAACCTCAAAGCCGAAGAAGTTGAGGATGGTAGAATTAAATATAGCGTTAGAAACATTTTTGAATTCATCAACTCTCAAAACGGAATTGTCAATGGAGGAGAATGCCAGGAGATGGGTGCGCTCATAATCCAGTTTCTAAAAGAACTATCCGCTCCTGATTTTACGGCTTTAAGTTTTCACTTAATCAATGAGGAGAAATACCACAACCTCCTTCTCGACCAGCTAGATGAAAAAGAAGAGGACTCCCAGGAACAATTTGATGCTAAAATTGGTCGCAAAATGGCAGAGCTTCTATACGATCCTAAAAAGGAAATGCTAGAATCCTGGTTGTCTGATTACCTGTTTGACAGAATCGTATCCTTTGCCTCCAAATTCGACCTTAGCCTAATCGACGAAGAAACAGTCAGCAACCTCGAACACGTCCTTGAATCTTATACCAACCCTACTTTTTAAAGGAAATGAGTAATTCTATCAATTTCATCAATAGGTCAAAGCAATGAAGGAGATATCAAGAAAGCTAAAGCAAGAACTAGCGGAGTTAATTTTTGCTCAAGACAATTATTTAGGAAGGTATTCTGAGGAGGATGAATTCATTTCGTTCTTTGGCAAAATTTGGCCCCTGAATCAAATGCCTTCAACCGATAATCGCTTTAAAACAGCTGATAGAGACATTTATCAGCATATGGTAAATAACGAAGATTGGTCTTTTGAGTATCTAATTAACGATTACCTGAACTTAATCGATGGTGAAAACAAATATTTTAATTCTTTCCTGGAGTTAGTCGTAAGTCCGGAAGTACGTTTAGATAAAGATGAAATCATATATTTCGTTTCACTAATCAATGGCATACTCCAAGTTGGAAATATTCAATTGGGGGTCGATTCCTACTTTGAGGGGCTTCCTGTTTACAAGCTAAGGACCGCTAATTCAGCAACCGCCTTACCAGTCGATATAGCAAAAAATAAAATCCGGTTTTATAAAGAAAAACCCAAAAGCTATAAACGCCCACCTTACTTTTACTTTAAAGGCAATTCGTGGGATGACTACGGTAGTAAAACAAGTTTTGAAACATACTATGTGGTCCAGGATAATCAAAGCTACTTAATCGGTCCATTGAAATTATTGAAGCAGGGGGAATCAAAAACCTTGAATGTAATCCCCAATTCATTTACTCAACTGGATAGTTCCTTTTGCTCTTTGGGGCAGGACGAATCCTATTATGAGAGGTTGAAAGAGTTGCTTGGCGAACAGTATCAGAGTGTCCTGCTTGCTTTAAGAGACACAGCAATATTTCCCAAAATTCACGAAGATTTTGAACGAGACCATATCTACCAAAGTTCATTGATGAGAAACAATCAGGCCGAGCAGATCCAGCGTACCATTCGTTATTCCTTGGTAGGCTTGGATCCGGCTGATGCTTTCTCATTTAAATTTAAATATACACCCCCTTATGCACAACAAGCCATTGCTGTCAATTTTGATTTTTCAAATGATAACAACTTCAGTTCAAGAATCAAGGTTATAATCGGAAAAAATGGAGCTGGTAAAACTCAAATTCTGTCAGCTATAGCCAATAGTCTCTCCAAACGCCATCACGAAATGTTCTCTCCACGACTACCCCTATATGGCAAAGTGTTTTCCGTTTCCTATGGGCTCTTTGAACAGTTCCCCATTCCCAAAGGAGATGCCTTATTTAATTATTCATACTGTGGGGTTCGTAATCAGGATGGCTCTTTATTGTCCGAAGAAAAATTAAAAGAACGCTTTTTTAAATCTGCCGAAGAAATTGGAAAAAGGGAGTTGGTCGAAGAATGGTACGAAACGCTATGCAATTTTATTCACGAAGAGGAATTAAGTGAGTGTTTTTCTTTTGGGTATCCTGAAACAAGGTTTAGATTAAAATCTTTATCAGCTTTAATTTCCAGGCTAAGTTCTGGCCAAAGCATATTGATGTATGTTTTAACAGAGGTCTTGGCGCAAATTCGCCTTAATTCATTAATTCTCTTTGATGAACCCGAGACCCATTTACATCCCAATGCCATTAGTGAATTAATGAAAACCTTATCGCACTTGTTAAATAAATTCTCCTCCTTTTGCATTATTGCAACTCATTCACCAATAATAGTGCAGGAAGTGAACGCAGAAAATGTTTTTGTGTTTGAACGAAATGGAAATTGCTTAGAGGAAAGGGCTCCGGATTTGGAAACGTATGGCGCAAATCTAACTTCTATAACGGAAGAAATTTTCGGGAGAAGAGATATCGAAAAACAATACGTGAAGAATATTGAGAATATGATTGAAAAGGGCTTTGATCAGAAAAAAATTGTTTCGCAGTTAGAGTCCGAAGGATTGTCCTTACCATTAAATACGAGATTGCTAATAAAATCTTTGTTGAGAAGTAAGAAAAATGAAGAATCTTAAACCGTATTCCGGAAATTCGATCGATTTATACAGTGCGGCTGTTGCTCGCAAAAGAGATGGTGTGGTAAAAGACAGATTGAAGGAAATTGAAAATGAAATTTCACTTTGTTTCGATTCCTATCAGGAGAATTTCCAGCACAACACATTATTAGAATTACACCCAAAAGGATTTGTAGCACCTTGTAAAGATGATTTGCTATCCCTCTACGATTATGACAGTTTTACAATTAGAGAATTTCGGAAAAATCTTAAGAAACAACAATCTCGCGGTGTAAAATCAATTTGTCAAAACTGTACAATCGATAGTGTTGGCACTTTGGATCATATTGTTCCCAAAGAAGAGTTCCCAGAATTTGCGGTAAATCCCCAAAACTTGTTTCCATGCTGTTCCAAATGCAACTCTCATAAATCAGACAATTGGAAAGATACGGATAAGGGACTCTTTCTAAACTTGTATCTAGATCAACTTCCGAAAGAGCAATATCTCTTTGTTCAGATCGAAGGAGATGATTTGGATGATATCGATTTTCAATATTACCTGGAAAATAGAAATGGTATCGATCGGAGTTTGTTCGAGCTGATAGAAAGTCATTACACCCGTTTGCATCTATTGGAAAGAATGAACTCTAAGGCAGTGGATGAATTCGACAAGTTGCTTGTAGATATACAAAGTCATATTGAAGGTTTGTCAATGGAAGAAGTAATTCAAACTGTTACAACAGAAGCTAATAAATTAAAACAGATTTACGGCTACAACCATTGGTTGCCAGTTTTAAAATTAGCTATAATTGATAATGAGGTAATCCTTGAATCGTTAGGAATGAAACAAAAAATTCTTACGGTATAGAATTGGTATTTAGGCATTGCGACTGCCGCCCTCTTTTTACCTGCTAGTCATAGCCTTTACTTTTGCATTATTTCGCATTTATTACCATACTGAACACCCACGGCAGTCGCCGGGCTTTCCCCTCCTACTCCTAACCCGCATACGCTCCCTGCGGCCTATCCGCTCCAAGTTACCTCCATACAGGAGTGATTAAAGTTCGAGATAAAAAGGATCATAGCCATTAAGCACTTTACCCGCTTTCGTCAAAGCATTCTATACCAAGCTAGCCAATTGCGTCTTTCAAAAAAAGTGACCTTTTGACTTATTTCCTCAAACCAATAAATCAAATGATATAATACCCTCTCTTGTTTATTTCTCTAATCCCTCAAAAAGTAAGAAACATGGGAACTCCCTCTGTTTCTAGAATAAAACAATGAAAAACAACTTACGCATGCGCCTAAAATAGATTTTATATCCAAAAATAAAAAACTCCACCCAAAGGGCGGAGTCTTAAACTAACCCCTAAAAGGGGATAAAATTGCCTTACGCCTCCAAAGGAGGCAAGGCTTACATTGTCTCTTGAATAATATTACTTTTGGTCTTCTTTTTGCTCTTGATATTTCACATACTTTTTTATCATTTCTTCATCAAGGCCTACTGTATCTACGCAGTATCCACGAGACCAAAAATGATTCCCCCAGTATATTTGCTGCTTCAGATCCTTATACTTCTGAAATACTCTAATCGCACTTTTACCCTTTATTTTGCCAACAAAATTGGATACGGATAATTTGGGCGGAATTCGAACTAAGAGATGAACATGATCATTTTGAATATTCAGTTCTAAAGTTAGTCATGAGTTCTTTAGGCAAAGCCGATGTTGTTGACCACGCCCTAAGGACGTGGTTTTAATGTTAAAATAAAAGAACCGAAAATCAATTATACACATCAGACATAAATCCGGAAACATAAAGTATACATATTTTACGGAAAAAGGGATCATACAACAAATCGATTGGATCATATTTCTATCTATATCAAAAATTGGTCACAGTACCAATGAGAAAAAGATCACCCTTCAACGGAATATGCGCAAACATTTCATTTAAATCATAGTGGTATGGAACCTTCTCCCAAATTAGAGTTTTCAACAATATAGAGTGGTCTATTTAAAGTATTTTTATTAATCCGACTAATATATTCCCCTATTACACCAATGGATAGTATTTGAACTCCTCCTATAAACATGGAACCAATGATCAGGGAGGTCCATCCAGTAATTGTTCTGTCAAGGATAAAATGGGAATATATAGCATAAAGAATAACAACAAAGGAGATAAATGAAATAGTAAAACCCAATTTGCTAAACAATAAAAGTGGTTTATCTGATGAACTGGTAATACCATCCATCGCAAAATGTATCATTCTACTAAATGAATATCCTGTTCTACCAAATCTTCTTTCATCTCTATTGAATGTTACCTGTGTTTGTTTAAAACCCAACCATGCTATTTGTCCTCTTAAAAACTTATTTTGCTCAGGCATTTGTTTCAAATAATCTACTACTTTCTTATCTATAAGTCTAAAATCTCCAGTATCCAATGGTATATTAATGGAGGTTAATCGATTTAAAATACGATAAAATATCTTTGCTGTAAACTTTTTGAACAGACTCTCTCCTTTTCTATCTATTCGTTTTGCAGAAACCACTTCATATCCATCTTTGTATTTATTGTAGAAATCCAATATTAATTCTGGAGGGTCTTGCAAATCTCCATCAATAATGACGACGGCACTACCAGTACAAGCATCCAATCCTGCAGTTACAGCAATTTGATGTCCAAAATTCCTGCTAAAATTAATATAGAAAACACGATCATCTCTTTCACATAACTTTAACAATTCTAACAAGGAATTATCTCTACTTCCATCGTTAACAAAAATCAATTCATAGCTCCTAGTTATTTGAGATAAAGTCTTTTCCAATCGCTCGTATAGTTCGAAAATGATTTGTTCTTCATTATAAATTGGAATAATTACCGAAATGTCTTTACACATTAAAATAAGTTTTTAAAAATGATCTTGCTCTTAAACTAAAGCCAAATAAATCAGCATACAGCATTAAAATAGTCAATAAAAAAAGTGAAGAAATAAAATCTCTATTAAAAATAAAAGATTCATAGTTTAGATTAAAAAATTGTAACACAGCCTCTAGATTCAAAAAATAAGCGAAACTACCAATTATTGCAAACAATGGTCTTCTTTGAAAAATAGAATAACCAATTAAAAAGACTAACGCAGGATGAGAATATCGTTCATGCATTTGCGTATTAAAGTAAAAAAAAAGCAAAGGTATCAAGGCACAAATATTCAAAATCTCCTTAACTAAAATGTGTTGTTTTGTTTTCTTTACAACTGAGTAAAACACAAATTTGATGAGAGGAGTCAGTGCAATTAAACTGGTAGTAAAAAACAGGAACAACCCCCAGTTCTTGTAACTTATTCCTAAAGCCTTACCAGAATCTTTTATGTTCATTACATTTCCAGACAGCATAAATTCCCAAACATTAAAGGCATTCAAAGAAACAACAGGGAATTTATCTAAAGAATCTACAATAACACAGTATAAATCACCAACATTTCCTGCAATCATAAATGGCAAAATAATAAACACCTGAACCACTAATGGAACCAGAACCCACGCAAACAATTTTCTATAACTAAAGGTTAAAATCATTTCAGAAAAAAGCAGCAATCCGATTACAGGGAAAAAAACAACTGCCTGTAATTTAAAGTTCATCGCTAAAACAAAAAAAACAAGGGACATTAAAACTTTTCTCTCAATAGAAAAATAAACGCTAATAAAAATAAAACAAGTTAAAATAGCATCTACCTGCCCCCACACTATTGAATTGTATAAAACTGCAAAATTCAACAAATAAAACATAGCATTAATTAGTTTCATCCACCACTTATCCCCCTCCTTTCCGACTACTAACAAAAGAAACAATCCGGTAATAAAATGAAAAAATAGTGTGACATATTTTAAATAATGTATATTGTCATTAATCTTTTCAACATTTCCCTGAACATGACTATAGATATCCAATATATAATAATATAAAGGCAAGTAATTTGAACTTGATTCATAAACATTACCCAATCCATTTTCAAAAATGTATTTGGACCATAATTTCCAACAGTAGATATCCCATCCATGTCCCCCTTTGGGTATCAATATTCCCAAAAGAGAAAACAATAACAAGCTAAGTACTATATATTTTATAATGACTGTTTTATTTTGATATTTTCTCATAGAAAAGAAAAGTTACTATTATTTTTCCCATATTATTCTCTACCTACATATCATTTTCACAAACGAATTCCTTAATCAACAACACATATAATATTTAACATGGCTTACTAAACATCTCCTTTTTACAACCTAGCAAATTAAACATCAGTTTTTCTTCAATTTTTCCTTTAACTATTGGCTATATTGGCGGCTTAAAAAATGTCAATTGATTGTGCCCACATGGGATCTACATATATTAAATCAACAATTTATATTATCCTGTTTTTTGTTTAATTATCAACGCCGGTTTCAGCATTCCTCTTTCCAATTGACCCATACTAATTTTAGTTTTTCTCATATTCTATTTTTGTCTGTTTGACAAGAGGATTACCATTTCCTTATCAATAACAAAATCATTCCTCATAATTAAGTGGCATACAATAAAAATGTTATTTTGTTACCTACAACACCTTTGATTTACATAACTCCTCATCAATCCATTTACTAAAAGTATTTCATAAAACAATTTTACCAATCCTTCCCCATCTTATCTTCCCCTCTTCATCTTCACAACTTTCACTCCACACCACCATCATTGCTTTACCGATCAAATAATCATCAGGAACAAATCCCCAATACCTTGAATCATTGGAGTGATGTCTATTGTCTCCCAGCATGAAATAGTAATCCTTGCTAAACTTATATTCCCCTATTTCATTTCCTTCTACCAAATAAAGATCTTTAAATCTTTCGATATTCAACTTTTCAAATTTTTTAAGTATTCGCCCATAACGAAGTATATTATCATGGGTTAATTCGATTTTCATACCTTTTTTAGGAATAATCAATGGACCAAAATCATCAACAGACCATTTAAAACTATTTTCATCGGGGAACACCCCAAAACATCTATCAGGAGGAAGGATATTTTGCCGAACCGAATCCACACTTTCATTTGAAATGAGTCCTTTAAGTTCTAATTGCGATACTTGAACTTCAGAACACTGATACTCGTTCTCAGATGAGTTCTTTTCATTATCCAATCCCAAAGAATCCAAAAGTTGATGGAATGAAGTCCAATCATTGTACCATACCTTAAAAGAATTTACGATTGTCTGGGGTTCTTTCGTTGATGAATTATTAACAACCAATTTACCATCCTTAATCAATAGTGTATCTCCGGCTACAGCCACACATCGTTTAACGTAAACTTTAAACTTATTCAAAGGATACTTAAAAACCACAATATCCCCTCTTGTAACACCTACAAAACCTCTAAGGCGTTTTGTTTTCCACCAATCATCATTCACCTTTTCCTTGGCTTTAGAACTTAAATTAGACAACACATTAACCCAAGGTATTTCAAAAGGAGACGTCGGCATCAAGGGCCCATATTGTAATTTACTAACCAAAACATACTCACCCGATAAAAGACTATTTTCCATAGACTTAGTTGGAATAAAAAAAAATGTAATAACCAAAAGTCTTAGAAAAACTGCTATAATAATTGCAACAGGAAACAAAATCAGCCTATAATGAATCTTCTTTCGAATTGATTCATTCCTTGAAGTATACACTAACAACCATATAAGAAAAAAAGGAAGTAGCAAAACAACCATCCATATGAAACCCGTTATAGTTAATAAAACGGCCATAACAATTATAAATAGCAAAAAAAAATATATTGATTTCATTCCTATAATTAATTCCCTAATTTGAAAAAATCACTTTCCTATTAGAAATCGCTAACCCCTAAGTTTACTAATAAAGCACAAAAACAAATATAAATTGTTTAAAATCTAAGCATATTACTTGAACGACCAATTCCCAATTAACCGAAGTTTAAATAGAATATAATTGTAACTAAAATTATTATAACCTCACCAAATCTATTTTCAAATCCACTGAATTGGCAAACTCTTAAATACCTTTATTTAAGTAGCATTCAAGAAAAATTCATGGTCTTCTATTTTTTTTCAAACGAAAAAATACAAAGAAGAACAAAGTTTACTCAAAAAAACACATATCTATACCTTTTTACTCCTACTGCACACCATTCATTAACACCCATACAACAATCAATTACAATCCCTCAATCAAACTCTTAAACTCCTTTTCCTCTTTCAAATTATAAATAGGATCCCCACAAAACAGCACAGAATTATTACCATCTAAAAGACATAAAGTAAAATCGGAATATTCTATTTTATTTTTAACACAAAACTCTCCTTCTACATCTCTAAAAAAGGCCATATTTCCATACATATTTCTGTGTAGCATAAATTTATCAAAGGCATATAAATTTTTCCCTTCAACAACGACACAATTCTTAAAACACTTAAACTTTTCATTTTTTATTAGAACATTAAAATCCATTAAACTTCCAAGAATACAGTCGCAATCTCCATTCATAATAGCAAGTATTTTGAATTTATCATCTCTCATATACTCTTTCATCATTACAGTATCATGGAGTCGCACAATATTACATGCAAAATCAACAATTCGATCTTCTATTCTTTCGCTTTCTTCTCTGATTTTTTTATTATGACAACCAACAAATAAAAACAAAAGAATAAAACAGACTCCAGCTATTTTAAAAAAACTCATAACTTTTATTTTTTTCTTGGCACAATAAATACAACAGGATTATCATTTTCATCAACCCCTTTCAATGTACTGTATATCCCACTAATTTTGCCACAGGCCTTTCTAAGTTGATGAGCATTAACCGTAAAAACAAACTGATCAACATTTAAATAATCTTGAAAATTACCAATTGCAAAAATGAGTTCTTCTCTTTCACTAATCGAGACTTTTTTAACACAACCGCTATACGTGTCGTAGAACATATAATAAATCATTATATCTTCACCTTGTTTCTGAAAAAGTATTTTTGCAATACATTTCCCATTTTCCACATAAAAATCTTTTATTGAAAAAAAACCCTTAGTATTCATTTCGGAATAAAGATCCGAAAGACATGAAAACTTATTCAAACTCTCAGAATATATGGTTCGATTTCCAAAATCAAAACTCATCTCTTTTTTAGTAGCATTTTGATTTAAACTATAAACAAAAGGATGTAAAATTTCCTTTAAATAAACTTTTTTCCCATCAAGGCAAAATGCATTTTTATCAAGAACATGACCTACCCCTGGTTTTCCTGTATCCTTATGCAATTCATCATATACTTTAACACTATCGGTATAGGTAAGTCTGTATTTTGAATAACCACTATTAACCCCTCTGTAAAAATAATAATAACCCTCCCTGGTTTTTATAAAAGATTGAGATGGGAAACCAAACCCAAAATTGGAAATATAATTTCCTTCATATGAATATTTAGTAACTTTTGTAACTGGTTCACTCAAAACCTCAACTACTCTATTTTGGGTATCAACAACAAAATCGCAAGCTCTATATATTTCTTTAGGCCCTCTCCCAACAGTTCCAATTTTATTCAAAAACAGTCCTTTCATATCAAATCGAAATAATTGTCCCATACCGTAATCCAATATAAATATATTATCATCTACAATCTTCAATTTATAATTGTCTGAAATTAACACTTCATCGCTTGTCTCCAATGGAATAGTTTTAATATCCTTAATCTCAAACAAATTGTTATATTCCTCCGATTCGATACTCTCAAATGGCAACAAAAAACATTCATTATCATTTTCACTATCGTTTTTACCTGTAGTATTACACGCTGATACCATCAAAGCATAAGCAACAATAAGGACTAATCCTAAATATTTCATCTTTTTATAATTCTCTTGTTAAGGTCAAATGGAACCGCATGCTATTAAATAATCATTGCAGTATGTTTTTAATAATTATTTTAATCATGCTTGATTCATCCTCTATATAATTTATATTTTATCTCATCTATATTCAAATGCAAGGAGTGCCACATAAAAAAGTGGCACCCGCTGTTTATCCTAATATCTAACCGTACAATTTTCAGTTACTGAGCACCCGTGTGAATATTTAGTCGTACAAGCTAAACACAATCTCCCGCCACAGCCCGAACAATAAGCCATAGAATCTGATTTATTATACCCTGTACCATGTTGAGCAACGGCCACATCACTTGTTGACAATAAGGAATCATCTAATGATACTTTAACACTGAACGCCAATGCACCAAAAAATACTGCTGTTGCCAAAAACTTTAAAAATTTCATTTCTTTAATTTTCATTATTAAACATATTCAGCACAACATTTCTAAAATAAATTATTGCAGTTGTACCAATTTATTTATTTTCATTGTATCTAATGAGACACACCCTTTGGAAAATTAACTTTGTCAAAATTCCTTAGGAATACTTGATAACGAATAATTCCTATGTCATTTCACCCCCCTTTCATCTATTGTTTTTGTATTACATGATTCCGCTATCGTTTACATCCATTATTTATGCAAACGTACTACCAGTTACATAAAAGATTACAATTACGTTAACTCATAAAAAACTGTCTTTCGTAATAATCTTCTTTAGCGTAATTTTATAACATTCGTTGCTTTATTGACGCCTCTTTTATAATTCTATTTTGTTTAATTGTATTAGAATTCTTCCACTGATTGGTTCGAAAAAAAGAATGAGAACCTATTACAATAAAAAACAGGACCATGGATACAATGATCCATTTTTGTTGTTTTGAAAACCGATGGAACAAATCATCTAGCAAACAAACCAAGACTAAAGAAATGCCAATTACACTCAGATATATGTATCGGTCAGCAGTGATCATCTTACGAGGCATAGGAATAATATGCAAAACCAATAAGAGATTAATCAAAAAGAAAAGAACTCCAAATACTACGAGTTGATTCTTTTGCTTGTAATTATACCAAGTGAACAAAAAAATGATTAAAACAAGTAATGGATAAATCCAATAATAAAAAGGAATTACGTCCCCTACCTCTATTGGATAACAATAGAAGTAATTCAACTTTATCGGTGCTAAAAACCTAAAAATGTATTGTACTAGGCTGTGACACCCAAAAAACAATCTTTGATCGAATGGATAGGTATTAAGCATTTCAATCCCACCTAAATTATGCTGGAGGGAAAAATACCACATTCCTAAAGCCAATACAAAAAATGGCATTTTTTCCACTATCAACCAAAGATTATGCCAGATACAAGTATCATCATTTGACTTACATCTACCAAACAACCAATCGACAACAAGAAGCAGCAATGGAAAAATAATAGCCTGCTCTTTTGATCCAAACGCCAGTAAATAGACAAGTACTACACAACCATACATCCACCACTTTCTCTCCAAAATGAATTTAATATACATCAGTAAACCAAACATGGTAAAGAACCCAAACAATACTACTTTCGAGGCACTGATCCACGCTACAGATTCTACTTGTAGTGGATGAATACCAAAGAATAGAGCAACCACCCCCGCATAAATATTGACACGATACAACTCATAATTAGGTTTAATTTTCCTTACACATTCTTTTACAAATTGGTACACACAAAGTGCACTTAACAGATGAAGCAACAAACAAAAGAAATGATACACCACAGGATTAAATCCAAATACAGAATAAACCATTCCATATAAAACAGTATTTACTGGGGAGTATTGTCCTTTGTAAAAATGTAAAAAATGATACCAAATGTGGTTCCAACTAAAATTTCTCACAAATGGATTTTCAAGTAACATCCAATTATCATCCCATTCTAATTGAAAATCATTAAAAAATGTAGGTGAAAGAACTACAACTGTTATGCTTACTAATAATATTTTTATCTTTTTATCTTCTAAAAGAAACATATTTATCGTGTTTTTTCTTATATAGCTATAATCATTTATCGTTTTAACATTATACTCAACAATAAGCATAAGTTAAAGTAAAAATCCATTGACGAACGAGATTTGACAAATCTTGAATTATGATTATTAATTTTTTAGATATTTTGTCACGTAAGTAACGATGAATTATTATTCACTTAAAACTTTAAGCATTTTTACAACTGAATCATAAAGTGAATTTGAGGTTCATTATGCAATCAAAAATGTCCGATGTCTAGTTCTTTTTTTGAAATTGTATCCAATAGTTGCTAACAACTAATATGAATAAGATTCTATAGCGCACAGATAATCGACTAACAACCAATAAAGCAATTACAACACAAACAAATACCTATCAAACTTCTTTATAATCTTTAATGAATCATTCAGAAACAAATGCAAACAATTAACATCAAAAAACGATTCTAGTCTCGAACATAACAAAAAGGGAATATTGCAGTATTGTTTATAATAATATCATTAATTCAAATTTCATTTTTTATTATGATAAAATTACATAAATACAGTGCAATTTCATTGCACTGTATTATACATATTGTTTTTTTGTTTACGACAAGAGTTTACTCTAGAGAAACTTTTATATTTCTTGTAATTACTCAGTCCCAAATCTCAAAAACATAAATTTTACCGTCGATTATTTATAAGTAGGGCTCTTTGCCCCCCAAACTCTTAATAACTTAGCTTGAAAATTGGAGGCCCTTTATTCAAAAAATAGGATCTATGCTTGAAAGAATTTTCTATTGAAAAAGTCCAACTCCAATCCTTAAATCTCTGACCTTCTTAAATTAATTGAAGAGGTGCGTTCTCTTTGTCACCACCAACAAGAGGAGATCTGTGGGTTGAGACGAAAAAACAAATCCCTGAAAAAGGAGATCAAAGGACTCAAGAGAGAAGTGAAATACCTCAAGGAAGAGAACCAAAATCTACAAGTAGAGTTGGCATCCTCAAGACACAAAAAAGACAGTTCCAATAGCAATATACCCCCTTCCTCTGACATAGGAAAACCCAAGCAGCCACGGAGCCTTCGAAAATCTTCTGGGAAAAAACCTGAGGGGCAATCCGGGCACAAAGGCACGACCCTTAAAATGACTACTACGCCCGATCTTTTCGTAGATCATCCGCCCATGATATGTGAGCAATACGGGTCCAGTTCACTAGAGCTTCCAGCCAATCTTGCAGGGCGCCGGCAGGTTATAAATATGCCTCCCATTCTGGCTCTTGTTACGAAACATAGAGTATTCTCAAAGCAATGCAAGTGGGGGTACTGCACCCTAAGCCAATTTCCTGCACAGGTCAAAGCTCCTGTAAGCTATGGGCCACTATTCAAAGTATAATAACCTATTTGAGTACCCGCCACTATCGGCCTGGGGATCGAATGCTTGAATTTCTCAGGGATGTGTTCAATCTTGGGATCTCATAAGGTGGGACCTGTTACCTGCTGGACAAGATGGCAAAAAAGGCGCAAAACTGCTACCTGCCGATAAAAATTCCGTGATGCAATCCAGGGTAGTTGGTGCCGATAAAACCGGAGCGAACATTGACAGGGTAAATCACTAATTCTGGACTCTGCAAAATCGGAAAAACACGTTTATCGGGGTACACCAAAAAAGAGGGCTTGAAGGTATTGTTCCTCTTTTGGACAATGCACTCCAGAATGCAACAATGGTTATAGTTTGCTGGGCCTCCTACTTTAAAACCAATGCAAAAGATTATCAGATATACACAGCACACCTGCAAAAAGAGCTGGTGGAGCTAACCGTAAAATATCCAGTTCTGTATTGGACCTTCAAGTTCAACGCCTTACTTTTATAGGCAACCCTGTTGGCCAAAAAGCAAACACCAGTCTCCGATCAAAACATAGAAACCATTTTACTCCAATTCGAAAAGCTACTTCAGAACACCCCCCTAAATGGAAAGAGCTAGTAACCTTACACAAACCAATAGTCAAACACAAAAAATATCTCTTTAATTTCCTGTTTGATCCCATGATCCCACCCAACAACAATGCTTCGAAAATCAAAATAAAACAAAAATTTATTAGATTCATCAAATCCATGAAGGGAGCAAATAACTATGCTATCTTCAGAATCTGGATCGCACAGCTTTAAAACAAGGGGGAAATCCCATGACGTAGCTGAATGCCATTGCATCCCTATAAGTAATCTGAACAGCCCTCTTTTATTTACATAAAGTAGTATGTCCTTCGTTTTCGACTATACCTAATAGTTCTTCCGTCATCTTTCAACAGAGAGAGATATCCAAACACTGTTCTGCGAGAAACACATAGTCTATTTGCCAACTCTTGAGCTGTTCCTGTACTTTCTTTATCAATAAGATACACCAACAACTCCATTCTATTTATATATTCTCGATAACTCATAATAAAAACTCTTTAAAATATAATCCACTATACAACATACCATAAAACACCCATCTGTATTCGTTTCCATATTCATAACATCATAAACAATTGTTTATGATGTTAAAATATCGCATTTTACATAGATTTATAATTATCCTAAAATAACTCTATAACATAACAACTTCGTGGATTGAGACCACTATATCATTGTTTTCATAATAGAAATTATCACAATTACAAACAATAGTAAAATAAGGAAAAATGGAATTTTAGAATTTGGACAAAATGACCAAATCTGCAAACAAAATGACCGGTATTACAAACAATATGACCAGAATTGCAAACGAAATGACCAAAAGCGGTCCCTTTTCAATCCTCGGCAAAAAGAACCAAACTTTGTCCTCCTTTCATAATGTAGAGTAAAGTTGGTTGCGATAACAGAGCCTTGTCTTTCATCTGGGGCTCAAGTTACCAAATCATAATCACTCCCACCCGCCCTCCTCTTCGCAGGCCTATTTTTGTCACACTTTTTGCCCGGGTCTCCCCTGCTTTGCCCATTGCCTTTTTCCCACAAACCGCCCCACAAGCCTCAAAACGCAAAGCGCAATTCCTCCTCCAATCCGGCAAAAAGCCGGGGATTTCCCAAAAGCGCGCACACATCCCCTTGTGCCAAAAATAAGCCCGCCCAAACCTTTTTTACATAACAGCTTATTATAGGAACAGCCCCGCAAAACCACCCCGCAAACGCCAAGCTGCCCTATAATCCAATTATGCAAAAAAGACCGCACCCCGCCCCCGGTCCCTAAGGCCATCACCCTGTAGCAACCCTCGTTTTTGTCATCTTTTTTGAACCCCCAACGGTCACCCCTTCCTCCTCACTCCCTCCTGCTACCAATCACCCCTTGCCACTCCACTGACCAAATCACTTTTTTTGCAATTCCGTACAGCAATCAGTTTGCACCGCAGTTCCATCCCTCCGGTGCAAGCGCTTTCCCTCCCACAAGGGCAGCGGCCAAATCCATTTGCTTTGCTTCAGTACTCCCATACAGCATTAATGTCCATCGTAGGGCCAATACCTCCTATTAAGCTTGTCCGCCCCCCTTCAAATCCTCCCCTCCTTCAAAAAAGCCGCCAAAAACTAAATCCAATAGAAACGCCAGTGCCTTCCACTCCCCCTCTTTTACAACGAGAAGGCAATGGTTCAGAGTTTCCAACTCTACGGCACAAAAAAACGGGTGATTCCATCTGGAACCACCCGCTGCATTATCCTTTATCTATCAAATCTACATCTTCACAATTCGCAAACTACCTCTGCCTTCAACCTTCAACAGGTAGATCCCTTTGGTGCAATTCGAAAGATTGATTTTCATCTCCCCATCCTCAGCTATTTTCGTCAGAATAACATTCCCTTGTATTGTAGTTACCACCACTCTCAAGCCTCGCTCCAGTCCCTTAACAACCATCTGATCCCAAACAGGATTCGGATAGACTACCAAACCATCCTTATTATTTTCCAGGTCATCAATACCGGTAGTCATATCAATGGTTATGGTTTTGCTAATGGAAGCGCCCTTGTAGTTTTTACTACCATCCTGTCGCGCAGTAATAGTTACCTCGCCCGAAGAAATCGCCGTAAATACATTATTTTCTATAGTTGCTAATTCAGGCTGCTCCGTGGTAAATACCACTTCCAGTCCCGTACTAGCTTCAGCTTCCAGCGAAAGCTGATCACCCACCTTCACATTCTCAATCACCTGCTCCCAGCTAATGGTTTGATCCGCCTTATCTATTATTAGGGAACCATTATTATAATCGAAATTGTAATTATCATCCGAACCTCCAGAAATGACTATCTCATAGCTAGCAGCATCCAACGGCCATTCTCCCGATATATTCGCTTGGGGCAATTCATTCAGTACATCAGCACCTTCACCATTTACAAATCCGTCGTAATGTAAAACATATTCAGGCTGTGCATCACCGTAGTCGAGTTGCACATCTTCAACCGAAACAGTAAGTTGTGCTTTAGCAACGCTCACTTCTACTTTCCCCTCTATAGCGGAATAGTTTTCAGTATCCTCTGGTGTAAAAACAACGGTATGCAATTCGCTTCCAACTACAGGTACCTTATCTTCCTCCTTAAATGAAAACTGTCCGGAAACACAAGCCTGCCCTCCTGTTAATACCACATCAGAAAGCTTTTGGCCGTATTTAATTTCATTCTTTGCAGTTGGCCAAACATCAACAAATCTATTATTGAACGTAGACTCATAAGCCCCTATGTCAATGATTTTATAAACCCTGTGTTTGCCAACAATGTCCTTAATTGGCAAATTCAATCCGGTTGTATCCGGGGTACCGGCATTAATACAGGGGGAGGTACCTGTTAATTGCCAATCATCATTTTCAGGATCAACAAATCTGGGTCCGGAAGTATAGTTGTTGCCAGCAGCAAGATTTATATTCCCAACACCTTCATATCCTCCGGTAATGGCACTATAACTTACCGCTGGTGTTCCCTTAATACTACCCTGCAAATTATCCCATAAAATACAATTCACAATTTTTAAATTAGTATTTAAATCACAATCAACACCAATGCCTTTATTTGAGGTTATAGTATTATTTATTATAGAAATGGATATCTCTGTTTCATTCGAGGAGCAATAAATTCCACCACCGGACACATCTCCATTCCTGGAAATTATGTTGTTTATTATTACTGGTTCGCTATTACAACTTGTGATTCCGGTACCATGATTTTTATTTATGTTATTGTGAATTATGCAAGGGTTACCATCATTGTAGCAATGGATGCCATCTTCATTATCTTGAATAAGGTTTTGGCTAATGTTCGGATGAGAAGCTGAACAATAGATGCCATCGCCATCCCAAGTATTTTGAATAAGGTTTTGAGTAATGATCGGGTGAGAATATAAACAATATATTCCATCTTTTTTATTGTTGACTATGCTATTATTTCTAATAGTCGAGCTTGAGAATATAGAAAATACACCACAATCTCCATTAGTGATTGTAAAACCATCGACAAGGGTACTATCCTCAGGTAAAGATTCCTTATCAAATAACAAAACATAGTGGCTATTATTGTAACGAGTTTGCCCAATATCTCCATCCAGAATTGTAGGGTTGCTAAACTCCCAAGAATCTGTTTTACCATCCATATTAATATCATCTTTGATTCGCTCATCAATGGAGGTTTCCGTTCCGTTAAACCCCCCAAATAGTTTAACGCAAGGTTTCATGATAAAGGATTTCGTCCTAGGATACGACTCCTTATATTCTTTAGTAGGTTTGTAATTTCCTGCAGCAACCCATATCTCACCACCACCTAAATCAAAGCTCTTTTCAATGGCCTGTTGAATATTTCCCATAGCCTCTTGCCAACTTTCACCATTACCGGTACCGTTTGGTTTTACAAAAATCACTGGAGCCCCCTTCTTACAATACGATGACTCCACAGCTCCAATATCAATTCGCCCTTGTTGTATCCGATCATTTCCTGCAAAATCCTTCAAAGGGAAGTCCGAAACGCCAGTATTCATCGTTCCCCTGTTTATACATACAGATTCATTATTTAGAGTGAAATCCCCATTATCTGGATCTCGAAAATTAGGGCCTGTTGCACCATAATTATCCGCACTTAATTTTATAATTCCTTCCCCATGGTATTCATCTTGTATGGCACATCCCTTGATGGTAGCAGATCCTCTAATTTGCTCTCCTTCATTCCCCCAAAAAATAGAATTTAAAATTGTAACACAACCCTCATGATCCAAGTAAATGCCATTTTGTTGATTGTTTACTACATTACAATTGATCATGGTAAAATGAGAACTTTCATCTGCTGCACTATAATAAAGCCCTCCACCTAAAATAAATGTATAATCATCTCTATTTGTTTTCAGTAAATTATCGGAAATGATATTGTTGATCAAGGTAAGGCCAGTTTCCTTTCCATTAACCATAAAAAATAACCCACCTCCTATTAAAGATGAGCTATTAGCGTAATTACTAAAATGAGTATTCTTGGATATTAAATTTTGGGTCATTGTAATACAAATGTTTTCACCACTTGTATTACAATATACACCTGCGCCCACATAGCTACTTATATTTCCTGATATGATATTATTCATTACTGTAAAGTGAGAGCCTTTGCCCGCTGCAACATAACTCAGTCCTCTTCCTATATTGTTAGTTATTGAATTTTGATTTAAAGTAAAAAGAGAATTTGCTCCCTTACTAAAATAGCTTAGGCCTGAATGCAAGTTGTCTGAAATAGTATTATTGGTCATTAATAATTTTGCATCGCGTCCAATTGAATAGTAATTAATAGTTTTCCCTCCATAATTATTTTTAACAATATTATTGTTTAGTATTACCCTCGTTGATTCCATTTTCAAGTAAATATATATTCCCGAACCATCCGTATTACATACTCCATTCCAATCAAAAGCTTGATCATTGTTCCCGTCGGTAATTGTAAATCCATCAAGCTGATAGATCTCATTATCCTTTTCACTTTTTATATAAACCACATGGTATGAGTTATCCTCTTTTATACTATTATCTCCAATATTTCCGCTAAGGATTGTAGGATTACTTCCAAGGTCTCTTTCCTTTACGGTATTTTCATTTCCTGCAAAGCCACCATACAGCTGAACTCCCTTCTTAAGAGTAAAAGCCCGTTTTCTAAGATCATCATTATTCCCATCATACTGCACCGTTGGGTAGTAAGTTCCTTTCGCAACCCAAATTTCACCACCATTTTTTCCCATCTGGTTGATAGCAGTTTGAATATCAGTCATCGCATTTTCCCACGAGGAGCCGCTTTGATCTCCTGCTCCACTTGGGGTTACAAAAATTCTATTTTGCCCAGAGCTATGTAAATAAACCAATAGTCCTAGAATAAAAATTATAGTTCTTCTCATGGTATTTTATTTTATGTCCTTCTGTTTTTACATTTCTACTAACAGAAGATATTTTATGATGTATCGAAGTTACGGTTTCTATTTAACATTAACAACATCAATTACACCCCTTTTTAAAAGACAATATGGTCTTTCTCCTTAGTCTTCGGCAAAAAAAACACACCCCTGCCCCGTTCCCTAAGGCCTCACCCTGTAGCAACATTCGTTTTTGTCATATTTTTTGCCCCCCACCGGTCACCCCTTCCTCCACATCCCCATCACCCCCATTTTTAATGCAAGGCATTAAAAAAAAGAATTCAGGTATTCATAGTAGAACAGGGATAATAATACGTTATATTAAACTCTGGCATCCGGAACAAGAAACCAGGAACTAGAAACAAAAACCATCTATAACTACTTTTATCTTCTACTAGCCAGGTTTGTGCTATGGTATTACCTTGGGTAGAAACTTTGCCAAATTTCCTTCTCCCTGTACCGCAATTTATTTCCTTATTCCCTGCAATTCCGAACACCCGCTCCCCGCACAAAGCCATCCCATCCCACAACATGTCAAGATCAAGCCTCCGGTTTTGCCGGATTTTTTGATTCAAACAATTATTGATTTGGGCAT
>JBGRQA010000042.1:0-40081 GCA_041725895.1 Marinifilaceae bacterium
GTGGGGAGAGCAGGATTCGAACCTACGAAGACGAAGTCAGCGGAGTTACAGTCCGCCCCAGTTGGCCACTTTGGTATCTCCCCAAAAAATAAACAATCTAAAAGAGCCGATAGAGGGACTCGAACCCACGACCTGCTGATTACAAATCAGCTGCTCTAGCCAGCTGAGCTACATCGGCAATTTGCATTCCATTATTTAACAGAGATTCTTTTCCCTGAAAATGGTCTGCAAATGTATAAATATTTTGGCTTTATCGCAATAATATCCTGTTTTTTTTGCATTTATTTTGAGCGCAACTTCTCTTTGTACTTCACAATTTGCCGATGAAGAACACCCGCAACCATGTCAACAGACTCTTCAAAAGATTTGCTTTGCTTCTTTGCAAAAATAGGGTTTCCGGGAATATCGATATTCACCTCAACCACTTTGTTCTCGCGGATATCAGATTTATCTAGCCGTAAGAAGACCTCCACTCCTGTAATATGATCATTAACTTTAAATAGCTTTCCGATTTTATTCCGGACAAAATCTTCAAGCTTTACATCTGCTGTGAAACCGACTGACTGAATGTTAACATACATAACAAGTCCTCCTTAAATTTTATGCTCGGGGATGAGCTAGTTCATAAACACTTTTTAATTTCTCAAACGTAGTATGGGTATAAATCTGGGTGGCAGAAAGATTTGTATGCCCCAACAATTCCTTCACGGCATTCAACTCCGCTCCGTTATTGAGGAGGTGGGTAGCGAAAGTATGTCGAAGCACATGCGGACTGCGCTTACTCAGAGTTGTTATTTGCCCCAGGTATTTTTTCACAACCCGATACAATAACTTCTCATAAACAGGAGCTCCTTTCTCTGTTAAAAACAGACACCCCTCTTCGTCTCCAAACTTCCGGTTACGAACCAACAAGTACTCCTCAAGCAATCGCTTCAGGCTCTCCCCAACCGGAAGAATGCGCTCCTTGTTCCGTTTTCCCAAAACCTTCACTGTACTTGCACTTCGATCAAAACTAAATACCCTGAGATTCATCAATTCCGACAAACGCATGCCGGTAGAATAAAACATCTCCAAAATCAATCGATCACGAAGCCCAACAAAACCTTCCCCAAAGTCAACATCTTGCAATTCCACCATCTTCTGCTGCGACACAAAAGAGGGGAGTTTCTTTCCTTGACGAGGAGCAATCACCCGTTCCATCGGATTGTCCTCCACAATTGACTCCCTTTGCAAATATTTAAAAAAGGACTTTAAAGAAGATAACTTTCTATTTACAGTACGAGGCGAATTGCCCTCATTCATTAAAGACACAATCCACCTTCGAATATCCTTATAACTTGAATCTTCTACAACTGCTACTCCTATCGCATCCTGACAAAACTCAGTAAACTGAGTCAAATCACAATCATAAGAAGTGACAGTATGCAAAGAATATCGTTTTTCGTATTGCAAATAGTTCAGAAAAGATTCCTTACAACTCATACATCCAGGAATTTACCCTCTAGATAATCCAAGATACGAATTTTAAAAATATCTATAAACTATTCCCCGAAGAAAAAATTTAATCTTCGGACTCCTGCATTTTTTGAACATAAATAGCGTGAAGCTTTTCTTCTCTTCTACGGATAGAAGGCTTCTTGTACACTTGACGTCCTCTTAATTCCTTAATAACTCCGGTTTTTTCAAATTTTCTTTTGAATTTTTTCAAGGCTCTTTCGATATTCTCGCCTTCTTTCATAGGAATTACAATCATAACTTTCTTCTTTAATTTTTATGTTTTTCTAAGTGAGCGGCAAATTTATTAATAAGAACAGTATTATTCAAATATATTCGTAAAAAAGTACACAAATAACTTTCAAACTAATTATTTACAGCCCTACATTCATCATTGCAAAATTACAAAAACCAATCGTAAACCTCAACAGAGAAGTCCCCCCTATCAACTAACGAACACTCAAATAAGGCCGTACTTTATTAAACACGCTATCGGACACCAACTTTGTCTTAACCAGAACCTCCAGACTATCAAATCCACCAACTCTTTCACGGTAACGAATTAAATCCCTTGCAGTGCGCCCTGATATGTAGGGATGATGTTTCAATTGGCGAATACTGGCTGTATTGATATTTATCCGGGTAAGCGGAAGACTATCGATGTACAAATGGGGCAGCAAGGATTGCAGAAGGGAATCCTTTACTCCATACACTTCCGACAGTTGCTCCCGACAATTAAAACCGCCAAGCATTCTCCTATATTTCAAAATACGGCCTGAAAGCACCGGTCCAATTCCTTTTAATCTTATCAAATCCAGTGAATCGGCCCCATTCAACCCCAAATAAATCTTCTTCTCACTTTTTACCACAGCCGCAGATCTCACAGAAACAAATGGCAGCAATCGTTCATAGCACTGCCTATCCAAACCATATATCTTCTTTAAATCGGTATTCTTACGAAACCTCCCTCCCTTCTTCAAATAATTTTGAATTCTACGCACAACCCCGGGGGATACACCAAGACTATCCCATCCCTCCGGTGAAAGCGTATTGGGATCGAATGCAAACAAATATATTTCCTTAGGCCTGGTTCTTGTACGAATCGTTTTAGCAGGACTTGACTCCAACCGTATCCACTCCTCCCATTTCAAGTAATCATTCTCATCGATTGTATAAAGCTTCTTCAGATCTTCTTTGCTCTTAAAACGCCCTCCCTTTCTTCGGTACCGAATCAAATTTCCGATCTGCCGTCCGGTAAAGCCAAGTCTAACCATAGCGGCACTATCAACTCGGTTCGGATCAAACATGAACCTACGGGTAGCAACAATTTTATTATCCCTTTTTTTATCGGCCCTATCCAAAAGAGACACCAAACTATCCAATTTGACTTTGTTTCTTAAATTATCTGTCAAATTCGGGTTTCCAATAAAAGACCAGACAGAAGGCAATAGGTAAACGAACACTACAATACTCAACAAAAGCAATAAACCTCGCTTCTCACCTCTGGAGTATGAAAAATAATTCCGTACAAATCGTTGCCATTTCATCCCTCAAAACAAACTTGACAATTGGAATAATAAATTTAAGCCATTTCAGATACCAATAAAGAAAAAAAGCCTACTGATTTTTCTCCCCGGTCACCCAAAACAAAAGGTGTCATTCAACGAATCGAAACAACACCTTTTTTATCTTAGAAAAAACAAGTTACGGAAATATTAAAAACTTAACAAGCCCAATCCATGCAGAAAAACAATGGCAATTGCCAAAGGAGCTATAAATTTCACCAAAAACATAAAGACAGCAAGAAATCCGGAGGAAATACTTCCTCCTTTTGAAACCTCTGCTACCACTTTTTTACTTTTAAAATACCAACCGATAAACAGGGAAATAAACAACCCTCCCAAAGGCAACAACATGTTTGCAGAAATCCAATCAACCAAATCGAACACATTCAATCCGAAAAGAGTAAATGGCTTTAAAATTCCCATTGAAAGAGAACAGATTAGTCCTAAGATGGCGATTAATGAGGTAGCCAAAATGGTAGCAGCTTTCCGTTTCATTTTTAGCTCTTCGCTAAAGTAGGCCACAACAACCTCAAGAATGGAAATTGAAGAGGTGAGAGCAGCAACCGTTAAAAGCAGGAAGAAGAGTATAGAAAAGATAAAGCCACCAGGCATTTGTTGAAACACATTAGGCAGAGTAATGAAAACCAAACCTGGACCACTACTGGGTTCGATACCAAAAGCAAAAACAGCGGGAAAGATAGCAATCCCAGCCAAAAGAGCAATTATTGTATCGGCAGCGGTTACCTGAATGGCAGTTGAAACAAGATTGTTACGATTGTCAATGTAGGACCCGTAAGTGATAAGAGTTCCCATCCCTAAACTTAATGAGAAGAAAGCATGTCCTAATGCACTTAAAACACCCTCCCCGGTAAGCTTGGAAAAATCGGGATAAAAAAGAAACTCCAGACCTTCCATGGCCCCCTTCAGGCTCACTGCCCTAATATCCAAGACAATAATAATAACAATTAAAACCGGCATTAATATTTTGGCGTATTTCTCAATCCCATCTGCAATTCCAATTATTACAATAGCAGCTGTTGATAGCATAAAAAACAATTGGAAACCAACTGGCTTAAGAGGAGACTCGATAAAACTTGAGAACATCCCATTCAGTTCATCCGGACTTTTGGCGGCAAAGGCATCGGTTAGAGCTTTAAACACATAATCAATACTCCACCCTGCAACAACACCATAAAAAGACAGGATCATAAATGCGGCACCCACCCCTAAAAACCCCACCAGTTTCCAGGAAGTTCCAGGGGCAATCCTCTTAAAAGCGCCAAAAGGATTTCTCCTTGAATTTCGACCAATAATAAATTCGGAGAGCATAACAGGCAAACCAATGGCCAAAATAAAACCAAGATATACAAACAAGAAAGCAGCACCACCATACACACCGGTTATATAGGGAAACTTCCAAATATTTCCAAGACCGACTGCCGAACCGGCAGCTGCTGCAATTACACCAATTTTACTAGAAAAGACATCACGACCAGGGGGCTTTTTATTAGTCATTCATACGAGATTTAGGGGATCAGTATTTAACAAGAATCTCAAATTTGCAAAATTTTATCCCGAATTCAAAGCAAATCACCCCCTTACCTACAATCAGATAATAAAAAAGCCCGGGAATTACCCAGGCTTTTTCTATATCTTCAAACGATCAGACTAGTTGCGATTTACAGCATTCAAGTCCTCAAAAGCTCCTTTCAAACGGTCTTTCATAGAAACTTCACCTTCACGTAACCATTTTCTAGGATCGTAGTATTTCTTATTTGGCTTTTCTTCTCCATCTGGGTTACCAATCTGTCCCTGCAGGTAATCACGGTTAGCGCTTTCGAAAGCACGAACACCATTCCAGAAAGCCCACTGAGTATCGGTATCAATGTTCATTTTCACAACACCGTAAGAAATTGCTTCACGAATCTCTTCCAAAGTAGAACCAGATCCACCGTGGAATACGAAATCAACTGGCTTTCCTTCCTTGTTGAATTTCTCATTGATATATTTCTGTGAGTTATCAAGAATGGTTGGAGTCAACACCACATTACCTGGCTTGTAAACACCATGAACATTACCGAAAGAGGCAGCAATAGTGAAGTTCGGAGAAATTTTACTCAAACGCTCGTAAGCCAATGCTACATCCTCTGGCTGAGTGTATAGCAAAGAGTTATCCATTTCAGTGTTGTCTACTCCATCTTCTTCTCCACCAGTACAACCCAATTCAATTTCAAGAGTCATACCGATTTTACTCATGCGCTCAAGATACTTCTCGCAGGTAGCAATATTCTCTTCAAGAGACTCCTCTGAAAGGTCAAGCATATGAGAGCTAAACAATGGCTTTCCGGTTTTTGCAAACCATTTTTCACCTTCGTCCAACAAACCGTCAATCCAAGGCAACAATTTTTTAGCTGCATGGTCGGTATGCAGAATCACAGGAATACCATAGTGTTCAGCTACAGTGTGAACATACTGGGCACCTGCCACAGCTCCAAGAATAGCAGCATCGTGTCCTTCGCCACCAACACCTTTACCAGCGAAGAAAGAAGCACCACCATTGGAGAATTGAACAATCACAGGAGAGTTCATCTCACGACCAGCTTCCAATACTGCATTAATAGAGTTGGTACCAACAACATTCACTGCAGGTAAAGCAAACCCCTCAGCTTTGGCTACTTCAAAAAGTTTTTGCACATCGTCACCAGTTACCACACCTGGTTTAACTACATCTAATACTCGTTTCATTATGATCTATATTTATTGGAAATATTCAATTAATAGCAACAGGAAAGATTCTGAATTTACCACGAAGTTAAAAATAAATAATCTTTTTTGCACTGTTTTGGCACTAAGAAAATTACGCAAACGAATGCGAATCAAAAAGGATATCCGATACCAATATTATAGGTTAAATCATTAAAACTAAACCCATTCCGTCCAATCACCCATCTTTTCCCCATAGGTTCAGAGGGATCGTGCACCTTCAACCCCAGGTCCAATCGGAAAAGGATAAAATTTAGATCTACCCGGGCACCGAAACCCGTACCTAAAGCAATCTCCTTGTAGAACCGATTCAGGTGAAAATTGGCCCCAACACGATCATCCTTTTCACTCAAAGCCCATATATTTCCTGCATCCAGGAACAATGCACCTTCCAAAGCCCAGAATAATTTAAAACGATACTCCAGGTTGGCCTCCAATTTTAAGTCAGCGGAATTATTTGGGAACTCAGCCGTATCATTATAGGAACCCGGCCCCAGAGACCGAACCTGCCATGCTCGAATACCATTAGCACCTCCTGCAAAGTAACTCTTTTCAAAAGGAAGCACATCCATATTACCATAGGGAAGTCCTGCTCCAAAAAACAATCGGTACACCATGGTATTCGCCTTATTGATATAATGGTGATAGCGAAATTCGATATCAGACCGGACATACTGCGCGTAACGTATTCCTATAAAATTAAAGTAGGTTCCCTCCAACTCTCCGCTTTCGTTAACATCTTCTATTTCGCTTCGCCCTGTGAGCTTATGAAATGCATTCAACATATTTCCAGCCAACTCAAAATTAAATCGCAAGTACCGAAAACTTCCCGCACGATTCACGTTCTGATTATTGAATACGAACGAATATCTTGTTGTAGAAATTACGTGATCCGTAAAGGAATTCCGAATGTATAAGTTGTTTATCTGATTAATAAACCCCTCATCCAGATTAAGAACGTCAACAAAGTTCAATTCAATAGGATTGAAAGTGTGTCGCTTGAATTTTGATGAATTCCAGAAATACCCGAAGCTGACATTCGCTATAGTCCTGGTATAATCCGGTCTTCGTTGGAAATTATAGGATAAAGAAAGGGATGTTTTAGGATTATAACTCTTCCTGAATTTCTCTGTACGAAAAAAAGGAAGTAAAAACTGAGGAACACTGACTTTTCCCTCACCTCCTAGCTCCATGGTATTGAAATCCTTTTGCTCAGAAGACCTTTGGGTTTCAAGAGCTCCGGTAAATTTCAGATCAAAAATCTCAGCCCCACCAAATAAATTTTTATGCTGGTAATTTAAGTTTCCTGCAACACCTAAATTTCCCGAAGAGTTTGTACCTTCCACTTCCACAGAATAGGACTGACGATTTAAGGGAGTAAGCTGAATATGACAATCCAATACTCCGTACCTTGAACTATCCTCTGCGGGAATTTCCTCAAACTTGATATTTACAAATTTATACTGAAGCAAGGCTTGCAAGCGAGAATAAGTCCTTTCTACATTATCAAGGTTATAATATACGCTATCACGTATATAATTGGCCTGAAGTATTATTTCCGGCTTAATTCGCAACTTATTTCGGTAGATAAAATAATTGTCCTTATAAAGAAGTGTGTCCAACCCCTTGCCATAATCCTCACGGCTCATCATTGCCATTTTGGGATCATAATCAGTGTGTACATACGTATTTCGAATCCTGTACTTCTTCTCCACACGAGCATCCGAAGCCTTTCGTATTCCAATAAACACATCCATTTGATGCTTATTCAGGGAGCTGTCCATCATAAAATGAACATATTCCCTGGAAAAATTGAAATACCCTTTGTTCTTAAGCATCTTGGTAATTCGGGCTCGTTCATTGTTCATTACATCCGAATCAACCAGATCATTCACTCGAATCAAACGCTCCAGGCTATCGGCCACCATATAGCCCTTCAATTGGGAACTATCAACATACTCCTGTTCCTTTTGAAAAGGAGAAAGGAAATTGAATGGCAAATCACTCGCCTGGTCGTAAACATTGCGATAACGGTAGGGCTTTCCTGCCTCTACAAAATAGAATACTTTGGCCTTTTTCTTACGAAAAATTACCGAATCTTTAACGATGGAATTGTAATACCCTTTTTTCCGAAGATAGATTTGCAATTGCTTCACCGATCTCTGGGTTTGAAATGCCTCATAAATAACTGGTTCTTCACCGATTCGACGAAGCCATTTATTGAGACCTTTCTTTTCGTTCCTACCCGACAAGTTAAACAATCCAAGATGGAAGCGCCACATACCCAATATTTTTAAATTGGGATTCTGCTTGACATTTCGTTTCAACTCATCTTTGGCTATTTTTCGATCATCAACCTTTAAAACCACCTTATTTAAAAGGTATTCATTTTCGGGAACATATTTGGTGGATGAACAAGAACTCAGGCTACCCAGAAAGGAGCCCAAAAGAACTATTGCTAAAAATTTATATGTATTTTTGTATTTTATTGAGAGTCTCAAGAATATTCAGGCTATATAGTTGATTCAATATTGAAGGCAAATATACTCAAATCCTCCATTATTGAATATATTTAACTTTTTTTAAATATAACAAAACCAATCCAAATAACGTGCTTACCAAAAATCAAATCAAACAAATAAATAACCTTCAGAAAAAAAAATTCCGGGACCAACTTGGTCTTTTTTCCGCAGAAGGAAATAAACTGGTATCAGAACTACTGGATGCTGGTATGGAGGCTTCCATGTTAATCTTCACTTCGAATTGGACTAATCCCCAAAAATCGAAATATCTAAAAAAAGCAGAACAAATCATTGAAACGGAACCAGCAACATTAAAAAAGGTAAGCAATCTAAAAACGCCACCTTCGGTAATTGGTATTTTCAAAATTCCTACTCCTTCGTATTCTCAGGAAGATATTTCCAATTCCTTATCCATCCTTTTGGATGACCTACAGGACCCAGGCAACCTGGGAACAATCATCCGCATTGCCGACTGGTTTGGTATTAAGCATATATTCTGCTCCCCAAACACAGTAGACACATACAATCCCAAGGTAATTCAGGCTACAATGGGGGCTATTAGCCGGGTGAATGTTCATTACACGGATCTAAACCAGCTTATTTACAAATTCCAGCAGGAAGATTTTCCCGTTTACGGTACTTTTCTGGACGGTGAGAATCTATACGAGCAAAAATTGAGCTCAAAGGGATTCATTATCATGGGCAACGAGGGCAAAGGAATTTCATCCGATCTCGAGAAAATGGTTTCACAAAAACTACTCATTCCCAACTACCCTCAAGATGCACCTACCTCAGAATCTCTAAATGTTTCGGTTGCTACAGCAATTATCTGTGGTGAATTCAGAAGGCAATTCTTTTAGTAGAAGAATAAACCTCCGGACTACCGGCTATTTCTGTCAATGGCTTCGGCGCATGCAACACCATCCAATGCAGCAGAAACTATACCACCAGCATAGCCGGCTCCTTCCCCACAAGGATATAAATTCTTAATCTGCACATGTTCCATCATCTCCCTTTCCCGGGGAATTCGTACTGGAGAGGATGTTCTGGACTCGACCCCCAGAATTACGGCTTCATTGGTTAAAAATCCACGGGATTTTTTCCCGAAAGCCTTAAACCCTTCCTGTAATCGAAAAGATATGTTTTCGGGAAGCCATTGATGCATTGCCGAAGAATGCATCCCCAAATGATAGGAGGACCGTGGAAGTGAAGAACTTTTTCGATGATTCACAAAATCTGCCATCCTTTGAGCAGGTGCTGTCAAATCACATCCACCTTCCTGAAAGGCCAATGCCTCTAGACTCTCCTGAAACTTCATCCCGCCTAAAGCTCCATATCTGGCAAAATCTCCAAGATCCTCACCATGGATCTCAACAGCCATACCTGAATTGGCAAAAGGTGTATTTCTTCCGGAGGAAGACATTCCATTGACAACCTGCTGATTGGCACCCGTTGCAGCCGGCACAATTACACCTCCCGGACACATACAAAAAGAATAAACACCCCTGTTTTTCACCTGGTGCACAAAACTATAGGAAGCGGCTGGTAGATATTTCCCTCTCCCTTGCGGACTATGATATTGTATTTGATCAATTAATTCCTGCGGATGTTCTATCCTCACCCCCATCGCAAATGACTTGCTCTCGATTTCAATTCTCTTCTCATCCAAAAGATAATAGATATCCCGGGCTGAATGCCCTGTTGCAAGAACTACGGCTTTTCCGGTTATTCTATCTCCCTTAGAGGTTACTACCCCTTTGATTAAGTTATCTTCTAAAATAAAATCTGTAACTCGGGTGGAAAAATGAACCTCCCCACCTGCTGCCAGAATAGATTTCCGAATATTTACAATTACTTTTGGCAATCGATCGGTACCAATGTGAGGGTGAGAATCAATAAGCACCTCATCCTGGGCACCATGAAAATGCAACACTTCCAATATCCGACGAAGGTTTCCCCGTTTTTTAGCCCGGGTATACAATTTTCCATCAGAGAAAGTTCCAGCCCCCCCTTCTCCAAAACTATAATTGGAATCAGGATCAACCATGCGCATTTTATGAAGTTGGGCCAAATCCTTTTTCCGATCCTGAACGCTTTTTCCTCTTTCCAGAAGAATGGGCCTGTATCCCAATTCAATTAATCGAAGACCGGCAAACAAACCAGCAGGACCAGCTCCTACAACAATTACCTCCTCTTTATTTCGAACATCAGGATACTCAAATCGGGGTGCCTCCGTCTTGGGTGCGGCCTCATCGTAACTAATCCGAAAACGCAGGTTTAATTTCACCTTCTGCTGCCGGGCATCAATGGATCGACGAAGCAATTCAATTCCGGTTATTCTTTCAGGTTTAATTCCCAGTTTTTGGGCCAATATTGGTTTATAGAATTTTTCGTCAGACGCATCATGCGGACTCAAAACGATATTTAGTTCTTTAATCATAGGTACTAGTATAACGAGGAAAGAATTCCCAATTAGAAAAGGGAGGTTTACTCAAAATGAAAAGACAAAGTAATTACCTTCGATTTCATTTTCTGAATCGCATCGGTGTATGCCTCATATCCGGGATTGTCGACATCATATCCATGATTCAACATATCCTTCAACCCTATGGCAAATTTCAATTCCGTTGCCAGTTTAAAATAGGGAAGATAAAAATCAATACCAGCTCCCAATTCCAGATACACATCCGTTGCATTCAACCGGACAAGCATATTATCATCGGGCTTCAACCGCTTCTGAGACTGGACATCAATCTTATAACTCCCTCCCCCAATCAGGTAGGGACGGAAATTATTGATTCTTTTGGCCCTATATTTTAACAACAAAGGTAAGGTTACCAAAACGGACTCCACCGTCACTTCATCCTGGGAAAGGTTTGAATAATGAATCGTACGTTGCCCAAATTCCAAACCTGGCAAAAAACGTAGAGCTACGTTCTCATGTAAACTCAAATCGGAAACAATTCCAACCGAAAATCCAGGAGTAAAAACGACCTGTTCCGCTCTTGCGATTCCAAATCCAGAATTGTATATGGCAAAATCCATAGTATTTATCCCCAAGGTAAATCCAAAATGAAGTCGTTTTTGATCCACCTTTTGATAATTCAACATACTGGAAGGCTTGTAGCGTTGTGCACTAGAGGCCAAACTACAAAGAAAAAGAAGGGATATAATCAGAATTTTTCTCAACACAATAAAACTGGAAATGAATAATTACTTTATAATAACTTATTATAATTATTTTTATTGTGCTGGCTTGGTTCCAACATAAATGGAAGCAATTCCAAAAGTCAACTTTATTTGGCGAGTTGCCTCGAAACCACAACTTTGATAGATCTCCAAAAAGGCATCTCCATCAGGAAAAGCATCTACCGACTCGGGAAGATAGGTATAAGCCGAAGCATCCTTGGACACCAATCGCCCCCAAAATGGCAGTACACGAAAAAAGTAAAAATTATACAATTGCTTAATGGGAAACCGCCGAGGTTTGGAAAATTCCAACACCACAACTTTTCCTCCGGGACGAATCACCCGAAACATTTCTTTTAACCCTTTCTCAAGGTTTTCAAAATTGCGAACCCCAAAAGCCACGGTTATGGCATCAAACGTATTATCTTCAAATTGAATGTTTTCAGAGTCCCCCTCATGAAGCTCAATCCGCTCCTGAAGATTTCTTTTCCTGATTTTTTCACGCCCCACATTCAACATTTCTGTTGAAATATCAATACCTACAACTTTTTCTGGTTGCAATGTAAGAGATGCAATCGCAAAATCACCGGTGCCGGTTGCAATATCTAGAATACGCTTAGGTGCAAGAGGTTTTAACAAACGAATTGCCCTTTTCCGCCACAGTTTATCAATTCCCATGGAAAGAAAATGATTCAAAAAGTCATACTTACGTGCAATATTATTAAACATCAGGGCTACCTGAGCTTTCTTGCCTTTATCCAGATCTTTATAAGGATTTACCACACAAAACAGGTTAAAAATGATACGATAGAATAAATTTAGCCACAAATATAAGGAAACCGCCCCAAAGTACCATTATTTCTTTCTGTTCCCTTCTGCGTAACAGAAAGATTCCTTTTAAACAGATCAAAGCAACAGGGGCTCTCAACCAATGAGAGCCCCTGCTTATAGTTCAAAATTCAAATATTTTATTCCTGAAATTTTAGATATTTCTCTTTGTACTCTTCTACAAATCCATAGGAAATATCATCAATTCGAAGTTCGCCTTTGGTTACATGTCCTAAAGTTGAAAAAGGAACATTGGTAGTCATCATAAAATCCACAAACTCATCTTCATGTTCCATCGGAACCGAAACGACTATTCTACCTTGTGATTCCCCGAACAGGAAAGCATCTTTGCGCACCTCGGCAGGAGAAGTAATGTCAAAACCAAACCCTAACGGCATGGTAGACTCCAAAAGGTTAAAGAATAAACCTCCTCGCCCTACACTGTGGGCCGAATTCACTAAACCATTCTCAATCAAACCATCAGTAACCTTCAACAAAGACAGTTCTTCCTCCGGGTTGAAATAAGGAACCCCTTCAACACATTTTTCATGAATAGTACACAAGTAAACAGATCCTGCAATATCATTTCGCGATTTCCCCAACAAGAAAATCATATCCCCTTTTCCCCTAAACATGTAAGAAGTATGGTTTTCTTTTTTATGAATAACCCCCATCATACCTATTACCGATGTAGGATAGATTGGCTCGCGCTTACCCAAAACCGAAGATTCGTTAAAAAAGCTCACATTGCCACCTGCTACCGGAGTGTCAAAAATTTTAGCGGCTTTGGATATTCCTTGAACCGAATTCACAAATTGAGTAAAAACTATTTCATCAAAAGGGCTTCCAAAATTCAGACAATCGTTCATCGCCAAAGGTTTTCCTCCGGAACAAACAATCCTCCGTACTGCCTTGGCAACATTTATTTGAGTACCAATACTTGGATCATTTTTGCAATAAATGGAATTACCCGAAACGGCAAAACAAAGGGATTCGGGATACCCATCCAACCATACAACCTGTGCATCGGAAGGAGAATTATGCCCCTCCCCCTCCTGGGTAATCTGTAGATACTCTTTGATCACAACATTGGGGTTATCAACCATTTTGTTTATTACCTTCCAGTAATCATCAGGTTCTGCAACCTCTTCACAATTAAAACGATTTGGCTCTTCCTCTTTAACCGTATAATCTCGGTCTTCCGAAGGTGAATTGTATCCCATAACCAGATCGGCAGCAGGGAAATCTGCTACACAAGCATCTCCATGATAAAACTTGACTCTATCACCCGCTTGCAGCAAACCAATTCTCGAATAGGACAAGTTGGATTTTTCAAGTATTTCTTCAGCTATTTCAATCTTGTCTGTCGGTACTACCATCATCACCCTCTCCTGGGTACGAGAAAGCAGAATCTCTTCGTCCAACATTCCATCATCAAAAAGCTTTACCTTATCAATATCAATGCTCACCCCTAAGTTTCCAAGAACCCCAATGGAGGCTGCGGCATTCACGATCCCGGCCATATCCATATTCTCCAATTGAACCAAGGCTCTCTTATCATTAAGCTCCTGAACCAATTGAATCAATCTCCGAGCCAACTTGGGATTTCCACGAGGAATGGTAAAACCTTCATCTGTTCCAAAAACTCCATCCTTCCCTGTAGGAGCTCCTACGATATAGAGACTTTGACCAGCCAGTAAAGGACGATTCCAAATCAATTTTTCAGATGGGACAACTCCGGCCACCATCACATTAACCAAAGGATTGGTATCAAAGCTGGAATGAAAACAAATCTCTCCTCCATGATTCAACAGCCCAACATCCTGGGAATAATCATTAATTCCCTTCATCACCTCTTTCATTAACCATTGGGTTCGATCCAGAGTAGCCATCCCAAACCGGAGTGAGCTGATTACAGCAACTGGCTCTGCCCCCAAAGTATAAACATCCCGGCAAACATCACCTACGCATGTGGCAGCCCCCTGAAAAGGATCAATTCCCGCAGGATGATTATGGGTTCCCATCTTGAATACACAGTAATGACCATTTCCTATATTAACCACTCCTGCACTACCCTCTCCGGCACCTAGTACAATGGCTTCTCCCTTATTGGGAAGGGAATTGATCCATTTATAGGAACTTTTGTAGGATATATTTTCCGACCACATCACCGAATAGATTTGAAGCTCTAAAAAATTGGGCTGTCGGCCCAGGGTTTGGACAATACGTTCAAACATCTCTTGATTTATCCCTAAATCCCCGGCTACCTGAATGCTGACATCTTGGTTGGACATAATATTTCATTTTAAAAGTGTAGACTATTTAAATTTAAAAAAAAATGAGTAAGAATACCTTATTATCTAATGAGTTTTTACCTTTATCAGCATATACTGAAGAATTATCTTTGGTAACCATTCAACAAACCTTAACAAACACTAAAGAACCTTGTTATGACTAAAATAGCTTTGGTAACCGGTGCCACAGCCGGAATTGGAGAAGCTACTGCCCTAAAACTGGCAGAAGCTGGATTCAACCTGATTATTACCGGAAGAAGAAAAGAAAAACTGGAAGTATTGGCCCAAAAAGTTTCCAGCCAATATCAAAAAGATTGTCATATTCTGTGCTTTGATATCCGTCAATTATCAGAAGTTGAAAATGCCATAGATAACCTACCCGAAAACTGGAAGAACATTCAACTCCTGGTTAACAATGCAGGACTGGCTGTAGGAGTTTCGCCCATACAAGAAGGAACAGTTGACGACTGGGAACGCATGATAGACACCAATGTGAAAGGACTTCTCTACATCACCCGGAAGGTGAGCCCTTTAATGGTCGAAAGAAAAACCGGACATATCGTTAATATTGCCTCCATCGCAGGTAAGGAAGTATATCCGGGCGGCAATGTTTATTGCGCAACCAAGCATGCAGTGGATGCACTGACCAAAGGAATGCGTATCGATTTGCTCCCCCACGGAATTAAGGTAACCTCCATTGCTCCGGGCATGGTAGAAACCGAATTCTCAATCGTTCGTTTCAAGGGTGACCAGGAAAAGGCCGATGGAGTATACAATGGACTAACTCCTCTGTATGCGGAAGACATTGCGGATACAGTAGTGTTTGCTGCAACCCGTCCGGCTCATGTGAACATTAACGACATTCTGATTATGCCCACAGCACAGGCCAGTTCAAGAGATGTGGTTCGAAATGAAATAAAATAATTATTTATGGACTGGAACCCAAGCCCATTGCGACAAATGGTTCCAGTCTCCTTTATCCTTTAGGTGAAAGATCTGCAATTTCCTCTGATTCAAGAATCCATCGACCCGGACGGGAATTTTGAGAATACACACACATTGCTCCAGCCAATTGATCTCCCGTAATGGCTTTGATTCGTTTCAACTTCCCAACAAACGCAAATTCGAAGATCCGACTCAACCAGGCAGCCAAACTCTCCCCCAACCGAAATTCTTCTCGTTTTCCATAAATTACTGAAGGCCGGTAAACCACAACAGTAGGAATGTCAAGAGAGTTGACAAAAAATTCCACCTCCCCCTTTACCTGCTGGTAGAAGAAAACAGAATTCGGACTGGCCCCAATAGAGCTGATCAGATGAAAAGCTTGCACCTTTTTGGTTTCACAAATTTTCGCGTAAAGAGTAATGTATTCGAAATCCACCTTCCGAAAATTCTCCTTTGTTTGAGCCTTTCTGATGGTGGTGCCCAAACAACAAAAAGCTTCATCAATCTCATCCGGTAGATCTTCGGGCGACAAATTTTCAAAATCAACCAGTATCTGCACCAACTTGGGATGTTCCATTTGGAGATATTGCCGAACCAGAACATAAACTTTCGAATAGGCTCCATCCTGTAAAAGTAAATGCATCAATTTCCCCCCGGTAAAACCGGATGCTCCGGCTATTAAGGCTTTCTTCATCAGTAGCAATTTTAAGTTATTAGTTCGGCATTACCAACTTAAGCAAAAATGAAGACAAATAAAAACAATCCTCAATTTCAATAATCAAAAACTACTACTATCGATACATTTCACATTTTCAAAACAAATACACTTTAAAAAAAATTATATCCCCGATAACCACCGGAGTAATCCAAAGAAAACTATTACAAACAGATAGTCTTATACTGATTTATTAAAACTAAGTAGCATTCCCAATGAATTCCTTAGTTCGGTTATTTTAATCATTGCTCTTTCCCTGCTCTCTCAACAATTTATTAATAATTGAAAGTAGTTTCTCCATTTTAATGGGCTTTGATATATAATCGTTACACCCTACTCTTATAGCTTTTTCCCGATCCTGATCCAAAGCAAAAGCTGTCTGGGCAACAATGGGCAAATTGGGGTTAAATTCCCGTATTTTTGTAGTGGCATCCAAGCCATTTAAGACCGGCATCTTAATGTCCATAAGCACCAGGTCAATCTTCTTGTTTTGCCGGCAAATTTCAACTACTTCCTCTCCATTTTCAGCACGAATAATATCAAAATTGTTTCTCTTAAGAATAGCACTTATCAACTTGAAGTTTGAAAGTTCATCCTCTGCCACCAGAATCGTAGGACGCTCTTTTTTTCTTTGTGATTCCAGCAGCACTTTTTCTTCTGCGTCGTTTTGTTGAGCAGCAATAATACATGGTAACGAAATCCAAAACTTCGCTCCAAGCCCAATTTCCGATTCAACCCAGATTTCTCCCCCCATTAATTCAATTACTCTTTTAGAGAGAGAAAGCCCCAAACCAGCACCACCAAACCTACGGGTAGTGGAATTATCTCCCTGGCGAAACGACTCAAAAATAACATCCTGCTTTTCTTTTGATATCCCAACTCCAGTATCCTTAACAAAAAGATTCAACCGGTCACCCTTAACAACATAACCGATTTCAACATGCCCTATATCGGTAAATTTCAGGGCATTCTTAAACAAATTCATCAAAACTTGCTGTAGCTTTTGAGCATCGGTTTCAACAACAACCTGCACATAACCGGAATCTGGTTTTAAATGAATTTCAATGTCTTCCTTGTTTTCGTTTTCCCGCTTGTCCTTGGCCAGATTATAAAAGTCCAGTAGGAAATTCTCCAAAAGGAATTTCTCATTCTTCAGGTCACTTTGTCCTCTCTCCAGACAGGAAAAGTTCAAAACATCTTCGATTATACTCAACAATTGATGGCCACTCTTGTTGATCAGTTGAACAAATTCCAGAATTTTGTCCTTGGGTAAGGCCTCATCACATAAATTGGAAAATCCAATAATGGCATTAAGGGGTGTCCGTAATTCATGCGACATATTGGCCAAAAAAACCGATTTTAAATGATCTGATTCCTCTGCCCGTACCTTAGCTGCCATCAAATCCTGTTCTATTTTCTTTCGCTCGGTAATATCCTCTTTTACTCCGATATAATGGGTGATTCTTCCGCCATTGTCCTTTACGGGTGAAATATTGGCTCTTTCCCAATACAAATCGCCATTCTTCTTTCTATTCAAAAATTCGCCATTCCACTCTTTTCCATCCTGCAAATGCTCCCATAAACTTTGGTAAGTGGATCTGGGATTTAATCCTGAATTCAGAATTCTGGGATTTTTCCCATTTACTTCCTCTGCATCAAACCCAGAAATTGCACAAAACTTCGGATTTACATACTCTATTCTTCCATTTAAATCTGTAATTATCACTGAAGAAGGACTTTGCTCAAGGGAACGATAAAGTTTCCGCAACTCAAAATCGGTTTGACTTCTACGAATTGTTGTGGCCACTTGAGCAGAGATAAACTCCAACAATTTCAATGTATCATGACTCACAAAGTTCTTCTCATCAAATGACTTTACTCCCAAAACACCAATCACATCTTTCCCCTCTACAAGAGGAATTCCCAACCATCTCTCAGGAAGCTCGCTCAACTTCAACTGCTTTCGATCAGCAACCTCAAGAATTTGATCCTTTTCCAAACACAAAAGTTGTCCTTGCTCAACCACCAGGGAACTCAAGGTATGGGCATAATTAAGAACTTGAAAATCGTCATACTGCTCCTCCAGAATGGGAATCTGAAATTCATTTCGTGCTTTATCAAACAACTCAATAAAAAGCCCTGCAGCAGGAACCACATCATGAAGTTCGGTATAAATCTGCCCGAAGAATTCAGATCTTTTGGAACTGTTAATGGATATCTCCGATATCCGGTGCATTACATTCTGAATTTTCTCCGCCTTCACCTTCTCGCTGATATTACGATAAATTCCATAAACAGCCAGCTGGTTGTTATCCATAACAATCGGTTTCCCCAAAATTGTTACATGAAGCGGCTGTCCATCCTTACTGATCCTAATAGTAGCTATGTCAATATTTTCTCCTGCAGCAACCTTCTCTGTAGAACGACTCCCTTCATGCTTAAACCCATCAGGAACAATTAAATCATTAATTTTTCTACTCATGGCCTCCTTCTTGGAGTAGCCAAACATTTTTTCAAATTCCTGATTTATCCGCAGAATCCGATCCTGATTGTCAAGCAATACAATTGCATCGGGAGCATTTTCAAATAGGTTTCGGAAATAGGAGTCCTGAATTTTTAATTCTCCTTGAGTTTTTTGATGACTTCGATATTCCTCATCAAGATTTAACCTCAAAAAGGCTTGCTCCAGGTGAGAGGAGACAATATTAGAGTATAAGCGCACCATACGCTCCACCTCTACCTTCTCAAAAACAGGATATTTCTGGCTATCCTCCAAACGTATTTTCCCTTTTAAACCGAAGCCTAAATTGGAGCCCAATTGACTTTCGCTACAACATTGATCCTCCTTCCGAAAAAATGGACCAAGCACTAGCTCACCACCAGGCTCACCATTGATTTGCAGGGGAATATGAATTATTCTCTGTCCTATATTATTTTCATACTCCGAATAAAGGTCCGCTTCATTAACCAAAAATTCATCGCCATCAGCAACTTCCTCAACCACTGATAAGCTAGCCTCATCGCTCTTAGAATACAATATTTTACCGGAAGTACTCCGTATTTCAAAGGGGAATCCTGAAACTTGATAAAGATCTCCAACGATTTCATCGAATGTTTGTAATTCTAACAAATTCTCAAAAGAAGGGGTTTCCAATTCGTCATCATCATCTATCTCATTTCTTCTACTGGAACAGGGGATTAGGGTCATAATTAGTAAATTAATTCAATTGGTTTTCTCTTTTGGGTTTTATTGTAAAAACCATTGGTGTTTTTTTATGTACAGGTATTAAAAGTATTTATACTGATTTTAGCCAATAGAGTTATAGTAATTAGAAGAAAAATGAAGTCAGGAAACCTTCTCTGGCATTAAATTCACCTGAAAACCAACTCAATCACAAACAAAAAATATCGGTTAAAAATCTTACTATTTCCAACCGTATCGTAAGCATCATACGATACTCTTCTTGACAAGAAGCTACCTCAAGTAGATTACAACTAGTAGTAATTTTTGAGCACAGGAGGTTTTATGATGACACTAATAAACCCGAAATACACCCAACAAAAACATTAACAACAGACCAGAAAATTCGGTGTTTCAATACATTGTAAAACAACAAACTTTTAATAATTGCATGCTCCTATAAAATTTAATATTTTTGAATAAGCTAAATAAGGATACACTATGCAACTCTACATTGGATTTAATGTGAAAAGAAACAAGAAAACCATGGTTTCTGATATTATCAAATTTTTTGAGGTACGCGGGTATACTCTGGTGGATGCCAACTCTCAGGGAATGATTTTTAAACGGGGTAGTATCCTGGGAAGCCTTACCTCACTAAGTCCCCTAATGTGGAAAACCCGGGTAAGAATTGAAATATTGAGTAAAGAAAGGATGGATTACGATCTTTTTGCCAAATACAACTTCAGCACCCTGGGACAAGCAGTTACCCAGGAAGAAAAAGAGTATTTCAGAGAAGAAGTAGATGCTTTTGAGAAAGCCATCAGTTTGTTCCAGGTGGACGAAGAAAAGGCTTTACAAATGGCTCAAAACGTAAAACGAACCAACTGTCAATACCTTATCTGGTCTTTCCCTCTGGGGATGCTTCTGGCCCTGCTGATTATTTTCCCTGTTAACGTAAGTTTAACCGGAAGTCTACCATTCCTGGCAAGTTCAGGAATTGTAATCGCATCAATCATTTCGGCCTACTTCATCCTACCGAAAGTAAAAAAATTCTAATCCCACTTTTCAATAAATATTTCGGTAAGATTTAATATGCTAAAATAATTTTTTGGATATATTTGTGAACCATAGAGAACAGGGCTCTCCTGTTCTTTTTTTACACACACTAACCAAAAAACTACCAAATGAAAATTGCATTAAAAGGAATCACTCTTATGCTGCTGGGAATTTTCTGTTCCCTTCAGGTAATAGCATGTACAACGGCGGTAATATCGGGAAAATACACCCGTGATGGACGCCCTATGCTATGGAAGCATCGTGACTCCGAAAGTTACCAGAACAAAATGAGGTTGTTCACTGATGGGAAATATACCTATGTTGGACTGATCAACTCCGATGATGCCGATGGGAAACAAGTTTGGGGAGGAAATAATGATACCGGATTCGCTATCATGAACTCAGCGTCCTTCAACCTGAGGGAAGATAAAAACGCTACCTTCAAAGATCAGGAGGGGATCATCATGAAAAAGTCCCTGCAAACATGTCGCACCCTGGAAGACTTTGAACAACTCCTGAAGAATCTAAAAAAACCAATGGGGCTTGAGGCCAATTTTGGAGTAATTGACGCCCAGGGAGGAGCCGCTTACTATGAAACTTCCGACACCGGTTTCGTAAAGTTTGATGCCAACGACAAAAAATTTGCGCCCAATGGCTATATTATTCGTGCAAATTATTCCAACACCGGTCGTGTTAACGAAGGCTATGGTTTCATTCGTTTTATGAATGCAGAGAAGTTATTTTTTGACGCAGCCGGTACCAATCAATTGACCCCGGATTTTCTGCTTCGTCACATGTGTCGTTCTCTAAGTAATGAACTGACAAAAACCGACGTAATGGATTTCAAAAACTTCCATGAGTATCAAGACAACTTCTACGTAGTTAAAGATTGTATCAACCGCTACATCTCTACCTCCTCCTTCGTAATCCAGGGCGTAAAAGAAAAAGAAGACCCCCGCTTAACCACCATGTGGACACTGCTTGGTTTTCCTCTTTCGTCAGTAACCGTACCTACCTGGGCCATAAAAAAAGCAGGAATGCCAGAAGTTATGATTGGAAAAAAGGACAGCAATTCTGAATTGTGTGAAAAAACTCTAGCACTGAAAGAAAAGTTTTTCCCTGTTATTCGCGGAGCCGGTGAGGATTACATGAACACCACAGCTGCCTACAATGCAGACCATACAGGAATCATTCAGAAATTAGAGCCTGTAGAAAAACAGGTATTGAATGTGACTCACAAGCACCTAAACAACTGGAGAAAAAAAGGTATTCGCCCGGAAGAAGTAAAAACCTACTACAAGGAACTGGATAAAATGGTAAGAACCAATTACAAGGAACTCTTCAATTTATAACAATACCAAAAGACATATATTAAAACGTCCGATTCCTTACCGTGAGGAATCGGACGTTTCTCATTTCTGCCAGCTACTGTATTATAACCACCGATCAACTTTATACCAAATCTGTATCATCTCCGTATCAAGTCCGTATTAAAACGGAGTTAATACAGAGATAGTACAAACATGGTCCCTACCAGTAGAGGAGTAAATCGCCATTCAAAACAAGGTTTTTCAACTATGACTCATCAGAAAACTGAAACTGTAAAAATTATTTCTCTGCTGTAGAAAATCTAAATCACAGTAAAAGGATCTTTTACTGTGGTCACATAAAAAATGGCCGAAAGCTGGGATTTGATGACATGTCGTCAGTCTTACATTGAGTAAGGAGCATTTAGTGCGATAGATAATATGGACTGTAGTAATTACCTCCCCAATATCCTATTTCAAAATAAGTAGGATTCCCTTCCGGTTTCCAGTTCTGTAAATAATCAGGAGGCTTTGTAAACTAGGCCAACGTACATGCAGGGCCTACTACTTTTATTTTATGACAAAAATAGAAAAATTTCAAACGTTTGCGCTATGTTTTAAAACTATTTCAAAAAAACTTGCAAAGGCCTGATTTATCTCTACTTTTGGGCAAAGAAAACACAACAATGACAACAAATACCACACAATTGGCAACTACAGCTACCAATTGGATTGAAGATGAAAAAAGAGCCTTTGAGTTGATCTCAGTGGTAGGCCATCTTTGGTTCAACAAATCAGTAGAACTGGTGATTTTCCGGAAGAAAATTTTGGATCGCAGCGCCAGTCAAATTCTTCGTTTACATGATTACGGACAAACGGTCATCAAAAGAGAATTCTCTATTGCTGACACCCTTGAATTGGCGAAGGGAATTCTGGCAAGTGATATTTTCCGGGCAAGAATCGACATTGGACGTTTGGCCAATGAATGGGCCCAGGAAAAAATCAACTATGCCAACTCTAGCGATTTTATCCATTCAAAATTAAATGAATTCGTTGGTCGTGAGAAGAATCCTATTGAACCCAAAGACGTAATTCTATTCGGATTTGGTCGAATTGGCCGAATCGTAGCAAGAGAATTAATTGAACAAAGCGGAAAAGGGGAGCAATTGAGATTAAAAGCCATTGTAACCCGTGGGAACTCAGATGAGCAAATCTCCAAACGAGCCGCACTACTACGTACTGACTCCGTTCATGGAGAATTCATTGGCCTTGTAAAAGAAGATTTGGAAAACAAGGAGCTCATCATCAATGGACAAAGAGTAAAAATGATCGCAGCCAATTCTCCGGAAGAGGTTGACTATACTACATACGGTATTTCCAATGCATTGCTGATAGACAACACAGGAGTATATCGCGACCGGGAAGGTTTGGAACGACACTTGCAATCCAAAGGAGTTGAAAAGGTTCTTCTTACTGCTCCAGGTAAAGGAGACATCCCCAACATTGTTTATGGAGTAAATCACAGCGAGTTGGATCTTGACAAAGAATCCATCTATTCGGCGGCCTCCTGTACTACCAACGCTATTGTTCCGGTACTATCGGTTATCGAGAAAGAATTGGGAATTGAAAAAGGGCACCTGGAAACCATCCATGCCTACACCAACGACCAAAATCTGCAGGACAATTTCCACAAAAAATACCGAAGAGGACGTGCAGCAGCTCTAAATATGGTACTTACCGAAACAGGTGCCAGTAAAGCAGCAGCGCGTGTAATTCCAAGCCTCAACGGGAAATTAACAGCAAGTGCGGTACGGGTTCCAACCCCAAACGCTTCCATTGCTATTCTGATGCTAACCCTTTCCAAAGACGTTACTGTTGAAGAAATAAACGGACTATTGGAAAAAGCAGCTCATTCGGGTGATTTGGTGAGCCAAATTGAATACTCTTACAACAATGAACTGGTATCCGCAGATATTGTTGGCCGATCAGCACCGGCTGTGGTTGATAGTCCATCCACAAAGGTTTCTTCGGACCAACGCAATGCAGTAATCTATGTATGGTACGATAACGAATACGGATACAGCAGACAGGTAGTTCGTTTGGCCAAACATATCTCAAAAGTTCGTCTACTAAGATACTACTAATAATCGCGACTAATAATTTGAAGTTTGATGTAAAAAAGGCTTGTGGATTTATCCACAGCCTTTTTTTATTTAGAATCGACTAACGAATCCAAAATGTATTTTAGCCGACTGGATCTGAAGAGGAACCCCCTTTCGCTTCCCAACAGCATAATTCAAAGAGAAAATACCAGCCCCGGTTTCAAAGTTCATCCCCATTCCAACTCCCCAGGGATATTCTTCCTGTTTCACATCCAGAACCTCCTTACGAATTCCTCCCCCGTCCCAGAATAAATAAAACGCAGAGTTGCGATTGGGCAAATAGCGCAATTCGCCGTTCAAAAAAACATAAGCAGAGGCACGAAACAGCTCCTCATCGAATCCCCGTATGGTTTTTAATCCCCCCAAACGATACAGATCGTTTTCAAAAAGATTGGAATTGTGCAGAAAACCACCGGCAGTCCTTAGCTTCATCCCCCATCTCCTGTATAACGGAAAATAGTAGCTTGCATCCAACTGTCCATCCACAAGTAACGAATTCAACTCCATTCCTTCATAAACACTTTCGGGCAATTGGGAAATGCGCTTTATCTTCTTGGTTCCACTTCCTATGGATGCGTTTAAATCCCACCCTTTCCGGGGATTAAGCGGGTAATCTATATTCTGATAACGGAGTTCAACACCGTATAGAACTGATTTGGAATCGGCAAAATCGGGCAATACGGTCTGACTCTGCAAAAACCGGGTCGACAGCAGGGACGAATTCTTTATATCTACGTTTAGCTTCAGGTAGTTTCCTCCTACTGACAGGAACATTACCCCCAAATTGGCCTCTGTGTTTAAATAAGTGGTATCTTGCTTGTGCAGGCGAAAACCTACATCAACCCCCATCATGGAATTAAACAGGTATGGATATTGCAAACTGGTGGATAACCTCTGTGTTTGAGCTTCCAATTTTTGCCAGTTAAAAGAGATCTTCTCTCCCCTTCTGAACGAATTAACCAGGAACAAATTCAATTCTCCTGTAACTTCCAATTTTCCATCTTTAGACGAATTGGAAAGCAAACCAAGGATTCCATCAAAACGATTGGCGGATTGTCTCTCTAGGTAGGTGTATACAGTGGCTTTATTTTGAGCGAATTCCACTTCGGGGGGCTTCAATTCTCTTACAAACGACAATCTTCCTATACGTTCGGAAGCCTTTTGAAAACGACTCTCCTGGTATCGCTTCCCTGGTTGTATTCCCAGGTATTGCTGAAGGAAACTTTGCTTTAACTTCACGGGGCCTTTCACCTGAATACTATCCCATGTGAATAGGGGATTGGAAACAATTCTCCAAAGACCCGAAACACGATAATCCTCAATATCTATTTTTTGAGGTTCCAATTTCGCAAAAGGATAACCATTTTCTAAATAGCCATTTAAACTTCGATTCAGTTGCTCCTCAAATTGATTGTACCGGAAAGCCTTCTTCCTCCGAAATTGCAGATCCACCTCATTGGTGGCATTTTCCCTATTCTCAATCGTTAAGCGGGAAACGGAATATTTTTGCCCCAGATGCAGGCTAACATGGGCTGTATCCGAATCAAAAACCAAGGTATCCACTCCGGCTTCCAAATACCCCCGCCCCTGCAATTTCCCAACCATTGCATCCAACCTCATTTTTAGCAGTAGGGTATCCCGAAATTTTTCTCCTTGTCTATTGTGCACCCAGGCAACCCTCTCTTCCCCCCTACTGAGCTTAAGATTGAGAATCCATGATGATTTTTGAGCCATTAATTGTCCTGATAAAAACAAAAGCAAATAAATTAGGACAAATAATATTCTGTTCATAAGTAAGATGACTAAGTTAACTCTGCTGATACCGCCCACAATAGGATTTCCATTCGGAAAGAGATTTTCGTGTCTTTTCCAATTGTTAAATTACCTCAAGTGTGCCGTGATACTGCATTTTTTCAAAATAAAGCTTAAATTTACGTCTTTAAAGTGTCGAAAAATTCAAAGAGTACACATTTTTTTTTATCTTCATCAGTTGAATATATTAATTCGATAACAAATCAATGATTATCCAAAATCAGAATAATTCCATATGAAAAAAACATTCTACAAAATCGCAGCGATTCTTATTTTAGGAACCATTTTCACCTCCTGTGCCATCGACAAAAAATGTCCGGCCTACTCCAAGGTTGATCTGCCGAAAGTTGAAAAAAACGCCTAATCCCGATAGAAAATCTCATAATATGAGATTTTTTTTTGCCGTATGATGAAAAACATTGCAATCGTTTACATTTCCCCATATCTTTCTAATTAACAGAATTTTGAAAAATCGCATTTTCGGCTTTTCAGATATTTTTTTTTTAATTTTTCTATACGGGATTGTTTTTATTTCCATATTTTTGACCTGAAAGACAAAGGGTTTATTAAATTTAAATACAAATACAATGTCAAAGATTAAAATCGGTATCAACGGATTTGGCCGTATCGGACGTTTTGTTTTCCGTCAGGCTATTGCAAAAGGAAACATCGAAGTAGTTGCGATCAACGATTTGATTGATGTGGATTACATGGCTTACATGTTGAAGTACGATTCTACCCACGGTCGTTTCAACGGTGAGGTTGAAGTAAAAGACGGTAAACTGATCGTAAACGGTAACGAAGTTCGTGTTACTGCTGAGAGAAATCCAGCTGACATTAACTGGGGTGCTGTTGGAGCAGAGTATGTTGTAGAATCAACTGGTCTTTTCCTTACCAAAGAAACTGCACAAGGTCACATCGATGCAGGTGCTAAGAAAGTTGTAATGTCTGCTCCTTCTAAGGACGACACTCCTATGTTCGTAATGGGTGTTAACAACACTGAGTACTCTAACGACATGAACTTTGTTTCTAACGCTTCTTGTACTACTAACTGTTTAGCTCCTGTTGCTAAAGTATTGAACGACAAATTCGGTATCATCGAAGGTTTGATGACTACTGTACACGCTACTACTGCAACTCAGAAAACTGTTGACGGTCCTTCTATGAAAGACTGGAGAGGTGGACGTGGTGCTGGTCAGAACATTATCCCTTCTTCTACTGGTGCTGCTAAAGCTGTAGGTAAAGTAATTCCTGCTTTGAACGGTAAATTGACTGGTATGTCTTTCCGTGTTCCTACTCCTGATGTATCTGTAGTTGACTTGACTGTTCGTTTGGAAAAAGGTACTACCTACGAAGAGATCTGTGCTGCAATGAAGGAAGCTTCTGAAAACGAATTGAAAGGTATTTTGGGTTACACTGAAGATGCTGTTGTATCTAACGACTTCACCGGTGACGCAAGAACTTCTATCTTCGATGCAGGTGCTGGTATCCAACTTTCTCCTAACTTCGTTAAAGTTGTTTCATGGTACGATAACGAAATGGGATACTCAACTAAAGTATGTGAGTTGATCGAGTACATGGATTCTGTAAAGTAATTTTATAGATACTATATACAAAGGCTTCCTTTTGGGAAGCCTTTTTTTTTGCTCCTTTCCTTCTAAAATAGCCGATTCTGAGCTCGTTTCCCTCCAAAGCAATTCCCATTCCTCCCGCTTCAAATTATTTGAACAAATTCTATTTAACTACCCCCTGAAAAAAACAATCATTTTCCTGAACCACGTAAGAAAAAAATCTATATGTTTGCTCTCTCTAATAGAGAATAATTTCTTTAATAAAATCATTGTAATCGTTGCACCAAAATGCAACACAACCAACTAAATATTAACTAATTTACCAGAAAAAATGATTGAGGCTTACCTGAAACACGAAGAAGCTCGCAATGCAAAAGGTATTCCAGCTTTACCTTTAAACGCCGAGCAAACAGAAGAGCTTTGCAAATTGTTACAAAATCCGGTTGAAGGAAAAGAGGATTTCCTGCTACACTTATTCAAGGAAAGAATCGCACCAGGTGTGGACGATTCTACCAAAGTAAAAGCAGAATTCCTGGGACAACTTCTGAAGAATGAAGTATCCTCTCCTTTAATTGACAAAAAAGAGGCTATTAAAATCTTGGGTACCATGATGGGTGGTTACAACGTAAAGGTTTTGGTAGAAGCTTTGAAGGATGAAGAACTGGCCAATGATGCCGCTGAAGCTCTTTCAGGTATTATTTTGGTATACGATGCGTTCGAAACTGTTTTGGAGCTGTCTAAAGAAAATGCAGCTGCTAAAAAGGTTGTTGAATCATGGGCTAATGCTGAATGGTTCACCAAACGCGCTGAACTTCCTGAGGAGATCAAAGTAAAAGTTTTCAAAGTAGAAGGTGAAATCAACACAGACGATTTCTCTCCTGCATCTGAGGCATTTACTCGTCCTGACATTCCATTGCACGCACTTGCTATGGGTCGCGGTCGCTTCGACGGAGGTAACGAAACTATCGCTGAGTGGAGAAAAGAAGGTCACAAAGTTGCTTTTGTAGGTGACGTTGTAGGTACCGGTTCTTCTCGTAAATCAGCTGCTAACTCCTTGCTATGGCACATCGGGGAAGATATCCCAGCTGTTCCAAACAAGCGTACTGCAGGTGTTGTAATTGGTGGTGCTATCGCTCCAATTTTCTTCAACACTACCCAGGATTCAGGAGGACTTCCAATCATGTGTAATGTGGAAGACTTGAACATGGGTGACGAAATCGTAATCAACAACGCCAAAGGTGAAATTACCCGTAACGGTGAGGTTGTTTCTACTTTCGAAATCAAGCCTAATACTGTACCTGATGAGTACCGTGCCGGTGGACGTATTCCATTGATCATTGGTAAAGCTCTTACCGATAAAGCTCGTACTGCTCTGGGTATGGAACCAGCTACTATCTTTACAGAAGCCAACAACCCAACTCCAAAAGCCAACCAGGGATATACCATGGCTCAGAAGATCGTGGGTAAGGCTTGTGGCGTAGAAGGTGTACTACCAGGAACCGCTTGTGCTCCTAAGATGACTACTGTAGGATCTCAGGATACTACCGGACCAATGACTCGTGATGAGATCAAAGAGCTTGCTTGCTTGAAATTCGAATCTCCAATGTTCATGCAGTCTTTCTGTCACACTGCTGCTTATCCTAAGGTAGCTGACGTGAAGATGCACAAGAGCTTGCCTAAATTCATCTCTGAGCGTAAAGGGGTACCTTTGAAGCAAGGTGATGGTGTAATCCACTCCTGGTTGAACCGTATGTTGTTGCCAGATACCGTAGGTACCGGTGGTGACTCTCACACTCGTTTCCCAATGGGTATTTCTTTCCCAGCAGGTTCCGGTTTGGTTGCTTTCGCAGGTGCGCTAGGTTTCATGCCTCTTGATATGCCTGAGTCTGTACTGGTTAAATTCAAAGGAAAATTGAACCCAGGTATCACTTTGCGTGATGTTGTGAATGCAATTCCTTACTTTGCAATCCAACAAGGTCTGTTGACCGTACCTAAGAAAAATAAAGTAAACATCTTCAACGGTAAGATTATCGAGATGGAAGGTCTTGAGGACATCACCGTTGAGCAGGCTTTCGAGTTGACTGATGCTACTGCTGAGCGTTCAGCTGCTGCAGGTTGTATCAAGCTTTCTAAAGAGCGTGTAATCGAGTTTGTGAAGTCAAATGTTGCTCTATTGGAGTCTATGATCAAAATGGGTTATGATGATGCAGCAACTATCCAAAACCGTATCGATGCATGCAACGAATGGTTGGCTAATCCTGAGTTGGTTGAAAGAGACGAGAATGCAGAATATGCTGCAACTGTTGAAATCGACCTGTCAGATATTACTGAGCCTATCCTTTGTTGTCCTAACGATCCTGATGATGTAAAACTTCTTTCTGAAGTGGCTAACACTGAAATTCAGGACGTATTCATCGGATCTTGTATGACCAACATCGGACACTTCCGCGCAGCAGAGAAAGTATGGGCAGGAAGCACTCCAAGTGATAAAGTACGTACTTACATCGCTCCTCCAACCCGTATGGATCAGGCTGTATTGAAAGACGAAGCGACTTTCGCTACTTTCAGCCAGCTGGGTGTACGTGTTGAAACTCCAGGTTGTTCACTTTGTATGGGTAACCAGTTGAGAGTACCAGACAATTCAACTGTATTCTCTACTTCAACCCGTAACTTCAACAACCGTATGGGTACCGGAGCTCAGGTTTACCTGGGATCTGCAGAACTGGGTGCAATTGTATCCGTAATGGGTAAATTGCCTACACCTGCTGAGTACCAAGCTATGTACAACGAGAAGATCGCTCCTAACCAGGAAGAAATCTACAAGTACATGCAATTCGACGAAATGGACATGCTTGACAGCCTGTACCAGCGTCGTGACCTGTAAGCGCATAACGCAATTACATGATAAATCAAAAAGCCGGAGCATTTGCTTCGGCTTTTTTTATGGGAAAAGAACACGAATTAAATGGCACACAAACAGTACTGATGAAACTGATTCTCGCTGATCAATGGATCGATTAGAATAGCCTGAAGCTTGAAAGTTGAAACTTAGTGTCTGAGGCTTTCCATTTCGATATCAATTGCTAATTTTATAGAAAAGTTTAACAACAAAGTCGCACGAAACAGGCACAAAGGTTCACAAAACAGAACCTGACATTACTTGTTACCTGCTACTTGTTACCTGACACTATAAAATGCTTGAGAAACTGATCCATTGGCTCGAACAGCACATGAGCACATGTCCCTATAACAAGATTTTGGGGATAGAATGCCCGGGATGTGGCATGCAAAGAGCCTTTATTGCCCTCTTAAGAGGAGAACTACTCGCTAGTCTGCAACTTTTTCCGGCTTTACTTCCAATGCTGGCTTTGATAGTCCTGGTAGTTTTCCACCTAAAATTCAAATTCGAATGGGGTGCAAAAATCATTAAGTGGTTGTTTTTTATTTGTGTAGGGATCATAATTTTTTCATACATTTATAAGATAAGTAGCTAAAAACAGATCCCTTATGAACAACGAAAACGCATCCCCCACTCCCCACCTGCAGATCTTGCCCAATTCCTCTACGGTATTGGTGTTAGGAATTCTATCCATCTTTTTCTTCTGCATCTCCTTTGGCTTTATCAGTTTAGTAATGGGGATCATAGCACTGGTTCTGGCCCAACAATCCAAAAAACTATACCTTGAAACACCCCGGCTCTACACCGAAGCATCCTATAAAAACCTAAATACGGGAAAAACCTGTGCCATTGTAGGCATTGTGCTTTCATCCCTGATTGTTTGCATTATCATATTGGCTCTTCTATTCGGCCTTGGAATTGCAATCAGCGCCATTCCCTTCTGTATTTAGTCCAATTGTGCGGATCGGAACAAAATATTAGTCTGAATTTTTTATCTTTGACCAGGATAATACCTGTAATAATTGCTTTTGCCCCTTACATTATCTTCATCCGGAAACGCCGGAGGTAATCAGGGGCTATTTTATTTTACAGGCATTCGGCAAGGAGAAAACACTCAATATTAATTCAATGAATATCACTCAACGCATTGAGGCCTTTGTAAGTTTGGGCATGTTTCTGGAACAGTTCAGTCAAACTGACTCCATACAAAAACAACATCCTCTGAACAAGAAATTCTACGATGAGTTTCAGCACACCATCGACAAGGTAAGCAGGGAAAATCTGTGGTTTACACCGGAACATGTCTGCTCTTCGATACTGGGAATAACGAAATTCCTACAACCGGATACCCTTAAGGAATGGATCGGTAAGTACCCTGTTTCAGAGGAAAGCACAGGCCATCGCATTGCCGTGATTATGGCCGGAAACATCCCCATGGTAGGCTTTCATGATATGCTTTGTGTACTAATGACAGGCCATAGCTTTGTGGGGAAATTATCCTCCAAAGACAACCAATTGCTGGATATGGTTACTAAAATCCTGCAAGAACTGAACCCTGAATTCAAAGAATTAATCTCCTTTAGAGAATCCCGATTATCGGGGGAAAAAGATTTTGAAGCCATTATTGCTACCGGCAGTAACAATTCGGCCAGGTATTTCGAAGCCTACTTCGGGAAATACCCTCACATCATCCGTCGAAATCGAAATTCCATTGCTGTTATAAGCGGAAACGAAACAAAAGAGGAACTCGAAGCACTGGGACGGGATATCTTCCTCTATTTTGGATTGGGTTGCCGAAATGTTTCCAAACTATTGCTTCCGGAAAACTACGATTTCAATCAATTGTTCCCCTCCTGGGAAAAATATGCAGGAATAATTGATCACAACAAATACGCCAACAATTACGATTACAACAAATCTCTTTTCCTGATGAATCAGGAGAAGCATTTCGACAACGGCTTTGTCCTGCTGAAAGAAAATAAGGCTCTGACCTCACCAATTGGAGTTGTATTCTACGAATATTATTCCGATATTAATAATAGCATTAAAAAATTAGAAGAGGAGAAGGAGCAGATCCAATGCATTGTTGGGAATCCTCAAATCATTCCGATGGCTATACCATACGGCAAAGCTCAGGAACCGGAACTTTGGGATTATGCCGACAAGGTAGACACAATGGAGTTCTTAACCTCCTTTTCCAAACAATTATAAAAACCTATTCACTCAAAAAAAATGATCTACAAATTTCGCATACTATCTGAGGAAAATGAAAATTTCGTGCGTGAGATAGAGATAGACGCCGAACAAACCTTCCTTGATCTGCACAATTGCATCCAGAACTCCACAAAATACGACAGTTCGCAAATGGCCTCGTTTTACGTAATTGGCAACGATGGCCTTCGGGGAAAAGAGATCGCTCTTTTTGAAATGAACACCGAAGAGGACGACAACATGAACGTGGTAGCAATGGACGTAGCCATGATTCGTGAATTCGCATCCAAAGAAGAGCCAGTCTTAACTTATGTTTTCGATTTCTTTTCGGATCGGTACTTTACCCTGGAGCTGGTTGAAACCAGACGAGGCGGAAGAGCACAGGATTACCCCAAAGTATTGCTTGCTGAGGGAGATGCTCCGGAACAAATTGTTATGAATGCGGAAAATTTCGATGATTTGGATTTGGGAGACATCAATTTAAATCCCAAGGCCAAAACTTCGGAATACGATTTTCTGGATGAATTTGATGACGACACAGAAGATAACGGTCCATCCTTTGAAAGTCTTGACGATTACGAAGATATTTTGTAAGAATCTTCCATTATGGGTGGCTTGATTCTGGTATTTTTTCAAAATCCACCCATAGAACATCTTACTTGGAAGCTATTCGCTTTTGGCTTTTAGTCCCTGGCAAAAAACAACAGCTAAGGGCTAAAAGCCAGCTGCCAATAGCTTTTTAAAATAGGAAACCCCGATTATTTTACAGAAATTCATTTTTCACTCATGCCCAAAACCCTCATTGTTCTCCTAGGCCCCACAGGTGTGGGCAAAACAGACTTAAGCATTCGAATCGCTCAACATTTCGATACTGTAATTACTTCATCCGACAGCCGGCAAGTTTACAAAGAAATGCGAATCGGAACAGCGGTTCCCGAACCCGAACAATTGAGCCAGGTGAAGCATCATTTCATCCATTCCCACTCCATTCACGACTACTTTAGTTCCTTTGAATGCGAAAAAGAAACTTTGGCACTACTTCAGAATCTTTTTGTAGAAAAAAACCAGGTATTAATGGTAGGCGGTTCTATGATGTACATTGATGCAGTATGCAATGGCATTGACGACATCCCAACAATTGATCCGCAATTGCGAAAGGAACTACTGGAAAAATACGAGCAGGAAGGAATCGAATCCATACGGATGCAATTGAAACTATTGGATCCGGTATTCTACAACGAGGTGGATCTGAAGAATGCCAAGCGGGTACTGCATGCTGTTGAGGTATGCCTAATGGCTGGCAAGCCCTACTCCTCGTTAAGAAAAAACACCGCTAAAAAAAGGGATTTTAACATTGTAAAAATCGGGTTGAACCGCGACCGGGAAGAACTCTACAACCGTATCAACCTTAGGGTAGATCAAATGGTAGAGGAAGGCCTGGTAGAGGAAGCCCGGGGACTTTTTGAATATCGACACCTGAATTCGATGAATACCGTTGGCTACAAAGAACTATTCGAACATTTCGAAGGAAAAATCAGCCTGGAGAAAGCCATCGAACTAATCAAACGCAACTCCCGCCGGTATGCCAAACGTCAACTCTCCTGGTTCCGAAGAGATGATGGCATCAATTGGTTTCATCCCGAACAGGAGGAAGAGATACTGCAACTCCTGACAGAGAAATGTTCGGGGAATTAAAAATAATTACCCAAAACCGAATCTTTTTTCGGGATCAACCGTACAACTCTCCATCGAAACTTTCCATATTGGATTCCCAGGGGAACGAAAGAATACAGAGAACCAATTTCTCCCTTCTTTAACGAAGCTTTAGATATGTTTCAGTCCCCTGGGGAATTCCATTTTTAACAGGAAAGCCACAATCTTTCACTGTTAGGTAAAATTTCCCATAAAAAGGGATCGCACCGTCTCCCCAACGGCCAAATACCCAATTACTACAGCAAGAAATCATACAGACCCCTGTCCTATAAGCCCGGGAGATACAAAATAAGTTCTGGAGCGTAAGATTATGCCTATGTGGATGCAAAACACAGCTAAGAGCCCAATAGTTAAAGCTATGGAGTGAGTAAACCAAGCTATGCAACTAGAAATTCTGGCTATGGGGCAATTAGTTCAGGCTATGGAAACAGAGAATTAGGCTATGGATGGCTAAAATTGGGCTATGGAATGCTTTTTCACCTAAAGGACGTCGTAAAAATCAAACAGCTCCCTTCCCTTACTGTTTTGCCTACTACAATTCTTCAAAGGTTGGTAGAATCGCCCCCCGGGCGGTAAATTAGAGAGAAGAGGAAGCTGCACCAATTGCTGAAATCCCATATAGATCGAACAAATGATTTGATTATCTCTTGTTTCAATCGATTATACGATTTTGATACAGCTTCCTCCTTCAAACCGGTCTGCCGGAAAAAAGAGATGGCCCTTTTGCAGGTCCATCTCCTTACCCAACAAGATGCGATTTGTTGATGTTGGTGAATACTTGCTGGCGATTGAGCCCAATTGCCATAGGAAGGTTATGCGCCTGGAATTGATTGCTTGGTCGAATAATCAATAGGAATCGCACAGCAAAAGCTTAACCTCCAGCAAATTCACATGACAAAAGTACAACTTTTTTTACTTACAACAATTATAAATCTAGGGCAGCGGCTTGTAAATTTGGGTCATTTGCTGCTTCAACTCCGAAGGGGACACCCCGGTTTTGGTCTGGACAAACTTGCTAAAGGCAGAGGGAGAATCGAAACCCAATTCGTAGGCAATTTCTTTGTAGTTAAGGTCGGAAGCCATAATAAGCCGGCGCGCTTCCAGCAAGATACGCTCGTGAATCACCTCCAGGGCGGTTTGCTCCTTGTACTTTTTGGTTAAGGCATTCAATCGTTTGGCAGAAACGGAGAGCAATTTGGCATAATCGGACACGAAGCGAACCGATTTAAAATTCTGATCCAACAATTGCAGAAACTGGATGTAAAGTTCCTTTTCGGGATGGTGAAAATCAACCGAAACCGATTGTTCACTGATTTCGGTAAGCCGCAGAATCAGAATCCTGAAGTAAAGGCGGATCTTCTCACAACGATATTTGGATTTTCCCCTGTACAACTCTTTAATCGACTGCAGCATCTCATTCACTTCGGCAAATTCGTCGGCGGTAAGCTGAATGGAGATGATTTTGGAAAGCACATTGAAACAGTAGTCGCGAAGTGCAACATTGATATGTTCGTGACAAAACAGATCCCTGCCAAAAAGGATCACCTCGCCCTTTACCTGGTTTCCCAGTTCCAATTTATGCAACTGGCGAGGCATTACAATATGAGCAGAGTAATCATTTATTTTCCGACAGCTGAAATCCACATAATCGTGGCCGCCCCCCTGCTCAAAAAAATACAGTTGGTAAACACTGCTCCGTTGCAATTCGTTGGGCAAACCAGCCAGATACTCCTGCAAAGGAAATATTTTAAAGGGGAAATCTGCCGATTCCCAGCTTTCGCATTCATCAAGGAAATAACCTGTTTCTGCCATTGAGGTTGTTGTTCTGTTATAAAAACCAGTCCTACGAGCCCTCAATGTTCATCAAGGGGCTCGCAACAATATCTCCCTCTTCTATTTGGAGTAGAAAGGTTTCCCAAACACTCCAAACTCATCCTTTTTAAGTATAACATGTTTCCACACTGCATTCAAAAAACCAATGCCATAAGCGCAAAGTTGAATCAGACTGGCTCCCACCGATTGAACGGCCACCGAAACCGACCTGTTACGGATAAGAGAATCTACAAAAACCAAAACAACGTATAGCAACAGCGGCAATAAGAACAGCGGATTCAGAAGCATTGCCAACAGCAATAGTCCCAATACGCCAAGGGTAAACAGTGAGGGAAACAGGAAAAATATTTTAAAGGTTTGGGGGTAATGCCGGGAAATAATGTACCTGGTTTTCCCAAACCCAAACACCTGCTTGTAAAACTTTTTGAAAGAAATTCTTCGTTTGTGAAACACATAGGCATCACGAATCAACCGGGTTTCGAATCCACGCTTGATTACTTCGATGGCGAAAACCATATCCTCGCCCGGATGCATACGTGTAATGGGAAAGCCTCCCGTATTTTGATACACTGCCTCAGAAAATCCAAGATTAAAGCTACGCGGATGAAACTTGTGCACCTGTTTCTTCCCTCCGCGAATTCCCCCGGTAGTAAAGAAAGAGGTCATGGCATAACTTACGGCCTTCTGAAAGTTGGAGAAATCGTCCATGGCTCCATCGGGGCCTCCGTAACAATCCACGAAGTTCTCACTCAGCTCCCGGTGGATGGTTTCCATGTAGTGCTCCGGTATAATGCAATCGGAGTCGAAGAAAAGGTAGTAGTTTCCCTTCGCCCGCTCCAAACCGTAGTTTCGACCGATACTAGGCCCTTCGTTTTGCTTATAGTAGTAGGATATATTGATTCTATCGGCATAGGCCCGACACAACTCTTCGCTTTTGATAGTGGAACCATCCTCAACAACCACCAGTTCAAAATCTTTACGGGTTTGTTTGGCCAAACTATCCAACAATTCCTTCATCTCATCGGGACGGTTGTAAACCGGCACAATGATAGAAAACTTCAACTCCTTAGACATGCTCTATTTTCGATTAAAGTAGATCAATTCATTTTTAGGCAGACGGTATTTCTCAACCAGTTCTGCATTCAGTTCCTTTACGTAGCCATCCTGCACCACTTCGAAGCCACACTCGGCCAACCGGTCGGCATAATCCAAACCATACAAACGCAAGTGATCCTTTTGCAGAAAATGCTTTTCCCTCTCCGCAGGATCGGTAATGGAAGGATCCTCGTAGGTTGTTTCCAGATTGGTATCCTGAGGCACCTGAAGGATAGCAAAACCACCCGGTTTCAATATCCGGTGCAACTCCCGCATGGCCTTACGGTCATCGTCCACATGCTCCAGTACATGGTTGCAAATTACCACATCATAGCTATGATCGGAGAAAGGAATCGCCTGTACATCGAAATGCACATCCGCAAGGGGGGATTCCAAATCGGCTGTGGTATAATCCAGGTTGGGCAAAGCTCTGAACCGCTTGTAGAAACATTGCTCCGGGGCAATATGCAATACCTTAAGGGAGGCATCAAAAAAGCTTGTTTTCTCTTTCAGGAACAACCACAAAAGCCGGTGACGTTCCAGCGACAAACAACGAGGACATAGGGCATTGTCTCTTCCGGTAACTTTTGTATAACCATAGGGCAGGAACTTTCGGAAATGTCCTCCGCAAACGGGACATTCCACCTTATTGCCCAATAAAAAAACGGCCACCACCCGGTTTACCATCAAACTGATGCGAATTAACAAGGGGCGGGGAATGTACTTTAACAGAATTCGGATGATTCTCTTAATCATTCAGTATGAGTTTAAATTTCTTTTTCGATTTGATAGGTATTTCGCTCAGGAGAGCTTCGGCTTACCAACTCGGCAATAAAACCGGTCAAAAACAACTGTGTACCCAAAATCATTGTTGCCAGGGCAATATAAAAGTAGGGGCTATCGGTAACCAACGGAGCTTGAATTCCCTGACTCAGGCTGTAGAGCTTCTGAAAACCGATCCAGGCGGAGGCAAAAAAACCAACCACAAACATCAGGGTACCCAGCAAACCAAAAAAGTGCATCGGCTTTTTACCAAACTTGGTTATAAAGGAGATGGACAGCAAATCCAGAAAGCCATTGATAAAACGATTCAAACCAAACTTGGTTACACCGTATTTCCGCTCCTGATGTTGAACTACCTGCTCGCCAATACGGGTAAATCCTGCTTCCTTTGCCAAAATGGGAATGTATCGATGCATTTCGCCATACACTTCGATGCTTTTAACAACTTTATGATGGTAGGCTTTTAGTCCGCAGTTGAAATCGTGCAAACGAATTCCCGATACGGCCTGGGCTGTACGGTTGAAAAACTTGCTGGGAATGGTTTTGGATATCGGATCGTAACGCTTCTTTTTCCATCCCGAAATCAAATCATAATTTTCCTCTTTGATCTTACGATACAATTCGGGTATTTCATCCGGACTATCCTGCAAATCGGCATCCATGGTTATTACCACATCGCCCCTGGTAGCAGCAAAACCGCTAAACAAAGCGGCCGACTTACCATAGTTCCTCCGAAATTTAATTCCCCGGATGGTAGAATATGTTCCTTGCAATTCCTCAATTACTTTCCAGGATGAATCGTTACTACCATCATCTACAAGAATGATTTCGTGGCTAAAATTATTTTCCGCCATCACCTTACTGATCCATTTGACCAACTCGGGCAGGGATTCTTCCTCATTGAACAAGGGAACTACAACTGAAATATTCATATTCTATTTTCTGATTTGTTAGGATTTGTCTTTCCTGTTTAACAGACAGACATCACACAAATATAAGCCACTCCTCTTGATTATACTATCGGACTGTGATTTTATTTGCTGGCATCATCGATTTTATCGGCAGGCTTTTGGTTAAACAAATTGCCACTGCTTCTGAGGAATCCGGCAAGCATAAGTGAAAAAATAAAGCCCATAAAAGTTTTATTAAACACCTCGGAGAAAGCATAGATCTCAGGTGTAACCTGGCTGTAAAATTCCATAAACTGATCCAGTTGCTCCCCTTTAAATCCGGACTTTTCGAAGTTATTTCGAACAATAGAGAATAACTGATCCAACAACCCCGGATCAATAAACTTCATCATGATAAAAATATATACCCCGTAGATAAGCGCAGCAACAAAAAGAATGGCAACACCAGCCTTAAGCGCCCGGCCAAAGGTTATCGCACCACCCAGTACATAGTCCCGATAGCGTTTCACACCAAAAAAGATTCCGGTAAGGGTCAAGAAGTAATTGATGGAGGAGATTTTCTCATTCATACTAATGGGTTGCTCCTTTAAGTAGAATGATAAGGACGCAAGAATGAATAATCCTCCAACCAATGCACCAAAATGGAAGGTATGTTTCCAAACGGAATTTTGTGTAATCTGCATATTCGTTTCGTTAAAAATGGACAACAAAGATACCTGTTTTTTCAAAAAGCCCCACGGGAAGTCGTGTCAAAAGCCCTGAAAAACGGGTTCTTTTTCGCGTTAGGGGATAATTTTTTTGAGAAAATCGACACTTTTTTTCAACTTTTCTGAAAAAAATCGCCCTTTTCCGGCCTTCCCTCCTACTCTATTGTACGGGCGCAAGCCCTGAAAAGACGCGGCACACACACTTCTCTGAAAAAAAATCACTTTTTCCCCATTTTTTATCCCATTGAAAATAAATTCCTTGTCTGAACCAAATAATTTTTACCGTGAAGATTCTTTAGATTTTGTTTGTGGGTAATCAACTTTTTTCTACTTTTGTCGTCGGGTAAGTCCTATACGACCAGCTCCTACTGAATCCCCCCAGGGTCGGAAGGCAGCAAGGGTAGGTGGTCGAAGCGGTGCGATATAGGTAGCTTACCCACTTTTTATGCCGATATAGCTCAGTTGGCTAGAGCAGCTGATTTGTAATCAGCAGGTCGTGGGTTCGAGTCCCTCTATCGGCTC
>JBGRQA010000043.1:0-39637 GCA_041725895.1 Marinifilaceae bacterium
ATTATTAACCAGGGACATGGCTTAAATTTTAACGATTACATCAATCAATTCCGGGTAGAGGAATTCAAGAGATTGCTACAGGATCCCCAATTTTCAAAAGAAACTCTATTGGCGGTTGCATTTGAAGCTGGTTTTAATTCCAAAACAACTTTTAATACGGCCTTTAAAAAGTTTACCGGTATGACTCCTTCCGAATACAGACGATCTCTAAATGTTTAGTATTTTCTTTTTTAAATCTCTATTTGATAGAAAACCTTCCTGAAATACAAAGAAATCTTTTTATTTTAGAATTCAGAGTTGATAATTTATTTAATACAAAGCATACCCTACGAAATGGAATTTGAAACAAGTAATCAATAAAAGCAAATTTCAATGTCTGAGATTAAAAAAGTAAATATTAGCACTATAACAAACATCTATGGATTGACGAGCGAATCAAATGATTTTCTCTTTAAACCCAATGGATTGTATCCAATTCTGGAGTATGAGCCATTCAGGACAAGCGGCTATTCCATTGGATTGGTGTTGAGTGGCGAAAAGATATTGAATATCGGTTTGGATTCGTACAACATTTCCGCACCGGGTTTACTGGTAATGGGGCCCGAATTAATCAGACAGTGGATCGATGATAAAAACCATATTGATGGAATGATTCTTTACTTTACCGAAGACTTCATCCTATCCGGCTTATCGGATAGCTTCTTTATAAAGAACTTTCCCTATTTTGCAAAAACAGGCTACAACTATCTGCAACTAAACCCAGAACTGTTTGAAACATTCAAAAGGATTTTCGATCAGATTGAAGCGAAAAATCAAACCAATCACCGTAACAAGCTGGAAGTAATTCGTTCCTATATCCGTATTTTACTCTATGAGGTGGAAGAGGTGTATGTCCATCATTCCTCTGCTAAAAAGACGACTACAACACAAGGCGAGAACATCGCCCGTAAATTCAAGAAGCTTCTGGAGCAGCACTTTGTAAATCACCGGGAGGTACAGTTCTATGCCGATCAATTGTTTATTACCACCAAACATCTTTCCCAGACCCTGAAAGAGCAAACAGGAAAAACCGCAAGCGATTGGATTAAGGAAATTGTTGTATTGGAAGCAAAAGTGTTGTTGCAGAATAAGGAGAACACTATAGCACAGATTTCAGACCAACTCAATTTTGCGAATCCTTCCTTTTTTGGGAAGTTTTTCAAGCGAAATACGACGTTAAGTCCGAAAGAATACCGAAATATTAGTCAAATGAAAGCGAAATACGACTTATAGACTATTTTGTCGGGCGTGTAGACCTTTTATTATGCTAAGATGTAACTGACATTTGTATCATCAATGATTTAATATTGGTACAAGCAACTTTTTAATTATAATAACAAATGTCAGTTATGAAAAATACAATTTTCCTGGGAGCAATACTTTTTATTGGTTTATGTGCAGAAAATCTATTTGCTCAAAAGAAAGATTACTCATGTGAGATTTCATCCAAGGAAATTCCTGGTGAATTTCGATTTGAACGAGTTTATGGTGAAACCCCCGATGGGTATCCCTTGCCATTAACAGGCAAGCCTATCACTAAAACACCTCAGATTGTAAAAAATAGAAATGCCGACTTAAAAAAATATCCTGAATACTATTTGGCAGGAAGTGAAAATTTAGACGATGCTGAAATGCGTATTACCTGTATCGGCTCTGGAAATCCTCCTGTTCGAATGGGACAGGCCGCTACAGGTTGGCTAGTGGAGTTGGGAAACGGTGAAAAGTTCATCTTTGATTGTGGGGGAGGAACCATTCAAAATTTATGGAGTTTAGGAATTCCGATGGCAGAGTTGAATAAACTATTTATAACGCATTTGCATCTTGATCATGTCGGCGGAATATTCCCACTCTTCGATGCTATGGGATGGGGACGAAATGTACCCCTGCAGGTATGGGGACCATCAGGCCATACCAAAAAAATGGGAGTAGAAGCCTTCTGTAAAAATATAGAGCAGGCATCAGCTTGGCACATTACAAGTAAGAAAGGGATTGCTTCCCCCAAAGGGATGTCAATTAAGGCTCATGAGTTTGATTACTCCAAATTTACTTCAGAAACCCCAGAACTTTTGGTTTACAATAAGAATTCCGTAAAAATCTATTCCTTCCCTGTGGTGCATCTTCTGGAAGGATCTGTAGGATATCGATTGGAGTACAAAGGACTTTCCTTTGCTTTCACAGGTGACTCGCAACCCACTACATTCGAAGCGAAACATTCGTCGAATGTCGATGTTTTTGTTCATGAACTGTTTATAGACGGGGAAACTTTCGCCAGGAAAAACAATATGCCATTGCAACTTGCCAATTCAATTGTTGAGCAAGCACATACTTCTGCGGGAAGTCTAGGGAAAGTATTTGATCTGGCAAAACCCCAATTGGGAGTTGGAACCCATTTTTTCACCAATGATGACACGATTGATCCTGCTATGAAATTGTTACGTACAACCTACAATGGCCCGGTGGTAATTTCTCAGGATTTGATGGTGATCAACGTTACTTCTAACCAAATAATTACAAGGATGGCCATTACCGACAAATTAATGTGGGCTCAAAAAAGTAAAAAGGATGAAGGTGATTTAAAACCTGATCCTATGCCAACCGAAGGAGGTACTCCTCAATGGCTTTCCAACACGCTTCTTACCAATCCCAATAAAAAATAGATTTGCTGGCTTGCATTTCAGCTTTTATAATGTTTGTTGTGAGTAGAGCACAGCACTGATTAAGTTGTATGTGTGCAACGCACCATCGTATTTGTTACTCAATAATCCTATAAGATTTCGCCGCCCGCAGAAAAATGTAATGATTTTTTGCGGGCGGCGTTTTTTGATCAAATCCCCTGATGTGTTATCGATGTTTTTCTGTCCAAAGGATGGAAATTCATGATGTCCTAGACGGTTTAGGGGAGCAAGCAACGGCTGTGTTTTCTAACTTCCGATTCATTTCTCTTCTCATAAGCTCCTTTCTCAAGCTAAGAATATTACCGAAAATTAAAACACTATAAAACAGATTTCCGACCAGCTTCACTTCGCGCCCCCTTCCTTTTCGGGAAGTTTTTCAAGCGAAATATGACATAAAGTCCAAAAGAATGCCGAAATGTTAGTCGAATAAAAGCGAAATCCGACTTTTAGACCATTCACTCAGATGTTCAGACCTTTCCTGGCGTGCGTTTCCACCCCATCTTTGTATCGAAGATAATTGATAAGGCATTGAGCCATCAATTTAACGAGACAAATGAAATGTACAATAATTTAAATAGACATGTTATGAAAGAAAGAAAATTGGAATTAGAGGTTTATTACGGAACTAAAGCTCCCTGGTCGAATACTACAGTATTGCTATCCGGAGATGAGGCATTGTTGATCGATGCTCAATTTACAAAAACCGATGCAAAGGCATTGGCCAAACGCCTACAGGAAGCTGGCAAAACACTTACGACTATTCTACTTACCCACAGCCATCCTGATCACGTTTGGGGCGGAGTGGAATTACTGAAGGCTTTCCCAACAGCTACAGCCTATGCAAGACCAACTGTGATCCGTGAGATTGAGCTGGAGTTCCGTGCCCGTCAACTGCGCTGGACAACGATTCTGGATGATGAGATTCCAACGGATCTCTATCCTGTAATGCCCCTGGAGGGAGATTTGTTTGATTTTAACGGACACAAAATTGAGTTAATCGACAGTAAACCCTCGGAGACGATTAACCTGATGACTTGTTACATCCCAGAACTGAAAACCTATGTGGCCAGTGACCAAGCCTACAACAGATGCCACTACTATGTGGGGCCGGGGCTAAACCGTCCCGATCTGTGGATCGAGTCCATCAAAGACATTACGGAAAACTACGAGATTGAAAGGGTGGTACCGGGTCATGGAGCCGTAGGAGGTCTCGAAATTTTCGGGGAGGCGATCGAATACCTTAACTTTTACCGCAATGTAGCCAAACCTAAAGTGCCACAAAAAGAGATTGTGGAAGCCATTCTGAAAGAGTATCCTGACTGGAAGTTGGAAGGCGTGGTGAGTATGACCATTGGTCCGGCTGTTACTGCTCCCGCAATACTTCAAGAAACCGGCGGAAAATCAAGCTTTGGTGATGAAAGTATCGTCAAGGGGTATTATCGGGCTTCAGAAGAAGAAGTCAAATAAAGAAAAATCCTATTCCATTGCAGAGTACAAAAGAGGGGATCCATTTACGGATCCCTTCTTTTGTATTGATTAGGGGGTATAATTCAATTAAATTAGTTTTGTTGTATGGTTGCTCTCTTTTTGAATTTAAGGGTAAATTTTTGAGAATACGGACAAGTACAAGCCGTTATGGTGGTTGAATGGCTTGATGAAAACTTCCGGTTTCTATACCTGTTCGTTTGGTTTTTAGAATTGATGATTTACAGGGCCTGACTTTTTGATGAAAAGATAAGGGGATTTTTTCAGCGCATAGATGTTATGATGCAAGGTTAGAAAAAATATTTGGGCAGAGAGTTTCGTTAAATGATCTTTCCGATCGGATGGGGCTGCCTGTTCATCATCTTTCCGAAATTATTAACCAGGGACATGGCTTAAATTTTAACGATTACATCAATCAATTCCGGGTAGAGGAATTCAAGAGATTGCTGCAGGATCCTCAATTTTCAAAGGAAACTCTATTGGTGGTTGAATTTGAAGCTGGTTTTAATTCCAAAACAACTTTTAATACGGCCTTTAAAAAGTTTAGCGGTATGACTCCTTCCGAATTTAAGCGCTCATTAAAGGATTAATTGCCTATTTTTTTCAACATTACTCCTTCCTATTTCAAATTTACGGGTCTGGTAATTCTAGTTTTTAATTATTTGGAATAAATCTACCGAAAATTAATGAGTGGGGTAATGTGTTGTTTGTTAGGTGTTACCTTGTTCGAACTTATAATTCCGAACCTGTATTAATGTTGAATGCTGTTCGGAATTATAATGTGGAGCGCAGGGTTTGTTAGAACTCCTTGTTTTGCTGAAAAATTTCAGTTATGGCGAAACAGGAAAAGAAAAATCACACCGAAAAATCTCTCAATCGAAGAGACTTTTTTAAGATAGGGGCAGTGGGGGCTGCGGCTGGAACCCTATCCCTGATAAGTGCACCGGAAAAAGCATTGGCTGGAAAAGCTGCTAAGGCCACAAAAAAGGCCGTAATAAAAACCCAAACCGAAATGCCCAATAAGATTCGGGCAGACTATAAGCCTATTCACCAAAAAGACAATCTGTTTGGACAGGCTATGTCGATGAAGCGACCGGATCTGGCCAAAAAATTTATGGGTTTTAGTCGCGAGTTGCATGATAATGACAAACCTGGATTTACCCAGGCGGATCAAGCTTTGGAGTTTGGCGCTCATGCTTTGAATGCAACAGCTACCGGTTTTTCTGCTGCAAGTATTCCTGATCAGGGATTGTATTCCTGGGAACAAAAGGAACACGGTGATCCTCACAATCCGCTAAATCACAATTATGTGAGTAAGCATAAGTGCGAGTTTAAATCCAAAAAGCAAGCTTCGGACTACATCAAAAGAGCAGCCCGCTTGTACGGCGCAGATCTGGTTGGAATTACCCCAAGAGATGAACGTTGGGATTATTCAGGCTTTTTGAATCCCCATCGACATGATGGGAAAAAGGAATTTGGTTGGGAGGAGTTTCCTTTCAAACCCAAATCTGTAATTGTTTTGGCTTTTGAAATGGATTACGAAAGTGTAGCCGCTGCTCCTAGTTATGTTGGATCTGCAGCTCCTGGAGAGGGCTATTCCCAAATGGCGAAGACGGCTTTTCAACTTTCTGTATTCTTAAAGCAAATGGGCTATCATGCTGTTGCATCCGGTAATGATTTAGGATTAAGCGTGCCTTATGGAGTTGCTGCAGGATTGGGAGAAGTAGGACGAAATGGCTGTTTGGTTACCTATAAATATGGCCCTCGTGTACGGGTTGCCAAGGTGTACACTGATTTTGATTTTCTTGAATACGATAAGCCTCAGGCTTTTGGAGTAGAGCAATTTTGCGACAGATGCAAGCGATGCGCGGATGCCTGTCCCTCCAAGGCGATCTCTTTTGCGGATCAACCTACTTTTGAACCGGATTATGGAACACCTGATACCTGGGTCAACAATCCAGGAGTAAGGAAATATTACACTAACTCAGTGAAGTGTTTCGAATTCTGGTGTGAGAGCAATTGTGATTGTACGTCTTGTATTACTTCTTGTCCCTATAATAAGCCTGATTTCTGGCATCACGAATTGGTGGATACAATTTCAGCCTTAATGCCAGGACCAGTGCACAACTTTATGCGTGAAATGGATATTGTGTTTGGGTATGGAGATACCTATGACGAAAAAGCTGTGAAAAAATTCTGGGATAGTAAGAATCGTGAATACAATGGACATTAAAAAATAGAAATCATGGGAATGTTTGATGGAATTGAAATCTTGTTCTTTATGCTGGGAGTGATTACCACTTTGGCAGTCGTTGGGATGGTCTACCTGGCCCAAAAGTACAAGTTGAATTGGAAAATGTATGCCACTGCCGTAACGGGAATTTTTCTTGGCATTTTTGCCATAGCCTGGTCGGTAAGTTCTGTTTTGGAGGGGGAGCCCCGGGCAGCAAGTATGGGCATGGTGGTATTTGGATTACCTTCCCTTGCATTTTTGGGACTCTTTCGGCGAGTTTTGCTGGCAGGAAATAAAAAGGCATAAAATATAAAAGATAGTAATTAAAGGTAAGCTGTTATTCCTCCCGTGGGGGAGGCAAAAGGGAAAGGGAAATGGTTTTTCGCTGGGGAAATTCCCTGTCGTTTCCTTCCGGGAGGAGTAATGGTTTTAAAGTTATTGGAATATGTGTGAGGGATGTAATGTCTCATGTGGTAATTGGAGTAAGAAGAGAAAAAGTTTTGGTTTCAAATGGAAAAATTTGTTGCATTTGATTCTTGTGGCCACATTGGTTGGTGCCTGGTTTTATGGCCGTTTCAATTCTCTTCCCGATTATGGTGCTTTGCTTCAAGGGCAAATGAAAAAAGTTTCTGTGATGGAAACCAAGCAGGATGATTACTACCAGATCGTGGAGGATTCAGGAGAGGAAAGTGTTGTTTTGCTATCAGAAGGTAAGGGGTATGGTGGTCCTTTTACCATGGCAACTTGGATTGGGCAGGATAGCCTTATTCGGGATGTGTTTGTCTTGGAAAACAGGGAAACACCTTCCTTTTTCAAAAAACTGAAGGATCGAAGTTTTTTCTATCAATTCAAGCGAAAAGCAATAGGGGATAAATTTTCCGGGGGTGAGGATGTGGATTTTATTTCCGGCGCAACCGTATCTTCTCGTGCTTTTACCAAGGCAATTAAAATTGCTTCCTATCAGGCAGGAAAAGAAAAGTTCAATATGTCTCTGGAAGAGGTGGACGATGGTTACCGGATGGGCTGGAAGGAGTTTATTGTCTTACTCCTGGTTGTTTTGTCCATTGGTGCAACCTACAAGCCAGACAAACGAGTTCGGATGGCTATCCAAATGGTTTCTTTGGTGTTTTTAGGTTTTGCTTATAATGCAGCTCTTTCCGTATCTGGTTTTTCCTCTTTGATGCTGGGTTTCTTTCCTTCGGTAAAGGAGCACATGGCCTGGTGGATTTTGATGGGCGGGAGTTTGGCCGCAGTAGTTTTCCTGACAAGAAATATTTATTGTTCCTATCTGTGTCCCTTCCATGGAATTGAAACCTTGCTGAATAAGATCAGTGGGATCAATTTAAAGTTGTCTGCAAAGGTGCAGAAAATTGCCGGGCAGACTTCCTTGTACTTGCTGTGGGGGGCATTGGTATTGATTTTTCTAAATTCCAATCCAACTCATGCATCCTACGAACCCTTTGCAATGATCTTCTCACTGGAGGGAGTAGGAATGCAATGGTATATTTTGCCTGCTACTCTTGTAGGAGCTTTCTTCATGAAGGATTTCTTCTGTAAATTCTTTTGTCCGGTAGGGCAGACGTTTACTCTGCTGATTAAATGGCGTCAGAAATTGGCCAAACGGTTCAAAGGAGGACAAATTTAAGTTCATTCCGGGAGGAATGTTGTAGTAATATTGTTGTGCTATGAAAGATAAGAAAGAGAAAAATATTTTTGGGAACATTTTGTATGGTGTTTGCCTGTTGGTGATTGTAATGTATTTGTTTCAATTAGTTTAGATAGTAGGGCCGGTGAGTTCAGAATAAGGGTTTGTCCCCGGAGTAAATTCACTTTTACTTTCAACTAAACACGTTAATTGGGGAACGCTGGAGTTATTCGTTTTCAAGTAGCCTTTGATTTTGGGAATAGTCGCCTCCGAACTTCAGCCTTTCCATGAACCATCGGCCCTTTTTTTTTACCTGAAGCATTTAATTGATTTAGGAGTTCTGATTCAAACTGCTAGCGATAGATTAATGTCAGTTTATTGTTATGTGGGTGGTACCCGGGAGAGATTTGATATAAATTTCTCCCGGGTTTACTATTTTAAGACGAAGGGAAAAAACTGGGATTCTTGAAATGGAAAATATTCTGTAAAAAATAGTTAAGCAAACGTTTTCGTTCTAAAATAAAGGCTTTCAATGGTCTAAAGCATTTTTTTATTTGAATGAAACAGATATTTTTGCATTCTATTGAAAGAGTATAAAATATTTTTCGACATAAAACTGTAACGGATGACAAATCAGAAGAAAGCGTTGCTGATGATCCTGGATGGATGGGGAATCGGTGATCAATCTAACTCAGATGTAATTGCACAAGGAAAAACTCCATATATGGATGGTCTTTTGGCCAACTACCCAAATTCTCAGCTGCAGGCTGCAGGTGAATTTGTTGGTTTGCCTAATGGTCAAATGGGGAACTCAGAAGTAGGTCACCTGAACATTGGGGCCGGTCGTGTGGTATACCAGGATTTGGTAAAAATTAATCATGCAGTAAAGGACGGAACGATCAAGGACAATCCTCAGGTGGTAAAAGCTTTTACTCATGCTAAAGAGAATGGAAAAAAGGTTCACTTGATTGGTTTGATTGGAGATGGTGGAGTTCACTCTTTGAGCTCACATGCTATGGCTTTGTGCGATGCAGCAAAGGCATTTGGTTTGGAAGATGTTTTCGTCCATGGTTTGACTGATGGTCGTGATACTGATCCTAAATCAGGGTTGGGATTTGTGAAGACTTTTGTTGAGCACATCGAAGGAAACGGAAGTGCCAAGTTTGCCTCTTTGATTGGTCGTTACTATGGAATGGACCGTGACAGCAACTGGGAGCGTGTAAAACTAGCCTACGATTTGTACACTAAGGGAGAAGGAAAAGCTTCTACTGATGTAGTGAAGTCTATTGAGGAATCCTATGCCGAAGGTGTAACTGATGAATTCATCAAGCCAGTAGTAATGGTTGATGAGGCTGGAGCTCCGGTAGCGAAAATCGAGGAAGGTGATGTCGTAATCTGCTTTAACTTCCGTACCGATCGTCTGCGTCAGATGACCATGGTATTTACTCAGGAAGAGCATCCGGAGCATGGTATGAACACCATGGATGTGGAATGGTACACTATGACTTGCTACAATGCCAACTTCAAGGGCGTAAATGTAATTTACGACAAAGATAATGTAACCAATACTTTGGGTGAAGTTGTTGCAAATGCCGGTAAGAAACAAATCCGTATTGCAGAAACTGAAAAGTATGCTCACGTAACTTTCTTCTTCTCTGGAGGACGTGAAATTGAGTTCGAAGGTGAAAAGCGTTTGTTGGTGGCTTCTCCTAAAGTTGCTACTTACGACTTGCAACCTGAAATGTCTGCACCCGAAGTTGCCGATAAAATTACTGCAGAACTGAATGCTCAGTCGGCTGATTTTGTTTGTTTGAACTTTGCCAATGGCGATATGGTGGGCCACACAGGGGTTTACGAGGCGATTGAGAAAGCTGTAACAGCCGTAGACAATTGCGTAGAGCAGGTTGTGGAAGCTGCAAAAGCAAATGATTACGACGTTGTGATTATTGCCGACCACGGAAATGCAGACTTTGCTGTGAATGCTGATGGATCACCAAATACAGCTCACTCTTTGAATCCTGTACCTTGTGTTTGGGTAACCAAAGAACCAAAAGAACTGAACGATGGAATCCTGGCGGATGTTGCTCCAACTATGCTGGATATTATGGGTATTGAGAAACCTGCTGAAATGACCGGAAAGTCTTTGATTAAATAATTGTTACGATTGTAACTCAATATATAAGAATCCGTACTATCTTTGCGCCGATAGTACGGATTTTTTTATTCCTCATACCGAATGGTTTAGATAAATCCGGGTTTAACAGTGAGTTATATAGGGATTGTTGGTCCCACTTTGGATAAAGTTTTAAAATTTATTGCAGTGTTACAGATTGGTAAAGCTCTGGTGAGCTTGGATGTGATTGAAAAGAAGTTTATTTGTGATATCTCCAAATGTTGTGGAGCTTGTTGTGTCGAAGGTGATTCAGGAGCTCCTTTGGAAGAAGACGAGAAACAAATTCTGGAGGAAGTGTATCCTGATATTAAGGAATACCTTACAGAGAAAGGAATAGAGGAGATTGAAAAGCAAGGCACCTCTGTTATTGATTCGGATGGTGATCTGGTGACTCCTATTATTAATGATAAGGAATGCGTCTATACTATTTTTGAGAATGGAGTGGCCATGTGTGGAATTGAAAAAGCTTTTCTTGATGGAAAAATAAGCTATCGCAAGCCCATTTCTTGTCAGTTGTATCCCATTCGAATTACCCAATACGAAGAATTTGATGCTGTAAATTACAACAAGTGGGATATTTGTAAGGCTGCCCGGGAGTTGGGCTACAAAGTGGGAACACCCGTCTACAAATTCCTGAAAGAACCCTTGATTCGAAAATACGGAGAAGACTGGTACAAAGAGCTGGAATACGCTGCAGAACACATCCACGAGATATACAAACGATAAGATTTTGAAAGGCTGGAAAAACATTTCCGGTCTTTTTTTTTGCCAATTTTTCTCTTTGGGCTAATGGCCTGGCTGAATATTGCAGTATGAAACGCTATGGTTTCTTAACTGTAAAACATAAGTTGGATTGCAAAACTTCCGATCATAAATTTTTCAATCTTAAAGCTTTGTTTCTATATTTACCTCTCTAAAATTTTAAATCCATTAAAATCTCAACATGGAAAATATTAAAACATATATCGAAGAGAATAAAGAAAGATTTTTGGATGAATTGTTCGGGTTGATCCGAATTCCATCCATTAGTTCTATTGCTGATCACAAGCCAGACATGTATAAGGCTGCAGAATACTGGAAGCAGTTGATTCTGGATGCAGGTGCTGATAAGGCTGAGATTTTTGAAACTGAAGGGAACCCTGTTACCTATGGTGAAAAAATTATCGATCCGGCTTTGCCAACTGTTTTGGTTTATGGTCACATGGACGTAATGCCTGTTGATCCTGTTGATTTGTGGAATACCGATCCTTTTGAGCCAGTAATTAAAGATGGTAAAATCTGGGCTCGTGGCGCAGATGATGACAAAGGTCAGGCTTTCATGCACGCCAAGGCATTCGAATATATGGTAAAGAATGATTGTCTTACCTGTAATGTGAAATTTATGATCGAAGGGGAAGAAGAAGTTGGGTCACCAAGTCTTCCTAAATTCTGTGAAGATCATAAAGAAATGCTGAAGGCTGATATTATTTTGGTTTCAGATACCGGAATGATTGCTCCTGATATACCATCTATTACCACCGGACTTCGTGGTCTGATGTATTGGGAAGTGGAAGTTACCGGACCAAACCGTGACCTGCACTCAGGTTTGTTTGGTGGTGCCGTTGCTAACCCAATCAACGTTTTGGCTAAGATGATTACTCAAATGATTGATGAGGATGGACACATTACCATTCCTGGTTTCTACGATGATGTAATCGAAGTTTCTGCAGAAGAACGTGCCATGATGGCTGAGGCTCCATTTAATGAGGAAGAGTACAAGAAAGCCATCGATGTGAAAGCATTGGCAGGTGAAAAAGGTTTTACTCCATCGGAGCATACCGGTATTCGTCCATCTTTTGATGTTTGTGGTATTTGGGGTGGTTACACCGGTGAAGGTGCAAAAACCGTATTGCCATCAAAAGCAAATGCTAAAATCTCTACCCGTTTGGTTCCAAATCAGAACTGGGAAAAGATTTCCGTTCTGTTTAAAGAACATTTCGAGAGCATTGCGCCTGATTGTGTGAAAGTTGAGGTTACACCTTTGCACGGGGGACAGGGATACGTTTGCCCTATCGAAATTCCAGCTTATCAGGCTGCAGAAAAAGCTTATACTGAAGTTTACAATAAACGACCAGTTCCAGTTCGTAGTGGAGGTAGTATTCCAATTATTTCTACTTTCGAGGAGATTCTGGGTATTAAGTCGGTATTGATGGGATTCGGTTTGGAAAGTGATGCAATTCACTCGCCAAATGAGAATTTCCCATTGGAGCAGTTTTACAACGGAATCAATACAATTCCATTGTTCTACAGACATTATGCAGAATTGATGAAGAAATAATTATTGCATCTCCATACAATTTTGAAAGCACCCCGAGGGGGTGCTTTTTTTATATCTATATCCAAGTTGTATTTATGGCAATATCTTGTATATGTTATAAAATGTTAAATAATCAGTAATATTAGCATAATTGTTTATGTAGACAAAGATGGGATGAGATAATTTTGTAATTTCGCATTTGAAATGTGACCATGGTTAGTAGGAGAGTAAATATTTTGGTTAATATTTATAAGTCATGGAAAACATTTTTGGAAAAGTAGGAACGAATGAAACCCTTAGTCAGATTGTGGAACGACAAATTGAAGAGGCCATTCGTTCAAAAAAACTCCCGGTGGGAACTAAATTGCCTACCGAAAAGGAGCTGGGAGAAAGTTTTGGAGTAAGTCGAACGGTTTTACGTGAAGCTTTACGTCGATTGAGTGCTCGCGGCTTGATTCGAATCGCGAAGGGAAGTGGTACTTTTGTTACTGAGATTAATCAGGAATCGATGATGAACTCTTTGAGTTTGTTTTACGATTTGAAGTTCAATGAAGACATGTGTCGGAATATTCTTGAATTGCGACGATCAATTGAACCGGAAATAGCAAGATTGGCCGCTTTGAATCGTAATTCGGAGGATTTAATTGCCATGCTCACGAATTTGCAGGTACAGGAAAAAAATATTTTGGGAAGTTCAGGAACGAGTTCCAACCCGGATAATAATTTCCATGTGCTAGTTGCTGAAGCAACAGGTAATCCGGTGATTTTGGTTACGATGCTGCCACTTTACCGAATGATGCCTAAAATCAGAGATATGTATCCTGATTTGGATTATGAGGCAGAAAAGAACAAAGATGCTCATCAACAGTTGTTTCAGGCAATTAAGCAGCAGGACGGACAATTGGCTCATGATATAATGCTCGAACATATTGAGCATAGAATTGAGGCTTGTGCTTGTTTGGCTTCGTAATGATTATTCGCTCCCACTTATAGTATATTAAAAGGGCGGTCGATATTTTTTCGGCCGCCCTTTTCTTATTGTATTTTTTTTTGATTTTTTAGGACAGATCGAACCGAGCCATGTTTATGAAGCAATTGTTCGGCATTGGTGCGACTGATATTTAACTGTTTCATAAGTATTCGGATGCCCCGGTGCTTAAGTTTACTGTTTGTAATTTTCATATCTACCATTTGGTTGCCCCAAACACGCCCTAATTTTATCATTAGGGAGGTGGAAATCATGTTCAGGATTAACTTTAGAGCAGTACCGGATTTTAAACGAGTGCTGCCGGAAACAAATTCGGGGCCTACAATAGCTTCTATTACAACATGCGATTCCTGGCTTAGTGGAGAATGCGGGTTGCTGGTGATGCATGCTGTAAAAATACCTTCCCTTCGTGCATGGTGTAGGCCTCCAATCACATAAGGGGTTTTTCCCGAAGCCGAAAGACCAATTACTGTATCCTGGGAAGAGATGTTCCACTTTTGTAAATCTTTCCAGGCTTGCTCTGGGTTATCCTCAGCAGCTTCTATTGCATGTCGTAAGGCTCTGTCTCCTCCAGCGATAATTCCTATTACGATATCTCTGGAAATTCCGAATGTAGGGGGCAGTTCCGAGGCGTCCAAAACTCCCAGACGCCCACTGGTTCCTGCTCCAATGTAGAAGATTCGACCGCCTTGCTTCAACTTTTCAAAACAAATTTGTACCAGTTCTTCAATCCTGGGCAGAACTTTTGCAACAGCAGACTGAACTTTTTGGTTCTCCTGATTCAAACCATTTAAAAGTTCTTTGGTACTCATTCTGTCAAGGTTATCAAATTCTGATGAAGATTCTGTGATGTTCATTGTTTCGTTTTGTTGCAATGGCTGTATTTTCTCCCTTAAATTATATTACGTTATTAAAGCTGTGATAGGTTACAATCCCCTTCATAGGATCTTTTAAAATAGTGCCAATATTAAGGCCATTAGTTCTTCCTGTTTCTCTCAATAGCTCTTTGAAATGGAAGGCAACCGAACCCGTAAAATGAATTGGTAGATCTCTGTGTCTACTGTATTGGAGTACATTCCGTTGGAAGAATAGATTGAACTGATGTACTACAATTTCCCTGCAGTAGGTATCTTCAATATTTTCCGAAAGAAAAGGAGCAAAACCAGCCAAAAAACGGTTGGGGAAGGCCTGTTTGTACACCTTGTCCAGAATCTCAGCCGGAGAGTAGGAATATTTATTTTGAAATTTTTCGGCAAGGTTGACGGGAAGCTGGTTTTTAAGAAAATCGGATACCAGTAGGCGTCCTAAAACCGCTCCACTTCCTTCGTCGCCCAAAATAAAGCCCAGGGGAGAAACATTTTGTTCTAATTCCTCTCCATTGTAGTAGCAGGAGTTGGAGCCGGTTCCCAGAATACAGGTAATTCCGGGCTGATGTTGGCAAAGTGCCCGTGCTGCTCCAACCAAATCACTTTCAATTTGAATTTCAGGATTGGAGTTGGAGAAAAAATTCCCCAGAGCATTTGCTACGATTTGGTTTTTTTCGGGAAAAGCACATCCAGCTCCGTAAAAGAATATCTTTTTGATTGGCAGAGTGGCTAAATCCGAAAGATGTTTCTTTAGTTTGTTGGTGATTTCTTCTTCATTCTGAAAGAAGGGATTAATACCGGGGCTCTGTGCCTGAGTCTTTGTTTGTCCATTTTGGATGCATAACCAATTGGTTTTTGTGGAACCACTATCTGCAAGCAATATCATAGAATCAAAATTTTATTTTGGTGTAGAATTGGAATCGTATTCCATTAAAGATCATAAAGAAAATTAATAATTAGTAAATATCTGGCGAATTTTGGTCGTTTTCGTAATTTAGTGAAGTAAAAGAGGGCCGAAGAGATCTCTGGGATGTGGGGGCGAATCTAATAGGATGAGTTTCAAAATTAATATACTTTTCCCCTTGTAAATTTTCTGTAAGTATTTCGTTTTGGTCTGAATAAAAGCTAAGAATATATGAATCAGTCGAACAATAATATAAGCGTATACCTTCCTTTTGAAGGAAATGAAGAATGGACATCAGTTCTTGAAGAATTAAAAAAACATCCTTTGGTGAGTCGTATCAACCTTCTTTGCCAGCAAGAATTGACAGAAAATGTAGACGGGTGCGAAAGCATTGTTGTGAAAGATTGGAGAAGTACACAGGCATTAAAGAAGATTGCGGCACGGGATCAGGCCAGGTACATTCTGTTTTGTGATAAATCAACCGGTGTTCAGCTAGGAGACCGTTCCCTGGATCGATTCTTTCAGGTCGCCGAGGATACGGGGGCAGCTATGGTTTATTCCGATTACTATGCTTTGAAGGAGGGAAAACGGATTTTTAATCCGGTAATTGAATACCAGGCTGGAAGTTTACGGGATGATTTCAATTTTGGTTCTTTGCTCCTGTTCTCTGGAGATGCTTTTCGCAGTGCGGTTGAGTCAATGGAAAAGGATTACCAGTTTGCAGGTTTGTATGATCTACGTCTGCGCCTTTCAACTTTAGGCGATATTGTTCGAATTCCTGAATTTTTGTATACCGAAAAGGAGAGGGATAGCCGCAAATCTGGAGAAAAGATTTTCGACTATGTGGATCCTCGTAACCGGGGAGTTCAAATTGAGATGGAGGAGGTGTGTACCGACCATCTGAAAGCTATTAATGCCTGGTTGAAACCGGAATTTAAGGAAGTAGATTTGGCAACAAAGGATTATCCTGTTGAGGCTACTGTCGTGATACCGGTTAGGAATCGGGTGAAAACTATTGAGGATGCAATTCGTTCCGTACTATCTCAGGAAACTGATTTTGATTTTAATTTGATGGTGGTGGACAATCATTCCACCGATGGAACATCCGAAATCATTTCCAAGTATGCTGCTCTTGACAAAAGGGTGGTTCATCATGTTCCCGAACGGGAAGATTTGGGAATTGGAGGCTGCTGGAACGAAGCTTTGTACCATAAATCTTGTGGAAAATTTCTGGTTCAATTGGATAGCGATGATCTTTATAGTAGTAATACAACTCTGCAGCAAATAGTGAATGCCTTTTACAGTCAGAATTGCGCCATGGTGGTAGGATCCTATCAGATGGTGAATTTCAAATTGGAGGAGATTCCTCCAGGGCTTATTGATCACAAGGAATGGACTCCGGAGAATGGTCGAAACAATGCACTTCGGATCAATGGGTTGGGAGCCCCGCGTGCATTCTTTACTTCCGTATTGCGCCAGATCGGTTTACCTAATGTGAGCTACGGAGAAGATTATGCTATAGGTCTGGGGATTTCCAGGAACTATCAGATTGGGCGAATTTACAACTCATTGTATTTGTGTCGTCGTTGGGAAGGAAATTCAGATGCTGCTTTGGACATAGAAAAGATGAACGGACACAATTATTATAAGGATAAGATTCGAACCATTGAGCTAAAAGCCCGTCAGAAAATGCTGGCGAAATAATATTTTGGAATAAAAACCCAGTAGCTTGTTGGGATATAATACTTAGTTTAGAAAATGAGATTCTCACCATTGAATAGAATTTGCAGTTTGCTATTAGGAGTAGTCGTTTGGGTGGGGCTTGGGTGCACATCCGTTTCCTCGTCCAATTCGGGACAACGAGAGCAGGAGCTGGTTCCTGATACGATGATCGTATATGCTTCGCAGGATACGCTGTTTTTCCAATCCCTGGTTGAAACAGTGCAGCAATACCATTTGGAAAATCAACCACCGGAGGAATTGTTGGTTACAATTGGGAAGCATTTTCTTAAGATGCCATACCATGGTCATACTCTTGAAGCTCCTGGGATAGAAAAATTGCAGGTGAATTTCAGAGGGGTTGATTGCACAACTTTTATGGAAAATGTTGTTGTCCTGACTCGAATTCTCAAGCAGAAGAATGTTTCGTTTGGGGCTTATACAAATGAATTGATGAAAATCAGGTATAGAAAAGGCCAATTGGAAGCTTATCCTTCCAGGTTGCATTACCTGAGCGATTGGTTCTACGAAAATGAACAAAAAGGGGTGCTGAAGAATATCACCAGAGAGATAGGTGGAATCCCATTTAGTAAGAAGATTCACTTTATGTCGAGTCATTGGGATAAATATCCGGCACTGGCAGATACTACCTACCGGAAGGAGATTGGTTTAATTGAGCAGGAAATCAATTCCCGAAAAATGTTTTACGTCCCTAAGCATGAGGTTGGAAAGCTGGAAAAGAAGATTCAATCCGGTGATATTATAGGGATAACCACCGGTATTGAGGGCTTGGATTTGATTCACGTTGGATTGGCTGTTTTTGTAGGCGATCGGTTGCATTTGATGCATGCTTCAAGTGATGCAAAAGAAGTGGTAATTAGTGAAAAACCATTGGTGGATTACCTGGCTGGCAACCGTCTGCAAACGGGAATTATGGTGGCTCGATTACAATTACAGAATTAGAAGAATATGATTTTATCCAATAGCGGAGATCCGAAGATGAAGAACGATCCAGAATTTGAAGGGCATGTTGGTAGCATGCTGCAACGACAAAAATTGGATTGGGATCTGGCCCGTAAAAATTATGAAGGCTTAAATCAGGTGTTGGAAAAGAATTTTGATTTTGGCCATTTTACTATTAAGGTGCAATTTAATCCTTCCCGAATCGTCTCTTCTTCGGCAAAAGTGGATGCCAAATCAATTCGGGAGCGGAAGTGTTTTCTCTGTCCGGCTCATTTGCCCGTTGAGCAGGAGTCCATTGCTTTTGGTGAGGAGTACCTGATTCTAATGAATCCTTTTCCCATTTTTAGACGGCATCTTACCATTCCTCTCAAAGGGCATATTCCGCAAGCGATTATCGATCGATTATCTGATATGCTGGAACTGGCTAGGGCTTTGCCTAATTATACACTATTTTACAATGGGCCTCAATGTGGAGCTTCAGCTCCTGATCACATGCATTTTCAGGCCGGAGTGAAAGGAATTATGCCTTTGGATGAGGAATTTGGTCGGATTATAGAAAAGGAGGGGACGATTTTGATTGCAAGAAAAGATTTTCGTTTGTCTGCTCTAAAGGGGATACTCCGAAACGGCATCGCAATGGAATCAGGTAGTATTGCGCAATTGATCATTTTTTTTAAACGATTGTATGATATTTTGAAGGAAGTGCCAGGCAAGGAGCCCCTTATGAATGTACTTTCTTCTTTTGAAAACGGAATTTGGAGGCTGATTGTTTTTCCTCGTGACAGGCATCGGCCGAAACAATTTTTTCAGGAGGGAGAGAATGGCTTGCTATTGAGTCCGGCATCGGTTGATTTTGGTGGTGTTTTGATTACCCCCCGGGAAGAGGATTTTTATAAGATGAGCAAGGATTTGATTGTTGATATTTTTCAGCAAGTGAGCATGAATACCGAGAAATTTGACCAATTGGTGGAAAATCTTTTGGAAATGGAAAGTAAATAGGTTGCGAATAAAAACAGACGATATGCAGGAACCCAATATAGAGGTAGGAATTCTTTTCGATTCACACCTGAAATTTTGTTTGAGTGGAAACTACAGAATTGCTTCAACTAATCTGGAAGTAAATGGAGCTTATGAGCTTTGGGAGAAGGATGGGAAGATTGAGCTGAAAGGAGAAAATCTCAGCTTATTGTTGGACGAACTCTGTTTCGTACCCAAAGATTATTCTTCAAGTGTTTTTGAGTTGCAGGATGTTACTATAGGGATTGATTTTCATTGGGAAAGAAAAGAAAATCTTCGTTATAGGGGGAGCTTGAAAATAGTAGTAGAGGATGGCAAGTTGTGGGCAATTAATATTCTTCCGGTTGAGGATTACCTGAAAAGCGTTATTTCCTCAGAGATGCGGGCGACTTCTTCCCTGGAGTTGTTGAAGGCTCATTCTATAATTTCCCGTAGTTGGTTGTTGGCTCAAATCGAGAAAGATCAGAAATTAAAGGAGGAATCTACTACCTATATTTCTTTTGCAGAGAACAATAAGGAACGTATTCGGTGGTACGATCGGGAAGATCATCTACTTTTTGATGTTTGTGCAGATGATCATTGCCAGCGTTACCAGGGGATTACCCGAACAACTACAGCTTTGGCTGAAAAGGCTGTGGAGGAAACCAGGGGAATGGTATTGTTCTATCAGGGAAAAATATGCGATGCCCGTTACTCCAAGTCTTGTGGCGGTGTTTCCGAATTGTTTGAAAATGTTTGGGAGGAGGAGAAACACCCCTATCTTCAGAAAGTAGTAGATGTTATTCCTAACCCTTTTGATTATGGAATAAAACTGGATCAGGAGGAGAATGCAGAAGAGTGGATTCGGACTAGTCCGAAAACATTCTGCAATTGTCAGGATAAGGAGGTTTTAGCACAGGTTTTGAATGATTACGATCAGGAAACCAATGATTTTTATCGATGGCGGGTGGTGTATTCCCAAAAAGAGTTGTCGGATCTGATTCGAAAGCGATCGGGAATAGATTTTGGGGAGATTGTGAATCTGATCCCACTGGAACGGGGAGTTTCCGGTCGTTTGATTCGTTTGAAAATTGTGGGAACCAAGCGGGTTATGAATGTTGGGAAAGAATTGGAAATCCGAAAATGGTTGTCAAATTCACATCTGTACAGTTCCGCTTTTGTTGTAGATACCTACAACGAAGAGGATGGCATTCCCCAACGATTTGAGTTAACCGGAGCCGGGTGGGGGCATGGAGTTGGTCTGTGCCAGATTGGAGCCGCAGTGATGGGAGCGAAGGGATACAATTATAATGAGATTCTTTTGCATTATTTCCGGGGTGCTGATTTACGGCCGGTTTATTAGTTTTAGCCGGAACTACCGGCAAACTTTTCTCTCTATTTCGGATATTTTATCTACTAAAAAAATAAGGTGATTCGCTTATGACCAATAATTCTACTAAAACTGATCGTAATCCTTGGGGGTGGGTACCCTCCCTGTATTTTGCAGAAGGGCTTCCCTATGTTATTGTGATGACCGTTGCGGTGATCCTGTACAAAAGACTTGGAATATCAAATACCGATATTGCATTGTATACCTCCTGGTTGTATCTTCCCTGGGTGATCAAGCCTTTTTGGAGTCCCTTGGTTGATATTCTTAAAACCAAGCGGTGGTGGATTGTTGGAATGCAGTTGCTTATTGGAGCTGGATTGGCCGGAGTTGCCCTCACCATTCCCGGTGATAATTTTTTCAAGTATACCTTGGCCTTTTTTTGGCTTTTGGCTTTTAGCTCGGCAACTCACGACATTGCTGCCGATGGTTTCTATATGCTGGGGCTTGATGAACACAAGCAGGCCTATTTTGTTGGTATCCGAAGTACTTTTTACCGTGTTGCTATGATTACCGGACAGGGTTTATTGATAATTCTGGCCGGATTTTTGGAAACATCCTGGGGCTTGGATCCGATAGAAATCCAACTAACTTCTCAACCGGGCCAGGTTTCCGAAATTCAACTTCCCAAAAATCTTGAGGGGAATGAAGAGGCTGGAGATTTGCATTTTATTTTGGATCACCAGAGATTGGATATAGCAACGCATCCGATTTCTGAAGAGACCTATGGGCAGGTGTTCAATTGGGTGCAACAACAGAATGCTAAGTTGGGATTTGTAAATTCAGATAAGGATTCCACTCCTATTAAAAAGGAAGATCCCTCCTGGTCGGCCATTCACATTAAGCAACCACTGGAGAATTTTCTTCGGCAAAATCTGGGAGAAGGAAAAATGGTTTCCCACCGGATGCCTACCAATGGGAATATTGCCTTGTTAGGAATTCATTTATCCTCTTCACCAGAAATAGGCGAGGAGATTGCTTTGAACTTGAATCGGGCCAAAGGAGATAAAAGCTTTCGTTTGCTTTCTTCCGATCGGCTGGTTTTTAATGAGAAAAACTGGAATCGTAAAGCCTGGCTGCTTTTTCAGCTTGATCCGAAGTTAAAAAAGGAAGCTTATGCGGTTTACCAGGGCCGTGCCGGAAACATTCCCCTTGCCTGGACTTTGAGCTTTTTTCTACTCAGTGGTTTATTCCTTTTGCTTGGACTCTATCATCGCTTCTTTTTGCCCTATCCGCAAAGTGACTTCAAGCGGGAGAGCAATGGTTTCAAAGGAGTATTCATGGGGTTTGGGGAGAAATTCTTCTCCTTTTTCCGTCAAAAAGATATTGGCGTTGTTCTGGGAGTTCTGTTATTGTATCGACTGGGAGAGTCTCAATTGGTAAAACTGGCAGCTCCCTTTTTACTGGATGCTCGTGAAATTGGAGGTTTGGGCTTAACAACCGGGGATGTAGGATTTATTTATGGAACCGTGGGACTACTTTGTCTCACAATAGGAGGAATTCTGGGTGGATGGCTGGCTTCTCGCAATGGGCTTAAATATTGGATGTGGTGGATGGTCATTGCGATTAATTTGCCCAATCTGGTGTATGTATACTTCTCTTATGTACAGCCTGAAAGCTTTTTTCTGATTTCAGCCGGAATTGCTCTGGAGCAGTTTGGATATGGATTTGGGTTCACTGCCTTTATGCTTTATTTGATTTATGTAGCCGAGGGAGAGCACAAAACGACTCATTTTGCTATAGGAACCGGATTAATGGCGGTTGGAATGATGATTCCGGGAATGATGTCCGGATGGTTGCAGGAGATTATTGGATATCGTCATTTTTTCATCTGGGTGATGATTTGTACAATTCCCCCAATTCTTATGATGCGTCGGGTGAAAATTCCCGCCTCTTTCGGAAGAAATCGAGAGTAAAGTAAATGCTTTTTGGCTTGAGTCCTCTGTATTAGGCTTTAAATACGTGAAAGTTTTTTAGTATCTTTTATCAATTAATAACAAAATTGTCCATGTTGGTGTATTCATTGTCCTTGTATAAAAATTATTCTGTTTGTACAAATTGGACCATTTTTTGTTGATTAGTAGTTCAATGCCCCTTGGGGTTTTGTAATTGAATCATGTTATGGAAAGAAGCAATAGTTGTAAACAAGAATCATTTGCTCGGTTTTTCCTGTTATTTCTGTCTTTTTTGATCTTTCTTTCAACATTTGGATTAAAAAGCCAGAATACCAAGAAGGATAGTAATAAACTAGATCCTTTGGGAGAGTATTATTGGGAATTTAAAGGAAATGTTGATTCTTTAAATTTGCCTGACTTTATTGATGGTCCACATATTTTCTGGGAAGATTCCTCGAATTTGGATGTATGGTACATTGATCACGAGCAGAAGGGGAATACCATAACTGTAAAGACGAAACCCATAAAAGTGAAAAAGGATTCTGTTTTGGTTAAGGGGATGGGGCCAGATAGAAACCGGTATTGGGTCAGGAAAAATAGTCTGCCTTCCCCAAGTGAATTTTCCGGAGTGGAGAAGATTATGACCATTGGCGATGTTCATGGAGAATATGATGACCTTGTGGAAATGTTGATTTCAACCGGAGTGGTGGATGAGGAGTTGAATTGGAATTGGGGGAAAGGGCATGTTGTTTTTATTGGTGATATTTTGGATAGGGGGTCCAAAGTGACTGAATGTTTGTGGTTGATTCGGAAATTGGAACGGCAGGCCAGACTGAAAGGGGGATATTTGCATTATTTGTTAGGCAACCATGAAATTATGGTACTAATGAAGGATACTCGGTACGCAGCTCCAAAATACAAGAATATTTGCAATCGCTTAACCATGAATTACTATCGATTCTTTACCATGAATACTGAACTGGGGCGTTGGTTAAGAAATCTGAATTGTGTTGTAAAGATAAACGATCTAATTTTTGTTCATGGTGGTTTATCTCCTGGTTTGGTGGATAAAAAGGTTAGCCTTGATCAATTGAACCGTGATATGAGGTATTGTTTAAATAATACGGAACAAGTATCGCCGGAGCGGATAAAACAGGTTATATATTATCCGGAAAACCCTTTATGGTACCGTGGTTATTTATTGAGTACAAAATCTTATTCAAAAATAAGGAAGGAAGAAGTGGAGGATGTATTGACCTATTTTGATGCTTCCCGTATTATTTTTGGGCACACCGAGGTGGATCAAATTCGTTCCCTGTTTCAAAATAGACTTATTGCAGTGGATGTTCCTTTTGGTATTCCTGGAATAGAGGAGCAATTTCTTTTGATTGAGAAGGATGAATTTTATAGGATGTATAAAAGTGGAAAGAAAGAGAGGCTTGAATAGTTGATGATTGGAGTGAGTTTTTCGTAATCCTGTTTTCGTTTGGTAATTTATGGCTGTCGGATGAAGAGATTGTTCAATTCTTGTAAGCTATACATTACAAGTCGGACGTAGAAAAAGATTTTGATGCTTTTTGGAGATATGATTTTAATTAAGCAAATGGTGAGAACATGAAGAATATGGAATTGAGGATTTTGGGAATAGTGCAGTTTTGTATTAAGATATGGATAGGTTGTTTTTTTGTTTTTTCTTCGGTAGATCTTCTGGCTGTACCTCCAAATAGTACTCATAGTTCATCGAAAGATTCTATTGCAAAAGAATCCTTTTTTAATTCCTCCGAGCTCCTTGAGTTTACCTTGGAGGCCGATTTTGTTACTTTGCTGAACGATATAGACAAATCACGAAAATATCATAAATCGCAAATTAGCTATCGCAACCAGCAGAATCAGGCTATCGATTTGAATGTCAAAATTAAGACCAGGGGAAAATTTCGACTAAGGAAGCAGAATTGCAATTTCCCACCTTTGAAATTTAACTTCTCCAAGGAGGGAGCCAAAGGAACAATTTTTGCTGGTCAGGATAAGTTGAAATTTGTAAGCCATTGTCAGAATGATGACCTAATGTACGAGCAGCACACCCTGGAGGAATACCTGATTTATCGGATTTACAATCTTATTACTGATAACAGTTTTCGTGTGCGTCTGGCTCGGATTACCTATGTCGATAGGAATACTTCTGATAGTTTAACTCGTTTTGGTTTTTTTGTTGAAGACAGAGATCAAATGGCAAAGCGATTGGGAAGGTCTATTCTGGAGTATAAAAACATTCAACAATATGACGTTTTGCGGAGCAATATGATACAGTTGAGCCTTTTTCAGTTAATGATTGGAAATACGGACTGGTCGGTAGAGAAACTTCACAATATCGATTTGATTTCGATAGATGATAACAGTATTCCCCTGGCAATACCTTTTGATTTTGATTGGTCCGGGTTAATTGGACATAGCTACTTTGTGCCCGATCCGAAAATTGATCCCGAAGCCAAATACCAGCGTATCTACAAGAGTTATCAATGGAATAAGGATGATTTGGAAAAAGCAATTCAACGCTATTTGTTACTAAAGGATGATTTGTTTCTGTTTGTAAATACCTTTCCTTATCTAAATTTGAGTAATCGGGAAAAATGTATCCATTACCTCTCTGAATTCTATGAAATAATTGAGTCGAAAAGAAATATAAAGAATTACCTGGTGAAAGGACTACCGAAAATTCCAAACTAATACTATTCTTACCGAGAACAGAAGTACTGGTAGAACCGAAAAAAATGAAATTCTGCAAAAAGTTTGCAGAATTTTTTTTACCCCATAAAAAAGGGGGGTATGTAAAGAAATTGTAAAATTTTATAAAGATTCGTCAAATCAGAAAGGGGGTGTTTGGATTTTTTGTGAAAAAATCGGATATTTGCTTCATGATTTAGGGGGGCTAAGTTAAAAAGTATGTGTTTTTCTGAAAACACCCCCTGTTTTTCTGAAAGGATTTATTATTAACCAAAATTAATAAGCAATGGCCAGTACCAGATTTAGAGCGCTGGGAGAACTATACTCCCGAAAGCCGGTAGATGTAAAGTTTCCTTCTGAGAAAAATTCCGATTTTTTCGGAATCAATGTATTTGATCGTCCTAAAATGCGACAATACCTTTCCAAGGAAGCATACAAAAGTGTTATTGAGGCCATTGATAAAGGAACAGTTATTGAACGGAGGTTGGCCGACCAGATTGCTTCAGGAATGAAAGCCTGGGCTGTAGATTTGGGAGCCACTCACTATACGCACTGGTTTCATCCCCTAAATGGGGCCACTGCCGAGAAACATGATGCATTTCTGGAGCTAAATTCGGATGGTTCTGTTATTGAGCATTTTGATGGTAAACTTTTGGTTCAGCAGGAACCAGATGCTTCCAGTTTCCCTAGCGGAGGTATTCGCAACACTTTTGAAGCACGCGGATATACGGCATGGGATCCGGGATCGCCAGCTTTCATAAACAAAGGAACTCTTTGTATTCCCACCGTTTTTGTTTCCTATACGGGTGAGGCTCTTGATTATAAAACTCCCTTGTTGCGAGCTTTGCATGCAGTAGATAAAGCCTCCGTAGATATTTGTCAGTATTTTGATAAAAATGTAACCAAAGTCTTTTCCACTCTGGGCTGGGAGCAGGAATATTTTCTGGTGGATGCTTCACTTTATAAAGCCCGTCCTGACTTGATGATGTGTGGAAGAACTTTGATGGGGCATGCCTCGGCAAAGGGGCAGCAGCTGGAAGATCACTATTTTGGAGCCATTCCTAGCCGGGTAAATGCTTTTATGAAAGAGCTTGAATTGGAAGCCCACAAATTTGGTATTCCAGTGAAAACCCGTCACAACGAAGTTGCTCCAAACCAGTTTGAATGTGCTCCTATTTTTGAGGAGGCCAATTTGGCTATCGATCACAACCAGTTGTTGATGAGTACAATGAAACGAGTGGCACATCGTCATAATTTTGTGGTGTTGATTCATGAAAAGCCCTACGCTGGCGTAAATGGTTCGGGGAAGCACAACAACTGGAGTTTGTTGACCAATACAGGAGTGAATTTGCTATCGCCCGGGAAAAATCCAAAATCGAACATTCAGTTTTTGGTTTTCCTTGTGAATACGGTGAAGGCTGTTCATGAGCATGCAGACTTATTCCGTGCCAGTATTGTATCGGCTGGAAATGAACACCGATTGGGGGCTGATGAGGCACCTCCGGCGATTTTCTCCGTTTTCCTTGGTGAGCAGTTGACTAGTATGCTGGATGAAATTGAAGCCAAGGTGAGCAACAAAAAAATGACTCCGGATCAGAAAACTGAATTGAAATTGAATGTGGGGAAAATTCCTCAAATTCTTTTGGATAATACCGATCGAAATAGAACTTCTCCTTTTGCTTTTACAGGAAACCGTTTTGAGTTTAGAGCGGTGGGTTCTACTGCCAATTGTGGTTCTCCAATGACCGTTTTGAACTCTGCAGTAGCTCAGCAGTTGATCCAATTCAAAGCTGATGTGGATGAGTTGATTGATATGGAAGTGAAGAAGGATGAGGCCATTTTCCAGGTGCTTCGTAAATACATTGTTGAATCAAAAGCCATTCGTTTCGAAGGAAATGGTTATAGTGAAGAATGGAAAGAAGAAGCCCAGAAGCGCGGTTTGACCAATATTCCTGATCCAGTAGAGGCATTGAAGGCTTATATTAGCGAGAAATCAACAGAATTATTCCGTACTACCAATGTGCTTTCAGAGAGAGAGCTTCATGCACGGTACGAGATCAAAAATGAGACGTACTCTAAGAAGTTGCAAATCGAATCTCGTGTACTGGGGGATTTGGCCATTAACCACATTATACCAATTGCCATTCAATACCAGAGCCGATTAATTGATAATGTAAAAGGCTTGAAGGAGGTGTTGGGAGCAGACGAATTTGAGGAATTGGCGAATGTACAGCTTCAAACCATTCGAAAGATTTCCCGTCATATTAAAGAGATCAGAACCAATGTTGTGGATATGGTTGCGGTTCGTAAAAAGGCCAATCAGTTAACCGATGAGGTGGAGAAAGCTGAATCTTATTCCACGAAACTGAAGCCTTTCCTGGGTGAAATCAGGTATCATATCGATAAATTGGAGTTGGTTGTTGACGATCAGATGTGGCCTCTGCCTAAATACAGAGAATTACTTTTTGCCAGATAATAACTGCAGATAATCCCAAAGGGTTGGTTTTTTCGGAACCAACCCTTTTTGTTTTTCGTGTTTGGATTTGTTTGCTCATGACGTTTTATTTTAAACTTTTCGGGAATAGGTTTTGCTCTGAAGCTTACCTCTTTTGTTAGTTTGTTTTGAAAAGCCGGATGAAATCTACCTCCCGCAAAAGAGCTGTTCCTTTTGGGAGTGGCTCTTTTACTTTTTTGTTGATTGAAAGAGGAAATCAATATCAGATCCTTCGGGAGGAAGTGCCGATAAGGTTTTATGTTTTGTTTGAAGGCAAAAATGATTATTTTTATCGGAGAATCAAACTCAATGTTAAGTAGCTACAATCTTTTCCCTTTTGTGTTTCAATTGAATTGGTTTTTGGGAAATTGAGCCACTAATGTCACATGAGAAGTGATCAAATTTTAATTCAAATTACCTAAATTCTTTTCCGATGAGGATTCTTAGATCAGCGTTACTAATAGGAGCAGCTTCAGTATTGTTTGCTTGTTCATCTAAAAGTTTCTTGAAACGTGGAGATGTCTATTATCAATCTGAACGATACCATTTGGCTGGTCAGATGTATGCTAAAGCCTACAAAAAAGCGAGGGATAAAGAGATGAAATCTCTTACTGCATTTAAATTTGCCAGTAGTCTGGCTGAAATTAACGGGACCAAAAAGGCAGCTTCGTGGTACCGAAAGGCAATAATGAATCGGGATACTTTTTCGGATGCGGTGCTTTTGTTGGCACAGACCGAATTGAAGAATAATAATTTGGAAGAAGCAGAGGAGAATTTTATTGAATACCAGGATCTAATGCCCGCCCGCGAAGAAGGAGAAAAAGGCCTGAAACAATTGGATCTGATTCGTAACTGGATGGCACATCCCACAAGGTATAAGGTAGAGGAAGCAAAAAAGTTCAATTCTTCCGCGAGTGATTTTGCTCCGGTTTATGTGGGGCAAGATACCAATGTTATCCTTTTTGCATCTACCCGGAAGGGGAAGAACACGGAAAAAATCGATGGAATTACAGGAGCGAATTATTCGAATATATTCGAAATTCACTATTCCAATCAAATTACCCGTAAGAGCCGAAAAAAGGGAAAGAAAAAATCAAAAGCCCGAACCTATACAAGTGATTCCTATAAATGGAGTCGTCCAAATATGTTGAGTGATACCATCAACTCCAGATTTCATGAGGGAGCAATTGCTTTTAATTCTGAAGGAAATGAAATGTACTTTACCTCTTCCAGAAAAATGGGCCGGAATCAATTGGGAACTAAAATTTACAGTGCAAAAAAAGTAGATGACGGTTGGGGGGATGTAATGCTTCTGGATTTGGTTCCGGATTCTTTATCTGTTGGTCATCCTTCCCTTTCGGCAGATGGGCAAAAGCTTTATTTTGCCTCGGATATGCCTGGTGGTGTGGGAGGAACCGATATTTGGGTTGCCAAAAAGGAAGGAAGTGGATGGGGCGAACCTATTAATTTGGGGCGTCAGATCAATACACCTGGTGATGAGCTGTATCCTTTTGTACGTGAGGATGGCACATTGTTCTTTTCGTCCGATACACATACCGGAATGGGAGGATTGGATATCTTCCGTGCCCAAAAAACAAAAATGGGAAAATGGGAGGTCACAAATATGTTGTATCCACTCAATTCTACTGCCGATGATTTTGGGATTGTATTTCAAACCGGGATGGAGAAGGGGATGTTTACTTCCAGTCGGCGTAAGGGAAATGACGACATTTATCGTTTCGAGTTGATGCCCATTATTTTTACCTACAACGGAATTGTTAAGAACTCTGACACTGGGGCTCCATTGCAGGGAGTAATTATAAACGTTATTTCTTCCAAAGGGGAGCAGAAAAAAATAATGTCAGATCCTAAGGGACGATTTAATTTAAAGCTGGATGCAGGAACCGAGTATATATTTGTTGCCGGCCACGATTCCTTTCTGAATGCGAAAGATCAGGTAAGTACCGTGAATTTGGAAGAAAGTAAAACATTTACTGGTTTGTTGGAGTTGAAGCCATTTGAAAAACCAATTGAATTGCCCAATATTTTGTATGATTTTGGTAGTTGGGAGTTACGAGAGGTCTCGAAAACCGCATTGGATGGTTTGGTTGAGACTTTAAATGATAACCCCAATATTACCATTGAGTTGGGGTCGCATACCGACCTGGTGGGAAGTGAGAAATCCAATCAGGAACTTTCACAAAAGAGAGCACAATCTGTAGTCGATTATTTAATAGAGAAAGGAATCTATTGGGATCGTTTGGAGGCCAAAGGTTATGGAGAGAGCTCTCCCAAAATTGTGGGAGAACAATTGGCGGAGGAATATGAATTCCTGAACGAGGGGGACATATTAGAGGAAGCTTTCATTTCCAAATTGAGTACCCGGGATCAGGAAGTAGCCAATCAAATTAACAGGAGAACGGAATTTCAGGTTCTATCTACGGACTACAAGCCGGGGCCAAATTCCAAAAGGAAGCCCGGAGCCGAGCACCAGAAGTTAAGGAAAACTTTAATTAAGGATTTGAGTACTATCGATGGTGTTTTCTATACCGTCCAATTGGGAATCTTTGATAAATCGGATGTTCCCGCAATGCTTGAACAATTCCCTGTAGTGTTTCGGAGTGAGGCCGATTCTAAATCCTATCGATATACTTTTGGAATTTTCGATCAGTACGGAGAGGCTCGGGCGGAGGCTCAAAAGATTTCCGGAAAGGGAATTAAGGCTTTTGTGATTGCTTATAATAATGGGAAAAAGATTACCTTTGAGGAGGCAAAAAAACTGAAGCAATAATACAACCAACGTTCTGCTTGGCGGAACGTTTTTTTACTACTAAATAACCATGAGAAAAGACGAAAGGTATAATTTAAGAGGTGTTTCAGCATCCAAAGAGGATGTACACAATGCAATTAAAAATCTGGACAAAGGATTGTATCCCCGGGCTTTTTGCAAAGTGATTCCCGATTACCTTACAGGAGATGAGGAGTATTGCAATATTATGCATGCCGATGGAGCAGGAACAAAATCCTCTCTGGCCTACATGTATTGGAAGGAAACAGGTGATGTTTCGGTTTGGAAAGGAATTGCTCAGGATGCAATTGTGATGAATATTGACGACTTGTTGTGTGTTGGGGCTACCGATAACATTTTGCTTTCATCAACCATTGGTAGAAATAAGAATTTGATTCCGGGTGAGGTGATTTCTGCAATCATTAATGGCACAGAGGAATTACTAGCCGAATACCGGGAGATGGGCGTAAATATCTACCCCACAGGTGGTGAAACTGCCGACGTTGGAGATTTGGTACGAACAATTATTGTTGATTCTACCGTTACCTGCCGGATGAAGCGGGAAGATGTGATTACCAACGAAAAAATCCAATCCGGAGATGTAATCGTAGGACTTTCTTCTTCCGGTGTTGCTACCTACGAGGAGGAGTACAATGGTGGTATGGGATCCAATGGATTGACTTCTGCTCGTCATGATGTATTTGCTCATTCACTTGCTGAAAAATTTCCGGAAAGTTACGATAACGCAGTGCCTGATGAATTGGTATATTCCGGAAATTGTGAGTTGACCCAGGCTGTAGAAGGTGTTGAATTGGATGCCGGTAAGTTGGTGTTGTCTCCAACCCGTACCTATGCGCCTATCATTAAAAAGATTTTGGATCAGTTCCGTTCTCAGATTCATGGAATGGTTCACTGTTCCGGGGGAGCACAAACCAAAGTTTTGCATTTTGTTGAAAACCTTCATGTAATCAAAGACAATATGTTCCCAATCCCTCCTTTGTTCAGGTTGATTCAGGAGCAAAGCGGAACCAGCTGGGATGAGATGTACAAGGTATTCAATATGGGGCATCGTTTCGAGTTGTATGTTCCTGAAGCGATTGCACAGGATATCATTGCCATTTCAAAAGAATTTAACGTGGATGCTCAAATTATCGGACGTTGTGAAGCGCACGATGGCAAAAAGTTGACCATCAATAGCGAATACGGAACTTTTGAATATTAGGAGTTAACTTTTACAATATAGAGAGCCTCGTTTCTGCCGAAACGGGGCTTTTTTTTTTCACTTATTTTAGAGTTGTTCTTTTACACGTGACTGAAATCAGAATTTTGATACCCAAAATGTAGTTTTTATTTCTCATTGGTTTCAAATTTTGGGTATCCTTATAAGGATCTCCTTAGTAATCTTTTGTGGTATGATACCGAGAAGGGGGAATTTACTTTTAAGACAAAAAAGGGAATTATACTGTAACAATCTAGCTTGTGGATTCGTCACAGATTAGAATATCGAAATAAAAACCTAATTAGATTCAAAATATTATAAAAATGAAGAACTTGAAATTACTTGGAATACTTATGATCTTTTTTGCGACTTGTGGTCAAGTTGCAAATGCTCAGGGAAATAAATACAAAGCGAGTGATCGAATTGATCGTATATCCATGCAGGTAGGGGCTGGTTTTAATTATACTATGTGGGGTGGTTTTAGCAAAAGCTTCAAATCACAAGCCATTTCCTCTCACTTTAGTGGAATGCTTGGCTATCGTTTTCGCGATCTTAGCCGGCGTAAGAAAGTTGCTGGGGTGTTTGTCAATTATGGAAATGTAGCTGGCCTAATGACGGATCGAACTGTTGATTTTAATCGATTGAATATTGAGCATCAACCGGATGCTAAAGGAAGTTTTCTTGAAACCGAAGTGGGGATGATTAACAATGGTTTTCGAATTAGTGGAGGGCTTGGTCGTCAGAAAATCGACATGAAGGATGGAAGTACTACCAATTTTGATTACTATCTTGTTACCATTGGAGGAACGCCCTCTTACAGGAATGTAGATATAATCTTGGGGTTGTCGATGTTGTTTGGCGAAGATGTTCGAAAGATTACCTTTCGACCTACCATAGGAATTGCCTACCGATTGGATTTTCTAAAAACAGCAGCTCGTAGATCTTCTTCGTCCGGATACCGATATAATTCCTTTAGGGATAGAAATTGAAATGATCTGAAATAGGTTCGATAAGAGAATTAAGAATTCAAATTTTGTTCTGAGAATTGATGAAAAAGCCATTGTCTCTGTGAGACAATGGCTTTTTTATTTCGTTGGACCTACAACAATTGAACCGTGAGTTAGCCTTTGGAAATCTATCGTATCTTCTTTTTTAAATAATTTGATTCCAATTTATGGCCAAAATATTCATGTATGGCATATTATTGTCTGGAAAATATTCAAATTGCATTGTGATTCAGAGGTCTATTGTAAAGAGTTCGCAGAACAAAGAACTCTATTCTTCTATGTTAAACCCCCAATCACGAATGGTTTGTGGTTCGTCCGGGTAAATTGTTTGGAGGAAATGTCCAATACTTTTTACTTCTCGGGAGATGAAACGAATTTCCTGTCGGCGTTTTTCCCGGCTGTTGATTGCTTCGTTCCGGGTTTGAGGAATCGATTCTTTGTAGGTTTTTATAATCTGTAATTTACGTTTAATGCGATCCATATTAAATGCTGCATTCAAAGGACTTCTCTTAGGGTGACTTTCATGGTGTAAAGATATTTTTAAAACCAGTTGAAGAAGATCCTCCTCTTTTCGTGGAATTTGAATTTTCGTCATAATCAATTTCTTAATAGTGAATTTCTTGAAAAGTGTATTATCTCGTCTTTAGGGGGGGGAGGACGGCCGCTTGCGTCCCTTAATTAAAAGCAGAGCATAGGTATGAAAAGAGGAAGGGAAATAATTGTACTGATGGATTCAAGTCTTGATTGGATGGGGTAGTGTTGCCTCATGGAAGTAGTTTTTCTGGTTTAAAACGATCCGTGATGTGTTAGTAAAATTACCGCTCGATTAGGAGAATGTAAAGACCAATAATTAATTAAGAGCTTATTTAAAATTGTTCAAAAGAATAACTACGGAAAAAAAAGATTTCAAAGTTTTTAAAGGAAAGAGAAATCGATTGGACTTTATTCAAAACGAAGAGAGATTTAGATCCGGATTTGGAATACCATGCTTGAGATGTTGTTTTTTGATTTTCTCAACAAAGCTTCGTTCGGTAACGAATTGATTTTATAATAATAAAGTTTTTAGTAATTGCCATATTGTAACGAAAGGGCCAGAAAAGTGTGGTTTTTAACCTGTTTTGGTGGTAAAACGAAAGGATAATGTTCTGAATTTCTACTTACTGCTGTAGAATATGGTTTTATTTTCCTAATTTTGTGGCAAATTTAAGGAGACTAGTATAATGAGCAATAATTTGTTACTGGATAAATTAGAAGGAGTTTTCATTCGTTTTGACGAGGTTTCACAGCTGATTACTGACCCCGAAGTGATGGGGGATATGAAGCGCTTCGTTAAATTGAGTAAAGAATACAAAGAGTTGGAGCAAGTTGTAGCTGCAGCCAAGGAATATAAGAATGCCATGGATACCATAGAGGAATCGAAGGATATCATTGCTAATGAATCTGACGAAGAATTAAGGGACATGGCTAAGATGGAGCTTGAAGAGTTAGAGGTTAAGCTACCAGAGATGGAGGAGAACATTAAGTTGTTATTGGTTCCAGCTGATCCGGAGGATGGAAAAAATGCAATTCTTGAAATTCGTGCGGGTACTGGTGGTGATGAGGCAAGTATTTTTGCCGGTGATTTGGCCCGGATGTATACTAAGTTCTGTGAAGCTCGTGGTTGGAAGGTTTCTATTTCGAGTTATAGTGAAGGAACCTCGGGTGGTTACAAGGAAATTGTAATGAACGTTAACGGTGAGGGTGTTTATGGTGTATTGAAGTACGAATCAGGTGTACATCGTGTACAGCGTGTTCCTCAAACCGAAACCCAGGGACGTGTTCATACATCGGCTGCTTCGGTTGCTGTGTTGCCTGAAGCAGAGGAGTTTGATGTTGAGGTAAAGGAAAGTGATATTCGTAAAGATACCTATTGTTCTTCAGGACCTGGAGGTCAGTCGGTAAATACCACCTATTCGGCTATTCGCTTGACCCACATTCCAACAGGTATTGTGGTGACTTGCCAGGATCAGAAGTCTCAATTGAAGAACTTGGCCAAGGCAATGATTGAATTGCGTTCGCGTATCTATGCCCAGGAGCATCAGAAATATTTGGATGCCATTGCATCGAAACGAAAGACTATGGTTTCAACAGGTGACCGTTCTGCTAAGATTCGAACGTATAACTATCCGCAAGGGCGTGTTACCGATCACCGTATCAATTTAACTCTTTACAATTTGGCTGCCACCATGGATGGCGATATTCAGGAGATTATCGATAAGCTTCAGATTGAAGAAAATGCCGAGCGACTTAAAGAAAGCGGCTTATAAAGTTATTGATGGCAGTAATTGTTTACTGCCATTTTTTTTGTCTTAAATTGAAATTCATAACGTTAATACGATATAAATAAGCAACCTGTATGGACTATAAAGCACTTTTCGAGCAAATTAAAAAGAAAAAAAGTTTCCTGTGTGTGGGATTGGATAGTGATTTGAAGAAAATTCCAGCCCATTTGTTGAATCTGGAAGATCCGATTTTTGAATTTAACAAGCAGATTGTGGATGCGACTGTTGATGTAACTGTTGCTTACAAACCCAATATTGCTTTCTACGAGAGTTTGGGTGCAGCTGGCTGGATTACTCTGGAAAAAACAGTGAATTACATTAAAGAGAACTACCCCGAAGTATTTTTGATTGCTGATGCAAAACGTGGAGATATTGGCAATACCTCAAAAATGTATGCAAGTGCTTTTCTGGAGAAAATGCCTTTTGATTCGATCACTGTGGCTCCTTATATGGGGGAAGATTCGGTGACTCCTTTTCTTGAATATGATGGAAAGTGGGTGATTCTTTTGGCTTTAACATCCAATAAGGGAGCATTCGATTTACAGTTTTTTCAGGAGGGGGAAACCCGATTGTTCGAGCGCGTATTGGAAAAATCACAAGATTGGGGAACCAAGGAGAATATGATGTATGTGGTTGGTGCTACCAAAGCCGAAATGCTATCAGATATTCGTAAAATTATTCCTGGTCATTTCCTGCTGGTTCCTGGTGTTGGTGCTCAGGGCGGAAGTTTGCAGGAGGTTGCAAAATATGGCATGAATGATCAGTGTGGTTTGCTGGTGAATTCCTCAAGGGGAATCATTTATGCTGATACAACAGAAAAATTTGCCGAAGTAGCTCGCGAGAAATCCGTGGAGTTGCAAAAAGAGATGACAGAACTTTTGCTTGAGCATAAAGTGATCTAATCAAGATAATTTCTGGCTAAAATATTTGAATGCGGTGTTACTAGGGTAGCATCGCATTTTTTGTTATTAAAATTTTCTTATTCGAGGATTGAGTCTATTAAATTTCTTAAATTTAATAGAAAAGCAAAATGATGAAGGAGGAGTTTTTGCATTTTGTCTGGAGACACCGACTTTTCACCAGTGAGTATGCCATGTCGGAAAGGGGAGAAAGAATCCATATAGTGGATGTCGGTACCTGTAATCATGATGCTGGGCCTGATTTTTTTAATGCCCGGATTAGGATTGATGGAGTGCTTTGGGCTGGAAATGTGGAGATTCATTTGAGAGCTTCCGATTGGACGCGTCATGGTCACTGTTCGGACCCTGCCTATGAAAATGTAATATTGCATGTGGTACAGGAGGCGGATAAGGAGATTTATGGAAGGAATGGCCGAATTATTCCCTGCATTTGTTTGGAGTATTCGGAATTGTTATTGAAACAATATCAAAGTTTGCTGGAGAGTAAGCAATGGATACCTTGTGAAACGGAATTGCGTAAGTTAGACTCCTTTTTCCTAAATTCCTGGTTGGATCGGATGTTGGTAGAACGATTAGAAAGAAAGGCTGAAGGGATAATCAATTGTTTAAAGCGGAATAAAAATTCATGGGAAGATAGTTTTTATCAACACCTTGCTCGAAATTTTGGGATGAAAGTTAATGCAGAGCCTTTTGGTTTATTGGCTCGCTCCTTGCCTTTGAAAATTCTTGCCCGACAAAAAAATTCTTTGATTCAACTGGAAGCTTTGCTTTTTGGGCAGGCTGGTTTTTTGAGTGGAAAAATTTTTGAAGATGATTATGCTATCCAATTGCAACGCGAATACGAGTTTTTAAAGCAAAAATACAGTTTAAAACCGATGTTGTTTTCCCATTGGAAATTCATGAGATTGCGACCTAATAATTTTCCTACGATTCGAATTGCTCAATTCGCCTTTCTGATAAATCATTCTCGATCTTTGTTCTCGTATATTCTGGAAACGAATGAAATAGTTGAAATAAAAAAAATGTTTTTTGCAGGAGTTTCCGATTACTGGAAAACCCATTATATTTTCGACAAACCTGCGGCTTTTTCAAATAAGATTATTGGGGATTCGTTTTTAGACCTGTTACTCATCAATACGGTGATTCCCTTTCTTTTTGTTTATGGGCGGTTCCATAAGAAGTGTCAATATGAAGAGAGAGCAATCAATTTTTTGAATTCAATAAAAGCCGAAAACAATCAGGTGATTCGCAGATGGAGAGAAATGGGGATTCAGCCTGCCTCAGCTTTTTATTCACAAGCCTTGCTTCAATTAAAAACAGAGTATTGTGATTCAGCTCGTTGTTTGGAATGTGAGATGGGTAATCGGATTATCAGAACAACAATTCTTTCAAAAAATCAGACAGAATAGTTGATTTGTGCAGATTTTTTAAGGGAATGATTATCTTTAGTAATCATTTTCAATAAGTAATTTATGAAGAGGCCACGAATTTGGGCAGCGAATGTTCGGACCCTTAGCATAGCATTGGTGTTGTCTGTTTTTACTATAGCCATTGGTACTGTAGGGTATATGAGTATAGATGAAGCTTATAGTTTTGTAGATGCTTTATATATGACGGTGATCACCATAACCACGGTTGGATTTACCGAAGTTCATCCAATGTCGGATGTGGGAAAGGTCTTTACCATATTCCTGATTTTTATGAGTTTTGGGATTTTGGGGTATTTGGCATCAGCAGTAACACGTTTTATTTTAGATGGAGTTTTTCGTAGAAATTTAAAGGATTACAGAGTGACTCGTAAAATTGATAAGTTGCAGAACCACGTAATTGTATGTGGGTATGGAAGAAATGGACGGCAGGCAACCCTGGAGTTGCTTGATCATAACGAAGATGTTATTATAATTGATAAGGATGAAGCGGTAATTGAACGGATTCGGGAAAATCCTGATCTATTGTTCATTCAGGGGGATGCCCACGAGGAGGGAATTCTGGAAATGGCCAGAATTTCGAATGCTAAGGCGCTCATATCGGCTATGCCTAACGATGCCGAAAATGTGTATGTTGTTTTAACAGCCAGGGAGTTGAATGAGGATTTGAGAATTATTTCTCGATCGTCAAGTGTTCAGTCTGATAATAAATTGAAGCGAGCTGGAGCTGATAATGTTATTATGCCCGATCGTATCGGAGGACAAAGAATGGCAAAACTGGTGGCGCAACCCGATGTAGTGGAATTTTTGGATAGCATTTTGTTGCAGTCTAAAGGAGATGTGAATCTGGTTGAAGTAAGTTGTCAAAATTTGGCAACTTCTTTTGCGGGGAAATCGATTCGTGAATTGAATGTGAGAGATAAATCCGGGGCTAATATTATTGGTTTAAAGGATGATGAAGGGAAATATATTTATAATCCTTCCCCGGAGAATAAATTGACGCTCAAATCGCATCTTTTTGTTTTAGGTAATCTACAGCAAATTCAAGCTTTAAGGATGTTGCTTCGAGAGGGCGTTATGAGTTAATAATTTTATTATGCGAGTTTTAATTACCGGAAGTAATGGTCTGCTTGGGCAAAAATTGGTGGACCGATTGATTGGAATTCCGTCCATTGAATTAATGGCTACTTCAATGCATGATAATGTAATTGGCTTTTCTTCTGGGTATGAGTTTGCTCGAATGGATATAACCGATCACCAGCAGTGTCGTGATATAATACAAAAGTTTCAACCGGATACGATTGTAAATACAGCGGCTATTTCACATGCAGATATATGCGAGGATCACCCTGATTTGTGTCGTTTGGTGAATGTTGATGCAGTTGGAAATCTGGTAGAAATAGCCAATGGATTGAGTGCACACTTTATTCATTTGTCTACTGATTTTGTACATAATGGAGAATCAGGTCCTTACAGGGAAAATGATTTGGTTGCTCCCCGAAACTATTATGGAGTAAGTAAATTGGAAAGTGAGGAGTTGGTTCAAAAGTATTGTAAACATTGGGCAATTGTTAGAACTGTTTTGGTTTATGGGGTGAATTCTAATATATCTCGTTCAAACCTTATGCTTTGGGTGAAGAATTCTCTGGAACAAGGTAAGTCCATCCGGGTGGTTGACGATCAGTACAGGACACCGACTTTAGTGGAGGATTTGGCTGAAGGTTTGTTTAGACTAATAAATCTGAAGACACAGGGTATCTACAATATATCCGGGGAAGAGTTTCTTTCGGTATATGATATAGCTCTAAGAGTTGCTCGTTTTTTCAAATTACCTACCAATTTAATTTCTCCTATAACAACCCGGGAGCTAAGTGAGAAAGCAGTTCGACCATTAAGGACAGGTCTTTTAGTTGATAAAGCCAAATCAGAATTAGGGTTTCGGCCAACAAGTCTGGAGAACGGCCTGGATGTTTTGAAGGAACAACTAGAGAATTTGGAGAATGATTTTGAATATTAGTCTTTTTGAAAAAAAAACATGTTGGTATTCAGGTTTGTAGGCATGGATCAGGAAAAAAAGTCATGCTGAGATTTGGAGGAATCAAAAATCTTGGCCTATCTTTGTAGTCACTTTCAACGGAGAGTGGATTTATAAAATGGTTGTTTAGTAGTATTATAGGCAGTGGTAGGGTGGACGTAGGAATTTTTTTTAAATTAATCTACACGCTACTAAACAATGTTTTGAAATTTTGAAAAAAAACTTTTTTCAAGAAAGGCTTGCAAAATTGAAAATGTTTTGCGTATTTTTGCACCCGCTTTCAACGGAAAGCCTTTTAAAGGGAGGATGTCTGGAGTGCTAGTGTTTATGCGACACACGAAAGACTGGCCCGAAAAAAAGTTTGAAAAAAGATTTGCAAAATTAGAATTAAATTCTTTATCTTTGCACCCGCTTTTGGAAACAAAAGCAACGTTCTTGAAA
>JBGRQA010000044.1:0-39176 GCA_041725895.1 Marinifilaceae bacterium
CAAGTGTGAATTACTCCACTGTACCAGCAATACTGCTCCCTTTTTCTGCCCAATTCCATTGGTTGTAACCCTTCATGATATCATCTATCTTGAGAATAAGGGACTGCTTGGAACAGGAGGTTCACTGTATCAAAAGTTCGGAAATCTGTATCGTCGATGGAATGTTCCAGGGGCTGTCAAAAATGCAGAAGCCATTATAACCGTTTCCAATTTTGAAAAATCGAATATCGACCAAAAAATGCCCCAAATAAAAGACAAAACAATTGCCATATACAATGGGGTTGGCGAACATTTCTCTCCTATCAGGGAATCCAAAACTCTCTCCCAGGTAAGAGAAAAATACAAGCTTCCTGAGAAATACATCTTCTTTCTAGGCAACCTGGCGCCCAAAAAAAACACACCCAACGTATTAAAAGCTTACAACCGTTATCATAACTCCGTCTCCAATCCACTTCCCCTAGTAATGATTGATTTTGGAAAGGAGAAACTAAGGCAAATGCTGGCGTCCTTTCAAATGGAAAACCTATTGGAACACATACACCTTTCGGGATACATCTCCAATACCGATCTACCTGCCATATATTCTATGAGTGAACTTTTCCTTTACCCTTCGCTGAGAGAAAGTTTTGGCATCCCCATCCTGGAGGCAATGCGATGTGGCACTCCTGTAATAACCTCCACAACCTCATCTATGCCTGAGATTGCTGGTGATGCAGCCCTTTTGGTCAACCCAAATAATTCAAAAGAACTAGCAAACGCAATAGAATACATCCTTTCAGACCTGGAGTTTAGAGAAAAGCTCATCCAAAAAGGATTTAACCGTTCTAAAAAATTTTCATGGACAAAAATGGCTGAAAGAAATCTGAAGTTATATAATAAAATCTATAACGAACTACAAAAGAATAAGCAATGATCGAAGGGGAAAATATTATATGCATTTCGAACACTACCTGGTATGGACAATATACAAAATCCACTGTTCAAATAATGTCCATGTTAGCCAGAAGAAACAGAGTAGTATTCGTTGAATATCCTTTTACGATAAAAGATATTTTCACATCCATTTTTGGAAAACAAAATGCTCCTGTGGCAAGAATGCTTGGATTAAAAAAGCGTTTACAAATTATAAAAACAGAAAATGCAAGTAAGGTTCGTCATTTGGTCGTTCCCCCGGTAGTACCGGTAGACTTTATAAAAAACGACAAAATATTCCAATTCTTTTTTAGGTTCAATAAATTCATTTACAAACGAGTTCTTTTAAAAACAATCAAAAAATTAAACCTTAGCAATCCTATCATTATAACGGCGTACAATCCTTTTTACGGCTTACCTCTTATTGGAAAACTAAAGGAAAAGAGTAATATCTACTATTGTTACGATGGTATTGGTACAAGAAGACATGGTGAAAGAATCTACGAAATTGATGAATTATTTTCAAAATCAGTTGATGGAATTATAACCACTTCTGACCATTTAAACAGAAACAAAAAGAAGATGAATCCACATAGCTATGTTGTTAAAAATGGAGTGGATTTCAAACTATTTACAACTCAAGCAAAAAGCAACATATCTCCCTTGGAAATTCGAAAAAAGATAGGTTATATCGGAAGTCTGGATCATCGTTTTGATATTGACACTGTAGAACATGCTATCCAAAAATTAAGTCAGTTCGATTTTGAATTTACCGGAAACCTTAGGAACGGGTCAATAAAACAAAGACTTGAAAAATATTCAAATGTAAAGTTTTACCCTGCAATTGCCCCCAAAGAAGTTCCCTCCCTACTTGCGGAATATGATCTTGGAATTATCCCCTATTTAGAAAACGCTATCAATAGAAACATCTATCCGTTAAAAATAAATGAATATCTGGCCGTTGGAGTACCAATAGTAATGACATCATTTGCAGACCTACCGGAATTTAAACGATATGTTAGCACTGCAAATAGCAAGGACGATTTTGTTCAAAAGATTTTAAATGAAATTAGGAATGACCAGGATAAATTAATTCCGGAGAGAATCCGGTTTGCAGAGTCGAATTCATGGGAAAACAAAGCAATAGAGTTTGGAAGTATTCTTAAAAAAATTATCACTAATGGAAATAATAAATAAGATAAAAGCAAATCCAAAGCTAAAAGCACTTGTACTTTGGTCGATTACTCCCAAAAGAAACCCTCGCCCCAGATGGTGGGTCCGTAATTTTGTAAATCCGTTCTTTCATAGCAAAAGAAAAGGAGCAGTAATCAGAAGACGTAGCAGAATTGATGTTTTTCCCTGGAACAAGTTTGAAGTAGGAACTCTAACCACTATAGAAGATTTCTGCACGATCAACAATGGTTCGGGGGATGTTATTCTGGGCAACAGGGTGAGAATAGGTATCGGCTCGGTCATCATCGGACCGGTTACCATGGGCAATGGATCAGGCTTGGGACAACATGTATTCGTATCTGGATTTAATCATGGCTATAAAGATGCAAGCCAAAACTCCAGTACTCAACCTTTGAATATAAAACCCACCTCCATTGGACGAGATGCTCATATTGGAGCCAACTCCGTAATTCTGGCCGGAGTAAACATCGGCGAACGGTGTCAGATTGGTGCCGGCAGTGTGGTTACAAAGGATATACCCCCCTTCTCTGTTGCAGTAGGAAATCCCGCAAAAGTAATCAAACGCTACAACCACGAAAAAGGGAAATGGGAAAGAGTGAAAACAAAATTTCATAAAAACAAACAACCCATTTGATAGCAAAACAAACCTTTAAAAAGATGCAAATCTGAGTAACAATACACCAAGCAACAAGACTTTACAACTAAAACCACTTTTATGAACTTTCTTGAAATTACTTTTTGGAGCCTGCTTTTTATCGTATTCTATACTTACCTGGGCTATGGATTTCTCCTATTTATTCTTGTGCGTCTGAAACGTCTTTTTGTAGCAAAAGAAAAAACAGCAACAGAATATGAACCGGAAGTAAGCCTACTGGTTGCAGCGTTCAACGAAAAGGATTATGTGAGAAAAAAAGTGGAAAACACTCTCCTCTTAAATTATCCAAAGGAAAAAATTCATCAAATATGGATCACTGATGGATCCAACGACGAAACCCCCGATGTTTTAAAGGAATACCCGGAAGTAGAAGTGCATCATCGCCCTGAGCGCAAAGGAAAAATTGCAGCAATGAACAGGGGTGTAAAATTTGTAAAAACGCCCATCATGATATTCTCCGATGCAAACACACAATTGGGAAAGGAATCCATCCGAAAAATAGTTCAACTCTTCAGTGATCCCAAGGTAGGATGCGTTTCCGGGGAGAAACGCATCGTGAACAAAGAGAAAGATGCTGCCGCCGGAGCAGGAGAAGGATTCTACTGGAAATATGAATCCACCCTGAAGAAATGGGATGCTGAACTTCATTCAGTAGTAGGAGCTGCGGGCGAACTCTTTGCCGTTCGCACTGAACTTTTTGAGGAGGTAGAACCCGACACCCTTCTCGACGACTTTATCATTTCCCTTCGCATTGCAATGAAAGGATACACTATACAGTACAATCCGGAAGCCTATGCAATTGAAACGGCATCGGCAAGCGTAAAGGAAGAATTGAAGCGGAAAATACGAATCAGTGCGGGAGGAATCCAATCCATCGTTCGACTGAAAGAATTACTCAATATTTTCAAGTACGGCACCCTTTCATTCCAGTATCTCTCTCATCGGGTTCTTCGATGGAGTCTTACTCCTCTGGCCCTTCCCCTTCTTTTGGTATCCAATGGAATTTTGGCTTTCTCCCTTTCAAATACCCTCTATCAATTCCTATTTGTAGGACAATTGTTGTTTTACTTTTCAGCTCTTCTTGGATTGCTGCTTGAAAACAAAAAAATTAGATTCAAACCGGTATTTATCCCCTACTATTTTTTCATCATGAATTATTCTGTATATCTCGGATTCTACAGATACATGCGAAAGCAACAATCCGTCAACTGGGAAAGAGCAAAAAGAGGATAGTTTCACTTTTTAACCTATCCAAATAATTAATCATCCAAAAACACTCATAACCCACCACAAAAAAAGCCTCAAAGGACAACATAGGAGTAAATCTTATCCAGGAATGTTTTGTATTTAAGAAAGCATTATTAACTTTGCAATTCAAAGTACTTTTATTCTAAACATTATGAATAAACCAGAAGAATACCTAAGCAGCATTGCAGACATCAAGAATCTAATGGAACGCTCCTCCCGCTTTCTCTCTTTGAGTGGATTAACAGGCGTTTTCGCAGGAATTTTTGCCATAATAGGGGCAGTTGTAGCCTACGTTTATCTTGATTATTCCTGGATGTACAGCAATGCAAATCCGCGGATATTCAATGCTGATCAGTCGATTCATTCTGAATTCATTGCCTTTCTTTTGATCAATGCCATAAGTGTGCTATGCCTAGCTCTTGGTTCTGGACTATATTTCACCTATCGCAAATCAAAAAAACAAAATCTTCCCCTTTGGGATGCTTCAGCAAAACACATGATAATTAACCTGTTTATCCCTTTGGCTGCCGGTGGCATGTTTTGTTTGATCCTCCTCTACCATCAGATAATATTTCTTATCGCACCTGTGACCCTGCTTTTTTATGGACTTGCACTAATTAATGCCAGCAGGTACACACTTCAGGATATTCGCTATCTGGGACTAGTCGAAATATCCCTGGGACTGTTAGGTGCGCTGTTCCCTGGTTATGGCCTACTATTGTGGACATTGGGTTTTGGTGTACTCCATATAGTATATGGCCTTATCATGTACAAAAAATATGAATAACCATTCCTACAGAAAGCAATGCTTTCCAAAGCTAAATTAAATCCCAAAATCTGTGAAAAATATAATCTCCAATCTTAACAAAGTTTTTGAAAGTCGACTCCGACTTGGGGTGATGTCCATTCTAATGGTCAATGACCAGGTAGACTTCAATACCCTAAAGGAGCATTTGGGGGCTACTGATGGAAATCTAGCCAGCCATCTAAAAGCATTGGAGAAAAATGAATTCATACAGGTGCACAAGGAATTTGTTGAACGAAAACCTCGTACCACATATCAGGCTACCAACAAAGGGAAACTGGCATTTAAACAACATCTTGACAATTTGCAGAATTTGATTCAAAATATGAATCCATAATTTTTTTAAACAATCACTTTGTGTTTCAAAGTACTTTTAATTAAAACTACTATGACAAAATCAAAAATCACCATCATTCTTACTATTCTATTTTCCATACTCTTCTACCATCAGAATTCCGGAATTAATGTATTTATCTTTGATTTGTGCCTCCTTGTATTCTGTTGCCTTCATTATTCTCCAACAATGAAAAACCGAAACTTTTGGTATAGTTCTGCAGCTCTTTTAATCAGCGCTTTCTCGGTTGCCTGGTACGGAGATGGATTTTCTGTTATCGTAAACCTATTCACTCTTACCTTGGTTGCAATGTTTGCAAATCACCCAAATTCAAGCATCTTATTCACCCCTTTCCAATCAGCACTAAGTTTAATTAGCAGTCCTTTTTACTGGCTACGAAAATTGAAAATGGGCGAAATTACCTTTACAAAAATAGAACAGGGAAACTCCCGATTTCTGAGGATAATTATACTAATCGTAGCACCTATCCTCACTCTTCTTGCATTTTTGAAATTGTACATGTCAGCCAATCCTATTTTCGAAAATATGATCGGGGAGCTCGATTTGGATTTCATCAGCTTCGGCTCAGTAAGCTTCACTCTCTTTGGTGCTTTTTTAATTTACAACTTCTTCACCATACGAAAACGTCAATTTCTAAATCAAATAGAAGAAAAAACCAGAGAGGAATTAAATCCTCAATTTGCATTGTCTCCACAACCTACACTTAAGCAGATTACCCTAACACAGGAAATAAATTTGGGTGCAATTCTGTTTTTGTTACTTAATACAATGCTTCTTCTTGTTCTAAGCATCGATTTCAAATACCTGATACTGGAGACCCAATTACCCGAAGGAATAAGCCACAGTCAATACGTACACCAAAGCGTTGGTTCGGTTATTACATCTATAGTATTTGCGGTACTCCTCATCCTCTTCTTTTACAAAGGAAGTTTAAATTTTGCGGAGAAAACCAAACTTCTCAAAACCAATACGCTAATTTGGATCGGTTTAAACCTTCTGCTAGTGGTGGCTACAACTTGTAAGAACCACTTGTACATTTCCAGTTACGGATTAACCATGAAGCGTTTGGGCGTGGATATCTATTTACTACTTTCCTCTCTGGGATTGGGCATCGCTTGTCTGAAAATTATTCTTAAAAAATCCAATTGGTTCCTCATTAAAAAAACATACTGGGCCTTTTTTACGGTTATGGTTCTATCTACGCCTATCAACTGGAGTTACCTAATTACCAAATACAACATCGAACTGTACAAAAAAAATAATGTGGAACTTGATGTAAACTACCTATTGAATCTCTCGGAACATGGAATCACAGCATGGATCCCTCTTTTGGAAAACATCCCAGAGAATCTAACCTATGGTAAAGAGAATTTACAAAACAAATTGAGTACAAAAATATATAACTTTCTAACGGAACACAGCAATAAAGATTTTCGCTCTTTAACATTGGGTGATGAAATTTACAGACAAGAACTAATCAATTTACAACTCCATACTTTAAAGTTGAATTACTTTTATAATCAAAAACTAAACTATTTTCCCTGTTTTAAAAATATAAGAAAATTAAACCTGGCTTTAAACAATGATTTCGAATGGGAACACATCAAATTATTCTCCAAAGTGGAAGAACTTAACCTATCCGACAATTCCTTAAACCATCTAAAGAACATCCCTTTGAGTAAAAACCTTAAAAAACTTGAATTACAAAATAACAATCTATATTCTCTAAATGGTTTACAACACCTGAAAAAGTTAGAATACCTAAACCTGGACTGCAATTCCGTATCGGATTACACTCCAATTTTTAACCTAACCAATCTAAAAGAATTACATGTTTCTTCGGCCAGTAAGGAGCAGTTAGCCGAACTGGAAAACTACTTGACCACAACTAAGATCTATCCATATCCCAAGAAATAAAACAAGTGAAAACTCCATCCCTGGATCTCTTATTTACACACAGATCAAGGGATGGAGTTCCCCCTCAAAAAAAAAGCGATCCCCAGAAATGAGCGCAAAAAAAGAAAAAAATTAAGGCATCCCTACATAGTCACATTCGTTGGCCAAATTCTCCAAAGCTTTTCCGGTAAGGCGAAAAACTTTCCATTCCACCATAGGAATCGCCCCCAGGTTTTCATAGAAGTTAATAGCCGGCTCGTTCCAGGAAAGACAGGACCATTCAAATCGTCCACAGTTACGCTCAACCGCAAGTTTTGCTAAATAAGCAAGAATTTCCTTTCCAAAACCTTTGCCTCTCCATTCGGGATTTACGAACAAATCCTCCAGGTAAATTCCCGGTTTACCAAGAAAGGTAGAAAAATTATGAAAGAACAAAGCAAAAGCGACGGGTTGGCTCTTATATTCTCCAATTAAAACTTCGGCTTTAGGACATTCAAATAGATGCTTCCGCAACTCCTCCTCTGTGGCCACAACCTCATTCCGCAATTTTTCGTAATCAGCCAATTGGTGAATGAAATTAAGGATCAGGGAAAGATCCCCTTCTGTTGCGCAACGAATAGAAAAATCGTTCATAATAAATGGAATTTTTTACGTTTGCTATTAATTTACAAATTTTATACTCCCCACCCGCTATTGATACTCCACTTTTAATTACCTAACAGTAAAACTGTTTAATAAATACAAAGAAATAGTGATCATCTCCACTAATAAAGATCCATAAACACCATCTCATTTCGTTACAAAAGGTGATTCCACACTCAATTCTTCCTTCATTTACAATTCACAACACTCATTCTACAATTCATGACATTCCAATTGTTTTCTTTACAATAATTCAGGAACATTGTAGTATGAAATTAGAACAATACTAAAACATCTCCCACTATGAATAGAATATATAGAATCGTAACATCAATTGCAATCCTTCTGTTTTTGGCTCTGCCAATGTTCTCGCAGGGATCCTGCAATATCACATTTAAAAAATCGTGGAAATCCAGCTCTTGGAGTCTTACTAATGGAAAGCTGCAAGGCCTGAAAATAGAAACCAGAGGCGACATAAAATTCAACAAAGATTTCACGGATATTATCAGTATTTCCGATGGTGGTTATCTTAAAATAGGCATGGTAAGCTTCGGTATGAGACGGAAATTACTTGTTAAATCGGAAAATAATCGGTTAATCTACTCCTACTATGAAGGCCGAAGAGAAATTCCTTTTGAACCGAAAGGCAAAGAATGGATGCGGGATGTACTTCCGTCGGTAATACGTTCCACAGGCTTAGGAGCAGAACAAAGAGTCAAACAAGCCTACACAGAAAACGGTATCAAAGGTTTCCTTGAAGAATATGAGGCCACAGACAGCGATTACAACAAAAGCCAACTGATCAAATACCTCTTAAGCAATCATGATTTGACCAACCAGGAATTGAATACCCTACTGCAATATTATCCCTATCGTATTGATTCCGACTATGAATTGGCTCAAACTCTAAAACGCTACAACAGCCTGTTCCTTAGAACACCGGAGTTATCTGCTAACTTCTTTCTGGCATTAAAAGAAGTTAGCTCCGATTATGAATCCAGTCAGATACTGAAAAGAGTTCTCAAGAACAATGAGATGGATGATGAAACTTTCGTCCTGTTTCTGGGAGCCATGGAGGACATCTCTTCTGACTACGAAAAATCAAACATCATCAAACTAGCGATTACCGAACGTCAGATCAACAAAAAACAAATGCAGAAACTATTGGATGAAATAGATGATGTTTCCTCTGATTATGAGAAATGCAACATAATCAAATTGCTAATCCGAAAAAACCAATATTCACCTGAAAATTTAACCGACATACTGCATCTTACCGAATCAATCAGCTCCGATTATGAAAAGACCCAGATCATTAACACGCTACTAAGAAACCAAATGATTGATACAAACAACCTGCAAAGTTTTACAGATCTGCTGGAAGAGGTCAGCTCTGATTACTCCTACAAGGAGATCCTGAAAGACATGATGGATTACAGAAAATTAGGGGCTTCCCGATTCGATTACCTATTGAGAGCCTCCGACAGAATCTCCTCTAGCTACGACCTCTCTCAATTTTACAAGAGTTTACTCCGGGAACGAGACCTAACAACCGAACAACAATTGCAATTGATCCGGAAAAGTCAAAACATTTCATCCAACTATGAACTATCCCAATTCCTGCTGGAAGCAACCCAAACTCTGGACATGGAGGATGAAGACATTCGCCAGGAAATAATCAAAGCCGCTGATAATATCAGTTCAGAATACGATTATGGCAAAGTGATGAAAGCAATCAATGCACATACAAAAAAATGGGACTAAATTAATCTACCCACATTTTGGGAAAACCATGGACATTTTGTTAATTTAATCACCAACACAAAGGGAACGATGAATCGTTCCCTTCCAATCTGTCAGCAATGAATAAAATCATCCGATTTGCCATTTTCAGCCCCTTACTAGGCATCCTTTTCTATCTGCTGGGATATTATGCTCAAAAAGGGGAACTTCCTACCTTCAAGCATCAACTCTCAGAACTTCTTACCAGCGCTTTGTTTGCAATTATTGCTGGCTTCGGAACGCTGGGCATTAGTCAAATCCTGAACAAATACAGAAGTTGGGAAAGTAAATATGTCATTCGATTCTGGTTACAACTCTTGGCCTTATTTCTAATGGGACTCGTTATTTCTGGAATCTATCTGGAAATTTTCATCTTAAACGGCTCTTCCGATCTCAGCTACAAGCAGGTATGGCTCATCCACCAGGAGAATTTCTTTAAAATTGCACTCATCCTGTTTCTTTTGGTAACCTGCTATACTTTACTGGATTTTATTTTCTACTCCTACAGCCATTTTCGTGAAGAGGAGGTGAAATCCATCGAAATGGTGAACACGCAACTAGAACTCCAATTCGAAGCATTAAAGTCGCAACTCTCCCCTCATTTCCTTTTCAATTCTCTCAATACCATTTCGTCCCTTCTATACAAAAACACCCATCTTGCAGAACATTTCATACGAAGGTTTGCCGAAACCTATCGTTTCATTCTGGAGCAGAATGATAATGCTCTGATTCCTTTATCCAAGGAACTGAATTTTGTAAAAGACTATAATTTCATTCTTGGAATTCGTTTTGCACAATCTTTTAATTTGGAGATTGATGTCCCAAAGGAGGTGGAAGAAAGCAATGTTCCTCCAATGTCCTTACAGATGCTTGTAGAGAATGCAGTAAAACACAACCTGGTATCACGAACTACTCCCCTAAAAGTTACAATCACTTACACTGATGAGAAAATTAATGTAATTAACAACATCAATCCCCTTCGAAAGCAACCCAACTCCTTTCATATTGGAATAGAGAACATCCGGAAAAGGTATGCCTATTTCACAAACAAAACCATAGAAATCAATAAAAAAGACAATTTCACGGTAAGCCTACCCCTTATTCCAGCTTAAAATGAAAACCAGATTCCTCGACCATATTATCCATCGTCTCTTTACCCCACCGGTTATCGCAATACTGGTTTATCTTTTGGTACTCCTTATTTTTGACCGATTGAGCGAGATAGCAAACAACTTTTCACCAGAAGAAATTATCCTTCTCATCCTGATTTGTTACTCACTTTTCGAAACTTATCGTATTCTTCTAAGATTCAGTGAAAACAATAAGTGGTTAAGTGGAAAAAAGCAGATCAGACACGGATTCCAAATCATCGGCAATATATTAATCAGTCTTTCCATTGTAAGCTTAGGATTCTGGTTGTACTTTAAATTCTATTTACACTTAACAGATTATGATAGAGAGCTAAGCACTTTTCTCATCGTATTCACTTCCATCGGACTTTTCTTTTATCTATTCTACCTCAGCATCTACTTCCTGGATCAACAGAATTCCTTACGCCTAAAAAAAGAGGCCATCAACCGGCAAAACATTGAATTCGAAATGGAAGTATTCAAAAACCGAATCAATCCTGATTTTCTGTTCCTCTCCCTGGAAGGGATTATTCAACTCATCCGAAACAAAGAAATAGAAAAAGCTGAGGAACATATAGATTACCTGGCTCTTTTTTACAGAAAGATTCTAAACAACAGATTCCATGAGCTCAATTCAATAAAAGAAGAGGTCATTAAAGTAGAGAAATATTTGAAACTACAGAATCACTCTCTCGGAACCCAAATCGTATTTTCCATAAAAGAAACAGAACTCAACCATCAGACAGTTCCCAACGTACTTCTGCAGGGTGTGCAACTAATCCAGGCCTCGCAACTAATACCACACAATAAGGAATATAAAATTAAAGCAAAAATTGAGGAGCAGGTTCTAGAGTTGGAGTTTGAAAATAACCCGCGGATTAAACCCGAAGTTGAACATGAAAAATGGTTGGAAAACATGCGGAGAGCCGTGCATTACTATAACAACACACCCATAACCTGGGACCTAAGTCCTGCGAAAGGAATTTTGACAATTCCCCTGATTGCATTACACAATTAGTTTAAGAAAACAAACACAACACTTAACACCCTAAAAACAACCGTAACTCATGAAAGTCTTAATCATTGAGGATGAAATTCTGGCAACGGAAAAACTCGAACGATTGCTAAAAAAATACGACCCAAAAATTGAAATTGTGGAATGCTTCGATTCGGTATTAGCATCAACCACTTGGTTGGGCAATCCACAAAATCAGGTAGATCTTATCTTTCTGGACATCCACCTTGTAGATGGGTTAAGTTTTGACATCTTCAAAACGGTTGAGGTGCATACCCCTGTCATTTTCACAACGGCCTACAATGAATACGCCCTAAATGCATTCAAACTCAACAGTGTTGATTACCTCCTAAAACCTGTAACCTTCGACGATTTGTACACAAGCCTGAAAAAATTCGAACGGATGAAACAATCTTTCTCGGGCAATTCCTTTGCTAACCTGGAGAATTTGAGCCAGGCTTTAAATCAAATTCAGAAAACTTATAAAACCCGCTTCATGGTAAAAGTGGGAGAAAAACTTCGGTCTTACAAAGCCGATGAAATTGCAGTTTTTTACGCAGAGGGACGAACTGTATCAATTCTCCTGGAGGATAAAAAGGAATATGTAATCGATTACAAGATGGAGGAATTGCAAGAACTTATCGATCCCCAAATGTTCTTTCGAATCGGCAGATCGTTCATCGTTAACATCAATGCCATTCAAGGTGTGATCATACACTCCAACTCCAGGTTAAAAATCAATCTCAATCAGAATTTCGACCGGGAACTTATCGTAAGCCGCGAGAAAGTGGGAGCTTTTAAGAACTGGTTCAATGGACAGTAGAAACAGACATTAAAACGTAATAAGTATTAAAATTCCGATTCGAAAAACTGTGAGATACACATCACAGTTTTTTGGTTTCTTTTGATTAACCTGAAATCTCTTCCATAATTAGAGATTTTTTATCTTCCTTCAATCGTGCAGTACGTGATAATTTCCGAAATTGTGAAGGGGAAGTCTTCACTATTTTTTTAAAGGAACAGTAAAAAGTAGACAACGACTTATACCCCAAATATTCAGCAATCACTTTTATGGGCATTTTGTTACTTCGATCACTCAACAACCCAACCGCTTCTTCAATTCGATAACGATTGATCAAACACGTAAAATTCATTCCAAACTCATCACCAATAACTACAGACAAATAAGTTCGATTGGTTCCCAATATTTTTGCCAAATGATCAAGAGATATTCCCTTTTGACGATAGATGCATTTCTCTTCCATTAATCGTCGAAGGCCCCTTAGAATTCTTACCCGGGAGGGAGCCGTCATCTTATGCCTGTTCCTTTTTACACCCCCTGAGAGTGGATCAATTTGAATGAAGGGATTCATATCCTGATCTGCGGGCGATCCCCACCTTTTGGGAACAATATCCATAGCCATTCCATTGGGAGGGCTAGTTTCTACCTTGCAACAGAGTACTTCTTTCTCTTCGGATCGCTTTGTAAACCAAATCCGGATAATAACAATCAAATACAATAAAATTATGGCAGCGGAAAACATCAAAATCTCCTTTGCTGCAAAATCTATCATTTTAGAATCCATCAAGCCTATTTTGTATGAACCTATTCTTCACTTAGTTTCTAGATTCAATCCATCTCTAAGCAACCAAAGTCAAAAAAAACTCACTACAGCCAAAACAAACTCAACCACCACATCATTGACATTGCATACACTAGAAGATTGATTGTTCTTTACCATAAATTACAAAATAAAACGAAATAGCACAATGACATAATTAACAAAATGTAATATTATCTGTCGACTACCAACAACCATACACGAACATAAAACAGTCCGTCAACTCCTCCTGTTAATCAATTCTCTCAAGACCGGAACCGGGAATAAATAATCAAAACCGCAAAAAACAGCCCAATAAAAAGATAGTTCACCCATTGGATATTCAATAGAAAAACCACCGAAACAACTCCAAAAATCAGCCAATAGTTGACCATACTTCCATTCGGATATGCTTTTTCGTCAAAACACACCTCCTGAATCCTCTGAGATTCCACATCCAGTAAAAGCAAACCATCTGCATCCATCACATGATAGTACTCCATCAACTGGCGCCTGGTATTGCCATACTCCACATTGGCTACCGTTTTACCGGTTTTCACTTCTACAAGGTAATTCAAGCCATCCTTTTCAACCAAAAAATCAGCGGCCAGCGAAACCACAACTTCTTTGCCATCCACCCAATAACAATGCTCCAGGGGAACCTGCTCCTTCAGAAGACGAAACCCATTCTGAACTAAAATCTTCCGGGCAATTTTCTCTCCCTGTATTCCCTTTTTCCGATTGGTAACGCCCCTTTGTCTAACCTTAATTTCTCTCCACTTTAAACGTAGAATCCATCCCATAAAAAACAGCAAGACCATAGCTAATGCCACACTGCTCCAGGTTTCCAAGTCATATTCCATATCATAAATTTTGTCCAAATGTAAGCCTTCTGCATAGCAATTGATTCAAAAGGGCCAACATAATTTCAATATTTTATCCTTAATTGAAATCCCTCTACATTATAACTTTTTTTAACTTTTTTCTTCGCCATCTAAAAACAGGCAAACCAGAACGTTTCAACAGAAAAACGCTATAAAGTGTGAAATATCCCACTTTATTGGTATTGCAAGAGCCGATAGAAAGACGTTCCTTTGCACCCCGAAAGGAAAACGGACGCTTTTATCTGCTTCTGTTTTTCCTCTCAAAATCGTCCCTCGGGGCGATAACAAAAACAAAATTTAACAGCGAAACAAACATGTCTGGACCTGGAGTTTGTATGTTAACTCTCAACCCCTCCAAGCCCAAATGATTGTTCCTCTCAACCAGTGAAAAACCTATTTAGAAATGGGAAAAATGCAATTCAAAGCCGGTGAATGGCAACAAATTATTAACGTAAGAGATTTCGTTAGTAACAACTTAACTTCTTACTCAGGAGATGCTTCATTTTTGACCGGAGCAACTGAACGCACAAAAAAACTATGGCAAATTTGCCTTGACGCAGTAAAAGAAGAGCGCGCTAACAACGGAGTTCGCTCTATCGACACCGAAACTGTGTCAACCATCGCTTCTCACGGAGCAGGATATATTGATAAATCATTGGAGTTGATCGTAGGTTTGCAAGCCGACGAACTTCTTCGCAGAGCAATGAAACCTTACGGTGGTATTGCTGTTGTTGAAAAAGCATGTAAAGAACAAGGACTTGAAGTTTCTGATCGTGTAAAAGACATTTTCCGCAACTATGCAAAAACTCACAACGATGGTGTGTTTGATGCATATACTGCTGAAATTCGTAAATTCCGTTCTTTGGGATTCCTTACCGGATTGCCAGATAACTATGCTCGTGGTCGTATCATTGGTGACTACCGTCGTGTAGCTCTATACGGTATCGATCGTTTGATCGAAGCTAAAAAAGAAGATTTGGCTGGTTTAACCGGAACCATGACTGATGAATTGATTCGTCTTCGTGAAGAGGTTGCTGAGCAAATCAAAGCTTTAGCTGATATCAAAGCTTTGGGTGAAAAGTACGGTTTGGAATTGAATCGTCCTGCAGAAACTGCACAGGAAGCTATTCAGTGGGTTTACATGGGTTACCTTGCTGCTGTAAAAGAGCAGGATGGTGCTGCAATGTCTTTGGGTAACGTTTCTACCTTCCTTGACATTTACATCCAGAGAGATTTGGAAGAAGGAACCATTACTGAAGAGTTCGCTCAGGAAATGATCGACCAATTCGTTATGAAACTACGTATGGTGCGTCACCTTCGTATGAATGCTTACGATGAGATTTTCGCAGGTGACCCAACCTGGGTAACTGAGTCAATCGGTGGTCGTACTTTGGACGGAAGATCAAAAGTAACCAAGACTTCTTTCCGTTTCTTGAACACCCTTTACACTTTAGGCCCCTCACCAGAGCCAAACATGACTGTACTTTGGTCTGATCAGTTGCCAGAAGGATTCAAGAAATTCTGTGCTCAGGTTTCTATCGATACTTCTTCTATCCAGTACGAGAATGACCAATTGATGTGTGATACTCGTAAATCTGATGACTACGGTATCGCTTGTTGTGTATCTTACCAGGAAATTGGTAAGCAAATCCAGTTCTTCGGTGCTCGTTGTAACCTGGCTAAAACTCTTCTTTTGGCTTTGAACGGCGGACGTTGTGAGAAAACCGGAACTCAACTGATCAACGGTATTCCAGCTATGACTAGCGACGAGTTGAACTTCGACGAAGTGATGGCTAACTATAAGATTGCGATGAGAGAAATGGCTCGTGTTTACAACGACTCCATGAACATCATCCACTACATGCACGATAAGTACTACTACGAGAAAGCTCAGATGTCTCTTGTAGATACCAATCCTAAAATCAACCTTGCTTACGGTATTGCCGGTCTTTCTATCGTTGCTGACTCATTGTCTGCAATTAAGAACGCAAAAGTAACTGCTGTACGTAACGAGGAAGGATTGACTTGCGATTTCAAAATCGAAGGAGATTTCCCATACTATGGTAATGATGATGACCGCGTAGACTGCTTCGCTGTTGAGATTCCTTCTATTTTCAACGGTATGTTGAAAGAGCTTCATACTTACAAGAATGCTGAGCCAACCATGTCTATTCTTACCATTACTTCTAACGTAGTTTATGGTTTGAAAACTGGTGCGACTCCTGATGGTAGAGCTGCTGGTGTGCCATTTGCTCCTGGTGCTAACCCAATGCACGGACGTGACACCAATGGTGCAATCGCTTCCTTGAACTCTGTAGCGAAAATCAACTACGAAGATTCATTGGACGGTATCTCCAATACCTTCTCTATCGTTCCTAAGTCATTAGGAGCAACAGAAGATAATCGTCAGGACAACCTGGTTACCATGATGGACGCTTACTTCATCAAAGGTGCTCACCACTTGAACGTAAACGTTTTGAACCGTGAGATGCTGGAAGATGCAATGGAGCACCCAGAAGAGTACCCACAGTTGACTATCCGTGTATCCGGATACGCAGTTAACTTCGTACGTCTAACTCGCGAGCAGCAGTTAGAGGTAATCTCTCGTAGCTTCTTCGAGAAAATGTAAGATCGTTTAACATCCTTACATTATATATAATAAAGAGTTCCGGAGCTTTCCAACGAGAGTCTCCGGTGCTCTTTCTTTTTAATAGAACATGAGGAGATGGGGCACTGAATTTTATGTTCGCCCCAATAATTCATGTACTCTTTCACAAAATAAACAACACAAACATGTTAAACGTTCATTCTTTCGAGTCTCTTGGCACCTACGACGGTCCGGGAATCCGTTTGGTGGTTTTCCTTCAGGGATGTGCCTTCAAATGCCTGTACTGTGCCAACCCCGATACAATCAGCTTTAAAGGAGGAACACCTACTCCTCTGGAAGAAGTAATGCGTAAAGCACGCAATCAGCGTCCCTTCTTCGGCAAACTGGGTGGAGTAACCATCTCGGGAGGCGAGCCCCTTTGGCAGGCCGCAGAACTGAAGAAACTCTTCAAACAACTGAAGGAGGAGGACTTCAATACCTGTATCGACAGCAATGGAAATGTTCTGACCGACGATGTAAAGGAACTAATGGAATACACCGACCTGGTTCTGCTTGATATCAAGCACATCAACCCGGAATGGCACCAGAAAATTACAGGAAAACGAAACGACATCACCCTGAAATTTGCGGAGCACCTTCGCGAAAAAGGAGTGCGTACCTGGTTGCGTTATGTTCTGGTTCCCGGCTATTCAGACCAACCGGAGTACCTGCACGAAATGGGAAAACATTTCAAGGAGTACGATAACATCGAAAAACTGGAAATTCAGCCCTACCACAAATTGGGCGTTCACAAATACGAACACCTTAAAATGGAGTACAAACTGGAAGGAGTTCCGGAAAACACTGCAGAACAATTGAAAGCTGCCAAGGAAATCCTGGAACAGTACTTCAAGGAGGTGATTATAAATTAGAACTTGGAATGAGTAGTGAGTAATTGGTAAGGGGTAAATCAAGTTAAGCAGGAGAACAAATCGAAACCCTAATCCAGGCGATTTGCATCAATCCTCAATTCATTTACCACCAATCATTACTCACTAAACATTAGAAGTCACCATTCATTATATTTTATAATTCAGAAAAAATGTCTTTCAGAGAATCAACAGATATCATTGAAGTGGTAAAGGAAACGCCGAAAACCATCAACCAAACGGCATTCAATTCACCAAAAGAAACGGTAGGAGAAGTAAATCATACAGCAGAAGCAAAGAAAGTGATGCCTGCGAAAAAAACTTTCGTATTGGCTCTACTTGCCGGAGGATACATTGCCATGGGAAGTTTGCTTGCTCTTGTAGTGGGCGGTGCAATGCCAGGTTTGGCTGCAACAAATCCCGGCTTGCAAAAGTTCTTTTTCGGCGCAGTTTTTCCACTGGGATTAATCCTTTGTGCAATTGCTGGGGCCGAACTGTTTACAGGAAATACAGCCTACTTTATTCCTTCTGTTTTATCCAAACGCATGTCATTTAAAGTGCCATTGAAAAATTGGGGAATTGTATATTTTGGAAACTTTATTGGTTCAATCATTGTTGCCTACTTCCTGGTATATTTAACCCAGGTAATCATGAATTCTCCGTCAATGGATTCGGCCATAAATATTGCGATCGCCAAAACATCCAATCCTTTCTACAAAACCTTTTTAAAAGGGATTGCCTGTAACTGGATGGTGGCCCTGGCCATGTGGCTGGCCTATGCTTCAAAAGATGTTGCCAGTAAGATATTGGGTATCTGGTTTCCGGTAATGGCATTCGTTGCCATGGGATTCGAACACTGCGTTGCCAATATGTTCTTTATTCCTGTGGCAATCTTCCACGGTGCAGATATCACCTGGATGGATTTTATCGTTAAGAACCTGATTCCTGCAACCCTGGGGAATATCGTTGGGGGAGCTTTGTTCGTAGGAACTGCCTACTGGTATGTATACGACCGAAAATAATGTCTCTTCTATAGGAAATTAATAGTTTCCTATTTCATAACGCAGAAAGACCTTCCCTGTTTGGGAGGGTCTTTTTTTATACCTCACCCCTCCCCCACCCCACCTCTTCCATTTCAGAAAAAAAAAAAAATCAAGCACCACTTCCCCCTTGCTATGCGGGATTACAGCGATAACATCAGGTAGACCCCCAGAGTAAAACAATTTATATTCCATTCTCTCTTTACTTTCTCGTCAATAAATCGTAACTTTTGTGTTCCACAAAAGTGCTACAAACCTCCCCTCCAAATCCGAAAGAATCACCATACACAATAGGCTGCAAAAGACCAACAAGAAGGAATTCCTTAGGTGTAACTCCTGCACAGTAAAAGTAGAATAGAGCTATTGCAACAACAATTCCGGATGCACTACCGGCAATAGGAACAGATCCACGTAACGCCTGGCAGTTCAACTCTTGTTCCCAACAACCTCCCTCTTCAAAACCTACCCCCTAAAGGTTAAAACTCAAAAACAGGTAATTCCCCTTCTGAAATTCCAATCGCACTAAAACTAAATGCAGGAAAAATTTAACAGTAATCAAATCTCTTCGATAGCTTACGTGGCACACCCTACAACTCTATCCCAGGCTATGATACATTTAATTCTCAGTAAATTAATTTTGTAAAACAATCCTCTTTTCCCTACCTTTAGAAGTAACCACACTTATCTTAAGTATAATACATCCCTTTTTCTAATCTTTAAATAACAAGTAGTATCATGAACAAATTGTCTATCCTACTATTAGCACTGGCTTTCATGCTATCCTACCCTACGAAAGCAGAAAAAAAGAGCAAGTACAAGAAGTACACCATCGAACAGTTCTATCAAAACAAGAGTGTAAGCAGTGGGACCTTCTCACCCGACGGTTCCAAACTATTGGTAAGCAGCAACGAGTCGGGCATCTACAACCTCTTTGAAATTCCTGTAGATGGCTCGGCCCCCAAACAATTGACCCACTCCGACAAGGAGTCCTACTGGGCTATCTCCTACTTCCCAAACAGTAACAGGGTATTGTTTTCCTACGACGAGGGTGGAAACGAAAACTACCACATCTACATGCGCCGGGAGGATGGCAGTATCATGGACCTAACTCCCTTTGAAGGGGTTACCTGCAACTTCCATAGCTGGGCCCGCGATCACAAAAGCTTTTTCTACACCAGTAACAAGAGAAACAAGCGATTCCTGGATCTGTACCAGATAGATCTGGCCACCATCAATAAAGGAGAAACCAAAGCAAAGCTGGTCTACGAAAACAATGACGGGTTGAATGTCACTGCCAAAAGCAAGGATCACCGCTACCTTGCCCTTGTAAAGAATATTACCACCAACAACTCGGAGATGTACCTCTACGACCGTACTACAGGGGAGAAAAAGCACATCTCAAAGCATATAGGCGATGCTACTTTCAATCCCCAATTCTTTAGTTTGGATCACAAGTACCTCTACTTCCTCACCAATGAGAATTCAAATTTTGTATACCTGTCCAGGTACGAAATAGCCACAGGCATAAAGGAGATGATCTACAAAGCCAAATGGGACGTTTGGTACGCCTACAACTCCTACAACGAAAAATACAGGGTGATTGGCGTAAACGAGGACGGCCGCACCAGGGTGCATCTGCTCGATCTGCAAGCCAAAAGAAGGGTGAAACTACCAGACATTAAGGGAGGAGATATCAAATCGGTACACATTGCCAAAAACGAGAAGCAGATACGTTTGACCGTTGGAACCTCAGTGTCACCCAACAACCAATACATCTACACCATCGCCGGCAACAGGGTTCGGAAGTTAACCGAAACGCTGAATCCAGAAATCAATCCCAAAGACCTGGTAAACGCCAGGGTAATTCGTTACAAATCCTTCGATGGCCTGGAGATTCCTGCCATCTACTACCAACCGAAAATGGCTTCGAGAGCCAATAAGGTACCTGCATTGATATTCGTACACGGCGGACCGGGTGGACAATCCAGAGTGGGCTACTCCTCCTTTATCCAGTACCTGGTGAACCACGGCTACGCAATACTGGCAGTGAACAACCGCGGAAGCAGCGGCTATGGTAAGGAATTCTACAAGATGGACGATCGGAAGCATGGAGATTCAGACCTCAGGGATTGCATCTGGGGCAAGGAGTTCTTCAAGTCCTTAGGAGTGATCGATATGAATCGGGTCGGCATTATTGGCGGTTCCTACGGGGGGTATATGACCATGGCAGCTCTCACCTTCACGCCGGATGAATTTGAGGTGGGTGTGAACATCTTTGGAGTCACCAACTGGCTGAGAACCCTGAAATCCATCCCTCCCTACTGGGAATCCTTCCGCAAGGCATTGTATGCCGAAATGGGCGACCCTACTACCGCCGACTCCGTGGCCCTCTACAACAAATCCCCACTCTTCTTTGCCAATAGAGTGGTGAAACCTCTGATGGTGCTGCAGGGAGCCAACGACGTTAGAGTCCTGCAAATTGAATCGGACGAGATTGTAAACGAAGTAAAGAAAAACGGTGTCCCCGTAGAATACATCATATTCGACGACGAGGGCCACGGCTTCCGTAAAAAGGAGAACGAAATAAAAGGCTACGGACAGGTTAAAACATTCCTCGACAGGTATCTGAAGAAGAAGGAAAACCTGGCGGGCTACAGATAGTTAATTCAAGATCACTCGTGAATAGATAGGAATCCCGGCAATCGAAAAAGGCAATTGGCCTCATCGATTGCCGGGATAATTCAATTTGCAACACCCTGGGCACTGGCTATACTACCATAATACACATTCCTGCCAAAACCTGTAGAAGAGGATTCTATACCTCCCCAAGATGAAACGTGGGCAACAAGCGTATTAATCGCCAAAAGAGTTGCAAGCACCTAAAATATCTTATCCCCGCTTTGATTTCCCAGGTCGGGATGATGATCAAAACGGACGGCTCCAACTACAGCCTTGTCACCAACAGCTTTCGCTATCAATGCAGTCCCCTCTATTCCAAATCCGGCACACAATTCAATTCCTGTAATTCCTTCCTCTACCAACTCCTTAGCGACTACTTGAGCCTCCTTGTAATTTTGCACCCCAACTACGGTTAACTTTACAACCGGGGAATCAATAAATGCCTTATGCTCCTTATAGTTGTTCTCCGGAGCAATGTAAATAAATCCTACTTTTACTGTCATGTTTTTTTGTTTTAGAATTAGTTCGTATTAAATCTGGGTAAGCTCTATACCTTCAGTAAGGGATCACTGCTTCCAACTGGTTTATACTCTATTGCAACCGTTGAATAACCCCTTACCTATATGATTCTTATCTCCTTGAATTGATCAATTATCAAACAGATCAATTGATACACCTTAAGCAAGCCCTCGTAATCCATTATTTGGCGATTAACTGTTAGGATAAAATCAACTTTTTCAGTTTTCCGATTCCTTGTACAATTGATGGCAAAGACCTTCGTTTCAAGCATCAAATCCCGAATCTCTCTGCTTAGGAATTTTCTTACCACATAGTCATCCTCTCCCCGAATTAAGTAGGACGCATCAAATACGGCATCCCCAACCTGTATTTCCCTATTGGCTCCCAGTAATTTGATCGTCTTATCGATAATATCCTCAATGGAAATGGAAACTTCGAACTTCATTGTAGTCGGGTGTGAGAATTTCACCTTTAAAGGTTGAGTATCCGATTCCGTGAATTCAACTTCAATCCCATTGTACTTGAAATTCAATTGCAAGGACTCAAGAGACATGGAAGCATAATGCTTAATACTAAATGCTCCTGATTTCTTTTCTCCCAATTCTCTCCAGAACTCTCTCTTTTTAGCAACGTCTATGTATCCAAATTTCATTTCCAAAACAATTGGTATTCGCTAAATTCCATTCTCCCGGACATACCAGCACCGAATGCGGGCAGTTTGTATGTGTCGTATTCCCTTGCCTGCATTTACGAAAGCCAGAGTCCCCCATTATCACCAAAACCGGGGCTGCATCATTACTGCTTGCTGCCTACTGTTACTTTTTCCTCATAACATTCATAGGCCGTGTTTCTTTTTCTATAGTAATCTTCTAAAGGCTCTAAGCCCAACTTTTTTCTTTCCTCTTCAGCCTTTTCACAGTCACATATAACTATTGGATCTCCATTCTTATAACGATATACCCCAATCCTGAAACAATCATTATAATAACCGATAGTTTTTTTCTTATTTGTATAAATTTTTTCAATATGCTTGGAATTCTTATAATCCAAAGGATAAGCCACATTGTAAGGCGATAAATCTCCAATACGAACGGCTTCCACTAAAACAGCTCGTAAGTTATTGACCTGCTCTGTCGAAAAATGGTGCAACATTATTGTTACTTCTCCAACGGCATACTTTCCACCTTCATTTCCATCCCCAATTGTAAACCGCCCCGGCCATTTACCATTGTTTTCCTTAATAATTTCTAAAAGTTGACTGTATTGTTTGTTAGCTAGACTCCTCTGTTTCTTTGAGTTTCCGAAAATTGGATGCCGTATAGCTTGGTCTTTGTCAACCATTTTCATTAGTTCTTCCCTGAGTGCTAAATTTAAGCTTTGCAAATACTGTTCACGTAGGGATTCATAGTCTTTCTTTAAGGATTTCCATTCGCCGGATTTTTTAAATCGGGACAGATGTTTCTTAATACTTTTAATACGTAAACCAACTGAAATTCCCTTTTTCAAATACCCATAAGTTTGTTCATTCCAATTCAGTTTCTCCGAATTGATTGCTGCAAGCAAACAATCATCTTTAAACGGTTTTCCAACCAATTCGAAGGCAACCTGGTAGAGGGAATCAGATCTCTGATACTCCCTATCGAGACTTGCAATTTCTGCCCTGTTTATTGTTTGATAGTAGCTCATATAATTTTGAGCAGGACCCTTTTGAATTCCCCAAAGGAAGAGTGCAATCGAAACGATTAGAATCTTTTTCATTGTTTTGATTTTGCTTTGTTGTCTGTTGTATAAATTTGCAGTTCGGTAAGCAGATGATACATACCACGGCATCCCCTACAACCTGCTGCTGGAAACAGTTCGCTTCTGTACATCAATATATTTAGCTACTTCCTTCATTTCATTAAAATTGTTAGCCTCACTAAAACTGTCCAACCAGATATTCACTTTTATCCCTGTGGCCGTTTCATATTCCAATCGCATAAACCCATACTTTTCAGAGTAGAAACTTCTTAATTTTGATTGGCCGATATCCGAGTCAGCAGTACTTTCAATCACATAGCATTCCGCTTTTCCAACACCCGTCTCAATCTCTGTTTTTTGAGTGATTTTATAGTCATAAGTCAACAACAGTTTTTTATGCCACACCCCCCATTTTTCATTACACCAATGGTCTCCTATTTTCATCTTGTCGCTCCATTTTCTTCCAATTTCAATGGGGTATTTTATATATGGATAGGGACAGGTTTCCAATGCTTGAAAGAAACCGGAACGGGGAGGATGTATCCATATATTATCTTCATTTTCAACTATCCCTGTTTGGCTCATAAATGAAAATGCAGGCTCATACAGATAATATATTTCCGATTGCTTTCTATTTGTCTTTTCTGATTCTGAAACGCGAGGCACCAAAAGATGAATTTTTAAACCAAGAGTATCCTCCTCTGCTTTTACCAAATCGAATTTATTTACTGGCAATCCTTCATTGTAATTCAATTTGTACCGAATGCCATCATCAATTATTTCATAATCGTAAACAAATGCATTCCCTATTCTGAATATCTTATTGTTGGCATCTACATTCTTCCTTTCTATATGTAGAGTTCTAAATTCCTGCGAAAAGCATAACTGTCCTACGAATAGAAATAGTAAAAGTAATTTTTGTCTCATTGCAAGTTTCAGTTTAAATTGTCACCAAAGTTCACCGGCTATAACCTTGCGCTACCGATTCTTCGGGACAGGTTTGTTGTATAAAGTTCTATCGTTAATTTAAACTATCGTATTCAGGTGAGTCAAAACCCGGCATGCAGCCCCCCTGTTTATACCAATCGCATCTATTTTTGGAACACGAACGAAACCAGTCTGGGGATTTCATTCTCCTTCTCCCTGTCAAACCATTCCTTGAGTTCTACCAATTTAAATCCATTGCTTTGAGCCAGACTTAGATATTCTGAAATGTGATGAACGTAGGTCTCCAATTCCTGCGTTCCTTTGTCCGTTTCATACCTGGCTTTACTTCCCGAGTACTGCTTAAAAGGGTGAAGTTCACTGATGAAAAAATAACCATTCTCCCTAAGCTTTCTGCCAGCCTGCTTGAAAATAAAATCCAAGTCCTTGATGTGTTCCAAAACAAGACTACAGGTTATTAGATCAGCACAGCCATCCTCTACATTCCATTCCCTTGTTAAATCAGCTTTACGAAAGGTCACTCGCTCGTCTACCACCTTTTCCCTGGCTTTGTTCAGCATCTCCTGGGAGAAATCCAGGCCAATAACCTCCCTGGCCTTTGTTAGCAGATAGCTTGTGTTTTTACCCGTTCCGCAACCCAGTTCCACAACCGTCGAAAATTCATAATTCCGTAAGGTTTGAATCGTCGCTTTTCGATCCAGATCCCTTGTCCGGTTGGCATTGGTATCGTACTGATCTGCCCAATTGTTGTATGCTTTCTCTATGCTCATTTTTATATTATTGTCTCCTTTCAGTGTGTATTTTCACAATGGATTCCTGTTGCAATCCAATTGCTTTGGATAGCGCATCCACAAATTCTTCTTCCGAACCCATTTTCATTCCGTCAATACAAACCTTTCGGCTTTTCCAAAACAATTTCATACCTAAAGTGCTATCGTTTTATTTCAATTACTGTTCGTGAATGGATTATTTGATGACAATTTTTTGACCGACTGTAATGTCATAATAACTTTCTTTGAATTCGTTCCTGAAGGCTTCAATGCTTTTGTCGCAACTGTCATGTCCCGAAAGGCCTACAACACTCACCCCATTGCTTTTCAAGAGCTTTATATTTGCATAAACATCATCAATTGTTAATCTTTCCCACGGAAGTTTTCCTACAACAAAATATTTATGAATCCATTTTATATTACGCTTTTCTTCTATCGGGTAATGAAAACCTCCTAGCACTCCATACAGAGGTTCTTCAAACAATATCTTCGTTCTTTCTACAATCTTTTTCATTGTTTGGTGTCCACAACCTACTAAAACGACAATTCCCTTATTTTTAACATTTATTGCCAAAGCTTGTTCTTTTATATCGGTCATAAATACAGGTTGATGGATAACACCAATTGTAGCTACTCCTTTTGCTAATTGAGTAGGATTGGGCGTGTAGTTGACAGTAAGGCCGGGATAGGTCATTTTATCAGGCGTAAATACAGAAATCCCGTTTAATTCCATTTGATAGTTGGTAAATGAAAAAGTGTTGTTTTGATACCACTTTGTACCTCCTACATGATCGTTATGATTGTGAGAAAGTACCAATATATCAATATCATCTATCTCAATCCCCAAATAGGACATATTTTGTAAAAGTGGCGATGGATGTATTTGTTTATCATTTAGCCCTAAGTCAAACAATATTGTTGCATCATCCGTCTTGATAAGGTATGACGAACCACTCTCTCCAATTAAGCTGTCGTTAGCCGTAAACCAGTCTATCAACGGAATTATCTCTAACTTATTTGTCGTACCGATATCCATAGCAGGAAGCATCTTCTGGGCATTATGCCAAATGGAATCAGCATGAAACAGATTTCTTTTATAATTGGAATATTGCATCACAGGATCGCCATACCAGGATATCACTTTTGCCAGATTTGAATCAGCCTGAATGGCTTCATTCATCTCCTTAATTTCGCTTTGATTTGGCATAAATTCATTTATCTGCGATTTGGACCTAACAGATAGGAATAGTAGCACAAAGATAGTTAGAAGTATTTTTCCCATTTTCAACATATTTGAGACTCTATTTGTTTTTTCAAAAGACGTTTGTGATTGTGTTTTTTTCGGAATAGCCAATATCTTCAATTTTACAATTCACACCTCCACTTTGAAACTACCTGCTAGCTTAGGAGATTCATCTTGCCACTTCAGTGAGTTGTGTGAAATACCATACAACTTTTAACGGGGATGACCGCGTGTTCCCGATGCTTCAGCACAGGTCTGTTGCTTATAGATCTGTCATCCAATTCCTCTCTTCTGCATCCAGCCCAGCCAAACAACGGCATACACAATATCAGCCTGTTACCACACGTTTCTATTGGGATAATTCTCCAATTATTTTCCTTAACCTTGCGATTTCCAAACCACTTACAATGAAGTTGGCGAATAAACCGGTAATCATTATGGTGTTCCCTAAAGGATGATGTTGAACCATAAATATGGCACCAACCACAACCATAAGTAGGGTCAAGGTTAAAAGCATCTTCATTAGTTTACCAATTAGCTTTTTATTCATAAGGTTTTGTTTAATTATTTATTGCCTTAGCCAATTTCGTTAAGGATGGTTTGGAACAATCCCACACGATTTTAATTCACGAAACTTGTATCATTTCAGTAATTATTTCATTATCGTTTTTACAAGTCCTTTTCCTATATCAAATTTCTTTCCTTTAAAAGTTGTTCCAAATCTTTGTTTTTAATCCTATTCCTGGCTGCTATAGGGGTATAGACTAAGGGAATAATCGTTAACAAGCCAAAGCCATTTTTAACGGTAGCATAAATGGCAATTCCAAACAATACCCCTATAATTACTGCATCGTAAATGCTAGTGTGTCTATTCTTTTTAGCTACCTGTAACAATTCCTGGTCAGTTAATTCTGCTATTTTTTCTTGCTTCATTTTATTTCTATTATTAGTTGTAAGACGATGGTTTAAGTTCAGTAGTAAGCTTTTGCGCCAATGGCGTCCTGCTTCCAAGGCTTCGAAATAGCTTTGTTACTTAGTATGCTATTGTTCAAATTCTCACATCTGTATCCAGCCGAGCCTGACAGCGGCATACGCTATAAACCACTTGTATGGCAAACGTTTCTTATCCTCATTGTTCTATTAGTATCTTTTCTAAGTCTTTTCTGGATCTATTGCTCTCAGATTTGAATCCTCCTGTTGATAAAACATAGCCAAATAAAATCATTCCTAAGGGAGCCAATATTAGAGGATTAAATTCTTTATCATCTATTGAAGAAAATAGTAAAAAAAGAAATACTGATCCAATTCCTCCTAACCAAAATGTCATGAAAATATAGACCGCAATATTCAACCTCATCTTTATTTCTACTTTTGCACCATAAGTAGTTTGGATAATATGGCCCTTTATTTGAGGAAGGAATGAATTTCTATAATTAATTATTCTCTGAATTTTAAATCTATTCCCAGTAATTATGCCTTCATAGGGTTTTGTATTCTTTTTACCCGATCTAAAAATCTTTTTCGGTTCAATGCATTCCGAAATCCTTTCCTTTATTTGACTGGCAGTCAATTGTGTTTTAATTTCAATATTCTCAAAGGGTAAGAAACTCATATTGATTGTTTTTAAGTATTTCTGAGTAAGTCTATTTCTAAGATCAGCATAGCAATTCAAGGCACTTTAGCTTCGCAAATGTTTGCCAACGGAAAATAGTATGAATAATGATAGTTTGCGTGATAATTCCCTGTCAAACCACTACACAGTTTGAGAGGGCTACACCCCTTTATATTTAGTGCTTTCGCTGCCATTACTTATACAAAATGTTAGCAAAATAGATCAGAATTTCCACGTCCTCATTTTTGCATATACTTTGAAAACAGGGTCGGTAAATCTATAGTGCTTTTCTCTTACTTTCGTCAAAACACCAGGTGCTTGGGGCCCAAAATTTGTTAACTCTTTCATTAATTGTGACGGATTTGTTACTCCATATTCTTTTGCTACTGAATACACCTTTTCACTATTAATTACGTTCTCATCATCTTCAGCAAACCATCTAAGTAAAATTTCCCTTTGAGGTGAATTCTTTACCGCTTTGTGATAGGTTTCTTCATAGGTAGTCTTTAGTTTACCCGAAGTAATTTTCTTAAATACATATTCCATAGTTCCTTCATCAATAGAACTAGACCCGTTTTCAAATGCATTTAACAATGCTTCACTCCCTAATAGGTGTGTGAAGTATGGAAATCCATCAGATTTATTTACTATCATTTGAGCAGAATTATCGGTAAACTCAATTTCTTTTCCTAAGTATCGCTCAGCATTTACCAGTATTCCCCATAATTCTTCTGGGTACATCTTTTTTACTTCAATGCTTCTTAATTGACGACTAATTGATGAATGGTCTTCAATTAATTCCGAAATACTAGAAGAAATTCCAACTACCATAAATTTGACAAAATCATTGCTGCATGTTTTAACTAATGAGGCAAATCCAGATTTATCTTTGAGAACATCAAACTCATCAATAATAAATAATAATCCTTTTCGTTTTAAGTTGTCCTTTCTAATTATTCCAAGTATTTGTTTGAATTGATGAATTAAATCGTCTGATAAGCTTGTTGAATAGGTCCGTTTTTCTTCACCTGTACCGCCAAGTTTAACTCCTAATAGATTTGCACTACCTTCTGCTTTATAAGTTTCAATTATCTGTTCAAGTCTTTTATCTCCTGTCTTTGTATACTCAAGTAAAGATGGATTATTATTATCACCAAAAATTAGTCTTTTAATCAGGTCATGAACATTCAACACAAAAGAATCACAAGTATGATATAAAGTAATAAAGTCAAATCCTTTATTAGGAATTAGCCTATCCAAATTAAATAGTTCTGGTAATTCAGTACTGCCTTCCGCGATTAGCTTTATTTGTTTGGCTATGGAAGATTTGCCAACTCCTCTTAATCCATTTACAACTATAAACGAACCTCCTTCACTTAAGGAAATAATTCCCTCTCTAATTTCTTCTTTTCGCCCAGAGAAAAATCTTGGTTCTTGTATTTCGCTTGAAGGTTTAAATGCCCTTCGAATTTTAGTTATATCCATAGTTATGGTTTATTTCATTTTTGCTAACGTTCCGCGGGTATGGCGTCGTGCCGCTTTCGCCGCAGGTCTGTTGTTTATAGTTCTGTTGTTCTAATCTCACTTCCGTATCTAGCCGAGCCAAACCGCGGCATGCGCTATGACCCGCTGTTATGCCTCGTTTTTTCTTCAATTATATATTTATCATCCCTTATTATCGTTAATTCAATATTGTCAATTGTCTTTACATAACAGTGCCTGTTTAGGTCAATTTCCATACATATATCATCAAGAGCTCCAATGTTAATTATCTTTTTTTCGGGATTTTCGTCTTGAAATATTAATCGGTATTCATGCTGGTAAGAATAGCGTTCTTGTTTATGGAAGAAAGTTAGATTACTTCTCATTTTATTATCGAGCGGGTAATATTTAACCATACCGCCTATGGGGGATTTATTTAATCTGTTTAACGTATTGGCTATTCTTTCTATAAAATTTTTAGGGTTTAGAATGAGAACGAATCTATGATTTGAAAATTCATCAATAAATTTTTTGGGTACAAGATGTTTGTGAGCTTTACCATTTATATCTAATGCAGTAATGGCATATAAACTCAGTATGTTCGCGTTATTTCTGTCGAACATTCTTAGATTTACCCCAGAAAGTGGTTTTGACCACTGTGATTTTTTTAGCTTCTCTTTTAATTCTTCTTCTGAGCTATAATTATCAATTGGATCTGCAAATGAAACAGTAAATCCATTTCCACATGAAGTTATTGCACCTTCTCCCGCATCACCGATATTGTCATCGATACCCTCATACTCCCTAAACCATTTTGCAGTACTCATGCAAATTTGTCCTTCATTAATGAAGCTGTTGAAGTATGGTTTCTCAATCGCTTTAATGAATGCATATATTTTTGATTCCTTTTCCATTCTGTTTTCTTTGCAGTCTTAAATGAGGCATAACTTGTTTATATCTGATAAAATCCGTCAAGATAACTCCCCTACCCGTAGATAATCTTCCAGTTTGTATCAGAATAAATCATTTTTAATTCCCTGATAAATTTAATCATAATATCCCAAAGGAGAACCAATCGTTCCTCTAATTTTTGTTAAATACAATTACAATCCCTTCCCTCTGCAGTCCTGAGGGTCAGAATGCTTATGAACTGTGATCCTCTCTTGGGTGCGTTAAAAGCCCAACTCAATGGTTAGCAGCGGCTAAACAGGTGATACTATGGCTGGATGGAAATAATCCATTTTACGGGAAACCATGGGAGGTAAAATAGTTTTAACAACTGGCCCAAACCCTTGCAAACAGGAAGCATCCGTACACCTACCAGCAGATTTTCAATAGGATACGCTTATTTTTCGCAAAAAAACTTTTTATTATATCATTGGAATTCCTTAAATTAATAATACTTTATTTCAACCAGCCTGCTTATGGAAATTCCTGTTGTTTAGAACGCAACGGGCCGAAAATGGAAACAAATAGGAGGGGCATTTGGTAGAGGAGCGAGAGATTTGAAATAGTAAAGTGCGAAGGCTGAATGAAATTGATAGTCGTAGATCAACCCACAGGATCGGAAGCCTGGAGGGATCTACCCGGAAAATTCGGTAAAACGAACGGAGTATCAAAGTAAAATCAGGCAACCCATTGGCTGGACATCTTTTGTTCAAACAATAGCAGGATGCAGCCCCTGGGCCCTTTCATATTAACTTTAATTATTTCAGATTATGAGCTTGAAATATGGCTTAATCCGGAATCATCTGACCGAGGCGGAGGATGATTACATGGGAATGGTTACTGACAACGAAACCGTTACCACAGAAAAGATTGTAGATAAAATGGTTAGCAGAGGCTCCACGGTGACCAAAGCGGAAGCCCTCTCGGTAATCGAAGAGTTCAGTCATGCGATTGTGGACAGCATAGCCAACGGCAACAATGTCAACACCGAACTCTTCCGGATCCATCCCAGCATTTCAGGGGTTTTTACGGACGAAAACGACGGCTACGACAAGACCCGTCACTCCATCCGTCTCAAAATAAATGCCGGCCCGCGTTTGGCAGAGGCTACCTCTAAAATTGAATTGCGCAAGGTGGAGATTACAGGCCCTCAACCGGCAATTAAGCGGTTCGTAGACCTCAATACAAAAGTGGAAAACGAGAGCTTTCATCCGGGGCATTTTGCTTCCATCAAAGGCACCCTACTCAAATTTGAGGAGGAGGACAGCAACCAGGGAATCTTTTTTATCGCCGCTGACAGTACCGAAACCAGGGTGACCAACATTGCCCGAAACAAACCATCGGAACTGATGTTCTACATTCCGGAGTCACTCACCCCGGGAACCTACCAGGTGGAAGTGAGAACCATCTATAACAATTACAAAAGTATGCGAAGCGGCCGCCTGGGAATAGATCTAACGGCCCTAAGTTAGATTTTCAATGGATCCGAAAGAAAGTACCAAACGCTCATTGCAAAGCCGACTCCCTAAAAGTCGGCTTTGTTTTTGCTGCCCGATGGTTTCTATCGTCGTACCACGATACTTTCTGTCGTCGCACCACGACACTTTCTATCGTCGTACCACGACACTTTCTATCGTCGCACCACGATACTTTCTGTCGTCGCACCACGATACTTTTAATTACTAAAAGGAAGGTGCAAGGAGAAACCGATCCGATTCCATCGGAACAACTACCTCCCATTACCATAAGGCATTGAAAATAGTTCCCAATCCAACCCTCCTCGCTACGGGAACTCTTCGCAAATATTCGTAACTTGAAGTAAATGCACCATTGAGCAAGGATTTACTATACAAGCAGGAAAAAGGATTACCGAAAAAGGGAATGCTAAATGGTTAAATCACAGCATCCCCTTACGCATTACGAATCAATCATTACAAAACTATAGTACAAGCAATCGTTACGCATTTATAATATCACCAGCAATGGCCCACCGAACGCTTAAATCGGGATACCAAAACCTGGTGGATCGCCTGAACCGATTTCCCCAGGGCGCTCCTCCCTCCCGCTTGCTGTACCAAATTCTAAGCATGCTCTTTAGCGAGAAGGAGGCCCAACTGCTTGCCCTGCTCCCCATCAAGCCCTTTACAGCTAAAAAAGCCAGTGGCATCTGGAAACTGGACCTGGCCCAAACGCAAAAGCTATTGGAGGAGTTGGCTGACAGGGGCATCCTGGTGGATATGGACCGAAAGGGGGAGTCGGTATACGCCCTGCCTCCACCCATGGCCGGCTTCTTCGAGTTCTCGCTGATGCGGGTACGCAACGATATCAACCAGAAGGTGCTGAGCGAACTCTTCTACCAGTACCTGAATGTGGAGGAGGATTTTATCCGCGATCTGTTTACCCGGGGAGAGACCCAGCTGGGACGGGTATTCGTTCACGAACCGGTACTGAGCAATGAGAATGCCCTGCATGTATTGGATTACGAAAGAGCCAGCCAGGTAATCGAAACGGCCTCGCATATCGGCATCGGCACCTGCTACTGCCGTCACAAAATGCTTCATCTTGACAAGGCCTGTTCGGCCCCTATGGAGATCTGCATGACCTTCAATGCCGCGGCGGCCTCCCTCATCAGGCACGGGCATGCGAAAAAGGCAGACAAGGAGGAATGTCGTGAACTACTGCAACAGGCCTGGGAACACAACCTGGTGCAATTCGGCGAAAACGTACGGGAGCAGGTGAACTTTATCTGCAACTGCTGTGGTTGCTGCTGTGAGGCGATGCTTGCAGCCAAACACTTCGCCGTTATGAATCCCATTCACACCACGAATTTCCTGCCTGCAATTGATACCCCAAACTGCACCGGCTGTGGCAAATGTGCAGAGGTATGTCCTGTGGAGGCCATGAGTCTGGTTTCGGCCAACGATCCCCATCACCCCAAAAGAAAAAGGGCCCAACTTCACGAGGAGAGATGTTTGGGCTGTGGGGTCTGTGTTCGTAGCTGCCCTCAAAAGGCCCTCCTTCAAAAATCCAGGCCCCAAAGGGTAATTACCCCATTGAACGGCACCCACCGAACGGTAGTCATGGCCATCGAACGGGGCAAGCTGCAGCATCTGATCTTCGACAACCGGGTACTCTGGTACCACAGGGCTCTGGCGGCCGTGCTCGGGGTGATTCTTAGGTTGCCGCCCATCAAACAGGCAATGGCCAGCCAACAGCTAAAATCCCGTTACCTGGAAGCCCTGATTCGAAGAAAGGGAGAGGGGTACTGAAAGAGTTTTAAGCTTCTTTAACGCTTGTTTGCAAGTGCTAACACAAATACCCCCTATTTTTGTATCGTAAGTTTTGGGGAAAGCTTACAGATTCTTTCATAGAGATTAGGATTAGGTTAGTAAAAGGCCCGGGACTTTGGTTTCGGGCCTTCTTGTGTGGTATCCCCGGGCGGAGCAAACAGAACAATTGTATAAGAGATGGGGGCAGAGGTTTTAACCACCTACACTCCCCTTTGTTTTAGGTCTGCTTCCGCAATTTTGGCCCTGCGAATTGCGGCACGAAGAACTGATAGTGCTCTGTTTGACATGGGAACCGTGCCGCATGAATGACATATCCTGTTCCCCAGGGCGATGCCCTGGGCTAGACTATGTATGCCCTTTGGGCAATTATAGGGTTTCACATCCCAAAAGGGTTTAGATTCCTAGTTCTCAATCGCATTAACTTTAATCGTAGCGCATCGGCATTGGCAATCCCGATAGATCGGGATAATGGGTCACCGAGTGCCTTAGCCTTGATTTTTTATTCACTACAATAATTGTAAATAAAGGTGTTCATGAACTCGCTGCGCTCGGTTGTTTCTTTTGTATCAAGACAAAAGAAAAGCCCGTCCGGCTAAAGGGCGAAAGCATAATATTTCGAATTACTATAAAAGAAAGTACACAATACATTTAGAACCTAAAAATCAAACAATAGAAGCATTTGCTCTTTACTTTTTCGTGCATTTATCGTAACTTTTGTGTTCCACAAAAGTAGACCAAAGGTCCCCTCTACTCCCAAAAGAAAACTTAACTCTATTTACAATAGGGTATAAAAAGAGCCTCTAAATACTATTAATAGGTGAAAATAATTTTTATTTGTGAATATATATACATTCCTAGTTCTCAATCGCATTAACTTTAATCGTAGCGCATCGGCATTGGCAACGCAGGTGGGGCCCCATAGGTGAAAAAGGCGTTAAGAACAGAATGCTGTTTGAGGGAGGAACGACCGAGTTCATTCTGTTTAGCCTTCGAGCCGTAATGGGTCAACGAGTGCCTTAGCCTTGATTTTTTGTTTCTTTTGTATCAAGACAAAAGAAAGGGGCCCGTCCGGCTAAAGGACTAAAGCATAACATTTGATATTATTTTGAACGAAAAGTAACCTCTATAATCCATATAGCAAAAAAAACTTCAGACATCCTCTATTCCGATATAGATACAAAAAAGATTAAGCCTTGTAGAGCTTCTGAAACATTCTGCTTCGATAGGATGGGTAATCTTTTACCAGGTAAACCAAAACGGAAAGGGAAAGCAACAGATAGCCACCTGCCATCACGCCTGTCCAAAGCAAAGAATCGACTGCAACCAAACTACCTACCAGCAGCATACTAATTATAGATCCGGGAACAGAGGTATTGTTCTTCATGCCCATCACCATTTTTTTAACGTAAAATGCCGACTGCATCGACCAGAAAAAGCCATTGACAACCAATAGCACCAAACTGGTACCATAAACCAGCAGGTAGTACATGATATTTCCCTCGAAGAAAAGAAACACAAGGAAAATCAAAAAGTCAATCAGCAAGGGCAGGCTTAAAAACTTCAGGTAGTATTTCAACATGGTAATCCCATCTCCTGTGCAACCATCCACCAGCTTCCATGTATTTCTGAAATGCCCCCAGGCATTGTTAAAAACATAGGTAAACAAAAGTGCAGGCGAAGAAAAAATCACCATCAGAAAAATACTTCGCCCCTCCTCACTGGTTTGATACAAAGCAGTAAGAAAGAAAGATTTTAGAACGAAACCAATCAGCAGAGAGGCCCTCACCGCTTTGGTACGCAAAAAGATGGAATGAATCGCATTTCGAAAGGTAAAAGCTGGCCCCGAAAAGGTTCGGTTTTCCTTCCAGTTCAGCTCCTCCAAACAGTATCCGGCCCCCATTAGCAGCAGTACACTAATCAAAAGAAAGTCCAAATTCCCCATCCTGTAAAAAGGCCAACCAAACTGCAAACCAAAAATCAACAGCACAAAAGCAGCTAGCACCACAGAGGGGGTAAACTTCATCACCATCCTGTTTTCCAGTAAAATTTGCAGGCATCTTCTCAAAACATGGGAAGCAAAAAGCACGAGCATCAACCCCGCTCCATCGTACCACGAAAAGTTCTCTGACTGCAATACCAGGTACAGAATTGCAAGAGACAGGCTTAAAAAATAGGAGGAGGAAAAATCGCTAAGCAGCTTCAGAGCATAACGCTTTGGCTTAGAAATAGGCTGAAAGGGTTGCACCCATGAGGTCAACCGCTTGTAGGAAGGTAAAAAAGCTCTCAGCAGGGTAAGTCCCCCTATAAAAACAAACAGGCCCGGTTTGAGTAATTCATAGACCTGTGGAGAACTATCGTAGAGTTTCTCACTATCCAGAAAATTAGCAATGCCGTGAGCATAGAGTACACTAAGGCCCAATAGCAACAGAAAAAACACAAAGCTTTTCCAATCCTTTCGTGGCGACAAAATCTGCCCCAACCTCAATTTCAAGGTATACAGTACTAGATCCATTCGATTACCTTTTGATTGACTTCACTTCCTTTAAGAATATCCAGCAGGGCGCTGTCGATATTGTAATCCCCTTCGTTCCTGAAATCTTCAGGAGATCCGTCGTACCGGATTTGCCCCTCATGAAGCACAACAATACGGGTCGCAATCTTTTCCACATAGCTTAAATCGTGGGAGGATAGAAATATGGATCGGTTTTCTCTCCGGTAGCTTTTGATAAAATCAAGGGTTTGTTGGGCAGCCAAAGGATCCAGTCCCGAAAAGGGTTCGTCCAGAATAAGCAAATCGGGCGTATGCAGTACAGCTGCGCACAATCCGATCTTCTTCTTCATCCCGGTAGAAAAGGCAGACAGTCGTTTGGTTGCGACTTCTTCATCAAAGAAATACTCCAGCAAATCCGCAATGCGTTTCTCCAGTTCCCTGGCTGGTACTTTATAGAGTTTTCCCGAAAGTCTTAAATATTGCAAGGCCGTTAGTTCCTCAATCAATGGATTGTTATCACCCAACACCCCTATTCTTTGCTTCACTTCCAGGGGCAAATGCCCGTAGATGAGACCGTCGTAACTAATTCGCCCCCCCTGAGGCTCCAAAAGCTGTAGCAATAGATTAATCAGAGTGGTTTTACCTGCACCGTTTTTCCCTAACAAACAACAAATATCACCCGGAACAATCTGTAGATCTACCCCCTGCAAGATCTCGTTTCCCCCAAAGGCTTTGTGCAATTCCTGAATTTTAATCTCCATATTCTTCACATATCTTTTAGGTATAATATGTAAAACTACGAAAGATTAATTATTTATCAGTACGAAACATAAGCATTACAACCGGTAAAAATAGGGGTTCATCGAAAAAGGAACACATCCTACAAATTTAAGCTTCTTTAACCTTTGTTAGGATGCCTTAACCCTTCTTTCCCCTACATTTGTATCGTAAGCTTTAAGCAGAGTTTACAAGGTTTTTTCATATAGATTAGGAATTTAGGTTAGGAAAAAAGGCCGGAGAAACGTCTCCGGCCTTTTTTATTGTGTTTGTTAATCAGATCCGTATTCAAAACCCGTCCTTCCCCTTGTTAGTAAAACAAAGCGGAAGAAAAAGATTCCGGAAATTATCTCAATTCAATTACTTCAGGTATATCTTATTTGGAAATTACCTTTACTTCACCAGCAATCTCAATGGCGCGTTTAACAGCGTCGGCCACATCGGTACCAACTGCTTCGTAAGCCAGTGCCACACCCATTCTTCTATACTCACGGGTAGTGGGTTTTCCAAAAAGTCGAATGTCTGATTTCGAATAGGCCGCAGCTTTTTCCAACCCTTCGAAAGAGGGATTGTTCCCTTCCCTATCTGCAAGAATAACAGCACTGGCTCCCACACGCTCCTGGGTGATTTCAGGAATGGGCAAGCCCAATACGGAACGACAATGCAGCTCGAATTCGCTAAAGTTTTGAGTTCCGGCAAGAGTTACCATACCCGTATCGTGAGGTCGTGGCGACAATTCGGAGAATACCACACCATCTTCGCAGATGAAAAACTCAACACCCCACAAACCGGCTCCGCCCAAAGCAGCAGTCACCTTATCGGCCATATCCTGAGCCGTTTTCACATGTTCAGCTGGGATAGCGGCAGGTTGCCAACTCTGCTGGTAATCGCCACGCTCCTGTACGTGCCCGATCGGAGGACAGAAAAGAGTGGGTCCCTCTTTTTGTGTCACCGTAAGCAAGGTTATCTCGGAGGTAAAGTTCACAAAAGCCTCCACAATTACATCTTCGGCATCCCCTCTCCCTTTGGATCCGGCGATTTCCCAGGCCTTCTCAATATCGTCACGGGTTTTAATTACCGACTGACCTTTCCCGGAAGAAGACATCAGGGGTTTTACCACACAGGGCATTCCAACCTCTTCCACAATGCGGTACATCTCCTCCAAAGAACTTGCATATTGATAGTTGGCTGTTCGCAGTCCAAGATCTTTGGCTGCCAGATCACGAATGGCACGTCTGTCCATCGTAAAGTTGGCCGCTTTGGCACTGGGCACTACCTGAATCCCCTGCTTCTCATAATCAAAGAACCGCTCGGTACGAATGGCCTCAATTTCGGGCACAATTAAATCCGGTTGATGCTTGGCTACTACTGCATCCAGAGCATCCCCATCCAACATATTGATTACTTCAAAAGCATCGGCCACTTGCATAGCAGGAGCATTCTCGTAGCTATCCACGGCAATAACATGCTGACCCAAACGCTGAGCAGCAATAACAAATTCTTTTCCCAACTCTCCGGAGCCCAATAGTAATATTCTCTTAACCATACCAGTTGTTAAGTTTATTAGTAGATTTAAAATAAAATGGTTTCGTAGTACTCTAAAACACAAAATTACATTAAGTTTTTGACTCTTGGTACAGGAAAAAACTCTCCGCAAGCTTAAGGGCATTGCCCTGGTTCAACCACCTCCCTCCTATTCCCTCTATTTCTGCTCCTTATAAATAATGCCACAAGAAAAATACATGGCAAATAAATTCAAATAAAAATAACCTCAGCATTTACATGATCCCCTGCCAACGATTGCAACAATTGTCTCTATATGATTTTTAATGGGTAAAAATGAATTGTGCTTGTTCAAAATATAATCATATAGACATTTCCTTATTTTAGATCGCATAATCGTTGCGCTTTGGCATTGGCAACGGAGTTGGGGCCCCATAGGTGAAAAAGGCGTTAAGAACAGAATGCTGTTTGAGGGAGGAACGACCGAGTTCATTCTGTTTAG
>JBGRQA010000045.1:0-38784 GCA_041725895.1 Marinifilaceae bacterium
TGCAGAAGTGCCCTTCGCATTCCACAACAGCAATTGCCCGAAGGGCATATATAGTATAGCCCAGGGCATCGTCCTGGGGTACAGATTCAGTCATGCAGGCGGCACGGTTTCCCTGTTGATCATTGCACTACCAGCCATTCGTGCCGCAATTTGCAGGGCCCAAATTTCGGAACCAGGCATAAGATGAGTAGTTAAGTAAGCTATGAAAATGCGACATAGAGTCAGTAGCAATTGGTAAGATATATTTGATCTATGCAATTAAAATCGCCTCATTCAGGTTCATTGCAGAGGTGACGTGCATACAGAATTTCCTCTTGATCACAGGTAATTAGACTGGGAGAATTATTTTGAACAACCCCATCTAAAATTGATAGAGCTATGAGTTTTGTAACAATCAAAGAATCGCACGTAGAATCCGATTTGCTGGTATTGAAAAGTATCCTGGAATCGGAAGGAATAAAATGTTACCTGAAGAATGAATATACAACACAAATTATGACCCACATGGCCACATTCACCGTTGAACTGCAGGTAGCCTCTTCAGATCTGCAAAGGGCCGAGGAAATTCTGAAAGAAGTAGAAGAGAAATAGAAGACCTCCCTGCAATTGCTTGTGCTGCCAGGGTAGTAATTCATAGCATAAGCCTTTTTCCCAGCCCCCATTCCGCAATATCTGAATAGTTCCACCCATCAATTGACCGCCCAGGGTACCGCTGCGAACCTTTCTGTCTTAGTATTTGTAATGCAGTACTTTATTTTTAAAATAATTTAACAGTAATAAGCCGTTTTATTTGCATAGATATTGTTAACTTGAAATGCTTTCTGGTCAGATGGTATTTCCAAAACCGATGAAAGTAGTACCCCGGTTGCTCTATTGCCCTTAAGCAGGAGGGAGAGGAGGAGCTATATCTCCACTCAGGAGGGAGTGCAATTGAATGCGTCACGGGTACAGGAGTATTTACAATAATTGCAATTTAAATTAGTATATCATAGCCATAAGCATGAAGAAAACATTGACCCTACTACTTGTTCTGTTAGTTGTAAATCTATTTGGGCAAACCAAGGTTGTTGAATTAACAGATTGCCTTAAGGAGCATTCAAAGCACCCTAAGGAGTATGTTTTAAATCTTTTTAAGACACACGATATAGTAATTATCGGTGAACGCGACCATAGAGATACAACACAATATGATTTACTACTTGAAATTATTGGTGATCAACGCTTCATTGAAAATGTAGGGCATGTTTATACCGAAGTAGGTTGTACCAACAAAACCGGCCGGGCCAATAGAATTCTGAAATCGACCTATGAAAACGATAGCCTCTTTGAAGAGAAACTAATTGAACTGTATCGTAACCTGGATTTCAATCCCTTATGGGAAAAGTACAATCTGTACAAATACCTTAAAGGAATTTACGCCATTAATAAGAATCTCAGATATGATAACAGGATTACGATAGGTTTTACCGATCTGGCTTTTGATTGGGAGGGAATGGATCGGAAAAAATATGCTGCCTTTGAGAAGAAGATGAATGCTCAAAGCCAGACAAGAGACAGTATCATGGCAGCGAATTTCATGAGACTCTATGCGAATCAAATTGCTCAAACAGGAAAAAGAAAAGCATTACTCATTCAAAGTTTTCCCCATGCCATTAATTTAAATCTGACCCCCTTGGGAGGAAAATACAGAACCACCGGAAATTATATTGTTGAAGAATATGGTGAGCAAGTGAAAATTGTTGCCTTTAATAAACTTAATTATGGCTCGTACAATTCCGACAACTATTCTTTAATTAATAAGGGAAGATGGGATGCGGCTTTTGAAAAGACAAATTGCACGCCCATCGGATTCGACATATTGGATCAGCCCTTTGGCAAAACCACTTACGGGCGTTATCGCGGTTCGGAAATCAAGTATGAGGAATTAGTTGATGGAATACTGTTCTACACCCCCTTTTACAATTTTAAACGAGTAGTTGGTATTCCCAATGTGGTGGATAAGAGTTTTTCCAATGAGCTTATGCGCCGCACCATTATTAGTCAGGAGAAATTCATCAACCGACTTGGATTAAGAATTATAAAGCCCTTTTATAAAAAGAAGAATGCAAGGTATTACAGCAATGTTAGAACATTACAATTTAAGGAGGATAATGAAATGTTGGTAGAACAGATGAAGCAATGGATGGAGTAGAAGTGCAGAATAGCTAGCCAAAATCCGGCGCAGATCGTGCTGTAATTGTTTGCCTTATTAAACGAAACAAATAACAAGATGATTGTAAGATATCTACTGCTTTCTCTCCTTTTTATCCTATTGGCATATTTCATTTTCCGTAAAGTGGTCAGGAAGGATTATCGAAAGCGGCAGAGATTGTCTGCGATTTCCTATTTGCTCGAAACTTTTGTTTTTGGGGCGCACGCGAATTTTATCTATCTGGCTCTACCGGCCGCATGGCCTTCCTTTCCGCCATTTCCTGATGACAAATTGAGAATGATTTCGGCGGGAATCCTGTTTGGTTGTGGAGTAGTACTATTGCTTTGCGCATGGTTTAAATTGGGAACTCGACGTAGTTTTGGAATGGACAGAAACAAGCTTGTTACAACCGGTTTGTACCGGTTTTCCCGAAATCCCCAATTGCTTGGATACGGACTCCTTTTGGCTGGGGTGACAGTGGTGTATTTTTCATGGATGGTATTTGCCTGGTTTCTGTTGTACATCATAGCTAGTGCTTTTATGATTCAATCGGAGGAAGAATTTTTAAAACAGAAATACAGGGGAGAGTATGAAGAGTACTGTAAAAGAGTGCCCCGGATCATAGGATATCGAAAGACAAAAAAGTAAGGTCCAATCTCTATAGGATACTTACAATTTGTTTCTTCCGAAAAATGCGTTCTGAAGGATGTTTTTATACTTTGTAGTGGTATCTGGCTGTAGCTGAAATTTATGCCGCCTGGCGGCAAGCTTTCTGTAGCAGGATGTTGCCTCTGTTTTTTTCTGCCGCATAGCGGCAAGCTATCTATTTTCGATGCATTCCAATTGAAAATATCCGGAAGCTTCAATTTGAGGTTTAGCCAGTAATTTCAAATATATTAGTCTGAAGGGTAGAGTAAGGGTTTGTCGCTCCGCGACATTGCCTTCTAATTTCCGGTTCATGCTACAGATAGATTGTTGCTCTGCAACATGGGGCAGTACTCCGATTGAAAGTTGTAACCCTGGTTGAACCATCACCATCCTACCAAATTCGAATAACATTTAGTACGGACTTGCGAGAAAATAGTCTTAACTTATAGTTCCGCAATTGCTTTCCAATTTCCGGATAAGGTGCAGTACACTAATAGCTGAGACGGTATGTTGCAATGTGTCCCGGGTACAATTGTAAAATTTGAATCGATCAAACCACTATGTATAGAAGCAAAGAAATAAGATGGTTTACCCAAGAGGAGAACAAACGGATATGCAATTGGTTTGCCAAACAAAAATTGGATTTTAATACCATTACAGCAAGAACAGATTATTACTTAGTTGCCCTTGATAATGAACATACAATTCCCAAGCTCAGGGAGGGGAGAGTAGAAATAAAATACAGGGTTGGCATACCACGAATACACCAACTTTCACCCAATGCTGAAGGCTATTTTGAGGAATTTGTAAAATGGAGTTTTCAATTGGATGCCGGGGATGCATTGGCTGAAGAAATTATTGATTGGAACCAATATGCCACTGAATGGGTGGAAGTGGTAAAGCAACGCCTGGGGCTAAAACTGTCCAAAGGCAATAAGGGAACCCTGGAGATACACGATATAAAAGAATGTATAGCCAGCGGATGCCAAATTGAATACACCCGCATTCGAGTGAAGAACCAAACCTGGTACAGCTTTAATTTGGAGTGGTTTGGGGCCGAATTCATCAACCTGGATCCCTCCTTCATCTCCGAAATCGTGGGAGCTAGTGTTTTGAGGTTGAAGGATTCCATGAGTTATGGTGGTTTTATGAAGAGGGTGAAGCGTTGAGTGGAGGAAATTTCATAGACTAACAATTACAATAGGCAGTGGCATTGAACAAAAACAATCAGTATTAGTAGCAAAAAAGCGCAGTGGTTAGTATGCTGCTCCTGCCTACTATTCTGGCATTGTACTTCAGCTTCTTTTCCTAGGCCTTTCGCTGTACTTGTATACTTTACACTGTCGCTAAAATAATTTAACAGTAAGTAATGCTCAAATAAAGCATAATGTTTAGTTTATTAACTTTTGGTATATTCTCATTTATAATAGACAAAATCTCTTTTAAATATAATTTTACTTCTTTGAAAATATTTTTGGGGATAATAATCTGGGTGTTGAGATGTTTAATGATAAAAAAAATTAGCTGTATACAATAAGCATGCTAGAGTGAAAAAAAACTAATCAATTGCTTCAGTTTAAAAATTCAACAAGCATATTTTGGCTTACAGAAAAAACATACAATCACAACTACGGATTATTCTTTTTCTTTAAAATTGAATCCTATGTAAAAACAACGAAAAATCTAATAATAAGCCCTCTGTGCTTTTGTTCGACATGTAATTAATCAAAATTAGTATTTCATAGAGAATTATTTATATTCATAAACCAGGCTGAGTATTTTTAATTTCTATATGAGAGTTACATTTTGCAGCTGATGAGAAAGACCTTTAATTAAAACGGCAATTAATTTTTACTAAGTAAAATCTAATCTTCTTCATTTGTTTGCATAAATTTGTTAGATTTAATTTCATTTACCGTGAAAGCCCTTCTTTCATATAACGAAATACACAAAATTAAATAATCCTATTTTTATATGAATCCAGCACAGATCTATAAAAATGTCGCTCAAAAACTATTCGAAATTTTTTATGTCGATGACCACAAATACGGACGTCAACATACTAGTGGAGCATATCATTTAGTACGTGAAAAAATAACTCCAGTCACAATAGAAGATATGCTGATAAATCAAAAAAGTCTATTGACATATCAGGAACTACATACATTGGATATTGCATATATAAAGTGGATATGTATTGATCTAGATATTTCTAAGCAAGAGATAGATGCTAATAAAGTAAATGACGACAACTTAAAACTTGTGAAAAAATCAGCAGATGACATCTGTAAGTTTTTAGACACTATAGAATTACCTTATCTACTTGAATTCTCAGGACGGAGAGGTTTTCATATATGGATAGTATTTGAAGAACTTATAACAAAATCTGAAGGTTACCATCTTGTGACTTATATATTATCGAAAGTACAACTTCAAAGAAATATTATTGCAGATAAATTCCCTACAATACCTGATGTTTCTAAATATTCAAAAGGTGTAGGAAAAGGCGTTAAATTACCTTTGTCACAAAACAAATCATCAGGTACGCTATCTTATTTTATTGGGAAGAAAGATGTTTTCGATTACAATAAGGAAAACTGGTTAACGTCGCCTAATTCTGAATTTCTCGAAAAACAATATGAGATACTTTGCAACCTTCAAACTATTTCCAAAGAAAAAATTCAACCTTATCTTGAAGAACAAATTAATACTTACAACGAAGTTATTAAAGAACGGTTTTTAAAATCCAAAAAACGAGTATCTTCTTTTCTCTCCGCTGATACATCTTTAGACGATATCTTAGGTTCATTAAATAAATGTACTCATGTAAGAGAGCTAATGAAAGATTATCAGAAAGGCCTTGGTAATAAAGAAAGAGCTATTCTTGCAGGATTATTAGGAAAGTTGAAAACCCAAGATGACCCAAGTTTTGGATATAAAATTATTCTCGAATTATTTTCTCATATAAAAGGATTTAATGCAGAAATCACAAAAAAGAAATTAGAAAATATTAAATACTATTCTCCTATAACATGTTCATATTGGGGAAAGTGTGGTGAGTGTGGTATAAAGAATATTATCTCCCCAATTCAATTAATCGAAGGAGTCAAATTAGAGAATATTCCTAGCTTTCAAATTGAAAATATTAACAGTAATTTGTTTTCAAAAATTAAAAAAGCTCAAATAAAGTACTCTCAAATCAATGATGAGGTTCCATTATATCCTCAAACTCAAAAATTAGTTCATATTGACCAGACTACAATATCCAAGAGGATAAATGAAATTTTCAATGGAAATTTCGGTTTATCTAAAGAGTTTTATGTCTTTAAAAGGAATGAAGATAAGAAGGTCCGGGTGTTATATAACCTAGATTATACGAATAATTTTATTTCAACATATTTTCTTTTCATTTTAAATAATCTGTTTTATAGTGAAATATCAAACTATTCATACGGATATCAAATAGCTCCAAGTTTTTACAATGATAATTTATTCACAAATTGGTTCATTAATTGGGGTACTTTTTCTAAAAATATAGAACATATTATTTATAACGAAGAATACAATGATTATTATTTAGTAAAAATAGATATAAAAGGTTTCTATGACCAAATAGATCATCAAAGATTAAGCATAAAATTACTTGAAGAATCTCCAGATAAAATAAAAGCCAAGATAAAAGAATTGGACAATGAAGATTTTACTAAGTATAAGAACATAATAGAATTCCTCATAGAACTTACAAAATCCGTTAAGAATAATTCGTCAAAAGGTGTGCCACAAGGACCTGCTTATGCAAGATATCTAGCAGAATTATACCTCTTAGGATTAGATAAAACAATTGAAAACTACATTGGAATTAACAAGGGGAGAGAAACTTATAATCGATTTGTTGACGACATCTATATTTTCTTAGAATCTGAAGATAGAGCAATTGAACTAAACAATAAGATTGTTAAGTGGTTGAATATAAATAATCTAGAAGTAAATAATCAGAAATCAGAAATTTCTAATGTAGAAGAATATAGAAATTTAGAGAAATTCAAAAAATATCAAGACGATGTTAAATACACCATTAATCGTGCAAATAAGGATAAATACATTTTAACGGATAAAGAAATTCGAAAGATTTTAATCAAACTGGAGAAACTTACATCAGATGTCAAATTTGGGCTAAAAGACAACCTACGCTTTTTTTATTATCAGTTTAAAGATGATACAAGATTAGGATTTATTAGACAAAGGCTAGCGCAAATTCTGCCATTTTCTAATGATGGACGTGGAACTTTATACATGATGTTCTACGAAGATTTGATCAATAGAGCTCCTGAGGATTTTTTTGCTCTTTCTAATTCATTGGAAAGAATTAATGGTCTCTCTCTCACCCACTACTTAAATACCATTTTGACGGAATGGAAAAAAACTAAAGAGAATAAAATAAACCATACCTTACTAATAGAAAAAGTCACAAGAAAAAACGAACTTTCTGATGCTGACAAGCTGCTGATCCTTACTATTCTAATGAAACAAGATATTACTGCTTCCGACGAGTTTTACGATAAATGTACCCAAACTATTAAAAATGCTGCTTTAGAAATTCCAGGTTTAAGATACACCATAAAACACTATCAAATAATTAAGGGAAAGTTGAGTGAATTATATGATAGTGAGCTTTTTATAAAGGAATTATTTAGGATAATAAATAATCATGAATTAGATCTAGAAGTAGCTAGAGGGTTAGCAAATTATAGTTTTACTCGCTTTAGTGAGTGGAGTGATAATGATTTAAAAAACTCCTTCCTTGATAATATTGAATTCCTTATCCTCTATTATCATTGTCTATGTTTCTTTACTCTGTTTGAAACTTCACAAAATCATCATAATGTTTCTGAATCATGGTTGACACTTTTGCAAAAGTCGGAGCGTTACATGATTAAAGAAAAGATTGAATTTCATTGGTTAAAAAAATTAAATTCATTCACATCAAAAGATTTTTCAAAAAACAGTTATTCTTTATTACTTGGAGCAACTAACGGTTCTCAGTTTAATAAATTCAACTGCAGAAATGGATTTGTAAAAAAATACCGAGATATCTTATTATTCCTTCTGTTTTCACTAAAGGATAACTTAAATGGATTTATCTCTAACACACAAGACTATAAACCGGATTCTCTGCTTTACGATTGGCTAATTAACCGAAATGTTAAATTACATCCCAATAGTCACGATATATGCATGCAAAATCTAGCTTTAAACGGGCTAATTGTATTGGAGAACAATTCAGCGAAAAAACTATTTATTAAAAGTTTAGGAAATAAATTAGATGAAAAAAAATTTGAATATTTAAATTGTTCTATACAGGATAATAATGAATTTGAGTATTCCATAGATGAATTTATCTCTGTAAATAATATATTAGATCAATCTGATCTAGTCTCATTTTTAATCACTTTAAACCAACTTATTGTAATTCATCAAAAATTCAAAGAAGTAAATAAGGTTGGATATCCGGTTTTTTACAATCCTATACGTTTTAAAAAAGGTGATCCTTTAGTCCCATTTTATTCCATATTTAATGAATTAATTCTATCAGATGGGAATAATTTAGGCAATTCTATTGATTCTTATTGGAATAATATTTTAGATATAATTAATTCCACGAGATACAAAAATGTTAAGATAACTATAGAGGAGAATAAATTCAATTACTCAATTAATGAACTTGAGAAAGAATTCTTTCCAAGCTCAGAAATAATTGGTACTAGGAGTGTTGATAAAATTAGTTTTCTTCAACAATTTGTTAAAACAGTAGATGAACACGAGATTAAATCTATTTTTGACTTTCAATATTTTTGGACATTGACAATATTAAATATATTAGAAAATGACAGAAACAGTATCAAGGATTTATTAATGAAATTTTTTAATATTCACTTTAGACATTATGAAAGTGATCAAGGTTCCTTGAAAGATATACTTTTTACTGTAAATGAAAACACCGCAATATGTGATAAAAATCTTGAAGATTTTATAAAAACTATAAAAAGGTCAATAATAAGTTTCCAATCAGAACTCACCAAAATAAAACACGCAATAAGCAGTAAAATTGATGATTACTGCGCTTCAGAAATGGAATCATTTGTAAAAAGCAATATGTTTGATGGAATACCATCATTTAATGATTTTGAATTATGTAAGATACAATTTCAACAAAAATACAATTATGAAACAGAAAAGAAAGAGGACTTTCTAACAATTAATGGATCATTTATCAACCTGGAAAATGCATTCTACTTTTGTCATAAAACGGATCAATTTCTTAATGTAACGAATGAAATTTCACTTTTATTAAATGATCGAGAGTATGTTTATTTATATGAGAGCAACGATAAATATTATATCTACAAGCCAGAAGATGAATTGATAAAGGCTTATGAAAGAGTAAAGGAGCGTAAATTAATACACGAAGATATTATAAAAGGAACTGTTTCTGCTAGGCTAAAAGATTTATTTCCTCCCAACGAATATTATAATATTGCATCTGATTTTTACGATAACGTGGACACGGTTCATTTAGAAGATTTATTAGACCACCATTATACCTCCGCATCTAAGATTAAGGACCGAATAATTAATTGGCTTAGTCTATTTAATGCGAATTCTATTAAAGGTTCTAAACTAGAGGCCTTTATGGTTGCCAAAGAAAATTCTTATTCTATTGTAAAATTATATGAGGCAATTATAGAAAGCTTAACTTATCATGTTGCAGTAACAGATGAAGACATTAATTATTTTTCACGGAAAATCGTTGAATATAATTCTTCTGATGATTATTTGTTTTTCCCATTAAAACACCCATATCGAGATAGGAATGGTTTGGAAAGATTATTCGATAAATGTAAATTCAAAGAAAGGGCAATCAATGTTGATATTGATGTTAATAGACTACTTAGTGAAAGTTGTCAAGGTAAAAGCATTATTATTTTAGCAGATATTTCCATTTCTGGTTCACAAGCAAAAAAAGCTTTGAAATTTTATTTGGGAAAATATAAAGACAACCAAACATTAGAGAAATGTATTAAAAGGTTAGAAGATAAAAATGAAAAATATTTCCATGTAAAATCAATTGAACAACTTATCCAATTAAAAAATAATTTTATTAAAGCAAAGCAGGTAATATTTATTTCTCCATTAATAACTGAATCTTTCATAAAAAATATTAAGGCCAAATTTAATGAATTACAGATAAGTACGAGCATTAATTTTGAGTACAATACCTTATTGAAAGAAAATGAATATTTGCTTGGCGAAAAAAGAATGGATATTAATAATAAAGATTTGTTGTATATGTTAATGCAAGACTCCGACTTATTATCCAATATTTTTAATTTTGAGGATCGTGAATTGTATGATCTTAATAATAAGTTTCCTGGTAAACGTAATGTTCTTTTAAGAGTTGGATCTTTACCTTCTAAACATATTTTGCTATTCTCATTAAAACCAAAGAATGGATCAGAAGCCCTTTTAGACTATATTGAAAACTGGTCCAAATAAATTACAATAGTATGCAGGACTTCTCTATTTTATTAAAGATATGATTTCATTTTCAAGGTTAATAAAAAAACAGACATTATAATTGAGCAAATGTTTTTCTGTTTTTTTTTTGCCACTGGTAAAAAAGCAAACACCTGGAATAAACCTGATTGCTTATGCTTCTGTAAATCAGTGTTGTGGTTGGTCTGTAGCGAAGCTATGTTTATTATATTCTTTACAATCTCTAAATCCAAAATAACCCCCACCCCCGCACCAACCGTGCAGGGGCAGGGGGGAGTTATATAGATTATCCCTATAATTGTATCAATACGTCAAAGAACAATGGCTTGCCGGTTGTTGGATGGAGGGCAGGCCCAACTCCAGGTTGTTATAGTATGGTTTCGGTCCATGCCTCGTGTTCGGGGATGGACTCCTGCATGCTCAGGTTCTCCTGTTGGCGTAGAGTCATTTGGCGGCTTTTTGCCTTCCTTTTCCGGTTGCTTCGGGTAATGGTGTTGAGGGCCTTTATTCTCTCCTGAATTGCCCTTTGCAAGAGGTAGTACACCTCAGGTTCCATACGGGTTTTCATCTCCAGGTAGGGGAGCAGTACCTTGTTGAAGAGATGGCGGACCATCTTTTTCTGTTCCATGGGTGAGAGGTGGGTCATCCTATATTCTGCAGCCTCCAGGCTCTCCCGGTACTGGGCTTCCAGTTCCGCAGCGGATGTTTTCAGCAGATGGATGCAGCCCGGGATTCCCTTTAGGCTATCGGTCCGCTCTTTCATTTGCACGCGATCGATATTCCTCAGCAGGGCATTGACGGTGGAGATTCGCTTTCTTAAGTCCTGTTGGGGCAGCTTGTTGGTGTGGGCATCGACGATCTTGCGGAGGTAGTTCGCATTGCTGGCAATGTCTGTGTTTTTTTCCCTGGTGTGTTGGTTGATAAGGTATTTCAGGCCAATGAGATCCCGTTCAACTACTGCCTCCTTTTCGGCCAGTAGGAGGGGGTAATCCACTCTTTGTCCATTGTTGAAGATTTGGGTAAGCAGTTGGTTCTCCTGCTCCAGTTTTTCGATGATTCGGGTAAGGAAGCTATCGGCAGTCCAATCCATCCGGCTGAGTAGCTCCAGGCTGAAATTGGCGATGCTGATAAGCCCCTTTGTACTGCAGTAGTTTATAATTTGTGTTTTCATAGGTTTCTCTTCTTATTAATTGTGTAGCCCCTTCCGGTGCGGCATTCCCTGCAGGGGCATCAGCAACCAGGTCCTTTTAATACATGGTTGCGATACCTTCCTTTTGCAGGGTGAAAGAGATTAGGAGGCCCCGGTATCTGAAACTCCAATCCTCCCGTCAGGGAGCCTCCTGTAGCAGATGTAGTGTCTTTTCGTGCGGGCATTTCCTCCCCGCAAAAGTCACCCTTGAAAACCAGATTAATTCAGCTGCACTTCCAACTCCTCCTTTGGCTGCTTCTGCTCCTGCTTTTTCCTTGCCCTGGCATCCATTTGCATCTCAATTACCAATTTGGTGGTTTCTCCCCATAGCACCTTAAAGTGTTGCTTCACCTCCTGGTAGTTGCCATGGCTGCACTTAATGGTGTAGCTGCCGGGGTCCAGGTTGCGAACGATAAAGTTTCCTTTCTTCGATCGAACGCGATAGGAGATATCCGTGTTGGGGATATCGATCCAGGCCTTGGTGATGGGTTCCTTCGTTTCCACATCGCGGATACTGCCTTTTATGGCCAAATGATGAGTGGGTGGTTTGATCATCTGTACCGAATTCTGAAACCGGGTCCAAAGTTCAATTTGCGATTGAGCGTAGCAGGCCTTGAACAGGGGGATCATTCTCTTCTCAATCAGCATCCTGGTTTCGTTGTAAAGCTGATCCAGTTCGGCCGTTGCATTTTTAATGCGCAGGCGTGCTTCCTGTGGTGCCATCATCTGAACCTTGAACGCGGCAAGATCTGTTCTCAGGGTATCTGTCATTTCAGTTGGAATACCCAGAGGAGTAGGATCCTCCAGGGAATCGTAGTACTCCAGAACGAAATCAACCTGCCCGATCAATTGGGGGCCTTTCATACGGTTTAGCTGTAGCTGTGTATGACTTAGTGCTTCCTCCAACTTTAGGTTTTCCATTTTGATGGCATAGTTGCGCACAAAGCTGGCTACGGAGTAGTAACTGCTGGCCAGGTTGCTTTTCGTCAACCTCTTCAGTTTGGTTTCACCCGTTACGGTTTCGGACTGAATTTGGATGTTCTTCTGCATTCTCAGGTAATTGGCCCTGAAGATGTCCGTTACTTCCTTGATTGTTGGTTGCGCCTCAATAATATCCTTGTAATCATCGAGTACATCCAGGACAACCGTTAGCATTCGAAAGAAATTAAGAATTAGTTTTTTCATAAATTCTAATTTTTAAGTGTGGAGCCATTGATTGTACTACTGCTGATCGCCGGCTCCCTTAGCTGGCAGTAGGAAGGATATTGTGAACGAAATTGTTTCCTTTGATTTTTATGTTTCGTTTCCCTGAATTTTGCTGTTGCTAACTTGTGGCTTACTGTCGTTTCAGACTTGCTTACTGTCAGCCAAGTGAAGCTCACTGTCCTTGCTGAGTCGTTCGCTGTCAGTGGTGTAGGGTGTGCTGTTAATGCAGTGTGGTTTGCTGTTGGTAACGAGAGGTTTGCTGTCGTTGTATAGTTGGTTGCCGTTAGCAACGTGGAGCTTGTTGTCGTTGCAGACTTGCTTGCTGTCAGTAACGTGGAGTGTGGTGTCGTTGCAGATTTGCTTGCTGTTAGTAAGGTGAAGCTTGCTGTCGTTTCCGACTCGTTTGCTGTTAGCGAAATGAAGCTCCTTGTTGGGAAAAATGGATTTGCTATCGATGAAACCAATTTTCCGAAGAGGGAAACGAAATTTATTTTCGTTGGCAGGGGATTCTCAATCGCGTAATTTGAATTGCTTGCTTCCTTTGCTACTTCAGTAGAGAGCGAACGCAAACAGTCGGTGATCAATTCCGGTGATCGGGAGAGCGAATCTCTTTCTCCGCTTGTTGCCAGCGGGTGGGGTGAGGCAGGCAATGGATGAGCTGTTGTTGAAGTTGTTCCGGGCCATTGCAGATGGGAGGAAGCATAGAGCTGCAGTGTAGGGGCGGTTTGCTTCGGCCCCTTCAGTGATGGCAGTGCAGAAGGAGGGGAAGGAGGTTTTGAATTCCTTTCCTGATTCTGTCGCCTGGTGCAGATTTCTGTTCTGCTTCCGATGCTTTTGTTCATTTTCGCTGGTACTATCGGTGTGTATTTGCGTTAGGATTTTTGGTACAAATAGAGGGCGAAAGGGATCGAACAGTAAGTATTTCCAAAAAGAAGTTGTTGAACGGGAGGGAGGCCTTTGCAAGAGGGGCTGGCCTGGCCGAAATCAAATACCGGCCACTTCCCGTGTTACCAGTTGGGGTAAAGCCGGGCGCCATGGCAAGTCAAAAGCTTGCCATTCAATTGTATCAGTGGTGGGTCGGATGTGTGATTCCATTTCACTATTTTTTAAACGGTAAAAAGAAGTTACGAATATTTTGGCAATTGAACCCAAATTAATTGTGAGAAATTATTAGAATGGAATGTCATCGGTATTGGATGTTGGAAACCATAGGGGGGATTGCTCAATTTGTCCATCCCCTACGGGGACTCTCATCTCTCCATCAATCTCTCCAAAATCCACGTTTACAGCAATATCTAATAGTATGCTATTTCTTTCCCCCTTCAAAATCCCCTCATTTTTGCAAAACTTTTAGAACAAATATAGAACAACCTGTTTATTTAACATCCCCTGCAAATTATCACTTGTATTATAAACCTAATGATCTTTAAATAAAACGTACACCCACGTGCTTGCTTGCCAAACATGATGAAATTCAGTAAATTGGCTTAAGTGATGATAAGTTTAACTTTTAAACAGTATGTTTTATGAATACACTAACTCCCCCTAAAGTGTCCTTTTTCCTTCGGCAGAGTCGTGGAAAAAGTAAAGAATTAGGAGCCTTGTATCTGCGCATCTATTACGATGGCTTGAATGCAGAAATCTCCTTGAAACGTCAAGTGCCAATTAAGAAATGGAATCCAACTCTTGGCCGTTTGTCAGGTTCAGGAGAGTTGGCTCGTGAATCCAACAATTTTCTGGATACGATTCAGGCAAGGGTGTTGAATCAATACCGTCAGCTTTTGGATAACAACAAGAAGATATCAGCTCCAATTCTAAAATCATTGCTACAAGGCAAAAGAAAAACAGAAATAAAGCTAATGGAATTGATGGATTTTTACATCAGTCAGATGGAGGAGTATGGTGGGATAAAATATGCTGAAAGGACCATTCAAAAGTACAATACAACAAAGAACCATTTACAAACCTATTTGAAGTTGGATTACCAAATTTCAGACATATCAATATCCAATATCGATCATGATTTTATATCCCTGTTTGAGCGATTCTTACGAACAGAGAGACCATGCAACAACAATTCGGCAATGAAATACCTAAAATGCATGAAAAAAGTATTCAAATCTGCAAGGCAAAGAAAATGGATGAAGCACGACCCTTTTGAGAACATTGAAATTAAAATTATTCCGGAGAAACGATATTTTCTTTCCAAGCCGGAGCTACAGGCAATTGAAGAGAAGGCCTTTTCTGACCCACGGCTGCAAATAGCTGCGGATATGTTTCTGTTTGCCTGCTACACAGGATTGTCCTATATCGATTTAAGAAACCTGAAATCTGAAAATATTTTTGTGGGAATAGATGGTTATCGGTGGATTTCCATCAACCGGAAGAAAACGGATACCTCAAGCAATGTTCCCCTCTTGCCTCGGGCTTTAAAGATCATTGAAAAGTACAGAGAGGTTCCGAATCCTTTCTGTAGTGAATTACTTCTGCCAATGCCTAATTATCCTCTTTACAGTAAAAATTTAAAGGAGATCGCTCGTATTTGCGGTATCAAAAGAAATCTTACGAGTCATATTGCCAGGCACACCTTTGCAACTACCGTCACATTGGCTAATGGTATTTCAGTTGAAGCCCTGAGTCGCATGTTGGGGCACAAATCCTTCAAAACAACCCAAATCTATGCCAAGGTTGTTGAGGAAAGGATTAGCGAGGAGATGCAGATCCTACGCCAAAAATTCGAAAACGAATCCTCCCCAAAATTAGTCCCAAAGTATGTTAAATCACAATGAATCTCAAAGCCATGTACAATTATACCCAAAATAGTTGCCCATTAACCTTTTTCGATGTTGTTATCAAGGATGCCATTACCGATTTTCAGGAGCTGAAGAAAGAGCATCAGTATTCCGAATCAGGCCCTGATAGTTTTTCCGATTATTTACACAGTAAGGTTATTGTGGAGACAAACCTAATAGTTGATCATCTCAAGCAGTATGCCCATACCATTTCCAATGAATCCGACTTGACCTTTTTCATTCAAAAAATTCAAACCCATCTGAAGAATCAAATCTTTAGCTTGAAACGATTATCATTTGATGGGGCGGATAAAATAGTTGGCATCCTGGAACATTTGCAATTTAAGATCATTCAATTGTTTGTCCTGTTCAAACAATCAGTCGAATACAACTCTCCCTACCTACTGCCTGAAATAGAAGTTGCACATCAATTGTTGCAGCCCGAAGCCATAAAAACAACCCTCTACGACGAATTCATTACCGTAGTGTGTACCCTGGGAACTATAGAAAGTATTACCTCTACCTTTCTCCCCAATTTTCGTAGCCGGTACACCAAGCTGTGTAAGGAAAAACAGAAGGTGGTTCTGGACCGGATTCAGGAGAATTTTCAGACCCGGAAAGGGGAGCAATTCCAGCTATTTCTGGAAGCCAACTACAATTTGCTGAAATCCCTGAGTCACCCTGAAATCAGGGACAACCTTGCCAATTGCAGTCATGAGAATGAGTTCCATTATACTGAGCTATTCGTTCGTTCCCAAATTCAAGAACATTTTTTAGAGCCCATTCTAGCCTATTTGAACGAAAATTTTCCACAACCTTCCGAATCTTTTTCTTCGGACAAACCAGGCGATTTTGGTAAAATTACTTTCAATACCTCCAGAATCAAACTCACCCTTATCTTTCTTCTTTTTCAGCATTTAGAAATTCTAAAGGATATTGCCAACGATTATCAGTTGGCAAAATTCATTGAGGAAAACTTTCTTTACGAAGGAGGAAAACCCATGCGAAATATTAAAACTTTGATCTCCCAAATTCGCAGTCAGGAAGTCAATTTTTTGCCTGCCTTACAGGAGATTTTTGATGAAATTCAAGTTTTTTTCAAAAAAATAGCCTCGTAACTACTTGATAATCTATGGTAACTATAGTAACATCGTAGTAACGGTTACCATGGATTTCAAAAACTAAAATTTACCTTCACTTCCATAACATAAAAAACTCTTGTTATGGAAGTTGAAATCATTACTCGAAAGGATCTGTTGGAATTCAAGAGGGATCTTCTTCAAGAAATCCGAGCTTTGATCCAAACCAACCAACCTGCAAAAAAGTGGCTGCGCACCAGGGACGTGATGGAGATGTTGAACATCTCATGGTCAACCCTGCAGCGTATGCGCATCCGCAAAGCAATTCCCTACAAGAAATTGAACAACACCTATTTGTATCCCAAGGATCAGATCGAGGAACTACTCAATTCTGATCAGGATGAGTTCTTATCCGCCATTTAATATACAGTATGCAGCCCTGCCCCATGAACATACCCATCGAGCTCTTGGTCTTTGCCCTTTCCTGCCGAAAGGTCAATCCCGTCAAGCTCTACCTCTGTCTCAAGGCCATGGGGGCGGGGCACCTGCTGCTAACGCCTGGGGTTAAAAAAGCCATCCGGGAGCAGCTGGCCCTCAGGGACCAGCGCACCCTGGAGGCAAATCTGAATTGGCTTTTGAAAAAGGGCTGGGTCACCCTGAACCGAAAGCGGGGGAGCCTACGTGTGGTAGGGTACCCGGCCCTTGCCCGAAAGCTGGGCTTCCGGTGTGCCACCGGAGCCCTCTTTACCCCCGATCAGTTCCCCAACTTCCGACCATTCATCTACGCCGCGGTGGTCACCTACTACCTGCAGTACAAATACCGGACAGCAAAACAATCGGAACGAAAAAAAGGGCGTTCCAGGACGAATTGTAGCTGCCGGGATCTTCCGGCCAAATACCTGGCCCTTGTGCTGCGGTTGGGCAAATCCACCGTCATCCGCTATCGACAGCGGGCGTGGGATGCCGGATATATTAAAATGCGCCATCGGTACCAGCCTGCACTGGTGCCCATCGAACACCTGGATTTCTGCCGCATCTACGGAGATGAGGAGGCCTACCAACTGGTCATTCACAACGGCCGGGTCATGGTGCAGCTCTCCAACGCCATCACCTCCTACATTCAGTTGCGCACCAAACCAAGCCTGAAGAAGTGCATCCGCCACCTGCAAAAAGTGGACCCGTTATAAGAAGGGTTCCTAAGGGAAGACAGCCACTCGCTGTTTTCCCTTAGGAACCCGCTCAAAATAGGCCCACAGGGCAAGCCGTTAGGCTTACTCCAGTCTGGATCTCATTGCCTAATGATCATTCACCAATAATGGCCTTTAGGCCTGACAACAGACAACGGCAGCATTCCATTAAATCAGGGACTCTCTCACCATTAGCACTACCGTAATTCCCACTTAGCAAAGGGGGATTGCCTTATGAATCAAAGAACTTGGAGCTTTGCCTCCAATAGCACTGGCACGATTCCCCCTTGGAGTAATGCGAAGCATTCGGCGCAGCCAACGGGGTCGGGGGATTGACCTTATAATCGTGTCCACCTTAAATCCAATAAAAAAATTCTCACTATGCCTACACCCAAAGCACAAAAACCAGCAAACCGCTGGCCTCGCCACCCGGCCTCCCCGAGCGTCAACCGTCCCGGATACCAGAACCGAAAAACCATCCGCTCCGGCCCCCGCTCCCGAAAAAAACGCACCTGACTGGATCTCCTCAGACGCGTATAGGCAAAATCATCTCCTTAATAGTACCGCCACGGCATGCCGTGGCCTAATAGCACCACTTATTACTCACGAATCATTATTCATTAAAAATTCATCCCATGAAAACACTAAAATCCTACCTCAACAACCTCCTCCAGCAGGCCCATCTACTCATCGGCTTCTACCTGGAAAACGAAGCACTCCTTTCCCCGGGACTTGTCCGGATTATGGACGAGGCTCAGCTCGACCTCAAAGACCTGATAGAGATCAAAAGTGAGCTCAACCTCAAGTGCGGTCTCATCGAATCCATCGAAATTGTCGTGGAGCATCCCCGCTACTTCGTGATGGCTTCGCCATCAGGCCTAATCGCCCGCCATACAGCAGATGAGAACCACCAGTACTTCTCCCATCGACTCAAGACCTTCACCTCCCATGCCAATGTCCTGGCATCCGAAATGCACAAAGCCAACGTAGAGCTTCTGGAGAACCTGCCGCCACTCTATCGGGAGATCCTATACAAAAGTCACAAGAACAGAAAGGAAGGCTTCAAAGACTTCCTTACCAAACTCGTCTACCAGGAACCCTATCCCGACACCCTCGCCGCCGAATACCAGCGCATCATTCAGCTCATTTCGGATCAGGCCCGGAGCAAATCCTCCCTCCAGCTCATCCAATCCACCCTCACCAGGGAAATCCAGCTCCAATTTCCTCTTAGCGAAAATGGCTAGGGGAATTGATCTGATAATCATTCACCATCAATAGCACGGCCAGGACAAGTCCTGGCCCATCACCCACAAATCAATACTCATTAAATAAACACCATGAAAAAAATCTCCACCCTTTCTGTCCTTCACCACATTCAATCCAAACTCCGCCTAATCCGCGCCATCCACCTCTACAAACTAAAATTCGAAGACCTGGCCCCAAAGGAAGACCAGGAAACCCGATTGGACCTCTCCCGGTACGATCTTCTATTGGAAGAAATTGAGGAGCACATACTCGCTCTAAAAGCCATTTTGAAAGTCCTGAAAAATGGAAAAACAGAAGAAGAGAATCAGTTCTTAATCCGGAACATCCTAACCCAATTACCACCCATTTCCAAAGAGATGCACCAATTCGTAACCTTCCTACATTGCATGAATAGTAACATCCACCTCTGGCTTAAATCCATTGCACCTGAAATTCCTGCCCGTAATCTTACCGGCCAAGTAATTTCTACTAAGAAAACATTGGAAGCTTTGGAGTGCTCAGAGGAGGAGCAAGGTCAATTCACGGAAGCTTTCAATCAATATTCTCAGGTCGTAACACTTTTACGCAGAGGTAAAAACATACCCTTTGTCGAAGTTATCAAAGTGTGAGATTCCCCCTTTTGTGGGGAATAGGGGATGTAATCTTCCTATCCCTACAAAAAAGGCCTCCATTCAGGAAGCCTTTAATCACATGTCTTAAAATATGTCAATGTAATGTTAACGAACCATTACAATATACAAATTATGAAATTCCCACCTCAAAATCAAATTTTTATCAAGGTTTGTTAATTAAAATTTTTGAGCCTTCCATATAGATTAATAGCCCTAATTTCCCACAAGCAATAGTACAGCCACGACACGTCGTGGTCTTTTTTACATGACCTTATCATTCACTAACCTACAGTCACGATTCAATCATGGTCTATTCGGAATGAGCAACAGAAAGATGCATACACGATTAAATCAGAAACTAGAAACCTAAAACCAGAATCTATCCTTCCTAATAGTGCTAACGCAATTCCCCCTTGGTGTAATTCGAAGTATTCAGTCTACCCCATGGAGGTAGGGAGGGGTATTTATAATCATCTATCTGCAATAGTAAGGCCAGGACAAGTCCTGACGCATCATTCACGAATCAATATTAAAAAAATACCATGAAAAAAAATCACCAACCTTCCCCTATACATAAAAAGAATTCAACCATTGAACTATTCAGGCCATCTGTCTTTTAGATTACTTCAATATCTCTTCCCGGAACAAGAAACCAGAAACTCCTAAGAAAACAAAACATTAAAAATGCTATCGCTCCTATATATTTTGCACAACCTCGAAAAAAACTACGCCTAATTCGTGCCTGTCACCACTACAAATTAAAATTCAAGGTAATTGTATTTGATCTTTTCCAATAATCGATAAACTATTCAAGCTGGGTAAAAATTGGTTAAAGATGTCAAAACTTAAACAGCTTCCGATGTTTCAACAAATGTAAACGGGAAACATAAAACTTCTATTCTTCTGGGGAATAGAGTTTTTATCTTGAAATTGATCCAAGCCTTTCTTTTCTATTAGAGTATTTTCTTGGCTAAGTTCATAGAGAGCCTGTTGTTAATCATCTCGTCCTTTGTGAGTGTGTTTTGGTTATCTGTTGCGATTATCCGAAGACCTACTATTCAGGTGTCCTGGTTTTGCCAATTAAATATTTCAGTTCATTTAGTAGGGTGTTGTTATATTGTACGTCTTGTTTTGCGTGACATTGATTAAAAATAAGTAGGAATTATAAAAGCCTGGAATTATTATACATTTTGTCCAAAAAGGGTTGAATTGAATTATTTACAGATTCATATTCGTTTCGCTGTAGTAAACTATATCTTTCTTTTAATTCAATAACTGGGCAATTGAAATCAATCCCATATAGATCTTCTACTCCAAGTATCATTTGGCTGTCTTTAGGTTGATTTTCTAATATGAAGGAATAAATTAAATCAATATGCCCTTTATCTTGAGCTTGTTGGTTTGGAGAGTCTATTATGATAGGACAAAAAATGGAAGAACCAAATTTGTTAATCGTCTTAAGAATGGAAAAATAATAAGAAATTAGCGTCCTCGTTAAAGTGCTACCAGTTTCAGGGATTGAAGTATTAATCTTTTTTAAATCATCAGCACTGATTGACCAAACATCAAGATCTTTAAGATGCTTTCAAATACATTCCTGGTAAAAATTGGTAATATCCTTTTTTCTTTCCTTGTTTTCTATTGTATTTAGTTTAAATTGGTTGTTTTGATAGGATATTTCAAAAATTTCGTCTTTTAAATTATTGATGTTTTCATCAAATACTTTTTTCAGCTCTCTTTTTCCCTCTGTTTCGATAATATCACGTAGCTTAACCTCACCCCTCTTTTTTTCTAATATTGTTTCAATTTTTATAATTTCTTCATTGTTGTTAGTGTAAGCTTTATTGGTTTTCGTTATGAGAGATCCTATTTCAGTAAGTTCTCTGGTTAGTTCAACTAATAGTTCTTTGCATCTATCTTCGTCCTGCGCAATTTCAAACCTTTCTTCAAATGAGTTTTGTAAATGGCTCCACAGGTAGGGCAATCAATGTGATCACTGATTTGGTAAAATGTTGCAAATTCGTAGTCTTTCCTAACTTCATTGAGAGCTTTTTTCGTTATTTCTATTTGAGTTTCACAGTTTATTTTTAGGTTGTGATAATTATCAAGGGAGCCGTGCCGCCTGCATAACTTAATCTGTACCCAGGGCTATACTATATATGCCTTACAGACAATATCATATCCCCGGATGGGGATGCAATATTGTAGCAAATGGTATTGTGCTTTTTTATCGGTGCCGCATTGGGTTGATCAAGGCGCTGGGCTGTTTTGCACCGATTTGAAATGGTCTCCAATTTGGAATATTGTGTTGTTGATGCAACAATGAAATGCTTCTGTTATGGTGTGTTGGAAACCAAATACCATACCTATTTATGTGCTTTCAGAAATTTAAAAGGCTTCCTTCCTCATTAACAGTATGATGTTGTGAAAATATTTTGTAATTTGTATAGTGCTCGTTAAGTAGAAAGAATTAATTCTGTCGTTTTAACCATGTACAAAAAGCATCATTCCTCATTTCTTACCCTATTGGAACTCCCGGAGGCACTTCTGAGCTGTTTCCAGGGCATGCTTAAGGCATTTTCGGAGAGTGTGGCCTCCGGAAATGGTGCCTGCAAGGAGATGAGAGTCATTTACAAGGAAAAATGCCTGTGCATACAGGAGCTTCTTCATAATAATTACACTTCACAGAAAATTCGTTCCAATGAGCATTTTCTTGCCAGATCTTCGGAAATTGATGCTTTCATAGAGAAGTTTGACGAAGTAGAAATCCGGCAACAAAGTCCTGAGCGCTTCACAGTACTTGCCAACGATAAGTTTTCCATTCGGATTAGGAAAGGATTCAAGAGAGGAGTTCTTCGGGTACATTGGCGAATGCTAATTTTGCTTAATTTTTTTAGAAGGCTCCTAAGGAAATCGCCCCTGCCTCTTGCTTACTGGAAGCATAGGATTGTGTTAAAAAATATTGCTGAATTGGTTTACTGGATTGGTTTTTTGAAGGTCACCAAACCAGTATTGGAGCAGGTAATGGATGGCAATAAGGAAATTTTTCTTGCACTGAAAAAATTGGATGAACAGATTGAGAGAAAACTACTAACTGGTCAGCAGCTTCCCTTGGATGAACTGAATCAGAGTTTAATTGCTATCGAGGAGCAATTGGGCAGGCAAAAGGAAAGAATAAATGATCATTTTAAGGGAATTCAGAATCGGTTAACACCCGTGTTTAATGGTATTGCCGAGAAGTATGGCACCCTGGAATTTCCGGAAAAAATGGCTGGCAAGAAAAATCTCCTGCGAAAGCAGGAGGAGTTGAACCGGCACATTCAGCATGAATTGCGAGGCCAATATGTTCAGAGTTTCGCTGTTTTTGAACACTGGAGACTCAAATACAGTCTTCGTTTCGCCCTGCTAAACACATCAGTACAAATAGAGGAGAACATCCAGGGAATTGAAAGCAAAATAGGAGAAGTTCTTATACAGAATTATAGTAGAATTGAGGACCGTTTGGCCAAGGCAAGTCTGGAGCTACAGTCCGGCCGTAATACGGATGATGTTGTAAAATCGATTCTTCAGACGGAATTGCTGGAGAATCAAATCCCTCATTTCCTTAATTTGGTGCTTGAAACCGATCTGGCTTCCTGCTACGATGCTATTCTGACCTATTGCACAACGGAATGGGAAGAACTTCCGCACATCTATTTTTTACCAAAGAAACCCGACTTTGAAAAAATACGTTTTCCCAATCAGTTGCGTGAAACAAATATTACAGATATTCTTAGGGGAAATTTGGAGGAAAATATAAGTCTTTCGCTTTCGGGGGAAAAGAGCGAAATGATGAGAGAGCTGCAAAATGCCCTGGCCAACTCCAATGAGGTAGGCGAAATAATCGACTACTCCGTTGAATATTATCAAACCCGCGAATTGGGTGAAGATAGCTCCACTTATGACGAATTTGTAAATGGGATTGAGCGGGCAAGGAAAAAGGCGGAAGAAAATTTGAGTTTCCTCAAAAGTTTAAAGGCTAATTCCATTGCCAAATTGGCTGAGATTAATTATGGTTTTAATGAGAAAATGTTGTCTGCCATAACTTTGGAGAATCTATTTGACACTCAAACCGAAATGCTTCGAAGGAAGAGGATAAAGGAGGTGAAAAACAGTGTCATTAATTTTTTCAAGATCTTGAGCAGTAGGGGAGAAAAGGGGATTCATTTTTTTCAGAATGCTTTTCAATTCACGAGGGACAAATATTCTTTCCTTAGGAGTCTCCTGGGACTTAGCACAGAATCGGAAGCCATTGCCAGCGAACTGTCCAATTACCTGTCGGAAACAGAAATAGCTATTTCTAGATTGCCTTTGATGTATCAGAAACTATTTGCGACGGTGCCTCTTACCGAAGAAAAATTCAGCATTGGCCGTCCCCAGGTTATTCATCAACTAGGTTTGGCCTACTCCAACTGGACCAGCGGCAAATTCTCACCTACTTGCCTGATTGGAGAAACGGGAAGTGGTTCGACTACCACCCTCAATTTTTTCATCGACAAGTATGGTCATCAATACTCCCTTTCCCGACACAGTATATCTGCCAGAATTACTGGCGAAGCTGAATTTTCCAAATATTTTAAATCTCTATTCCCGGAGCTGGATTTTGAAAGTCCGTTAGAATTAATCACTCAAATCAACCAGGGACGATCCAGGCGTATTATAATCCTGGAAAACATAGAGAAGTTCTTTATCCGGAAAAGGGGAGGTTTTGATAACCTTCATCTGCTGTTCCGGTTGATTTCGGAAACCAGTAATCGAATTTTCTGGCTCTGTTCCTGTAAGATCTATGCCTGGCAATACCTCAACTACACACAAGATATCGCCAACTATTTTGCCTATGTGATCAAACTTGACACCATGGACAAGGACAAAATCACAGATGTGATTGTTAAAAGGCACAAACCGAGTGGTTTTAAGCTGAATTTTCTACCTCCTTCCAACTTTAAAGCCAAAAGAAACTTCCTCAAACTTTCAGAAAAGGAAAAGCAGAACTTTCTGAAGGAGGATTTCTTTAACCGGTTGTTTGCTTTTGCTCAGAACAACCTAACCCTGGCCCTGATCTTCTGGATGCGGTCGGTAGTTAAGGTGGAGGATAACATATTTTTCCTTCAATTCAAGCATCTCAATTATTCATTCCTAACCGCTATGAATACGACCCAAATAACCAGCTTGCATGCAATGCTAATTCATGATTGTATTACGGTGCAGGAACTTGCGGAAATATTTAGCTGGACGGAGCAGGAGAGTTTTGAGCATTTGATGGTGTTCAAGGATGATGGAATTTTGAACAAAAAAAACGGGCAGTTTACTATCAATCCGCTGCTTTACCGTCAATTGGTCGAGCACCTGAAATCGTTGAATTTTGTTCATTAACCATGAGTACAAATCATTAGTAGAATTTCTTACGACTAATTTTACAACGGCCATGCAAAAGTTATTTTTTATATCCGTTTACCTGCTTACTTTATTAATTCCCTTTTGCCATGCTTCCGGACAGGAGGCCCGGGAAGTCGATAGTTTGCAAACCACCCTGGTGGCACAAGACAGTTTGTTCTCTAATGGTCGGGAGGGGATAGAGAAAATTGAGGGTAAATTGACACCTCCGGATGTACGGCAAATGATTTCTTTTTCTAAGATTTTTTGGGCCGTTGTATTCATTGTGGTTGGACTTTTTGTGATTCGTTTCATTACCAAAACCATTGAAATCTGGTCTGAAAAGACCCCCGAACGCAGAATCCGGGGAAAGGCGATTGTGCCTGTTGTTAAGCTGGTTTGCTGGGCCATCATTACCTATCTTATCGTACGGGGAATTTTTAATCCCCCTTTGGGCTCCCTGATAGCCTTTGGAGCCTCTGTAGGGGTGGCAGTGGGCTTTGCCGCCCAGGATATTCTAAAAAACGTTTTTGGTGGCTTTGTCATTCTTATCGACCGGCCTTTTAAGGTGGGTGATAAGATTGAGGTAGGTAGTACCTATGGTGAAGTCTTGGATATGTCGCTTCGTTCTATTCGTATCCATACGGCTGACGATTCCATTGTAACGGTACCTAACGGTGAGTTGATGAACCAGGCGATCTCCAATTCCAATTCGGGCGAAACCAACTGCCAGGTGGTTTCCGAAATCTATCTTCCCATTTCCATCAATACCGAGGTGGTTCGTCGTATTGCTATTGAATCGGCCAAGGTATCCCGGTTTGTTTACCTTGCAAAACCAATTGCGGTGATATTTGTCAATGAGGTCAAGCACAACAAGCTTTGCTATAAGATGCGGCTTAAGGCTTACGTTATGGATATCCGTTACGAATTTGCTTTTAAAAGTGAAATGACCGAGTTGGTGATCCGGGAACTGATAAATGAAGGGATTTTAAAGGCAGAACATTCTCTTTAGCTTGTTCTTCCTGCAGATTGTTCGCTAGTTTTTATTGGATTTGAGAATTTTCTTTACGACAAGAAAAACAACAAGCGCCAGAATCGAGATGTAGATTAGCGAACTAAAAAAGGTCCCCATCCAATTTGAATATTACCCATTGATAAAGTTGCCGTTTTCCAGGTATCAGTGGATTATATAGAGGCTTAAAAATGTTATTGACAAAGGATTTTTGCGGATCGTTTACAACTTGCCCCATAACAAAAGCATCAGCTACTACTTTGTATTCCTAAAACTCTTCTCCAAAGCGTGCCAATCTGTATTAATCCTCTTCTTCAAGCAATTGTTTTTTATATACTGATAGCATATTGGTCTGTTCGGGTTCCAACTTTGGATAACTCAAATGTAATTTTTTTAACTGTTGTACAATTATTTCCGATACCATATAACGGGTATACCATTTCTCGTCAGCGGGAATAACATACCAGGGAGCATGGTTGGTACTGGTTTGCTGAATAACGGTTTCGTAATACGTTTGATATTCTGACCAAAATTTTCGTTCCTTTACATCCGCTGCCGAAAATTTCCAGTTCTTTTTAGGATTGTCGATTCGTTCCAGGAGTCGCTGTTTTTGTTCCTCTTTGGAAAGATGTAGGAAAAATTTTAGTACCTGAATGCCGTTTTCTTCCAGGTATTTTTCAAAATTATTGATCTGTTGGTAGCGTTGTTCCCATATATCCGGCGATATAAGTTTGTTTGGAATTCCTTGTTTGTGAATTAGTTCGTGTACACGAACGACCAGAACTTCCTCGTAGTGGGAACGATTGAAAATCCCGATATTCCCTCTTGCAGGAAGATGTTGGCAAATGCGCCACAGGTAGTCATGATCCAATTCCTCCTCAGATGGTGCCTTAAAACTATGTACCTGAGTGCCCTGGGGATTGAGACCTGACATTACATGCTTGATTACTCCGTCTTTTCCAGCCGTATCCATCGCTTGAATAACAATTAATACGGCGTAATTGTTTTGGGCGTAGAGCTTATCCTGAAGTTCGGTCAGAATTTCTACATTTTTCCGAAGCAAGTGCTCGCCCTTTTTTCTGGATATTTCTTCTCCAATGGGACGGGTTGGTCGTTTGGTCAGGTCGACTGTTGATTTGGGTTGGATTTGATATTTGCTAATTTCCATGCTTTGTGGGATTTGAATGTTTTATTACTCAGGTGCATGCTAAATTGTTAGACCAATTTTATTCCCTGTTACATCCATTTTGAATACTCTTTTAATTCCTGTTAAGTTAGGAATTAAATTGCAGATCAAATGAGGTACAGTCAATGTTTTTAGCCCATAGGAATAGAATTGTTTTACCTCCCATTCTATTGGAAAACTCGAATAGAAAGGTAAAAGAGACAGTCAATTACGACAATCTCTTTTATCAAAGTTTAGGCATTCGTATGGAATGGATGATATTCATTTAGTCTGCCAGGCATTCAACCCTTGTACTGTGAAATAGCTCATCAATCATTTCCCTGTATTGATTGTATGGTTTATTCTGCAACCATTCATACAATTCCGAAAGTTCATCAGATCTCAACCATTGAAAGGACTTTGGATGGGATTCTGTTCCCAGGGGTTCGGCCTGCTGGAGGGGGAATCGGGAGAAATTGCAAGAGCATATCTCTTTTTCCTCTCCATTTGTTTATTACCTCTATAATACCGGAGACTGCAATGCTTAATATCAGGTAAATAAACACCAGGGAGATGATAATTTCTAGAATTACTGGGTTTGCCATAGCTGGTAGTTTTTGTTTTGGGGAGATAAAGTGTGCAGAGCCAGGAGCAAGAAAATGATTTACCAATTACCTGTTTGTTCGGTAGTGAAATATTAGATTTTTAATGCTAAAATCATCGAGGTTACCAGTTTCCTCACCATCATAATTTTTTGATTCAATAACAATTTTATTTGAACCTTTCCCAAATAATTGGCGATTGTATACTTCTACAATTAGAGTTTGCTGTACCCAATTGGTTCCTGGGGTTGGATCTAAGTAGCCTATAAAGTGATCATTCAGAAGTACCCTGTTTTTTTTGAAATCAACATTCTTTGCGTAGAGAGTTATGTATCCCCAACTATTATATCCTTCTTGTGTTAATGTGAAAGAAATTTGCTTTTTGTTGGGCTTTGGTGAATCACCTAATTCGAAAATTTCATTTTGTTGTGTAATAATCCAAAATGTAGCAACAGTATCAGACATTTTTTATCCTCCTTTTTAAGTTTCTATTTTTTTTGATTTTAAATGTTATGGTATATATAATATATCACAAAAAGCCTAAAAAGTCAATGTGTTATGTGTAGTGATTTTATGGATGGAGTGAAGGTGTAAATTTATCTGTAAGTATATGTTTTTATCGGATAAATATTTCTTTTGATAAAGTTGTAGCTGATGATGATAAAGCCTCCCAGAAACTTGAAATTAAACATCATATTTATTTTTGACGTGTGGATTGTAGGGGAAGATAGGGAAGCCTGTTTCGTATGGAGAAACAGGATAAAAACCTATAATTGGAGAGTACTACAGGGCAACACGGAGGGGGATTCACAAAAGGTTTGGTATAGTGATAGGGTGCAGGGCATCGTGGTATTTGGTGTGTCGGGCATCCACTTGTGCGAAGGAGTGAAAATCTCCCGTACGCCTATGTGGAAGGATGCCCATAGCAAAGTACATTGACGCCTAGGTGAGAACTATCGAAGGGCAACAACGTTGTCCTAATATGGACTATTTGTTACAAGAAGCTTCAAAGCATAAAATCCGATGGATTGCTCGTCATGTGATGTTTGTAGATAGAGTTCCAATGCTGTTATCTCTCTACTTTAGGGGTGACATAGAGGGGCGCCCCTGTACTTCCGATGCTTTTGTAGTCTTCATCACATCTCCAAAACAATTTAACACTAGGCATCATATCGTGGGAGAATGTTTTTAACTTAGACAAAATCAGATTAATAACTTGAGGTTGAACTTAGGTAAAACCACACGTAAAAAAGCCCGATCAATGTTCTTCTGTCCATAGGTAGGTCACCCAAGTCCCGTTTTTTTAAGTGGAGCTTATTTCACAGGGGATAGTAAAAATTAGGGTAACTCAGGTACAGCAACACAACCGTTAGCTGCAAGTAAAAAAGACCGAATCTGCAACATGGAAACCTGATTATAAAAATTGAAAAACGAATTGATAATAATAGATCATGAATTGAATGTTGGTGCAAGTAAAAATTAGGTTTTACTCACAACGTCTTTGTTTTAACGATGTTTGTGAATCAATTCGTTTATTTACCAACCCGCTTCCGCTCTTCGGGATAGTTTTGAAACCCTAACCCCTACAGCACATTTGCAAAAGAACTGTTTTTCCCTTCGCGTAACTGCTCGATTGAAACTTTATTGCTTATAATTAAATAACTGTATTTTGAAAAACGAGTATATGAAATCACTAAATAATAAAATTTCAGCAACTACAGATTTTCCTTAGATTTGTAAAGTAGTTTTATCGCAAAAGTTTTAATATGAAATTGTTAATTGTAGAAGATAACATTCATCTTGCCGAAGATATGCAAGCTTTTCTCCATGAAAGTGGGTACGTTACCGAGCACGTAAGCAATTTACGAGAAGCTTGTGATAAAGCCCTGGTGTATAGCTATGAGGTAATAATTTTAGACCTTGGTTTACCCGATGGAAATGGGTTGGAATTACTTGATGAAGTCAAGAAAAGGCGAATTAATTCAGGCATTTTGATAGTTACCGCGAAAGATGCCATCGACGACAAAGTAAAAGGACTGGAATTGGGTGCCGACGATTATGTAACCAAACCTTTTCATAAAGCAGAATTATTAGCCCGGGTAAAATCAATAATTCGCAGACGAAATTTTGATGGGAATAATTTTGTTGAGATTAACGATTTAAAAGCAGACCTTAATGCAGCCCAGATTTATGTGAATGGCCAACTTTTGGATTTGACCAAAAAAGAATACGACCTTTTACTATATTTTATGTATAACAAGAACCGGATACTGACCAAAGAAAGCATTGCGGAACATCTTTGGGGAGATGATATCGACCAGGTAGACAGCTTTGATTTTATCTACAACCACGTAAAAAATGTACGAAAAAAAATTGCAAAAGCCGGAGGTCAGAATTCAATTCGCTCGGTTTATGGTATAGGATATAAACTTTTCGAACAATGAGAAAAAGAAGAACTTCTAAATTACTAAGTAAAATTTCGCTGCTATTTCTTCTGTTTATTGTTGTTGCATTTGTTATTAGTGCAACAATATTGATTTTTAATGCAAATAAATATATCGATAAAAGTGTTGAACGAAGTTTCAATAAAAAGGAACAACAGATTATTGAAAAGCTGGAGGCCGGTGAAGCGATTTCTTTTTTTAAAGAAGCCAGAATAATAAAATTAGAAACAGTAAAAAAGGACTTTCTTCAAACGGATATTGATACGGTGATGCAGGCAGAGGAATCAAATGAGATGTTTTTGTTTCGTTTGCGTAGAAAAGTTATAACCGTAAATCATACAAATTACCTGCTGATATTAAAAAAGAATATCGATGATTTTACAAATCTTAAGACAGATGTGATTAGTACGCTCGTACCAGTTTTTATAATCCTGTCAATAGTTATTGTAATATTCAACACCTTCCTGTCGCGGTATTTATTTCAACCATTCAATTATATTCTTAAGCAAATGGAGTGTTTTCGTGTGGGGGAAAACTTTTCTTTTCGAAAGATTAAAACCAGTACAAGGGAGTTTACTACTTTACAGGAACTTTATCTCGAAATGATTAATCAGGCTGAAGAGGATTACCGAAGAATAAAAGAATACACCGAAAATATGTCACACGAATTTCAAACGCCACTGTCAATAATTCGGAATAAAACCGAAAACCTGATTGCCGACGAATACGTGATGAATACGAATGCAAAATCCGTAAAAGCCATTTACGATGAGGTTAACCATTTATCAAAATTGAGTAATACGCTCAAATTACTAACAAAAATTGAAAATAATGAGTTTGTAAAAAGAGAACAGATTAAGAGTAAAATGGTAATTGAAGACCATGTTGAGAAACTTCGGGAACTTGCCGGGTTAAAATCAGTTCCAATCGAATTGGATTTAAACGAAGACCATATTTTTGAAATTGACCCGTTTTTGTTGGAAATAGTACTAAAAAACCTGATTAGAAATGCCATTCTATATGCAAAAGCCAAAACTACGATTCAGATAAAAACAAGCTCAGATAACTTTTATATTTCAAATACATCGGAATTAAGTGAAACGCTTCCTGAAAATATTTTCGAACGTTTTGCAAAAGGAAAAAGCAACCCTTCGTCTCTGGGACTTGGTTTGGCAATTGTTAAGAAAATTTGTGAGCTGAATGCCTTAAATATTGAACACAATTTTCAAGAATCTACACACTCTTTTTCAATATCTTCAGTAGAATAATACCGATTACATTTCAAAATGATCTATAAATTCGCTTCGCTCTTTAGAGATCTTTGAAATTGTATCGGCATCATACCATGTGTCTTTTTGAGTTTTAAATGGTATAATACCACGTACAGAATTCCGATAGAATTGCCTCCTAAGTTTGCATTGTCAAATAGATTTAAAATTATTGATGATGCAAAAGAGACAATACATTATTATTGTAGTAAGCCTGGTAATTCTTGCTACCGGATATTTTTCGATGGAATTTCTAAGCAGCCGAAAACCAGCAAAGAAAAAGAAAACTCCGACAAAAAATATTTTACAGCTTCATGCCCGAAAGGTTGCTTACCAAAATATAAAAACTCCCATTCAGTTTAACGGTCGTATCTTATCGGCTGAATCGATAGCAGTAGTTTCCGAAGCTCCCGGAAAGATTATGACTGGGGCGGTACGTCTAAAAAAAGGGAGTTCGTTTAAAAAAGGAGATATACTGTTTTCTATTTATAAAGACGAAAAGGAACTGGAATTAAAGGCTCAAAAAAGTAGCTTCCTGAGCCACCTTGCCAATGTATTGGTTGAAATTGATGTAGATTATCCAAATGAAATGCAGGTGTTCAGTGACTTTTTCAACCGTGTTGATAGTAACCAAAATCTTCCTCCCTTTCCAGAAATTAATAATAATAAGCTAAAAGTATTCCTGGCAAACAGAAACATACTCACTACGTATTACACCATTCAGAAAGCCGAATTAGAACTGAACCGGCATACGGTAATGGCCCCATTTTCAGGTACAATTACCGAAGTTTTTCAGGAAACCGGAACCTATGTAAATACAGGAAACCCGGTTGCAACCATTGTAAATACCGGGCAACTTGAAGTGGAAGTTGCTGTAGATAACGATTACGAAAATCTAATCGGTGAAGGCGATGTTGTTAAAATATATTCCGAGCAAAACGATTCGCTAACAGTGGGTAAAGTAATTCGAAAAACAGAATTTATAGATGCAAATACTCAATCAACTCTTTACTATGTGGCAGCGAAGAATTCGTCGGCATTAAAAATTGGACAATACTTAAAAGTAGGTTTTCCGGGAAGAGTACTTCCTAATGTTATGGAAATTCCTCGTGATGCAGTTTTTGATATCAATAAAGTTTATACCGTTGAAAATGGGCTTATTCAAATACGAACCATTGATGTTGAATTGCAAAAACAAAAAACAATTCTGTTTCGTGGTTTGGAGCCGGGAGTACAGGTAGTAACCGAACCTTTGGTTAGTACAAAAATTAATACTGAGGCCAAAATATTGAATCAAGAGCCAGGAAAGAAAGATAAGCAAGCAGTAAGTTCTGCTCAGCAGGTAGCACCAGGCAAGAAACAAGGAAAAGGTTTAGGTAACGGACAAGGTAAAAAAGCTGAGAAATGAGAAGAATAATAGAAAAATTTGTTCAGTTTCCTTTTTACGCCAATATATTGATTGTAGTGGTTTTTGTTGGTGGTTTTATTGGATTGTCGAACATGAAACGGTCGTTTTTCCCTGAGTTGGAAACCAAAAGCATTAGCGTTTCAGTTTATTACCCCGGGGCATCGCCGGTGGAAATGGAAGAGGGGGTAACCACCCGGATTGAAGAAGCGGTTAGGGGAATTATTGGGATAAAAGAGATTGAATCCACCTCGTCGGAAAATAGCTCGAATGTTGAAATACTTACCACGGGTGAATACGATATTGACCAAACGCTGATGGAGGTAAAAAATGCGGTGGATGGTATCTCAGCCTTGCCTACTGCAGCCGAACGCCCCATTGTAGCGAAAGTTCGGTCGACTTCGAGAGTTTTAAATTTAGTTCTTGCCGGAGTAACTGAAAAGGTTGATTATTTAGTGCTGAATGAATATGCCAATGAAGTAGAAGAGGATTTATTGGCAAGTGGAATTATTAGCCAAATTACCATTGCTCATGCACCAACTCCTGAAATTGCAGTAGAAGTAAAAGAAGATGCGCTTTTACGGTACAACATCACCTTCAGCGAAATCAGGGAAGCGATAATCAACAACAATCGCGATATGGCTGCCGGCGAAATCCGGTCAGAAACATCAAACATTCTAGTGCGGTTGCGCTCGCGCAGTGTTGATATTGATAAAATTGCCAATATCAAAATCAGGACTTCGGAAAGTGGTACATCAATAAGATTAAAAGATATTGCCTTGGTTGAACGTAAAAGTTCTGAAGATTTTTACGGCTCGTTTAATAACGGACGAGAGGCATTGGTAATAAAAGTAGAGAAGATATATACTGAGGATATTGAGGATATTTCCAGCTTCTGTAAGCAATACACTGCGCAGTTCAATCAATCGCACAACGATGTGGAATTGAGTTTGTTTAATAATCGAACTACCATGCTCGAAAAGCGATTGGCCTTATTATCAAGCAATGGATTAATGGGACTGGCTTTGGTAGTTGTTATGCTGTCGTTGTTTCTTAGCGTACGCTTGTCAGGATGGGTAGCGTTCGGAATTCCGTTTTCATTTTTGGCACTTTTTATTGCCGGAAATTTATTGGGTCTAACCATTAATATGATGTCGCTCTACGGAATGATTGTGGTGATTGGGATTCTTGTTGACGATGGAATTGTGATAGCCGAAAATATTTTTAGTCATTTTGAAAAGGGAAAGAGTAATGTACAGGCTGCCGTTGATGGTACTATGGAGGTACTGCCGGCAGTGCTTACTTCGGTAAGTACCACGATGGTTGCTTTTACTCCGCTTTTGTTTTTGCAGGGCAGTATGGAAGACCAGTTTGATGTGGGCCTGGTTGTGATTCTGGCATTAAGTTTCTCGCTTATCGAATCCTTTTTGGTGCTTCCCTCACATATTGGTTCAAAGCATGTACTCAATCCCAAAATCCTGAAAAGAAAAAACAATGGAATCAGAAAGTACCTGGAAAATGTAATTGCCTTTCTTCGCGAAAGATTTTATGGTCCCTTTCTGAACTTCCTGTTAAAATACCGCTATCCGGTTCTGTCGTTTGGCATATTCATGATATTTATAACCATTGGTTTGCTAAAGGGAGATATTATAAAAACTACCTATTTCCCGGCTGTTGATTACGACGAGTTTGAAATAAATGTTGCCTTTACTCCCGGCGATGGAGAAAAGCAAACATTTCAATTTTTAAAGTCTTTCGAAGAAAAAGTTTGGGAAGTAAATGAAGAGCTTAAAGTGAAATACGGAGATAGTATTGACTATATCGATAATGTGATGCTAACCGTTGGTAAAGGCTTTAAGGGAAAAGAAAACGGCACCCACACCGGGCGGATTTCAGTATTTCCACGAGATTTAGATGATTTGGAGATTACCGGGATAGAAATTGCTACCCTTGTTAAAAAGAAAATTGGTAAGGTTCCCGAGGCTCAGAAATTCTCGGTTGGCGGTAAATTTAAATACGGTGTTCCTATTGCCATTAGTTTAATGAGCCGCAATATGTTGGAACTGGAACATGCCAAAGAATATTTGCTCCAAGAGATGAAAAATATTCCGGAAATAAGAGATGTGTTGGAAGTAAATGCTATGGGGAAACAAGAAGTATCGCTGGAGCTGAAAGCAAAGGCTTATGCTTTGGGATTTGATGAATATACACTCGCAGAACAAGTGCGTACAGCCTTTTACGGTGCACAGGTTCAGCGCTTACAGGATGGTAGAAACGAATTGCGTTTGTGGGTACGCTATCCCAAAGAAAACCGAAATAGCTTGGATGCACTTGACCGAATGAAGATAGTAACACCTCAAGGCGAAGCAATTCCGTTAATGGAATTGGCAACTTATACGATTGAGCGTGGTCCGATTGCCATCAACCGCTTTAACGGGAAACGGGAAGCACGAATTGAAGCGGACATGGTTGATCCTTACGGTTCGGTGAGCAATGTAATTGCACAAATCGACGAGCAGATAATTCCGGTTATAGAAACAAAATACCCGGGAATAAGTATCGAGCACCTGGGGCAACAAAAATCGAGTAGGGAAACCACCGACGAAGTGAAACATTACTACCTGATTGCCTTTGCTTTTATTGTGTTAATTCTGATGGTTCATTTTAAATCGCTGAGCCAGGGAATCATTATTTTGCTAATGATACCACTTTCGATGGTGGGTGTAATTTGGGGGCATGGTATTCATGGTTATCCCGTTTCGTTAATGAGTTTGATGGGCATTATCGCCTTGTCGGGGGTAGTAATAAATGATGCTGTGGTTTTCCTCTCTAAATTCAACTCTTTGATTGTTGAAGGAACCGGATTTAAGCAAGCCATCATTATTGCCGGGAAATCAAGACTGAGGGCAATCCTTCTTACCACATTAACAACTACCATAGGGTTGTTTCCGATGATTTTAGAAACGAACCCACAAGCACAGATGCTTATTCCAATGGCTATTTCGCTGGCTTATGGTGTAGCAATCGGAACTGTATTCATTCTCATTTTCTTTCCGGTTTTAATTCATATAAATAGTGATGTGAAAGTGTATTTGAATTATTTCTGGACAGGTAAAAAATTAACGCGCGAAGAACTATCCAGCGCTAGAATTAATGAAGCAAAAACACAGGAATCATGAACAAAAATAATCTCAACATAATGGCATTGACAATGATATTAATGTCTCTGTCTTTTCATATCCGGGCTCAGGAAACGCTGAGTCTGGAACAAGCCATAGTAAAAGCACTGGAACAAAATTTTGGTATTCAACGCATTTGCAAAGAAACTAAAATTGCAAAAACCAACAACACTTGGGGCGCGGCAGGCAGGCAACCCAAAATTGATTTTGTATCAAATTTCAGCCTGGAGAAAAATTATAACAACAACGATAACTGGCTGCAAAACAATCTCAATGCCGGAGTTGAACTTGACTGGGTGCTTTTCGACGGTTTCAGGGTTAATATCACAAAAGCCAAGTTGAATGAATTGCAAGCACTTTCAGAGGGAAACTTGCAGGTTTTAATGGAAAATACCATTAAAGATTTGATGCTGGCTTATTACTCTGCTCAGTTGGAATACCAGAAATTGAATGTTGCCGATTTTATTCTGGAGCAATCGAAGGAACGTCTTACGCTGGAAGAGCAAAAAAACAAGATTGGGCTGGAGGGAACCTACGCCTTGCTTCAGGCTAAAAATGCATTCCTCGAAGATATAAGAACGTACAATCTGCAGGAGCTGAATTACAACGATGCCATCCGACAGTTAAACCTGATTCTGTCGGAAGGTGCTGAAACAGAATATATTTTAATAGATTCTATTCCTGTTGACATGCACCCATATAATTTTGACGAACTAAAAGCAAAAACAATTAGTTCGAACAGCAATTTGAAAAATCAGCTTATCAACATTAAGCTTGCTGAGCGGCAAACAGAACTGGCCAAAAGCAATTATTATCCAACCTTGTCGGCTCAAACCGGCCTATCGACATTTAACAGAAATACCAATTACTCTAATGCAGGTAGTTCGAATTTAAACTCAGGAGCAGCGTACGTGGGGCTTTCGTTGAAATATAATCTTTTTTCTGGAGGAGAAAGGAGCCGTGCCAAGCAAATAGCAGTCATTAACAAGGACATTGCCACCATCGAAAAAAACGATATGGAATATGTTATTATTTCAGAATTACACTCTTGTTTCGAACGCTTCGGGGTGATGCAGAACCTTTACGAATATGCAGTAGAGAATTTAAAAGCAGCAGAATTGAACCTTAAAATTTCGACAGACAAATTTGAGGCGGGTGTGATAAATTCTTTCAATTTCCGCGACATTCAGATTCTATATAGAAATTCGGCGTTGGTAAAACTGGAAGCTACCTACGATTTAACTGCCGCCAAAGTTGATTTGATGCTTTTGTCGGGTAGTATTTTAAGCGATTAGTCGCCTACAAATTTTCGACAGAAAGGCATTCCCTCCTCAGTCTTCGGTAAAAAGGGCGCCTAGGGGTTCCAAAAGTGATGGCTGTGATAGTTATGAGCCAATCGACAATTTTCGTTGGCTTTTTGATAACTTCTGCCAAAAGGTAGTTCCGTGGCGATAAATAATTTCTGAATGTCATTGGTTGAATTCTTGATCTGGTTGACCAGTATGGTCAAGCTGTCGACTGTATTATTGTTGTTTTTTGCAAAGAATCCTGCTCCAATTGCAGATTGTCGGCCATAGTCTCACGCTTGGTGTTCAGTGCAATTAAAATCTCGTTAAGTTTCATTTGGTTGATTTCTTTTTCGGTGGAATCGGCAAAGGCAATGAATTGGCCTGAAATGGCGACAAGATTTTTTCTGATGTTGTCGTTCTCCCAAAGTGTGTTGGTGTTTATTATTGTGTCGATATTGAAATGAAGGGTGATTGCAATGGCGGTATACAGACTTGTTTTGTTCGTTTTTTGACCTCGCAAGGCATAAAGACATCCTAATCACGAAGTGTAGCAGTTTACAGTCAAGATTGGCGGTTAATATCAAGTAAACCAGCTCTAATTCTTTCTAGTAAATATTAAAGAAACCGTTTGGGCAAAAAAATAGCAGAATCTTCGATGGAAGATCCTGCTATAACTCTATTTGGTGGTTTGAAACTATCGAAAACCACATTCCTATTCGTTATCAGTATCATTTGTGAGATAGTCCAAATTCGAGTACCTTTCCTCATATTTTTCCTTTCTGCTGTCCAGTAAATTCCCCTCATCATCAAAATCAGAATCATCCTCGACAAGCTGTTGTGCTTTCCGAACGGACATGCGAACCATATATACTTTGTCCTCGGTTTCAAAAGGCAAAGCACTAACTTGTTCTCCTTTTGTATTTTTGAATTCAATCAAGTACTCCTCGTAGCCTTCAGGATAATACAGTTTAATTTGTTCCTGAATTTCCTTGCTTAGCTTTTCATAGTCCTGGATCAGCCTTGGTTTATTGATTGTTTTCATAAGGTAAATAATTGATATGAGACAACGAATAAAGATCTACCAGCCTAATAAATAGGCAAAAATCAATGGGGCCACAATGGTCGCATCTGATTCAATAATGAACTTTGGGGTATCTATTCCCAATTTCCCCCAGGTAATCTTCTCGTTGGGAACTGCTCCCGAATAAGATCCATAGCTGGTAGTAGAATCGGAGATCTGGCAGAAATAGCTCCAAAACGGAGTATCTGTTCTTTCCATATCCTG
>JBGRQA010000046.1:0-30726 GCA_041725895.1 Marinifilaceae bacterium
TAATGATTCAGAATTGCATTGCTGATGGACGTAGGTTCCAGAGAACCAAAACGGCTGCTCAACCACTCTTCAGATCGTGTGATGGTTCCTACATATTCCGGTCTATCCTTTACAATAGCCAAGGCCGACCAACAAAGCAATGTTGTACTTTGATTGCTGGAACTCTCCACTGTATCGCCCCAGCCCCCATCAACATTTTGATTGATCACCAACCATTGCAATCCTCTTTCGATTACTTCACTATGTGCTTCCCGATCGTAAATCCATAAAGCAAAAGCAGCAACAGCTGTAGACAAGGCACTACTAGAAAGATGGCCTTCCCAAAATCCTTGCGAATTTCGACGGGCTAGAATTCGCTGTTCCAGGGAGCCGATAAGTTTTTCAACATTAATGATATTTATATCTTTCACTTTACTATATTCCATTTGCTCAAGTTCCAATTATTTTTTGGCAATGCCCATTCAACAAAATCGAATTTCCTTTTTTAACAAACTTTTCGCGCCTTCGTTCCCGTTTTACATACAGCACCCAAATTCCAAAACCAGTTATAAATATTAGGCTCATACGGGACTCTTACTCAATAATCACTACGCATTAAAGAATTAATCCCAATGCCAAAAGTGCATAGTACGTATACTCACAATCACAGTGCATATCGGCTATACTCCCAAAGAATCCTCCGGAATTATCCCAGTGCATATTGACAAATTCGGAGCATTTTTCAGCATAAGGAATCATGGATACTCCGGCATGATCAAGAGCCAACAAAGCAGTAGCTGTGGACAGCAAATCAGCAATTGGTAGCTCTTCAGCAACAACAAATCCACCAGGAGCAATCCACCTATTCTTCAACCAGTTAATGGTGGATGAGCAATTCTGCGAACCATCGGCCAGATTCATAATTAATGCGGCTGAACTTGCAGAAGTTACTCCAGTAGAAGCTCCATTTTCATTGGCAAAAGAACCATCAGAAAGTTGCAATTCCTTGAGCCCTTTCAAAACTTCATCCAAGGACAGATCATCCAATTCCAGATCCTGATACAGACACCACACCAAAAAGTTGGCGTAAACGCTACCTTTCTCAGCATTCTTTCGATTGTGATTAAATCCACCATCCTGCGAACGATAGAAAGCTACAATATCCAGCCAATCCTTTCCCTCCTGCTTTACCTTTCGGATCAACTTTCCCCTGGCTATTTTTTCGAAAAAGCCAAAAGAGGAAAGAGCTTTACCTCTACTACCGGCTTTTTGTTTCATCTCAATAGCCGAAATTAGCAAAGAACATTGTAGAAGGCTAATTGCATGCACCAAATCGATTTCATCATTCTTAGCCCAGGATTGCAAAAATAGCCGTTGCTTCTGTACCGGGAGCTCCAACCCCAACACAAAGGAAAGAGAATAGCCAAAAACGGAGTAGTAAGGATCCGGTACTCCCCCCCGATTCACAAAACCACCATCCTCATGCAAACCCGATTTCAGAAACCCACAAATGTGTTGTATCGCATCATCGCTCAGATTCTGACGGGAATTCTGCAATGCTGCAAGAATAGTTTCGTTACATGTTTTCTTTTGTGTTGTTCTTATCATATCTTAAATTCTCTCCGAAAGTATTTTTCTGTGATTAATAGGAAATAATATGTGAAATATTTTACGAAAACATCCACATCATGAACTAATAGCTAATCGTAACTCTTTAAATAATTTTATTAAGCAATCGTACCAATAAAATCTTCAAGGAAGGATTTCTAATTTCCATCAGAACACTAAGAGCTTTTTGCTTGTATTCCTCCAACATTTTGTGAGCATCCTGAATTGCCTGCTGAGTTTCAGACCAATTGTGCAATTCTTCCACTGCAACAAAATCTCCCTTTTCAATCCGCCGCAAAAGCTTTTGAGTCTCTTCCGGAAACTTCTCCCCCAAAAGTGCGATAATCAATGAAGGTTGCAGCATTATCAACCCCTGAGCACTGTTCTCCATAGTAAAATCGTCCAGGTCATCCTTAATCTGATAGGCAATTCCCAAAGCCTTACTATAGAGACTCAAAATCTCCATCAACGAATCACTACTTTCCGAAACTATCGCCCCAAATTTAAGAGCTACATCAAAGGCAGGAGCGGTTTTATTGCTAAAAATCCTAAGAATTTCATGAACAGACAAAGTCTTGGAAGTACGACGCCACAGCAGTTCCTCTCCCTGACCAAGAGAAAGATCACGATGTCCATGAGCAGCAATGGTCAATAATTTTTTAACCTGATTTCCATCCAGATCGGATTCTGCTATCATTTGATACCCAAAACCGGTAAGCAAATCACCAATGTTGAGGGCCACCGGGATATTGTACTGTTCATGCAGAGTTGGTTTGCCGTAACGTTCCTGATCCCCATCTGCAATATCATCGTGTACCAAAGAAGCCTTATGGAAAGCCTCCACTGCCACAGCCAATTTCATTATGGACTCCGCATTGGGAGCATAATTACCACAAAGAGCCTTGTAAACAGCCACCATTATCAGAGGACGCCATCGTTTACCTCCGGCTTCAAGCCATTGATTGGCTACAGTTGTGGTTTCATTAGAACCAAACAGCTTCTCCAAGTTATCTGCAAAAAACCACCCTTTTACATCCTCTTGCATTCTCTTTAAATCGATCCATCCATTCCAATTGGATTCACTTCTGATAGGAAGCAATTCGTTGAGCCATTCCTCATCAACTCGAGAATCCTTGCAATTGGAGTTAAAAAGTGGAATTGCTATGGAGGGTACAGCTTCCTTCACAGCAATAGGAAAAGACCGCTCAAAAGAATGTAAACAACCAACACCAATAACGCACTCAACTTTCCCTGAGGCAAGAAGCATGGTTACTGGAGTGGTCCCCTCACTAACAATCACATGATAGCCCAATTCTTCAGCTTTTGAAATAATACCTCCAATATGACAGCGCCCGCATTGCTCGCAAAGCAATCCCAGTTCATCAACTTTGGCAGGGCAATCGGTTGAATGGCTCATACATTTGGGAAGAAGTAAAATCCGGCGATCATAAGGAATCCCTTCCACGATGTGTTTCCAACAATAATTATTGATCATCACCGCCAGCATCTTCTGATACAGAAACAGTTCAGGGTGACGTTTAATGATTTCTCCCGAATGATGAATCACCTCCTCTTCCAAAAGAGGAGGAACCAACTCATTTTCGGCAGCATAATCCCTAATCAGAGCACGAATCTGCTTCAGCTTTCCTGATGATTGCGGCACCGCATTCCCCAAGTTTATTTTTATTGATTTTTCTCTAAACATCCTTCAAAAATTCTTTAGTTCAACACCATCATCCGTAAGCTCCTAAACCGAAAAATGAATTCTTCTTGGCAAATTTGTACAGACGGCTCTTCTCAGGTATCTCCTTTCCAGGAATATGATGCCCTGCACACGGTCTCATCTTTTTCAATTCAGCAAAAGCAGTATCTCTCTTAGATGAATCCAATGCTTTCAAATCTTCAAGTGTTTCATAAAGGTATTCCGGATCCTCCAATAGAATACAGCCTGGTGTTCGATCATTTATCCGTTGGCGCAAATTCCCTATAAAATCGGAATTCTCTATAATGGATTCTATATTACTACCATTACCTACATTATCGCGGGCGAACTGAATGGGAGGACAAAATTCAATGTCTCCAGCAGGATTAATATGGTGGCTGAGACCTATAGCCCCAGGACACAAAGCCTTTCCATTCTCATCCCAATAGGTATCAATAATTATGATTGGGGCCTTGGTACGAATCTCCACCATAAAACGACGAAGTTCCAGAATCTCTTCCTCTGATAAAGCCAATTCAGTAGTTGGACGAGCACCCACCGGCCGATAGATATAGTACCACAAATAGTGAATACCCTTTTGGATGCAACTGTTTACAAAATCCTCCGTAACCAGTTCCTTAAAATTGGATTTGCAAACACTTGTGGCTACCCCGGTAATCAAGTTACTATTAATACTAGCCTCTATTCCCGTCATCGTACGCCCATAAACATTATTGGCTCCACGTCTGATATCACTAACATCTTTCAAACCTTCCACACTAATCAAAGGAGACACATTTCCCAGTTTGTTAAGCCGAGCTGCAATTTCATTTGAAAGAAGCGTTCCATTGGTGAAAAGTTGGAAGTAACAATCCGGATGCAACTCCATAACATCAAGCAGAAATGGATACATCAATGGTTCACCACCCAACAATCCGAAGAAATAGGATCCTTTTTTCTTACTCGACTCAATAATATTATTTAATGTATCCGGATCCATTCCCCGGGAATTGTTCGTCACCGTAACCCAACAGCCCTGACACTTCAAGTTGCACTGACTTGTCACCGAAATCATCATAAAGGCTGGATAGAGTTCTCCATTCTTTAGGCGCTTCTTATGACGCGCAACAGCCCGCATGCCTTTCCAACCCAAATTATAACTAAACTTCCAAAGAAGTCGAAAATCGACCTCCTTCAACATTCTTTTTCCCAGAGAAAATACCATCTAATTATTCAATTTTCAATGTTAGCAACATGTTTTTCCACTCTTCTCATCCTCATCGTTTCCTTGCGTTCTTTTCAAATTACAAGAACAAGCTTTTCGTTCCTCAACCGCGAGTTTGAACTGATCCTTCTTCAGTAGTGATGTTTTAAAACTACTACGACGGGCACTTAAAACCGAGTACACATCCTCATTCTGAATCTGCTCAAGGATATTCATTCCTTCCTTACTCTCAAATTCCCCTTCACCCCCATCAATTGGACTATCCTTGTGTTTGGGAAAAATGATGGCATTTTCAGAACACACTCTCGCACAAGCCGGACACAAATCTTTACAGTTAGCAGGTTCAGCAACAACCACTTTTCCATTTTCATCGGTTGCATAAACTCCAAAAAGACAAAAATTCAAACATTTCTGACAACCAGTACATCGATCATAGTCAATTACCGGGAACCAGGGCTTCCAATCATCCTGATAAGAAATATTCGATACATTCTGATTATCATTTTCCAACCCAGCAACAAGAGTTTCCGTCGATTCGTCCTCTACATGAAAAAAAGAAATATTTTCACTGAGAGAATCTCCAGTAAACTTAGCAATCAACTTTTGCATAGCCCTTGGTTGGCACCCAAATATCACTGCATTATTTAAATTACAGATTTCCTCTACCTCATACGGATTTTTATGAACTGTACCACAGAGGTCTTCAATGTAAGTGTATCCAAGCTTATTATCTCCTAACAACTTCCTCAATTTTTCAATGGAAGCCTTTTCTACTTTGCCGTGATTTTCACAACCACAAATGAATATTTGTTGTTTCATAGTTTGTTTCTTTTTAAGCACAAGTCATGAGATCTTATTTTCGAACTCTAACTTAAGGCCCGTTTATTCTCCAAGGTGTTCATTAATGAAACTTCACACCATACTAAAACTTATTTAAGAATCATTTAGAAGCCTGATAAGAGAACCTTAAAATTAATCCAGCGACAATAAATAAGCTTCCCTGTCATTCTTTGAACACCCTCAATAAAGCAACCTTACTATTTATGATTTTTGCCGAACAGAGTAAGCTAACAATGCATTTCCGTGACGAATGTAAAGTATTCCATCATGAATTACCGGATGCGCAAAATGTTCGTTAGTTCCATTTTCAACTTTGAAAGAGCTTACCAATTTCATCTTTTCCGGTCCTGGGTGAATTAAACCCATTTCCCCCTTTTCATTGTAGCAGTAGATCATGTCATCTGCAAAAATGGTAATTCCCCGGTCAAAGGTAAGCGTGTCCATCAGCTCACCTGTATTGGTGTTCACCGACATCAAATATCGCTTTCTTTGGCCGGAGCCAATCAAACGGTCACCCAATTTCACAAATCCACCCTGCACATTATCCAAATCATTGCTCCTCCAAACTTCAGTGATCTGAGTTCCATCCTTGGAGAGCGATAGCTTAACCAATCCATTACCACATGCGGTAGCATAATACAGGGAACCATTATCGAAAATGGGGGTATTCCCATGAACATCCGAACCTTTCTTCTGCTTGTGAGTCCACAACAGTTCCCCTGTTTTGGCATCCATTCCCAAAAGGGCATCATCCGAGAAGGTCACCAGCAGTTTGTGTTCTTCAAAAGGAATCAACAAGGGTGAACAATATGCAGAAATCTCCCCAACTGCTTTACTGGTCCAAACCGTTTCTCCTGTGAAGCGATTGAGGGCTACTACGTTATCCTCCTCGCCGCCAGGTGCACAGTATACCAAATCCTCATGCACTAACAGAGATTGGGAGTAACCAAAGCGAATGTTCTTTCCCTGGAACTTCTCCAACATATTCAGGCTCCACTTCTTTTCACCATCAATAGCGCTCAAACAGGTTACGTCACCCATACCTGAATTTACATAGACTAAATCGCCTACTACAGTAGGTGTAGACCGAGATCCGATATAGTTCTTCATCCATTCCTTCCCGTACTGTGACTTCCAAAGGAATTTTCCCCTCAAATCAAAAGCAAACAAATAACCAGTACTATCAATTTCCCCATTCACAAAAATCTTTTCGGAAGTTACCGTTGGTGCACCATATCCATTTCCAATACCTTCGTATTCCCACACCAGTTGCGGACCTTTGGGGGGCCACTGCTTTAAAAGGTTGTTTTCGTGATATATTCCATCCCGCTTATCACCTCTCCACTGGCTCACTTTTCCCTTTTGATTACAGGAGAAAAGGATCAGAAGCAACGCAAACAAGCTCAAGTTTTTCATATCGTTTCGTTTTTAAGGTTTGTTATTTTTCAATTCTTCTAACGAATAGAACACAGAACGAACAAATGATACTAATCTATTTCAATTCTAATATTCATTTTTTGAAGGTGTAATTTTTCTAATTACACATTAATCACTACTCATTACACATTCATTTTTATTGTTACTCATTTTTTAAAGCAACAATCAAATTCTTCTTCAGGGCTTTTCGCGCCGGTAACCAGATCCAGATGGTACCACTGGCCAGAATTCCAACGATCAACAGAAGCATAAACGAGCCCGGCATGGAAAAGACAGGAGACAACAAGGAGGGTAAAATGCCAATAGTAGCTGCCCCAATACCACATGCCACACCTGCCAAAAAGAGAAACAAGTTCTCTGCAAATATCAACCTGAAAACTGTATTATTATCATAACCAACAGCCAAAAGCAAAGCCAACTCCTGCTTTCGCTCGAGCAAATTTCGCATTAAAACGATTCCCAATCCAAAGGTTCCGATGATGACACCCAATCCTCCCAGCAGCATAAAAACGGTCAGGTAGGTATTTTCCACCGAATAGAACGTCGCCAAACGATCGGAGGTAGAGGAAATTTCGATTCCGTAATCCTGAAGATAGGTTTCTGCTAGTTCACGTACCTGTTCCTTTTTCCCCTGCGCCCCATCAATCAGCATGATTCTTGATCCGCTCACAGAGGGATAATGTTTCCGGAACGCCTCATTAGCAATTAGGATGTTCCCCTGAAAAATGGAATTGCTCAAACCACCCACAAGCAGTAAATTCATTTCCTTCCCTTGTTCATCAGTATAATGCAAAGTATCTCCAACAGATTTCTTCAATCCCCACGTAATCACCGTTTGATCGGCATAGGCCGGAACTACATTTTCGCCCAAAGCTTCATATAATGCCAACCAAGGATGATCTACATCCACTTCATCCATCAAGTTGGCAAAAGAAAAGGCCTGACGCTGATCGAATGCTTCAGGAGAAACACCCAGAATCTGTGGCTGCTGCACCTGATTCAGATTCAAACAACTAGCATCATCGCCATCCAGACGGTGGAACTGAAGGAAGTCCACTCCATTCAAAACCTCTTCACCGTCCAGCCCCAGTTTACGCTTTCCTTCCTCCGTATTCAGATTGTGAAGCAGAGGCATAGACGTTTCAGCCCAGAATTGAAAACCGCCGGTTCCTGATGTCCGTGCATCCTCTACACCATAAAAAGTTTTGCGATTGGCTCCGGTGATAATTATGGAGAATGTCCCCAGGGCCAATAAAAGTATGGTAGCAATGCTTCGCGCACGGTTCATTCCGGCGTTTCTCAAGGCCAATTTTATTATTCCGGGCACCTCATGGCTAATGTCCTTTGCCTGGTAAAGAAACCAGAGATAGATAGAAGCGACTGTCCCTATCAGAAACAAACCACCGGCAGAAAGCAGCAAAGCAGCATTCCGTTCTACGGAAGAAACCAAGGAATAAATTATCAAAGTAATAGCAGCCCCCGAACAGATAAAAGCAATCAATCTAGCTATTAACCGATTCTTTCCTGACTCAATACTTTTTGAATCAGCATTATCTATTACCAGACTGACTACAGATTGACTTAATTTTCTACGGGTAACAAAATAGATCGAAGCCAAAGCAATTAGAATACCACTAACAGCTCCGGTCAACAAAGTAAATGGTTGGATGGAAATCTCCAGCATATCGGTTCGCACCACATCCTGCCAAACGGTGTTCAATCCGGCCAGAATCACATGATTGTAAAGTATTCCAATAACAGCACCTGCAATACCACCAAAAATCACCGTAACCAATGATTCCATAAATCGCATTCGAATGATCTGCTTCCGTGTAAATCCCAGTCCGGATAGCACTCCTATTTCCTGCTGACGAGCCTCTGTGTTCAGTGCATAAATCAATATCGTTAACAAAATTCCTGCAGCTATGATGAAAAAACTCAAGCTCAAAAACAGCCCTCCAAAATCGACCATATTGTTGGCCGCACTTACCCCTTGAATACGTACCGACTGAAAAGTCAGGTTCAATTGAGCCGGATCCAACTTTGTCAACAGTCTTTTTTCCAGGGTTTCTCTTTTCACCTCAGCTTTGTTGAAGCGAATAGAAGTAGAATTGCCGTATCGGTTATGCCATAATTCCAGGCCTGTTTGCCTGGAAACAAAAGCCTTGGGCGTTCCTTTGTATTTCTTCCAGTAGGTCTCGTCCTTATCCCGGATTTTTTTCAAATCAACAGGAACACCAGCTTTCCAATCGCTGCAACTCCCGGCATCGGAGAGCCCCGGAAAGGAAGGCATCAAGCTTCGAATTGCCTTACTCCTTGTTACAGGAACAACATTTTTTACAACAAAACGCCGGCTCCTCTCTTCCAGACTTCGCAGTGCGCCAATCACATAGTAATCCAGCGTCAGTGAATCTCCTGAAGAGACGGAAAGATCTTGTGCCAACCAATCATTTACAATGATTTCATCTTTCTTAAGATTTTGAGGCACCAGTGGCTGAGAAGCAGCTGTCACAAAGGAATAAGGCGTTTGTTTCCCCCCACTTCCGATGGTATTCACAAGGTAGGTTAAGATAGATTCATGCTTCAAACCAGATCTTTGTACAACCTCATATACGGGCTGATCAATAAAAATCCGGTCAGATAACAATTCCCACTGATCCCCCACTTCACGAATGGAAAGTCCTGCATCCTTTAATTTCCAAATGGACGCCAAACTCTGGTTGAGTTCCTGTTTAGTAAGTTGATGCTTCTCCTCTGCAACCAATAGGATATTGATCAAACCATCCAATTCCAACTGCTCTGCCAAATAATCACGGGAAACGAAGATATTATAAGGGGGCGTTTGATTGCTTTTCAAGCTAAAGCGTCCCATCTGCTCCTCACCTGCAACATCCATTACTGTAATTCGAAGAGCAATGGAAGATTGCTCTTCTGAAACGAATGGAGCATTCAGAGGTATCACATTGGCATTCTCCACTTGCAATAGGAATTGGTCTCCTTTCTCCAAATGTAATCTTTGGGCAACATTCCTGCTAATAATGCCCTCATTCTCCTTTAACCGAAATTGAGTTCCATCTCCCAATTGCCAAAAGCTACTATCCACACCCAATACCTGTATTGTACTAATTCTTTTATCAGAATCCGTATTCACAGCAACTCCTGACAGGTTCAAGACAGGTGCAACTTTAGCCCCTAAATTTTCTCCAATTTCCCTAGCCAATTCGGCTCTTACAAAGCGATCGCCTGCATGCAAAGCATATTCAGTCTCTCCCAATCGGATATCCACAAGGTGCTTCAAGCTATACTTTACCGAATCCCCAATAATCAATGCTCCCGTTAAAACAGCAGTACTGATAATGGTTCCGGCAAACACAGATAAATGCTGTTTGCGGTAGAAAAGAAGGCTTTTTAGGATGTATCTAAGTATTGACATTCAATATTAATTTTTACCACGAAGTACTTCACAAAAACACACGGAGAATCTTAACACTGTATTATTCTGACTTTGTGCTGCTTCGTGGTTTCATCAATTATTAGTTTTAAATGGTTTCAATCCCTTTTGTTGCCGGAATTAGTAAACCATTTGAGAGCTTGTAAATGGATTTCATTTTATGCGCAAGTTGCAATGCATGCGTAACCACCACCATGGCAACCTGATGCTTTCGGTTGATTTCGGCAAGCAATTCCCCCAGTTGCTCCGCAGAGTCCTGGTCGAGTGAACCGGTGGGCTCATCGGCCAGAATTAGTCCCGGTTCATTGATGAGTGCCCGCACAACTGCTGCACGCTGGCATTCTCCTCCTGACAATTGCCCGGGACGCTGGTGAATGCGGTCTGCTAGTCCCACACTGGTTAACAATTCCATAGCTCTCTCCTGCGCTGCCTTTCGCTGCTTTTTATCCTTCTCCGGCAAAACGGGAAGCAAGACATTCTCTATCAAATTGAGTTGTGGCAACAGATGATGCGCCTGAAATACGAAACCAATATTCTTGTTTCGCACCTGTGCCAACTCCATCTCTCCCAAGGAACTAATATCTTTCCCATCGTAAAGAATACTGCCGGAAGAGCACCGGTCCAGGGAACCAATGATATTCAACAATGTGCTTTTTCCCGAACCGGAGGGGCCAACAATGGCCAAGGAATCACCGGATGTGATCTCCAGGGAAATTTCCTTAAGTATCTCCCGTTTAATCACGGTTTCAGGATTTTCATAGTATTTTGAGATTCTATCTAATTCAACTATCATCGTATGTTTTTTATCAAATACTAATTAATTCCAAAAGCGTACACCTTCCCATCTCTCGCTCCAATGATGATCATATCCTGAACCACGGCCGGCGTTCCCGTAACGGGACTTCCAATCTGGTAGGACCAGGTTTTCTCACCCGAAGCCAGATCAAGCATGTAAATTCGTCCATCACCCGATCCGATTACCACAGAATTTCCTGCAATCACAGGAGATCCATCAATCTTGCCCAGTGTTTTAAACTGCCAGAGTACTTTACCACTGGCTTTATCAAAACAGAAGACTCTTCTATTCTGTGAACCGATCACCACTTTGTTGTCAGAAATAGCAGGTGATCCGATAAAGGAACCACCTCCCTCATACTTCCAGTCGATCTTTTTGCTTTTAATATCAGCACAGAAAAACACCCCATCGTAATTTCCAAAGAAAGCTTTTCTTCCTACCAGGGCACAGGAAGAGGCAATGTAAGTGCCAACCGAAAGCGTATCCAACGCTGCTCCATTATTCACATTCACGAAATGCAGGTAACCGTCGCATCCCCCAAATACTGCTGCCTTCCCATTGGTGGCCGGCGCACCATTGATGTAATTCTGGGATTCGTACTTCCACAATCCCTTACCAGTACCTGCATCCACACAATGGAGAAAAAAGTCATAACTTCCTGTTAGAATCCTTTTGCTCTTTTTTTCGGGCGAAAACACCCAGGAAGAGGAACCTGAAATCTGACCTTCGGTTGCGTATTTCCATTTCACCTCACCCGTTTTAGCATTCAGAGCATAAAGCGTACCTTCCAGAGAACCTACATAAATGGTTTGATCCAGAAACATTGGCGCTGCCTCAATAGAAGTACCCGCATCGTACTTCCAATTCAATTTACCGTCCTTTGAAAGAGAGTAAACAAATCCATCATCCGATCCAATGTAGATACTTCCCTCTGCGACCACCGGCGAAGACTTAATGGCATCCTCAGTTTTAAAGCTCCACAGCAATTTCAAAGCTTTTGATAGTTGCAGCTGGGTATGCCCTGTTAAGGCTGAGTTTCCCCGAAAGGAGGGCCAAGTGTCTTTATCCTGAGCGAAAGACAACCCCGTCGTTAATATTATTATAAAGCTTACTATTGCTAATTTTCTCATCCTTCAATTTCTTATTTTAATCCCACATTCCAATTCCCCCATTAAAAGGGGGAACACAACTTTACTAGCTACAGATAATTTTTACTATCATTTAAATGACAAGGCACCCGTAGGACAAGCCTTAACACATTCCTCAGCAGTTCTTGTAAGTGCATCCGGCATATTTTGCTGAAAAGGCACTTCAATTCGAACATCAAAACCACGTCCCACATGAGTTAAACCGGTCAATTCGCCATTGTGGGTAGTAATTTCCACGCAGAGGCCGCACTTGATGCACTTTTCCGGTTCGTAAACCACAGAATCGTGCTGAAAATATTTTCGAAGGACATTTCGCTCACCAAACTGAAACTTCTTTCGGTCCACCTGGTATTCGTCGGCATACATACGAAGCTTGCAGGTATCAGGCTTTCGACAATCGCAATGCATGCAACGACGAGCCTCTTCTATGGCCTCCTCTATAGAATATCCAACCAGATCGTCTTGAGGAACAATTCGATCTCCGGAAACTGATTCTTCCATATACTCTGGAATCTCCGCAGGAAATAAAGGACCAAATCTGGAATTGAATCGCTTACTCCTTTGACCATCCTTATTAGCCTTCAGAAATCTATTGATCGAAAGTGCTACTTCCTTTCCCTGGGCAAGAGCTTTCACAGCCATCTTCTGGGGACGAACCACACTGCCGCAGGCAAATACTCCAGTTATACCGGTAGCAAAAGAATTCTCCTCTACAGCAATCCCTTTGGGGGTAAATTGAAAATCAAAATCCTTCAAGCTAGAATCGTCCATGTTACCGGAAGCCAATAGAACAGCATCAAACTCATTCTGAATCTCATTGCTGAAAATGTCGGGGGTAATTTCCCGATTCAGACGAAATTCGGTACCATATTGCTGTAAAATTTTGATTTCGGCTTCCAACACCTCTTGTGGAAGCTTTCCCTTTTGAACCGAAACCAGAAAACTACCACCTGCTTTTTTATTTCTGTCAAAAAGTACACAATTGTGGCCTTCCCTTAGTAAGTGATAGGCACTTGCCAAGCCAGCCGGACCTGTCCCGATAATAGCAATTCGCTTTCCACTATCGGGCATCTTCTCCGGCAAATAATGCTCCTGTGCTTTTGCATCATGCAAGGCAACTACCCTTTTCAACAAACAAATGGCTACCGGATTGTCCACCTGTTTTCGGCGACAGGCTTTTTCACAAGGAGCAGAACAGATGTAGCCCAACACCGAAGGTATAGCAATCTCTTCCTTTACAACCTTGATGGCCTCATCCAATTTCCCAGCTGCGATCAAGCGATTCATCAGAGGAATATTCATAAACGCAGGACAAGCCACACGACAAGGAGCCTCACAATCGCCAACATGATCGCTGAGCAACAGTTCAAGGGCTTCCTTTCGGGCTGCACGCACCTCTTCGTCTTCACTGATAATTTCCATCCCCTCCGTAACTTTTACCGCACAGGAAGGCATAAGTTTTCCGGAATTTTTATCCTTCACCAGACATACCATACAGGAAGGATGATTACCGAAACCATCGTTGTAGTAACACATGGAGGGAATATGAATGCCAACGGATTTTGCGGCATTCAGGATCGAAGTTCCAGCAGGCACTTCAACGGGAATATTATCTATTGTGATCTTTACCATTTACAATCTCTATTTTGAAAGTGATTAATGATTTATTAGTAATGAGCAATTTTATGTCTCGCAACAGATCTCTTTAATGAAACATTAATCATCATTCACCACATTATTTTTAATGTTTTCTTTCACCATTTTTACTACTTGCACCTTGCGACGGAATTAGAACCTTCTCTCCTATCAACCAACTGCACCGTCGCTTTTACCTATCACCCTTTCCGGTCTACAATATTGGAACCCCTCTGGGGTTGAAATAACCTCCATACATATTAATCCTCAAGATATTGCAGTCTTGCATTTATTATTTAACAACTATTGCCTTTTCTGCACACACCTGCCGACAAACATCACATTTGATACATTTTTCAGGATCAATATAATGTTGTTCGTATGGGGTGGCTACGATGGCTTCGGAGGGGCATTGTTGTGCACATTTGGTACACCCGGTACAATCTTCCGTAATCTCGTACGTAATCAAATCTTTACATTTACCTGACGGACATGTTCCTTCAATGTGGGCTTCGTATTCGTGCCTGAAATATTTTAGAGTCGACAACACCGGATTCGGTGCGGTTTGACCCAAACCACAAATACTTCCCTTTTTGGTGTTTTCAGCCAATTGCTCCAATACATCCAGATCCTCATACCTTCCCTTTCCACTACAGATCTTATCGAGAATTTCCAACATTCTCCGCGTTCCGATCCGGCAGAAAGTACATCTTCCACAAGACTCATTCTGCGTAAATGCCAAAAAGTAACGGGCAATATCCACCATACAATCGGTTTCATCCAGAACAACTAGACCTCCGGAGCCCATCATGGCACCAATCTTACGTAGAGAGTCATAATCAATTGGAGTATCAGCAAGTGAGGCAGGAATACATCCACCGGATGGTCCACCAATCTGAACCGCTTTGAATTGTTTTCCTCCTGGAATTCCACCACCAATCTCCTCCACAATCTTTCGAATGGTAATCCCCATAGGTACTTCGATCAATCCACCCCTATTGATCTTTCCGGCCAAAGCAAAAACCTTGGTTCCCTTACTTGTTGCCGTACCGATTTCATTGAAAGAATCTGCACCATTCCGAAGAATCCAGGGCACAAGTGAAAAGGTCTCGGTATTATTGATCAAGGTTGGATGATTCCAAAGTCCCTTTTCGGCTGGATAGGGCGGACGCATGGCCGGCACTCCCCTGTTTCCTTCCAATGAGGCAATCAATGCAGTTTCTTCTCCACAAACAAATGCCCCTGCTCCTTCAAAAATTCGGATATTGAACGAAAAACCACTACCAAAAATATTCTCCCCAAGCAAACCTTTCTCCTCACATATCCTTAGAGCCTTCCGTATTCGTTTTACAGAGAGAGGATATTCCGCCCGGATGTAAAACAAACCTTCGCTTGCTCCCACCGCATAAGCAGCAATAATCAATCCCTCAATCACACGATAAGGGAAGGATTCCAACAACATACGATCCATAAAGGCACCAGGATCACCTTCATCTCCGTTGCATATCACGTATTTCCGATCAGAATTGGCATTCCGAACCAGTCGCCATTTAATGGAAGACTGAAATCCAGCTCCTCCCCGTCCCTTCAAACCGCTTTGTTCGATTTGATAAATAATCTCCTCCGGCGATAACTCGGTCAAACATTTCTGCAGGGCAGAGAAACCGCCCATCTTTTGATATTCTTCAATATCCGAAGGCATGGTCAACCCAAGATGTTCGGTGGCAATATTTACCTGCCCATTCAAATATTGAGCTATGGGCGAATCAGCGTTTCCTGCAAAATACTTTTCAGCCGTTTTGGGTATATCCCGAAAAACGAGGTTCTCAATTGAATTGAGGAACCGACTTTGCACCCGATTCAAAAACCGATTGGGTTTGAAATGACGATGTACAATATCCTTAACTTCCTCCGATTTAATTTTTGTATAGTAGACCGTTTCTTCGCCCGGTTTACGAATTTCCATCATGGGGATTTGGTTGCAAACCCCAACACAACCAACAGGTTTTACATTTACATTGATTCTGTTGCGTTCAAGCACCCTATCCAACTCCTGCTTCACCTTTAAATTACCACTGGCAACGCAACAGGAATCCAATCCAATCCGAATCTCTCCCTGCGGCAATTCCTTTTCGGAAAGCGTTCTGACTTTTGACTTCTCCGATCCATTCCCCAGAGACAGAAAATCCTCCAGTATTTCAGAAACCTTTCCGGTTTCCACAAACCCGTAGGTAACCTCATCAATCTGAACAACAGGAGCAATGGCACAACACCCCAAACAGGCCACTTCCTCTACCGTAAAAAGAGCAACGGCATCCGTATCCTCACCATCCTTCAGTTTCAATGCCCGTCGGAAAGAATCGTACACTTGACTGGCTCCCTTTACATGACAAGCCGTTCCAACACAAACCTTAATAATATGCTTACCGGCAGGTTGATGTCTGAACTGGGAGTAAAAAGTTGAAACCCCCTGAATCCTTGACGGCTCGATATCAGTGGTTTCACACACCCGTTTGAGCGCATCTTCGGGTAAATAATTGAATTCCCCCTGAATAGCCTGCAAAACAGGAATCACCCGATCTACCGTTTTTCCCTTTTCTGCAACAATCCGGTCAACTGTATTTACTATTTCCTGTTTCATATTACTTGCCTATACAATAAAGATTCTTATCCGCACGGATGTAAATGCGTCCATCCCCAAATGCCGGCGTACACATCGATTTCTCTCCGAGGGGAACATTGGCTATGGATTCAAATTTGTCACCCAATTTGAAAATATTCATCACTCCCTGCTTGTTCATTAGGTAAACCTTACCATCCACAAGAATAGGTGAAGCATAGAACCCAACATCAAATTCCTGCTCCCAAAGAACATCACCCGTTTTGGCATTAAAACAAGCTACCAATCCGTAACTAGTGGGAACCAGAAGATATTTATCCGTTGCAATCGGGCTGGGCACATCCGAAAGGTAATCGTAACTCTCCCATAGTTTTTCAGGTTTATCGCCCATCTTAATGGCGACCAAACTGGCATATTCATTCATAGCATATACAATTCCATCGGCATAGGCTACCGAAGGCCCTACCTCACCAGACATACAATCCAGCTTCCACAACTCTTTGCCCGTATTGGCATCGTAGGAGGCAATAAAGGGATCAGAAGATAACAGCACCTCGGCTTTGCTTCCGGTGCTAACAACAACCGGCGAGGCCCAGGATATTTTCACTTTCCGTTTGGTACTCCAAACAGTTTCTCCCGTTTCCGTAGCAAGAGCCATTACCTGAGCCGATTTTCGATGATCGTACTGAACGATTACCATATCCTGATAAACCACCAGAGAAGAGGAATGCCCGTAATGATTTTGAGGCACTCCTAAATTTCGGGCCCAAACCTGTTTGCCCTTCATATTGATAGCAGCAATGTCACCATTCGAAAAAATAGCATACACCTTTTCCCCATCCGTAGCGAGTGAGGCTGCTGCATGACCGGTATCCTCCGTAACTTCCGGAGATTTGGTAGGGGAATCGGGAACATTGTTCACGCTAGCTGTCCAAAGTATCTTTCCGGAATTCCGGTCAAAACAATAAACTTCTCGTTTTGTGGCATCAGCTCCTGATAGAAACACCTTCTTCCCCCAGATAATCGGTGAATTGTAACCGTGTAGAGGAATGGGTGTTTTCCAAAGAATATTTTTGCCGCTGGTTCCATCCCAATCAATTGGGATATTTTTTTGATATGCAATTCCATTTCCCCCGGGACCTCGAAAAGAGGGGTAGTTGCCTTTCATATTTTTGGTTGGATATACAATAGACGCCTTTGGTTGAGATGCTTTTTCTTTTTTAACAGGTTTTGCTTTTACCACCTTAACTGGCTCTGCCTTAACGGGAGTTTCTACCTTTTCTCCAGCACTTCCAACCGATACAGTACCTACACCACTCGAAGCTATAATATCCTTGCTGACAGTCTTTTCATTATTCTTCTCAGGCTCTGCATTGCTTTGAGATTTTTTCTCAACCGGCTCCTCTTCAGGAATTGCCTCATTTATAGCCGGCTCAATTTTAGCTGCTACAGCTGCTTTCGAAAATTGCTTCTCCAGCTCTTTATGGGAAAAGAATGCAAATACCAGGGCCACACTTACCAATGCTGCACCACTGATTGTCATCCACTTCCGGGCAGACTTTTGAAAAAACAGCACTCTGTTCTCATCTTCGTTGGATTGTGAAGCAAGTACCTTCTTTCGCGAATAAAGCATCTGAAGAGCAATAACCAGAATAGCGCCAAGAAACAGGAGAAGGTATCCACCTGTTCGTATCTGCCATTGATTGGTAAAATAAGCTTTTCGGGCCAGTAGATCCAGTTCCCGAATCTGCTCACGCAACTGCACATCCTTAGGATTTTCGTTCAGGCGTTCCACCAAAGTATTAATCACCTCGGTATTCACCGGATCAATTCGATTCAACTGCAGATAATTTACAATTAGCAGGCAGCAGATAATAAAGGAAAATGCCCCGGCCACCAAGGCGATTCCCTTCCACAATCGGGTATTCAATTGATTTGTCGTGAATTTCTTCTTCATATTATTAGGCACGATTTATTCAATACTATTTTTGGGTTCGGGACAATACTCCAAACACCTCGCACAACTCACACAGGCTCCCTTGTCAGGTTCATAGGCCTCCCGGTAACGAAATAGTGAAACTCTCAGCAGGGTAAGACCGAAAACCAAACCAAGGAATCCTCCCAGCAACCATCCTCCCCAGTAGAAATTATCCACAATGGAAGAAGCTTCCGAATAGAGTTGACTCAAAGGCGTTCCGGAAGTCCTGAATGCAGTTATCTCATCGGGAATGGTCTCCCCATATTCATTACTTCCCAGTACTAATTGCTGCGCCAAACGAACCTTGGGATGAACCATGGAAAGATTCTCATGGAAACAGGATCCGGTCCATCCTCCCAAAACAACCAGAAGCGGAAGAATTACACCCAATCGTACAAATCGGGCAACAGCCTTTTCCCTGTTCTCCATACTCTTGACCGCAACCGGTTTCTGAATAGCTCCCAATGGGCAGGCAGGTTCACACAAGCGACATTGCGTACAATGCGAAGGTGTTATGCTCAAATGCTTCTTTGAAACCCTGCTCACCAGGTTCAACAGTACGCCATAGGGACAAAAGAACCGGCAATAGGGCCTTGCTATAAAAACAGAGATGAACAGGAAAGCCGCTCCAATCAGAAACATGGTGAGGGTCGCATCCAGTCGGAAGATTCCGATAAAAGGATCGTAACGACAGATGATAAAGTCCGTTCCGGTTGCCGCATACAGCAAAGCAAGCCCCAGGTAGATGAAGGGGATCAGGCCCAATACCTTTTGCAACCATTGCTTCAAGGTAACCGGCCGGAACAGGAAGATATCCTGAAGCGCACCCAATGGGCATACCCCGGCACAAAAGGTTCGACCAAAAAAGAGGGTAAACACCAGTGGAATCACAAAGAATGCCAGGGCTGTAAAAGGTATGGAATATCCGGGTTGAAACAAGGCTAAAGTAACATTCTGCAAGGAACCCACGGAACAAACGCAACCCTCGCGAAAGAAACCAAAATACAGAATGGAAAAGACGGAAACCGCAAGTACGCCATTCCGCGAACGTTTCTTCAACACAAACCAAGTGATTACCGAAAGACTAAGAACCAAGACCAACACATCCAGATACCCGAAAAATTCAGCGCGGGGTGCCGGCATGGAAGTCATGGGTTGGGTATAACCCGATTCAAATTCCGGTTTGGGAAATCGTTGCTGCTGAGCAAAACCACTCATCCCCGGTAAGAGGAGCAACAAATGCAAGAATATCAAGGCGAACCTTTTCTTCATCATTATTTATTTGACTTATTACTATTTTTCTTAAATCCGCTAAAAGCGTAAGGCTGATCGGCAGGAACCCTCGAAAAAGCATCCGCCGGACAAGCCGTAGCGACAGCGCACTGGTTACAATTTTTGCAGATATCGTGGCTTACCTGCAACTGCAATGATCCGTTTCCAAAAGCACTACATCCCTTCACACATTTTCCACACCCGATGCACAGTTCCTCTATAATTTCATAGGCAAAGAAAGGATCCTCCACATATTTTCGTTTGATAGCTCCTGTTGGACATAACTGATTTTCCGCCGCGGTTGTCAATTCCTTTGCATTGGGCCGGAAGTAGCCACCACAAAGCTGGCAGTAGCCACACATATCGTAAACGTGAATACATTTCACGGCCGAAGGAGTCATCACACAACTGGTAGCGCATTTGCCACACTGAATGCATTTGGAAGGATCCAACTGCCACACGGTGTTCTCTGATGTTGTTTTGTTAGCCAAAACCCCTCCTATTCCACCGATGCCAACCACAACCGAAAGGCGGAAGCAATTGTTCAAAAATTCGCGGCGATTCGTTTTCTTTTTGGGACTATCCATCTTATCTGTCGTACTTTAATTCTTCTTTTTGTAATCTGTTGCTTCGGGAAGTTTACAGCCCTTTAGCTTTCTGCAATTTCCACATACAAAATCGAAATCGCATCTCTCCTCACCTATCCTTTCCTCCCGGAACAATAACACTCCGGTCATAAGAGTGAGACTGCCCAGAATCAATCCACGGGTAGAGGCTTTTATGAAATCTCTTCGGTTTATTATTTTTTCTTTTCTCATCTATCAATCTTTACCTATTCCTTACTGTTTCTGATAGCCTCCCTCATTCAGCATTTCCCAGGCCACTTCCGGAGTAAAGCCCCTTCCTTTTTCGGTATCACTCTTCACATCCCGGGGATTGGCTCCAACTTCGGCATACAACTGGTTGATCCCTGCCAGCAAGGCCATCTGAATGGGTTCATGCACATTCATCGATCGAGATGGATTCACCACGATATTGGTAACCGCGGCTATTTTGGTCAATTCCATGGCTGATATTTTTCCCTTTTCATACAAAGGGGTCCCAGGAACCGGAATTCGTCGCATCACAGCCATCACATCAATCCGTAAGTCTCTGGCTCTTTTGATCTCGGTTAACAATTCTTCATAGGAATGCTCCGGCCCAATAGGCTCAATGCAGTAGTACAATTCCATTCCGGCTTTGCGCAAGGCCTCAATGGTTTTTTCCCTTTCCAGGGGATTGCATTTTGTATCCACTCCCTCACGCAAACGGTTAATATGGTATACACCTGTAAATCCGGCATTCTTCAGCTCTTTAGCTGTTTCAAAATCAAAGTCTCCTGTATTCACAACAAACTTCTGATCCTCTTTCAGCAGGGGTTTTACTTCTCTGGCAATTCTCAACAATTTACTGATGGAATAATCGGCTGTAGACATCAGGAAAAAATCATCAATGCCATCCTTTTGAAGCCGGTTCAATTCTTCTTTTAAAGTACTTACATCTTTTTGCCAATGCCCATCCAATGAATAGTGATCAGCTCCCAAGGAACAGAATCTGCAATTCACCGAACAGGGTTCCGCATTCAATCCAATTTGAGCAAAAACATAGCCTCTGCTACCAAATTTCTCCCTGCTCATACTGTTGGATACTGCCAATAACCTGTAGAATTCGGAGCTTGAAGTATCCAAATCCAGGAGTTGGAGAATCTCCTCATCGCTGAGGTTGTAATCTTTTCTTTCTATTTTATCCAGTACTTGCATTGTTTTAAACCATTTAATAATTAGCAAAGAGTTGATTCCACACTACGAGTTACAACTCCTTTCCTCCTCCTTCCGAAATATTCGAATCAAACTCCCTATAATTTTTTTCTACATTCTCGTCCCTATATTTCCTTGGGCATTACCAATTCCATATTCTGTCGTCCCTTCCTTGCTCCACCATAATGGCTACGGAAATGCGATGCAGGGCTGTTGTATATTCAATCGCCAAAGTTTTTCATTAACCAGATCCTGAATCAAGTTCAGGATGACGCTCCGTTTATATTTCTTACTCTAATTTCTTTCAACATCCTTCTTTTCAAAAATCCGGATCAAACCTTTTACAGGATCCAGAACCAGGATTCTATCCTCTGTATCTACTGCCAAATCCAGGCCACGAGTTCCCTCCTTAAATAATTTGGGCGGGGCAACCACACATTTAAAATCACCCGAAGGCTGATGAATCTTCACCCTCTCAATCCCCTTTTCGCTGGTAACAAAGGAACCATCGGACAGCATAGCGATGTGAGAAGGATTGCAACAACCACTAAATCCATCCAGCTGCATGGAACTACGACTCCAGGAAGAAATCAGATTCCCCTTAGTATCGTAGGCTTCCAGGGAATGTCTTCCGGGATTAACAACCCAGAGTTGTCCTTCCCGGCCTATGGCCACATCGAAATAGGGGCTTGGAATAAAAAAGCCGGGAATTCCCTTCTCCACATTCTTCCTTCCAATTCGATTGACCAACTTTCCGTTTAAATCATATTGATGTACGATCCATTGGCCTGCATCGGCTACAAAAACCGAATGATCCGAAACGGCAATGCTTGTTATAAGGCTTTCCGCATCCGAAGCCTCCCAGCTCCGAATCAATTTACCAGAGCGGTTCCACACTTCCACATGATTTTCCAACCCCAGGTAGATTTTCCCCTTAGGACCAATGGTGATGCAAGACAACTTCTTCCCTGTCATAAAAGAGTATTGCAATGCACCTTTGGCATCATAAATCATTACACTTTCCCCGGCAACAACATAGATTCGGTTCTGTTTGTCTGTTGCCAAGGCTTTAATTTCTTTTTCTCCTGCTTGAATCTGCTGTACTTCAGCATAGCCTATCAGCTTGGAATCAACACGTTTCAGCTTATCCAGGTTGTATTCGTACGGATTCTTTTGATTCAACTGATCGCGGTAGAAGAAATCCTTAACCATCACAACAATTACCATCACTATCAGGAGCAATGAAAATCCGATGATTATATTCTGTTGTTTCCTCATCACACTATCGCGCTTTAACATCGATACACAACATTCTTTTGGAATCCCGAAGGAGAAGTTTACCATCGGCAATAACCAACGGCCCCCAGGCATCATGCCCATCCATCACTTTCACCTTGTCCAGCTGTACAAACTTAGATGCAGTGGCTTTGGCAATGGTAAGGGTGCCATCATCCTTCAGTATAAAAAACTTGTCATCAGCAACCATATAGGGCCCCAAACCGAAACGCCCAGTTTTACCACTTGTCCATAGAATCATTTGACAATCATTTGGATCGCAGCAGACGAACTGGTTGCGTCTTGCGCCCGCATCCTTGGGAAGAATGGTAAACAAATGACCATCGTACACAACCGGAGTTTGCTGCTCGGATGCCATTCCATCCTTAGGCTTAAATTTCTGCAGCATCTTAGCCGAATAGTTTTCTCCCTCCTTTTCAACCTGGAACAGCATTCCACCTGCTCCATACCCTGCTGTGATGAAAATCTTACCATTCTCAAGTACAACGGGAGATGGCGCTACCACTGAGGGAGCAAAATCCGTTATCTTCCATAGAATCTGCCCCAGATCGGAACCCTCTGCCGAGATTCCACAGATTCCCCCAACCGCTGCATACACCCACATCTTCTTCCCTCCAAAATGCATAGGCATCACAGATGAATGCGACATTTTCCACTGATCGGGGTTGGGAGTTCGCCACAACACTCTTCCGGAAGCACAATCCACCCCCATTAGCAGGGCACTGCCACCAGGAGCAATAATGGCCACATCCTTCTCGATTAAAGGACACTGACCGGTATACCAAAAAGGAACCTCGGTACCGTAATCCTTCACCAGATCAATCCCCCAAAGGAATTCTCCCGAATTGGGATCGGTACACATTACATGGCAGCGAGGCCCCATGGTAACCATATATTTATCATTAACTGCCGGTACAGTTCGCGACATTCCATGATTTCGCTTTACATGAACATTGTACCAGCGACGCCAGATCTCCTGTCCGTTATCCAGGTTGAAGCAGCGCAATGCATCAGCTTTCTTCTTTTCATCGTAATCCAGGAGGTATACCTTCCCATTGTATACTACCGGAGCAGCATGGCCTTCGCCCAAATCTACCGACCATAGAATTTTCGGTCCTCCTTTTCCAAACCGGTTGATCAGAGCAATCTTCTCCCGACTGATATTATCGGATTTGCCACCTCTAAACTGGGTCCAATTCCCTGTCGCATGACTCTCCAATTCAGCGAACCTCTCGAAATGGGCACCGATTCGAATCAACTCACTGCTTCCAGCGATTTCCTTGGGCTGATCGTCCATTCCCGGTACATTGGCTGCAAAATCCTCAACCGGATCGTACCACAACCAGGAGACAAAAACCACAATACCAAGCAGTATGGCCAATGGAATAATGATATTTTCTATTCTTTTCCCAGACATATAATAACCTGAATTCAACAATTTAACTGCAGCAATTGCTGCAGTTAAACCTTATTCGTTCTTAAACATTTGCAATAGAGTACACCAAAAGCTGATTGGCATATCTCACGTACATTCTTCCGTCCTTAATTACCGGATGAGAGATATGCAAGTTTCTCTTCTTCTTCAACTTGAATTCTCCCTTCACTTCAAAACCATTGGTAGTAGGTTTTACCAAACCAAAATCTCCAAAGTAGGAATAGCAATACAGCATTCCATCTGCAGCGATTACGGTACCGGGTGAAAATCTTTTGATAGAGTACTTAATCTCTCCGGTATTCCAGTCTACACAACAAAATTTCTCTTTGGATTCTGCCGACACATAAATATTATCGCCAATGAGAACTGAATGGCCACAGGTCTCATCCAGAAGATCACTTTTCCATACCTCACTCACGGAATAACCATCTTCAGCCACCTTCAGCATCAAGCTACCGGCCTCAAATCCATCCATAACAAACAGATACCCGTCACGATAAATTGGCATATTCCCATGCACAACCTGTTTGGGTTTCAAATCGTATTTCCAGGCAAGTGCACCATTCTCCGTATCGATAGAAATAACTGAGGCCGCAGTACTTGTGATAAAGAATTTCTTCCCGCCTCTTTCAATCAGGATGGGAGAACAGTAGGCTGATTTCTCACCATTTCCTTTGCTCTTCCACAAAATGTCACCGTTCATCCGGTTCATGGCAATCACGTTGGCTTCGGCACCTCCGGGTGTGCAATAAATTGTTTCGCCATCCACTACCAGGTTTTCCGTGATTCCGTAAACAATATTCTTTTTATCCATCATCTCGAAAACATCACGAGTCCAAACCATATTCCCGTTTTCAGCATCGAAACAATACACAACGCCCAAGCCACTGATTACATATCCCAAACCATCATAAAAAACAGGTGTAGAACGAGGACCCGGAAAATTGGTCGTCCATTCAGGTCCGTATTGCTTTTTCCACAACAGTTTCCCGTCCAAATCGAAAGAATAGATGTAACCAATGCTATCGGGTGCCCCCGTAGTATATACACGATCTTCAACTACAGCAGCCGAAGAATATCCATCGCCAAGCCCCTCAAACTTCCATGCCAGCTTAGGCCCACCTTCTGGCCATTGGGTCAACAGATTCTTTGCCGGATAAATACCATTGCGCTCAGGACCTCTCCACTGAGCCTGCTTGGGCGCCTGTTGGCACTGAATCAATAGGGGAAGCAGAAAAATAATTGCAAGACTTAAATACTTGTTATTCATTTGATTTTGTAATAATTGATTATAATTAAATGTTATCCGAGTTTACTTTGCTTTAATGGAATAGGCCATTAAAGCATCCTCGTGACGTACATAGAGTATTCCGTTTCGAATTACCAGGTGCGACCAGTGCGGACCACGCCCCAGTGGTACTTTGAATTGACTCACCACTTTGAAATCATATGGTGTGGCTTCAACCAATGCAATATTTCCACTCTTTTCATCGTAACAGTACAGCATACCATCCGCCGAAATAATCGATCCCTTGTTCTCCCACTCCTTCTCGTATTTCTTTTCCCCGGTATTCCAGTCCAGGCAAACCCAATGCCCCATACGGTTGTGAATCCAGTTGGCACCGAAAATGCAATTGCCCAAACGAATGGCTCCTCCGTGATGTACATCCAGTACGGAATCCACATAGTTCAGACTCACAGAAGATCCATCTTCAGCCAAATCCAACATCACACTCTTGTGATCGTAACCATTGGTAACGAAAATCTTCCCATCGTGATACAGAGGGGTATTGGTTTGAATGTTGGCCTTCCATTCCCCACCGGCATGAGCTCCGTAGTCGAAATTCCACAAAATCTTACCATCCAAAGGAGATACACCGATGATCCGAGTTTCGGTTACCGTCACAATCAATTGCTTTCCACCACGGTTCACCAGTAGAGGAGACACATAGGAGGGCTTGTCTTTCAAACTTTCGGACATCCACAGGGTTTCACCGGTATTTTTATCCAAAGCCACCATAGTGGTCGTTTCCCCACCAGGAGTATAGAACACTTTATTGTCAAGTAGCAGCAATGATTCTGAGATTCCCCACTGTCCATAGGTTCCGTTAAACTTTTCGTGGGCTTTCACCTGCCAAATCACATCCCCGGTCAGGGCATTCATACAGGCCAAATCGCCCATTCCACTGGAAAGATACATGCGGTCGTTTTCAATGGTTGGGGTACAACGGCTATCGGGGAAGGTATTGTTCCATGCCCTTCCGTAAGGTTTCTGCCACTTCATCTTCCCGTTCAGATCCACTGCCATCACCACATCCATGGAATCTACAACCCCGGTAAAGTAGATGGTATTATGAGCAATCGATACGGAGGAATAGCCCTTAGGCAGTTCAGTCAACGACCAGATCATCTCCGGACCGGCTTCGGGCCACTGTTTCATTAATCCGGTTTCGTTGTAGACACCGGTTCGTCCGGGGCCGCGCCATTCGCAGAACTCCTGGGCAACTCCGCTATTAATGGTCAGAAGCAGAAAAAAAAGTGGTAGGATGAATCGATTCATATTTTCAGATTTAGGGTTTTTGTTAATTAGTAATAATTAATCACTAATAATTAAGCATTACAATTATAGCTTTCATTCGAAATGAACCATAAAAATGAGCAAATTTCACACCAAACGCCCGAATAATCTATCTCCCCGAAAACTACGAAACATCCAGATCTTTCAATATAATCTTTCCGCGTTCGGTTTCGTTACACTCCATGTTCATTTATGTACACCTCCTATTTCTCAAATGCACGTTGCAAGGTAACTTTATGTTTGTTTTCCTTCAAAGAATATTGCACTAAAAAAGTTTCTATTTTCCCTGTGGTTGGTTTTCCTGTTTTAGCGGTTTAATGTTCTGTTGCGATTGTTGCATTCCATTATAAAATCTCCTGAAATGGTATCCTCTCTCCTTATTTTCCACTCACCTGCCGGCTACCGATTCCCCCTTAAAAAAGGGGGCTAGGGGGATTGAACCCTTTTCAATTCCCTAAACAAAACACAATTTCAGGCCAATACAACTCTATAATAAACCAACTTTCTACCCCATAAAGCCTTTCATTACAAATAAACCAATCCCCCTTACCCCCTTTGCTAAGGGGGAATTACCCAGTGCGTCACAAAGAGCTACATACCTTTTCTTTAGTCGCAAACTCCAATTCTCATTATTACCACTCACCAACCGGCTTCCTTTTCCCCCTTTGAAAAGGGGGTTGGGGGATTGAATGCGTTTAAATTATCTCAACAAACCACGGTTGCAAACTAGGACAACTCTACAACAAATAAATTTTCTTATCCATAAAACCTGCCATTACCAAACAAAACCAATCCCCCTTACCCCCTTTGCTAAGGGGGAATCACCCAGTGCGTCACAAAGAGCTACATACCTTTTCTTTTGTCACAAATTCCAAAAACAAAGTCCAATTCTCATTGTTGCCACTCACCAACCGGCTTCTTTTCCCCCTTTGAAAAGGGGGTTGGGGGATTGAATGCGTTTAAATTATCTCAACAAACCGCTGTTTCAACTCAAAACAAATCTCCAGATTAACTTCTTTTAATAAAATGAACAGTTCCCTATTAATCCTTATGCAAACAATCCCCCTTACCCCCTTTGCTAAGGGGGAATTGCGGCAGTGATTTCGGGATACTACATATATTTCATTGACACCAATACAAAAAAATATGCTTTCATTCTTACCCTTAACCTTCCGGCTACCTTTCCCCCTTGGAAAAGGGAGTTGGGGGATTTAATACAACATAATTATCTTAACAAACCGCTGTTTCAACTCAAAACAAATCTCCAGATTAACTTCTTTTAATAGAATGAACAGTTGCCCAATTAAATCCTTATACAACCAATCCCCCTAACCCCCTTTGCTAAGGGGGAATTGCGGCAGTGCGTCACGAAAAGCTTTATATATATTATTTATTCACTAAGCCCTAAATCAGTAATACGCCCATCCTATAACCCGGTAACCTTCCGGCTACCGTTTCCCCCTTTAAAAAGGGGGCCGGGGGGATTGAATCCTTTTCAATACCCTCAGCAAACCACGGTCGCAAACCAAGCCAACTCTACAACAAATAAATTTTCTTATCCATAAAGGCCACTTGTTCCAAACCAATCCCCCTTACCACGTTGGCTTTGCCGAATGCTTCGCATTTCGCTAAGGAGGAATGCGGCAGTGCATCACCAAAAGCTGTATACATTTTATTTATTCACTAAGCCCTAAATCAGTAATACGCCCATCCTATAACCCGGTAACCTTCCGGCTACCGTTTCCCCCTTTAAAAAGGGGGCCGGGGGGATTGAATCCTTTTCAATGCCCTCAGCAAAACTCGATTGCTGGCCAATACAACTCTACAATAAACTAATTTTCTAACCCGGATAACCTGTCTTTACAATAAACCAATCCCCCTAACCCCCTTTGCTAAGGGGGAATTACGGCAGTGCGTCACGAAAAACTGTATCCCTTTTTCTTTAGTCGTAAAAACAAAAATCTATCCTCATACTTATCTCTCACTATGCGGCTACCTTTCACCCTTTGAAAAGGGGGAATTGCAACAGTGCATTACGGAACATCCCATCCAAAGACAAAAGACAGTAACAATACAAACCTAACCCTGTCCCCTGCAGTCAATTATCATATATAATTTACAAAAACTGCCAAAAAATTTTGTGCCATTTTCAGGAATTTTTCTTAACTTCTTTTTACCGTTTTAAAAAACTGGTTATGAGAAGGATCAAACACACATCCAATACAACAGGAAAGTCCTGCAAGTACCGCAAAGCAAGGCTTACATGTTGCGATTTGATCATAAGTCAAGACCCCGTGAGTACCTGTCCTCCAGATTCGGTGCCAGGGCTTCGCCGGTAGAATACGAGCGAAGCCTTCCTCCCTGTTACGGGAGACCTCTTCTCCCATTCGTTCTCCTCTCCCTCCTTGCATTCTACTTTGATGCTAAACTACAAAACAACCAGAAACCCATTACTATTTAAACATTATCAGCATGACACAATGACATCGACACCCCAACAACCAGCTAAAAATTGTCCAAGAGGTATTTATCCCTCCTACAAGGCCTTAGCTTACGAAAAGCGTTACTTCTGTAAATCCATACCCATTTCGCCAGATCAGGATAAACTCTATTCGATCAGAATTAAAAACACGATCTACGGAGCTCTCAATCAAAAAACCAATGGACAAAATAACAGCATCCAACATCAGCTCAAACAGTTTAGGGGTTGGTCAAAAGGAAACAGCAGCAGTAATGAAAATAATTTTCAACAGCATCAAACCAATAAAAATGAGATTGAGATGGAATTACAAAGCCATGTAAACAAGCTACATGACAATGAGGCAAGCTTGCAAAGTGATGAGACATGGCTGCAAGGCAATGATGCCAGCTTGCAAAGCGATGAGACATGGCTGCAATACAATGAGACCAGACTGCAAAGCGATGTGACATGGCTGCAAAGCAATGAAGCCAGCTTGCAAAGAGATGTGACACGCCTGCAATACAATGAGACCAGACTGCAAAGCAATGTGATATGGCTGCAATACAATGAAACCAGACTGCAAAGCGATGTGACATGGCTGCAATACAATGAAACCAGACTGCAAAGCGATGTGACATGGCTGCAAAGCAATGAAGCCAGCTTGCAAAGAGATGTGACACGCCTGCAATACAATGAGACCAGATTGCAAAGCGATGTGACATGGCTGCAAAACAATGAGGCAAGACTGCAAAGTAACGAAACATGGCCGCAAGGATGGATTCACACCAAAAATACAACCGAGACACAGAATATTGAACATACTCAAAATAAACATTAGGCTTTTGCCAAAAGAATATAGCAATAACACTTAAATGAAGACCTATGAAAAAGCATGTTAACGAAGTTTACAAAATGGGAAATGTGCTCAACAGTTGGGCCACAAACAATGCCACAAAATTGGAAAGCCAACCCAAGCTAATAGAGATTATCAACCTGATTAAGGATGAACACACCCAACTGGACATAAACATAGGGATCCAGCAACAAAATCTGCAACCTTATACGGTAGGCAAGCAAGTGAAGAAGGAAAACCTGTTAAAGCACCTCTTTGCGTGCAGTACGCTACTCTACAACCACGCTATAACACAAGGTAATCAACAAAAAGCAACAAAATTGAAGGTTTCACATTCGAAACTGAATAGAATGAAAACAACCACACTACTTAAATTCGCACAGGATCGGGTGAAACTCTGTAGAGAGAAGAGCACAACACTGAACGAAACAGGAATCACCCCCGAAATGTTTGAAGCCTTTAAACAGGCCACCACGGAATTCAAAACCTCCCTAACCAGAGACTGTTCATAACTCTGTGTCAGGGTGAATTGATAAAGCATATATCTTAGCACCATGACAAAGAAATTCAACTATGATTCGTTTAAGGAAAAAGCGATCCAAGGTATACTGGAGGG
>JBGRQA010000047.1:0-29614 GCA_041725895.1 Marinifilaceae bacterium
GGATACGCTTCCGCAGGTTTTAAGCCCGATGCTTCCTGATAGGTAGATTTTGCAGAAGCATAGTCCTGGGCATTCATTGAGTCATCGGCCTGTGCAATCAAACCGGTATACTTTTCATCCAAGGCTTGCTGTTCGGCTGCCAATCGGGCCTGCTCGGCCAGAATTTCTTCAATCTTTTCAATTTGCGCTTTTGGATATGCTTCTACGGGCTTTAAGCCAGATGCCTCTTGGTAGGTGGATTTTGCAGATGCATAGTTCTGGGCATTCATTGAGTCATCGGCCTGTGCAATCAAACCGGTATATTTTTCATCCAAGGCTTGCTGTTCAGCTGCCAATCGGGCCTGCTCGGCCAAAATTCCTTCAATCTTTTCAATTTGTGTTTTAGGATACGCTTCCCCGGGCTTTATGCCTGATGCCTCCTGGTAAATAGACTTTGCCGTTGCATAATCCTGGGTATTCATAGAACCATCGGCCTGAGTAATCAGGACTGTGTACTTTTCGTCCAATGCTTGTTGCTCATTTTCCAAACGAATTTGCTCAGCAAGCAACTGTTCTACTTTAGTAATCTGAGTCTGGGGATAAGGTTCTTTCGGTTTTATGCCCAGCGCTTGTTGGTATGCATCGAGAGAAACCTGATATTTCTTGGAACGATAGGCAACATCTCCTTTTTGAATAGCAGTTTTATAAGATTGCTCCATTGCTAATCGTCGGGCTTTCTCTTCCTCTGCTCTGCGATTTGCTTCTTCACTCGCTTTTCGAATCGCATCCCGAATCTGAGAATCATACTCTTTGTCATAATCGAAATCATCCAATTCCGGATCATAGGTGATCATACCCATAGGCTGGTCAAAAACCGAAAGGTCTATACCTTCATAAGCGGGAAAAAGAGAAACTTTAAATTTAAAAGGCGGAAACTGACTATCCCGTTGTAATATTTCATCAGGAACATAAGTGCTAATACTAACCTTTTTGGTTACGAAACCATTCTTAGAAAAACTGAGCACATACTCATGCCCGAATTCCAATTTGTATTCAAACTTCCCGTTTCTATCAACCTCCTGAGTCTCGGCTCTTTCTGCATCCTTAAACAAACTTATCGAAGTTCCTTCCAGGTTTCCGTCCTCCACAATTACCCGTCCAAAAACAGTATATTTTCCCTGAGCATTAGCAAGGTCAATCGAGAGAAGAGACAGGATCAGTAATAGAATTTGCAATCGAATCAAAATACGCAGTTGGGGATTAATTATTTTGTAAAATCTCATTCCTGTGAAAAAATTGGTGATTTTTATAAAGTTGGGAATATTTCTTTACTACACCATAGTAACAAAAAAAATATACAAATATTATATTTTCAGTTGGTATAAATAAAAAAAGAGCTTCAAAGAAGCTCTTTTTATTTAAAATGGAAACTATATTAAACAACAATTCCTTCTGTTGTGATTAGATTTGATGATTTTTCCATCAACAAATTCCTTTCTCCCATGCAAATGGCTTCTTTTTTCTCTTCGCCCCACTCACTATAAAACATGGCCATTTTCTCCAACAAACCGGCAGAACACAAATCATAATGAGCAAACTCACTAATTTCTATAGCTTTATCCAAATGATATTCTGCATCCTTTGAATTTCCTTTAGCAAAACAATAATCAGCCATAAAGGAATTGTAAACAATCCGAATAACAAAGCCACGGGCCGGCGATAATTCAGTCTTGCTAAACTTTAATATTTGGACCTTCTCCTCATCAACATCCATTCCCAAAGACAATTGGGCATAAAGTTTATAACACTGTAATGCCAAATAATTACCGGAAACAACACCTTCCACATGAGTTGCATATAGCTTTTCAGCATCATCCACAAGCATCAATATTTTATTGAATGCTTTCAATTGCAACAAAGCATTACAAACAACCAACTCAAACTCCCCATCTCCATTCAACAAATATTCATTTGTGGAGGAATAGGCCATTTCCCTGTAATAAAACAACTTAGTTAGATTGATATCATTACTTTCACCAGAAAAGTACAGATTGTAAAGCATCATACCAGACAAACGCACTGCAATAGAATAGGCTGAACAATTTGTATCGGGCTCGTTATTCTGCAAAAAGTTATAATACTTACCTGCATCATGTTGATTCATAGAATAAATGGAGGCATGCAACAATATTCCGGCACAAGTAATGGCAGTTCCTTTTCGCTGATTATTCTTCATAAACTCCTCCACTACAACTCGATAGGAACTCATAAGCCAATTCGTATCCACAAATTTTTCGAACATGAAACTGCAAGCCCTATCATTTTGAGCATAAATGGATAGAAGTTCCTTTCCAAAACCATTCAAATTGCGAAATGAACGACCAACCATTTCCATTAGGAAACGATCCTCCAAGGTAGAATCATCCAACTCAAAAAACGGAATTAAAGCTTCTTTAGCTTCCTCTCGGTAGGCAAAGCAATAAAGTAAGCCAATAAGGCGATTCTTATATTCAAAACCAGAAAATTCCTTCTCAATCTTTTGAAACAAATTGAAATCTATTCCTTCGTTATTCTCAATCAGTTGCTTTACAACCAACAATTCGAACAGGAATTGATGAGATATTTGTACATATTTGGTGTAGCTCCCAAATCGATTGTCCATCATCACTTCTGTCAGGATACCATAGGAGAGCATCTCTTCATATGCATAAAAATAATTTCCAGCAGATTTTAAATGAACGGGGAACAATCTTTTCAACTCATTTTTCTTAACGGCATTTCCTGCCTTCCCGAAATCCTGAATCTTTAGAATTCCCATCAAGATATCCAGTTTCTCATCCGAAAAACGGGAATAATAGATCTTCTTCTTTAGAAAATCGTTGATTAGATCAATCCCTTCATTTAAGTTATTAACAGAATGCGGATTGTATAACTTTACAAACAACTCCAGAAAGTATGGATAGGAAATGGTCTGCTTCAAAGAAAAACTTAACTCCTCCCAAATAAAATCGGAATTGACATCCTGCTTAATGGTTGCACCCAGAACTTTTTGAATTTCCTCTTCATTTAAAGGATGCATATTGGTTTTATCATTACTTACGTACTCCATGTTCAAACCAAACCAAATATCCTTCTGAAAATTCTTATCATTAATTAAAGGACAGGCGAACTTCTCCCATGTTGAATTTCTGGAAGTAATTATCAACTTTATTTTGTCAGAATTCTTATGATTGGCAATGAAAGCACTTATTTGCAAGAACAATCGCTCCAGCTTAATTATATCGTAAGTAATTTCGTCAAGCGCATCCAGTATAATAATAATCTTCCCTTTACATTTCTCCGGATTTTCGAGAAAGTAATTCAAAATATTTTCGTTAGCATACCCCAACTGATCCTGAATCCAACGATCCAATTTAAAATCATTGTTCAGAAAATTGATAAGGAAATCAGCATTCAAAAACAAGGGAATATCCTCTCTTGTGGCCTCCACCCAATTTCGTTGGAACCATTTTCCCAACATGGAAGATTTTCCGAAACCACCCGGTGCAACGAAACTCATTGCCATTTGATCTGACTCCAGGAAACTGTCAATTCTCTTTTCCGCAAATTCCCGTTCAATTACAGCTTCAAATGGAATTCCCGATTGTTCACGAATCAAATTATAGGTATACTCACTTAATTGCAAAGATCTTTTGTGTAAACTATCCCATCGTTCATGAACCTCGGTTACCTTGACCTCAACACTATCCTCCAGCTGGGTAAATTCATCCCAGGAATTGTGACCAATGTACCGACTCAAAACGTTTAGGGTAAACTTGGAAGGAGAAGAGCTAGACTTGAGAAAACCAAACAACCGTCGGATGGTTGTAGTACTCAACATTTCACCCGTTTTTTCAAATACTTCATGGGCCAGAATCTTGCAATCTTTGGTGTATTGCAACTCCGAACCATACACTTCTAAAACCCCCTTTTTAAGCCTTTCAATCATAACGCTTTGTATTTACCTTTCAACCTAACAATTGCCTGAAAGTAGACAAGTTTTTAGGTCCTCGCAACACAAAGTTATTGGCCCGGAAGTATTAATTCGTATTCGTGTAATATGAGTTCGTATTTGCGCAAATCACTTTTTCGTGTCAGGAAGCGATTTGGCAAGGCTTTTCAACCGGGAAATGAATTCCTTTTTCTTACTTTCGGAAACATCCACTTGTTTTCCATCATTCAGAATAATATGTCCTCCCCGCCCTTTGACGTAATGCTCTACAAAATTAAGGTTCACAAGGTGCTTACTATGGACCCTGCAAAAATTCATATCACTAAGGATTTCTTCAAAATTATTCAGGGTTTTGGACACGATCAGTTTCTCGTCGTTGATAAGGAAAAATTGGGTGTAGTTGCCACTGGCTTCACAACGAATAATATCATTCAATTCCACAACCCGCAGCCCTGTCGAGGAAGGAAGAATAATCTTTTTGTGCTGATTGTTAAGAGATTCGTACAACACCCTAATTTTCTCCGATAGTTCCATATCCCCCTTGGAGGCTTTATACCTTTCAATTGCTTCCTGCAGCTCTTTGTAATTGATCGGCTTCAACAAATAATGCAAGGCGGAAAACTGGAAGGCCTTCAATGCATATTCATTGTAGGCTGTTGTAAATATCACTTCAAAATCCCGATAATTCACACGTTCCAATACTTCAAACCCATCACCGTCGGGCATGGCAATATCAAGAAAAACCATATCCGGTTGATTCTTCTCAATACACTCAATCCCTGTTTTTACAGATTGAGCCACATCCACCACATCCACATCGGGACAATATCGTTCTATTAAACGGTTGAGCGTCAGTAGACTCTTATTCTCGTCGTCGATCAATACAGTTCTAATCATAGCGCTCACAATTTACATATTATTTTTTAGAAATCCACCGGAATTTTTAATTCAACTCGCGTTCCACAAGCTTCTTGATTCGGATCATAAAGATCCACAAAACGGAGAGACATTTTCCGATCACTCACACTATTAAACAGACGAATTCGCTCCTGTACATTACTTATTCCCATCGAATTGTGGCCCCCTCTCCTTTTCTTAATATCCAGTGCCTTTCGCCTTCCAATACCATTGTCTACCACCACACACAGCAAATACCCCCCATCCAGAATGCGAAAATCCAAGACTAACTTTCCTTGTCTCGGACTTGGCATAATCCCGTGCCAGATAGCATTTTCCACGAAGGGTTGAACCAACATAGGGGGAATTTTTATGGCATCCTGATCGATTTCTTCTTCCGTACAAACCTGAAAACAAAAATTATCTTCGAAGCGAAGTTTCTCCAGATCCATATAAAGATTCAATGTATCAATTACACGGCGCAAAGAGATCTTAAATTCTTTTGAGTTCTCCAATATCATACGCATCAGGGATGAAAAATTGGAAAGATAAACATCCGTCATCTCCTCGTCTTTGCCCACTATAAAAGATTGGATGGAATTCAAGGAGTTAAACATGAAATGGGGATTCATTTGTCCACTTAAAGCCTTTTGCTGGGAAATCAAAAAACTTCTTTTAACCTCAACTCTTTTCTTTTGAATCTTAATCAATTGTAAAACAATCAACAGAAGTAAACTAAGCGAAAACACACCCAGTAGTATCAGGAAGATCAATTTCTTATAAAAAACATACTTGATCTTCACAAATACCTGAATGGGGTTCTTTCTCCAGTTTCCAACCCCGTCTCCTATATCCAGGTAAAATCTATATTCTCCCGGGGCCAGCTGAGGAAAATGCACCATTTTATCCTTTGTATAAATCGGAGTTTCATTTAATCCTACCAACTGGTATCGAAATTGCAATGTCCCGGAATTTTTAAATTCGATTCCTTCAAATTCAAATCCCAGGGAATTCTGGTCGGCTTCCAAAATGAAACTATCCTGCAAGGTGGTGTCTCGTCCATTGATTTGAATCCTATCAATAAAGCCTCTGGGCGGAATTTCCTTCTGAGAAAAGGAAGCTGCATTAAAACAAACCAGTCCTTTTTTAGTCCCCAACCAGAGGAAATCACCATGAACAGCAACATCATTGATCTCATTGGTAGGAAGGCCGTCCAATTTTGAATAATTATCAACACGATATGGTTGGCCCCCTTTGATATCAATTCTACTCAGACCTTTAATGGTGGTAACAAAAACAGTAGAATCACGATAGGGTATAATTTTTACGACCTGGCTCAAATCATCATCCAAAACATCCTGAAGCTTCAGCTTTTTCCCCAGAAGATCGATAATTACTCCATTCCGGTTGGTGGCCACCCAAATTTCACCATTCACGTTGGCCACATCCATAATCCGGTCCTTCAACCAGTGCAGACTATCGTTATAGTTAATGTAAGAACCATCTGAATTACAATACAGACCTTCGTTGGTCCCAATCCACAATCGGTTTTGATCATCCTCTGCAAAACAATTTACATTCTGTTCCAATCCCATTGCTCTGGAGTAGGAAAGCATCCCCTGGTTTTCAAATTCCCATACACCATATCGAAACCCCGCATATACCCGGCCATTACTCCCTTTGTAAATCGTATTAATTCGGGGGGTAAACAAATCAGCCAGTAATTTGGATCGATTGGATTTATTGTAGGTAGATCCTTCCATAATGGAAAGAGATTTGGGCTCCCCTTTTTCTGTATATTTAAGATATTTTGCTCCCGACAACCAAATATCTTTTCCCCCCGCGGGAGTGTAAACACGAAGTGAATTCTTTGTTTTACCGTCAACAGGAATTTCTTCAATACTACTTAGTTTTCCATCCTCTATATCCCCGAAAAACAATTGATGGTCGCTGGTTGTATAAAACAACTTATTGTTTCGAATATCCAAACTAACAATACGATTCTGTTTTCTACCTTCTCCAAACCGATATATTTGAAAATCGAAACCGGGAAGAAAATACAAACCATTTTCAATACTCGAAAACCAATAGTTCCCTTCGGTATCATTGAATACCTTCGATATGGTTTCGTCCTCAAACAAATGTTGCGATTCACCGGTTAAAACACCACCCGGATAACGAAAAATACCATTTCCAATTAATGAGACCCAAAGATCCCCTTGCTTGTCCTTATATAACGTTGCAATATCACTGTTAAATTCCTTTTCGAATACCAATTCTCCTCCTTTAACCCGAAACAACTTGTTGCAAAAAGAGAAAACCACATCATCGTAGTCCATACGACAAAAAAACTTTCTTCGCGACCGTGCAAACTCCGTAAGCGAAAACCGAAGCGTCCAGGAATCATTACTGTATTTAACCTGGGTAGGAGATGAATCGATTACTGGAAAATCGTTGAAACCAAAAATCAAACCTTCGGGAAGATATTGAAAGAAAAGATTGACCTCTTCCCCCTCGCTTCCCAGATGGTATGGCTGAACATTGGAAGCCCCTGGTGCTATTCGTCCAATCCCTCCATAATTGGTACAAACCCAATGGCTTCCCTGGGCATCAACAAAGAAATTCTCAACCAGGTAGTTACTGGCAAAAGCCTTAATCTGCTCATCCAATGGATGGGGAACCATACGATCACCGTGAAATTTACAAAGACTTCCATTAAATGTTGCAAACCAAAGACCTCCATACCGATCCTCAAAAATCCGAATAACAGAATTATCAGTCAACCCGTCATTCGAAGTATAATTTTTGAAAGACGTTCCATCGAAACGGGAAACCCCATGGCTGGTAGCAAACCATAAATATCCTTTATGATCCTGCAATATATCAAACACCGCAGCTCCGGCTAAGCCGTCCTCATCGGTCAAATTCCGAAAGGAATAGGTTTGCCCCTTGACTTCAGCCACCAGGAGAAAAAAGGCAATTGATAAATATATTCGGAAACTATTTATGGACATTCGGGTAGATTATAAGAGGATGAAGATAATTATTTTTTCATACGGAGAAGAGCTTTGGAAAAAAGAAAAGCACCCGAAATTCGAGTGCTTTTACATATTATCAGTTAATATTAACTTATTCTTTCACGCCTAACTGATCTAAAACAAAGGCATATTCAAGTGCAACCTCTTTGTAGCGTTCAAATCGCCCGGAAGCTCCTCCATGCCCAAAATCCATGTTAATTTTTATCAGCAGGGAATTGTCATCCGTTTTCATCTCCCGCATTTTGGCTACCCATTTGGCCGGTTCCCAGTATTGCACCTGTGAATCGTGCAATCCGGTTGTAACCAGCATGGCCGGATAATCCTTTTCTTCCACATTATCATAAGGTGAATAGGAAAGCATATAATCGTAATACTCCTTCTCCTTGGGATTTCCCCACTCGTCAAACTCCCCGGTAGTTAAGGGAATAGTTTCGTCCAACATGGTGGTAACAACATCTACAAATGGAACAGCAGCAATAATTCCCCGGTACAAATCAGGACGCAAGTTCACAACAGCTCCCATCAACAAACCTCCGGCACTTCCGCCCCAGGCGAATACCTTATCTTTGGCTGCATACTTCTCCTTCACCAGATGCTCTGTACATGCAATAAAATCGGTGAATGTATTCTTCTTTTTCAGTAATTTTCCATCCTCGTACCAGTAACGGCCCATCTCCTGCCCTCCGCGAACTTTCGCTGTTGCAAATACAAATCCACGATCCAGCAAACTCAATCGAACAGAACTGAAATAATCATCCGAATTGGAACCGTAGGAACCATAGGAAGTAATCCACAAAGGATTGGTCCCATCCAGCTGCAAGCCTTTTCGATATACAATTGAAATAGGAATCCGGGTTCCATCTTCAGCTGTTGCCCAAAGGCGTTTGGCTTCGTAATTGTTCTTGTCAAAATCGCCCAAAACTTCCTGCTGCTTCAGGAGGGTTTTGGTTCTCGATTCCATGTGGTAATCAAAAGTAGAAGAGGGAGTGGTCAGGGAAGTATAGCCATAACGCAGAACTTCCGTATCAAACTCCGGGTTCATGGAAATCCACGCATCATAAGTTTCCTCGCCAAAATCAAGGTAATGCTCTTTGCCATCCTTCCAATTCCTGATGCGCAATTGATTCAAACCATTCTCCCGCTCACTAATCACCATATGGTTTTTGAAGATCTCAAAACCATCCAGGTACACTTTATCGCGGTGAGGAATCACCATTTCCCAATTTTGCTTTTCGGTTGTATCCACCGAGGTTTTCATCAAACAGAAATTCTTGGCATTCCAATTCGTACGAACATAAAAATGATCCTGATAATGATCTATATCATACTCCATCTCTTTTTCGCGTGGATGAAAAACTTTAAACTCACTGTCCGGATGATCTGCCTCAATAAACCGATACTCGGCAGAAAGTGTACTGCTTACTCCTATTACAATATACTTTCGGGATTTGGTTTTGTAACAGAAGGTATAGAAAGTATTGTCCTTCTCCTCGTAAACCAACTCGTCCTGCTCCTTACCGGTTCCCAAAACATGCTTGAATACCTTATAGGGCAACAGGGTTTCCGGGTGTTTTACCGTATAGAAAATGGTTTTGTTATCGTTGGCCCAAACAATTCCTCCGGTAGTATTGGGAATTTCGTCGGCAAAAAGTTCACCGCTCTTCAGATCTTTGAATTGGATGGTGTATTGACGTCGACTGACTGTATCTACCGAAAAGGCCAGTATTCTATTATCAGGACTAACCGATAAGCCACCAATGGAATAGAAACTATGATCTTTTGCCATATCGGGAACATCCAGCATTATGGCCTCCGGTGCATCCAGACTCTTCTGCTTCCGACAATACAGAGGGTACTCAGCATCCCCTTCCGTTCTGGAGTAATAGTAATACCCATTTGTTTTATAGGGAACCGATTCATCGGTTTTTTTGATGCGGGAAATCATTTCATCGTAGAGCTTCTTCTGAAATGCTTCAGTATGTTTCATCACCGCATCGGTATAGGCATTTTCTGCCTTCAAATAATCAATTACTTCCGGATCTTCTCTCTGGTTCATCCAAAAGTAATTATCCACTCGGGTATCACCATGAATGGTTAGCTCCTTTGCAACCTTTTTGGCTTTGGGAGCTTGCAGGGTTTGCTTTTCCTTACAGGCAAATGTAGTCATAGCTATAATGACAATAATTAGGGTTAATATTCTTTTCATAGTATTTAGGTATTAGGGGTGTACAGAACTGTAAATTTAACAAAAAACAGCAAAACACAACCTATATCACACTATGAATTAAATCGTTATTTCCGGCAACCTAAAACAGCACCATCTCTCACACGAACAGAAATCCTCCTACTGCATTTTTAAGTAGGACAATCCCAATCGTATTTTATGGTACTCCACTTCCTCATTCATGTGCAAGTAGAGGTCCTTTAGATTGCAATTCATACCATATCTGGCAACAGCACTTTCTACCTGTGAAAGATCGTCTGATGTGAGGAATTCCAGCAAGTCAACATCAGCTCCTTTTTCGTACAAGGAAGCCAAATGGGAATATACCGTAATGGGATTGAGTTTTCGAATGCTGGAAATCTCTTCCACCGAATATCCTTGCTTGTAGAACTCATAAGTCTGATAAAAAGAATCCACGGCTTGTTTGGTTTTCTTTTTATTCCGCTGGCTGAACTCCATAATCTCGTTGATAAACAAATCTCCATAGAGTTGATATTTACGAACTCCTACCCCGGAAATCATCTTCATCTCAAACTCTGTAGTAGGCTTGTCCTCTGCCATCTCCTTCAATGTTGCATCGGAGAATACAAGGTATGGTGGTATATTCGATTCGGCAGCCAATTTCTTCCGTAATTTCCGCAACGCTTCGAAAAGCTCCTCCCGTTCTGCCTGACGAGTGGTTCTGGGTTTGGCCTTCACCTGAGTTTCCGGTTGCGATTTCATAGAAGCCAAATGTACCAACATCACTTTGCGCCCCTGAAACAAAACTTCGCGACTGTGTTCGGTCAGCTTTAGAGCATTCCCCTCATCGTAAGCAACTGTTAGGTACCCAAGATTGAGCAACTGCAGTAAATATTGCTGCCAATCCTGTAAGGAAATGTCTTTTCCCGCCCCATAAGTTTTTATCTGGTTGTATCCTTTCTGTAGAATCTCCTGACGGGCAGAGCCTCGAAGTACATCAATCAAAACTCCGGCGGCCACCTTCTCCTGCAGGCGATAGATAGCCGAAAGGGCTTTCTGGGCAATTACAGTACCATCAAATTGTTGCGGTGGATCCTTGCAAACATCGCAATTACCGCAATCCTCCTCCAGGTGCTCACCAAAATAGCTCAACAAAATCTTACGGCGGCAAATTCGGGCATCGCAAAACTGTTGCATGCGCTCCAGTTTGGCCATGGATACCTCTTTGAGATTGGATTCGTCGATGAACCGACGGTGCACAATTACATCCGAAAAGGAATAGAACAACATGGTATCGGATTTCAATCCATCGCGCCCTGCACGGCCAATTTCCTGGTAGTACCCCTCAATATTTTTAGGCAAATTGTAATGGATAACCCAACGAACATTGGATTTATCAATCCCCATCCCAAAAGCAATGGTGGCACAAATAATTGGAGTTTCATCGTTAATGAAATCCTCCTGGGTTTTGGCTCGTTCCCGGGCCGATAAACCGGCATGGTAGTAGGCAGCATTTACCCCGGCATTCTTCAACTTTTTGGCCAGGCCTTCGGTGGCTTTTCTACTCAAGCAATAGATTATCCCCGATTGGTGAGGTCGTTGCCGAATAAACCCCAATATGGTTTGAAATTTATCGCGTCCGGGCATTACCTTCAAACTCAGGTTGGGCCGGTCGAATGAGGAAATGAACTGGCCGGGATCCGTTAAGCACAGTTGGTTGACAATATCTTTCTGGGTCAAATGATCGGCAGTAGCAGTAAGAGCAATAACAGGGACATGGAGAAATTGCTTCTTCAGATAAGCCATCTTGGTGTATTCGGGACGAAAATCGTGTCCCCAGGTGGAGATACAGTGCGCCTCATCAATAGCAAACAAACTCACCTTCATTTGCAAAAGAAGGTAGTAGAAATCCTGACTCACCAACTTCTCCGGTGACACATACAACAGCTTTATCTTCCCCTGGTTTACCTCCTCAATAACTTCAGCCTGCTCACCGGCCGATTGCGAACTATTCAGGTAGGCAGCATTCACCCCATTGGCCCGCAAGCCTTCCACCTGATCCTTCATCAAGGCAATTAAGGGAGATACAACCACTGCAACTCCATCCATAATCAGAGCGGGAATTTGGTAGCACAATGATTTTCCTCCTCCCGTAGGCATAATCACCAGAGCATCTTTCCCATCCAGCACCGATTGGATAATTTCATCCTGCATAGGTCTGAAACTATCGTAACCAAAATATCTTTTTAATGCACGTAATGCTAACTTCATAAAGGCTTGAAAAAATTTCTGCAAAGCTAGTACAAAATCCTGCAACGAACTTCATCCTTTCCCCAGTAAAAGATGTTAATTTTAATGAATTGAAAGCATATAAATACTTCGAATCAACGATGGAATAGAAGAACGAATTAAAACCAAAGGCCGGAACATCCCTTGGACCTGTCGAATAAGAGATCTTTTAAGACACAATTTCCTAATAAATTTCCTGAATCTAAAAACAGATTGTACAACATATCGAAAAAATCGAAATATGACTAAAATCATAATTGCAGTATAACCCTATGATAAAAAAGAATCTATTTTTGCAGCATTCACAAAACACTAAAACAACAACCTAATTTTAACCAAAAAATGAACGCAATTAAGAGTATTAAGGAGACGGATTTCCTTAAGCAACGAAGGTACGAGGCCGTAGTATTTCTCGTAGGTTTCTTTGGGGTATTTGGCTATATCGGACACCACATGGGTGTTTCCAACATGCTGAACACCATTATGAATACCGCCTGGGACCTCCTCATGAACACTGTATTCTATATCATGGGGATTACAGTACTTTCGGGAGCATTGGGTCGACTACTAATTGAATTCGGAGTAGTTCGATTACTGGAAAAGATTCTGGCTCCAATGATGCGCCCATTATTCAACCTGCCCGGAGTTGGAGCACTGGCAGGAGTATTGACCTTTTTGTCGGACAATCCGGCCATTATCTCTTTGGCCAACGACAAGAATTTCAGCAAGTATTTTAAACGCTACGAATTAATTTCGTTGACCAATTTCGGAACCGCTTTTGGAATGGGCCTGATTGTAATTACCTTCATGTCTACTCTAAAAGTACCGGGAGATGATACCAATTTCTTCATCCCTGCCCTGATTGGACTAGTTGGTGCTCTTGTAGGTGCTATGGTTTCAACAAGATTGATGCAACGACTGATCAAGGGAAACATTCCTCCACGCAAGGATCAGGATTTCAAGGGAGCTACTGAGAAAATCAGCTTTAAGTCAGAAGGAGGAGCATTCCTTCGTTTCCTAAACTCCATTCTGGATGGTGGAAAATCGGGTGTAGACCTGGGACTGGCAATTATTCCCGGTGTATTGATCATCTCCACCATGGTAATGATGCTGACTTTTGGACCTAAAGATGCAGCAATTGGCTACCAGGGATTGGCTTTCGAAGGAGTACCGATCCTACCTAAGCTGGCCGGTTACATCTGGTGGCTATTCGAAGGACTGTTCGGGTTCAAGAACCCTGAATTGATCGCCTTCCCGGTTACCTCGCTTGGTGCTGTAGGTGCTGCCCTTTCACTGGTGAAAGCTTTTGTTACCCAGGGAATCATCGACGGAAACGTAGTTGCCGTATTTACCGCCATGGGGATGTGCTGGAGTGGTTACCTAAGTACCCATACTGCCATGCTGGATACTTTGAACTATCGGGAGTTGACGTCCAAAGCTTTGCTGTCGCATACCGTTGGAGGTATTATTGCTGGTACTTTTGCCCACTGGCTCTATGTACTGCTCTCGCAATTTGTTCTTTAGAGGATATGACAATAGATATAAAAGAAGGAAGACTTTAAGGTTTTCCTTTTTTTATGCCCTGTAAAAACCATGTACTTATTCATGATATTCTCTTTTTGCTGAATATTGTATCAAGGGTGTTTGATTCTACAATCCATTTTTCGGCAACTGTTTGTATGTAACGGTCCCCTATATTGAGTTTCGGCGGTATTCTGAATGTTCTCCAAATTGGGAAATGCGTTGAACTCGTTTAGGGGGTAGTCCTTCTCACGGTCGTGAGACAGTCCTTCTCACGGTCGTGAGACAGTCATACTCACGGTCGTGAGACAGTCACACTCACGGTCGTGAGACGGTCATACTCACGGTCGTGAGACGGTCACCCCCACGGTCGTGAGACGGTCATATACAAAAGCAGCAGCACAAATAGCAAAGAAAAATCCAGGTAGTAACTTACTACCCAGACCAAATACAAAAGTTCACAGGACCACTACTCTACAATCAACACCTGATCGAATTGAGCCGTACGCGGCACCTTAAGGAAAATATTATTCGTTGAATATTGCGTTACCAACTCCAGCTTGTAGTTGCCGACTTCCAGGTCGGGAAGCATTACCACCAGCTCTTTGGGTTTGTTGGATACAATTTGGGAGCACTTATGGCGACTGCTATCGGTTTGGTTTATCAGGTACACCCCAACACTTGCATCATCGCCAGCAATTTTAAGCTTACTCCCTTTAATGGCAATTACATTGTTGGGCGTAATGGTACTGTCTTCGGCACTGGTAAGATTATCAATCACTTTACCAATTACCGGATCGGTAGCAGCTGTGCCAACAATCTCTACCTGCGTCTTCTTTAGCTCATTGCGCAAAGCAGAGCTACTGGTGAAGGAGGCAATAATCCGGTGTTCCTGTGGATCAAACCGATCGGTTGCCCCGCGGAACACACCATTCACTCCAATGTGACTGTGGTACACTCCTGTGTTGATACTGTAGCCCTCAGCCATTTTCGCTACTTTGATACGATCGCTCCGATCAAGGATATCCATAAGGGTCTCCTTTTTGTATTCGGTACCTTCCTTCATCAACTCTTCAGCAATAGCTTCGTTGTCCAGGGTTCCCAGCGGCTTAACTTTTCCGAAATAATCGTTCGGATCTGCTGTTAATACATTATCGTATAACCAAACATTAACTTTAGACATTTTATTGTTTTTTTAGTAAGACAATTAATTTGCTATAAAAAAGTTCCGACTCTTTTTTGTCACTACCAAATAAACCATCTGTCTTTTCCAATATTTTTAACTGTAACTACAGCCGCGTCAAACACATCGGGGTTTACCAAGGAGGATAGAACAAAAAAACCGGAGTTGCCTCCGGTTTCTGAATATCCTATTATTCTACTATCTATTCTATGGTTACAATGGTGATACCGCTGCCTCCGAACTGCACCCGCTCGTCACGGCAGGATTGAACCAACTGAACAGTTCCCAGGTAATCCCGAATCAGGTTTCGAAGAATTCCATGACCCGTTCCGTGCAGAATCCTAAATTCTTTCACCTCCAGCATAATGGCCTCATCCACATGATCCATCACCAATTGAAGGGCCTCATCACCTCGCATTCCACGAACATCCAAATCGGGCTTAAAGCTCAGTTTCCGCTTGGAAATGCGCTCCTGAACCAGGGCGGAGGTTTGGTTAATTCCGCGATTCTCCTTCTTGGCCTGGGTCTTGCTAACCTTTGTCAAACGATTCACTTTAACAGATGTTAGTAAACTACCAAAGGCCACCACAGCAGTTTTGTTGTTCATTTCCACCACCTCGCCAATAGTAGTTTGCTTGTCCAACTTCACCATATCACCTTTTTGCAAACCGTCATCCTTTACTACCTTTTTCAATTTGGCTTTAGGGGCTGCAGCACCTGTGGTTTCCTCTTCAGGTCGGAATTTCTTTTTCTTGTTCTGTCTATCCTTCAGCTTTTGGATCTTCCGGTTGATACGCTCCTCTTCCTCCAGGTTTTGAGTTACCACCTCCTCTTTGGAAGCCTCAAACTCTTTTCTGGCTTTCCGGGTACGTTCCTTCTCGGCTTTACTCTCCTTAATTTCCCGAATGGTTCGCTCAATGGTTTTGTTGGCATCATCCAGCAATTGGCGCGCCTCTTCCTGGGCTTTCGCCAGAATCTGCTTCCGCAGTTTGGAAGTATCCTTCAATTCCGAATCGTACCGCTCCACCAATTCGTCCAGCTTCTTCTCGTTTTTCCGGATCTTGCTTCGCTTGGTTTCCCAGTAACGCTTATCCCTAACAATATCACGAAGGTGCTTGTCGAAGTTGATATGATCTTCCCCAATCTTATCGGTAGCATCCTTCAGAATCTCCTCGGGCAATCCAATTTTCCTGGCAATCTCAAAAGCAAAGGAGGAGCCGGGTTTCCCTACAGCCAATTGGAAAAGAGGCTGCATCTGGTGAGAATCGTACAGCATGGCTCCGTTCTCGATGCCCTCGGCTTCGGAGCTGAAGTGTTTCAGGTTGGTGTAGTGAGTGGTAATCACCCCCCGCACCTCTCTACTATTAAGTTTTCCAAGAATGGATTCGGCAATTGCTCCCCCCAGCATAGGCTCGGTACCGGTACCAAACTCATCAATAAGTATCATGGTTTCCTGGTTGGAATGACGCAGGAAGTATTTCATATTCATCAAGTGAGAACTATAGGTACTCAAATCGTTCTCAATGGACTGCTCATCCCCAATATCAATAAAGATGTGTTTGAAGACTCCGACCTTCGATTTTTCCTCCATAGGAACCAGGCAACCACACTGGAACATATACTGTAACAAGCCAACGGTTTGCAGACAGACGGATTTCCCCCCCGCATTGGGTCCTGAAATCAGAATGATGCGTTGCTCTTCGTTGATCTCGATGTTCAATGGCACAACCTTTCGGCCTTCATTCTTAAGACTTAAAAAGAGCAAAGGATGACTGGCCTTTTCCCAAAGCACAGCAGGCTTGTTCTGCATTTGTGGCAGAATCCCCCTTACCTCAATGGCAAACAATGCCTTGGCTCGAATGAAATCGATCTGGGCCAGAAATTCGTAGGCCAGGAACAGGTCGCCAATATAGGGACGAAGATTGGCCGTAAATTCTTGCAGAATACGGATAATCTCACGTCGCTCTGCATATTCCAGTTCCCGGATTTCGTTATTGGTTTCCACAATTTCGGCCGGCTCAATGTAGGAAGTCTTCCCGGTAGCCGACTCATCATGAACAATCCCCTTAATTTTCCGCTTGTAGGCAGAAGCAACGGGAATTACAATCCGTCCATCACGAACCGAAAGAGATACATCACTGTCTACCCATCCATCCTTTTGGGCCTGGCGCAGTAAGCCATGCATTCGCTTGGATATGGTAGATTGTTTCTGGTGCAATTGATTCCGGATAGACAGCAATTCAGGCGAAGCATTGTCCTTGATCCGTCCGTTTTTGGTAATAATCGCATTAATCCGCTCAAAAATATAAGGATACACTCTTACATTCCCGGTTAACTTCTGAAGGTAAGGATACTCCTCCGGCTCCTTTCCCGCAAAGAAACGAAGAATGGCCGTAATGGATTCCAAAGACCGCTTCAGGTTGAACAACTCTTCCAACTCAAGGTAAGTTCCTTCAATTCGAACCTTATCAAGACTTCCCCGAACATCGAAAAAATAACCAACCGGGAAATTATCCTCCTCTTCACAAATGTGTTTGAATTCATTGGTCTCGTTTACCAAACGCTCCACCTCACTATAGGAGGATGAGAAACGGATGTTATCCACCAACTCTTTCCCAAGAGAACTCAAACATTTCTGTTTCAACAAATCACGGATTCGGTCAAAGCGAATCTTATTTTCAAAATTATTCGGATAGATCACTATACTAATGGAATTATTCTTTTGTACTTTAATACATTCTGCAAGCAATACAGAATTACTGGTACAAAAATAGTAAAAAGATAGGCCCAATTGCCTTTTCCTGCCCTATTTAGCACCTTGTTTCCCGAAAACTTCGGGATAATTGCTAATTTTGTCCCAAATAAATTCGATTCCATACTAATATCAATCACAATGGATTTTAATACTCAAGATGTAATCATCGAATGTCATCATTGTAACAAGGAACTTATTGTTAAAGTTCTGGAAATTACCAATCATGCTACCGTAACTTGTCCCCACTGCAAGGCAAAGATGGACCTAACAGCTAACGATCCCTCTGCACATTTGGGCGAGCAACCAACCTACCATCCTTTTGAGGGACTTGACCAGTATATTGAGGAAGTAAATAAGAAACGGAAAAAGTAAGGGTATAGTTCCTATTTAAATTGACGAATTCGTGAAAAACATTGCAATAGCTCTCCTGCTTCTCCTCGTATTTATCAACTATTCCTGCAAGGAAATCTCTAGGGAAAAGCAGTCAGCAGCAGGCTATGCGCTGAGACTTTCTCCGGGGCAAGATCTTAAACTGGAACTGGAGAAATTTGTACAGGCAAAACAATTACAGGCAAGCAGTGTGGTTACCTGTGTAGGCAGCTTAACCACTTTTAAAATAAGACCTGCCAATCAGAAGGATTTGCTGACCCTGAAAGGGCATTTTGAGATTGTATCCCTAACCGGAACTTTTGCTGATAAGGGCCAACACAATCATCTGCATATCTCGGTTTCCGACAGTACCGGTAGAACCATCGGAGGTCACCTGGTAGAAGGAAACATCATCTACACCACTGCAGAAATTACTTTGCTGGATCTACCTCAACTTAAATTCACCCGGGAAGTTGATCCCCAAACCGGGTACTATGAATTAAGTATAAAAGAATAGGGCTGTAAGCATATCAGTTTTTATAAGAGATCTTTTATCTATTATAAAAAAAGAAGTAAGCATATTTCCCTTTTTTGGGAAACTTCTTACTTCTTTTTTACTATCCGATTCTTTAACTATCTGCGACTCACATCGCCTCCACTGGATTCACTACGATCCACCTCTTTAGGATTTCCATAGTAATTCACATCACCGCCTGAACTTGCACTGGCCTTCAATCTTTCTACCGCATAGACAGAAACATCACCTCCACTGGATGCTTTAGCCTCACAGAAACGAGCTTTCAGATCGCGGGCTCTTAAATCGCTGCCACTGCTGGCGCGGGCAAAAAAGGTTTCTACCTTTCCGCTCAAAACCGCATCGGCACCACTACTAACAGAGCAGTACATTTCCCGGGCATTCACCATCAATTTCACATCGGCCCCACTACTCACCTCAATATCCAGGAAATCCAAATTCAGCTTCTCTTTGGAAACTACATCACTTCCGGAGGAAGCATCCAACTCTTCGAGCTTGATAAAAGTAACGTATACTTTTCGTGAACTTGCCATTCTAATGTTTTCTTTGGTTTTCACGATCAATTCATTTCCGCGAACTTCGGTTATTATAATATCCATTAAATTTTCGTCGGCCTCTACAGTAACACCTTCCTTATCCCCTTGGATTAAGTATACATCCAAACCATTTCCGGTTGCAATACGCTTAAACGATCCAATTTCACGATTCTGGGTCGTCACATTTCCATTGCCTCTCACCCATTTGGCATTTACACAGGAAGTAGACATTATCATTACAACGAAACTAATCAGGAATAAACTATAGAACTGTCTTATACTTTTCATATTTCTTCAAATTAGGGTTTATAATATCAGTTGAATATGCATAAGACGCGAGTAAGCCAAATTTGGTTACAGGTAAACGGATGGTTTCTTCATCTAAAATCACTCCTCCTGATTATTTAACATTATTTAGATTAAAACCAAAGATGAATTAAACAAACCTACTACAACATAAGCCTATTTCTATTTTACATTAAAAAAAAACTCATTATATTTCATAAGACATCCTTTTAACCGAAAATTCAACCTACACTCAATTATTGATCGTTTATTGATAAGTATATCGATTCAATTTTATCTAAAGTTCAGTAAAGTATTTGAGCCGGATCTTCTCTTAATCCCTTGAATCCGGAACAGAACTAAAGAGAATCATCAATTCTCATAAATGGTAAAATATGGCAAAAAAGAATGTTATAATCAGCTACAAAAATCTGGATCATCAATTAATTGATGAAATCGAAAACCTCTATCCGAATGGAATAGAGCACCTGGTAAAAAAATATCCTATGGGGCCAGGAAAATCATTCTACGCTTTCCCATACGAAACCACAACAACAAACTACCTGATAAAAGTTGATGTAATACTGGATGTTACTTTTAATATGAGTCTGGAGAGAGAACCGGAATCCGAAGTCGTATACTAAGGAAAGAATGGTTGTGAAATCCAGGAAAGAGACAAAACCCGTTTCCGGATTTTGCCTTTTCGTATTTCTGTTGCTTCTGCAATGGTTGTCATTTGGCTTTGAAGCCCCCATGTTATTTTTCCCTTGCAACCTGATCCATAATAATGGCACAAGTTGCATCTCCGGTAATATTCAAAGCAGTACGAATCATGTCAAATACTCTATCCAAGGCATACAGCAATGGCAGACCAATAATAGGAATATCAGCGGCAACCAAAACGGCAACCACTAAAAGCGTAGGACCGGGAACTCCCGCCTGTCCGATTGATCCAATTGTTGCGGTCAAAATAATCGCCACGTACTCGCCAAATCCCAGGGTTTGATCAAACATTTGAGCAAAGAAAACAGCCACCAATGCATAGTAAATAGCATTTCCATCCATATTGATGGTAGCTCCCAATGGTAGTACAAAAGAGGAGGTTTGTTTGGACACTCCCAGTTTTTCTTCACAAATTTGCATATTCACAGGCAGAGTAGCCATGGAGGATGCCGTGGAAAAAGCCACCACCTGGGCTTCCCACATATAGGTAAAGAACTTTCGTATCGATTTCTTGGTGAACAGCTTCAATGTAAAAGGATAGAAAAGCAGACCATGTACGAATATAGCCCCAATGTAAACGAAGAACAGCTTCATTACCAGGGTCAAAATATCGAAACCAAAAGTTCCAATGGAATCGGCCATTAAACCAAATACACCAATAGGAGCAGTATACATCACTACTTTGATCATCCAGATCAGCGCCTCAACAACGTAATTACAGCCTTTGGTTATGGCTTCACGTTTTGTTAGAGGTAAGGTGGACACACCAATGCCAAAAAACAGGCAAAAGAACAGAATCTGCAATATATTGCCTTCGGTTAAAGCTTTGATCGGATTGGCAGGGATCACCCCCATGATGGTCTCCCAAAATCCGGGTTGACTCACTTCTCCCGAAGCTTCCTTAATGTCAAACAGAGATTTAACCTCCTCTATTCTCAATCCTGTACCCGGTTGAAAAATTTCCCCAAACAGAAGTCCAATTACCACTGCAAAAGCGGTAGTCAACATATAAAAGACAAAAGTACCCAATCCCAGTTTCCCTGCCGATTTGGTAGCTCCCAAGGAAGCAGCACCTGAAATAATAGAAAATGCCACAAGAGGTATCACCAACATCTTAATCAATTGGATGAACACTGCCCCTAGGGGAGCAAATATACTGGCTTCTTTTCCCATAAAGACCCCAACAACAATTCCGACAATCATGGCCAGAATGATCTGGAATCCTAAACTCTTGATCAACTTAGTTATTTTCATGATGAATTTTGATTAGTAATAACCCCTAAATTAAACAAATATGAGTTTCGAAAACGATTTCGCGGGATATTATACAATTGTTTATCTCATTTTTCATTTCTAAATATCACTATCATTAAAAAAGCTTAACAATTCTTCGGTTTTATCATACAATACAAATATGGGAAAACCTACTTTGTTCATGGAGGTTTGTAAACGCAGTTGAAACATATTTACTAAGCTTGTAAATCGATTGGATTCTAAACTTTCGCCACAATTTAAAATAAAGATCTGATTTAATTCTCAAACACGAACTTATCTCCACACAGCAATATTTTAAATTCGGAACAATCGGAGGCAGAACTAGTAAAGGGAGATGCTTTTCGAAAAGTAAATTTTAGCTCAGTATAATTTACTTTTTTATAACAATTCTCATTCAGGTTCCCTATATTTGTCCTAGACAAAAAAACGTAATATTATGCTCCCAAAGTTTTTATTAGCAGACAATTCACAGGAATTACCAGACACAATTTTTATTGTGCACACCCAAAATCCCCGATGCATCATCGAATGTGATGTGGAAGATTTTAACTCCAACCAGGAGATTCACTGGATCGATCCTACCCCAAGTGAGTCGGTAGAAATAGAAGATCTGCTGGATGATGCCGAAGTTTTCTACAACGACGAACTGGATAGCCAGGAAGACCTTTACGACGAAGAATTTGAGTAAGCTTAAATATAATATTTGGTAATTTCCTGTGTTCCCGCAGGAAATTATCTCCTTATACTTTCTACTTATGACACGAAGACTGACCAGATCATCCAATAAATTCATTGCAGGTGTTTGCGCCGGAATCGCAGAACATCTGGGATGGGACGTAACTATGGTTCGAATCCTTTTCCTTTTGGTTTCTATATTTAGTGCCGCCTTCCCCGGAATCCTGGTCTACATCATCCTTTGGATTGTGATGCCCGATTACGATCAGAGATACTAAATAGCTACGATCCGCTAGTAGCAAGCCACAAGTCTCCATTCTCATTTCCTAAAAGATCTATTCAATCTGCGTTCTTTTAAAGAAGATGCAGATTGGTTCATTGTATCTTATACATTCAATTGGTTTCATAATTAATTTGGGTTGAACTATATAGACATCCTGTCCCGCCTTTTGAAATGAAGATAAAAAAAGATTCGCATTTCAATCTTGTACATTCCAATAGTTTAAGTCGAAAACCTGCAACTCTGAAACCGAAACATTCAAACGTTGCTTACAACTCACCTTCCAATACCGTTTCCTTCCTTTCAACGCCCCTATTCATCTACTTATCAATTATGTTACAGAACAGGTCAAAAATAATATTGCAGTCATTTCGTAGTATGCTTTTTCAGTTATTTTTGCAGCGATTTTAAACACTCAACACAAACAACATGAGCAGCATCAACTGCCTGGAACTGACGAACTCCGGAATTTGATTCTGTTAACAACTAACACCAGTGTCTGAATGCTATTCCATGGCTTCGCACACTGCAAACAACCTTAAAAACGAATGAAATTACTAAAAACTGCTGCACTTGCAGGCTTACTACTAGCGCAAAGCGTTGGATTGATGGCCCAGGATGTCCCTTCCAAAACTTCTCTTAACTGGAGTATCGATTTGATGAGTCGCCACTTGTGGAGAGGAAACAATAGTGGTACCGCCCCTTGTATTGAACCTACCTTGGAATTGCAAAGCGGAAAATTCACTTTCGGAGGCTGGGGAGCCTATGCCTGGGATGGAAGCTACGAAGAGGTGGACTTGTATATCCAGTACAACACCCCACTGTTTAAATTTTCGGTTTACGATTTCTACTGCCCTAACGAGAACTATGTTGATTCCAAATTTATGGATTTCGACAGCGACAAAAGTGTTCACCTTTTCGATGCAAACATAAAGTACAAAGGCTGTGAGAAATTTCCGGTAAGCATTCTGGCTTCGGTAATTCCTTACGGAGAATGCGACAAAGACAAGGATGGAGACCAAAGATACTCCACTTACTTTGAATTGGGCTACTCTACTACCATTGCCAACAAAAAGGTAAGCTGGGCTGTTGGCGGAACCCCATTCGAAGGAATGTATGCCGATGGCGCCAACATCGTAAACATGAACATGACAATGTACGATGAACTGAAGATTACCGACAACTTTAAATTGCCTGTTCGTGGCGGTTTGACTTTGAACCCCTACACCGAGAAATTGTTTCTGACTTTTGGTGTTACCCTGACGAAATAATTCCTACTATACTAAAATCAAAAAGACCATCCGAAAAGGTGGTCTTTTTCTTTATCCTTTTTGGAGGATGATAATTGATCAATGTAATCTGTTTTAAGAGATGCAATTCTGGTCGGGACAATTGTATTGGTCCGAACAGTATCCCATTCGATAGTATCTACTGCACAAATATCAGGACAAACCCGCCAATACAGCAGCTCCATGGGCCCCTACAAACTGCGGATTTTCCGGAACAATCACCTCTTCGCCCAAAGCTTCCTGCAAAAGATGAACCATACAACTATTATTTGCCACACCTCCTGCAAACATCAAGGGAGTAGCAAGATTTTGACGTCGAATCATCCCCACAGCACGACGACATACTGATTGATGGATCGCCAGGGCAATATCAGCACGTTGGCACCCCTTTGCCAATAAAGAAGTCACCTCTGATTCTGCAAAAACAGCACACATGCTATTGATCTCGATTCCCTCCTTGCCTTGCTGAGCTGCCGGCCCCAAAGTTTGCGGCGTATAGCCCAGGGTGGTGGCCATGATTTCCAGGAATTTCCCTGTTCCTGCAGCACACTTGTCGTTCATCTCAAACTTCATCACCTTTCCCTTTTCATTCAAGAAAATCACTTTGGTGTCCTGGCCCCCGATATCCAATACTCCTCTTACACCGGGATACAAGCCTGCGGCACCAGCACCATAAGCTTTGATTTCGGTAACCGTTGGATAGTCAAAAGCAACCTCTACAATGCCTCGTCCATAACCGGTTGCCATTACCTTATCAAAAGAAATCCCGGAAATTAACTCATGGACGCGCTCTACAGGGTTGTAACCCGAATCGGTCTGACGGGTACAAACCACTTGTCCATCCTCAATCACCACCAGCTCTATGCTGCGGGAACCTATATCAATGCCTGCTTGCTTCATCTATTTTTTTTTATGACCATCCACAACTGTGGGACATTTATTAATCTGGACAACAATGCCTATCAACTTGTAACAAGTGTCAAGTAACAAGAGGTTAAGTACACGTTGTACTCTATTCCAGGTCCATCTAAAATATCCCCCTTAGGGAAAAAAACTAAGAGTGAGGAACAATACGATGCCCCCACTCTTGCAGTCCCATTAAACTCAATTATTTAATAATTTCGACAAATGCTTCCACACGGGTTGAAAGCTGTCCCATATCCTCCTGGCTGTAATCGGTTTCCAGTCGTAGTACAGGAACGCCCTCTTTCTCCAATTCTTTCTCCACTGAGAAAGACTCCATGATATAAGGCTGGCAGAATTGAAGGCCATAGTGAATCACACCATCTGCATTGTATTTCTCTTTCATCTCCTTGATGTGATCTACACGCTCCTGATTTGGCGTAAAGATGGCACAATCAATCTCGAAATAACGATCAACAATTGCATCAATCAAGCCTTCCAGTGTATCAGCTGAATCGTCGGTAATGTTGCGTTGACCTCGTTCTCCGATACAGGATTCCTCTCCTACGATCACAGCACCGGTAGATTCGATGATGGATGGCAGTTTCCAGTTGGGAATTGCCATAGGACATCCTGAGATAACAATACGTGGTGCCTTAGCAGTTTTCACGCCTTCCTTCTCCTTGATCTTCGCCTCCAACTCGTCGCAAAGAGCATTAACTTTCTCTGCAAAACGGATGGGATTGTCCAGGAAGCTAATCTGGTTGATCAATAAAGCATCCAAGCCTGAGATGGGCGCAGGATCTGCTGCACGAAGAGTAGACAAGCGATGCAAAGCCTTACGTTTGGCATTCACAATGGCGATCCCCTGTTTCATATCCTCCAGGCTAATGCTCTTACCGGTCATCTCTTCCAACTCCTTCATAAAACGCACAAACTCCTGCTTCAGAGTCTGCTTTGCCAAAGGAGTTTTGGTTTGTGGAAGATCCATCTGGTAAAAATTAGGCACCATCTCTTTGAATACCTCAAAAGATTTCTTCTTGCCGTCGCAGGTATTCTCACCTACAATCATATCGGATACTTCCATGTAAGGGCAAACCTTACCTAATTTAAAGCCAAAAAAGGATTTGATCAGGGAACAAGTATTGCGGGGCAGCACCTTCTCCACCTCTTCCTGTGCAAAATCGGCTCCGGCACACAAACCTACCGAGGTACATCCGGCAGCCTGAACAATCTCTTCGGGTACAAAAACGCAAAACGATCCAATGACCTTACGACCTGCATCCCGCTCATCACACAGCTCCTTAATACGTAATCCGTGAGCCTCACTCATTACAAAATCGAAGTACGACATCCCCTCCGGGCGCTTCTCCTGAGACAGAAAAGTTGCCTGATATCCATTTCCCAGCGCTTCCAGTAATGCATTGTGATTGTCATTGTCCAAACCAAGTTCGGTCCACATTTGTGTGTAATCTGCCATAGTATAAATTCGTTATTGGTAATTCGGGCGCAAAAGTAAAACCTTTCGTCCCCAATTCCAGAAGATTTCATATTTTTTTCGTTCCGCTAACCAAAGTCATTGCTTTTAATCCTCTCCTTGTAACAACTCTTGTATGCTACTTCCCTGATCGAAACAAGGCATCCTCAGCATTCACTTTTTCATCCAATAGTAGAATTCCCTACCTTTGTACCCATGCTTGAGAAGATACCCCATAGTAAACAAGCCACAAGAGAGGAAAGAAACTTTCATCATCTGCTGGAACAGGTAGAAGATCTACAACAAAAAGTGGAAGCACAAAAAAATATTGGCCAGAACTACATCCTGCAGCATCAGCAAAAGATTCGTCCCCTGCTGGAAAAATTACAGGCTCTGAACCTAATCCAGGTTCGCAGTCTGCATTTCAACTACCAAAAAGAAGCTTACCCCAAAAGATTACAAAACAGACTGAGCGATCTGATCCAGGAACGCATTAAAGGCATGCTTGCCCTTTTCGACTATGAGGGCGAAGCGCAGGATGAATTGAGGGACATCTGGCAACAACAAGGTGATGAATTGTTGTCAGATCCGGAACCATTTCCCATCTTGAGCGAAACTTCCAAACAGGAGAAACAACAGGGCAAAGGCAAGAAAAAGAAAGCCCAGAGTCCTGAGGTATTGAAAACGGCTCACCAGGCAAAAGTACAGCTGAACCAGATGAGCAAATCACGCCGGGCGGTCTATACCTCCCTGGTGAAGCAACTTCACCCCGACCGGGAACCCGATGAGCAGATGCAACTGGAGAAGACCAAAGCCATCCAAAAGGTAACTGCAGCCTACCAGGAGAAGGACATGCTGGGTCTGCTGCGATTGCAAGCGGAGCACCTTGAGAGCAATTGCGCCCAAACGGAACTGAAGCATTACAGCCGGATCCTTCGACAGCAATTGGAGGAGTTGGAAATGGAATACCAATCCCTTCTGCAAAGTAACCGAAACTGCAGTTTTCCACATGAAAAGGCCATGGAGAAGTTCTTCAAAACGGAAGGTCGGAAACTGAAGAAGCACATCAAGCAGGAAGAGTTGTTGCTGAAGCAGGTATTTCAGCAGCCGGAAGTTTTGTTGGAGCTTCTGAAGCAGGGGTAATGAAAATTGCATTTCTAAGTATATACTATCTCCTCTCCCCAAATAAGACAAGTCATTAAATAAGAGACAAACACCAATATCCCTACATAGAAAAACCCCAGGATAAATCCCGGGGTTGAAAAACACTTATAGTAAATAACAACTAGTCCCTGGAAACCTTTTGTTTGGATACCTGCACCACTTTGGAGTACTCGGGACATTTCTCGTTGGGGTACTCCCGTCGGAAGTTCTGCCAGTAGGTGGCGTTGGTTTTCTTCATATCCTTGCTCAAAAGGAGGATTCCAAAAAGGTTGGGAATGGCCATCAGGGCAATGGTAATGCCGGTGAGCGTCCAGATGACGGTGGTATCTACAAAGGAGGCCACAAAGAATGCCATGCAGTAAATGATGCGATAGGGCAGCACCCCTTTGGCTCCGAAGAGATAGGTCACCGAACGGCCACCATAGTAGGCCCAGGCAATGGCTGTGGAAAAGGCAAAGAGCAAGAGTCCTATGGATACGATCCATCTCCCCCATTCTCCCAAATAACTTCTTGTAAATGCTTCTGCTGTAAGGGGGGCAGAGTGCATCAGTGATTTGCCCTGAAACACTACGGCGGTCTCATCTACCAGGCGTCCATTTCGTACTGGCACTTGCCCGGAATAAAGCTGCCCCTCCGACCGGTATACTTTGATCTCCTCGGCCAGGGAACGGGCATTGATAATGGATACCGGGTTGGTGATGATTCCATTGTCAACATCCAGATTCCCGGTATAGAGAGGGGCTTTCTGGCTGCCACCCAAATATTTGAAGAGCTTCTGCCGGTCCTCCTCGTTGGTATCGTCGTATACATCGGCCATCACAATCATATCGGTACTCTGAAAGGTGTTGGGCAATTTTTCGGTCCAAACTCCGGAGGAGAGAATCACCAAGCCGGTAAGGGTACAGATTACGATGGTATCGATAAAGGGTTCCAGGATGGCGACCAGGCCTTCGGAAACGGGCTCCTCGGTACGAGCCGCTGCGTGGGCAATGGGAGCAGATCCCTGTCCGGCCTCGTTGGAGAACAAACCCCTGTTCACCCCACGGTTAAAAGCGTAAGCGAAGGTAGCTCCAAGGAATCCCCCGGTAGCTGCTGTTCCGGTAAATACGTTCTTAAAGATGGCGATAAAGGAGGGGATAATATTTTCGTAGTTGTAGAAGATGACCGCCAATGCCCCCACTAGATAGATAATGGCCATGGCCGGCACCAATTTCTCGGTTACACTGGCAATCCGTTTGATTCCGCCCAGAATAACAAAGCCCAGCAGGACTGCAAGCACCCCACCTGTGAGCATCTTCTCAATGCCAAAGGTGGAGAAGAGTGAATTGGAGATACTGTTGATCTGAGGAAGGTTTCCGGTACCAAAGGAGGAGATAATGGCCATGGCGGCAAAGAAACCGGCCAGCCATTTGGCGTTGAGTTTGTTCTTCATATAGTACATCGGTCCCCCGGAGATGAAACCTTTCTCGTCGGTTTCACGGTATTTGTGGGAAAGGGTTACCTCCACAAACTTGGTGGTCATCCCCAGAAAGGCAGTGACCAGCATCCAAAACAGGGCTGCAGGTCCCCCTAAAAATATAGCGAAGGCCACTCCGGCAATGTTCCCGGTTCCAACGGTTCCCGACAGGGCGGTGGTCAATGCCTGAAAGTGGGATGCATCCCCTTTTTCGCCGGGCTTATCGTATTTACCCCGCACCACCTTTAAGGCGTGACGAAAGTAACGGATTTGGGGAAATTTCAAGTATAAGGTAAAAAAGATGCCCGTACCGAGCAGAAGGAAGGTAAACCACCCCGCTCCCCCTATGTAGGAGTCGATCAGGGCTAAAAAATCGTTAATCTTGTGCATAAAAATTTGGTTCTATAGTTAGTTAAGTAATGCATTGTTAGCCTACTAAGTTAAAATAATTCCTGGAATAATTGGTTTTTGGAGGGGGAAAGCTTAGCCGGGGAGTGCACAAGGGGAAATGCTGTAAGTATTGAAGATTGGGGAACAAAGGTCAATCCCCCTAACCCCCTTTTCAAAGGGGGACACGGTAGCCGGATGGCCAGTAGAATTATTATAGTGAATAAAAATTCCAGGCTACGGCACTTGGTACCCCATCACGATAGCTATCGAGATACGTTGCCAAAGCGCTACGATTAAAATTAATGTGATCTCGAACAAGTTATTTGTAAATTTAAATACTCTGAAGTTGTTTAAAGTCCTAAAAAAGAGTGTATTGATATTATCTATATGTTGGTTATCAAGTATTTAATTCGTATATT
>JBGRQA010000048.1:0-24616 GCA_041725895.1 Marinifilaceae bacterium
AATATACGAATTAAATACTTGATAACCAACATATAGATAATATCAATACACTCTTTTTTAGGACTTTAAACAACTTCGACATAAAAATTGTGCCAAACACGTATTCTTCGCTAATTTTTTCGAAAAAATATTGGTCTGGCAATTAATAACTATATTATTAGGTGTTGTGTGTGAAAAATATTATATTCACCAGATGTAAATTCTAAATTAACCGATAATGATTTTAAGAAAAGCTTTACTTTGTTCATTTACAGTCTTGGTTGGGCTGACGGCCTGCAATACGGGGCAGAATACTTTGAAGGATGCGAATGGGATTACACATATTAATATGGTAAGTTCGCATGAGATTTCCAATGGGACGCAACTTGCCAAAGTTGGAAAGAAAGTGGAATACATTCCCCTGGAATATACCGATGAGTGTGCGGTAGCTGATGTGTATAAATTATTCCCAGCAAAAGATTTTTACCTGATCCTGACACCTGATGAACTCTTGCGATTTGGAAAGGACGGAAAATTCCTTGGGAAAATAGGCAAGAAGGGAAATGGTCCCGGAGAGTTTGTGGTTATTGTTGATTGCGTTGTGGATGAAGAAAAGGAGCTGATTTACGGACTCGATATGATGAAGAATCGTTTGCTTTGTTACAAGTTCGACGGGACTTATGAGAAGGAGGTACCCATCAGCCATTTCTGTTTGCAGTTCTGTAAACTGCCAGGAGATAAATTTGCCGTATCCCCTGTGAACTTTAATGGGGATAGAGAAAGCAAACTGGTGGTAGTAAACAACCAGGGCGATACTTTGCAGCATTTCTACAATCCCGTTCGATACAAGCGTGAGAGTATGCCTGTGATGATTGACGATCAAAATTCGTACAAGGAATTTGGGGATCAGGTTCGATTCCATCAAATATTTAACGATACCATTTTTAGCTTGACTCCGCAAATGGCTCTGAATCCAATGTACATTATGGATTGTGGAAAATTTAAGATGCCACTGGATGTTGTAGCCAGTTACGAAAAGTGGGAAAAGACTGGTAAGAACTACTACCTGGTTGATAATGTACAGGAGAGTGAGCATCAGTTGTTTATTCGATACAAATACAATGATAAATATCATAGATGTGTTTACAATAAGGATAATGGGGATTTGGCTCATCTGAACCAGAGAGATTCGTTGGGAATTCCTAACAATCTTGATAATGGTTTGCCCTTCTGGCCTATGGTAGTTCGCAACAACAAGGAGATGATGACTCTTTGGCCTGCCTTTAAGCTGAAAGCGGAAGTGAAGCGCATGAAAGAAAAAGGCGTTAAAATATCTGAGGAGTTGAGAAAATTGGATGAAACGATGAAGATTAGCGATAATCCTGTTATACAAGTGGTAAGAGAGATTTAGATTTAATATCTGTTGAAAAAGCCTCATAACCGATTGGGTTATGAGGCTTTTTTTGTTTTAAGCAGTAGAAAAATAAGGAACACCTTTAGTTTTCTATAGTATTTAATACCTCTTGAGTGTGTAAATTTGATAGGGGGAAGAGGTTTCCTTTAGCTTTTAGGAGTTGTTTTTATAAATGAGAGGTCGAATTTACAAGCAATCCAGTTGTACCGTTTTTCTATTGTACTTTGCGAATTGCTTAACTCTTTTGTCCCTAAATTTATAGATTACAATGAATTTTGTATCCCAGTAGGATTTGAAAATCTCTTTCATAGATGAACAGATCTCTTGTTTAAAACCCCCATTTTTGGTTCGATAGCCTTGTTTATCCTTAAAAATAGTATGAATCATCATATCCGATTGATTGTGGAAAACAGCTATATGCCCATTTCCAATATCTTTTTTGAGATTTTTCTTTTTTCGTGTATACAGGGTATCAATAGGAGTAAAGGTTGTTGAAAGAATTAATTCAAGAGAAGGTGTATCAATCCATGTATTGCTTGTAAATACATATTGGGGATCAATTTGATATTGCCGGAAGCATTTTTCGAGAGCATAACTGTGGCAGTTCTGGGTAAAGGTAGATTGAAGTTCCCTGAATTTTTTTTCTGCCTTTGGAGATAGTTTTATTCCTCTTTTTAATTCACGTTTTTTGATGAATTCCGTGTCTGCCTGTTCTGAATGTGGGTGGTGATTCACTACGATTGCGGTATCCAGCCAATTGATCCGGATATAGTTTTTGCCCTCTTCCTTCTTTATGGTATCAGGTTGGAGAATGGTTCGGGTGAATTCATACTCATAATTCTTCTTTTCCTGTGCGATTAGTGAAATGCAGTTGCCTAAAAAGCAGATGAGTAGAATTAGAGTTTTACTATTGGGTAAGGATAATTTTGTTTTGGGATGATACATGGCAAAACAACTTTTGATTAAACGCTTAAATATATACATAATTGTTAACAATATAATCAGTTGATGGAAGTTGTTGGGCTGTATACATGGAAGATGTTAGTATTAACCCACGATGCAAATCGTGGGTTAATTTGGAAAATTCCTTTCAAGGATTTCCTATTCCGATTTTCTCCCCGACATTAAAAATACAGGGTATTCATGGCTCGTTCCTTCCAGGTTCTTTTGGATGATATAGGGAACGGATGCTTCTACTTGTTTCAGACCATATTTGAGGAACAATGCTTTTAACATTTCCTGGTTGATACCATGGTGTTCGGTATGTTGGTTGAGATGATAGCTGCCGTCGTCTTCGTTTAAATCTGCAATACAGAGAATCCCTCCTGGCTGTAGCATTTCTGTCAGGTTGCGAATTGTGCGTTCCAAATCAGCAATATGGTGCAGGGTCATTAATGAGAAAATCAGGTCATATTTTTTCCCCTTAAGAGGTTTTTCCGATAGGTTTGCCTGTATTGTTGTTGCATTGGAGAGTTTCCATCCATCAATTTTCTCCTTCACCTGGTTTAGCATTGGTTGAGAAATATCGCAGAAGGTAAGCCGTCCCAAATGGGAAAGAAGGGTGAATCCCAACAATCCCGTTCCGCAGCCGAATTCTAGGGCATCGCAGTTTTCAGTAGGTTCTACCTGTTTTAGTAATTGTTTCGCAACTGCTGTAGCACGCTCCACATGCATGGGTTTTTGATCCCATTTGAGTGCTTCTGTATCGAATCGGTTGCTGGTTTTTGTCATTTGTTTTGAAGTATGTGGTTTTCCGGATAAATTGTAAATCCAATATATGTTTTGACTCTAATCTCTGATTTGAACGGTACTGTAACCTGAGGAGTTTTTGTTCAACTCAATTTGCGTAGTAATGCGCTCTTTCAGTGCGGTTACATGACTGATGACTCCAATCGTTCGGTTGCTTTCGGTCTGCAATCGCTCAAGGGTGGAGAGGGCAGCATCCAAAGTATCCTGATCCAGACTACCGAACCCTTCGTCGATGAAAAGACTTTCGATGCGAGTGTTTTGACCCGCCAGATCCGATAATCCCAGGGCCAGAGCCAGTGAAATCAGGAAGCTTTCGCCCCCGGATAATGTTCGTACCGAACGTTCCTCGTTACCCTGCAGGGTATCTACTACAAACAGGTCTTCGTTTTGTGCAGGGTTGTACTTTAGCAGATAGCGGTTGTTCAATTTCAATAAGTGGCGGTTGGCCAAACTTAACATTTGCTGAAGAGTGAGTTCCTGTGCAAATTTGCTGTACTTATTGCCGGTTGCATCTCCAATCAGTTCGTTCAGATTACTCCAGCGCCGGCATTCTTTTTCCTGTTGTTCAAGTTGCTTGAGAATTTCGCCCGCTTTTTTCCGGTTTTCTTCATCCTTTTTCAACTCTTGCTCCAACGAGCCCATGTTTCGGTTGAAACCGGCATAGTTGGTTTCCAGTTCCGTTTCATTCTTTACCAGTTCTTCCCTGGTGATTTTATCTGAATCCTTGGTTTTCAGGTCAGCAATCAGTTGTTGCTTTTCCTTAATGCTTTGCTGAATAGCAATGCGCTGTTTTTCCAGTTGTTCCTTGTGCTTTGTTAAATCTTCCGCTTTATCATTGGGCAGAAGGGCGGCCAGGGCACTGGCTGTGGTTTCAAAACCCATTTGATGAACCAAAGGCAAAAGCTCCTTTTCCGTATTTTTCTTTTGCTTGTCGAGTTCCAGATGTTCTTTGGTGTATTGCACGGTTAGCTGCTCGTGATGTTTGGCGGCAGCAGTTGTAACGGTAATTTGCTGTGTCGTTTCGTTCAGGAGTTTCTGAGCCTGTTGAAGAAGCTGATCCATACGGTTGTTTTCACGGTCCGGATCCTTGTCGGAAAATTTAACCTTGCGATTCTCATCCAGATTTTTGACATCCTTTTGGGTTTCTTGTAACTTTTTCTGCCATTCTTTAATCAGCAACTCTGTTTTCTGAAGTTGCTGTTTCTTTTCTTTTTGAGATATGCCAAGTTCTGCCAAACGGGTAACCAGTTTTTGCAGGTCTTCCTTTCTTTTAAGATAATTATTGTAAGCCTTTTCCAGGTCTTTTGCCTGATCCTGCAGTCCCTTATTTGGATCGGTAAATTTATGGAACGGGGCTGAAAGTTCATGGGCTTTTTTCCATGCATCCCGTATTTGAAGAATCTTTTCGATAGCAGGTTTTAAAGCTTGTAACTCTTTGGTGTACTGTTCCGATTTCTCGGTCAGGGTTTGCAGTACTTTGAGCTCTTTTTCCCGGTTTGCGAGTGCTACGGTTTGCTTGTCCAGCTGCTCTGTTTTACTGATCTCCAGTTTTCTGCTTTGGGCAAATGTGTTTTGCGAAAACTCATCAACTCTGGCTTGTTCTTCTTTTTCCTGCAGTTCCCGGTTCTTGATCTGTTGCTCCAATTGAGTGACTACACGGGTAAATTGAGTCCTTCTCTTTTCATTAGCCTTTGTACCTGATTCCAGTTCCTTCTGTTTCCCATTTAGTAGCTGCTGGGTGTCAGAAACCTGCTCCTGGTAGCTTTGTACCAAAGGGTGATCGGTAGATCCACACAAGGGGCAAGGAGTACCTGGCTTTAGTTCCTGTCGGTATTCCTTTAACCCGGCCTCCAGTTTTTGACGATGGAGGCGCATTTCCAATTCTTTGCAGTGGGTTTCGAGGATCTGAATTTTCTTTTCCTCCCCGTTAAGAACTTCTTTAAGCCCTTTTTCTTCCTTTTTTAGTTGTTGAAGCTGTTCTTCCTGTTCCTTCAATTGTTTGGCTGAGTTCAGATATTCTCTTTGAATTCGTTGCAACAGCTCCAACTGATTTTGCTCCTTACGAATGTTGTTAATAGCCTCTTCCAGAGATTTTTTGTCGGAATATTGTTTTTCAGACAATTGCTTTGCACAATTGTTCTGTTGTTTTTGTAGTTCCTGCTGGAAATTCTCAAACTGATTGACTTTTTCATTCCAATTTTTCCCTTTCGATAGTATTTGCGATAGAGTCGGTTGGTCGATTTCTTTTATTTCCCGGTTTAATTTTTGGAAGGTTTGCATCATTGAGACCGTAAGATCCAGGATTTGTTCCGGTTTACCGGGAGCATTTTCCAAAAGAGCATTCTCTTTTAACCAGGTGTTCAGTTTCTTTTGGTTTATTTGTCCGGATTGGATCTCTTTTTCAATTGCATCAAATTGTTTGGAAAGTTCTTCTTTTTCTTTTTGGGAAGAGAGAAGCTCCTTTTCCTGTTCGGTAAGTTTTTCCCTTTGGTTTTTGATCTTTTGATCCAGTTCCCGAATTTCACGCAGCAAGGGTTGCAGTTGCTCTTTTTCTTTTTCCAGTTGCAGAAGTTTTTCTTTTTGCTCTTTCTCTGCTCCGTCTAATTTTTTAAGCTGTTCCAGCTTTTGTATTTTCTGTTCTGCCTCTTTTTGGCGTTTGAGAAGCAGGTCGGCCAGCTGCTTTTGCTGTTGAATGCACAGTTCCAGATCCCCTTTGATACGAAGCAGTTTCTGATGTTGATCAAGTTTTTGTTGCAGGGGGGCAAATTCTTCGGTTTGCTTTCTGTTTTCGGCCAACTCTTGCTCTTTTGTTGCGAATTCTTTGGAGGCTTTTTCCAGGTCGTTCTTTACCTGTAACTGTTCTTTTATTGCTTTCAGTTGCTTACTGGTAATTGCCAGTTGCTCCTTCAATTCTTTTTGTTTTGCTGCAATTTCTTGCTTCTCTTCCTCCTTAAGTAGTTCGATACCCTTTAGTTGGATTTCGATGCCGGACAGTATCTCGTTTTCCTTTTTTAGTTTCTCATAGGCCGCTTGTCCTATTTGGCGATAGATTTCAGTACCTGTAATCTTTTCCAGTAATTCGGAACGCTCTGTTGCATTGGCTTTCAGGAATCGTGCGAATTCTCCCTGCGAAAGTAAAATGGATTTGATGAACTGTTCGTAATTCAATCCTGTAATTTCGGCATTCCTTGCAGGAATGTCTCCTTTCTTCAGGTCGAGAAGCTGAAATTCTCCATCCACGTTCTTTCGGGAAAGTTCCATGTGATAATCGCGCAAATTTCCGGTTCGGGCACGGCTAATTTCCCATTTCGAGCGGTAGGTGTGACCGTTTACCTGGTAATCTACCTCGGCGAAGCAATCATCCGTACCTCGCGTGATGATGGCTCCAAAATGTTGAATGCTATTTTTGGAAAGTTTACCGCTTCTGGGAACCTGGTTGTACATTGCCAGGGTGATTGCATCCAATAGGGTACTTTTTCCGGCACCGGTAGGGCCGGTAATGGCAAACAATCCTGTATTGGATAGCGGGGCAGCGGTAAAGTCAATATGATTTTCTCCCTTAAGGGAGTTGATGTTTTTTAGTCGAAGGTTGAGTATTTTCATCTTCTGTTAATTTTGTTGCAAGTGTTGGCTTGCAGGTCATCTGCCGTGAAGAGCAGGTTGTTTTGTTGTATTGTACTTTCCTGTCAAAGGTTTTAGGCCCTGACAACGGTTGGGTGAAAAATATTGTGGAAGGATGCTTCTGCCTATTCCTTCTGGTTCATCTCCTCAATTAGCAGGTTGTAAGTCTGAACCAATTCCTCCTTGCCATTAAACCCTGATTTCTCCAGTAGCTTTTCAAACACTTCACCCGTTCCCAAATCGCGGAGTGAAGGCTGTTCCTCGTAGAGTGCCGACAAACCGTTGATTCTGTCCTTATAGGTGATGGAGGGTTTTACAATTTCAACCTCAAATTCCTCCTCCTGCATTTCCTTGTACAGGCGGGTCAGTTCCGGGTCGTACTGTTCTTCGGTTACTTTAACCTCGGCCCAGTCCTTTAAATCTCCTGCCGAACGGTAATTCTCCAGCTTTTCCCTCACTTCGGAAAGGGTACCGTTGATGCTTACCAGCTTGCGACAAGCAGGTACAAGTAGGGGTTTGATGCATTCCAATTTCCTGTCCCGGAATTCGATCAATACCACTTGCTTTTCATCCTTTCGTTCGCTAAAGCTAAGGGGTAGGGGAGAACCGGAATAGCGGATGTGCTCCAGTCCCCCAATTCGCTGCGGACGATGGATGTGTCCCAAAGCCAGGTAATCAAATGTCTCAGGAAAACCATCCAGAGAGAAGGCCGCCTGGTTTCCGATCTGTATTTCGCGTTCGCTTTCCGAAACGGATGCTCCAGCCATGTATAGATGTCCGGTAGCAATTACCGGTAATTTTTCTGGATTTTGTTCTTCTACCAGTCTGGCGATATCCTTGAAGTGCTGGAGGATTCCTTCCCGGGTGGCCTTAAGTCGGTCGTCGTAGCTTTCCCCGGCAACTGCCTGTCGGATTTCCCGGTCGCGAAGAAAGGGGACTGCACAAACAAATGCCTGGGGATTTCCCTGTTCATCTTTTACGGTAACAATTTCATCCGAAAGATTTTCCGGCACTCCACCCATTACTGTTATATCCAATGCTTCCAGAATTGCTTTGGGAGCATTCAAGGTACTAATGTAATCGTGATTGCCTCCTGTGATAATGATGTTTCTACAACCGGTTTGTCGGGTTTGATACAGAAAACGGTAGTACTGCTTCAGGGCCGAATTGGACGGATAGCCCACATCGAAAATATCGCCGGCTACAATCAGCACGTCAACCTTTTGCTCTTTGAGAGTGTTTAGCAGCCAGTCAAAGAATCGTTGGTGTTCTTTTTCCCGTTCTTTGCCGTGAAGTCGTTGCCCGATGTGCCAGTCGGATGTATGTAGTATGCGTAGAGTGCTCATTTTATTGTCACAAAAAAATAGTAAAATATTTTCCTGATAATGCAGGATTCCTAGTAAACCCAAAGGAGCTCAAATAAATACCAAATTTTATCCGGAGTAAAGGAACTGAGGTTTACTTTTATGAGAGCGATTACGTTTAAATATTCACTCAAATGATTATCAAAATTAAGTAATTTTTCTGATTGCACTGTTAAAAAAATAAGGTGCTGTAAGAAAAATAGAAGGCTTTTGCTTTCTGTTTTGCTGTATGTGAAATAGAAACCAAACAAATAATCAATTGCAAAAGTAATAAATCAATTGTTTTGTTGATTTTGGGTAGGATTTGACTTTGTTGTAAGTTGATTTTACCAAGTTTATGAAATAATAGTAGATATGATACTTTAGAATGGAGAAGGATTGATAGGAGTAAGCAAATTATAGTAAGGTTATTACCAATGTAAGAAGTGGAATTGTATTCTTTGGATGATTTATAAGGGTTACATCTATCAGGAAATTGGATGGTGAATTGGTTTTGTAGAATGTAATGTAGGATACTGTTTCGCTTTGGTTCGAGGAAGAAAATTACCCTTTGGATACGATTAATAGAACCTATTCTACTACGAGGATTGGCCAATTTAATATTAAGATCTTTAATTCGATGGGGAGGATTACCCCTCTGTGGTATAGGATGGGATCCTTTCTGGAAGGATTGCGGATTTTATCCCGAGGATCGGGGTTTCTTACTCGAGGATTGAGGTAATGGCTTGAGGATTCGATTTTTGCTAATTAGGATTTAGAATTCGTTTGTCAGGATTTTTTGGTTTGTTGCCATCCATGAATTGCCCCTGGAATTCAGTCCAAATTATTGAATTATCCACCTCATTAAGATACAAAAAAATGAGGCAGGCAAAAAGGGGTAGGGTCATAATATTTTACTTGTTTTCATGAATGCTTAAGGTGTTGTAGATGCGATGTTAAACGTAGGTGAATTACAACTAGAGTATCCGGGGATTTTGCAATGATGTTTCGGATTCCTATTTTCGTGAAATAGAACTTAAAAAATATTTATGCAATTTCCGAAACAACTCGTACACGGACGTCTGATCAAACGCTACAAGCGTTTCCTAACCGATGTAAAACTGGACAATGGGGAGGAAGTGGTGGCCCATTGCACCAATTCAGGAACAATGAAAACCTGTTTGGAGGAAAATGCGGAGGTTTACCTCACCCATGTGGCTGATCCCAAGCGGAAAACTCAATACACCTGGGAGATGATTCACATCAATGGCGATTGGGTGGGCATCAATACTTCCGTTCCCAATGTATTGGCCTTTGAGGCCGTTCGGGATGGAAAAATTGCAAAGTTGAGCGGTTATTCCCATGTGAAAAGGGAGGTGAAGTTTCAGGATAGCCGTTTTGATGTATTTGCCAGCAATGGAGAGGAGGAGTGCTTTATCGAGGTGAAGAACGTAACCATGAAGGAGGGAAGCTATGCCCGATTTCCTGATGCCGTAACGACCCGAGGCAAGAAGCATCTGGAAACCCTGATGAAGGTAAAAGCCGAAGGGAAGCGGGCGGTAATGCTCTACATTATCCAGCGAATGGATGTTGAGATTTTTGCACCTGCCTTCCGGATTGATCCGGATTATGCAGAAGCCTTGAAAAGAGCCTATGAGGCCGGAGTGGAGATCATTCCCATGCAGGCCAAAGTAAGTCCCGAGAAGATAGAGTTGGTGCGGGAATTGCCGTTTGAACTGTAAGGGGAATTCACCGCAGATATCGCAGATGACCTCAGATTAATATTTTTTATCAGCGATACTCTGTGTAATCCGCGGTGAGATTTGTAATTCAATCAGTAATTTTCGCTTGAGTTTATTGTAACTATAACAAACACCGCAGATATCGCAGATGACCCCAGATTAATTATTTGTTATCTGCGATGCTCCGTGTAATCAGCGGTGAGTTATTTGTTCGTAATTCTATCAGTTATTTTAGCTAGTATTCATTATAACTAGAACAAATACCGCAGATGGCCTCAGATTAATATTTTTTTATCTGCGTAGCTCTGTGTAATCCGCGGTGAGATTTGTAATTCAATCAGTAATTTTCGTTAGTATTCATTATAACTAGAGCAATCACCGCAGATATCGCAGATGGCCTCAGATTAATATTTTTTTCTCTGCGTTGCTCTGCGTAATCAGCGGTGAGATTTTATTTTGTAATTCAGATTAATGATGTTAACTTATTACCTATCTGAATTTCAAATTATGAAATCCATAAACGATATTAGTTATAGAATCATAGGATGTGCCTTTAAAGTCCATTCTGAGTTGGGGCCAGGTTTATTGGAATCAACCTATGAGGCCTGTTTGGAGTATGAGTTGAGTAATAATGGCATTCAGGTAGAACGTCAAAAGCCTTTGCCTGTTGTTTATGATAATGTAAAATTGGATGCAGGATATAGAATTGATCTTTTGGTGGAAAATAAAGTACTGGTTGAAATTAAGTCTGTTGAAAAATTAGCTCCAATTCATGACGCTCAGATTCTTACCTATTTGAAATTATCCCAAATAAAATTAGGGCTTCTTATTAATTTCAATGTGCTAGATCTGAAAAAGGGAATCAAACGAAGAGTTCTGAACTTGTAGGGATTTTCTTCCATTCTACAAAAAAACAATCACCGCAGATATCGCAGATGGCCTCAGATTAAGGTTCTTATTTAATCTGCGTAGTTCTGTGTAATTCGTGGCGAGTAATATTTTGATAATGCAATCTATTTTAAAAATATTGCGAATAAGCCAATTACTACAAATGATTTCAAATTTATTTTCTTTTCTGCGATGCTCTGCGTAATCTGCGGTGAGATTTGTTTTAATCTACACTGTTTTGTGAAAATTGCCGTATATAATTAATAAGGTGATTTCTTTTTCTATCTTTGCGCCCCCAATAAAAAAGAGAGATATGAAGGCAGAAGCAGAAAGAAAGATAGCTCAATACCGGGAACTTCGGAACGAGATTGATAACCTGAGTGAGAAGTTGGGCAAATTGCACGAAGATGAAATGAGCTGTAAAAAAGGTTGTTCGGAGTGCTGTATGAATTTCAATATCCTACCCATTGAGTACTATTCAATGTTGGAGGAGTTGAGAATGGAAAATCCGATACAAGCGCAAGAACAGGATGATGATGCAGAGGATTGTGCATTTTTGAAGAATGATCTTTGTAGCATATATGCTGCCCGACCCGTAATTTGTCGTACCCACGGTTTGCCCCTGTTGTTTATGAGCGAATCCGGAGAGAATTGGGAACTGTCTTGTTGCCCGTTGAATTTTACCGATTTCGATGAATTTCATGAACAGAACACTTATCCGCAAGATCTTTACAACAGCAAACTATTTCTGCTGAACAAGGAATTTATTCATCATTTTGAAGAGAAAGAGTTCGGCGAATTTGATCTGTTGCCTATGAGTCGTTTGGTGAAAGAATTGCAGGAACATTCGATTGCCTAAACTTATATCATATAAAAATAAAAACCGCCTCTATTTAGGGGCGGTTTTTGTATGGTATTATCGTATCACTCTATTTTTTTGCCTGAAAATGTTTTTCAACTCGTTTCTGAGCATCAGATTTTCGAAGTTGAATATCTACATTGTCAAAGGAAATGATATCAACCTGCTCGTTAGAGCCATCATCATAAATAACTTTTACCTTGTCTTTTGCCCTGGTAATTGGCAATTCTCCTGAGATTTGTGAACTGCCTATAAAAATCTTGTCCTCGTAATCCTTCAGTAGCAAATAGTAGAAGGTGTTTCCGTTGCGGATGTCCTGAGAGATTCGTTCCACTGTTGTTTCTATGCTGAAGGTTTCCATCATGCTGTCGGGTGCAATGGCATTTCCCTTGCTGTTGTAGGCATTTTTATAGGCGCGAAGGGTTTCTTTCATTGTGGTTCCGGCACCAACAATTGTGTAATCCTCAATGCCAACCATGGCGATCATCTTTACCAATCCAGCCTGGTCTTTCAACGACATTACATAGGTTGGAATTCCATTGATGTTGTAAGTAATAGGGAAGGAGGCTATGTAACCTTTTTCCTGCACTTTTCCCATAGCCGATTGGCGGGCTGCTTTTTCTGTAGCCCCAACTTGTTTGTACCATACGGTCTCCTTAGTTCTTGTGTCAACCAGAACGAATCCAACAGTTCCTTCGTCAGCTCCAACGGATGTCAATCCGGTATACCAGTAGGAGCGATTGTTTTCTCCGTAAACCAGGGAGATACCCTTGGTAGTAGTTAGCTTTTGTTCGTTGGAAAAATTCCAGAATCCTTTTACATACTCTCCCCAACTGTTGAGTTGACTTACAATGAAATCTTCCGGTTGAATTCGATCGATCCAGGCCGGAGCTTTGTCGATGCTATACTCTTTTATTTCACCGGAAGCAGCATCTACAGTAATTACGCCGGAAGCATTCCTTCCTCCAAAACCAATCTCCTTCTTGTAAAGGGTAACTACCCAGTAGGGACTTCCCTGGTCGTTGATTTCAAAGGTGAAATCGGTAAACCCTTGTTTCATGTACCCGTTTTTGTAGATGTGACGTTGCAGATTGTCGCTAAAGTAGGCATTGGGTTGGTATTTTATGCGTACCTCTTTGCCATTGGTGTTTTGAATCAGTTTTACATCCCTTTCGTTGGTTGCCGAAACCAAGACATATCCTGGTGTACCGGATTTATTTTTTTTCCACTTAAAATAGCCCGAATGGAGCAATGGAGCCACCCAATACAATTTATCGCCAACTTTTTGGATGTTGAATTTTCCCAAATCCACCTGGCTTCCCAGTGAAGGTTGAGCACCCAGAACCTTGTCTCCCAAACGGTAGGCCATTGCTTCGTCTACGATTCTGATTTTCTCAGTGGAGATAGGAGCAACCTGTTCTGTAAAGCTTTTGCCAATCTTAACCTCTCCAATCAGATTTTGATGTTTCTCACTGTGAAACATGGCCCAGGTAGTAAACAACGGAATAAAGGTAAAGCATAGCAATGCGATTCCGGCTATTCCTCCAAATATAGAAGTAAGGACATAATTCTTATGTTTTAAAGAAAAACTGAGTTCCACACCAAATAGGATGGTTGAAACAAAGAAGATCCAGAATGGCAAAGCATAAAATCCATACTTAAGCACCGGTTGACCAAAATAGTAAACCAACCATGTCATGATAAGGATAAATAGAGAGTAAAAGATGAGTCGTTTCATTGATGAATAATTTGAATTAGAATTTTTATTTGGTGCCGAGGGCTATTCTAAATGTCAAATCAATTTTTCTCACGTTTGTTTCAATTTATGAATAAAAATTGAATTGATGCTTCTTAGATTGCCTTAATATAAGCATCCGGTTTATTGATAGGCAAGCTACTGAATAAGGAACAAACAAAATAGTATTATGATGTTTTTTCGTTCAACTTCAGATTTTGACCTTTTTTCATAATAGTTTTCAGGATCAATATATTTTTCATTTTGAAATTCATGAAAATAGGAGAGATAGATGCCTAAGTTGCATGCTTGCCTTACCTTTTCTGTGTATGATAGATTCTATGTAATCGCTTGTTTCTTGTTCGGTGTTGATTGCTGAATAAGAGTTATTTTACTTTTGATCCACTGTTCGAATGGCTCGTTCGAGTTAAATAGAAGTGCATTAATCCTGTTTTTTTTGCGGTATGTCACATTAAAGTAAAAACAGAGTAGATAATGATGATGTTTTAGATTATTAACCTACTTTTGTGCCCGTTTTTAAGATAAATACGACGGTTGAAAGGAAGGGTGGCTATGAAAAACGAGTCATTTGGATTTTCTTGAGTCAGAAGAGAATCTGGGTTTCTTTTTAGTTAAGAGATAATTTTTAGAGGAAAAAGATCAGGAGCATACGTGTGTTCCTGATTTTTTCTGTCTTACCGAAAATAGTTGAAATCAGAATAGTGAATTATGAGAGAAAGATTATTATTTGCATTGATGGTGATAGGCGCCATTGGGGTAATGTGGGGATGTAGCAAAGACGATGAAACACCGGAAGAGCCGGTTGTGTTGAATCCATCTGAATTTGTGATCTCTGTTAGCGAATTGGGATTTGATGATGCAGAAATAAAGTGGAGTCAGTCTACCATTGACGATGACTCTAAAATAGTATACGATGTATATCTTAATGAGGAATTGAAAGGGAAGGAGCAGGAGAAATTGAGTTACCAATTCCAGCAGTTGAAATACAAAACCCAATATCAGGTAAAGGTAATTGCAAAGAGTAAATACAAAACACAAACTGTTGTGGAGAATTCCTTTACGACCAAGGATGCTCCTCTTCCGGCGGCAGTTGCTATAAAGGTTGACAAAATATTAGCTCAGGAAGTCGAAATCTCCTGGACACCTTCTGATTCGGATCAGAAGTTAAAATATGATGTTTATCTGGATGATGTTTTAAAGTCGGAAAAGCAGGAAGAGCTAACCTTTCGTTTTACCGAATTGGAAGCCAAAAGTGATTACAAGATCAAACTTGTGGTTTGGAATGAGTACAACAAAAGTGTAACTGTTGAATCTACGGTATCTACCATGGATCATCCGACACCGAAAGATTTCACCCTTTCTGTAGCCCAGGTTGGAATTGATAATGCAAAGGTGGTGTGGACCAATACCTCTGATCAGGAGTTGACCTACCGGGTGTTGTTAAACGGGGTAGAAAAAGCCAGTTCGATTAAGGATTTGGAATATACTTTCACTTCTCTTTCTATGGCGAGCAAATATGCTGTTCGTATCGATGCAGTAAATCAGTACGGAAAAACTCTTACCAAGGAAGCGGAATTTACCACCCTGGATGCCGAAGGACCTGCAGATTTTCAGATTTTTGCTGAGCAGATTACTTCCAGTTCTGCCTTGATTCGATGGGCAACAACAGGTGATAAAAACGAGGAGCTGACCTACAGAGTGTTCATGAATGGATACTATCAGGGAATGGCCCTGAAGGATAATTCGATTCAGTTAAAAGGATTAAAAGCTGGATCGGTGCAGCAGGTAAAGATTGAGGTTAAGAATTCACATCAGAAGACATTAGAGAAAACGTATGAATTCTCTACTCTTCCTGCACCAAAACTGACTGATTTTACCGTATCTGTAGAAGAGTTGAAGCCAAATTCAGCTATGCTGACCTGGACAAAAAGTACTGCAACAGATGGTAGCCAGGTTACCTACGATGTATACTACTCCAGTGGTTCAATAGCCAAGAGAGGGCTTGTAGATACCCATTTTGCTTTGGTTAATCTAAAGCCCGGAACTGATTATGAGTACAAGGTGGAGGCAAAAAGCGAAGAATCGGTTCTGTTCTTATCCAAAAGTGTGAGTTTTTCAACTCCTGATTTTGAGGCACCAGGGAACTTTGAGGTAACTGTTTCGGATGTAACACAAACACAGGCAAAGCTGAGTTGGACGAGTTCTCAACTGCCATCCGGAGGCGAAGTTAGCTATAAGGTTTACGTTGGAGGAAATCTTTATGCACAGGATTTAAAGGTGAATGAATATGTAGTCTCGAATTTGCAGCCTTCTGTTGAATACCCGGTGAAGGTGGTAGCTGTTTCGGAAAACAATACGACGAATGTTCAATCCACAAGTTTTAAAACTCTTGATGCACCTGCCCCTGAGGTGGTGATTAATGTTACCTATACTGATACTCAGAGAATCGATGTGAGTTATCATGTTACCGGAACTGTTAGGTACGATAGTTATGAACTCTTTTTGAATGGAAAATCCATTTACAAAGGACTTACGTTGGGGTATAATTTAAAGAACCTGATGGCGGATACGGATTACCGTATTAAAGTTGTGGCAAGCAAAGATGGAAAGTCGTACGAAAAGGAAATTACCGCAAGAACGAAGGCCTTTCCTGTAATGCTTGATTTCGACCTCAATGTCAAGACTAAAACTTATAAGGAAGTAGAAGTAGACTGGGCCGATTTTCTCAATAAGAACAGGGAAGTATATCCAGGATATCGTTTGATGACATACGAAATCTATCTAAATGGAGTTAAAGAAGATTTGGGTAAGGATGTAGCATCAAAAGTTTGGGCCAATTTAAGCGAGCAAACAACTTATCAGTATCGTTTGGAAGTAAAGTACCCTGATGGTAGTGTTGCTGTGGATAAAAGCTCTGAGTTTACCACTCCTGCAAACCAGGCACCGGTATGGACCGGAGATTTGGCAGTCGAAAAAGTTGGATTTGGATATGTTGAACTGAATAGCGTGTTTGCTCAGGATGCTGATGAAGATGGCATTACCTATACTTATTATGTGAACGGTAAAGTACTGGATCGCAGTCTTGGATATATTGGCAATTCCAGGGGAGATGGACAGGTAGTTCGGGATGTTAATAGCAATGGAAATACGATTCTTTTGTCTCATCTCGTATCAAATAAGGAGTACAGCTTGTATATTGAGGCCAGAGATCCGCTTGGGAAGATTGCTAAAAGCAATACGGTCAATTTTAAAACAACAATCGACGCTCCTGAAAAATTTGGTGTTATGGCAGCTGTTGATCCAACTGTGAATTCTGTTGGACCTCGATGGAAGAAGATTGGAAATTTGGCATCTGTGAAGCAGGTTCGCATCAAGTGGGTAGTGGATGGTCAAGAGCACGAGTCCTACCATGGTACGGCCGATAAGATTATTGATATGGGAGAGGATGATTCTCTTCTGTTGGATTATAGTCCTTTCCTGAAGGATAATCCCAATGCTAAAATTAGTTTTTCATTTGTAATAGAATGGATCGATCAGGAACCACTTGATCGATCGGAATCTACGGTGATAGATATTCAATAATAAAAAAAGCAGCCTTTTGAATTACAAAAGGCTGCTTTTTTTTAGGTATTCTAGAGGATGGAATCCTCTACCCAATTTCTTACTTCCGCATACCGGTATTGTTCCAGGCTAGCAAAATGTTGCATCTTTTTTGCTTTTAGTCGGGTGAAAGAGGGAACATTGATTCCACATAGAAAACGGGTGATTAAATCGGAAGTGGGCATTTCTGCATTTGCCTCTACGAATTCACTTGTAAGCAGTTTGAAATCTAACTCATCTAAAGGTTTGAGTTGGAAATTGCCTGGAATTTGAATTCCTCCCGAGTTGCAAACAGAGCAATGGCCGCAATGTTCTCCGTTTAATTGTTCTCCAAAATATGCTGCCAGTTGAGTGCTTAAGCAGCTCTTGCTTTCAAATAGTTCTAACATGTTGGCAATTCGTCCAACCTCAATATTCTCTTTCTGTCTAAAGTAGAGGTATAAATCCTCGGTGAGAGCCCCGATATCGAAATCGGATTGTATGATGGAAAAGACATCTACCATTTGCTTAGCTTCCAGGTTGAGGTACCTCTGTTGTTCGAAGTATTCCAGGGCAGCCACCACACGATCCCTTGGTGCATTATAGTTTTGGTATAGATTTTCGAAGTTTACGGTAGTCCATTTTCGGGCTTTTTCCGATCCATCGAAAATATTACGGATGAACTGTTGGCGTTCGCCCTTGAATTTGGAGATAATTTCCTCCTCGCTGATGTTGTTGCTGAAGCGGTAATCGGCAAAATAGGAGTACATGGGGCGGATAATACCCTTCATTTCCAGGTAAACCAGCAGAGTTTTTATTGGTAGGATTCGGATATTGGTCAAGCCAGGTAGCTTTATCATTTTTACTTCCCATATTTCTCCTGCAGCTTTAATCTTTTCCAACAAAAGACGAATACCCTGTTTCTCCGGGGTGTCTCCATACACAAAGTTCTCCAAAACATTAACGTTGTCTCGGTTGGCAAGGACGATGCATTCCGAGGGATTTCCATCCCTTCCGGCACGGCCAATTTCCTGACTGTAGTTTTCTATAGATTTGGGAAGGTCGTAATGGATTACATTGCGAATGTTGCTCTTGTCTATTCCCATTCCAAAGGCGATGGTGGCCACAATACAATTTGTGGTACCGGCCATGAAATTATTTTGGATCGCTTCTCGTTCTTCGCTTTTCATACCGGCATGGTATGCCGTGGCTTTTATACCCTGGTTGCATAGAGCACGTGCTACATCCTCAGCTGTTTTTTGCAGGGTGACGTAAACAATGGAGGGTTCCTCTTTTTTGTGTCGCAATAGCTCGGAAAGCACCTGGTCTTTTTCCTCTTGTTTTATTGCTTTTACCTCCAATCGAAGGTTCGGACGATAGAATCCCGTTACCATTATATCTTCTTTCTGAATATTGAATTTCCGACTCATGTCTTCAATTACTTTCGGAGTTGCAGTAGCCGTTAGCAATAAGACTTGGGGAATATTGAAATCCTTTTGGTAGGTGGGGAGTTTTAAATAATCAGGACGGAAATTGTGACCCCATTCCGAAATACAGTGAGCTTCGTCCACCACCATCAAAGAGATTGTGATCTTCTCCAAAAATCGTCTAAATCGTTCGTTCTTGAAGCGTTCAACAGAGATCATCAGGATTTTGTATTTACCGGTACGAATCCCTTCCATAGCTTCCTGTTCCTCTTCCTTACTTAGTGAGGAATCAATCCGAACAGCTGGTATCCCTCTGTCTATGAGGAAATCAATCTGATCCTGAATCAAGGCCAGAAGAGGGGAGACCACTACTGTTAAATTCTTTAAATGGAGTGCAGGTAACTGGTAGCACAATGATTTCCCTGAACCGGTAGGGAAAATTGCGGCAGCGGAACGCCCTTCAAGTATCGATGTAATTACTTCTTGCTGTCCCTCTCTGAATTTTGAGAAACCAAAATATTTTTGAAGTGTATTTTGAGGCATGATGAATGTTATAATATGATTCTACAAAATTACTGAAGAGGATCAAGAATGTCAAAGAGGATCCCTTTTATAAATAGTATGAATGATGAAATAATAATTATTAGTCTTCATCAATTGTTTTAAGGCTAATTATAGGGGGCCATCTTGTTTCTTTTCTATTTTCGGGGCAAAGAGATGATAAATCTGCTTGCTTTAATTTTTTATGTAAAAATCTAATTCTAATTTTAGGGCCTTACAATATTTAAGAAATATAAACGAACTCTATAATGAAATTAAGAATCAAACCTTACCTGGTCATCGAAGCGGCAATGATCGTTTTTAGTGTACTATTGGCTCTTTTTTTAACCGAATGGATCAGTACCATTAAGCAGGAAAGAGAAGCTAGAAAAGTTCTTGGATTAGTTCACAACGAGTTGGAGCTGAATTTGGAGGCTTTGGAGGAATGGTCGGTACGCCACAAAAAGATCGAACAAAGAATAAGGGAGGTTGTTGCAAATGATTCTCTTCGAAAACTTGCTTTCACCGAGAATGGTATAAGAACTGAAGTATTGTTCGGGACTCAGGTTTATCAAAGTTTGCCCTCTTCTTCCAGCTGGGATATGGCCAGTAAAGGCAATTATGTCAGCCATTGGCCTGTTACCACCCTTTTTGCTATTTCTGAATTATATAAAATTCAGGAAACGGGAGTAATGGAGACGATGAATCGTATGATAGAAGTGCTTTTTAGTCCGGGGTTAGTGGACGAGACGAAAGCCAGGATCAATACCCGGTTCTTTCAGGGACAGTTTGAGCAGATTTACAATCAGGAAATTTATCTGATTCGAAGATATAAGGAAACCATTGCATTAGTGGAGAAGGAGTTGGACCTTTAAGGAAGGATTTAAATTAAATATGAAAGCAATTAGAATACTGTTTTTACATGGTTTGGAGTCGGAGGGACTTAAACCTGAGAAGAGAAAGGCTCTGCTGGATCGTTTAAAGAAAGAGTCGAATGTCGCTGCTGAGATCATGGCAGAAATCTACGATTATAGGGATCCAAAGTACAGTTTCGAATACTTTAAGGAAAAGGTAAAACAGTATGAACCGGATTTGTTGATGGGCTCTTCTTTTGGTGGAAGGATCGCTTTTCATCTTTCGAATCTCTTTGGGATACCCTCCGTGTTGTTTAATCCAGCCATTAATAGTTCTCTTTGTTGTGAAATTCTAACAATAGAAAAGGAATGGGAGAGGATCTTTTCTCAACAATATTATATCATGGGAACTAATGACGAGACGGTTCCTCCTGTTGAAACATTAACCTATCTGATAGCGAATGGGATGAAAGGGGAGTTGAGTCGAATTAATTTGGTGTTGGGAATGGAGCATAGGGTTTCTGTTCAAAATTTTGCAGAATATTCTTGCATTGGAATCAGGAAAATGCTGGGGGTGTAACAAGGTCAATTACATTAAAGTAAGAATATGTTGTAAAGCTGAGATGTTGTAGAATAGTAGGGATAAGAAACCGGACTATTTCTTTTATGATTAAATTTGTCAGTACTCACAACAGGCGGTTGACTAAAACTGCAGCTTTGCTTATCTTGTAAATTCAATTTTGCAGACAAGCAGTTATTTATTAACAACTCAAATTTAAAGCGATAGAATATGTCCGAATTTATTTATCAAAAACCTTTTCCTATAACAAAGGATACTACCAAATATCGTTTGTTGACAAAGGATTATGTATCCACTATTGAAGTGGATGGTCGTAAAGTGCTGAAAGTTGACCCTAAAGGGCTTGAATTTTTGGCCAAAGAGGCCATTGCAGATGTTTCTTTCTATCTACGTCCTGCTCACCTGGAAAAATTGGGAAAAATCCTGAAAGATCCGGAAGCTTCCGATAATGATCGTTTCGTAGCTCATACCATGTTGTTGAACCAGGCGGTGTCTGCCGAAGGTGAATTGCCTACTTGTCAGGATACGGGTACTGCAATCGTGATTGGAAAGAAGGGAGAAAATGTTTGGACTGGTGCCAACGATGCTGAATTCCTTTCCAAAGGGATTTACGAAACCTATAAAGAGCGCAACCTGCGTTACTCTCAGGTAGTACCTTTCTCCATGTTTGAGGAAAAGAACACCGGTACCAATCTTCCTGCTCAAATTGATTTGTATGCGGAGCAAGGCAATGCTTACGAATTCTTATTCATGACCAAGGGTGGTGGTTCAGGAAATAAAACATACTTGTATCAGCAAACAAAAGCTTTGTTGAATGAGGAGAATTTGACCAAGTTTATTAAGGATAAACTGAAAGATCTTGGAACTTCAGCCTGTCCTCCATATCATTTGGCTCTGGTAATTGGTGGTACTTCTGCTGAGGCAACTTTGGCAGCTGTAAAGAAAGCTTCTGCGGGGTATTTCGATCATTTGCCAACTGAAGGAAATGAAGGCGGGCAAGCTTTTCGTGACCTGGAGTGGGAAAAGAAAATTGAGAAGATTTGTCAGGAAAGTGAAATTGGAGCTCAGTTCGGTGGAAAATATTTTGTACACGATGTGAAGGTAATTCGTATGCCTCGTCACGCGGCTTCTTGTCCTGTAGGTATGGGGGTTAGCTGTAGTGCCGATCGTAATGTGAAAGCGAAGATTACCGAGGAAGGTATTTTCGTTGAAGAGTTGGAAAAGAATCCGTTGCGTTTCTTGCCTGCAGAAGCTCCTCACATGAAAGAGGCTGTGAATATTGACCTGGATCAGCCAATGGAAGATGTTTTGAAGGAACTGACTAAGTATCCTATCAAAACTCGTCTGAATTTATCAGGTACTCTTATTGTTGCTCGTGATATGGCTCACGCACGTATTAAGCAGATGTTGGATGAAGGCAAACCAATGCCAGATTATTTCAAGAATCACCCTGTTTACTATGCGGGACCAGCCAAAACCCCTAAAGGGATGGCTTCCGGTAGCTTCGGACCAACTACTGCAGGTCGTATGGATCCCTATGTGGATGTATTCCAAAAGGTAGGCGGTTCCATGATTATGGTGGCCAAAGGAAACCGTTCTCAGGCTGTAACCGATGCTTGTAAGAACAATGGAGGTTTCTATTTGGGATCCATTGGAGGACCTGCTGCTGTTTTGGCTAAGAACAGTATTAAATCTGTAGAGGTAGTTGACTTTGAGGAGTTGGGTATGGAAGCGGTTCGTAAGATCCGTATCGAGAACTTCCCGGCTTTCATCATTGTGGATGACAAAGGAAATGATTTCTTTGCTGATTTGTAGAGATTAAAAATTATACAATATAGAAAGGGGTGTTTCTGTTAGGAAACACCCCTTTTATTTATCGTTAAAGTCGGAATTATTTAGAAATCTCGATTCTTACTTTCTTTCTTTTGATTCTTTCGTTACGAAGTAACTGAACTACTTTTTGTGCTTTCTTTCTTTTTACAGCAGCGAAAGAAGTGAAATCCAATACTTCAATTTTGCCTAGTTCATCCTTTTCTAATTTCCCCTTTTTGAATAGAAGACCTACGATGTCGATTTTATTGACTTTGTCCTTTTTGCCCGAATCAATGTAAAGTGTTGTCCAATCTGGTTGTTGGGGAAGAGAAATGTTTGTGGGAAGTTCTTCATAAATTGGAGTATGGTCAACAAACTCTGGAGTCGGTTCTCCTTCTCCCAATACCAGGTAGGATGTACCACCGGCGTGCATCCGGGCTGTTCTTCCATTTCTATGAATGAAAGCATCCTCTTTGGAAGGCAATTGGTAGTGGATTACATTCTGTATTTCGGGAATATCCAGACCCCGAGAAGCTAGATCTGTTGTGATTAATAATTGGTGACTTCCGTTTCTGAATTTGATAAGTGCTCGTTCACGATCCTCTTGCTTCATTCCACCGTGAAAAATATCATGTGCCAATCCTTTTTCCCATAGTAAATCACTGATTCGTTCCACTGCATCTCTATGGTTGCAGAAAACCAGAGAGGATTGATTGCCCAATTTGCAGATCAAACGAAACAAAGCATCCAGCTTGTCACGACCTTCAGCTTCCACTGCTTTTAATGTAAGTGCCTTGGGAACAGTATCACCTAAATAATCCAGTACCTTTGGAAATTTTATACCTGTGAAGGATGGAATTTCCTGAGCTTGAGTTGCTGAGGTTAGGATTCGTTTCTTAAGATTGTTTAGTCCATTAATAATGAACTTCATTTCTCTTTCAAACCCCAACTCCAGGGCTTTATCAAATTCGTCCAGTACAAGTGCATGGATTGTGCTTGTATCGATATTTTCCCGGCGGATATGATCTGCGATTCTGCCAGGTGTTCCTATGAGTAGAGTGGGAGGATGAATTAAGTTATTTTTTTCCGTTCTCATGGAGTGCCCTCCATAACAACAATTTACTTTGTAGCCGGTTCCCATAGACCGAAAGACTTGCTCAATTTGTAGAGCCAATTCACGGGAAGGTGCTAATACTAATGCCTGGACGCCTTCCTTTTTTGCATTTAGTGTTTGAAGCAATGGCAACAGGAAACCAAGTGTTTTGCCTGATCCGGTAGGGGAGAGTAGTACAACATCCTTATTGCTTTCGTTTGCTTGAATGGAAGCTTTTTGCATTTCATTAAGCGAAGTGATGCCCAGTTTATTGAGTATTTTCGTAGTTTTTTGCATCGCGCAAAGGTAATGGAAAAAGCAACGATTGACAAGATGCTGCAAAAAAAGAGCCCCAGCGTTTTGCTGAGGCTCTTTTTTTAATGTGTTTCTATATTATTTGGCTTGAAGTTTTTCTTTGTGTTTTAATATTTGGGTTCGCAAGGCATCTGCTACCATATCGGTGGCTTCTTCAAAAGTTTTGCATTGCTTTTTGGCGAATAATTCCTGTCCGGGAATTCCCATTTTAACTTCAACCACTTTATTTTCTAATGTTTCGGATTTTTCAAGGTTGAGGAAAACCTCACATCCGGTAATGTTATCGTTAAATTTTTGTAATTTGGAAATCTTTTGGTTAATAAATGCTTCTAGTTTGCTATCTGCTTTAAAACCTACTGATTGCATTTTCATATTCATCACAATTCCTCCTATATTTAATTTGACCCAATTGAGTCATAAGTTAATATTTCGTTAAATATAAACTGATCAGTTCTAAATGCGCATGTAGTGGCTGTAATAGCCGGAATGATTAATCGTTTCAGTTTGAAAGTACACTTTTTTTTTGAGAAATGAAAATAATATTAAACTCAAATTATGATGTCTTTTTATTAAAAAATGTCAATAGTCTTGAAACCAGAAAGGTGGATTCGTCCTGTTTTTGCCATTTTTTTTAGGGGAGAGGGGAATTCAGTTTGTTTTTTCCTATTTGTGCAAATAAATTCCATCTGAAATGGTGATTGTATCTATTAAAATTTCGCAAGAATCCTTGATGGGAGAATATTTGGAAGGAATGACCGGGGAAGTGTTACATGGAAATGGGAACTTGATATTTCGGATCAAGTGGAAAACTAGTGGAGGAAATGGGAGCATTTGCAATTTTTGATTTGCTGTTCCCACTTTGTTATGTAGGTTATCTGGTAAGCCTGTAAGGCTTTAATAAATATATCCCGGTCAATTGTGACTCCAGCCAGTATTTCACTCCCTTTAAGCACTAAATTACTGCCTGTAGGCAGTAAAAAAGGTACCGCAGGCAGTGAATTAGTGCTTGCAGGCAGTAAATTTGGTACTCAAAGCAGTAAATTAGTCACTGAAGGGACTAAATCA
>JBGRQA010000049.1:0-24348 GCA_041725895.1 Marinifilaceae bacterium
TCCTATTTCTGTCCCTATTTTAACCACTAAAGATAGTTTCTCTTTCATGATTAAATATCTTCTGCAAACATACGAGGTCTGTAAAACAAAACCGACCCAACACAAAAGTGAAGGGCCGGCGGCAAAAACTACTAATCTAAATCAACAAATCACCGATGAGATCGGCTTAATCATTAGCTTCAATCTGCAAGCCACTAGCTGCAAGCTGCTTGTAGCTATTATTCTTTCTCCATTAAAGTTTCTTTCAAAAAATCCGTCATCTGGGTATATAGATAGAATCGGGTATTGCCTCCGTAGATGCCGTGGTTCCGGTTGGTGTAGAAGTGCATACGGAATTTCTTGTTGTGCTGCACCAATTCTTCGGCCAGTTCCAAAGAGTTTTGCATGTGTACGTTGTCATCGGCTGTACCGTGAATCAGGAGGAATTTCCCCTTCAATTGATCGGCAAAACTGATGGGGGCATACTTGTCGTAGCCTTCGGGATTCTCCTGCGGCGTGCGAAGGTAACGCTCGGAGTAGATGCTGTCGTAGTAACGGTAGGTAGTTACAGGTGCAACAGCAATTCCGGCCGCGAAAACATCGGCACCGCGGAACATGCAAAGCGAAGACATCTGTCCTCCAAAGCTCCAGCCGTATACGCCAATTCTACTGCCATTGATGTATGGCTGAGCAGCCATGTATTTCCCGGTTTCAATCAGGTCGATGGCCTCCAGGTTCTGAATCTGCATGTAGGTGCATTTCTTGAAGTCCTCACCTCGTGCACCGGTCCCGCGATTGTCCACGCAAACCACCACGAATCCTTCCTGGGCCAGGTATTCGAACCAGTCCAGACGCCAGCGATCCAACACCTGCTGAGATCCAGGTCCTCCGTAGAAGGTAAGCAGTGCAGGATATTCGGTATTGGGATCAAAATTCACGGGTTTGATCATCCAGGCATTCAACTCCACCCCCTCGGAGGTTTTGAAGCTGAAGAATTCGCGCTGCGGAAGACGATACTTTGTCATTTTATCCCTCAAGGGTGCATTGTCTTCCAGCACGCGAATGAGTTTTCCTTTGGCATTGTGCAAACTCACAAAAGTAGGCTGATGCGCATTGGAGTAGTAATTGATATAATATTTAAAGCCTTTGCTGAAAACGGCGGAGTTCATCCCCTTTTCGGCGGTCAACAGCTTCTGCTTTCTTCCTTTGATATCGATGGCATATACCTCGCGCTGAAGCGGAGAAACAGCGGCTGCCTGGAAGTAGATCTGCCGGCTCTTCTCATCGAAACCAAGGTAGCGGGTCACTTCCCAATCGCCTTTGGTAATCTGGCGAACCAGCTTCCCGGTAATGTCATACAAATAGATGTGGTTGAAGCCCGACTTCTCGCTGGTGATGATGAAATGCTTACCATCCTCCAGGTAGGTCAGGTCGTCGTTGATATCGATCCAGCGCTCGTTCTTCTCCTCGTAGATCACATTGGTCTTTCCGGTTTTGGCATCGGCAAACAGCAACTCGTAGTGGTTCTGGTGACGATTCAAACGAACGATACTCAACACCTCGGCATTGCGGGTCCATTTGATGCGGGGAATGTACTGATCTGTTTCCTCTCCCACATTCATAGTTTGGGTTTTTCCACTCTCCAGATCGTATACATGCACACTTACAACGGAGTTGTCCTCTCCCGCCTTGGGGTACTTAAAGGTGTAGTTTTCGGGATAAAGGGTGTTGGCCGTAATCTCAGGCTTCCGTCCCTTGAACATTGTCATGTTGAAGGTCTTCACCCGACTTTCGTCGAAACGCATGAAGGCGATTTTCTTGCCATCGGGCGACCACTGGAAGGCTTGCCAGAAGGCGAACTCCTCCTCGTACACCCAATCGGGCGCTCCATTGATAATATGATTGTATTTTCCATCGGTGGTGAACTGCGTCTCCCTACCGGTAGCCAGATCCTTCACGAACAGGTTGTTGTTGCGGAAGAAGCAGATCTTATCCCCGGCAGGTGAAAAATCGGCCAACTGCTGACGATCCTCCGAGAGTTTGGTCAGCTCTTTGGTTTGACGATCGTACACGTAGAACACGGCCGAAAAGGAGTGGCGGTAGATATCCTTGCGATCGGTGGTGATCAGCACCTTCTGCTCATCGGCTGAGAACTGGTAGCCATCCATAAGGGAGATTTTTCCCTTACTTGCTTTTTCAACATCCAGAATCTCCTCCAGCTTCTCACCGGTTCTATAGCTGTACTTCTCGATGCGTTTCCCTGCATCCAGTACGGTATAGTGCAGACCGTCGTTCATGGAACGTAAACCGTACACCGATTTGGCGTAGAAGGTTCCGTTTTTTACTATATCCTCCAAAGTGAAGGCTTTTTTGACTTCCTGGGCATGGCCTAAGGCTATTGTTACTGCCATTAACAGGAATAGAATTGTTTTCCTCATTGTATTCGTTTTAATCTGAAACAAATGAGGGTTTCCAAAAAAGAAGTAAATACGGTTTTGTAGTCATCCTGTCCCGATAATTATCGGGATCAGGATCTCATTTTCAAAACTTAACAGATTCTGAAACAAGTTCAGAATGACGAGTAACTTCAATTCTGGTTCCCCTCATTTTACCTAACATATAAACTTATTATATTAGAATGGACACTAATGTCTTCTTTGTGTTCCTTTGTGACTATCCTTAGTGCCCTTCGTGGTTAAAATTTTTACCACAAAGGCAATCAAAGGAATTTCACTAAGGCGCGCAAAGGATTTATCTAAAATTCTTTATGCTCGTTTCTACGAATGATCTCGTTCTGAAGATCCTCGCCCAGATCGTTAAAGTAGTCGGAATAGCCGGCTACGCGTACAATCAGATCCTTGTAATTCTCAGGATGCTTTTGGGCATCGCGCAGGGTTTCTGCACTCACCACGTTGAACTGGATGTGGTGCCCATCCATGCGGAAGTAGGACCGCACCAGGTTCAGCACCTGCTTGATTCCGGCTTCATCCTCCATAAAGTTGGGCGTGAACTTCTGGTTCAGCAAGGTTCCCCCGGTACGCAGGTGATCAATCTTGGCTGCAGATTTCACCACAGCAGTTGGTCCCTTGGTATCGGCTCCCTGGAAGGGTGAAATCCCCTCCGACAATGGGGTTTTGGCCAAACGACCATCAGCAGAGGCACCCATTACGGCTCCAAAGTATACGTGGCAGGTGGTAGGCAGCATATTGATGCGGAACACACCTCCCTTGGAGCTTGGACGACCATTGATGGCATTGTAAAAAGTCTCGAAGATTTCCACGGCCTGATCGTCGGCAGCATCATCGTCGTTTCCGTATTTTGGAGTATTGTACACACAGTCGTTGCGCAACTCATCGTAGCCCTCGAAATTGGCCTCAAGTGCCTGCATCATCTCCTCCATGCTCACTTTCTTCTGCTCATATACATTCTGCTTGAAGGAAGTCAGGATATCGGTCAGGCTGCCCAGACCAACCCCTTGTATGTAGCTGGTGTTGTAGCGAGCTCCGCCGGCATTGTAATCCTGTCCCTTTGAAATACAATCTTCCACCAATACAGAAAGGAAAGGAACGGGAAGATAATCAGCATAGAGTCGCTCAATCACATTGTTTCCGCGGATCTTGATATCGGCAAAATGCTTCACCTGCTTCTGCCATGCTGCAAACAGCTCGTCGTAGGTCTTGTAGTCGGTAGCATTTCCGGTTGGCAATCCCACCTGCTTGCCGGTTCTTGGGTCTACCCCATTGTGCAGGGTAACTTCCAGAATCTTGGCCAGGTTGAAATAACCGGTCAGCGTGTAGCTCTCGGTTCCGAAGGCTCCGGTTTCCACACATCCGCTGCATCCACCGTTACGGGCATCCACAATGTCCTTGCCCTGGCGCAACATCTCCTGAACCACAGCATCGGTATTGAAAATGGAGGGCTGGCCGAATCCGGTTTTCACAATTTTCAGCGTCCGCTTAACGAAACGGTCGGGGTTCTTCTTGCTCACCTGCACCATAGAGCTGGGCTGAAGCAAGCGCATCTCCTCAATCACATCCAAAAGAACGTAGGACATCTCGTTCACGGCATCGGAGCCATCCTCCTTCACACCGCCCAGGTTGATCAGGCAGAAATCGGTATAGGTATTGCTCTCCTTAGCGGTTACGCCCATCTTTGGAGGTGCAGGATGGTTGTTGAACTTGATCCAGAAGGCGTGCAACAGCTCGTACATCTCCTCGCGAGGAAGGGTACCCCCTTCCACTTCATTTCTATAGTAAGGCAGGAGATGCTGATCCAATCGTCCGGGATTGAAGGAATCCCAGGGATTCAGTTCGGTAATTACGCCCAGGTGAATGAACCAGTAGTGCTGTAAAGCTTCGTGCATGGTTTCCGGAGCATGAGCCGGAACGCGACGACAGATGATTGCCATCTTTTGCAACTCTGCCTTGCGAACCTCATCCTTTTCTTCCTCTGCCAAACGCTCCAACTCATCGGCATGACGGTTGGCAAACAGGATGATGGCATCGCACACGATATCCATAGCCTTCAACTCCTCCTGCTTTTCGTAGGCATTGGGGTCGTTATAGAAATCCAGCTTGTTGATGGCCTCCTGAATCTCCTGCTTCACCTCCAGGAATCCCTTTTGGAACATCTTCTTGCCCAAAACGGTATGTCCCGGACCACGCTGCTCCTGGAATTCGGTAAAAATACCCGACTCGTAGCAATTCAACCACTCCTGGGTCATGCTGCCGATTAGCTTGTCGCGATTGGTCTTGCCCTTCCAGAAAGGAATGATCTCCTCATCATACACCCGGAACGTTTCCTGGTCTACTTTGAAAGATACCTTAGGACGGTCGTTCAGAATCTCCAAATCCTGAATGGAGTGGATACAGATTTCGGGATAGGTAGGACATGCCTTGGGCGCAGGTCCACGCTCCCCAACGATCAATTCTCCATCGTTGATGCAGATTTTCTTGTTTTCAAGAATATATTTAAATGATAATGCACGCTTTACAGGTACGGAAACCATTTGCGATTCGTGGGACTTGTAGAACTCGGTCATCAACAGCGCCCGTTCCGGCGAAATGGAATTGATGGCATTTAAGCTCTGCTCCCGAAGTTTTTGAATTCTTTCGTTCATGGCTTTTTTGTTTATGTATGTGTTGCTATTTGTTTTTATTACTATCAGATTATTGCTTTGGGTAGCTACAAGCTTCATTAAGCTATTGGCTTTTCCAAATAATTCTATCTCTCTTGCATTTACTATGCAAAGTTCATTCTACTTAAACCACAAAGGTCTCAAAGTAGAACATCCAACTTCTTTGCGATTTTTTGCGTTTCGTGTTTTGCGATCTTTGCGTGAAATTTTTATCACACTAGGAACACAAGCTACCCGCCTATTTCTACTTTCAGCCCCACAGCTTCCATCCTCTCTTTCACCCAAACAGTTTCTTCAGGTTTCAGATCCGGAGTGTCGGGCATCCGGTTTTCGATTTGGAAGCGATCGTACTTGTCTTTTCCAATCCGGTGGTAGGGCAAAATGTCAACTTCCTTAATTCCCAATTGGGTGATGCAGTCGATCATTTGGTTGATGTTCTCCTCGCTGTCGTTGATACCCGGAATCATAGGGTAGCGAACGATTACCCGCTTCCCATTATCTGCCAGCAACTTCAGGTTCTCAAGAATCTGCTTGTTGGAGACTCCGGTGTATTTTCGGTGTAACTCGTCATCCATCTGCTTCAGATCAAAAAGGAAGAGATCTACTTTGTCCATGATCTTCTGCAGATAAACTGGGGTAGCCAATCCGGTGGTATCCACCGCTGTGTGAATATCTTCCTCACGACAAGCAGTTAGCATTGCATCCAGAAATTCGCCCTGCATCATGGGTTCGCCTCCTGAGAAGGTAACACCACCATCGGACTCATCAAAAAAGAGGACATCCTTGCCGATTTCACGAATCAGCTGATTTACTGTCATTACTTCACCCAGGGCGGTCTCCTGGTTTACTTCCACATCGCCCATCCGGTTGTTGCGACACACTGTTTCCACACTTGCATTCTGACTCTCGGGATTGTGGCACCACCAGCAACCCAAGGGACATCCCTTAAGGAACACAGTAGTCCGAATCCCTGGTCCATCGTGAACAGCGTATCGCTTTATATCAAATACGATACCTTGCATTGTACTAGGTTAATTTGAAAAGTTTACAAGACACCCAATTAGAGAGTTGGGACGGATTCCCTCATCGCAATAAAATGGAGATGCAATTATCCCGTAATTTTCGTTGCTGCTCTCTAAAAAGTATCAAAACTTTGTTTTATCAAAAGCGCTGAAACATTTCCCAAAAGGAAAGAATCAGAGAATAATTTCAGAAAAGTATATAGAGTAGTTGTTCCCGATAACAATGGGAAGAGAGAGTGCTGCCGGCCTAGCAAATCCAGCATTCGTACAATCCTTTGTAGGATCTGTTTTGTTCTATGGTCGTATTTCGGTTCATAGTTTCTATCGATCAGGGTAAAACTATGAAATATTTTTGATTCAAAACAAGAGAAGAATCAGTTCATAAGTGATTTAAAATCTTTCTAAAGAAGGAAAACTTATACCCGGTCATTACCTTGTGTTTTAACCACCTCTTGTCAACAACCAAACCTTAATCGTTAAGTAATGGGAATATTAGAAGGAATTGGTACACTTGTATTTTCTTTTAAACAGAATATCAACTGACAATCCTATTTCGTGGGAATCGCGCGTATATTTTGTATAATTATTAATGGCTAAATCGTAACAATAGAAAATACGGTAAACCAAATTCTTATTTGAGTTATCAAACCGTGCCCCTATTTTAAACATCATCACATCATAATTCCTGTTCGAATTCTTAATGAGATGTGAACGATACCCAAGCCCGATGTTCAAAGGTTCTGAATTAAAATCAAAACCTCCCATAAAACTATTGGCCGACTGCTTTGAGAACAAACTCGTCCCTTGAGATTCATAAACTACAGAAGGAGTTATTCGAAAATAATTGCGCCGATTGAGACTTCTAATTCGGGTTTGATATTCACTTTGGGCATGAAATACAATTTTCACAGGAAGTTTTTCTTCCCCACCCTGTAATGATTCATTGGGACGTGTAAAATGATGCACTGCGCCTCCAATTTTATGAGTCAATTCGTTCCCAAAAATATTTTCTGACCTCAGGCAAATCATACCCCCAACAGAAAAATCGATGTAGCTACATCGATTTTGATCTGCAACATAGCTCGACTCAAAAATATCCCCATAGATATCATCCAATTCATCGGTAAAAACCAGTCGGTCAAAATCGAGCTTCTGTATATTATAGCTGGCCTTAAGTCCCAATTGAAAATAGGTTCCGGAAATTTTGTCAATTGTTCCACGCCAGGAATAATTACCACCTATCGAATTATGTGTTAAAAAGGAATCTCCCTCTACATCAGAAAGAACAAATACTCCAAAACCATTAGGTCCAAACCCCTTCCAGTCCACATTGAAATGTTTTGTGGAAAAATCCCCAGGCATGTTAATCCATTGCTTTCGGTACACAAAATTGGACTGGATCACTCCCTTCTGAAGTCCCGTCATTGCTGGATTGTAGTACGTTCTGTTCTGATCAAACAGGGAAAAGTGAAAATCTTGTCCAACCCCGGAAAAGGGAACACAAAACAATAACACAAAACACTTTAAGAAAAAAAAGAGCGGGTTGACTTTCAAGAGATTTATAGTTTTTATGAATTACTGCAAAACTAAATAATTTTCACTAATAATATTATTGTTTACTATATATTTGCATACAATTCATACTCTAAAACATTCCTTATGGCTTTAAATACTTAAGTAATTCTATTTCATCTGACACTTAACTCAATCTATATCTGCTGAATAGTTTTCCCTTATTAAGATCAATCATATTCTACAAGGAAAAAACTTATTTCACGAATAAAAATTGAGACAATTTCCACAAATACCAAAGTCGTGAATATTGTTCTCAAATTATATTTACACGCTCCAGATCACCACTATGAATTCACAACACTTCTCCAGAATTATTTGCACAATTCTATTCTTACTAAGTTTTTTTTCGCTCAGCGCACAATCGCCCATTTGTAATTTTGGCGATTTAGATGGCTATTTCTATCACTGGAAGTTTAGCGCTGAAAACATAAAATTTAAATTTGAGCTACAGAACAATACAAGTGAGGATGTCCTTAAAGATATTTCAAATTATGAGATCAGTTGGGGAGATGGCAGTACGGATAATGTAACCAATAATGATTTTCCGGTTAAGCATACCTATAATACACAAGGACAGTTCGATTTAGTAATCACAATAACTTACCTAGGAGTACAATATTCATATGAATATATTGTATACAACACAACACCTGAAATAACATTATCCAAATATGAAGGAAACAAAGGTTGTATTGGACAAAAATACATATTTCAAGTTAGCGGCTATGAAAACAACCCTCCTTCAACTAAATATCAATGGTATTTTGATGATAATGGTGACAATCCACAATGGACACATGAAGACATAAAGTTGCATGATGAAAAAATCAGTCATATCTATGAAAGAACATCCTGTGATAGTAAAGGTGATGTGAAACATTTTTCAGTGACAATAACACCATTTATTGAAATTGGCGAGCATTTCTTGAAAGATTTAGGGAAAGGAATCAATTCAATAGAAATATCTCATCCATCAAAGATTGATCTGTCATTAAAAGTGAACAATAAAGAGGAAGATATTGAAGAAAGTCATCACGGTTGTGTTAATTCTACTGAATTTGAATTTACAAACAAGTCTGATTATGGATTAGAAGGGTATTTTTGTCGAGAAACAGACAATCATCTATGGATTATATACAAAACAACAGGTGGAGTAATAACAGAAGAAGCCCAATTGAATGAGGATTATAAATTTATACAAGGTGATGCCAATTCAAAAAGCAATATCAACATTGTTTTTTTAAAAACAGGAACATACAAAATACTCTTTCATCTAGAAAACGCTTGTAATAAATCTGAAGAACAAACCGGAGAAATATCAATTTACGACAACGAAAATACAACAACTTATACACCAGATAATTTTTGTCTGGCTGAAGAAGAGGTAGTAAGTTTCACAACTAAAGCAGATCCGGAAATAGAAGCCATACAGAAAACAACCTATATTTGGAACTCTACTCCTGGGGAATATGTATTTGTTGAAGGCACAAATACCAACAGCCAAAATCCAAAAATTAAATTTACGCAAGCGGGCAAACACCTGGTTCATTTAGAGAAAACCTCTCTTTGCGGAACTGAAGAGTACGACTATTGGATAGAAGTGTCTGATGTTCCCATTGTGAGAATTACTCCTCTTTCTGACTTAAAAGACAACGGGTACTGTGGCCCTTATACTTTTACTCCAAAGGCTACCTACACAGACAATGGTAAAGAAACTTTTGGCATAGAAGACAATGTAATAGATCAGTATGAATGGACTTTTAACAACAATGGTACAATTACACACTCAAACCAAAAAGAGCCTGCTGCAATTACCTTCAACAAAATTGGAAAATCAAGCATTAGCTTAAGGGCTCACAACAGCAAATGTGGTTGGTCTGAAGTGGACATCATTGAGTTTGAAATATATGAAATCCCTACTCCTTCCTTCACCCGTTCTGACAAATCATGCGAAGATGAGGAAGTAGGTTACGAAGCCAAACCGGACGATATGGCTTCCTATTTATGGAACTTTGGGGATGGAAACACATCCACAGGACAAAATACCAACCATATTTTCTCTTCAGTAGGCACCTATTCCAATAGACTGATGGTAACCTCCGACAAAGGTTGTAAAAACAGCACCAGCAGGGATATTGAAATCATTAAAAAACCTGTAGTTGAGGCAGGTGAAGACGACTACATCTGCGCCAGCGATGCCTCCTACCCCCCTGCAAGTGCTACAGTTAGCAATTCCTCATCCATCACTTGGACGTCCAATGGAGATGGAAGTTTCTCTGATCCCCATGCTATAGCTCCGACCTATACTCTGGGGACAACGGACCGGGAAAAATCAGAAATCAAACTCACCCTCACGGCATCGGGAAACGCCCCTTGCGGGGAGGTTAGCGATTTTCTGAACCTCCATATTACACCTCCCCCAAGTATCAATATTTCGCAACCAACTGCCACTATTTGTGAAAATTCGGTTCTGCAAATTGAAGGGGTTGAAGTTTTCCATGCCAGTTCCATAAAATGGACAGCGGACAAAGGTGGCACCTTTTCCAGTACGGGAATAACCAATCCTCTCTACACTCCTCCTGCAGATTTCGGAGGTAAAATAATCCTGTCACTACAGGCATTCACTAATGGATCCTGTTCCAATATAGAAAAACAAATAGAACTAACAGTTAATAAGCTTCCTGTAGTAAATGCCGGACCCGACGAAAGCATTTGTGAAGGAGAAAACATTGAACTGACGGGAGCATCCGACGGAATAAGCAACAAATGGACCAGTTCCGGAGATGGTACCTTTACAGCACCAAACCAACTGACCACCCTATACACTCCAGGGCCGAAAGATCTTTCTGCAGAATCGGTCGTTTTAACACTTGAATCGAAAGGAGCTGCACCCTGTGGTGCCGTTACCGACAGCAAAGCTCTTACCATCGTAAGAAAACCCATTGCTGAAGCAGGAAAGGATGTGGGCATGTGCAAAACCGAAAACTCATACACCGTAGTTGCCGGCGAAAAGCAGGGACAAGCCTTTGCCCAAAATGCCTCATCCATAAAATGGACAAGTTCAGGATCAGGTAAATTTAACGATCCCACCCTGTTGAATACAACCTACACACCTTCTGCTGCTGATGTTGCCTATGGAAGTGTAACCCTCACCCTGGAAGCAAGTCCACTGAACTACTGTTCAGTGCCAGCCACGGATCACATGACTCTTTCATTTGTAAATCCCCCTCAGGTTAATGCTGGCATGGATATCACCGATTGCCAGAACAATACAATATCATTGACGGGAATATCCGAACACAGCTCATCGGTTCGATGGACCAGTTCGGGTAAAGGAATATTTACGGATGCAACAAAATTGGAAACAACATACACCCCGGCAGATGATGAAATTGGCAACACCACCCTTACGCTAACAGCTCAGTCGCTGGGATTGTGCGATCCTGTTTCTGATGAACTATCACTAACCTTAATTGCCAAACCACAGGCTTTCGCAGGAGAAGATAGCGAGATTTGTGCCAATAACAGCTACAATCTGGCGGAAGGATCAAAAGGAGCACAGGCTTATTCGGCCCAATCGGTACTTTGGAAAAGCAAGGGAGATGGTCATTTTGATGATCCAAAGGCGATTAATGCAACCTACACGCCAGGCCCCAACGACAAACAAAACGGTTCTGTTGTGCTGGAATTAACTGCAAATCCAATCACTCCTTGCGCTGGCACTCACGCCGATGAAATGATTCTCACGATTACTCCTTTACCGACTGCAAATGCAGGAGAGGACCAGGCGATCTGCCAAGGAGAACAATTTGAAATTACAGGCGCTCAAGCAACACATTACACCAAAGTTGAGTGGAAGACCTCCTCTGCAAGTGGCTACTTTGAAAACCCCAATACGCTGGCTCCAACCTACCACTCCGGACAGGAGGATGTCGGAAAAACCACTCTTAGCATAACCGTATATGGAAAAGGTTCCTGCTCTTTTGTTCAGGATGAGATGATTCTGAACATTACACCGGCTCCCGTGGTAAGCCTTGCTGATAGAGCCTCAATTTGCGAAGATGGCAGGTATATCGTACAAGGGGCCGTGGCCCAAAACACCCCGGGATACCAATGGAGCCACACAGGAAAAGGATTTCTCTCCAATGAGAAATCCTTGGAACCAATTTATGAGGCCGCCAAAGGAGAAACCGGAACAATAGATCTATGTCTGGAAGTGCAAGGCAATGGCTTATGCGTCTCCAAGAAGGCTTGTACAACCGTATCGATTGTTCCCCACCCAACAGTGGATGCTGGTGATGACGATGAAGTGTGTTCGAACCAGGTTTATGAAATGAACGTAGGACCAGAAGACGGGCAGGTAAAAGCCAATTCATGGTCCACCATTGAATACACCACATCCGGCGATGGTTTCTTCCAGGATCAGGAAGGGCTTGATGTAAAATATGTACCGGGAACAGCGGATATAAAAAACGGATCTGTGAAAATAAAAATCAGGGCAAATTCACTAAATCCGCCCTGTAACGAACATGCCGAGGATGAAATGCTACTTACGATTACACCGGCACCGGAAGTTAAAGCAGGTGATAACGATCAGATATGTGAGGGAGATACTTATCAACTACTGAATGCACGGGAGCAAAACACCTCAAAATTGCATTGGACAAGCCTAAACGAAGGAACCTTTTCAAACGAAGGAATTCTCCACCCAATCTATACCCCAGAGAACGGAAAAACAGGAATGGTAACCCTGGAGTTAACAGGAACAGGCAAAGGATCCTGTGCAAGTGCCACAGACCGTATATCCCTAAACATTATCCCAACACCACATGTGGATGCCGGCAAGGATGCCATTATTTGTATTGGAAAAAATTACGAATTGCAATCCGTTCAAGCCTCCTCTTTTTCATCTGTACTTTGGACAACTTCAGGTACCGGTACATTTGTGGATAACGCTGTACTAAAACCCACTTACATCCCCAGCGAGGAGGATTATAAAGCAGGATCCACCCGATTAAAAGTCCAAGTGGAAGGCTTGCAACCATGTACCCTTAATGACGAAGATGAGATAGAGCTTAAATTCGTACCCGCCCCAGTAATTAGTGCAGGAGAGGATGATCAGATCTGCCAGGAAACGGGAAGTTACACCATCAGGAAGAAAACAACCGATTATCCGGAGGGAGCCTATGTGCAAAATATTTCCCTTTTCAAATGGGAAACAAACGGCCAGGGTAGCCTACAGAATGCCAATACCCTTGAACCAACTTACATTCCTGCAAAAAATGAAACCGGAATCATCAAATTAACACTAAAAGCAGCCGGCAACTACAATTGTGACCAGGTGGAAGATAAGATGCAACTGACCATTATTCCTACTCCCACCCCTGATTTTAAAACCGGGACAAATTGCCTTGGCGATCCAGTTCTTTTTGAGGACCAAAGTTCCGGGGGGCTATACAAGATAGAATCATGGCACTGGGATTTTGGAGATGGATCTACTTCCAACGAGCAAAACCCCAACCATCAATTCGGAGAAGCAAAGGGTTATCCCGTTTCCCTAAAAATAACCAATACAGAAAGCTGCTTTGCTGTATGCAAGAAAACAATAAATGTCAATCCATTACCAGTCATGAAATTCTCTCATGAAAAAATAACAGCATTAAACACTCCGGTAGCGTTCAATAATGAATGTTTTAATGCTGTCGCCTTTGAATGGAATTTCGGTGACGGTGCCACTTCAACGGCCATTACCCCATCCCACAGTTTTTCCACTCCAGGCATTTATGAGATTCAGCTAAAGGCTCAATCGAATGAAGGGTGTTACAACACGCTTACATCAGAAATTGAGGTTATTGGAGAACCTAAAGCACAATTTAAAAAAACAGAAGATGGTTGTGGTCCATTAACGGTAAACTTCACGAATGAATCAACCGGGAAATTCGTTAACTATCTCTGGGATTTTGGAAACGGGCAAAATTCCACAGAGGAAAATCCTGGGGCAATAGTTTATGAACCTGGAAAATTAAATGACACAACCTATTTTGTGACTCTTACCGTTGAAAATATGTCCGGTAGCTCAGTATTTAAAGATCTGGTTGTGGTAAAACCTCAACCAATTCCCCAATTCGAAATCTTACCCTCCGCCTATGGATGTACACCAATGGTACGAGATATATTTAATCATTCATTAGGTAAGCCAACTGATTATGAATTTGATTTTGGTGATGGTTCTACTTATGCTTACCCAGCAAAAGATATCGAGCGACCTTTCCAGCACCTGTTTACAACCAATGAAGTTAAAACAATTTATCCTGTCTCGTTAGTGGCAACAAACGAGTGTGGTTCCCGATCGATCACAAAAAATGTTACTGTATTTCCCAATACAGCAGTAGCAGTAATGAGAGTGAATGAGACCGAGGGCTGTGCTCCTTTCACGGTAGAATTCCAAAATCTCTCAACCGGTGCAGGAGATTACCTCGAATCGGATTGGGTTTTCGAAGAGGGTAAAGTAGCCGTGCGCGATTACAAAGGTGAAAGCATGGTCCATACTTTCGATGAAGCAGGTGTTTACACGGTACAGCTAACGGTTCACGATACTTGCGCTACCGATCAAACCTCCCAGAAAATAATTGTACATGATGCCATGGACATTGATTTCGAGATTAAGGCCCGAAAGCTCTGTATGCAAGAAGAAATAGAATTCACAGTTCCGGAAACAATCGTAAAACAATTTACAAATTTCACCTGGAACTTTGGAGATGGCAGCATTGGAAAAGGCCCCAACACCACGCATCGTTTTCTGGAAAAAGGCAAATACCTGATTACTCTTTCCGCAATTTCATTAGAGAACAATTGCGAAAAAAACATTGGGAAAGAAATTACCATTTTCCAGAAACCAATAGCAAACTTTGACCTATCATCCCAGGAAGGTTGCGAACCATTTGAAATTAATTTCAGTAACACCTCTAGTTTCGCGGATTACTTCCAATGGGACTTTGAAGACTCCAGTAAAAGTTCGGATACCAATCCAAAACATTTCTTCTCAAAAGGGGATTACACTGTTACCCTGATTGCAGAAACCAAAGCCGGTTGTTTGGACACAACAACGAATCAGTTAACATCACGTCCAAAACCAGTGGCTCAATTTGAGATACAACAAGAAACTGCCTGCTCCATTCCTTTTGTCCTTAACATCAAAAACCAGACTGAGAATAAAGAAGATAATTCTTACACCTGGGATTTTGACAATGGCAACTCAGACACATCCATGGATCCTGAAAAGGTCCATTACTCAGAATATGGGCAATACAACATCCAACTAATTGCTGAAAATCGATTCCTTTGCAGGGATACGGCAACTAAAGCCTTTAACATCTATAGAAAACCGATTCCGGGATACAAAATTATAAACCAAAGAAATTGCCAGGGTGATATCTTCGAGTTTTCAGACACATCCCTTTATCGAAAATATACCTATTGGAAGTTTGGAGATGGATACACCAGTGAGGGCAAAAATGCAAGTCATATCTTTAAGGATTATGGAAGGTATGATTTGTTTATGAAAGTGGTTGGTGAAGGCAATTGTACCGACAGCTTGCTTGCAAAAGATACCATTCTTGTATATCCAAAACCAACTCCGGTTTTCTTCTGGAAAAATGTTAATACACCTCCGGAGGGAGTGCAAATTGCAGAAGGGGAAACACCTCCTAACAATGGAATCGTTAAGTTTACAAATACCACCAACGAAATTGAGGAAAACTGGATTGAAGATACAAAATTCACCTATCGCTGGAACTTCGATGACTTTGCTGAGTCACAAGAAAAAGATCCGATCCATAAATTCCAGGCCAATGGAAATTTTCATGTGAAATTAGTTGCCGAAACAGCTTATTCCTGCAAAGATTCTGTAACTGAAACAGTCGAGGTGGATTTCATGAGTGCCCTCTTTGTGCCAAACGCATTTCATCCGGGCAACCCCAATCCCCAAGTAGCAGTTTTCCTACCTAAAGGAATAGGTCTATACAAGTACCAGATATCCATTCTGGATAATTGGGGAAAGGTTGTCTGGGAATCGGACAAAATTAAAAACGGACATCCTGCTGAAGCCTGGAATGGCACCAGTAATGGGAAACCACTCCCCAAAGGTGTTTACGTTTGGAAGATCCGAGCCATATTTAAAAACGGTACAACTTGGCAGGGAATGAAAATTGGAGGAAAATTTCATCGCGAAGGAACCGTAACCTTAATTCGGTAAAAATAATCATAAGCGGAGGATGCTTTCTTCAAAAAACAAGAGCATTCTCCGTTTCTATGTCCCTATACCACTTCATCAACAATATAATTTCCTCGGCCCCCCTATAATTTTCAAAGCCCATTTCCCTGGCAGAGCAAGCCCAGCACCTCAATCCAAAGTAACTACTCTGATTAATTAAAGTCTTTTTTGATCTGTCCCACCCAGGTTTTGATACGGTCATCGGTCAAGACGGCCTGGTTCTCGATATCCAGAGCCAATCCAAGAAACTGTCCGTTTCGCAAAGCAACGGAACGCTCAAAGGTATATCCCTCGGGAGAAGTCAGCCCGATGATTTTGGCTCCGCGATCCTCCAGGGCAATAGCCAGCAGACCGATGGCATCCACAAAGTTCTCAGGATACTCTTTCTGATCTCCCAAGCCGAATAGAGCAACAGTTTTGCCCTTCAACTTCATGTCTTCAATTGCCGGCATGAACTCGTCCCAGTAGTTGGGCAACTCGCCGTCGAACCAAGTGGGTACACCCAGAATCATGTTATCGAAACTAAGGAAGGTATCCTCGTCCACCTCCTCAACATTTACGCTCTCCACCTCAACATCGCCCAAGGCCTTCTTGATCTTTTCGGCATTCTTGGCGGTTTTGTTGGTATTGAAACTATAGAATAAACCAATTTTCTTCATTTCGCAATATTTTAAAATGGTGTCCAAAAATGAAATTATGAGTCATTCTGAACTTGTTTCAGAATCTGTTAAATATTAATTATGAGATCCTGAAATAAATTCAGGATGACATCAATCTGGCAATTTCTTCATTTTTGGACGGTCTTATCAGGTCAATTTAAAATTCAAGCACTTCTTTAGCTACAGCATAAATCTTCTCAGCATTCGGAAGAATTGCCTTCTCCAGGATACGATTAAAACCTACCGGGGTAAAAGTTGAACCTACCCGCTTAATTGGAGCATCCAGGTATTCAAAAGCCTCATCGGCAATGGTAGAAACTACTTCGGCTCCAAACCCGGAGAATACTTTATCCTCATGAACCACCAGCACTTTGCTGGTTTTCTTCACCGATTCCAGAATGGTTTCCTTATCCAAAGGAATCAGGGAACGAAGGTCGATTACTTCTACCTGCTTGCCGGTTTCCTCTGCAATCTTGTCCCCTACCTGTACACACATGTGAGTGGTATTACCGTAAGTGATAATGGTCAAATCAGAACCTTCGCGACGAACACGTGCTTTTCCGAAAGGCACCTCAAAATCATCGGGTACGGGAGTAGCGGCAATCGGGTCGTTGTATAGGGCCTTAGGTTCCATGAACATGGTCATCCCCTTGGATCGCATACTGGTCCGTAACAATCCGGCCGCATCATCAGCATAGGATGGGTATACGATACGAACCCCCGGAAGTGTAGTCAGTGCACCTTCTATATTTTGGGAATGATATAATCCTCCTCCGATGTAACCTCCTGAAGCCAAACGAACCGTAATATTCGGAGCAAATTTCCCATTGGAACGCCAGTAGTCGTGGGTAGTATCCACGAACTGCTCCATGGCGGGCCAGAAGTAATCGGCAAATTCAGCACCTTCCACCACTACACGAATCTTATCGTTGAAACGGCTCATCCCGTTGGCGGTACCCATGATGAAATCCTCTGCAATTGGGGCATTGAACACTCGTTCTTTCCCAAACTCCTGCTGCATCCCCTTGGACACGTTGAAAATTCCACCTTTCTCCTTATTGGCAATATCCTGCCCCCAGATAAATGTATCGGGATTACGACGGAATTCGGCCTTCAATGTTTCGTTGATTCCTTCGATCAATTTTTTCTCCGGTCCTTTACCATTGTGAGTTCCATTCGGGTATTTCTCCGCTTTGTAAGGTTCGGGTAAAACAAAATCATAAATGGAAGCCGGATCCGGATCCGGAGCTGCCAAACCTGCACGATGGGCCTTCTTCACCTCCTGCTTGACTTCCTCCTCAATGGTTTCCAATTCCTCCTCGGTGAAGCGCTTGTAGCGAATCAGCATTCTACGGTACTTCACCAAAGGATCGTACTCACGAACGTAATTCAACTCCGCATTATCGCGATACAAATCGTGACGGTCGGAATTGGAGTGGGAACCGATACGAACACAGTTAGCCTGAACAATTACCGGCATTTGGTACTCCATCACATATTCTTTGGCTTGGAACATGGCATTCATGGAATCGAATACATCCTTCCCATTACAATGAATGATCTTCAGGTTCTTCAATCCGGAAAAATTGTCGGCCACCTTACGGTTTGCCGTTTGATCCTTTTTGGGCACAGAGATACCATACCCATTGTCCTGAAAGACGAAAATTACAGGCAATTTCTCGTTGGTTGCCCCGTTGATGGCCTCATAAACATATCCCTCAGACACGGAAGATTCTCCCTGAGAGCTTATGGACACTCCCCTATGATTGTATTTTTTCATGGCACGACCTACCCCAACAGCATGCAAAGTATGGTTACCAGTGCAGGAAGATACGTTGTGAATGTTCCACTCAGGTTTGGCAAAGTGATTGGACATGTGACGCCCACCACTGGCAGGATCTATGGCTTTGGAAATTCCGTTGTAGATAACCTCTTCAGCGGATAATCCAGCAGAAATAGCGGTCAGCATATCACGATAGTAGGGAAACAGATGATCGGTTTCCCTATCAAATGCCTGACCAATGGCCAACTGGATACCGTCATGTCCGGCATAGGGTGCATGATAACTCCAGCCAATGGCTTGCTTTAGATAGTTCGGTGCTTTCTCGTCAAGAGCTCTCCCCAGGGTCATCAGATGAAACCATTCTCCCAGGATCTCCTTGGCGGTTTTCTTAATACCAAATTGCTTATTTTCAGTCATCTTTTCTTCTATTGCGTTAGGAGCCAAAGTCGATAGAAATTTGGCCATCATTGGTTTTAATAACTACGATTCATATCTATTCCTTCCAGGTGATCGGCAATTCTTCTAAGGAAAGCGCCCCCCAGTGCCCCGTCAACCACTCGATGATCGTAGGAAAGGCTCAGAAACATCTTCTGCCGGGGAACAATTACATCTCCCGCAGGGGTTTCCATTACAGCGGGCTTCTTCTCGATGGAACCTACCGCCAGAATGGCAACCTGGGGTTGATTGATAATTGGGGTCCCCATCACATTCTTAAAGGAACCAAAATTGGAAATAGTAAAGGTACCCCCCTGGATGTCATCGGGGTTCAACTTGTTGTTTCGGGCATTGTCAGCCAGGGTGTTCATATCGTTGGCCAAACCAATCAGATTTTTTTGATCGGCTTTCTTAATTACCGGAACAATCAGATTGCCTGTAGGCAGGGCAACAGCCACACCAATATTAATATCTTTCTTCAGGATTACCTTATAGCCATCCACCGAAGCATTCACGCCGGGAAATTCCTTCAAAGCCCTGGCCACCGCCTCAATAAAGATCGGCATAAAGGTCAGCTTGGTTTTCTCGCGAGCCAGAAACTCATCCTTCACCTTGTTCCTCCAGTTCACCATGTTGGTCACATCCGCTTCCACCATAGCGGTAACGTGAGGTGAAGTCTGTTTGGACATCACCATGTGATCGGCAATTAAACGACGCATACGATCCATCTCCACTATGGTATCCTGTGCTCCAACGGAAGCTGAAACCTTGGGCTGACCTCCCGAAGCAGGAGCGGCCGAAGGTATAGGATCAACCACAGGCACTTCAGATTGAACAGGTGCTACAACATCTTTCCCTTTGCGCTGAGCCAGGTAATTCAATATGTCCTGCTTTTGAACCCGGCCCTCCTTGCCATGTCCTTTAATGGAGTCCAATTCGTTCAAGGATATATTTTCCCTTTTCGCGATGCTTTTCACTAGCGGAGAATAAAAACGACCGGGTTGGGAAACAATCTCGTTTCTGACAACAACTTCCTCCACAACAAGAGGCTCTGCTGCAACTTCCTTCAAATCCTCCGTAGGAGAAGCTACCTCAACATCTTCCGCATCTCCTAATGCAACAACTGCTACCACTTCGCCTACCGAAACCAGGTCATCCTCTTTGTATCGAACTTCAATCACCTTACCTGCAACCGGTGAGGGTATCTCAGAATCCACCTTATCTGTAGCAATTTCAAAGAGCATATCATCCTCTTCCACCACATCATTCACCTTCACAAACATCTTGGTGATAGTAGCTTCCTGGACACTCTCTCCCAATTTGGGCATCAGAATTTCAAAGCTAGACATATAATTTATCGTTTAATATTTATACTCACATTTAAATATTTCGATACAAATATAAATATTTATTCTTATTTAGATTTATTTAATTTAGATATTTTAACAAAGTACCTTTCTCCTTGAGGAAGAAAGTCTTCCCTAACCAAAACCAGAATTTAATAATTTTTCCCTTCAAAATTTAAAGAAAAGTTACTTAATTCACTTTAGACTAGCTAATTTTGCAGGTTCGTAAATCAAGAAAGACTATGAAAAACTTCAATTATAAATTAGAAATCAACGCCTCACAGGAAGAGGTATTTACAGCTTTAACCAATCCCTTTCAAATCGAACTATGGACAGGATATCCTGCCGTAATGGATGATAAAGCTGGTACAGAGTTTTCTCTTTGGGAAGGAGACATCTCTGGACGAAATATGGAGATTGTAAAAGATTATAAGTTGGTACAGGAATGGGATTTTGGAGAGACTGAAAAGCCTTCGATCGTAACTATCCTACTAAAAAAGGCAGGTAAAGCTACCCGACTGGAACTGGATCACCAGAACATTCCTGATGAAGCATACGAAGAGATTGTAGAAGGATGGAAAGATTACTATCTGGATGCGATGAAAAGATTCCTGGAATTCTATTAATCCAGTTTTGCAGAATTGTCTCTAAATACAAATTAGATGGAAACTTTCCCTATCCTGCTTAATTTAGAAAGGAATTAACCAATAGCCTCTGCTATTAGCAGATCCATAAATTTAGAGATATTATCAGGCAATTAGTGGCTAGAACAAAAACTTAGCCTATACAGATCAAAAAAAGGAGGCTCTGGCCTCCTTTTTCTATCTTAAATTGTATCTCATTCTATTCGACAACAATCACCTCTCCCAATACCTCGATTTTATCTCCAGGCACAATCTTGGCTCGCTTCCGGTATTCTACTTCCCCATTTCGTTTCACAATACCATCTTCCACAAATATTTTGGCCTGTGCACCACTTTCACTCACTCGGGTTACCTTAAGAAGCTTAATCAACTCAATATATTCTGTATCGATCTTAAATGTAATCATTGTTTTCAGTTTTAATGAGGAACAAAAGTAAGGAAAATGTGGGAATCGAAGTTAACCGTTACAAAACAACTTTCGTCGGAGTTTTGACATGCTCCAATACTTTTAATGGAAAAACAGGTATGCAATGAAAATCGCGGCAATGATTCCGGCAAAATCAGCAATCAAACCACAGGTAACAGCATAACGGGTATTCTTAATTCCCACAGCCCCAAAGTACACTGCAATAATGTAGAAGGTAGTATCGGTTGCTCCCTGAAGAGTAGAAGCCAAACGACCTACAAAAGAATCTGCCCCGTATTGGTTCATTGCATCCACCATCATCCCCCGGGCCCCACTTCCGCTCAAGGGTTTCATTAAGGCAGTAGGCAATGCGGGGATAAAGTCTGAATTAATTCCCATGGCAACCACAAGTCTCTGTATGGATTCGATGAAAAGGTCCATGGCTCCGGATGCACGAAATACTCCAATTGCCACCAAAATAGCAACCAGATAGGGAATAATTTTCACTGCAATGGCAAAACCTTCCTTAGCTCCATCGATAAAACTCTCGTAGACATTCACTTTTTTTCGAACTGCTAACAGGATAAAGGCCACAATAATTCCAAACAGAAAGACATTACTAGCCACCGTTGATATTTGGGTAATTTGCTCCTTCTCCAGGCTGGAAAAATAGGCGATCAAGCCCACGATAACGGCTGTCAATCCACCCAAATAGGCTAATATTACTCGATCCCAAAGTTTAATTTTCTGAACTACCGCGACACTAATTAAACCAGCAATTGTAGAGAAATAAGTAGCTAAAAGAATCGGGATAAAAATATCTGAAGGATTTACAGCACCTAATTGAGTTCGGTACACCATGATTGAAATAGGAATCAATGTCAATCCTGAGGTATTCAGCACCAAAAACATTATTTGAGCATTGGAAGCCTGTTCCTTTACCGGATTGGATGCCTGCATCTCCTTCATGGCTTTTAATCCAAGCGGCGTTGCAGCATTGTCCAATCCTAGCATATTTGCTGCCAGGTTCATCATGATAGAACCATGCGCAGGATGATCTTTGGGCAATTCCGGAAACAATTTATGGAAAAACGGGCCAATCAGACGAGAAAACACTTTAATAATTCCACCATTTTCTCCAATTTTCATAATCCCCAACCACAAGGTCAGAACCCCGGTTAATCCAAGGGAAATATCAAAACCGGTTTTGGCCATATCAAAGGTTGAATTGATCATTGCAGGAAAAACCTCCATGTCGCCCCAAAAGATCAACTTGATCAATCCTACGAAAAATGCAATCAGAATAAAAAATATAAAAAGATAGTTTAAAGCCATAGCTCCATTGTCAACATTTGGTCCAGCACCAAATCTAGTCCATTTATTTTAATATTATTTAAAGATAGTTGAAAATTTAATTTTTAGCCAAAACCTCCCGAATCGCTTTCAATTTCTCCTCGGGATAGGTTTCATTGGGTTTCAATTGCTTTGCTCTTTTATAATAGAAGCGAGCAACGGACCAATTTCCCTTTTCAAATGCCTCATCTCCCTTTTTAATTTCGGCAGTGTACCGAGCATTCAACTTGGAATCCTTACTATTTCGGATCAATTGATCAATTTTTTCAATCTGTTTCAAAGGATAGTTCTCCCCTTTCTTCATTGACAATGCTCTCCGGTAGTAATGTTTGGCCACCGAATAATTTTTCTTTTCAAACTCCTCATCTCCACGAAGAAGGGTTGTATGAAAAACACTCTCTTTCTGATCAATTTTATCAAGAACATTTGCTTTTTCTATTGCCAACAACTGCTTTGCAGGATAATCCTCATCTCCTTTCAACAGCTGCGCCTTTTTAAAGTAGAATTTAGCTACCCCCCATTGTCGGTTCGCAAATGCTTTATCTCCATTTTCAATACAATCCAGATATTTCTGATCCTTTTCTAAATCATTTTTTGTTTTGGTATCGTTCTTTTGCGCCAGAGCATTCTCCTCATTTTCTGCTCTCTGTTTTTCGGCAACAATCTGATCGATTTCTTCAAGTCTTCTTCGTGGCAATTCCTTTTCAGGCATTACCTCAATAGCAACTTTAAAATGGTGGCGGGCTACAGCCATTTCTCCACGGGCAAGGTAAAGTTCTCCATTCTCCATAGCCTTGTTAAATTTCCGCTCTTTTTCCTCTCGCTTGGCCTTTTCCTGATTAAGAACTTCCAAAATCCGCTCAATCCGTTTAATTTGTCGATCCGGATGTACCTCCCGGGGTTTAATCTCAAGAGCTTCCTTGTAAGATTCTTTAGCTTCTGAGTATTTCTTCGATTCGAATAAACCATCGGCTCTGTCAAGGGTCGTTTTATATTTAACTTCGATCGCTTCTTTTTCAGCATTCTTAGATGCAATTTGCTCCAACAACTGTTTTATTTCCTCCATCTTATCCGCAGGATAATCTTCCGATGGTTTTATACGAAGCGCCTCTTCATAAGCAACCTTTGCATCAGAATATTTGATCCTTTTCATGAATTCATCCCCTCTATCAATTGCCTTATTGTAATCTCGATCCAGAGCCAATTGATTTGCCTTTTCCACTTCCCTTTCTTTCAGGATTTCATCTATCTCATCTAATCTTTTCCGAGGATACGCTTCCGCAGGTTTTAAGCCCGATGCCTCCTGGTAGCTAGATTTTGCAGAAGCATAATCCTGAGCTTTCATTGAGCCATCGGCCTGTGCAATCAAACCGGTATACTTTTCATCCAATGCTTGTTGCTCCGAAGTCAATCGAGCCTGCTCGGCCAGAATTCCCTCAATTTTTACAATTTGTGCTTTGGGATAAGCTTCCGACGGTTTCAATCCTGAAGCCTCCTGATAGGTAGATTTTGCAGAGGCGTAATCCTGGGCATTCATTGAGCCATCGGCCTGTGCAATCAAACCGGTATACTTTTCATCCAAGGCTTGTTGCTCCGAAGCCAATCGGGACTGTTCTTTCAGAATTCCTTCAATCTTTGTAATTTGTGATTTGGGGTATGATTCGGTTGGTTTCAAGCCTGATGCCTCCTGGTAGATAGATTTTGCAGAGGCATAGTCCTGGGCATTCATCGAGCCAT
>JBGRQA010000050.1:0-24101 GCA_041725895.1 Marinifilaceae bacterium
AAAATTATATATTTGAATTTCAGAGTTACAATTAACTCTTTCTCTCCATAGCAGAAATTAAGTAATAATCTGTCAAGTTATTTTAGGAAGCGTCACTCTCCTGCAAAGGTAGTGGGGCTCCTGCGCTTTGGGTCTGTCGTCCTGCAAGATAACATCCCCGTCCTGCAGGTTCACCAACTCGTCCTGCGGGATCAATGGCCGCTCCTGCGACAAAAATACACCTTCCTGCGGCTTAAGTAGCCTTTCCTGCAGGTCTGTGACCCTTCCTGCGGCTTTGTGACCCATCCTGCACAAGGCTTTCAGAGAATTTCCACCTAAAAGGCGCGACAGAAAAGCACTTACCACAACCCAAATCGAACCCAATTCTCTCTTTTAAGAAATTCCTTCTTTACTTTCTCCTTTTTATATTGTAACTTTTGTGTTCCACAAAAGTAGTCCAATCCTCCCTGGTAAAAACAAAGAACAGGTTTCCCCCTGTAGAATCCCCTTTTCCATTAGAAGTACAGAATCAACAGCTCTATATTCCCCATAATCAATGCGTAATAAACCGACTCCCGTTTTTGACAATTGAACCAGTGTTGTAGGGAGAACAACCCGGTTGAACATCCTCTTAATTTAACATTAACTAACAGGCTAAACGTCCCCTTTTACCTCTTATTTAGGACCAAACAAACAGGTATAGAGAACAAAATGTTTCATTTTAAATAGAAAATACTATTTTTGATCCCGCAAATCAACATGGTTTTTGAATGCGAAAAAGCATTATTTATTTCATATTGATCTTACTTTTTGCCCAGGCCTGCCAGGAGAAAAGTAAAATAAAGGAGAAAGTGGTAAAGGCCATCTACCGGGATATTCAGACCAAGGAAGATATTCAGCCCATTACCGACAGTTTGGTGGAACCTGTGATCTACACAAAGGTAATTTCCCTAAACAATCTTCCGGTTTCTGAAAAGAAAAGGAAATTTATAGAATTACTACTTCCGGCTATTCTGGTTACCCAGTACAATTTGAACAAGGATTTGGATCGGGTGGAGCAAATAGAAATGCACAGCGAGTTGTATACCATCCTTAATCCTTCGGATAGCCTTTTCCTGGAAGATCTCTACCAACGTTACAGAACCGAAAATCTTCAGAAAATAAAGGAGAAGTTGCAACCGCATCCTGCCAGTATCGTCCTGGGACAGGCCGCCTTAGAATCGGGGTGGGGGACTTCCCGTTTTTTTAGAGATGCCAACAATATATTTGGGATTTGGTCCTACAACAAAAACGAAGACCGAATAAAAGCTCTTACAACACGCGATTCGGTAAACATATACCTAAAGAAATATCCCAGCATTGAAGGCTCTATCAGAGACTATTACGGGACCATTGCCCGGGTTCGTGCCTATTCCGATTTTCGAAAGAAACGATTGGAAACACAGAACCCCTACGAGTTGATTCCTCATTTGGACCATTATTCCGAATTGGGAAAAGCCTACACCCGTACCCTGAGTTACCTGATTAAGCATAACAATTTAACACAATTTGATCGATTCAAAATCGATCCCAGCTATTTTGAGGATCGTACAATCTTGATGGAACAATAAAAAGGGAAAGACCTTTTTTAATAAACAATTGTTTACTACAAGGTTCCTTTTAATTGATAAAAAAAGTTTAAAAAAAATGTGTAATTCTAATCGAAATGGTTATTTTTAGGGGTGTTTTTTAAGAATCAAACCAATAACAATTAAACATAAATTAAGAATTATGAGAAAACTACTTTTCACTTGTGTATTACTTTTAAGTGTTGTGGGACTTTTCGCTCAAAGTGCTGCTGAATTAAAGAATGCTGGAAATGCTGCATTAAAAGCGAAAGATTACAAAACAGCGCTTGAAAACTTTGAAAAGTTCATGGGTGCACCCGATACCTTTGAAGATGCTGCCGTTGTTTTCAATTCTGCTTATTCTGCAATTAAGGTTAAAGAATACGAGAAGGCTGTAAAATATTTCGATCAATCAATTACTGCAAAGTATAAATTGTCAAGTGCATATCGTTTCAAAGCTATCGCCTTGAAAAAGATGAACAAGGTGGATGAAATGGTTGCTACTCTAAAAGCTGGTATTGAAGCTTGCCCAACCAAGAACAAGAAGATGTTAAAAACTTTGGGTACTCATTACCTGAAAGAGGGTGTAGCTGCACAAAAAGCCAACAAGAATGATGTTGCTGTTGCTGCTTTTACCAAAGCTGCTGAGTTGAAGTACAAGAAGAATCAAGTAAACGCTTTCTTGAGCCTTGGTACTTTGTACTACAACGAAGGTGCTAAAATTCTACAGGCTGCAACTCCAATCGCCAATAGCAACCCTGATAAGTACAAAGCTGAGAAAGGTAAAGCAATGAATAGCTTTAACAAGGCCATTGAATATCTTAACAAGGCTGGGGAACTGGATCCTGCAAACGAAGCTGTAAAAGGTCAGATTGCTGCTGTAAAAGGAGCTATGAAGTAAGATCTGCTTTTTTAACGAAATTTAAGGCATTCCGAGTAGGAATGCCTTTTTTTGTATCCTTTCATTTCTCCTAAAATTTTCTATATTTGTAGAAACCACAAGAGAATGAAGCGTAACCAAGTTTTTTATCCAATATATAGCTCCCGTTCAATTCGAAATTTCTTTTTATATCTGTTTCTACTATTTAGTCCTTCCCTGATTGGCAGTGTTCAAGCGCAATCTCCATCGTCTTTTCTACAAGGAGTAACAATTGTGCAAGACAGTATAAACGTCACAAGGGAACCGGATATTCTGTATTTCTCTATTCGGGTCTTTGCCCCTGAAGGATTAAAGAGGATTGTTGTCCGGATGGTTTCTCCTTCGGGAGAAGAGAGTAAGCAACAGGAGTTCCAGGTATCGGGGCAACAGAAAAAGAAATTGATTCTGGGGCATATTCCTTTCAAAAAGAAATCGGAATCAGGAGCATGGAAATTTCATCAAATCTTAATTGAAGACAGTAAAGGACAAAAAGAATCTTTTTCTGATGAATTTCTCCAAAAGAGCGGTTTCAAATCCTCAGTAGTAGTGAAGGGGCGACACCAAAAACAGTAGTTTAAACATCCCCCTTGCCAGTATTTAAATGAACCATCCTCTGCTTGACTCATTGTGGCCCGATAGTTTAAAGAAGCAACATTGAAAAGAAATCTTCCAACCCTGTTGCCACATAAAATAAAATGAAGCAAAGACCAGTTGCTGCCCATTTCGGGTTCTCCTCTCTTTTTAACTGGTTAGAAGCACGTTCAAGCTCTTACGAAAAAAAAACCGAATTTTTAACTCACTTTTTGCTGCTGTAAAGCACAATTTTCTCATATTTGCAACTCCAAATTGAAATGTTGAGAAGCTGTTTCCCTTGTGGCTGCCGCTTTTCAACACATTTGGTCTTCCAAACCTAATAAATTAACAAACACCAAATTATCATGTCAAAAGTAAATGCTGATGATGCATTACGTTACCATGCCGAAGGACGACCTGGTAAAATCGAAGTAATTCCAACCAAACCCTACAGAACCCAGCGAGATCTCGCTCTTGCGTACAGTCCCGGTGTAGCCGAGCCTTGTATTGAGATTGAAAAATACCCTGGAGAAGCCTACCGATATACAGGTAAGGGGAATTTAGTCGCTGTTATTTCCAATGGAACCGCCGTTCTGGGATTGGGTAACATTGGTCCCCTGGCAGGAAAGCCTGTTATGGAGGGAAAAGGATTGCTTTTCAAAATATTTTCCGATATCGATGTTTTCGATATTGAAGTTGATGCCACTGATGTGGATAAATTTGTAGAAACCGTTAAAGCCATTGCTCCAACTTTCGGGGGAATCAACCTCGAAGATATTAAGGCACCTGAGTGTTTTGAGATTGAGGAGCGTCTAAAAAAGGAGCTTGACATTCCTGTAATGCACGATGACCAGCACGGAACAGCTATTATCTCTGCCGCAGGTTTGCTGAATGCCCTTGAAATGGGAAACAAGAAAATTGAGGACGTAAAGGTTGTTGTAAACGGTGCCGGTGCTGCTGCAATTTCCTGTACCAAACTTTACATCTCTTTGGGTGTAAAACCCGAAAACGTTGTCATGTGCGATAGCCGTGGTGTAATTTCTGCAGATCGTACCGATTTGAATGAACAGAAAAAGGAGTTTATTACCCAACGTAATGTTAAAACTCTGGAGGAAGCTCTGGTTGGTGCCGATGTGTTCCTTGGTTTATCAGTAGGTGGAATCATGTCTAAGGAAATGGTGGCTTCTATGGCTGAGAATCCTGTTGTTTTTGCTCTTGCCAATCCCGATCCTGAAATTGCATACGACGATGCGATGGCAGTGCGTGATGACGTAATTGTTGCCACCGGTCGTTCGGATTATCCGAACCAAATCAATAACGTACTGGGATTCCCTTATATCTTTAGAGGAGCCCTGGATGTTAGAGCTACCTGTATCAATGAGGAGATGAAGATTGCTTCCGTTCATGCCATTGCTGATCTTGCAAAGGAACAGGTTCCTGAATCGGTTCACGCTGCTTACAACGAGAGCAACATTGTTTTCGGACGTCATTATATCATTCCTAAGGCCATGGATCCCCGTTTGGTATCACGGGTGGCTGTAGCAGTAGCTCAAGCAGCCGTAGAATCAGGTGTTGCACAACAAATCATTACCGACTGGGATGCCTACAAGGATGAGTTGAACAAACGCTTAGGAGTAGAAAATGAGTTGATTCGAACCATCTTCAACAAGGCCAAAAAGGATCCCAAACGTGTGGTTTTTGCCGAAGCCAATAACTTCAATGTTTTGAAAGCCGCTCAGGTTGTACTGCACGATGGTATTGCAAAACCCATTTTGTTAGGAAACCACGAAAATATCAATCGTATCATACGGGAAAATGATTTGGACCTGGAAGGTGCGGAGATTATTGACGTTCGTAGCGAGGCTGAAAATGAGCGCAGAATCCGTTATGCTGAAATTCTTTGCAAAAAGCGCGGTCGCAACGGACTTACGCATAAGGAAGCCGTGGAAAAAATGTATACACGGAACTATTTTGGGGCCATGATGGTTGAAACCGGTGAAGCAGACGCCTTTATTTCTGGTTATGCCACTCGTTACTTTGAGGCACTAAATGCTGCTGTAAAAGTAATTGGTATCGAAGAGGGAATGAAGAGTCTTGTGGGTATGAATATCATGATGACCAAAAGAGGACCTGTTTTCTTCGGGGATACAACCATTAATTCCGAACCAACCACTCAGTCTCTTATTGACACTACTCTGAGTACAGCCCGGGTAGTGAAAAAATTGAATATTGAGCCGGTTATCGGTCTGGTTTCCTATTCCAACTTCGGTTCGGTACAAAAAGGAAGTCCAATGCGCGTTCACGATGCCATTGAATACCTGCACCAAAACCATCCCGAATTGTGTGTTGATGGAGAAATGCAAGTCAATTTTGCCATGGATCGGGAGCTTCGTGATGAAACCTTCCCATTCAACAAGTTGAAAGGGAAGGATGTTAACACCCTGATTTTCCCTAACCTTAGCGCTGGGAATATCGCTTACAAACTTCTGCAGGACCTTGGTGGTGCAGAAAACATCGGACCAATTCTTTTGGGAACGGCAAAACCTTTCCATATTGTTCCAATGGGCTGTTCCGTTCGGGAAATTATTAACATGACTGCCATAGCAGTTATGGAAGCACAAGATTAATTTCAATACAATTCCAGATAGCAAAATCCCTTTTAGGTATTCTCCTGAAAGGGATTTTCTTTTCCCTCATTCCGCCATCATTTCCTTTATGAATCTCCCTCACATTTTGTTCAAACTCCTTTGGCATTTCTCGATTCTTTATTACTTTCGCGCGATTTTATATTTGAACCATTTAATAGTAGAAGTGTATGGAACTGATTTACAGCCTGGATCTAATTGGAACTTTTGTTTTCGCGGTTAGTGGAGCATTGTCAGCTGCCAATAAAAAGTTGGACCTGTTTGGGGCTTTCTTTACGGGATTTATTACCGCCGTTGGAGGAGGAACCATACGGGATGTGGTGTTGGGAAATTTCCCTGTTGCATGGATTCAAGACAGCAATTACCTACTGATTATTGGAGTTGCTGTAATTTTTACTTTCCTGTTTAAATCCCATGTCATGAAGTTGAAAAAAACGCTGTTCCTTTTCGACACGATTGGGATTGCAGTGTTCACAATTATTGGTATGGAAAAAGCGATCTCCCTTGATATACAGCCTATTTTGGGGATTCTAATGGGAGTTGTAACAGCCGTAATGGGGGGTGTACTTCGAGATACCTTTTGCAACGATATTCCTTTGATTTTTCGAAAGGAAATCTACGCCACAGCATGTGTAGCGGGTGCAATCCTTTTTCTGTTTCTCAAACGATTCGGTCTGGAACCCAATACACTTCTGATTCTTACGATTCTTTTTATCATTCTGATTCGGTTGATTTGTATCCGTTTTAAGGTTTCGCTTCCGGTAATGGGCGCAATTCCCCAGAAATAAGTTTAGTTAGGCCCTGGGTACTGTTTTATTTGAAGACACAATTTTGTATATTTAGAACAAGTGTGAATTCAAATACTCGTCCTAATGCAAATCAAACAGGTACCCATTTCAATAAATAGGCAGGTACTACATTTCACTCCGGATGAATCCCGGGTTGTTACTCGTTTTTTTACTCCTGGTGATAAGAAACGGATCAATAATATTTTTGAGAGAATTCTGTTGCTGTCGCATCAGCAGGTGCAGGAAATACTGAACGAAGTTATTGCGAATTTCGAATCCCGGCATCGAAACATCAAACGAATCTTTAAGAATAATTTTGATACAATTGTCAAAAGAGTTGAGTTTGAACAGGATTTTACTCTGGCTCAGAAATTATTGATCGGTTCCTACTTCACCATGGAGTACTCCATTGAGTCTGCAGCACTGTTCAATCCCTCTATTGTTGTCGCTCCCGATGAAATTCCAACCAAAAGCAAACGGTTAAAAGTGATAATGAGTTTTCGGGCGGTTGGCGAAGGCCATATTTCTTCTATCGTTTTCCGTAAAGGCATTGTAAAGGAGAATGGAGAACTATTGGTTGAAAAGAACAGTGCCCTGGTAGAGAAAGTAAATCGAAATCCCGATCCTATCTACATCAAGAACAATTTTGTCCTGAAACTACGCGAATTGAATGCATATCATGAGGTGGAAAGGATTATGGACAACCTTCTGGAAGATTTCACCCTGGATGAATTGAAGGAGAGTATCGAAGATTTCACCAAACGAAGGAAAAAGATAAGTCACGAATGCCAGGAAGCCATTGATATCCTCATGTGGTTGGCAAATGCAAATTACGAGATTAAATTTTCTCCTGAAATGAATCTTTCGGGAAGAGTTATCTTTCCAGTCTCGACAAATGAAATCAAAGGGGTTGAAGATGCTCGTTTCGTTCAGTTTGAGCGGGAGGACGGTACCCTGGTTTACTATGCTACCTATACTGCATACAATGGTTTTACCGCACTACCTCAATTGATAGAAACCCGGGATTTCTGTCATTTTAAAGTATCAATTCTAATGGGCGAAGGCTCCAAGGGGAAAGGAATGGCTTTGTTCCCCAGAAAAATAGATGGCAAATTCGTTACCATATCCCGAAACGATAACGAGAACATTTACATCATGTATTCCAATAACATTCGTTACTGGGAGAATCCTATACTTCTCAAACCACCGGCCTTCTACTGGGAATTTTTCCAAATTGGAAATTGTGGTTCCCCCATCGAAACCGAAAAAGGCTGGTTGTTGTTGATTCATGGTGTGGGCCCCGTGCGAACCTACTGCATCAGTGCCATACTTTTGGATCTTGAGGATCCTTCAAAGGTGATCGGTTTAATGAAAGCCCCTATTCTGATTCCGGAAGAGAAGGAGAGGAACGGTTACGTTCCCAACGTAGTCTATTCCTGTGGGGCTCTCATTCACAACAACAAATTAATACTTCCCTATGCCATGTCGGATACCAGAACTGGAATTGCCTCCATGGACATTCAGGAAGTATTTGACAATATGGTTTTCTATTGATTCAGGATGAAGGATGATGTTTTGGGCTTTTGTACCAAAGATTTTCTTTCATCCAAATAGAAGAACTTGGCCTCTTTGTAGTGTGATGTGATTAGGGAGCCATATAGCTTCAAATGCTTTTCGGCAATCACATCCCAGTTCAATTTCAAATTCTTCTTTTGAATATTTCGTTGAAGCTTCTTCCGTAATTTTTGATCCTGAAGGATATTCAGAATATTACTTACGAATTCGTCATCGCTTCCGGAGTAGAATCCTCCTCCTACATCCTCTATCCATAATTTAAAACTATCCAGATCAGATGTAACAACGGGTAAATGTAAGGCGGAAGCCTGGGCTAACACACCACTTTGCGCCCCCTTAACATAGGGTAGAGTCATTACATCTGCTGCACTAAGAATAGCATCAAAAGTGTACTGAGGGAATTTTCCGTCAAGAACCATAATATGATCTTTCACCGGCGATTGGGAGATAAGTTGATAGATCTCCTGTTGGTACTCAGCATATTCATTGATTCGATTTCGAGCAGCAAACAGAAGAACTGCGTCTGGTTCCCGTTCTACAATTTTGGGGAACAATTTAATAATTCGTTCGAAGTTTTTGGTCGCACGGAAATAACCGGCCAGCAAAACAACCTTTTTTTCCTCCAGGCCAAGGATCGACTTAGCTCCATCAATGGGTTGAACATTCCGAACTCCGTGTGGAATCACTTCTATTGGAGTGGTCACCTGGTAATCTTTAATTAGTATTTCCCGCTGGAAATCCTCATGAACAATCACGGCTGAACACTCATTTAAAATGTGTTGCGTCACCATTCTTTCAATCCGGTTTAAATTCTCATAAACAGTATGGAATGTAACTACCACAGGAGTATTAATGGCGCGACATCGTATTAAAAACTCAACGATTTGGATTCCTCTTTGATCTCCGAACAGGCCAAATTCATGTTGAATATGAACCAGGTCGGGTGTTTGCTTTTCGACCAATTGGAAAAGCTTGAAGGCTATATCTTTATCGTAAGGGGAATAGACTTCGAAACAGTCTGCGCCCTGAGCTCCTTGCTGACTGAGAATTCGCACTTCTTTTCCTGCATCTTTAACAGCATCACTCAAATATTGGGTGTAGGTAGCAATCCCACATTCAATTGGGGGATAGGTGGAAATATAAGTAATTCGCATGATTTTCGGTTTAGATATACAATTGTTCCAGTAATTCGTAGATGCTGGTGATGGCCAAACATATACACTCATCTCCTGCACCGTAGTAAATCCACACATCACCATTGGGTTGGGTAACAGTGCCATTGGTAAATACTACATTAGGAAAAAATCCCGATTTTTCGTAACTCTCCTTCGGGATGAGAATTGGATAATTACCCTTTCTGATAATGCGGGAAGGGTCTTTTAAATCCAGGAGCAAAAGATTTAAGGTATAAACACTGTTATCTCCTTTGGAATGATAAATCACCAACCACCCTTCACGAGTTTTGATCGGGGCCGCACCGCCACCAATCTTTTGGCTCTCCCTGGGCGATCCATCCGGACGAAGCAAACACATATGGTTTCCCCAATTAAAGAGGTCCGGAGAAGTGGCGTACCAAATTGCAGGTAAGCCCCAGCCGTGATTATCAGGACGGTGCAGAGCGGCATATTTCCCATTCACCATTTCATCAAAGATGGCAACATCCTTATTCAGGGGCGGAAAAATAATTCCCTCTTTTTTAATGGTTTTGAAATCGGTTGTTGTTGCCAGCATGGTAACGTACCCATCAGATGAAACAGCAGTATAATTGATGTAATAGGTATCCTTTATTTTTACAACCCGGGCATCTTCAACACCAAAGCTCTCACAAGGCAAGGTAGGATAGAGGAAAGGCTCAGGCTCAACCGTAAAATGAATTCCATCTTTACTTCGGGCCAATCGAATATGACTCATGGAGGAAAGGTAATCCTTCCCTTTGTAAAAATATCCCCGAGTATCTTTGAAAATTAAATCAGGATCTTTCTCTGAAATTTTCAATACCTGTGGGCCATTTTTATCATAATATGGAATAGACACAAAGCCTTTTTCCTTGGGGCAGTTTTCAGCCACTCTCATCAAAAGAATGGTTTCGTTCTTGTACTTACAGGCACCTGGATTAAAAGCTCCCAATACAGTGTAACCATCATTGGAAGCAGGAACATCCGAAGGGCGAATAAGGGGATTCTCCGTACATCTTGTCAGCATCTCGGTATGTTATTTTGATTATATCAATCCTGACAAGTTTTCGATATCAATATACTTCGAAGCATGTTTCCCGTACGATTCCACTACATTATCCCGAATTTTATAGGTGCATTTTTCACCGTAAACACCTGAAAACAGGACAGCAAATTCCTGATCTTCTTCATCTTGCATTAGAATCTTACAGATATTCTTGTGAATTTCTGCTACCCGTAGATTTTTATGGCAAGCGGGACAGGACATTTTTAAAACTTCCTGGTCTTCAAGCTCGAAAAAATCATGTTTGATTACCTTGTAATCACCCAATTGAATACTTAAGAAAAGAAGTCCTCTTTTCCCTGCTTGATTTTTAGCCGATATAACAATCTGATTTCCAACATTCAAAAATGCTCGGCAATGGGGACATAAAAAATTAGCATTCATATTAGTAGAATATTTAATAATTACTATTTAGAAGATACTAAAAGGTTCGCAGAATGTCAAATAGAAAACTCTTATTATCAATCAGATAAAATTGGTGAAATTGCTCGGAATCTCGCTAAATAAGGGGATATGTACGCACTTTGTTTCCAATTTCTTAATAAAAAATATATATTTGAAGAAACAAACTGAAACTTTAGTTCTGTTACTGCGGATAAATCCCCCATTAATGACCTGCCCAAAAGGACAGAAATGTCGGTATTGGGGTATTTTTATCAACATCTGACAGTATACATTATTTGAAACTACATGAAACCAACCACCAAATATCGAATCATTCGAATTCTTCGCTGGGTTGCCAGAATTATGGGAGGCCTGCTTTTCTCCTTTTTTGTTTGGTTTGCATTCAATATTGGCGGTCCTGATTTTGATCTAATGACCAACCAGGAAATTCTTTTGTTTGGGGCTAATATGGTTATGTTGATTGGCTTAGTGTTAGTCTGGCGGTTGGAATTTATTGGAAGTATTTTTCTAATCGGAGGTTTTATTAGTTTTTCCATAATCAATAATTCATTTTGGATCGGCCCCATTTTTCCAATGTTTTTGATCATTGGGCTACTTCACCTGGGCTGTTGGATAAGTTCTTTTTATCCGCATTTGGGAGGCAAAACCAACCCATTTAAATATTTTCTCTATTAGTTGTAAATTTGAGATGTTATTTCATTCACCACTCGAATTTTACCCCGATAGAAGGTTGGATTCACCCCGAACACTAAAAAAAATCTAATTCCATTTAGAAATTGTAAAGGTAAAATTTACTACTTTTGAAGGTAGAGACATTGCTATATATCATAAAACTACTAGTATGTTAAATATTGCATTATTTGGCCCCCCAGGAGCAGGAAAGGGTACTCAATCCAAAATGTTGGTTGAGAAATATAATTTGGCTTATATATCTACAGGAGATATCCTTAGGCAAGAAATTGCGGAGGATACCGAGCTGGGTCGTCAGGCAAAAGATATAATTAAGAAGGGTGGTTTGGTTTCCGATGAAATAATTGTTCAAATCATCGAAGAAAGGATCAACACGAATAAAGAGGTTAATGGTTTCCTTTTTGATGGTTTTCCACGAACAACCGTTCAGGCATACATTCTGGAAGGACTTCTGCTTAAGATGAATACCTCCTTGCATTGTATGTTGAGCCTGGAAGTTCCTAATGATCAATTACGGAAACGTTTGCTTGAAAGAGCTCAAAAGGAAAATCGGGCGGATGATACGGAAGAGGTGATCAATGTACGTCTTCAGGAGTATGATGAGAAAACAGCTCCCGTTGCCAATTTCTATAAAGAAAAAGAAATTTACAATCCCATTGAAGGAATGGGAGGAATTAATGATATTTTCAACAGACTGACTTCCGTTATTGATCAAACCCTTCAGAAATCATGGATCAATATGGTACTACTTGGCACTCCTGGATCAGGTAAAGGAACTCAGGGGCGTCGTTTGGCAGAAAAATACAATTTGGTATACATTTCCACAGGTTCCTTAATGCGTCAAGAAATAAAAAAGGGAACTGAAATGGGAATAAATGCCAAGTCTTATATGGAAAAAGGAGACATCGTTCCCGACGAAATTGCTATCCGCTTAATTGAGCGTCAGATTCGAAAGCATCCAAATGCCAATGGTTTTATCTTCAAAGGATTCCCCAGAACAATCGTACAGGCTTATATCCTGGATGGATTGCTTCGTAAATTGAATTCCACCGTAACTGCTGCCTTTGATTTAAGTGTTCCAACATTGGAGTCGATCAAAAGGCTTTCTGCCAGGGGAAAAACCTTTAACCGTAGAGCCTACGATACCGATACTGATATCATCATACATCGCTTGGAGCAACATGAAAAACGTAGTTCCAAGGTTCTCGAATATTATCAGAAACAAAATAAATATGAATTAGTTAATGGTGTAGGAGAGGAAGATGAAATTTTTGAGCGTCTTTCCCAAACAGTTGAAGCTGCATTTAAGAAGATTCGCTAAAATGTTATTTTACAAAAAGAGCTTCTCCTTTTCAGGAGAAGCTTTTTTTTTTGCCTGTCATTATCATTCCATCCCTAAGAATAATTTTGAAATTCGAAATTTCATTTACTTGCTACAAGCAACCATTGAAAATTATCTGTCTTTCGAAGACAGGTCTGCAACGGCCATTATTATTGCAATAAATACTTTTATGTATAAAAAATACGTTTATCTCAATTAGCCGACTTTTAACCAGCATTGACACCTCATTAATCAAACTTGATTTCAGAAGTAACATAATTTCATTATAATCGTATATTGTTATTGATTTTACCTGAGACGAGAAGAATATATGTATCTAGAAAATCCGGACACAAGCATCCTAATTTCTGCCATTCTGGACTTGAAGCCAGATAGAAAAGATATGGTTACAATTCTTTTAGGAGAGGATTGCCAAATTTCTACTCATGAAATCATTGCACAGTTAAATTCCCATAGAATTAATTTTATGGGAGGGATCTTTCCCTATGTCATAAGTAACGCTAATATTTCCCCCCAAGGGGTCATCGTTAAAATAATACCCAATACCCTTGATTGGATTATAATAAGTCCGGAAAATCAAATTCCACAAAGGTTTATGGAATTTGACCAAAAAGAACCCCATAATTATTCTACTGCAGTTGTCCTGTTTGATGGGTATTCAGCGCATATCCCTGATCATCTATCTACGATTCATACTTTTATTGGTGACGGAGTGCAGTTTTTAGGTGGGGGTACAGGATATCTTGACAGGAGGGACGATAAGAGTCTGTTCTGTAACCAGGGAAAGTTCAGGGATGCAACTTTTATTTGTCTTAGTGCTCAAAAAGTTCAACTGGGGGTGAAGCATGGTTGGAAAAAGAAGGCTGGACCCTTTCTTGTTACCAATAGCAAAAAAAACACTCTAATGGAGTTGAACTGGGAAAATCCAATTGAGGTCTACCAAAAGACTCTAAATGATTTGGGCTATTCCCTTGACAATAAGGCAGATTTCTTTCAGGAAGCGCATCGATTTCCATTTGGAATTTACAAAAAGGGTAGTGAATACATTGTAAGAGACCCTGTTAAAGTAACTTCGGATGGTTTTATTGAATGTTTTGGAGATATCCCTTCAAATACAATTATCGACTTGTTGGAGGGAAATGAACAAACGCTTACTGAAGCTGCAGAAGATGCAGCAAAGCAATGTTTGAATCATGATATAAGTGGTACCCAGGTACTACTTTTTGATTGTATTTCCAGATCCTTGTTCCTGGGCAAAAATATTCAAAAAGAACTGAATGGAATAATGACCCAACTCAAAGAGAACCAACCTAATCTATCATTGGAAGGAGCTCTTTCGTTTGGAGAGGTTTCTTCAATGGGATCCGGCTATCTCGAAATTCTTAACAAAACAGTTGTTTTGGGTTTATTTTACAAATAATCTAATTGTATGCAGGCTAACGATATATTACAAGAGATTTCTTTTTTATATGAACTATCTCTATCTCTCGGACAAACTCTGGATCCAGAAGAAAATTGTCGCAGTTTCATTAAAACTCTTTTGACAAGAAGAAATCTTTCATTTGGAGGAGTCTGGATTCGAAATGAGAATTTGCCTTCTCAGCAGATTAGTGAAGGGTTTACGAGAATATACGCATATCCTGTTTCAAGAACTACAGGAAATAGGCTAGAGGAGAATTTTAGTTTGCATCAAATACTTTCAGAGGAATTTGTTTTTTCTGCCCCAAATTCAGAAAAACTCTGTCACACGCTTGGACTTCATTATACACCTTCAAATGGTTTCATCAGCGTATTCCGCTTGGATGAAATTGGGTTTCTAACTTTAGTCTCAGCATCTAACGATTTATCTTTAGATGATAAGGAGCGAAATAAGCTTCGTGATGTTATAAAGAAATTGTCTGTTTCTTTAAAAGGATGCTTATACCATGAAAAATCTGTTCAGGATTTGATCACCATCACTAAAACTCAAAAAGAACTCGAATCTGCCAAAAAGATGGCAGAGGAATCAGAACAGCTGAAATCAGCATTTCTTGCCAACATGTCGCACGAAATCAGGACCCCGGTGAATGCAATAGTTGGGTTTGCCAATTTGCTTTCTGGTTCAGAAATATCTCCCGAACAGAAGGACAATTTCATCAAACACATTTACAATAACAGCAAGGGACTTCTCAAGTTAATCTCAGACATTATCGATTTTTCTAAAATCGAGGCACAACAATTAAATATTTATAAGGAAACGCATTATGTGAATCCTGTTTTGTATGATATTTACCAGAATTACGATTCCATTCACAACCAAAACAATAGGCCCTTTCAATTCAAAATTCAACTTCCCGATAACTCGGACAATAATAGAATAAATACTGACTTAGCCCGTTTTCAGCAGATATTTAATAATCTGCTTGCGAATGCTTTTAAATTCACTCACGAAGGATGTGTTGAAATGGGATATTACTATTCACAGGAGGAGGGAGAGCCTATCTTCTATGTAAAAGACACGGGGATAGGTATATCGGAAAGCAAGCAGCGCCTGGTATTCGAAAGTTTTCGTCAGTTAGAGCAAAGTTCTACCAGAAAATACGGAGGATCGGGTTTGGGACTTGCAATTAACAAGAAGCTAATTGATCTTTTGGGAGGGAAAATGTGGCTTGAATCCCAGGAAAATGTAGGAAGCTGTTTTTATTTTACGGTATCAGATGTCACAATTCAACCGCAGCGTAAACTTAATTCGGATAGTAAACCACAAAACAGGACTAGTGAAGCGGTTTCCATTTACGATTTTTCGGGTAAAAATGTACTCATTGCTGAAGATGTAAAATCGAACTTTCATTATCTTACGGCTATTATTGAAATGACCAATGCTCAAATAATTTGGGCGAAAAATGGTGAGGAAGCCGTAGCCAAGTGTATCGATCCTCAACTGAATATTGATTTGGTTTTGATGGATCTTCGCATGCCCGTTCTCAATGGTATTGAAGCCATTCAGCAAATTAGAGAAAAGACAAATCATGTGCCCATTATTGTGCAAACTGCTTTTGCTATGAGCGATGAAAAGGAGAAAAGTTACCAGGTCGGAGCCAATGAATTTGTTACAAAACCCATTGACCCACAAAAAATATTGCAGCTCTTAAAAAAATATCTGTAATAGATAAATCAGAACGATTTGTTTCTGGAGAGACATCGAATCCAAATGCATGAATGTAAGCAGGCGTCAATGTCTTATAATTACTATTATGATAAACAACATGTGTTGTAAAAAGGGAGAGTGTTAAAATCTCTCCCCGGTGTCATTTTTAGCTTTCCTTATCCAGTTTAGCTTTAATCTTATTGTATTTCCCCATGTAAGTTTCGTCTTCTCCCCGCAATTTAAAATACAACTCCTTAAGAATGATCATGGAATTTTTTTCTTCTGGGTTAATTTCCAGAACTTTTTCAAAATAAGGAACTACATCCATATATTCTTGAGTCACTTTTTCTGCCTCTGCATTGTATTTGGCTACATCCATAATTTCGTTTACTTTATTATGATGCTCAATAGCCATATTCAATTTCATCAAGCCAAAATTGTGAAGAGCTGCCACATCCTTGGGATTCAATTCCAAAGCCTTTTTAAACATTTCTGCTGCTTTCTCATACTCTTTGGTCTTTTCGTACAGATTTCCTTTGGCACTATATAAAGAGCCGTTTTCCGGATCCATTTCGATTGCTTTGTCCAGGTATTCTCCTGCCTTTTCAGGTTCTCCACCGTGCAGATAATGATTAATTAATGCGATCAACATTTCTCCATCATTAGGAAACTTTTCAAAACCGGTATGCAAATATTTCAGTGCCTCCTCTGGTTGATTGTTGTTTTTGTAGGAATTATACAATTTGGCATAAGCTTTAGCTCCTCCATAATTGTATTTCAACGCTTGCAAGTAATACTTTATCGCTTTCGAGTAATTTTTGGAACTTGAAGCAGCCAGTCCTGCATTCCAAATCACAGCAGTATCAACAGTTGAATTCTCTTTAAAAATATCCATGTCTTGAATATTTAGCGAACTTTCAAAAGCAATCAAAGCTTTATTATACTTTTCATTATTGAACTGCTCTACCCCATCGTTAATAAAGTCGATTGATAAATTCTTCAATTGGCTTTTTATTTGCTTCATATACTTGCCTTTACTATCCAGGCTTATTGCCTTTTGAAAGGCCTCCAGGGCAATGGTAAGTGGTGTTTCTGATAATTTTTTGAAAGCAGGAAGCGGACTTTCAAAAATCCCCTGATACACCTTCCCTTTCACTAAGTAGGCTTTTGACCAAGAAACACATTTTTCATGGTTAATTCCTTCGTCAATAGCTTCTTTCGCTTTATCCAGCTTTCCTGTATTTAAGAAATTACTAGCGCTAGATACTTTACTTTTTTGGGCATTAACCATGATGCTAAACGACATCAAAAGCACCACTGGGAACAATTTCTTCATATTAAAAATTTAGTTAAATTATTAAAACAAAAAAAAGGAGAAGTATAACTTCTCCTTTTTAAATATATTCTCATCTATTCCATTGACTCAAGCTTGGCTTTCACCTCGTTGTATTTGTCCATGAAAGAAGGATCTTCGTTTCTCAGCTTAAAATACAACTCCTTCAAAGTAATCATTGAGTTTTTCTCTTCTGGATTAATCTCAAGAACTTTCTCGAAAAATGGAATCACTTCCTTGTACTCCTGGTAAACCACTTTGATTTCTGTGTTGTACTTGTTAGGATCCATAATCTCGTTCACTTCTTTGTGATGTGCAATGGCTTTGTTCAACTTCAACAAACCAAGATTGTATTGTGAAGTAAAATCTTTAGGATCAAGCTCCAAAGCTTTCTTATACATTTCTTCTGCTTTATCAAACTCTGTAGTCTTCTCGTACAAGGTTCCTTTAGCACGATAGAAAGAACCGTTTTCCGGATCCATTTCGATTGCTTTATCCAAGTATTCAGCAGCTTTTTCTGGTTCACCGCCGAGCATGTAATAGTTAATCAACTCAACCAACATGTATGAATCGTTTGGATACAATTCAAATCCTTTGTGAAGATATTTAACAGCTTCTTCAGGTTGATTGTTTGATTTGTAAGAGTTAGAAAGGAAAGCATAGGTTCTGGCTCCACCGTAGTTGTTGTCCAAAGCCATCTTGTAGTACTTGATCGCTTTTTCGTAAACCTCTCCTTTTTGAGCTGCCATTCCGGCATTGAAGATTACTGCGGTATCAATTGTGTTGTTCTCCTTGAACATCTCCATTCCTTCAATCTCCAGAACTCTCTCGAAAGCAACCAATGCTTCGGTAAAATTTTCAGCATTGTACTTCTCGATCGCTTTATTGGTAAAGTCAGGAATCAAATTGGACATTTGCAATTTGATCTGCTTTTTATATTTACCTTTCACATCCAATTCCATTGCTTTCATATAAGCTTCGTATGCAATCTCAAGAGGAGTTGCAGAAAGTTCTTTAAAAGCAGGCAGAGGACTTTCAAAAATACCTTGATACACCTTACCCTTTACAACGTATGATTTAGGCCAAACAGAAGCTTTAGCATCCTTAATACCTGTATCAATAGCCTCTTTTGCTTTATCCAATTTACCCGCATTCAGGTAATTTGCAGCACTGGTTACTTTACTTTTTTGAGCATTTACGAAAGAAACACTCAAAACCATAACCAAAATGAATGATAATTTTCTCATAGTCTATGTTAATTATTAAATTCTATGTATAAACAAAAATAGGGGAATATTTTTATTCCAAAAAAATATTCCCCAAATTAAATTTATTCTAAGTCTTTATTCTCAGGGTTTTCACCCTCAATCTGGTTACTAACTTCTCCTTCTTCAGACTTTGCTTCAGGGTGATCTTCACCATTAGAAGAATTCACCTTCGCTACAGCAGCAATAGAATCATTCTTCTTACTCAAGTTAATCAATCGCACTCCCTGAGTAGCTCGTCCCATCACACGTAGATCAGAAACAGCGAGGCGAATTGTAATTCCTGATTTATTGATGATCATTAAATCATCATTATCAGTAACATTTTTAATCGCGATCAAATCTCCGGTTTTTTCCGAAACATTGATGGTTTTCACTCCCTTTCCTCCTCGATTGGTCTTACGATAATCTTCGATCTTGGAACGCTTACCATAACCGTTTTCGGATACAACCAGGATATCTTCATCTCCATTTTCTACACATATCATGCCAACAACCTCGTCTTGGTCATGTCCCAGAGTAATACCACGAACTCCGGATGCAGTACGTCCCATAGCTCGTACCTGCTCTTCGTCAAAGCGAATTGCTTTTCCGGAACGAACAGCGATAAGGATTTCATTTTTACCATTTGTCAGTCTGGCCTCAAGCAACTGGTCGCCTTCACGTACGGTAATTGCATTAACACCATTTACACGAGGTCTTGAATACGCTTCCAGTGAAGTTTTCTTAATTACCCCTTTTCTTGTACAAAGTACAATATTGTTGTTGTTAATATATTCTTCTTCTTTCAAATTCAGAACATTGATATAGGCTTTCACCTTATCGTCGGGTTCAATATTCAAAAGATTTTGAATTGCACGTCCCTTAGATTGTTTGGTTCCTTCCGGAATTTCATACACTTTCAACCAGAAACACTTTCCTTTCTCTGTAAAGAATAACATGGTATTGTGCATGGTGGCCATAATCATGTGCTCCAGAAAATCCTCCTCACGGGTAATACTTCCTTTGGAACCCACTCCTCCCCTGTGCTGAGTCTTAAATTCAGAAAGAGGTGTACGTTTAATATAGCCCATGTGCGAAATAGTAATTACCATTTCTTCATCAGCATAGAAATCTTCCGGATTGAATTCTTCTGAAGCATATACGATATCGGTTCTTCTCTCATCTCCATATTTTGCCTTCACTTCCAGAAGTTCGTCCTTAATAATGCTCATCCGAAGATCTTCGTTGGCAAGAATAGAGTTCAAGTATTCGATCAACTTCATCAACTCCTCGTAATCAGCATGCAATTTCTCTCGCTCCAAGCCGGTCAACTTCTGCAAACGCATATCCAAAATAGCTTTTGCTTGAATTTCATCCAGGTCGAAATTCTCCATCAAGCCGTTTCTTGCCTCTTCCGGAGTTTTTGACCCACGAATCAACGAAATCACCTGATCCAGATTGTCAAGAGCAATGATTAACCCACGAAGGATGTGAGCTTTATCCTCTGCTTGCTTCAGCTCAAACTGAGTTCTTCGAACCACCACTTCGTGACGGTGCTTAACGAAATTCTCAATTAAGTCTCGCAGATTCAACAATTGAGGACGACCATTAACCAAAGCGATATTGTTTACGCTAAAGGTAGACTGCATTTGTGTGTACTTAAACAATTTGTTCAGCACAACGTTGGCGATAGCATCTCTCTTCAAATCGAAAACGATTCGCATCCCGTTTCTATCCGACTCATCGTTCACATTAGAGATACCATCAATTTTCTTATCATTGATTAGGTCAGCCGCTTTAATAATCAATTCAGCCTTATTCACCATGTAGGGAATTTCGGTAACGATTATCTTTTCACGACCACTTTCTGTTGTCTCGATATTGGTTTTGGCACGAACAACAACTTTCCCTCTTCCTGTCTCGAATGCTTCCTTCACTCCCTGGTATCCATAAATGGTACCACCGGTTGGGAAATCAGGAGCTTTTACGATTCGAATGAGCTCTTCCATCTCAATCTCTCGATCGTCGATGTAAGCACAAATCGCATCCACCGTATCGGTCAGGTTATGGGGAGGCATATTGGTTGCCATCCCTACAGCAATACCCGAAGCACCATTCACTAATAGGTTGGGAATACGAGTAGGCAGTACAGTTGGCTCCTTCAACGATTCGTCAAAGTTGGGCGTCATGTCCACCGTATTCTTTTCCAAATCGGAAAGAGTTTCTTCCGCAATCCGGTTCATTCTGGCCTCAGTATAACGCATTGCCGCCGGACTATCACCATCAACCGATCCGAAATTACCTTGTCCATCAATCAAGGGGTAACGTAATGACCAATTTTGTGCCATTCGCACCATTGTCATATAAACTGAGCTATCCCCATGGGGATGGTACTTACCTAAAACTTCCCCTACAATTCTCGCAGATTTTTTATAGGGTTTATTGGAGGTTATTCCAAGTTCTCCCATCCCAAACAACACACGACGGTGAACCGGCTTTAAACCATCTCTTACATCAGGTAGAGCTCTGGAAACGATCACCGACATCGAATAGTCGATGTATGCGGATTTCATTTCCTCTTCAATATTAATTCTTATAATCTTCTCTCCCGCAGTCATCTATGTTTAATTTAAAATTTTAACTCTTTATCAGGACTACAAAAGTAACAAAATATGGAGATTTTGGGTAACTTTTGCCCTTCTAAATGAAGCCAAATTAAGATAAATATTGAGGAATAAAGAGATAAATACCTTTTATCGAGCTTTATTTTTAATAAATCAGAATAAGTTTAAATTTTACCTTAATTTTATCGTTTATTTTTTAAAAAAATTATTAATTTAAGGTAACCTTATTTTAAGAGCTAAAGCTTTTACCGATAAGTTAGTCTACTAAATATTAATTTGGATATCTAAAGCTTATTATATGGATTCAAAATTTTCACCGCGAATAAAAGATGTTCTCTCATACAGCAAAGAGGAAGCTGAAAGATTGGGGAACAATGCCATAGGTACAGAACACCTTTTTCTTGGAATTCTACGTGAAGGAGAAGGCATAGCTGTTGACGTTCTAATATCCCTTGGAGTAGATCTTTACGAGCTGCGCAAAAGCATTGAGAAAAAGCTTCGGTCGGATGCAATTACCAATTTGGATTTGAACAACATACCGCTTCGTCGTTCAGCTGAGAGGGTGCTGAAACTAATCTATCTTGAAGCGAAAGCCATGCACAACAAAACCATTGACACCAGCCATCTGCTGCTGGCCATCCTTAAGGATGACAAAAGCTTGGTGACTCAATTCCTAGACAAACAAACCATTGGCTACAACACTGTAAAAGAGAACTTAAAAAGTTTGTTTCCCAAAGCACAATCCGATTACCCTCCCGAAGAAGGAGAAAGTCGTGGAGGTGCTCTTGGAGGAGATTCCAAAAAAGCAGGACGGTCTAAATCAGAAACTCCCGTACTTGACAACTTTGGAATTGATATTACCAAAGCTGCCGAAGAAGGAACTCTTGACCCTATTGTAGGAAGGGAAACAGAAATTGAACGACTGGCTCAAATTCTAAGTCGAAGAAAAAAGAACAACCCAATTTTGATCGGTGAACCTGGGGTGGGAAAATCTGCAATCGCTGAAGGATTAGCGCTTCGCATCATCCAAAAAAAGGTTTCGAGAGTACTTTTTGGGAAGAGAGTCGTTACACTTGATTTGGCTTCCATTGTAGCAGGCACAAAATATCGTGGACAATTTGAAGAACGAATGAAAGCCATTCTAAATGAACTTTCCAAAACCTCTGATGTCATCCTATTTATTGATGAGATCCACACCATCGTTGGAGCCGGAGGCGCTACCGGATCTCTGGATGCCGCCAATATGCTGAAACCCGCATTGGCACGTGGTGAAATTCAATGTATCGGAGCTACCACCCTTGACGAATACCGCCAGAACATAGAGAAAGACGGAGCCTTGGAGCGTCGATTCCAAAAAGTTATGGTCGAACCCACTTCCCCTGAAGAAACCCTTGATATCTTGAATAATATCAAGCAACGTTACGAGGACCACCATAACGTGAACTACACTCCGGAAGCAATTGACGCTTGCGTTAAATTAACCGGAAGATACATTAGCGATCGTTATTTGCCAGATAAGGCTATTGATGCCTTGGACGAAGCTGGTTCAAGAGTTCACATTTCGAACATTCACGTTCCTGTTGTGATTGAGGACCTTGAAAAGAAGATCGAGGATACTCGTCAAAATAAAATCAAAGCTGTAAAAGCGCAGAAATTTGAACTTGCCGCCAGCTTTAGAGATAAGGAAAAGAATTTTTCTGAAGATCTGGAGAAGGAAAAGGAAAAATGGGAACTTGAACTAACACAGCATCGTGAAACAGTAACCGAAGAAGACATTGCCGAAGTTGTTGCAATGATGACCGGTGTTCCGGTTACGCGTATCGCTCAAGCTGAAGGAACCCGTCTTTTACAAATGGACAAGGAACTGACCGGAAAAGTTATTGGTCAGGATGAAGCCATTGAAAAAATAGTAAAAGCAATTCAGCGAAACAGAGCTGGTCTAAAAGATCCAAATAAACCAATTGGCACCTTTGTGTTTCTTGGCCCTACAGGGGTTGGTAAAACCCAATTGGCTAAAGTTCTTTCAGAATATCTATTCGACAGCGTCGACTCACTTATTCGTGTTGATATGAGTGAGTATATGGAAAAATTTGCTGTCTCTCGTTTGGTAGGTGCCCCTCCTGGATATGTTGGCTACGAAGAAGGTGGTCAACTAACTGAAAAAGTTCGTAGAAAACCTTATTCGGTAGTTCTTTTGGATGAGATCGAAAAAGCACATCCAGATGTTTTCAACATCCTTTTACAGGTTCTCGATGATGGACAATTAACCGACAGTCTTGGACGTAAAGTAGACTTTAAGAACACAATAATCATTATGACTTCGAACATCGGTAGTCGTGAATTAAAGGATTTCGGAAAAGGAATTGGATTTGAAAGCCCCTCTTCTAAGGACAAGAACGAATATGCCAAAGGAGTTATTTTCAAAGCTTTGAAAAAAGCTTTTGCGCCAGAATTCCTGAACCGAATAGATGATGTTGTCATGTTTAACTCCCTCACAAAGGAAGATATCCATAAAATAATTGATATCGAACTGAAAGGGCTATACAAGCGCATTACAGATCTTGGTTATTCCATAAAAATATCTCCTTCAGCCAAAGACTTTATCGCAGAGAAGGGATACGACATCCAATTTGGAGCTCGCCCACTCAAACGCGCCATTCAAAAATACCTTGAAGATGAAATGGCTGAGGTTATTATAAAAGCTTCCATTGTTGAGGGAGATACCATTTCTGTTGGTTTAGACAAAACCAAAGAAAAAATCACGATTCGAATTCTTAAGCAAAAAGAACTCAGCGATTAAAATACAGGCCGGTAGTAATACCGGCTTTTTTTTTGATTTCTTCAGATGAAATCATGCTCGCTCATTTTTTCGTAGAACTATATCCGCCAAAAATAGCAAGCCAACATCTCCTTCGAATAAAACTTTGATTATGAAGTTGTTTAAAGTTGTCTGAGTAATATGATACTAAAAGCAATCATATTAAGAGCTTTCCAGTGAGATTTTTTTGT
>JBGRQA010000051.1:0-23177 GCA_041725895.1 Marinifilaceae bacterium
AAACCGTTTCCTACGGTTTTCCCATTGCCATACTTCTGCTGAAGTTCAATCACCTTCTTAAAAAAATCCAGCCCCATCAAAGTGGGTTCTCCCCCTTGCCAGGCAAAGGACACATCAGATCCTGACTGCTCCAATACTTGGCGAATCAAAATTTCAAGCGTCTCCTTATCCATTCGGTGTACTTTCTGTTGATGATACAGGCCTGCTTTTTCCAAATAAAAGCAGTAGGTACACCCCAGATTACAATCAGGCCCGGAGGGTTTTACCAGCACTGAATTCAATTGTTTCTTAACCATTTTATTTTCCCTTTTCTTCCTTAATCAAAATCCATACAAAAATAATCAACTCCTTAAGTAAATAAATCATCCAACGGATTAAGCTGAAATAAATCCAGAAAGACATGGTTCTGAAAAAATTAACTCCCAGACACCATGCCTTTTCTATCTATACTCAAATAAAATTAGTTCTTAATTTCCGCACTATCGGTTAACAAAAATGTTGCCTCTTTAACATCAGAACTGTTGGTTCCGATAAAAACCTTAAAATCACCAGCCTCAACCCCGTAGGTCAAGTCAGGTTGAAAAAAGGCCAGCTCTTTATAGGTTATCTTGAAATCTACGGTAGCCGAAGCTCCCGCTTTCAACTTGATCTTTTTATAGCCTTTTAACTCCTTCACCGGACGACTCACACTTGCAGCCAGATCACGGATATATAACTGAACAACCTCTTCTCCATCGTACTTGCCAATATTTTTCACGGTAACCGAAGCGGTAATCGTATCATTCAACCCCATACTGGGGTTATCCAGCTTAATATCGGAGTATTCAAATGTGGTATAACTTAATCCGTAACCAAAAGGATACAAAGGTTCGTTTGGAACATCCAGGTACTTGGAGGTAAACTTATACTCTTCAACAATGGGCCTTCCTGTATTTTTATGATTGTAGTAGATGGGAATCTGTCCCACACATCGAGGGAAAGTGGCGGTAATTTTTCCCGATGGATTATAGTCCCCAAATAGAACATCCCCAACGGCATTTCCTGCTTCGGTCCCCAAATGCCAGGTTTCCAGGATGGCATCTACATTTTGGTCTTCCCAGGTTAGCGTCAATGGTCGACCATTGGCCAATACCAACACTACAGGTTTCCCCGTTGCCAGCATGGTTTCCAGCAGATTTCTCTGACATTGGGGAATGCTGATATCTGCACGGCTAGCGGCTTCGCCCGACCAGGCACGGGGTTCGCCCAACACGGCCACAATGACATCAGCTTTGGCCGCGGTTTGCTTGGCCTCCTCCAGCATCCGCTGGCCTTCCTCTTCAGTCTGAACAATAAAATCTTTTTCCTTTTTGTTTCGATTCAACAAGAAGGGATCCGTCGTAAAATAGGAACCTTTGGCATGCAAAACCGTAACATTTTCCCCTCCTACATTTTTGATTCCTTCCAAAATGGTTACAATCTTATCTTTTTTACGGGTACCCGCCCATGTACCGAGCATATCCATTTTGCTGTCGGCAAGGGGGCCTACCACTGCAATGGTTCCTGATTTTTCCAGGGGAAGAATTTGAGTACTATTTTTTAGGAGCACAATGGAGCGGGCTGCAATTTCCCGAGCAGCATCCAGATGCTTTTCGGACAATACAATTTTCTTGGCTTTCGTTGGGTTAAAGTACTTAAAAGGATCCTTAAACAACCCCAGTTTATACTTAGCCTCCAAAACCCTGCGACAAGCTGTGTTGATTTCCTCCATGGTGATTTTCCCCTCTTTTAGAGATTGGGAAAGCGTTCCAATAAAGCCCTGCCCTACCATATCCATATCAATCCCGGCTTTCAGAGCCTGGGAAGCAACCTCCTGGAGGTTTCCCATACCATGGTACATCATCTCGTTGATGGCGGTGAAATCGGTAACCACAAAACCATCCCACCCCCATTGAGTGCGCAACAGGTCGGTCATCAACCACTTATTCCCGGTGGCAGGAATACCATCCACCAGATTAAAGGAACTCATGGCACTCCCGGCACCAGCGTCAAAAGCGGCCTTGTAGGGGGGAAAATAATCCTGAAACATACTCAGGCGACTCATGTCTACCGTATTGTAATCACGACCGGCCTCCGAAGCCCCATACAAAGCAAAGTGCTTCACACAAGCCATAATAGTATTATCTTTCGAAAGGTCGTCTCCCTGGTAACCACGAACATAAGCTCTGGCAATTTGCGAACCATACCATGGGTCTTCTCCGGCCCCTTCGGCAACACGTCCCCAACGAGGATCACGGGAGATATCTACCATTGGCGAATAGGTCCAGCAGATCCCTTTTACTGCCGATTCTTCCGCCGCAATCCGGGCACTCTTCTCGATCAGGTCCATATCCCACATACAAGCCATAGCCAGTGGAATTGGGAAAGTAGTTGTATGACCGTGAATCACATCCTTACCGGCAATCAACGGGATCCCCAAACGCGATTCATTAACCGCCACTTTTTGGTTCTTCAGACCTTGGGAGGCGCCAATTAAGCCTTTGCGAATATACTCCTCTTTCCCGCTGCCTTCGGTTAGAACCTTTAAATCACCTACTCCCCCTGATAAATTGAGCTGCCCCAATTTTTCCAGTAGGGTCATCCTGTTCATCAGATCATCGATGAAGTGATCCATTTTTTTATCCTGTGCATTCAGCTGAAGCTGAAACCACACCACTAGACTCAGCAATAATATTATTCTTTTTCTCATTTGTTTCAACTTTGATTAAACATTCTTCATTTGAGCTTTCTCCATTCCCTTCTTCACGTATCTATTTTTCATAAACAATCTCCAGATTGTTTCATTCCGGAAGTTTTCCAGCATCAGCACCTCATTGCCCTTGTCAATTCCCAGAAATCCATCATCAAACCAGTTCTGATAGGGGTTAAACGAATCTACAAAGCCGTATTTCCCCCAGATCTTGTCTCCGTATTCCTTGTACATGTATCTGGCAGCACGCAACGACTCTTTGGGGAGAAAAGGAATTGACGCCACTACGGCAGAAGGAGCAAGAGTCCCGTTATAGGGTTTCGAAAAACCAATGTAGCCGTCACGCCCGGCACAAGCAGTCCAACCCCATAATTCCTCCGTATAGCCATGTGCCGCGCCCCAATTATTGGTATATCGTTTATTGGCCTTCAGGGCATTCACACTGTTCTGCCAATGATTGACGTACTTGTCTTTCTTACCTCTGAAATCAAACCAGCAAGCAGGAAATTGGTACAGGTAGGCATGGGGTTGCATTAATCCGTGAGGGGTAAGAAAAGCATCAATATCTTTGTAAGGTTTGATGAACTCAGCACCGTTTCCACTGAAATATACATCCCAACTTTGAGCAGGAATGGGATGTGAAGGAGAGCCCATCCCCAGCAGGTAAACCAACAGATATTCGTTGTAACCACGGTATTCGGCAATGATCCCCTCCTCGGGACGCCATCCTCCGGTCACAGCTCTCTTCTCATTCAAGAACTTATCCCACTGCGCATTTAAATAGATTTTATTAGCCAACTCAGCCACCTCGGTTCCCTCGAAAAATTCCATTACATGCAGGATGCCGGCCATTAGAATAGCAGTATCGATGGTTGAAACCTCGCAACGACCATGCCGCTTGCCGGTATCCACATTCACAAAATGATAGAAGAATCCATGGATCCCCTCCACACAAAAATCATCCTTCCGCTCCGGATCTTTATAGTAACTATTCAGGATGGTTAATACCCTTTGATAAACCTCTTCCCGACTGACCCAGCCCCTGGCTACACCAACGCAATAAGCCGAAAGACCGAATCCGGAAGTAGCCACACTGGTGCGACGCCCTCTGGTTTTATCGGCAATTAGCCCTGTATTCGGATCAAATCCCTCCCAGAAGTAATCGAAGGCTTTCCGCTCCACCAGATCCAAAAAGGCCTGATCCTGTTTTGACAGTCGATTCCATTGTTTGGAGTTGTCGGTCAAGAAGGGTCTAGAATCCTCATGGTTAATAGCTGTCTGAGAAGGAGCTAAACTCACACACGAAATACAAGTAAGCATCACAAGTACAAGAAGAGATATTTGCATTCGCCGCAAATTTCCGGATTTCCGTAGTTCCCGTTTTTTCATATCTTTTTTATTAAGGGTTAAATTCATTGTTTTGTTTTCTCAACCAGATCTTCATCACAGCCCACAGAATTCTTCTAATCGAAGGGCAAAACCTTACGTCTGATTCCTTCCTGCAGGTTTCTGCCCCGCCTTAAATCCTCATACTTCCAATATTTAAAACAAAAGGAGGTGAAATCCTGCCCACCTCCTTCCAATCATTAAATGCTATTTCTCTTGGAGTTGGAGGTTAACATCAGGATTCCATTCCCATTTTTTCCCCTTGTTAAACTTTTCCAAATCCCGTTTACAGGGCCACTTGGTTTTCACCTTCACGCCAATTTCCCTTTCCAAAGGAAATCCGGTGGCGGTATTTTTGTGCCATTCATCACTTTCTGCAACCATTTGGGCCACCAGATCAGCATAACAATCCTGTTTAGCCAAATTAGTTTTCTCCTGGGGATCATTGGCCAAGTCGTAGAGTTCAACCCCTCCATTTTGGCGAATCAGCTTCACGTTGCCATCCCGCATCACCAGCCGATCGGTATGCATCCAGAACAATTTCCGTTCTTTTAAGGGCTTATCCTCAGCTATACAATCCCAAAGGTCCACACCATCCAAATGAAGGTTTTCATCTTTGGAAATATGAGCCAGGCGCAATAAGGTGGGGTAGATATCCATCGACAGCATCACCTCCTCGTTGATTCTACCTCCCTGTAAGTGGTTTTTCCAGTAACACAGGGCAGGCACCTTGATCCCGCCTTCGTACATGGTACATTTATGCCCCCGGAATTTTCCGTTTACCTTTCCATGTTTTGCTCCAACGCGTTCGCCACCATTATCCGACAGGAATATAACCAGGGTATTTTCCTCTATACCGTATTTTCGCAACGCTTGCATAATCTGACCCACCCCGTCATCCATACACCCTACCATTTCGGAGTAGCGGCGCATGTATTCTTCTTTGGGTAGTAGATGATCCACCTTGTAGGTATAGTATTCATCCGTTCGTAAGGCAGAATCATTAGGGCCCTGCATGGGAACGTGCACAGCTGCCTCGGGCAAATAAAGGAAAAACGGCTTGTCATGGTTTCGGTCGATAAAATCCACAGCCGCCTCATTCAGCAAAGTCGTGGCATAGCCCTTTTGATTATGAAGCTTGTGATCCACCCACCAATCAGGGGTACTTTCCGTATTATGATGAGAGATGAAATCGATATTGCCATCCAGGAATCCCACAAATTCATCGAAACCGTGTGCTTTGGGTCTGTATTTTTCACCGGATCCCAAATGCCACTTTCCAAAAACCCCGGTATGGTAACCTGCTTTTTTCAATTGTTTAGCCAACACCTGATTCTTCCCTGGATCCAATCCATCGTCATCCAAACAGTGGAAGTAAATATGATCCAAGCCTACCCGCTGTTGATATCTTCCGGTTAAAAGGGCCACCCGGGTTGGGGAGCACACCGTACTATTGCTGTAGAAATTGGTAAATTTCACCCCATTGGTCGCCAGAGAATCCAGGTTGGGAGTGGAAATACCCTGTCCCCCAAAACAGCTGAGCCCGGCATAGCCCAGGTCATCGGCCATGATTAGTACAATATTGGGTTTTTGAGGAAGTGACTCTTTCTTCTCTTTCGGTGCATTGGCTGCAAAGAGACTACCGGTACACATCCCCATGGCTGTACCCAGCAGAAGTTTATTCTTTAAATTCATCATTGGACGTATTGGTTAATAAAAGAATGCCCGGTCAAACCCGTTAAATCAGGAAATGATCCCCTTTAACTACTGCTTTCAACCGGACATTCACATCATATTACCTCATCTTTGTTTACACTTTTACCTTTTTCCTTTCTTGGAATTTTTTCGCTTGCTTTTGGTTACCAGGGGATCGGTATCTCCATACTGTTCCCGCAATCTCTGCAACTCCTCTTTCAGTTGGGCGGACAATTCCTCATATCCGGGCTTACCATACAGGTTATTCGTTTCATGCGGATCTTCCTGTAGATCGTACAATTCCCAGGTATCGATGTCATTGTAGAAATGAATCAATTTGTAGCGTTCGGTTCTTACCCCAATGTGACGCTTCACCATGTGGAACCCGGGATGCTCGTAGAAATGGTAATACATGGAGGTTCTCCAATCATCTACCTTTGCCCCTTCCAACAGCGAACGGAAGGATCGGCCCTGCATATCCTCCGGAATGGTTGCACCACAGAAATCCAGAATGGTGGGGGCATAATCCACATTCTGCACCAGTTCCTTCACTTGCGTTCCGGGTTTAATGGCTTTGGGATACTTCACCAAAAGTGGCATGCGGAAGGATTCCTCGTACATGAATCGCTTATCAAACCAGCCATGCTCTCCCAGATAGAATCCTTGATCGGAAGTATACACTACGATGGTATTCTCGGCCAACCCATGGGCTTCCAGATAATCCAACACTTTCCCCACACTTTCATCCACCGACTTAATCGTTGCCAGATAGTCCTGTAGGTAGCGCTGAAGTTTCCATTTGGCCAACTCCTTACCCTTCAAATGCAAATCGTGAAAGGCATCATTCTTTTTGCGATAGGCCTTCCGGAAAGTAGCCAGCTGTTCAGGAGTCATCCGTTTGAACAGATGGGGCCAGCGATCATAACGCAAGCTATCGGAGCCCTTAGCCACAGTCATCTTCAAGTCGTGTCCCTCGTACATATCCCGATAGATATTCATCTCCTGCTCGGCCGCAGCCTGTCGTCCTTCATAATTATCGAAGTAGGTCTCAGGAATAGGGAATTCCACCGTATCGTACAGGTTGTAATGTCTTTCAGCCGGCAACCAGTTCCGGTGCGGAGCCTTGTGATGCATCATCAGCATAAAGGGTTTGGACTTGTCGCGCTTTTCGTCCAGCCATTTCAGGGTATAATCGGTGATTAGATCCGTCACATATCCGTGTTTGGTTTCGGTTTTTCCATTTTCCGTGAAATCGGGATTGTAGTATTCCCCCTGATCGGTCAAAACGTTCCAGTAATCAAATCCGGTGGGCTCACAATTCAGATGCCATTTCCCGATCATTGCGGTTTCGTATCCTTCTTTTTGCAGATACTTGGGAAAAGTAGGCTGACTCCCGTCAAACTTTCCATGTCGGTTCTGCATGAAACCATTCACATGGCTGAACTTACCGGTCAGAATCACAGCCCGACTTGGACCACAAATAGAATTGGTACAAAAGGAGTTACTGAAAATTGCACCATCCCTGGCAATACGGTCAATATTGGGAGTTGGAGCCAATTTTGACAAAGGATGATTAAATGCACTGATTGCCTGAACGGCATGATCATCCGCCATGATATAGACAATATTAGGCTGTTTCGTCTCTGCCTTCTTTACCGGAGAACTACATCCAGACAATAGGGCTATGGCTCCTGCAGAACACCATATGGTGTTTGCCATTTTGTTAAAATTCATTTGTTTCGTTTTTTATATTAATCTACAATATCTTCTTAGTGTTTGTGTCTTCCTACAGGCACGTAGGGTGGTTGAAAAAACCTCTCAGGAACCAGGTACTGCTTGCGTAACCGGAAGAGCTCCTCTTGCATTTGGGAAATCTCCTTTCCATATTCGGCATTCCCATACAGGTTATTCACCTCCTGGAGATCTTGCTTCAAATCGTAAAACTCCCATACATCTTCCGTATAGTAGTGGATCAGCTTGTAACGATCGGTTCGAACCCCTTCATGGCGAGGCACATTGTGTTTTCCATGATCATAGTAATGATAGTAAAGGGCTTTGCGCCACTGGGAAGACTTTTCCCCATCAACCAACGGCAGGAAGGATTTCCCCTGCATCTCGCCAGGAATGTTCAATCCTGCCATATTCAGAAAACTGGGGGCAAAATCAATGTTCTGCACAAGAGCATCCACCTCTGTTCCTGGTTTTATCACTTTGGGCCAACGCATCAACAGGGGCATTCTCATGCCATCCTCATACATGAAACGTTTTTCAGCATAGCCATGCTGACCGGTAAAGTAGCTCTGATCGGAACTGTAAACGACAATCGTATTCTCCTTGATCTTTTTATTCTGATCCAACCAGGCCAGCAGTCGCCCCACATTTTCATCCACCCCATCAATACAACGGAGGTAATCTTTGATGAACATTTGGTAGGCCACACGTTTCCGCTCTTTTCCAACCAACATACCCTGTCGCTTCATTTCCATTATTCTTCGGGTCTCGGGGTCCTTGTAACTATGCCACTTGGCCAACTGCTCCTTTGTCATGCGGGCATAGTAGATGTTTCCACTGGGGTCATGATTCTCCAGCAAGGGTATAGTCTTGATGCGTTTGCCTATTTTCATGTTCGCCTTTTCAGCGTACGGTGCACGGGTTTTATAATCGTCAAACAAGGTTTCCGGCTCAGGAATGGTATCGTTTACATAGCGGTCCATAAACCGAAACTCGGGCATCCGAGGTACATGGGGAGCCTTGAATTGCACAAACAGCATGAATGGATTCCGGTCATCCTTCTTTTGATCTAACCATTTCAAGGCCTCATCCGTAATCAGGTCGGTAGAATAGCCTCCCATCATCTCCGTATTTCCCTCACTGGTCACAAAATCGGGGTTGTAATAAAACCCCTGTCTTCCGGCTCCCATCAGGATTTTCCAGTAATCAAACTCATCCCCGGGATTGGAATTCAGGTGCCATTTCCCAATTAGGGCGGTATTATACCCCTCCTCCTTCATTATCCGAGGGAACAAGGTTTGGCTCCCATCCCAGGCACAAGCATTGCCGGTCACTCCATTCATATGGCTGTGTTTCCCGGTAAGGATAGTGGCACGACTGGGGCCGCAAATGGAATTGGCGCAAAAGTTATTTCTAAAAATTGCCCCCTCCCGGGCAATTCGGTCAATATTGGGCGTTTGGTTGATTCCACCGCCATAGGCACTGATAGCCCGGTTGGCGTGATCATCCGCCATGATAAAAATGATATTGGGCTTTTCAGCCTCCTGCGCCTGTAGGGAATTGGAGGGAAGTAAACTCCCTCCAATTCCGCAGGTCATCATCATTAAGCCCTTGATAGTATTTCTTGAGTAATTCATAAGATTTCAGATTAATTCATCAAATTCCCTTTTCTCGAGGGCTTACTTCTCGAAAGTAATTACACCCTCCTTACTCTGGCCCAAGAGCCGCATAGGCTCACGTTGCTATTCCAAACTATTTTTCTTCTTATGGGAGATCTTTTCCCGGTAGAGTTTGGCATCTCCCTTTCGGAACTTCAGCACATTGGAGTATAAATCCTGAACAATCCGGTCCATTTTGCTTTTGTTATCTCTATTTTGGAAGGCTATCAGCAAAGGATCGTGAGCGCGCTCCATTTCCATCTTCAGCTTATTCCGATATTGTTCAACCTGTTTTTTGTATTTCTGATCGTGGATGAGATTGTGCAGGCAATCCGGATCGTTTTTCAAGTCAAAAAACTCTTCCACCTCCCGATAACGGAATAACCTCACTCGATCCTGCATTTCATTATCCTCCTTTTGAGCTAGCATCACCCTAATCACACCGCCCTCGTTGGCATTTCGATATTTTGTCACCCCATTGCTCCAGGCATTGAAGACATAACCAAACTCCTGGTCCTGCACACATCGCATGGGAAAGGGTGTAGGCCGGTTGATGTAATCAATCTGGGTGAATACCTGCTCTCTCCCCTCCTGGGATTCCCCCTTCAACAAGGGCAGGAAAGATCGTCCATCCACATTTGGGGGCATCGGCAACCCGGTCAAATCCATTATGGTAGGAAACAAATCGATCGAGGAAACCATTTCCTCCACCTCATGGGGAGCAAATCTTTCCGGCAGAGCGCAAAACAGCGCCGTGTGAGTAGATTTCAGATAACAATTGGCTTTTGAAAAGGGCATAGCAATCCCGTTGTCGGAGAGAAAAATTACAATCGTATTTTTATCTACACCCGCATCCTTTAGTGCTTTCATCACCATCCCGAAAGTATCGTCCAATCTACGGACCGAGTTATAATAGTAGCTCATCTCTTTACGTACCTGCGGGATATCGGGCAGAAAGCCAGGAATAAAAGCCTCCTCAGGAGTATACAGTTTTGAGGGCCATTCGGCACCCTTTTTTAGCTCGCCATCCGGCTGTTGGAACGGACGGTGCGGATCATGAGAATTAATCATGAAGTAGAAGGGTTGGTTCTCCTTCCGGCATCTCTCCGCAAAAGCTTTGGTCCTCTCATAATACTTGGAAGGACTGCGCCCGCATCCCAAATCGGAGTAATCGTACATATAATCCCACTGAGTGGATAATTTTGCAGAAGAATGAGCCACTTTTCCCAACACTCCGGTTTTGTATCCCCCTTCATGGAAAGCTTCCATCATGGTAGGCACGTCCTCCTGGGCATACAAAAATCCATGATGCCCCCCATTAAATCCATATCTTCCGGTTGCAATAATGCTCCGACTGGGCATGCAAATGGCCGAATTCACATGGGCGTTGACAAATTTCACCCCTTGGTTAGCCACCCGATCAATGTTGGAAGTAAGCCCTTTCATTTTGGATCCAAATGCACCGATCCCCATTCCATCGGGGCCTAAATCATCGGCCGTAAAAAGGACCACATTTAATTTCCTTGAGGTACCATCCGACACATCCTTCGTTTCAGAAGTTGCGGCCGAGACCTGGCCAATTGACTGCCCCCCGAGTAACGAAAGAATTAATGAACCGCTAAAAATCGTTTTTGATACATTCATCATTACGTATTATTCTTTTTTCCTTATGAACAGTCACTTTCCCCCCTCCTACTTTCGGTGCAAATTCGTTGATATTTATCCTTCCCCAACCGAAACATTCTTCTACCTCCACTCTTTATATCAAGAGATCGACTGTTACATAAAGAGTGTACAATCCCCATTAAGGCATTCCGAAAAAACCGGTTCACCTTGAACTCCAACTCATTTCGCCATCCTCACCATTCTTCTCTTGGAGTGAAAAAAATGAAGGCTAGACGGAATAGTTTTGATTGAGCAAACCGGAAATCCGGCTTGCTCAATCACCAACATTTAATATCCTGGATTTTGGGTAATCACCCCTTCTGTTGCATCAATGTCAACCTGAGGAAGAGGCAATAGATTGTGCTTCTCTTCTACAAAGTTCTTCCCGAGTGCTTGTAGCAGTTCTGCGGCACGTCCCTGGCGTAGGATATCCCAATAGCGATTTTGTTCCATCGCCAGTTCCACACGACGCTCATGCCAGATGGCTTTTCGTAACTCCGCTTTATCTGTAGTCATTACGTTGGGGAGAATATCCGAATTTCCTCCTCGTGCTCGTTCACGTACCATATTCAGGTAAGTAAGTGCCTCTCCGGGCTTACCATTTTCATTCAAGGCCTCAGCAGCCATCAACACTACATCGGCGTAACGAATAATACGCACATTCGCTGGATTATTGGCACCACCTCCACCAGCGGTTACCTTATTGTTGGTTCCGTCGTAAAACAAGGGCAGAATTCCTTTCTGGTTGTATTTGGTAGCATGATTTTTCGAATTCCGTTGGACAATGGTCCTTCCATCATAGAGGGTATCGCCCACATAGGCAATGGTAGCATCTTTCCTGGGATCCCCAGGTTCATAGGCAGCTTCCAGATCATCCGAAGGAGAATTGATTCCCCAACCCAATCCCTGGTTGGTGATGAACTTGCCTTGTTCCTCATCCCAATATTTTGCTTTGGAACCCTGAACAGTATTGTATTTGTCCGTTCCGGTTTTGTTTCCACTTTCCGAATATTTCGCTTGTACTTCAAATACCGACTCCGAACAATTTTCACCATCATTGGTAAAGATTCCTTCGTAATCAGGATACAGAGAGTATTCATTGGAGCTGATGATCTGCATGGCATACTTTTCCACATTGGGGAAATCGTTGCGGAACAGACATGCCCGAGCCATCAAACCACGAGCCGCTCCCTTGGTAGCTCTCCCCAGATTGGCAGATGAATAACCGGATTTTTCCGGCAGATTTGCAATGGCATACTCCAAATCCTCATCAATCAATTGCCAGATCTCTTCGGGGGTAGCGCGAGGAATAAAGTCCCCATCCAGTTCCGGAAGGACAGTGATTTTGGGAACCCCACCGAACGATTTCACGAGATTGAAATAGCCGTAGGCTCTCATAAATTTCGCCTCCGCCAAAATTCGTTTCTGAAGATCTTCATCAAAATCGAATTCCGCTTCAGAGTTGATCACAATATTGGCACGGCCAATCAAAACATACTGACCGGAATACCAGTTACGCATCAGCGGGCTGTGTGCCGAAAATGTAAACTGATCAAATTCCTTGGAGGCCACATTGTTTTTATTCCCCGGATCCGCATCATCCGAGGCGATATCTCCCCCAGCGATATAAGGAAGACCTACCAAATCGTAATGGCGAAGATAGCTGTAAGCTGCATTTACTCCAGCTTCAGCCCCTTCTGCGGTGGAATAAAAGTTTTCAGGAGAATAGTCTCCTAATGGCTGCTTCTCAAGAAAGTCATCACACGAAGCGAATACTAAGGTCAATAGCGTAAACAGTATAGAAATATTTTTTCCCTTCATCATGGTAAGCTTTAGAATGTTAGATTTAATCCAAAAGTGAAAGTGGTGGGCAAGGGATAAGTTCCCATATCTACCCCATTTGCCAATACATTACCTCCTCCGATATCCGGAGTAAAGCCCGAGTAATCGGTAAAGGTGTACAAGTCCGTAACACTTATATAGGCTCTCAATCTACTTAAGGAAATTTTTTGGGTCAGTGCTTTGGGCAGGGTATACCCCAACTGGACATTTCTGATTCGCAAGTAGGAACCATCTTCCAACCAGTAATCCGACATTTTCTCATTGTGAGTATCCGAATCATTCAACCGGGGATTGGTATAACTGGTCCCCTCACCATGCCATCGGTCCAGTGCAGAGGCTTCGTAATTGTATCCGGAATCCCATCTCTTCCTGATCTTTCCATTGGCAATCTCATTTCCGTAAACTCCCTGAAGATCCAAAGAGAAATCAAAGCCCTTGTATTCGCAATGCAAATTCACACCATAGGTAAAGTCCGGGATTGGAGAACCAATTATCGTTTGGTCATCTTCGGTAATTTCACCGTCGCCGTTCAAATCCTTAAATCGCAAATCTCCGGGCTGCTCTCCCCCAAGCACAGGATAAGAGGCCAGCTCTTCTGCATTCTGAAAAACGCCATCTACCTTAAAGCCATAGAAAGATCCAATGGGATGCCCTTTGGAAGTTCTGGTAAAGGTTTGGGAATTTACACTTCCGGTCAGAAAAGATCTACCCTCTGCCAATTCGGTCACTTCGTTGTTTACCGAGGTAAGGTTGGCACTCACCCCGTAGGAGAAATCCCCTTTTCGATCCTCCCAACGGAGAATCACCTCAAAACCGTCATTTAATACTTTAGCAGCGTTCACTACCGGATCAATTTTGGTCCCAAAATAGGATGGAATAGGCACAGCAATCAAGATATCATCAGTTTCACGTCGGTAGTAATCCAACTCCGCAGAAAGCTTGTTGTTAAAGAAACCGATTTCCATCCCCACATCCGTTTGAGCAGTTTCTTCCCAAACAATGGTTGGATCGGCTAGTCTGAGCAAGGTAGCCCCCTGAGCAACATCTTCATTTCCGCCCACAATTGCAACGATTCCGGATTCATTTCCCCCAATCTTCTCAGTGGTGGAAAGAGATTGAATGGATGCATAATTTCCAATTTTATCGTTTCCAATAACACCCCAACTTGCTCTCAGCTTCAAATTACTGATGTACTCATGGTCCTTTAGGAAATCCTCCTCACTTACTCTCCACCCTAAAGCCACAGATGGAAAATGTCCATACCGGTTTCCTTCACTGAATTTTGAGGACCCATCGATTCGATAAGTAGCGGTCAAAAGATATCGATTCAAATAGGAATAGTTAATCCGAAACATGTAGGACAAGTAGGACCAGCTGGCGGCATAATTATCCACCGACTCGCTATCGGAATTAAAAGTCGCATCCAAATACCAAAGATTTGAATTGCTGGGAATATCAGATGCAAAACCCTTCAATGTCTCACTCTTAGTATCCTGAACCGAAATACCAGCCATCGCATCAAAATGATGGTTCTTGAAATCCTTAAAATAGTTTATGGTATTGTCCCAGATATAACTTCTGTAACGAAGATTAACTTTGGTCAGTTTGGAAATGTCGTTGGACTGGCGCGCATTGGCAACATATTCGGGAACATAGGCTCGATTGTAATTGTCCTTTTTCTCAAATCCATAGGAAGAACGGAACAACAAATCACCCACTTTCAACTCCCCATAAAAATTCCCTAACAATCTTTCGGATTCAAACAAGGAATTGTTATAGTAGGTCGCTACCAGGGGATTATTTGCCTCTTGAATCTCAGTAAATGATCCGTCTTCCTGGTAGGGAGTGTAAATCCCGGGAGACCGATAGGCCGTCTCTGTAGGATCCGGACCTCCATGCTTATCTGTCTTAATGAAACTAATGTTATGACCAACCTTAAAGTGCTTGGTTAAGGTATATTCATTATTGGCACGTAAAGTAATTTTCTCCAGGTCCGTTTTCTCAACAATCCCTTCCTGGTCTTCATAACCAGCACTCAGATGATATTTCATTTTGTCGTTTCCACCACTGGCAGAAATCTGGTAATTTTGAGACAGAGCCGTTGAATAGATTTCATCAAACCAGTCGGTTCCTTTGCCATAAATCGAAGGATCCTCAAAAATGGCTTCTCCACCCGCATTCATGGAAGATTCATTTCGAAGCATGGCGTAATCGGAAGCTGAAACCATATCAATTGTATTACTCACTTGCGACAGACTAATATGGCTATTGAAGTCGATTTTAGTTTTCCCGGTAGCGCCTTGTTTCGTACTAATCAGAATAACCCCATTCGCCCCGCGTGATCCATAAATGGCGGTGGCCGATGCATCTTTCAATACCTCTAACGAAGCAATATCGGCAGAATTAAGGAACGAGATGTCCGACACAATCAATCCATCCACAACATAAATAGGGGACGCATCATTTAAGGTACCTACTCCTCGGATTCGCACCACAGGAGAAGCTCCGGGACGACCTTCGGTACTTGTTACCTGCACACCTGCCACTTTCCCACTAATAGCACTACCTACATTTAATGTGGGTGTTTTGGCAAGATCTTTTCCTTTAACAGATCCAACCGACCCTGTTAAGTCACTTTTGCGCTGCACCCCGTAACCAATAACTACGACCTCATCCAGATCCTGATCCTGATTTTCCAGGGCAATATTAATCACCAAACGACCATCCACATTCACTTCCTGGGTTTTCATCCCAATAAAGCTAAAAACAATGATATCGTTTGCGGAAGCAACGACACGATAATTCCCATCTATATCTGTAGTACCACCTGTGGTGGTACCTTTTATAAGAACCGTCACACCGGGTATCGGAAAGCCCGAACCCGATTCGGTCACCTTACCGGTTATATTTATTGTTCCCTGAGCAGATGCCACTGCTCCAAGTCCAATAACAAGAAAAAATAACAATAGTATTTTTTTCATACAAGTTAGATTTTGGTTAGATGTGTTTCTTTAATTTTTAGGAATTCCTGAAACAAAATTAGGAGCATAAGATTCCCACCCAAAGATTTCACCTCAATACAACTTTCATCCCATTTTTCACCTTTTGAAACAACCTATACCTCACCTATACAAGCCCGACACAAGCCTTGATAAACAAAGATTTACAAGAGGGATTTTCTTACATGGAAATTCTAAAAAAAATCAAGATATTTTGCTGTCTTTCTCTCTACTCAATTGCCAACCCTCCTTAAATATTGATTCTTTTCCGGATCCTCTCACACATTTTGGAGCACAGCAAAGGAATGCCGAAAGGAAAAAATGGGAAGTTGCAAGATACAAAAAAGGAAACAACAAACTTGCCCCCTTATTCTTTGACTAACAAACAATAAACACAGATATCATAACAAATATTTATGGAAGATAAATTACCATTAAAGCTGAAAGCTTTAAACGAGTACCGCCCCTATCTTCTCAAAGGCACAAAGCTCTTCTGCATTGCAAAAAGTTAATTCAATCTAGCCTTGAAGTAGGACACAAAATGAAGCTTGCATCAATCACTCATACCACCGACTAATACAGTGGATTAGGGTTTAACACAAACAGCTATGGCAAGTAACTAAAGGGGTATTACAAACACAACGATCGACAATACCCCATGAGAAATCAAATGAGTAAACCAATAAAAAGGTTTTAAAACTGGATCATGAATTCAGTCAGGTTGTCACTGGATGAGAAATCCAGCTTTTTCCGCAAGCGGTAGCGATGAACCTCCACACTTCTGGGGGATATATTTAAAAGTGGAGCAATCTCCTTGGTGGTAAGGTTCATTTTCAAATAAGCACACAAACGCAAATCCTTGGGGGTAAGATCCGGATATTCATTTTTCAGCCGGTTAAAGAAATCAACGTGTGCCCGGTCGAAATGTTGTTCAAAAATCTTCCAGTCATCCTCATTGTTAATATTCTTATCAATTAGTTTGACTACCCGTTCCAAATACTTGGCAGGATATCTTTGCTTTAGCTCCTCCTTTTGTTTCAGGATCTCTTCCTTCACTTCAAGAAGCACCGCATTTTTACGGATGATAGACATAGTAGAGTTGGCCAATTCACTGCTCTTATGGGATAGCTCATTGCGCAAGTTTTCATTCCGGAGCTTGATCATCTTTTGTTCGGCAGCTCGACGTTCCTCCTCCTGCTTTTCCCTCATTATTCGTTCCTGCTCTAATTGGTAGGCTTTCCGTTGCTTTCGGTAATATCTTCGAATACCAATGGGCACGATTACAATCAAAAACAATCCAATAGAGGAGAATCCCCCAATGGCCCACATGGTTGCATACCAGGGAGGACGTATCTCAAAGGAATAGGATACTTCCGGTAATGCATTCCCAAATTCATCCTCCCCTTTTACCTTAAAAACATACATTCCCCAGGGCAAACGGTAATATTCCAGACTGGTTTGGAACGAAGGTGCCGACCAAACGGAATCCAATCCTTCCAATTGGGTCTGAAAACGAATAGGTTTCCCCGGCGACGAAATACTTGAATACTGAAAGCGAATCGAATTCTCGAAGTAGGGAAGAATGACTTTGTTGGCAGAGGATTTTAAAGGAAAGTGTTTCTCTTCCATAGTTTGCGAATGGCCAGAAATCTCTCGAAAGAAAATAGAACTTTCGGAATGTGGTTTACGGTTTAGGGAATCCATTTTCAGTACAGCATAACCGTTTTCCAAACAGATTAAGGCTTCCATGGCGGTCAAGGGAATTATATTTTCATGACCTTCCACCAAACTTCGGTTAGGTTCGTTCAACAAAAGTTCCATCTTCTTTTCAAAGCCTCCCTGTTGCTTTTGAAAGAAAGCCATCTTCCGTTTTTTTACAAACCAATACCCCCCATCGTTCCCTTTAATGATCCGATGGGCCGAAATATATTCGTCCAAACACCGATTTAATTGCTCATAAGGTACAATGGTATCCTGAAGGTCGTCATAGGTATAGATTCCCTGCGACGAGGTAAAAACAATGCGGTTATAGAATTCAAAAACATGAAAGCCCAAATCAGATGGAAGCCCTTCAGCTTTCCCATACTTTTCAACGACCACTGGTTTTCGAAAATTCTGGCTAAGCCTTACCTTATAGACCTCTTTTTTGTGGGAATGATTCACCCAAATGTTTCCAAACGGATCCACCGATATAAACCGGGAGGGTTCACGAAAACCTCGCAAGTTCCTAAAAAATGTCCATCGGCCATCCTTATCCTTCCTGAACAATACCAGGGAGGTATAGGTACTTTGAATCAGAAAATCCTGTCCTTTGGCCACCAATTTCCGAAAGTTGTAGCCACCCCCGGTACTTGAAATCCGGACCATTTTATCCTTCTCAATCCGGAATGTGCCCGTATTGTGCCCACATAGCAACTGACCGTCGATTACCTCCAGGGACCACACCTGCCCCACACTCTCTGGGATCAATTGAAATTCGTTCAATTTTAGAGTCGCGAGATCCTTTCCCCCTGTAGGGTAACGGTAGACTCCCTGGTTCGTTCCCAGGTAAAGGGCACCTTGATGCAGCGCTGCAGTATGCACCACCCCAATATCTGACTTCCGCTCCACCACATAGTTAACAGGGTAATTAAAATCGACACAACTGATGCCATTATTTAAAGCCATCCACAACCTTCCCTGGGGATCCAAATCCAAACCTAAAACTGTATTGCTCTCCAGATAATTTTGAGTATTCAAGTGCGACAATACTTCTCCCTTCGGGTTGATCACATAAACCCCATCCTGAATGGTTCCGATGTAGTAATTATGACCATCCCAAACTCCTCGGTTAATCTCTTTTCCTCTTAAGCTATCCTGTGCGGGACAATCCCAAATGCGAAACCCGGAATGATCCCAAATTGTTAAGCCCTTCTTAATAGAACCCAACAAAAAACCATTTTCCCCATAGGGAAGAAATACACGAGTAAAAGCCTTCTTCTGCAACGAACTACCCGAAATCTCAACAAACTGACTCCCTGTAAACTCCAAAAGATTATCACGGGTTTCCTGAGCAACAAATTTTTTCCTGGCTTTAAGTAGAAACAAAATAGATTTAGAGGGTTGGAAATGTTGTACTTTTTTCCCATCCCAACAAAAAACCACCGAAAACGACTGGAAATAAATTTTCCCCGCTTCTCCCTCTACAATCTTCCAGATCTCCTCGTTGTGAAGTTTAAAATCCATTAACGAATCACTCAGGGAGGTATAATGCAACTGTCCAAAATCGCCCTTTTCCCAGTAGCCAAACTCCTCATAAGAACCGGTGTAAATCCGCTGGTCATTTCCAACCAACACCGCGCGCACCTTGGTTCCATTGGGCAGAGGATACATCACCCAATTTATCCCATCATATTCCAGAAGTCCCTCATCATTTCCAATGTAAATCATCCCCTGGCGGGAATGTGAAACCGACCAGTTTTTGCTGTACCCCCCATACTGTTCCTTGTTAAAGTTGATCACATGGGGTTGTTGAATGGCCCAAAGGGAGTCGAATGATCCCGTAAACACAACAACCAAGAAAAACAACCGGATATACCTGTTACAGTAATGCAAAACTTCAAAAACATTCAAGGGTAATCTCTCCATAAAAAGCTAAAGATACTGCGTGGTAAAATGGAATTTAAGTTTGAACAGGCTAAAGTAGAAAAATTTATTTGATTTAAAGCATCCACCCCCAAGGCTCAGTAAAAAGGGGATTGGCTGCACCAGCAGATGCTCCTGAAGTATTCAAAAGCCTCACGGGCACTCCTCTTTTATTAGTTGAGTGCTTTCCTTTCGGTTATTACTACTCCACGCCCGGCAGGCCATTACTGCCTTAGGCTGCTCCAAAGGTGATTGGCTCGGCTCCTCACTCCAGGTGAGGCTCCGAGTAAAAACGACCTAAGCACAAGTAATCAATAACCATAGTCCCTCCCGTAAGTAAAGGTCGGTCAATTCAACAAATCGAGTGAATTAACCCCAACCTTCCCATGGTCAACACAAAATGAATTATTTCTCCCCCTCTCCCAATAAATATCCCTCCTATTAAGACCTTGTCTCTGGCCCTAATCAAAACTATACTTCTCCTGGACCATCTCCGTATCAAAGTCGTATTAAACTCGTAGTAAAGTAGTAGTTGAGTCGTATTAAATTCGTAAATAATCGTTATTGATACGAATTTTTATCAAAGATGATACCAGGAAAGTCCCTATCATATCCGGAGCAAATGTAAGGAAAGCCTTACAAATCACCAGATCATACAAAAGAAAGGGATGGAGATACATCGTTGGTTATTCACTGCCAAGACCAATAAAAAAAGGCCCCCACATGGTGGAAGGCCTTCATTTATTCTAGGTTATCCTTAAGAAAGGATTTTTATTCCTACTAATCCATTCCGTTCTTTTAAACGGAATCGCGTTACATCGATTTAGGTGGTAAAACCGGTCCTGTCTTTTGCAACCATTTTTCGATACTTCGACTCAGACGTTTCACAATTCCTTGGTTTTCCCCGGAAATGTCGCGCAAGTTTTTGGGATCCTTTAGATCATCAAACAGTAAGCAAGCATCTGTACCCTTGATCAGACGATAGCGACCATCGGTGGCCATTACATAACCATCAATTTCTCCAAAGGCAACCTTACGTACACTTTTGGCCTTTCCGGTCAAAAGAGGAACCAGGCTATGGCTGGTTTTGCAATGATTCAACTGACTCTTTTCCGCCTGAGCTACATCCAGAGAGGTTTGAATCAAATCGATGAGTTCAACCGGTGCATCCACCACTTTATTGGTTTGGAAACGCGGTGGATAAGATACAATCATCGCAGGGTTGGTTATCTGGCGGAACAAAGTCCCTTTGTGCTGGCGTTGATGGTCGCCCAACATCACCCCCTGGTCGGAAAAGAAGACAATGATAGTATTTTCAAACTGACCATTTTTCTTCAAGGCCTCAATAACACGCCCCACTTGATGATCCAGGAAATTAACAGCAGCACAGTGTCCAACCTGCTCTTTCTTGTGTACCTTTTCATTAGTGATCAGTTTGGTTTTTTTCACCAACAATTCAGGAACCTGATAATCGGTAGTGGTACTCCCTGGCATATCGTCCTCCTTGAAAGGATCGTGATAAGGTTGTGCCACATCGTAAGGACCATGAGGAACCGAATAGTTCAACCACAAGAAGAATGGTTTTTCATCCTGATAATCAGAAAGAAACTCTTCGGCATTATGTGTAAAGAAACCATCTAAATAGGCATCTTCGGGCAAAGTAGAGATCTCAGGATACTCCTTAACAAACTGCTCCAAATGACCGGATTCTTTTAAGAAATTATAATACCAATCCTTTAATTCCTTGTTTTTTTTCTGCTTTTTGGCTTTCTTTTTCTTTTTGGAGTTGGCCTTAAATTTTCGTGACAAGACCACACGCCCTTCGGTTTGTTGCACAAAATCGAACCCCATTTGAGTATGCATGGCTTCGGTCTTTTCCATTCCCTTTTTATAGGGTCTTATGTGGCATTTTCCAATCCATGCGGTATAGTAACCTGCCGATTGTAATCCCTGAGGGAATGTCCACACATCCTTGGGTAGCGACTTCATTTCACCATTGTTATAGAAGCCCAAATTATGAGGATAAAGCCCTGTCATCAGTGAGTTCCTTGAGGGTGCACACATCATACCCTGACAAACAGCATTTTGAAAACGCACCCCAGTTTTAGCCAAATGATCAATGTTTGGCGTTTGAACCAGGGGACTACCAAAACAACTTAAATATTCGTAATTCAAATCATCTACCTCGATGAAAAGAATGTTGGGCCGTGCCTTCTCCTTTTGGTCTGCGGCATTCACCCCTTTCGACAGGATTAGTGCAGTTGCCAGCATGGCAACGCTTTTTAACTTCATCATACTGTTACTATTTCGTTTATTCGACCAAATCGGTCGATCATGTATATCACCTAAGTCTTGTGCTATTTATCTTTCACACAACGAAAGCCGGTATGGCTCAAACCTGTATCGGCACTTGTCTTCATGCGGGCTGCTACGCGGTACCCCGAGCAATAGCTATCGTTACAAAGGAAGGACCCACCGCGCACCACACGCTTTGGTACAGTAGGTTCCTGAGGGTCGTAGCTGGATTCAGGTCCCTTCGGATTAACCACTCCATTGGCTACAGTTTTGTAGTAATCGGAATGGTACCAGTCGGCACACCACTCCCACACATTCCCAGCCATATCGTACAACCCAAATAGATTGGGATGAAATGATTTCACGGGTGAGGTGGCATAGAAGCCATCCCTACCTGTGTTTTGATTGGGAAACTGTCCCTGCCAGGTATTGGCTTTTACATTACCTTTATCCACATTTTCATTTCCCCAAGGGTAGATCTCGTTAGATAAACCTCCCCGGGCTGCGTACTCCCATTCAGCTTCAGTTGGCAAACGCTTTCCGGCCCATTTGCAGTAAGCCATAGCATCCTCCCAGGCCACATGTACCACAGGATGATCCTCCAGCCCCTTAAGATTAGAACCGGATCCCTGGGGATGGCGCCAGCTGGCACCCGCCACCCACGACCACCATACAGGGGCTCCGTGTACATTTACCGGATAAGATGGGGAATTAAACACCAATGAGGCCGGAACCAGCAGACTCTCATCCGGCTTGGGCGTTCCGGGAGGCAATTGCTTCTTCATCTCTTCCCAGTCGGGTTTTCGTTCGGCAACCGTAACATAACCGGTTGCGTCCACAAATTCTTTGAACTGGGCATTGGTCACCTCATGAACATCCATCCAGAAACCAGCAACCTCTACCTTATGCTTGGGAAATTCATCAGCCTGGGCCTGCTCATTGTCTCCGCCCATCATAAAAGTACCACCCGGGATAAAAACCATCCCTTTGTGCTCTTTTTGAGGAACATTATTAAAACGTGAAGGAAGGTTCTGACAGCAACTCTTTTTCTCACTTTCTTCTGCTTTCTGTGCAGAACTCTTTTCTGAACAGGCGGACAAAGCTAACACTCCAGACACTAAAATGCAGAGTCCAATATTTTGATATCCTTTTCTAAACATCCTGTACTCCTCCAAATCCTTACTTAATAAAATCATTGAAGGCATTATATGTACCTCCGTTCTGCTGAGCCTCCATCTGCTTCTGCATCTGAATCTGCTGTGCAATCCAGTTTTTGGCCATCTCCTGCAGTTGGGTGTGGGCATGTGCAAAAAACATCTTGTAAGAGGTACAGAAACGCGGCATTCCATTGTCCATGGGATCCTTGATGCGATCCTTGGTACAACCGCCAAAACAATGTTTCAGGAAGCTGCAACTCTTGCACTTTCTTGGCAGTTTGGCCTTCATGCAGCCAAACTGATGCTGTTTTTTGGAGTTTAGCATGTTGATGATCCGGCCATCCTTAATGTTGCCCAGCTTCCACTGCGGTTCCACAAAGAAATCGCAGGCATATAC
>JBGRQA010000052.1:0-22861 GCA_041725895.1 Marinifilaceae bacterium
GTATATCTTCTTTTTAATATTGCTACTTCAAGTTCCTTATCGAATCCTCCGATTGCAGTTATATTAGTCATTAAGTTCTTAAGTAAGGGGTAATCAAAAACCATTCCTGAGCCGATAAGGGCTGCTGAAAGACCAATTGTACGTTGGCCTTTTCGAAAAACATGATTGTTGATTTCTTCACTAATTGCATCTAGTATGGCGAATGGCGTGTTCTGGTTTTTTGCTGTTCTGTGAGTTTGAATGATGGCATTGGGAACAAAATGTTTGTTTACTTCCTGTAAGTAATTTTTCTGCATAATGTTATCCGCGTCCAGAACAACTGCAATATCATAGGATTTTTGGGTATTCTGAATTGCCTTATTGAGAGCTTTTGCCTTTGTACTTTTCTTAAAATGAACTTCGATTAGTTTAATCGGAAGTTTTTTGAGGGCTTTTAGTGTTGAATTGCGAAAACTGTCGGCAATTACTATAACTTGGAAGCGATCGGAGGGATAATCTTGCTCCAGTGCGGAATGTACCACATCCAGGATAACTGCATCCTCTTTGTAGGCCGGCAGAAATATTGCGATACTTCTTTTGGGGTTGTGTTTTCCTTTTTTGTCAGAATAGAATAGCCCAAGAATACTGAATAGTAGAAAATAACCTGCTGAGATGGCCAGAAGTGTAAATAAAATAAGTTCCAGAATTTGAACAACAACGATTAGTATCTCCATGATTGTTCTGTTTTTGTAGTTTGTTTTTCAAACTGTGTTTGTGGATAAGGTTTTACAATAGAAGAAGATGAGGCTACTGGTTTGAGTTTTAGGTGCCAAAAGATAGCTTTCCGGAATTGGTTCAAATGCTTCCATTGAAAAGTGAAGAGTAGGGTGACAAACCCCTTTGGGACAGCAATAATAGTTAGGTACAGGAATGTGAAAACAGCCATAAATCCCTTAATGTTTCTTCTGAAATAGAGAATTCGGTTACGGGTAAGGTAATAGGTTTTCAGGGGGCTGTTTTTTCCTGTTGAGATGGATTCTTTATGGTAAACTACTGATTGAGGTTGATAGTATAGCTCATAGCCCGCCCTTTTGATTCGTGTGCACCAATCCAATTCCTCATAGTACAGGAAATAGATTTCGGGCATGGGCCCCAATTCTAAGATAAGGTTCTGACGTACCATCATGGCACAGCCATGGTTAAAGTGTGTTCTGCTGAGTTGATCATAGGATCCGTCATCATTTTGTTTGTTCCCAATGCATCTTGCCTGAAGAGTGAATGGATTCATTTTACTGTATCCAGCGTATTGAATCAGATTTGGTTGCTGAAAATATTTTATTTTAGGACTCACAGCACCTGCTTTGGGATTGCACTCCAGTATTTTAATCAATGGTTGGAGAAAGTTTTCATTTACTTCCGTATCATTGTTCAAAAAGAGTAGGTATTTACCATTTGAATGCTGAATGCCCAAGTTGTTTCCTCCTGCAAAACCCAAATTCTGCTCGCTTCGTATGATTTTGACATTGGACCTTAAGTGAAAATCTTGCTGTTTGTAGTGTTTGGATCCATTGTCTACCACAATGATTTCAACCGACTTGTAGGTTAGCAATGATAGTGAATTCAATAGTTCGTTGGTAATCTGGGTCTGATTGTAGTTGATGGTGATAATCGATACTAACGGAGCTTTTTTCATGCTAATGGCTTTTTTGTAACCGATTGTATTGTTAAGTCCAACCTTGAGGAAATTTTATTTTCCTCAAGGTTGGGGATTGATAAAACCCATTTGGTATCACTTAATGGTGAATCTCAATTGAGATGTTTTTAACCTGGTATGAGGACCTTTTTAGGGGAATGAATTTTTTTCCGGCCGATGCTGTAGTAGGCAAAATCATATTCTTCCATTTCCTCGTAATCAAAAATATTCCTACCATCAAAAACTACCCTGTTGGTCATGAGGCGCTTTAAAATATCAAGATTTGGCATTCTGAATTCACTCCATTCCGTGATCAGCACCAGGGCATCGGCGTCAACTACTGCTCCGTACATATCGTTAGAGTAGGTAATTTGGTCGCCCAGGTATTTTTTTGCTTCTTCCATGGCAGCGGGATCATAGGCTTTGACGATGGCCCCGGCTTCCAGTAATTTATTAATGATAACCAATGAGGGAGCTTCACGCATATCATCGGTTCGGGGCTTAAAGGATAATCCCCACAAGGCAATGGTCTTTCCTTTTACATTTTGGTCGAAATGAGACATTATTTTGTCGAAAAGGATTTCTTTTTGTCGTTGATTTACTTCTTCAACAGCCTGTAAAATACGAAGAGGATAATTGGAGGCGTGAGCTGTCTTGATTAGGGCTTGTACATCCTTAGGGAAACAGGACCCACCATAACCGGCACCAGCATAGATGAAGCTGTTCCCAATGCGCGAATCGCTGCCAATTCCTTTTCTTACGGAATCAATATCAGCTCCTACGATTTCACAGAGATTGGCGATGTCGTTGATAAAACTAATTTTAGTAGCCAACATTGCATTGGCGGTATATTTGGTCATTTCTGCGGATGGGATATCCATAAAAAGCAGAGGATGGCCGTTTAGCAGGAAGGGTTTGTATAGCTTTTCGAGAACTGTTTTTGCTCTGGGACTTTCAACTCCAACTACTATGCGGTCGGGTTTCAGGAAATCATTTATGGCATCCCCTTCCTTAAGAAACTCAGGGTTGGAAGCAACATCAAATCCAATATGTACCTTTCTCAAATCAAGTTGTCGCTGAATTTCTTCTTTCACCATTTGAGCTGTCCCGATGGGAACTGTACTTTTGGTTATTACAATTGTGTAGTGATTCAGATTTTTCCCAATGGCTTTGGCCACTTTCAGAACATGTTGCAGATCGGCACTTCCATCCTGATTGGGAGGAGTCCCAACTGCAATAAAAATGGCATCGTTTTGCTGGATGCTATTTCCTATTTCTGTAGAAAACTCAAGTCGTCCTTTCTGAACGTTTTTTTCTATTAATCTATCCAGGCCTGGTTCGTAAATCGGGACAATTCCCTTGTTTAGGTTTTTTATTTTTTCAGAATCGATATCAACACAAGTTACATTGATACCGGTTTCCGCCAGGCATGTGCCAGTTACCAAGCCTACATATCCTGTTCCAACAATTGTAATTTCCATAATTCTACTTTTTAGAAATTTTGTATTCTTTATCGTTTCACACTATTGTATTTTGATTAAATGTTTAATGTCTTTTTATAAGTGTTTAACTTATTTATTGAACTAATCCGGAATCATGATCTTGTTTTCTGTTGTTGAAGAAAGTTTACGATCAAGTTTTGGGGCCATAAACAAGAAAGCCATGCTCAGGTACATTATCAGACCAGTTGGCATCTGGCCCAGGACACCATTGCCGTAGGAGGCCAACAGGATTCCAAACATTCCGGAAGCTAAGGCCTGCATTCTTATTTTTAGCCACTTGTTTTTAAGTTTATACATAATAATATAGGAAGCTTTAATCAGTACGTAGAAGAGTATGGAGAGGTGGAGTAGTAGCCCGACAATGCCTTGTTCTGCCCATATCATTACATACCAGCTGTCGGTGGCCACATTGGCCAAAAAAGTATGGGGTGTGAAGCGTTTCCCCCAATTTCCAGCCGAGCCTATTCCTCCCCCGAAAGGGCGGCTGGCCAAATAGGATTTGAGGATTCTTTGATTTGCCAGTCTTACCTGCAGGGAAGCATCTTCCGGGTCGAATGCCGTGCGCAATCGCCGTATCTCGTAATTGTTTTGACCGATAGTGGTGTATTTGAAGAAGACAAAAACAGCCACACCCAGGAGAAATCCTGTTGCAATTAGTTTAATATTTTTTCCGAGAATTACATACAGAATTGCACCACCAAAAGGGACGGCTATGGCTCCCCGGGTACCTGAAATCATTAAGGCATACAGAAAAAGTGCAGCCCCTGTTGTGTAGATAATTCTGTATTTTAGCGAAGTTGTATGTAAGGCGATGATGCCAAAAACAACCCCGGCCAACCCCATTGCGGCACCATATTGTCCTGCATCTGAGAAGAAGGAGAAAACCCTCAACTTTCCGAAAAGAACATGGGTTACGGCTGCACCGGCATTCAACCATCTTTGTTCGAACGGATCCAGAAACAGAAATTTTTGTTGCAGGCCTTTGGCTACTCCCAGTAGGGCGAAGAAAAACCAAAGCCATAGAAAAGCAGATAGGTGGCGTTTCTCGTCAAACAGGATTTGGCCCAGAACAACCGAAAGTAGCATATATAGAGAAATTCCCCGCATGGCATAAAACCAGGCAACACGACTAACGGTTTCCGGATTGATAAGTTGAAATAATCCGTACATAAACCAGATGGCGGCCAACAGGGTTAGATCCGTTTTGGCTTTCCTCCATATCGATTTTTGCTTGAAATGTTTGAAGAAAACAGCCAATATGGATAGAATCAGTAAAAGGTCGATTGATAAGCCAAAAGGAGCCGGTATATATCGGGTTAACCCCAGTACGAAATAATTAAAAATGAAAGCGGTCCATAATCCGATTTCAGGGTTTTGGAAAGTTCTGGTCAGGAACAGAAGAAGAAATGGAAGAATAATTCCACCCAAAGCCCACATCAATCCATTGCCTGCTATCAAAAATGCGTATGCAACACTTAGCAGAAGTAAGGCACCGTAGGTGTGTATGGTTTTGTTCTCAATATGAACTTTTAGTGACAGCATTAATTGGTATTAATTTTTTTTATACTGTATCAATAAGTTACGATAAAATTCGATTCCTTCAGTGAGAATTGCTTTACTTTTTACATTTATTTGTCGATTCAGAAAATTCCAGCCCAACACCATACCTACAATTGTAAAAATCACAGTAACGATTGCTGTAAGTAGTAACGATTCGAAGTAGAAAACGGCGATAAAGTCTCCAATCAGATTGAGGATCAGCATCACATAAACTTTTTGGGCATTTCTATGTGGAATACCGGCCGAATCAAGAGCAGCGCCGCTAAATCGATCCAGAGGTAGCAGCAGAGAATATCCCAGTATCACAAAAAAGATTGGTTCCATAGTTGGCATGTGAACCAGGTAATCTTTACCGCCAAAGATGTATAAAACAGGATAGGATAGGAGAGCCAGAACGATAACATAAGGTATTAAGAATAGAATTGATGCCCCGGTATAACTGTAAAGTATGCTTTTGAAATCTGATGTGTTTCGATTCAGATAGGTCTTTGATAGTTTCGGAATCGCTGCCGTCATTAAGCCATTTAAAGGGAGTTGGATAAAGTCAACCACCTTAAATGGAATAGCGTAAAGGGCTACACCATTGGCTCCCAAAACAGGAGATAATCCTATGATCAGGGCATCTGCACTTTTTAATAGGCTGCTTCCAACGCTGGTTAGAAGAGTAAATTTTCCATAGTTTAGTATCTTTTTGATGGTGTTAATTCGGCTCCGAAATAGTAGATGTAATCCGGTCCATTTTCTTGTAACGGTAAAGATACTTGCCAGAGCATTACTTAGAATCGATCCAATAATGATGACTTCGATTCCTTCTCGTACCCAAATTTTGTTTATTACCACAAACAGGAAGAAGAGGAACGAAACGATGAAACGGATATACAGAATACGATCGAATTTCTGAAGTGCTTGTTGGATGGCCAGACTGTTGTTCCAGCAAAGGTTGGCCAGGACAAGAATGGGATAGTAAAGAAAAAACAGTTGATAGGAACTGCCAATAAATGAGCTGAAAAGTAGATTGATTAGCAAGCAAACTAGAGCAATAATCAGGGATAGAGCTAAATCAATTCCAAAACCACTTGCCTTTAGGCTTATTGCTTCAGTTTCTGAACTGGTTGTTGCATAATGGGTAATGGCTCTTCGTGTTAAACCAAATCTCAGCATGTCGATTAGCGTTGCAGCGGTAATAAATATTACCCACTGACCAAAATTCTCAGGACTTAAACTTCGAACCAGCAGAAGAAATGTTGCAAAGTTGATTGCAGCTCCCAAAACATTACTGGAAACCGATTGGATATTTTTTTCCCTCAGGATCTTATTGATTAGTTTGGGCATCGCCATGGAGATTTGTATTGCGATTAATATCAAAAGTTTCGTAGAATCGGAAGGTTAAGAACCGTTTGATCATGCGTCGAAGTTTCGAACGTTTGTTATAAACCTGTTCCCGTACATCATTCATATTGTGTTCGAACACAAGGTTGAGAATGAATGCAATTTTCTTTTGGGTAAGAGAGTTCACAATCCCGACAATATTTTGATCCGACTGGGTCCAACCTCTGTCTGCCCGAATTACATAGCAGATTAAATCGTATTGATTCAGTTGATCCTGTAGAAGAACACGGCCGGTAAAAGCACGGTTTTCGGCAAAAACATATCCTGAATCAAAAGGTTTCTCTTCGGTTTGTATTGGGTGTTTAAGTATACTGCAATTAATATCTTGAGATTTCATTTTCTCTGATAGCTGTTCCAGAAGAGTGGATTTTCCCTCCTGCGAATAATTGGATACGAATAGCACACGGAAGAGATCATTTGTTTTGAATTTGTTGAGGTTGTTGATTAGTGAGCATAGGGCTGCATGTGTTATATCATCGTTGGAAGGATGTTTGGGGTTCGCATTTTTGAGAAGAGGAAATGCCCCTATTGCTTCCAATTGTGTCATACTTTGTGCCCGGTCGATGTCTCTAAGAGTGGAATCCAGAAAATAGGCAAGGATGATAAAGCCCAATGTCATGAAAAAGCCGGCAAAAAGGGAAGCCAGGATTAGTATCTTTCGTTTGGAGGGGAGGGGAGTAATGGGCAGAATGGGAGGGTCTACCGTTTTTAAATTGGTAGACATTTCAATGTTTTGTTGCTTTAATTTGGAGAGGCCCAAATGGTGGAGCAGCGACAAATACTCCTGTTCCCTCACGTCGATGGAGCGTTCTATTTTTTTCATATTGGCACCCAGGGGAGCGTATTGTTTGATGTTTGCATCAATTTCTTTTTGCTGCTGCAGGAGGGTTTCCATTTGAGCACGGGCGGTTTCGAAGGCGATTACGCCAGCAAGCCACTGGTTTACGATATCTTTTACCTGGATGCCCGATTGAGAATTCTGACTAAAGTGAAGTGAATCAAGAGTGTTATAGAGTTGCGATTCAGTTTCTTTTGCCTCGGTAATTAGTTTGGTGTACTGAGGATTATTAAGACTATCTTGGGGGTACACTAAATTATAGAGTGAGATCTTGCGGTTGGTTTGGTGAAGTTGTTTTCGCAAGGTTACTATTTTTTTGTTGTGAAGTTCTATTTTACTGAAGGTATTCAATTGTTTCTCCAAACGAATCATAACAGCCTTTGAGGCATCGAATTCCAGTAATACCTTTAATTTTTGGATGTCAAATTTTTCTTTTTCTGAAGCAATGTGTTTTGTTTGTTCATAGTAATTGATAATTCGATTGTTCATGTTAAAGGAGAGAAGCTGTTTTTCTGCTTCGTTTAGTTTTTCGTTTGCTTTTAGCAGCTGTTTTTCGAAATAGCGAACTACTGCATCTGTTTGGTTCTCTTTTAGTGCAGTATAATTTGCTTTAAATACTCCAATAAGAATGTTGAGGGTCTGAAAGCAAACAGCTGGATCATCCGATTGGAAGGTGATTTCGATCATGTCACTATTGGCAATCCGTCTTACCTTGAAATCCGAAATAGCTTTGTAACTGAAATGCGGATGGGTGTATTCAATCAATTCGTTAAGAAAGTTATCCTGGCTTTGGTTTTTATGGGCCAATAGTTTTCGATACGTATTTTCTATTGAATTTGTGTCCGCCAGGGCTTTTACCTCCGGAGGAGTGATTCTCCGAATTTCCATGAGGGAAGCCGGGGTAATAATAAAGGGATCGGGTTGAGTTTGTACAAGGTAAAGGGCGAAGAGTCGCAGCGCTGTTTCTTCCAGCGTGCTTCTGGATTGAATGAATCCGATCAGGTTGTCGAAGGCGTTGTTGATGGCTGAGTAATTGTATTGGGAATCTCCATGGGACTCAAGCGAATATCCCGAAGCAATTCCGGTATAGATTTTTGCACTGGAGACATATTTTTTCGGACTGTTTTGAGTCAATAGGAATACGGTAATCCCTAAGATTAGGGGAATAACAATCAGAAACTTGATGTTTCTGAGAATCAATTTTATTATCTCCATTAAATTCATATCAATTCTTTATTTTTAATCCTGAGAATTGTTCAATTTTTGTAATGTTCTTCTTGAGTTGGTTTTCTGCCGCTTTGAACTCCATGAGAGCATTGAAATATTTCTGTTCTACATCAGTGTATAGGTTAAGAGAAAGTTGTCCACTGGTGAATTCCTTTTTCGATTTTTCATACAAAACCCGAAGTGATTGATGGTAGTTGCTTTTAATGAGCATGGTTTCGTAGGCACTTTGCGTTGTGAAATAGAGCTCCGTGGCAATATTTCGAAGGTATTCCTTTATTTTTTCGGATTGTCGCAAAGCCTGCTCTTGTCTTAGTTTTGCGATTTTCATTTTATTGTTTCTTTGGAAGAAGACGGCAATTGGGAGTTTTACCGATACACCTGCGAAGTACCGGTTTTGTCTCCCTGTTGATAGTTCATCATTGATATCGTTTCCATCTTCATTTTCCTGTATCAGAAGTTGATCGTTAATTCCATAGCCCATGTGGGCATCCAGACTGATATGTTTCATCCAGTCGAATCTGGCTACACCTTTTTCCTGATGTCTAATATCAATTTCCTGAAGGTAGTATTGATGCTCTGCTGATTTAGCGACCGCTGCATTGTATATTTCGTCCAGCGAAGGCAGATAGTTAATGAATTCTTGTTTGTATTTATCTTCATTTTCGGGAGAAAGTTGTGTTTGGCCCAAAGCATTACACCACCCAAATGCAAATAGAAGGAGAAGTATTTGCATTGGTTTTCCTGTAAGAATACCGGTTAAGGTCGAAATGTGGTAATTTGCTTTCATATATTTAATAGCGCATAGAAAGATTTTGTTTCTGTTCAATTGCCTTTGTTTTTATACATCTTCCGATTGGAAGAGGGCAGTAAAAGTTCTGAGGATAAGCTTGAGATCTCTCCAGAAATTGAATGTGCGGGCATATTCTATATCCAATGCCTTACGCTCTTCCGGGGACATCTGACTCGATTTTGCTCTCTTCTCCACTTGCCATAAACCCGTAAGTCCTGCCGGAGCAATGAAACGCTCAATTAGCCGATCTGATGTGATTTGCTCCGCTTCGTAAAGAGGTAAGGGACGGTTTCCCACGATGGACATATCTCCCTTGATAATATTGATCAGTTGAGGCAGTTCGTCGATGCTGGTGTTGCGTATGAAACGGCCCACTCTTGTAATTCGTGGATCGCGATGGATTTTAACGAAAGCTGTTTGGCTTTCCTTGTTTTTTGACTGAAGGAATTCTTTTTCACAGACAATGCCATCATCCGAGAAAAGAGGAACGCCGGCTAAATTTTCCTTGTTTTTTTCTGCCGGATGTGTTTGTACTTCTGTTTTCTCCGAATTCTTGGCATATTGGTTCTCTTTTTTCAAATCCTGAATTTGCGTATCGGCATTCAATTTCATCGACCGGAACTTGTAGAAATCAAATACTTTGTAGCCGGTTCCTACTCTTTTGGAAATATAAAATACACTGCCCCTGGATTCCAACCGGATCAGAAGGGCTGTAATCAGCATCAGAGGGGACAGAAAGAGCAGCGCCAGAGAGGCAAAAAACAGATCGAACAATCTTTTGGAAAGGGGAAGTTTGTATTCGAAAAAGTCTTTCTTGTGGTATTGGCTTTCTTTACGATTCAGTTTGCGGATGAATTCAATTCTGCTGGCTATGGATGCATAATCAGCTGGAAAGGTGAAAACATCATCAATACCGTTTTTTAAGTATTTTTGGTTCTTCTCCTTGTTGGTCAGCTGATCGAATAGTATAAAAACTCCATTTTTGAAGGTAGCGGTATTTCGTACCATTTGGGCAAGAACTTCCGGTTCCATTTCACCCGGCTGATAATCGTAAACAATCAGCTCCCAGTTGGCTTTGGAATTCTTGATACTTTGAATAAAATTCAAGGTGTTTCGGTAGCATTGCAAGTCTGCATGCTCTGTCTGCTTCGAAAGATTTTGTGCTATTTTCGGATCCGGTCCGATATATGCACCTTGATAATTTTCCATATCCCTTTGCTTTAGCTTTGGAGAATTTTGTCAATTTTAATCTTCAGTTCCTGAGGATTGAAGGGTTTTGTCAAATAATCGGTAGCACCCATGTCCAGCAGTTTTATTCGATCCTCCGAATTGCTAAGACTGGATAGAATAATAACCGGGATGTCTTTGTAAACTCCTGAACTTTTAAGCATTTCAAGGAATTGAACTCCATCCAGATCGGGCATTTGAATATCCGAAATAATACAGTTGGGGGCGCCTTCGTTGCGCATTTGAATGAAGGCTTGCATTCCGTTTTCTGCAGTTGTAATATTGTAGTCTCTGGAAAGAAACATATTTAACAGATTTCGGATCTCCGGTTTGTCATCTACGATTAGTATTTTTCTTTTTTCTTGCATCGGTTGTGTGGTGTTTATTTTATATTAATTGTTTTTCTGATTAGGGCTTTTGAAATATATTGGAGTTGTTTCTGTAATTTGATTTGTTCTGGTACCAGTCTTGGTAATTATAGCCCTTGCTTGCTGCCCAATTTCCAAATACCAGGTAGGCATTAACAATGCTTGCCTTCTCTATTGGATAATTAAAGTTTTCCGGAATATTTATGGCCCAGGGATATTCCTGTGAGGAGAAGTAATACTTCTGTTCCCCGGGGTCAGAAAGATCCTGTCCGGTTCCAAAGAGAGTGATGTCAGCCAAATCGGTAGGAGCCTGTCCGGGTAAATGTATTTCTACTTCCCTTCTTTTGTTTGTAAAAATAAATGGGTTGTAGGGCGGCAGACCAATTTGATTGGTACTTAGGGGGGAGGAAAGAATGATACTACATTTAATCGTATCTCCTTCTATGTAAGGAAGATCTGGGTCGGTATTAATAAAACCTCCTCCTGCTGGTTTCTTTAATTGATTAAATGCATTATCAAATATCATAACAACGGCCTTATTCTGTTGGTTTTCGGTTCCGTTCCCGGAGTTACTGATAAGTCCCTCAGTTAGATTTTGTCCTGTTACGGATTCAATAGAGGAAGGATTGGAGCCAAATGCAATTCCAAAACCATTCTGGAAGCTGGCGCCAATGGCTCGTACCAGGAATTTTGGATTTATTTCTTTAACCAGGTTGTCGGCATTGGTTACAATTTCGAATTGGTAATCAATAACCAGATCATTGAAGTCGTAATCCCCCTTATGAGGCCACATATCTTCATAAACCAATGTGCCAAATTGAGAAGAGGAGGGATAATAGCTTTTGTGGGCTCTGTTTGCATCTTCGGGAAATTTATCGAAGGTATCTGTTACCCCGTCTCCATCTGTATCTTTGGGCGTGTCGATAACCTGAAGATTATTTGTTTCTACAGCGGTTATCGGATTGACAGTGGTATAAAAGATTGCATCGTTGAAATCCTGATCACAGTAGGATTTGTCTCTTCTGATATCCTCGAAGCCCAGTAGCATTAACTCTCTTTCTTCATCGTATAGAAGTACATTGTGAGTCTTTAGGGATTCGTCATTTTCCAGGTTCAATTCAGGATTGGAGTAGTGGGTGTAGTTTCCACCGGTAATGTTTCCGTTCCACCCGTTTCCGTTCAGGAACCATCCTACAACAGTATTGGGAGGAAATGTATTGCTGAAAGTATTTGTAGTTTCATCATAGTATTTCAGTTGAATTTTGTCACCCGAATGGAGACTGCCTCCTGAACCATTGTAGGAGACATTGGGAAAAATGATGATTTTTTTCGCAATATCTTCCCTGGCTTGAGGAGGATTGTTTTTATCGTAGGTGTAGTAGCCCAGGATATTGCGCCAACCGGCTCCTTCGTGCACAAAAGTGACCCAAATTTCGCAGGTTTCTTTAATTACCAGATTGGTTTCTACCCCTTCGGCCAAATATTGAGGGTGACTGTCGGGTAGTTTCGAGCCCTCCGGGAGAGATGCATTAACATCGTTCAATAAATCCTTGGATATTTCATCTCCAGGGTTTTCCAGGTAATCCGGAAGTCCCTGACTGTTCCAGTCTCCCAGGGCCAGGTAACCGTCGGGCACTGTTGCTTTGATTGTTTTTACAGCACTTTTGGTTGCTGTTCGTTTTTCAGTAGTAATGGTAAGAGTTTGATTGGGAGCAGATATTTCTACCTCGGTGAACTGGTGTAAACCGTGATATTTTGGACAGATGTAAAGCTTTTTTGTGTAGGTAGGTATGTTAAGCGCCACTTCTATTTGCCCCTGTTTGTTGGAATTGCCCGAAAACAATAGTTTTGCCGTATTGTTCAGAGAAGATAGTTGTTCCTCCTCCAATTGGAAAGGATTCCGGTCGTAGATATCAAATTCTATGTTTGGCAATGCATTTCCATTAGCATCTCCGAAATAAATATTTAGCTGAAACTTATCAATCGTATTAAATGAGAAATCCATTTTTTGTGGGTTAGGAATTTCTTGGTCTTCTGATTTGTCTTTAAGACATCCTGTGTTAAGGATTAGTAACGATATAATTATTGATAGAATCCGTTTCATAACCTGCTTCTTATTGTGCTTAATTATTATTTTTTCACTTTCTGTATGAATCTGTTACTTTTTATAATTATGATGGAGTTAGAGTTGGAAACAATATTTTAAAATTGGTGCCGCAACCCGGAATGCTGTCAATATCAAGTTCTCCACTGTTTTTCCGGATAAATTCGGAACAAAGTTTTAGTCCCAGTCCACTGCCTTTTTCACCTTCCGTGCCGGTGGTTGACCAATAGTTGGTGTTTTCTTTCAGTTGATTCGAAATATCGGCCGTCATTCCTATGCCGGTATCAATAATTTCAACACTGGAGGTTTGCCCCTTCAGTTTTCCCATTATCTTTATCTCCCCACCTTTGGGTGTGAATTTTATGGAATTGGAAACCAGGTTACGCAGAACCGTCTTAAACATCTTTCGGTCAACTAAAAGTGTGAAGTTGGGGGGGAATGTATGGATCAGTTCAATATCTTTTTTCTCGGTTTGTCTTTCTAGCAAAGGGATCAGTTCCTGAACCACCTCTTCTACAACCACTACTTCCTTGTTGGGTTGTATCGTGCCAATCTGGTTTTTGGCCCAAATTAAAAGATCCTCCAACATCTCGAAGGTTTCGCGAGTGGTAACATTTAGCTCTTCAATTAATTGGTAGAATTCCTTTGATTCGAATGGAGTTGTTTCCAGGCCTTCCATTAGCATGATGATTGTTGCAAGTGGAGAGCGAATGTCGTGTGCCACAAGTGAGTACAATTTGTCCCTGGCAATAATTGTATTCTGAAGCTCTTGATGTATGGTTCGGAGTTCTATATGTGTCTTTACTCTTGCCAGTAATTCTCTTTGTTGAAAGGGTTTGGTGATGTAATCCGCTCCACCGGAATCAAAGGCCCTAACAAGATTTTGTATGTCATTCAGTGCAGTAATGAAAATGACCGGAATCTCTGCCCATTCCTTGTTCTTCTTTATTTTCTTGCATGTTTCAAAGCCATCTGTTCCCGGCATCATTACGTCCAGTAGTATTAAATCAACCGGACTCGATTCCAAAATTTCGAGAGCTTCGTCTCCACTCATGGCAGCTGCTAATTTGTAGCCTTCGTGTTGTAAAGTGTTCCCCAAAAGTTTAAGATTGTGGGGATTGTCATCTACAATTAATATGTATTTGGAATTGTTCATGATCTTTCAGAATTAGATATTAGAATGCTTGTTTGGAGAATATTTCTTTAGTTTTTCAATGATAGTTTCAAATTGTAATAGGTTTTGATTTAAATTTTCAACATCAAAAGCTTCGATATCTTCAAGCAATTGGTCGGAATAGCTCTCCAGATATGTGTTTTGATACTGTTTTGCTGTGGTTTTAATTTTTTTTGCAAAATCTTCAACTTTATAGAATACTACAGGGCTTTTTAGTTTCTCCCATTGGGGCAAAAAGCTTGTTTCAACAATTTGGAGCAAAGGTCTTAGCTGACGAATCTCGCTATCGGAGAGGGAATATTTCTCCTGCAGGAAGGGCCACTGATTATCCTGCTGATCTTTTTTGTCTGTCTGCTTTTGTTTCTGATGAGGTAAAAATTTTGCTAATTCCTGAAATAATTCGATCCTTCTCACAGGTTTAAATAAAAAACCATCGAAATAGGGAGATGACTCAATTTTGTTCATACTGAAAACAGAGGCTGTAAATGCAATGATGGGAATGGAGGAAGTGGCTGGATTCCGTTTGATTTTTTCGGCCACCTCATACCCGGAAAGACCTGGCATTCTAATGTCCAGTAATAGAATGTCCGGTTGGCGATGCTTAAGTATTTCCAGGGCCATATTCCCATCCCTGGCTGAGAAAAATTGGATGTTTGTTTTCCTAAGCAATCTTTCGGCCATTTCTACATTTGTATCCACATCATCAACCACCATTACCGAAGATTGGTCAAATTGGTACTCAAAATCTTCATCTTTCGGGCCATTTTTCAGGGGGCGATGCAGGGTAGGCTCCACATCATTTAGAATGACCGAAAATGTTGATCCTTTGCCCTCAATGCTTTTAACATGAATGGTCCCATTCATTTTATTGATCAATCGTTTGGAGATGGCCAGCCCCAGTCCTGACCCCTGGTACAACCTATTGGTTTCTGAAGACTGCTGTACAAAGGACTTGAATATTTTAGCATGGTCCTTTTCCGGAATACCAATGCCCGTATCTGATACTTCAATAGTTAATATGCCCTTGTTTTCTTCTGTTTCCTGGTAGTTAAGCCGAACAGAAACATAGCCCTTATGGGTGAATTTAATGGCGTTGCTGAGAAGGTTAAAGATAACCTGCTTGATGCGCAATTCGTCAAGGCGCAAGGTTTCTGGAAAAATGGCAGGTATTTCATTGTGAAGTTCAATGCCTTTTTTTCGGGCCTTATCAACGAAAAGCAACCGGATCTCTTCCAGAATATGTCTCAGATTGGTAGGATGAGGTGAAATTTCCAATCGACCCGATTCTATTTTTGACAGATCAAGAATATCATTTATTAAAGAGAGTAGTAAGCGACCACTGGATAGGATAGAACTCAGAACTTTTTGATGTTGGCGATCTTCAGTTTCCTGAAGTAGCGAATCACTAAACCCAAGAATTGCATTCAGGGGAGTTCGAATTTCGTGGCTCATATTGGCCAGGAATTCACTTTTGGCCTGATTGGCCCGGTTGGCTTTGTTTCGCTCATCGATAATGGATTTTTCCATTACTTTACGCTCAAAGGTATTGGCTATTACACCTGATATAGTGCGCAATAATTCCAATTCCGTTTTGTTCCAGTGCTTTTCATTGGTACATTCGTCAAAACCAATAAAACCAAAAATCTGGCCCTTCACCCAGAGTGGATAAATTACAATTGATTTGATGTTTTGTGGTTCAAGTATGGCTCTAATATCCTGTGGGAGGTCCTGTATGTTTTCGGAGTAGAGGAATCCTTTTTCTTTTAGGATCGTTTTAAAGGAAGGGAGCATTTCGTAGGGTACGTTTTGTAACTCCTCTTTCTGTGGAATGATACCACTGTTGCACCATTCGTAGGTATTCGAAGTGGCCTTTCCTGATTCGTTGTCTTCAAATATGTATACCCGGCTTACCTGGGTGTTCTCGCCTATTTTGGACAGGATTCGGTTCATCCGAATGTCAAAATCCTCCAAGCGGTTCGATTCCAGTGAAATTTCTGACAGCAATTCCTGTTGTTCCAGGTTTTGCTGGAGAATAAATTCATAGCGCTTTTTCTCGGTTATATCGATATGAGTTCCAACTGCCCTTACTGGTTTTCCTTCTTGGTCTCTTTGTATTACTTTACCGGTATCAAGAATCCATTTCCATTCCCCGGTTTTGGTTTTCATTCGGTGTTCCGTTTTGTACAAACTGATTTTTCCTGCCAGGTGTTGAGCTAGGGCTTTCCTAATCATAGGCATATCATCTGGGTGAACCAGTTTTTCCCAGGATGAGATATGTGGTTTGATCTCTTCCAAACGATAGCCTAACATTGTGCACCATCTTTCGTTAACAAATACCTCTCCGGTTGTTATATTCCAATCCCATAGTCCGGAATGGCTGCCAGTAAGTGCTAATTCCAATCGTTCAGCATTTCGTTTCAGTTTCTTTTCACTTTCTTCCAGTGCTTTTTCTGCTTTTTTACGAATCGAAATGTCCCGGATGTAGGCTACGGCACCATATCCATCTCCTAAATGAATAGAGGACAATGCGATTTCAACGGGAAACTCTTCCCCCGATTTTCTGATCCCCGATAGTTCCAATACTTTGCCCAGTGCATTTCCTTTCCCGCTTTTTTGAAAAATCTCCCATCCCTTATGATGTTGTTCACTGTATTTTTTTGGCATTATGATATTGTGGATGTATCTTCCAAGCACTTCTTCTGACTGGTATCCAAAAATTCTAACCGCTGCATCATTCCAGTAATCCACGTTTCCCTTCGAATCAATCATTATGACGGCATCCAAAGCCGAGTCTCCAATTTTACGGGCTTTTTCCTGGCTTTCTGTAAGGTTTTTATTATTGATGCAGGCCAGAGAAGCCAAAGCTAATTTTTGGTTGATGTCGCGGAGTGTGTAAACGATCTCCCTGCTGAGAGGATTTCCGTTTTTAATAAGCACAAGAAAGCCGAATTGGTCTAGTTGCATGATGTGGTAATACAACGTCGAATTCAACTTACCTGTTATTGGTAGTTGATTGCAGTAGTTGTCTAAATCATCCTTTGAAAAACTTTTGGGGATAACTTGTTTTATTAGTTCGTTATTGCCATTCATTAGGGAGAGGGGAGGGATTGATAGAATGGGCTTGGAACGATACGAATCGTTAATTTGGGGTTCCAGTTGGTATACGATTCCCGAAATGCAATTCAATTTGCGTAGATAGGCAAGCAAGGAATGTTTTAGCATTTCCTGCAGGTTGAGATTCTTGCCAATGGCCATTGCAATTTCGTAGAAAACCTGTATGTGTTGTATCGACTTACTCATCTTTTGCTTTTTTCATACCAGTTAGAAACAGCCGATTACAGCAGTTTTGTTATAGAATTCCAAATAGTCCTTTCCGTTGTTGGCGATTTCGCCAATTGAAAGAACACCTATGAGAGGGAGACTGTTGCATTGCGAGAAGACAGCTTCAAGTTCTTTAGGAAACTCTTCCTGAAGGAACAGTACCCTTGAAATGCAATCAACTAAAAAGATAAATTTATCAGGATTGCCCTTTTTGTTCAGTCTTGAAGCTTCAACGGCCTCAATAGCCGCATTGATGAGGGAGTCCTTATTTCCCGAAAGAATAGAAAGAAATGAACCGGATGCTACTTCGCCTACACATACAAGACTACCGTTATCTCCAATCTGTAATGGATCACGAACTACCTTTTCTGCATCAATCTTATCGATACCAAAGGGATAGGCTTTGGCAATCCGGAAGAAGTTATCATGGGAAAGGTTTTTACCGGAATGATTTTCAACTGTTTTTTTGTAAACGGAAAAGGCCGGTTGAAAATTCAGTTCCTTGATAATTGTATTTTCTGCAGCAGTTACCTTAAACTGATTGGATATGGTTTCCCAGCCGTGCTTTACTCCAATGCCCGAATTTAAAGGAGTTTCGGCAATTATGGCACTATCCCGGGTCAATCCTTTGTTGCTGATAATGCAGGGTTGTTGTTGCAAACAGAGGGAGCCCGCACCTCCACCAATGTAGTTGTATTGAAGTCCCCGGGTAATAAAAAGGCTTTCGATGAAGGCATTGATCTTTTTTGCGAACCCATCCACAAATACAAACATCGTTTGGAGTTGGTCAGACACTGCAAAATCGGAAAGTAGGACTTCTTCCAGGTTTTGATTAGGTTTACTAAGGTTCTCAATTAATTTAACATTGAATACCTCCTCAAAGCCAACTATAAGTGTGCCCTTTTCGTATTTTTGATTACCATAAATAATTGCTGGAAACAGGCCGCCAAAAACAGTAAGCGACAATTGGGTTAAACAGGGGTCCAATTGGTCCGGAGTAAAACCATTTTTCTCACAGGAGAGTACCAGTACACTCCTAATGTGTTTGTTTTGATCGATTTTGTTCAGACATTCGATCAGCTCGAGAACACTGTTCGATGCGATAAAGTGGATGATCATACTGTAATGGCAGTTAATGAAACGTGTTACTTTTTCTTCAGTGTCTCTTAAATATAATAATAAACAGGCAATTATCCATAAAAAAATTATAGCTACATAGGATATGAGATAATGAAATTTTTGGGTGAAAAGTTTTGCCAGAGATGTGATAAATAGGAGAAATTGATGCTGATCAATCCTTCGAAAATCTGTAACTTTTAGTATTGAAAAAAAATACTCATTTCAGAAGTTGAATGATGACTCGCATGCTTAATAATATACTTTGGGGTATAGATTTGGGAGGGACCAAAACCGAACTGGTTATCTTATCCTGGCCCGAGCAGCAGGAGATCTTTCGGCATCGTTTGGAAACCGAAAGGAATAAAGGTTATTCTCATATTTTAAGCAGAATAAAGGAGCTTATCGATTTTGCAAGAATCCGAACAGGCCTTGTACCTGATCGGATCGGTTTTGGTACTCCGGGGTGTTTGGAGAGAGTCACAGGATTAATGAAGAATTGCAATACGACTGAATTGAACGGAATGCCCCTGAAAATGGATCTTGAAAAAAAGTTGAATCTGTCGGTTCGAATCGAAAATGATGCCAATTGTTTTGCCCTGGCGGAGACCAGGATGGGGGTAATTCCACAAAAAGTGCCGCATGCACAAGTCGTATGGGGATTGATACTGGGAACAGGTGTGGGCAGCGGAATTGTGGTGAATCAACATCTTCATACCGGGTTGCATGGAATTGCAGGAGAATGGGGGCACAATTTTCTGGATTCCAGTGGAGGCAATTGCTACTGTGGTCGGAAAGGTTGCGTGGAAACCGTAATTTCGGGGAAAGCCCTGGAAACATACTATCAGCAAAAAGCCGGTGTTGCCAAAACATTAAAGGAAATTGTTGCTGCCACCGGAACCCGACAAGATCCCATGGCCGACAGGACAATAGAGCGTTTGTTGACTGGGTTTGGAAAGGCCGTTGCCCAGGTTATCAATATTTTGGATCCGGATGCCATTGTTATTGGTGGGGGAGTTGGGAACATTGCTCAACTGTATACCTCTGGCCGCAAGGAGATACAAAAGCACTTGTTCAACCCGGACTTGAATACCCCGATTTTACTTCCACTACTGGGCGATAGTGCAGGAGTATTTGGGGCGGCATTGCTAAACCTGGAATAATGAGTTGTTTAAATTATTTACATGAAAGTTTTTGGCTGCATAGTGTTTTCAATTTTTGGGGAATGTGCAATACACGCGTGCGAACACATTTTCCCGTTGGGGAATGTTGCACTCACGTCTGCAGAGCACTTTCTTCCGCGGGAGAATGGTAAATACATGCGTGCAAACCACTTTCCCTTTTGGGAGAATGTGCAATATACGCGAGTGTACCACATTCTCCACTTTTTTTTGAATGAGTAGGCTTTAAATAGGAGAGGAGTAGATTAAGAAATTAGCAGGTAGGCCCCAAAGGCTTTGTCTTTTCCCGGATCTACCAGAGGGAGGTAGCCTTTTTTAAGTTTTCCATCCTTCATACTAAGGGGATGCTCCTTCTCCATTTCGTAGCTGAATTCGGCAAATGATTTACCGGGTTGAAAAAAGATGTGAAAAGAACCTCTGCTTTCCGGAAGCATGTGTTGTTCCAGAATCAGGGCCAGGGTGCCCATATTGTATCGCAGGTTGATTTCGAGGCAGGGGTGAATTCTCAAGTTTCCATCCATTTCCCGGATCAGAAGATGATCGATCCCCAGAAATCCCTGGTAGTTCTTTGCAATCGGGCTATTTTCAAGCGCTGTTTTCAGATGCGCAACCAACTGTTGCAGACGACCTTCTGTTAAAAATTCCCGGATTGCCGGATCTGAATCTGATGGTAATCCTCCCAGATAGTTGCAATGGTATTGCCCATTGGAATTGGTGCTGAAATGAGTGTGGCCGAGAAATTTTATGGATCCGTCCTCCCGGATTTCGAACTGGGTAGCAAAATCATGTATTTTGTTTAACAATGGCTCCGCCATAATGTAGCCCTGACTTTTTAAATTGCCGCTGATCCATTGAGTAACCGATTGATTTAATTCTCCGTATCGCAATACCTGAATTCCTCTTCCGGAAGAACTCCAGGGAGCCTTTAATACCATTTGGGGCCATTGTTCGAAAAGGACTTCCACTTCTTCGATACAGTAGCAAAGAACCGGTCCGTGTTTTGGTTCAATATAATTATCAGAGTCTTTTTCCTGCAGAATTTGCTGCAGTAGTTCCATTGCTGCTTTTCTACTGTATAGTTCTCTTTGTTGATCGCTCCATAATGCCACGGGGTGAATTTTGAAGCCTTCACTACATGAGGCTTTCAATTCCCGCAATTGGTGATGAACAACGGGACTCCATCCCCAGGGGCAGAGTCTATTCTTTGGTTGATGAATGAAATCATCATCATCAAGAGCCTCCGAGATTAATTTGATACTTGGGATGGGGAAGTTTGCTTTATTCAAGGTTTTCAGAAAGGAGGCTGACGGCATTTGATGCACAAGAAGTACATCTTTTTCCTTTGCAAAGAATAGGGGGAGGCCATCCAGGTCGCGCTCGAATTGTCGTAACATTCGATTGGGCATATAACTCAAAGTTCCATTCCCTGTTGCTATTTCACAGGTGGGGTTGTAAAGATAGATATCTGGTTTCATGTATTACAGAAAGTGCTAAAACCCTTCCGAAAGGGATGATATTAGCTGTTGGTTGTGTGATTTTGTAAAAAATGGAGGTAATGGAATGCTATTATTCTACTCGTTTCTCCTGCAAATAATTCTTTGACCATTCCTGAAGTTGTAGAAGAATGTCGAAGAGCTGTTTGCCGGTTGGGGTGAGACGATAGACTACATGAGGAGGGAGTTCATTGCGAACTTCTCGGATAATCAGTTCGTCGGTTTCCAGTTCTCTCAGTTTTTCACTGAGTACCTTTTCGCTAATGCCGGGTGTTCGTTTTACCAAATCGGAGAAACGCGTAGGATCATCTTTTAAATGACATAGAATGACTGCCTTCCACTTTCCCCGGATCAGATCCATTGCGAAATCTAAATTACAGACGTAATGCTTTCCGTTTATTTCCATTTTCTCCCAATTTTTATACAAACATAGAAAAAAAACTGCGATCCCTTTGTTTCTGGGTGTTTCTGCAATTTAGATTCTTTTTAAGAAAATCGGATAATCCCCGGAAATTCATTGATTCCAACCAAAAAGTAAGGGGACTTACCATTTGGTATGTTATTGTTTGGCAACGGAAAGCTCTTTACATTTGGTTATCGATAATCTAAAAAATAGAGAAGAAAATGAAGGTAGTTGCATTTAATGGGAGTCCACGCAAAGGAGGGAATACCCAGCAGATGATTGAAAAGGTATTTGAGGAGTTACACGAAGCCAGAATAGAAACAGAACTGGTGCAGGTAGGTGGAAAATTGGTTCGTGGATGTACTGCTTGCGTTGCTTGTAAAAAGAATCAGGACAATCGCTGTATTCTGAACGATGATCCGATGAACGAGTGGATTCAGAAAATGATTGAGGCCGATGGTATTATTTTGGCGTCGCCTACCTATTTTGCAGATATGACACCCGAATTGAAAGCATTGATTGACCGTGCCGGATATGTTGGGTTGGCCAATGGCGGATTATTCAAACACAAAGTAGGAGCAGCAGTAGTGGCAGTGCGTCGTGCGGGGGCAGTACATGTGTTTGATTCAATCAATCACTTCTTTTTTATAGAGCAAATGATTGTGCCCGGCTCATCCTATTGGAACCTCGGAATTGGTAGGGACAAAGGGGAAGTTCAAGCTGATGAGGAAGGAATGGTAACCATGAGTAACCTGGGAAAGAATATGGCTTTTGTATTGAAAAAGTTGAATGTATAATGTAAGTTACACAACAAGCCCGGAACAGTTTAAAACCTGTCCCGGGCTTGTTTTTTCGGATAAATTCCGACTATCTTCTTAGAATGTGATACTTAATTTTGACTTTACGATCGTAGAAAGGCATATCATAGAGGTTGTAATTATCACCAAAAAATGGATCATCTGCAGGATGTGTCTCTCCCTCCATGAGTGGATAGTTGTGAACGAAACCTGGAAATCCCGTTTCCGGATTGATATCAAACCAATAGGTATCGTAGGAGTTCAGATGGATTTCGATTCGAAATTCGTGCTCATAACGTTCGGGATAAAAAATATAGCCTCGTTCGTTGAAGGAGTTAATTTCCGCACGATCCCAGCGGGCTTCCGCGCCGTTAATTTCAACCCAACCATTCTTCAATTCTACAGGACGATCATGCCGGTCTCTTATAAAGACCTGAACCTCTTTCTGGTTGTAAACATCCTGAGCAATCTGCACACTTACCTTCACAAGTGAAGGATCCTCCAATTCAATATCACTTAGGGCGGATTTACTGCAACTCGAAATGCATATAGCAACCATAAATAAGTAAAGTAAGTAGAATTTATTTCTCATAGTGTTTCTTATTGGTGTACTATTCATGACGAAGTTGTTTAAAGTTGTCTGAGTAATATGATACTAAAAGCAATCATATTAAGAGCTTTCCAGTGAGATTTTTTTGT
>JBGRQA010000053.1:0-18698 GCA_041725895.1 Marinifilaceae bacterium
GGCTTTTAGAAATTGAGTCTGAAAAATAAAGTTATAAACAAGTAAACCAACCGTGACACAGAATATTGAACATACCCTTTTTGGAGAAAGTGGTTTTCACGCGTGTAATGCATACTGCCCCGTTGGGGAAAAGTGAAAACACGCGTGCAAAGCATATTCTCCAACGGGAGAAAGGTAAATTCACGCGTGTATTGCATATTCTCCAAAAAGGAAAGTGGTTTTCACGCGTGTAATGCACACTGCCCCGTTGGGGAAAAGTGAAAACATGCGTGCAAAGCATATTCTCCAACGGGAGAAAGGTAAATTCACGCGTGTATTGCACATTCTCCCAAAAGGGAAAGTGGTTTTCACGCGTGTGTTGCACATTCTCCACTTTTTTTTTGACAACAAAAAAAGCCTCCGGGGGCGAATTCCGGAGGCTTTAGCTATTTTAAGTAGAATTTAATCTCTTTTAAATGTTGTTGAAAAAGTCGAGAAATTCCTCGGCCTTTTTCACCATGTTGTTCGATCCGGTATACAGAGGAACTCTTTGGTGAAGCTCTGTAGGCTTGATTTTAAGAATTCGCTGGGTTCCATCGGTTGCTTTTCCTCCGGCTTGCTCAGCAATAAAAGCAATTGGGTTGCATTCGTAGATCAAACGGAGTTTTCCAGCAGGATTGGTGATGGTTTGAGGATAGATAAAGATTCCTCCTTTTAACAGATTCCGGTGGAAATCGGCTACCAATGAACCAATGTATCTCGACGTGTAGGGACGAGAGGAACGCTTGTCTTTTTCCTGGCAGTATTTGATATACTTTTTAACACCCAGTGGAAAGTTGATGTAGTTTCCTTCGTTGATGGAATAGATTTTCCCTGCTTTGGGGGTTTTGATGTTGGGGTGCGACAGGCAGAATTCTCCGATGGAAGGATCAAGAGTAAATCCGTTTACTCCGTTTCCGGTGGAATAAACCAACATCGTGGAGGAGCCGTAAATAATGTAACCGGCAGCAACCTGTTTGGTTCCTTCCTGTAGGAAGTCGTCCAGCTTGGCTACTTCTCCACGGGGGGTGATTCGTTCATAAATTGAGAAAATGGTTCCGATGGAAACATTTACATCAATATTGGAAGAGCCATCCAGTGGGTCCATAGAAAAAATATATTTTCCATTTTTTCCCATTTCATCATCAAAAATAATGATGTCCTCATTCTCTTCGGAAGCTACACCGCAACATTCGCCACTTGCTTTTAAAGCATCAATAAAATGGTTGTCGGCAAAGACATCCAGCTTTTGTTGGTCCTCTCCCTGCACATTTTCATTTCCGGCTTCACCTAGAATGTCAACCAGTCCGGCTTTATTTACCTCCCGGTTCACAATCTTTGCAGCAATCCCTATATGATGCAGCAAACGAGACAGTTCTCCCTTTGCCTGCGGATAATCGGATTGCCGCTGAATGATAAATTGATTTAATGTTTGAACATTGTGTTCTGTCATTTTTTTGGGCTTTTTGGTTTATTCATTTGGGAGTATAAAGTTAGAGTTTTTTATTTAATCTCTGATACTGAAGCGCAATCGTTTTCTCCGCTAATAAAATTTATGTTATTTTAAGATTAGTTCTTTGTGGCTTTTGCGTAATTTTGTAACTTCAATTTTCAATTTAATAATTCTGAAAATATGAATGTCTTTAAGTTTGGCGGTGCTTCAGTGGATAGTGCGGAGGGCGTTAGAAATTTTGTGAAAATAGTTCAGAACTATAAGGAGGAGATGATCATCGTAGTTTCGGCAATGGGAAAAATGACCAATGCTCTCGAAGATTTGGCTCATTCCTATTTTCATGGGCATGAGGATACTAAAAATCGTTTTCTTCAGATCAAAAACTATCACCTGGAAATTATTACGGGTCTTTTTTCGGAAAGGGAGTCGAAAGGATACGAGGAGTTGGAGCAAATATTTTTGGAATTGGAAAAATACCTGGAGAAGACTCCTTCTCTGAACTACGATTTTGAATACGATCAGATTGTTTCCTTTGGGGAATTGCTTTCTACGAAAATCATATCTCTATTTTTGACTCAAAGTGGCCGCCCCAACAAATGGGTGGATATTCGAAGTTGTTTAAAAACCGATGATACTCATCGGGAAGCACGGGTAGATTGGGAACTTTCGTCTAAGTTGATCAATCAGGTTTTCAACTTTGAGAAAACCTTTGTGTACATTACCCAGGGATTTATTGGGGGAACCAATACCAATATGACAACCACACTGGGCCGGGAAGGTTCTGATTATACGGCAGCCATTCTGTCCTATATCCTGGATTGTGATCGGGTGATGATTTGGAAGGATGTTCCGGGAATTATGAATGCCGATCCCAAATGGTTGGATGATGCACAGAAACTGGAACGGATTTCCTACAGGGAGGCCATTGAACTGGCATTTTACGGGGCCAAAGTAATCCACCCCAAAACCATTCAGCCACTTAAGAAAAAGGAAATTCCACTTCATGTAAAATCTTTTAAGGAGCCTTCGGAGCCGGGAACTATTATTGCCAAAGCTAATAACAAGCGGGAGGAACACATTCCGGTATTTATCCAAAAGAAGAATCAGTTGTTGATTTCCATTCAGCCCAATGATTTTTCATTTATCATGGAAGAGAATTTGAGTGACATCTTCTCCACATTTGCAAAGTACAGGGTAAAAGTAAATCTTACGCAAAATTCAGCCATCTCTTTTTCGGTTTGTGTCGACGATACGGGAGAAAAGCTTCGGGAACTGATTGTTGAATTGAAAAAGAACTATAGGGTTCGATACAACGAACATCAGGAACTGATAACTATTCGCCACTACAACAGGGAGGCTGTAGAGCGCATGGTTAAAGGGCGAGAGATACTTATGGAGCAACGAAGCAGGAATACAGCCCAGTATGTTTTGAGTAACTAGTGCAAAAAAAATAAGGATAAATTTTCGGGGAGGAACTTGTTTTTTACCAAAACCTACTTACATTTGTACCTAGGTATAAGGCAAAATCCTCTTCGAGGAAGTCTTTAATTTATACAGAAGAAGTGAGAGAACAGGCTCTGTGACCTTCTGACAACCTCAATGTTCTATGCATTGAACGGTGTCAAATCCTGACCAAAGTTAATTGGTGAATATAAATTAAAAGAACATGAAAATCAGAAAGACTACACATTTAGATCTGACAACTCCATCCGGGGTGAACTTCAAGTTACAAAACACCATTTCTTCCTTTCAGGATATGATGATGCGAATGCGTGGCATGCAAATGCTATAACGCATCCTGTCTGGTTCTTTTCCCCTTTCTACTGAGACGCTGGTGCGTATAAAACAACACCGACCCGGGGACACAAACACATACTTAATTTAGGTTATTGCTTATTTGGTTGGGTTGCCAAATGAGAACCTTATAGAATTCCAATTAAAATAACATTGGCCCGATCTGGTACAACCATTTCGTAATGGCATGTGTTTGTGTATTTGGATGCAGTAAGTTGGATAATAGTATCAGGTATTTAAATGACCTGTAAGCAACTTACTTGATCCAGCAATCCAATTTTTTAGTGAAATAAAAACAGGTGATTTTAATGACCAAAAAAAACTGGTCATGATTTCATCCGGGAATCGTACACCCTAAAAACAAGAAGAATCATGTCTGAAAAATTAAGATTTGAAACATTACAAATACATGCAGGGCAGGATGTTGATGCCGTAACCAATTCGCGAGCTGTACCTCTTTACCAAACCTCCGGATACCAGTTTAACAGTTCGGAACATGCTGCCAATCTTTTCGGCTTAAAAGAGTTTGGTAATATCTATACTCGTATTCAAAACCCTACCACCGATGCATTTGAACAACGCATTGCCGCTCTCGAAGGAGGTGTAGCAGCTTTGGCAACCGGATCGGGGCAAGCGGCTCAGTTTCTTGCTTTGACCAATATTTTGGAATCAGGAGATAATTTTATCTCTGCCGCTCAAATTTACGGAGGCACTTACAATCAATTTAAGGTTCAGTTTAAACGACTGGGGATCGAAACCCGATTTGTGGATATCGATTATCCTGAAACCATCGAAGGATTGATTGATGAAAATACCAAGGCCATTTATGTGGAGACTTTACCCAATCCAAAGTTTTCCATTCCGGATTTTGAGCAGGTTTCTGCCATTGCCCAAAAGTATGATTTGCCTTTGATTGTTGACAACACTTTAGGTGCCGGAGGTTATCTGTTTCGTCCATTGGAGCATGGTGCCAATATTGTAGTAGAATCGGCTACCAAGTGGATTTGTGGACATGGAACAGCTGTTGGTGGAGTAATTGTTGATGGTGGGAATTACAACTGGGGCAATGGTAAATTCCCACAATTCTCCGAACCATCAGATGGATATCATGGACTGGTTTTCTGGGATGTGTTTGGAGCCGGAAGTCAATTTGGAAACATAGCCTACATCATTCGTGCCCGGGTGGAAGGATTACGTGATTATGGATGCAGCCTGAGTCCCTTCAATTCTTTCCTGCTTTTGCAAGGATTGGAAACCCTTTCCCTGAGAGTCGATCGCCATGTAGAGAATACCCTGGCCCTGGCCCAATGGCTGGAAGAAGAGGATTGGGTGAAAAGTGTATCCTATCCTGGATTGAAATCCAATGCTTACTATGAGAAGGCAAAGAAATATTTTCCTAGAGGTGCCGGAGCTGTATTGACCTTTAAGGTAAAGGGTGGATGTGAAGTTGCAGATAAGATTATTGATGAAGTGAAGTTGCTTTCCCATGTGGCTAACCTGGGCGATGCCAAAACTTTGATTATTCATCCTAGTTCAACCACCCATGAGCAATTGAGTCTGGAAGAGCAGAAAGCTTCCGGAGTGGAACCGGGGTTGTTGAGAATTTCCGTAGGAATTGAGCACATCGATGATATCAAAAATGATTTGAAACAAGCTGCGGATAAAGCTATTGCAACGAGAGAAAATCAGTAAGCAGATGAGCGAGATATTTTATATTCATAAAGATGGTTTGGTGCTCGAATCGGGAAAGCGATTGGAGGAGGTAACTATTGCCTATCATACTTACGGCAAGTTGAATGCTCAGAAAGATAACGTGATATGGGTATGCCATGCTCTTACTGCCAATTCCGATGTGTTTGACTGGTGGTCTGGTTTGTTTGGAGAAAACGATTTGTTTAATCCAGGGGAGCATTTTATTGTTTGCGCTAATATTTTGGGCTCCTGTTACGGAAGTACCGGCCCCTTGTCTATAGATCCTGAAAAACAACAACCATACTATCATAACTTCCCCCAGCTGACAGTCAGAGATCTGGCTGCAGCCCATGAGTTGCTACGTCAGCACCTTGGAATTGAAAAGATCCGGGTGCTGATAGGCAGCTCTCTCGGAGGAATGCAGGCTCTGGAGTGGTCTTTGTTACTGAATGGGAAGTTGAGTAACCTGGTTGTACTGGCTTCCAATGCTCGTCATTCTCCGTGGGGAATTGCTTTTAACGAATCGCAGCGAATGGCCATAAAGGTAGATCCTACCTGGCTGCAATCCTCCGATGAGGCCGGAAAGGAAGGAATGAAGGTGGCAAGGTCCATTGCTTTGTTGAGTTACCGCAACTATACCACCTACCATCATTCCCAGTTGGAGCAGGAGAATGGGAAGACAGATGATTTTCGCGCCAGCTCCTATCAACAGTACCAGGGAGAGAAATTGGCCCGTAGATTTAATGCCTATTCTTATTGGCAGCTTTCCAAGATAATGGACAGCCATAATCTTGGACGAGATAGGGGGGGAGTTTCTGAAGCTTTGAAGAAGATTCAGGCCCGAACACTGGTGATTGGTGTAGATTCCGATCAGATATTTCCGGTAGATGAACAAAAGGAAATTGCCAAAGGAATTCCCGGTGCGCAATACTGCGAGATTCATTCTCTATATGGACACGACGGATTTCTACTGGAGCAGGATAAGTTAACTCAAATAATCAGAGAATTTTTGAATTATAGAATATGATTCTGGAGGGATTAGTAATCGCCTGCTTTCTGAATTTTTGTTTTAAGTGAAAGCGGAGCGTTTGAAATCTTACCGAAGCATTCTGATTAGAGTGTATAAAGTTGAAAAAAGAAAATAACTATGAGCAATAAATTAAAGATAGGTGTATTTGGATACGGAGTAGTTGGTTCGGGATTGGCCCACGTATTAAAAAACAGTAAAGGGCTGGATGCCTCAATTGAAAAAGTATGTGTTAAAGATGCGGAAAAGGAACGGGATTTGGACGCAAACCTGGTGACCCTGAATCCTGAAGATATTTTGTATGACCCGGAAATCAATGTGGTGGCCGAACTCATCGACGATGCCGATGCGGCCTACCACATTGTAAAAACGGCCCTGCAAAATGGAAAACATGTGATTTCAGCCAACAAGAAAATGCTGGCCTACCATATCGAAGAGCTGATCCAGTTGCAGTGGAAGCATAAGGTTTCCTTTGTTTATGAGGCTTCGGCCTGTGGTAGTATTCCAATCATTCGAAATTTGGAAGAGTATTACGACAACGATCTTTTGCAGTCGGTAAGCGGAATTTTGAATGGATCGTCCAATTACATTTTGTCCAAGATTTTTGATGAGAATCTGGATTACAATGTGGCACTAAAGCAGGCGCAGGATCTTGGATTTGCGGAGAGTGATCCCACTTCGGACGTGGAAGGTTTCGATACCCTTTACAAATTGATCATTCTAACCGTGCATGGTTTTGGGCTATTTGTCCATCCCGATCAGGTTTTTAATGTTGGAATTTCAAAACTGTCACAGTACGACATTGAACTGGCTCGTCAGAGGGGATATAAGATTCGTTTGGTTGGAAAAGTGGCTAAAGTGAACGAGAAGCAGGTGAGTTTACTTGTTGCTCCAAAGTTTGTTGCCTCAAACGAGCATGCTTACAATGTAGAAGATCATTACAACGGGGTTCTGATTCAAGGTAATTTCTACGACAATCAGTTTATGTATGGAAAAGGAGCTGGTTCTCATCCAACCGGATCTGCAGTACTTTCAGATGTAACCGCTTTGGCTTACAATTATAAATATGAATACAAAAAACTGAAATACTATGGTGGCCTGGAATATACTTCCGATATGAAAGTGCAGATCTACCTTAGATATTCCGAAAGGAATGATTTGGCACTTTTCAACTTTGAGGAAATAACCGAATCTCTAAATTCCAAAGAATTCAATTATGTGATTGGATACATTAATCTTTCGGAATTGATTGCTATTCGAAAGCAACTGGCAGATCGGGATCTCTTTCTGGCCTATTTGGGTGAGGAGTAATTTATATAGAAAAAGCACAACCAGATAGGATCAATACTTGTGTGCTGAGACTTGCTGCTTACCACTAGTCTCAGGCTCTTATTAATTGTGACCGCTTCTTCTAAAATAGTTTTTTATAGTTATAAAAAGGAAATAATGATAATATATAAATTCGGAGGTGTTTCGGTGAAAGATGCTGCCGCTATCCGAAATGTTTGTGAAATTATACGAAAGGTCAGGCGGCCTTTAACGGTGGTTGTTTCAGCCATAGGTCAAACGACCAATACTCTTGAGAAAGTTGTAGAAGCCCACTATAGGGGCAATGACGAAGTGTTGAATCTGGTGGAGGAAATTCGTGCTTTTCACTATGCTTTAATTGAAGACCTTTTTGGGGTTGTAACACTCGGGATGAAAAGGGATGTGGACAGAATATTTGGTGAATTGGAATCTCATTTGGAGAAAATCGCGGGAGAGAGTTTTGAGTTTGAGTACGATCAAATCATAGGCATTGGGGAATTGTTGTCCTCTCGTATTCTATCTGCTTACCTTAAACGTATAGGACAAAAGAACAAATGGGTGGATATCCGGAAATGCCTGAAATCGGACCGAACCTATCGGGATGCCAACATTAACTGGGACTATTCCCAAAGGTTGGTGAAGCGTAATTTAAAGGATGAACCGGATACTCTTTATATTACTCAGGGGTTTATTGCATCTGATGAAGAGGGGTATACTACATCCCTGGGACGGGAAGGTTCCGATTATACTGCTTCCATTTTGGCTTACCTGGTAGGAGCTGAAAAGATGGTAATATGGAAGGATGTGTTGGGGATATTGAATGCGGATCCGGATTACTTTGATAATACCGTAAAGCTGGATCTAATTCCATACCAGGAAGCAATTGAACTTTCCTACTATGGGGCCAGGGTGATTCATCCCAAAACAATCAAGCCTTTGCAGGCAAAATTGATACCCCTTTGGGTAAAATCTTTTCAGGAACCAGAGAAAGAGGGAACCCTTATTGCAGGAGGAGATGAGCTTCTTCCACGATTGCCCAATTACATCGTAAAAAAGCGACAGGTTTTGTTGACTCTTAAGCCATTGAATTTCTCATTCATTGGTGAAAAAGATTTATTTTTTGTATTTTCTCTGTTAACAAAGTACAGGATAAAACTCAACTTTTCTCAGAATACTGCTTTGAGTTTTGCCTTTTGTGTGGATGGTTCTGCCCGTAACCTGGAGGATTTGGTTCGGGAGTTGGAATTGAGTTTTGAAGTGTTGAAAAATGATCGATTGGAGTTGATTACTATCCGTCACTATCAACCTGAAACGTTGCAGGAGATCAATCAGAAACATAGGGTTTTAATCGAGCAGAAAAATTACAATACCGCCATTTATTTGGTTAGCTAAAAAAGAAGGAGGCCAAATTGACAACAATCAAAGAAGAACTACGCAAGCGAATTCTGGTACTGGATGGTGCAATGGGAACCATGATTCAGGAGTATGGACTCACCGAAGCAGAATTCAGAGGAGAACGTTTTGCTGCAACAAAGTTACCGCAAAAAGGCAATAACGATCTGCTTACCTTAACTCAGCCCCGAATAATCAGAGAAGTTCACCGGAAGTTTCTGGTTGCAGGTGCCGATATTATTGAGACCAACACATTCAATTCCACCTCCATATCCCTGAAGGATTATGGTATGGAGGATTTGGCCTATGAGTTGAATCTGAAAGCAGCACAGAATGCACGTTTGGCAACCGATGAGTTTATTGAAACTCATCCGGGAGAGATACGTTGGGTGGCAGGTTCCATCGGTCCTACCAACAAAACCACTTCCATATCCCCAAAAGTAGAGGATCCCGGTTATCGGGAGGTTGATTTTGACGATATGGTTTTATCTTATACCGAACAGGTAAACGGCCTGCTGGATGGGGGAGTGGATGTACTTTTGATTGAAACCATCTTTGATACTCTGAATGCCAAGGCAGCCATATTTGCAGCAACTCAGGTGCTGGAGAAGCGGGAGTTGGAAATTCCATTAATGCTTTCGGGTACCATTACCGATAGAAGTGGACGCACCTTATCGGGGCAAACTCTGGAGGCATTTGTGACATCGGTTAAGAACGACCGTTTGCTTAGTATTGGATTGAACTGTGCATTTGGAGCCAAAGACCTGGTTCCCTTTGTTCATCAGTTGGACGACTTGTTGCCGGTTTACGTTAGCGTGTATCCCAATGCCGGTTTGCCCAACCAATTGGGTGAATACGATGAAACACCCGAAACTATGGTTGCCGAACTTCAGGAGTTGTTTGACGAAGGCAAAGTTAATATTGTAGGAGGTTGCTGCGGAACCAGACCTGAACATATTAAGGCGCTGGCAGAGGCTGTTCAGGGAGTAAAACCCCGTGCCATACCCGCCGTAAAGGCAGAAACAAGGGTGAGTGGTTTGGAAATGGTACGCATTAGTCGTCAGAGCAATTTTGTGAATATAGGGGAACGGGCCAATGTGGCCGGTTCACGAAAATTTGCCCGTTTGATACGAGAGCAAAAGTATGAAGAGGCTTTATCGATTGCTCGTCAGCAAGTAGAAAACGGTGCTCAGATTATTGATGTGAACATGGACGATGCCATGTTGGATGCTGAGAAGGAAATGGAGATCTTTTTGAAGCTTCTGGCCTCAGAACCGGAGATTTCCAAAGTTCCTGTAATGATTGATTCATCCAAATGGAAGGTGATAGAGTCCGGATTAAAGTGCCTTCAGGGAAAATGTATCGTGAATTCTATCAGTTTGAAGGAGGGGGAAGATGAATTTATCCGGAATGCCACCAGGATTAAAAGATATGGTGCTGCTGTAGTTGTGATGGCTTTTGATGAGGTAGGACAGGCGGACAGTTTCGAGCGGAGAATAGAGATTTGTGGTAGGGCCTACGAGATTTTGACTCGGAAAGTAGGTTTTGCACCGGAGGATATTATTTATGACCCTAACGTATTGGCTATTGCTACGGGGATTGAGGAGCACAACAACTATGCGGTGGATTTTATTCGAACAGTATCCTGGATTAAGGAGAATCTACCTCATGCTAAGGTAAGCGGGGGAATCAGTAACCTTTCTTTTTCTTTACGGGGCAACAATGTGGTGCGCGAAGCCATGCATTCGGTTTTCCTGTATCATGCAATAAAAGCCGGTTTGGATATGGGGATTGTGAATCCCGGAATGTTGCAAATCTACGATGAGATTCCTGAAGACCTGTTGGAAAAGGTAGAAGATGTGGTATTGAATAGGAGGAAGGATGCCACGGAACGGTTGGTTGAACTGGCAAATTCTTTGAAAGATGAGGGGAAAAAGGAGAGCAGTTTGGATGCCTGGAGGGAAAAATCATGTACCGAACGTTTGACTTATGCATTGGTAAAAGGCATTACAGAGTATATTGAGGCAGATGTAGAGGAGGCTCGACAGCTTTTGCCCCGGGCCCTGGATGTTATTGAGCAACCCTTGATGGATGGAATGAATGTGGTGGGTGATCTGTTTGGCGATGGTAAGATGTTTCTGCCGCAGGTGGTGAAATCGGCCCGGGTAATGAAGAAAGCGGTAGCCTACCTTCAGCCTTTTATTGAGGAGGAAAAGGGACAAATGGGGAGTGGAAGTGCCGGAAAAATATTATTGGCAACAGTGAAAGGAGATGTTCATGATATCGGAAAAAATATTGTGAGTGTGGTGTTGGCCTGCAACAATTTTGAAGTGATTGATTTGGGTGTAATGGTACCTTGTTCCAAGATACTGGAGGCGGCCCGTCGTGAAAAGGTGGATGTGATTGCTCTTAGTGGTTTGATTACGCCTTCGTTGGAGGAGATGAGTTTTGTTGCTGCCGAAATGGAGAGGGAAGGATTCGATATTCCTTTGGTTATAGGTGGGGCCACAACTTCGAAGCTGCATACGGCGGTAAAAATGGAACCCAATTACAATAAAGGAGTGGTATACATCAAGGATGCATCCCAGAGTGTTGGTATACTCAAGAATTTGTGCAACCCCGAAAAGCGCGATGCCTATCTTCTGGAAGTAAAAAAAGAGTATGCTCAATTAAGGTATGAACACGAGGAGCGAAAACCTGTTTCCTATTTGGAACTAACCGCTGCCCGTGATAACCGGGAGACTGTTGATTGGACAAAAGCTACTGTTGAACGCCCTAATTTTATTGGGCACAAAGTGATAGAAGAATACTCTTTAAAAGATCTTCGAAAGTACATTGATTGGACATTCTTTTTTGTAGCCTGGGAACTAAAGGAGATGTATCCTGAAATATTGGAACACCCGGAATTGGGTGAGGAAGCTCACCGATTATTTGAGGATGCCAATCGCCTGTTGGATGAGATAGAACAAAAGGGATTGCTGAAGGCGAGTGCTGTTTTTGCCATTTATCCTGCAAATTCGGAAGGGGATGATTTGATTGTTTACTCCGATGAGGAGCGAAGCTCTGAACTTGCACGGTTTTGCATGTTACGTCAGCAGGAAAGCTTTAAAAAAGGGTTGAGTAACCTGTGTTTGTCTGATTTTGTGGCGCCAATAGAGTCCGGTAGATTAGATTATGTGGGAGGATTTGTAACCACAGCCGGTTTGGATCTAGAAAAAAGCCTGAGTCGTTTTGCCGAAGAGCAGGACGATTATAATGCAATAATGATTAAGGTGTTGGCCGACCGATTGTCGGAAGCTTTTGCCGAATTGCTTCATGAACAAATCCGAAAGAAGTATTGGGGTTATGCAGTTGATGAGAATCTGAATCTGGAGGAGATGCTCCGGGAACATTATCGGGGAATTCGTCCTGCATTTGGCTATCCCTCTTTGCCCGATCATTCGGAGAAACGGATGTTGTTTGACTGGCTGAAAGCAGAGGAGAGTATTGGTGTAACACTTACCGAGAACTATGCCATGTATCCGGCCGCCTCGGTTAGTGGTCTCTTTTTGGCGCATCCTGATGCTCTGTACTTTTCCTTAGGCAAAATACAGGATGATCAGGTGCAAGATTATGCCCGGAGAAAACGCATACGCTTAGAACGTGCCCAGCAATTGCTTATGCCAATCCTAAATCAATAATACCGGTATTGCATGAATTTTTTCACGAGAAATTTATGGCTGTTCGAATTGTGATGAAGTAACAGCAGATTGTTTATCAAGGTTTCGGTTGCAAAACGGAAAAATGCTGTAAAGCCATCACTTATTAACAAACTTGTTAATAACTCACCCTAAAAATGAAAAACAAATATGAAGGTAATCGATTTACTAAATACAGCCCAACAAAATAGGAAGACTCTTTTTTCCTTTGAGCTTTTACCACCCCTGAAAGGAAATAGTATACAAAAGGTTTTTAATACGATCGATCTGTTGCGTGAGTTCGATCCTCAATACATTAATATAACCTCCCATCGCGATGAGGTACAATTTGTAGCCAATGGGAAAGGGGTTTACCAAAAGCAGAAAACCCGCAAGCGGCCCGGAACGGTAGCTGTGGCTGCAGCTATAAATCACGAATACAAAATTCCTGTTGTGCCCCATGTGATTTGTGGTGGCTTTACTCCAGAAGAAACCGAGAATGCCCTGATTGATCTTAACTTTTTGGGGATTCATGATTTGTTGTTACTTCGGGGTGATGCCTCCAAACGGCACCAGTTTTTGCCTGCCGAAGGCGAACATCGGTATGCCCTTGATCTGGTAAGGCAGGTGAACGATATCAATGAAGGGAAATATTTGGATGGTACGTTTGCCGAGGCTTTCGAAACGCCTTTTTCCTATGGAGTGGCAGGATATCCGGAGAAACATGAGGAGGCGCCCAATATGGAGTCCGATCTTTATTACCTGAAGCAAAAGGTTGATGCCGGAGCGGAGTATATTGTTACCCAAATGTTTTTTGACAATCAGAAGTTTTTCCAATTTGTAGAAAAGGCCCGGAAGGCCGGTATTGAAGTTCCTATTGTTCCCGGGTTGAAACCCATTTCCGCCCTGAGTCAGCTGAATATTCTACCCCAGGTGTTCAAAGTGGATATTCCGGAGGAATTGGCCCGGGAAGTTCGAAAATGCAAAAACAATGAAGCAGTAAAGCAGGTGGGTACGGAATGGGGGATCCAACAGGGAAAAGAGTTGATCAAGTACGGTGTGCCTTCCCTACATCTTTATACTTTGATGGCATCTCAATGTGTAAAAGAAATTGCAAAGGAGATTTTTTAATTGAAATACCTCATATCGTATTAAAAAGGGAGACAGGCGAGTTGCCTTGTTTCTCTTTTTTATTGCCCCCTTTTCCTCGTTATTTCCCCTCATTAGGTTTCCATTTTGACAGAATGAAAAGGCCAACCCCCTTAACTATCCCCATAAAGAAAATAGAAGATCCTTCAAAAGAAAAATAGGCCCAAACAATATTACCGGGGTTTTCGCCTTTCCCCTTGTACAAAACACCTCTCCCCTTGAGGGTTTCGCCTTTCCCTTTGTGAAAAACACCCCTCCCTTTGAGGTTTTCGCCCCTCCCTTTGTGTAAAACACCTTTCCCCTCGAGATTTGCAAAATCGAAAAAAAAGAAAAAGAGATGCCGGAGATGGAATGGTAAAAAAGAGGATGAAAAACCCGGAGCCAAAAAAGAAAGGAAAGCAAAGCAGGGGAAAGGTTAGGGAAAGGATAAGAAAGGTGTGGAAAAAAGCAGGATAATAGAATGATAGAAAATATGGTGTTTGGGAAATCCGCATTAGCAAATAAAGTGAATTGATGGAAATGTGGGGTGACAGAAAAGAAAAAAGGCCGGAAAATTTTCGAATAGCAGCAATAAAAAAGAAATTGGAAGGTTTAGAGGTAGATTGAACGTTAAACGAAAAGAAAATGAAGAAAGGATTATTGACAATTATTTTATGTGGATTGTTGTTTGGGGTTAGAGCGCAGGTGTTCAATACATCCTCCGTGCTGGGTAAGGGAAGATTTGAAGTGGGGTTTGAGCCCTCTCTGATGGTTTACGACGGAAGTAATGAGTTCAATATGTTTTTGCACGGGGGTGCAGGTTTGGGAAATGGGGCCGATCTGGGGATGAAGGTTGGTGTCCTTGGAGAAGAGACCTACCTGGGTGGAGATGTGGAGTTTGCCATCAACCGTAATTTCTCCTTTTCAGCAGGAGCTCACCACTTCTATGAATTTGGCCTGGATATGACCGCGCTTCTGACCCTGCCGGTTTCCTCCTCGGCAAGTATTGTTACCGGTTTGGATTTGGATATTGTTTTCGAGGAAGAAGATACTGAAATACCCGTTTGGCTTCCTTTGGGAGTGCATGTTGGTGTTGGAAACGGATGGACATTTGTAATGGAGACAGGGATTAAGCTTTCCGATGTTGGGTATCATTTTTTAGGAGCCGGATTCAATTATCGCTTCTAGAAAATAGAATTCAACCTTTGTGAATCGTAAACAAAAAGGAGGGGATTGTGAATAGAAAGCTCAATCCCCTCCTTTTTTTATTCGCATTTTGAAAGCTACAATGCAAACTCCTCAATAATTTTTTGAGCGGTTACCTCAGAAAGTTTAATGTTCGATTCGTGGGTCCATCCCCCTACGTGTGGACTTAGCAAAACATTGTCTGTATCGATGAGGTATTGGAATTCCTCCGGTAATTCGCTGGCATGAAGCGATTCGAAGGAAGTTTTTTCATACTCCAGTACATCCAGGCAGGCGCCCCGAACCTTTCCCGATTTCAAGTTTTTGACCAAATCAGAGGTTTTTACCACTTTTCCCCTGGCGGTATTAATCAGGAAGATGTCCTTTTGGAATGAATTAAGGAACTCATCGTTGATCATGAAGTGGGTTTCGTCGGTCAATGGTACGTGAAGACTTAGAATATCGCACTGTTCAAACAGATCCTTCAATTGCTTTTCTTCTGCAAAGTCGTCGGTGTAGTCAAATTTATACTTGTCGTAGGCAATAACTTTACAGCCGAAACCTTTTAAGCGGCGGGCAAAAGCACCTCCCATGTTCCCGTATCCGATAATTCCTACGGTTTTGCCCATGATTTCCAATCCGCGGTTTTCTTCCCGACGCCATTTCCCGTTGCTTACTTCCCAATTGCATCTGCAAAGATTGTTAAAAAGGGTGAGTAGCATTCCAACGGCGTGTTCTCCTACCGCATCACGGTTTCCCTCTGGTGCGTTAAAACAGCGAATTCCTTTGCTTTCTGCGTATTCTACATCGATGTTTTCCAATCCTGCACCAACGCGTCCGATGAACTTCAACCGGGTTGCACGATCCAATTCCTTTCTGTTCAGCTTAAACTTGCTTCGGATGATGAAACCGTCAAACTGATTGAAAATCTCCAACATTTCCTCCTTGCTCATTTCCGGAGTGTATTGGCAATCAAAACCCGCCTCTTCCAGCATCTCTCTCAATCGTGGGTGGGTAGAGTCGATAAACAGTACCTTCATTTTATTTTGATTCATAATCTTTTTTAATGGAACGGACACGATATGTCGTGTCCCTTTTTTATTTGCTAACTCCTGATTAATTAATCTCCCAGCTTTACTGTAAAGCTGGCCTTGTATCCTTTCACCTTCCCATCCAAATCATACAGCTCATAGCCCAACATTAGTTTTTCAACCTTCTTTTGCAGCTGAAGATTTTCTTTATTCCAGTACCAACGCTCGATAAATTGAATATTTCCGATCTTTTCCTGGATTTTTTCCACCAGGAACAAATGGTTGAGCTCCTCTCTTGTGAGAAGATGATTGTCGTAGTAATCAAAAGCCTTGAGTTTGCCATCCTTTACCGCCTCTACTATATCTGCCACAAGATTTTTGGTGCTGGTATTGGCCAGGCATTCAGTTTTCCAGTCATCTTCGGGGTTCGGATTGTTTACAATCACCTCGTAGGTAATGGGATCGGCAATGCAATTCCCCGAAAAAGGTTCTTTTTTCGGTTGAGTTTGTTGGCAGCTTAATAAAAGCAGCCCCGAAAGAATCAGGGCTGCTGTGTTTGTATGTCTGCAAAGAGTCATTTGCTAACTTCTAAAGAATATTGATTAACGATCAAATTGAAGTCGTTGTCCTTTTACGCCTTCGTCGAATGTTCCGTTGTTATATACAAGGTGGCCGTTAACAAAGGTTTTATTCACCTTGTAATGGAAGGTTTGTCCTTCAAAGGGAGACCATCCACACTTGTATAGGATATTGTCCGGTTTTACGGTCCATGCTTCTTCATCTAAAAGTACGAGATCGGCATGGTAGCCTTTTCGGATAAAGCCCCGGTTTTTTACCTGGAAAATTTCGGCAGGTGTGTGGCACATTTTCTCCACTACTTTTTCGGTAGAAATTTTGCCCTCAAGTGCCATTTCCAGCATCGCAACCAATGAATGTTGCACCAATGGTCCTCCACCGGCGGCTTGCATGTAGTTGCCATCTTTTTCCTCAACGGTGTGGGGAGCATGGTCGGTGGCAATAATGTCAAGTTTGTCGTTTAGCAGAGCCTCCATCAGGGCATTCTTATCTTCCTGGGTTTTGATGGCTGGATTCCAGCGAATTCTTGCCTTCTTCTCTTTGTAATCTCTGTCGTCGAACCAGAGGTGATGTATACAAACTTCTCCTGTTATACGTTTTTCTTTTGCTGGTTTGTCGTTATCAAGTAGTTCCATCTCTTTTGCGGTAGAGAGATGAAGGATGTGAAGGCGAGTGTTGTATTTTTTTGCCAGCTCTATTGCTTTGGATGAAGATTTGTAGCAAGCTTCGGCACTACGAATTTTTCCGTGGTATTCCATTGGAATTTCATCGCCGTATTGATTTCTGTACTCTTCCTGATTCTTTTCAATGGTTGGGGTATCTTCGCAGTGGGTTGCAATAAGCAGAGGTGCCTTCTCAAAAATTTTAGAAAGGGTTTCAGTATCATCTACCAGCATATTCCCGGTCGAAGATCCCATAAAGATCTTGATGCCACACACATTTTTCGGATCTGTTTTCAGAATTTCGTCCAAATTGTCGTTTGTGGCCCCCATATAGAAGGAGTAGTTGGCCAGAGATTTTTGTGCGCCCAATTCATACCTTTCGGTCAGTAGTTTCTGTGTTGTGGTTTGGGGTTTTACGTTGGGCATATCCATAAAAGAGGTAGTTCCTCCGGCAACAGCTGCCCGCGATTCGGTATAGAGGTCTCCCTTGTGAGGCATTCCCGGATCACGAAAATGCACCTGGTCGTCAATAACTCCTGGAATCAGAATCTGTCCTTCTGCCTCAATAGTTTTACACTCTTTTTCAAGTTCTTCAGGGATGAACTCAGTCAGAATCTCCTCAATTAGGCCATTCTTAATGTACAGGCTGCCCTTAAATTGTTTTCCTTCGTTTACAATTTTGGCGTTTTTGATTAATATGGAAGACATAATATGGTTGTTTTGGGCTCCTGTGCAATGAATAATTGCCGGAGCATATTGTGTATTAACGTTCGTATTTGGTGAAGAAGCTTCTGAGCTTCATTTTGATTACTCCCCAAACTGCTTCATTAAATATTCCTCCGCTCATTTTTGATGTGCCCTCGGTACGATCGGTAAATATGATTGGTACTTCAATAATATTGAAGCCGAATTTCCATGCGGTGAACTTCATTTCTATTTGGAAGGCATAGCCCCTGAACTTAATCTTATCCAAGTTGATCGTTTCCAGTACTTTTCTTGTGTAGCACTTGAATCCTGCCGTAGCATCATGAATTTTCATTCCTGTTACAAAGCGGACATACTTGGATGCGAAATAGGACATAAGAACTCTACCCATAGGCCAATTTACAACATTTACTCCAGAAACGTAGCGTGAACCGATAGCCAAATCACCACCTTTTTGGGCACAGGCGTTGCGTAATCGAATTAAATCTTCAGGGTTGTGCGAGAAATCTGCGTCCATCTCAAAAATATAATTGTAATGGCGCTCTAAAGCCCATTTAAAACCTGCTATGTATGCAGTGCCCAGTCCAAGTTTTCCCTTTCTCTCCAGAATATGGAGTTGTGGAAATTCTTTCATGAGTTCCTTTACGATTAAAGCTGTTCCGTCGGGAGAATTGTCTTCGACAACCAGTATATCAAAAGGCGTATTCAATGAGAAAACTTTACGAACAATTGCTTCGATGTTCTCCTTCTCATTGTAGGTAGGGATGATAACAATACTATCTGTCACAATGCAGAATAATTAGGTGTTTATACTATAATTCCAATACGAAGATAGAATTTATGGTGGATAATCAGTGGAAGTAGGAAAGTTAAAATCATTTAAAAGAGAAATGGTGGAAAATACAATTTTGATTTGCAGTGAGTTAAAGTGGAAGGTAAGAAAAAAAGAAGATTGGATTTGGAATATCGATTCGATTTCCCTTATCTTTGCACTCGCTTTCAACGGAAGGCGCGAATGATTTGGATCGAAGCTGAATGATTGAACAGGAC
>JBGRQA010000054.1:0-18570 GCA_041725895.1 Marinifilaceae bacterium
GTTACCCTTACATCGTAAGTTCCGGAGGCTGAAGCAACCAAAGTTTGATTGGTTGTGCCATCACTCCATAGATACGTCGATCCCACATTACCAGCATCCAGAATAGCAGAATTTCCTTCACAGAACGCCTGATCCGCCCCCAGGCTTACAACCGGATTGGAGTTAACGGTGATAACAACTTCATCTGAAGCGGTACAACCATTGGCATCGGTTACCGTCACACTATAGGTGCCCGAAGTCGAAACAACTAAAGTTTGGTTCGTTGAACCATCATTCCAAAGATAGGATACTCCCAAATTTCCTGCATCCAACTGCAATACCTCACCATAGCAAATCCCCCTATCGATACCAAGATTCACATCTGGTCCAGGCAATAAGGATACTACCATCACATCAGCAACAGGATCAAGACAAGGAGTAGTAGGCTGAGCAGTTAGACTCAAATTCACAAAACCATTTAAAACATCATTTGGCCCAGGATTATAATTAGGAGTTAATAGAGTTGGATCAGAAAAACTCCCATCACCACTGGAACTCCACTCAAAAGAAGACGAATTACTAACAGCTCCACTCAAAGAAACTGAATTTGTAGAACAAACTGACAAATCAGATCCCGCATTTACTAACGGAGTATTCACAACCTCAACCGTAACATCCACCCCTGTCTCAGTAAGCTTATACAACTGAAAACCATCCAAACCGTAACCATTTCCAACTCCTGAAGTACTAATATTTTCAATCGAAAGATGCATTGTCTCAGCTACCCCCGAAGTAAAAACACTTTGAAATTTATCCCACTCACAGGGTTCATTGGTATAGAAACGATCTACTACCATTCCATTCACCCTCACTAAAAACTCATCGTAACTATTGGAATGTAGATTGGTTACAAAAACCGAAAAGGCATAGTAACTATCCGGATCCACAGAAACAGTCTGCTCCCAAACCGTATAATTTGCCTCGGCCCCTTTCACAATCATTACATTATCAGGGGAATCTCCGGTTACCCCCGAGCAGGTAACAAAACCACCTCCCAATACCTGTGTATTGGAATTTACAGTATATATGTTTTTATTTTGTCCACATGGCACATTTAATGGATCATCACAATAAAAATAATCACTATCAAAACCAGTATTTCCATTGGAAAAATCTCCATTCTCTATCAATTGATTCGATTCATCCGGTTCGAAAACACGCAATGAATAGGTCGTCGTTTCTGTTGGTGCTACTGTTATCTTACCAGTAAGATCTCCAGTGTTCCAATTGAAAAGAAAACCTGAACCTGCATCTAAATCCACTGAATTCCCCTCACAAATAATGGTATCTCCCAAAGAGACCTGAGGAGGAAAAGCACTACCATCACTGACAGTTACCATATCAATCGCAGTACAACCATTGCTATCTGTCACCCTAACGGAATAAACACCCGGTTGATCAACCGTCAACCACCGATCAACAGAACCATCATTCCATAAATAGGAAACAACATCCTTTCCGGCATCCAAAACAATACTCCCACCACTTGCCAATTCCTGATTCGGGCCCAAATCCACCATAGGATTGGGCAACCAACTCAGATTCATTTCGTCAGTACTGGAACAACCATGTACATTGGTAACAGTTACAGAATAATCGCCGGGTTCAAAAACAGAAATTTGTTGGGTTGTTGCTCCTGTATTCCAAAGGTAAGAGGCTCCGGGGTTGCCAGCATCCAAGGTTATAAGCGTACCGGCACAAACAGCTTGATCCGGACCTAAATCAACAAGCGGCATCTGTTCAAACCCAAAAAAAACAGTATCTCTGTCGATACAACCATTTGGAAACATGACCTCAACACTATAACTTCCGGAGGTACTAACAGAAATGCTTTGAGAAGTAGCTCCCGTATTCCATAAATAGGATCCTCCCACATTCTGCGCATCAAGCAATACAACACCTGTCCCACAAAAATACTGATCCGCTCCAAGATCAACTGATGGAGCGGAAGTAAGAGTTACTTGCATTTGATCAGACACAGGATCGCAAGGACTATTAGGATTCGCGGTCAAAGAAAGAAATACAGAACCAACCAGTTTGTCCCCATTTCCAGGTGTATATATTGCATCCAAACTGGTAGAATCATTAAACACTCCATCTCCCGAGGATGTCCATTGCAACGAAGTATAATTGGTTGCTATTCCCGACAAAACAATATCTTGGTGTTCACACACAGATATATCATTCCCAGCATTTACACTCGGTGGCTCGATCACTGTAATCAATCTTGAATCCTGAATTTCCTTCAATTCATTAAAAGAAATACCGTCCAGCGCATAATCGTTTCCACTTCGAATAGTATTCTTGTTTACAATAGAAATATCGGCAGTAGTACTTGAACCTGAATGCCACAAGGCATAGAACTCTTCCCACTCACATGTAGTCCCCGATAATTTAAAAGGAGCCCCCATTAACACTCCGTCTATGGAAAATTGCAACTCCGCCGGATTATCGGGATGCACACTAGTAAACCATGTTGAGAAGGCATAGTAAGTATTAGGGATAACATTAATGGTTTGACTCCAGATCTCAACCCCCTCATCGGGAGCACCATTAATAATCATCATATTATCCGGTGCCGGACCGATATAATCACTACAAGAAGAAAAATTAGAATGATAATTGTTCGGATTAGTACCTACAGCATATTTCCCCTCATCCCAAAGAGCAGAGGAAGAAGCCGTGGCAACGTAACCATATTCACTACTAAATCCAGTATTCCCCTGACTAAAATCACCATTTTGGATCATCTCGATACTCCGATCCGGGATGAAAACCCTCAAATCATAGGAAGTCGTTACGTTAGGAGAAACCGTGATGGTGCGAGACAACTCACCAGTACTCCAATTGTACAGATAAGAATCGTCCGCCTCCAACACCACAGAACTACCCTTACAAATAGTAGTATCACCTAGAGGGCTAACAATTTGCCCCCTACTAGCATCTATTAGAAAGCAATTAAAACAAGCTATAAAAAAAGGGAGTAACAGTTTTTTCATGGGACCTCCTGCTCTAAAGAAAATTTCAAAATCTTTTGAGTCGGATTTTATCGACTTTTGACGAATGATTCATTTTCATAAGTTAATTACGCAAATTTAGTGATTAAAGTTTACAAATCATAGAAAAATGTATTCAACAGAACTCCTCAAAGCCTCATTCCTCCCATCCTACAAGCATTTTAGCCCCCTTTAAACATCTTAATTTTAATAATACTAAATAAAAAAAGGGAGAGAAGTACAATTGTACTTCTCTCCCTTTTACGGTGATCCAGCCAGGGCTCGAACCTGGGACCTACAGCTTAGAAGGCTGTTGCTCTAATCCAACTGAGCTACTGGACCGGCCTTAGTATTTTCAGAATGTCTCTATTTTGTGATCCAGCCAGGGCTCGAACCTGGGACCTACAGCTTAGAAGGCTGTTGCTCTAATCCAACTGAGCTACTGGACCATCCTTTTCAAATGCGATGCAAATATAGGGATTTTTAATTATTACCCGCAAATAAAAACTACACTTTTTTAAAATTAATTTCGCTACACCCCGCTAAAAACCTAGGCTTCAGAACGAATCCAATTCACCAAACCTTTGCTTTTTATTATATCCATTATCTTCCCCGGTAAGGAGGGCATTTCAAAAACATGATCAGCGACCCTGATTTGTCCTTTCAAAAGATCAACTTCCACCCTATTGCCCGGCAGGTAAGCTTCCACTATCTGGGGATTGACAATTAACAGCAAGCCCTGATTAATGCATGAACGATAAAAAATCCTGTTAACAGATTTAACAATTACAACCCGTACCCCTGCATAGGATAATCCAACAGAAGGATGCTCCCGTGAACTACCACAACCAAAATTCTCTCCTCCGATTATAATATCACCCTTTTGCACTCTCTCCGAAAACCGATCATCAAACCCTTTGAATAAATGAGGTAGAATCGCAGAACCATCAGAACTTAAAATATTATAGGTAAGACTCCCGGCAAACATCTGATCCGTATTCAAATTGTCCACATCCTTATAATTCCATACACCTTCAACTCTCCGATTATCATCAGAAGGTATTTCGACTGTTACACATGGAGTCTTATGAAAAGGAAACACCTCCGAGCTTACCTCAGTTCTGGGATCCGTAACCTCTCCTTTAAGCGCAGACCAGGCAACTGTAGCGGGAGATGCCAGGTAAATCTCAGCATTCTTATTCCCCATTCGCCCCAAAAAATTACGGTTGGCTGTAGAAATCACCTTAAATCCATCTGCAGGGATACCTTGTCCGGTTCCCAGACAGGGCCCACAAGAGGCCCCCAAGATACTAGCACCTGATTTTATTAAGGTCGCAATAATCCCTTCCTCCAGAGCTTGCAAATATATTTCACGAGAAGCCGGAGCCACCAACAATTGAAAACCAGGAGCTACTTGTTCCCCATTCAGAATATCGGCTACAATCTCAAGATCCTCCAGACGTCCATTTGTGCAGGTCCCTATAAGTCCCTGATTGAGTTTTACCCCTTGTACCTCCACCACAGCTTTTACATTCTCAACTTGATGAGGGATCGCCACCAAAGGAACAACATCCTCTAAATTGATCTCTATCTCCTTGTAATACAAAGCATCTTCATCAGCCCAAACTCCTTTCACTTCCTCCCCTTCAAAAAACTGCTCCAAAACCTCATCCGGAGGAAATACTGCATTTTTTGCTCCCATCTCCGAGGCCAGATTTGCCAACGTCATCCTTTGTGCTATAGAAAGTGTTTCAACACCATCCCCGTGGAATTCAACCGACATATAGTTAGCACCAGCCGCCCCAATCATTCCAATAATCCAAAGTGACAAATCTTTGGCATAAACGCCTTCTCGCATTCTTCCTTTCAAGCTAATCTTAATAGACTCAGGCACCCGAAACCAGGTTTCGCCACGCTTCCACAAGCCTGCTGTCTCAGTTCGGTCGATACCTGCTGCCAATGCATTAAAAGCACCTGCCGTACAGGTATGACTGTCACTCCCCACTATAACCATCCCAGGTCGGGCATGATATGACATTATTTGATGACAGATACCGCAACCAACATCGTAAAACTTTTCAACCCCCTGTTGTATTACCAAATCCCTCACAAACTGATAATCGGTTGCCAACTTTGCATTGGTCGGAGGGGCATTATGATCCAACACTACTAACAATTGGTTTGGATCATGAATTCTCTCCCCACCCATTTTCTCAAAAGTTTTGAAAATACTAACCGTATTATCATGTGAAAGAACAATATCCGGCTTGCGAAAAATAATGCTACCGCATTTCGCTCCCAGAATTTTTTCAACAAATGTTTGCCTGGCCATAGCAATGAATCGTTTAGGTTATAAATATCAAAAGGTGAATGCAAAATTCTTAAGCTACATGGGGACTATTTCGTGCATCCTCAATTATCGAATCAAAACAGTCCCCCTTTTTGGTAAATCTCCATTTGAACTTCAGAGAATTTCTCCCCTTCTATTGTTTTGCCTTTACTCAGGTTAGTAATCAAACCTTTCTCAAAATCAAGTCGTAACCGATCTCCACTATTCAACTGCAGCTCCTCAACAGATTGAGAAACCATAATGGGAAAGGCAGCATTAATAGCATTCCGCTCATAGATTACCCCATAAGATTCAGCCAGAATGGCCTGAACTCCAAGCGCCTTGAAGCAATCGACCGCCTGTTGTCGGGAACTGCCACAACCAAAATTCTTTTTGACAACTACAACATCCCCAACCTGAACTTGCCGGGCAAAATCTTCATATCCTTTTAAGTTATCAAAAGTATACTGCCCCATCTCATCAAAATCAGTGATAGCCAGGTAGCGGTTGTGAAATATCATATCCGTATCAATATTATCAATAGGGATATACCAAACCCGCCCCTCTACAAAAGCCGGTTTCTTCCCCTCTTCCCCATACTGCTTTTCCTTTGCCTTTTTTTCCAACCTCTCGACCGGCGTAAAAAGAACTGGTTCCAAAGGAATATCATCAGGAGTTGTCAAACAACCAGCCACAGCAGAGGCAGCAACCACAGCCGGAGAAGCAAGATAAACATCTCCCTTTCCCTGCTTGCCTGGAAAATTTCGGTTTCCTGTACTTACGGTAACCTCACCGGCACCATTTTGCCCTACTTGTCCTGCTGCACATCCTGCACACCCGGCATTGGAAACCAAGGCCCCGGCTTCCTTAAATACAGTAAACAATCCTTCGTTCAAACAAGCTTTCCACACTTCATCAGTGGAAGGGACTATCTTTAAAACAACTCCAGGCGCCACCTTCCGATCCTTTAAAATGGAAGCAACCAAACGCATGTCATCCAACCGACCATTGGTGCAACTACCAATAAATGCAGAATCAATTTTTGTCCCTTTTACCTGGTCCAAAGAAACAGTATTGTGCGGCTCCCCTGGCAGAGAAATCCGGGGCACAAATTCATCCAACTTCAATTCAAATGATTTCTCATAGCTGGCATTTTCATCCCCCCTAACCAATCTCAAATTCCGTCCACTTCGCTTCCGACTATAATCCATAATCTTCTCATTAGGGGTAAAAAGAATTATAACACACCCCATTTCGGTAGCCATAGAAGCAATGGTTATTCGCTCGTCCAAAGATAGTTCATCCACCGCATCCCCATATAACTCAACAGAGTAGCCCAACAGCGAATTGGCTCCAAATTCGTTAAGCAGATTCAGCACAATGTCTTTGGCTGTGAGGCCTTCAGGCCTTTTCCCACTCAAAGTTATCTTCACAGAGGGAGGTACTTTAAACCAAACCTTACCACTATGAAAAGCCGCTGCCACATCCTTATCCCCCATTCCTTGCCCAAAAGCCCCAACAGCTCCCAGAATATTTGCATGCGAATCCGTAGTTACCGCTGTGGATCCGGAATACGCCAAACCTTCCTGAATCAGGGTATGCGTTCCTATTCCACTATCAATATCATAAACCTTAACCCCTAAACCTCGGGCAAAAACACGACACACTTGCTGATTTACGGCATACTTCTGATCGGAGCCTGTTGGGTTGCAATCAAAAGTAAAAAAAGTCTTTTCCGGATCGGCAACCTGCAACCGATTCTCCCGAATATTTTTCACCACATTTGCTCCACCAAAATCACGGGCAGCCCGTGCATCTATTTCAATATCGACAATGTCACCCGGCTTAACAACCGCCTCTTTGGAATGGTTGGCCAGTATCTTTTCTATTAAGGTCATTCCCATAAAGCAACTCATTATTTTGATTCACATTTTCAACATATAAGCTACTAAATTTCACAACCTTTAGCAAAAACATTTTCCCCTTCAAAAATCATCCTTCATTAACCCAATTGCAACAAACTCTCCCAAGGAATCCCCCCCCCTTAAAAATCATCCTACATCACAAAATAACACCAATGAAAAAGAACATTAAAGGAGGTCGTATTTTACTACCTCCTTTCTTTTTTAAACAAGACAAATAGATATCTTTGCATTTCAAATCGTCTAGATCTATGACCACCTCCATCTCACACAACATCCCAAAGCTCTACCTGATAAAAATTTCCAAATGGTTCATGCTGATAATGCCCATCATCGTGTTGTTTTACCAAGACAACGGACTAAGCATGCAGGAAATCATGACCCTAAAAGGAATCAATGCCGTAGCTGTCGTTCTTCTTGAAATACCTTCTGGTTATTTTGCTGATGTATGGGGCAGAAAGCAAACCCTCATTCTGGGAAGCATTCTAGGCACAGTGGGCTTTGTTCTCTATTCCATCGGATATGGATTCTGGGGATTTTTAGCTGCCGAAATCGTATTGGGAATAGGACAAAGTTTTATCTCCGGATCAGACTCCGCATTGCTGTATGATTCCCTTCTTCACGATAAAAGAGAAGATGAATATCTCAAACAGGAAAGCCGCCAAATGTCAATAGGAAATTTCGCCGAAGCCCTTGCAGGAATCATCGGGGGACTTTTAGCAAGCATCAGTCTTCGCACCCCCTTCCTTTTTCAAACGGGAATCGCATTTTTAGCCATACCGGCAGCACTACTTCTGGTAGAACCGACCAGATCTGCTCAAAAAGAAAAGGCAGGCTTTCTCCACATTCTACATATCGTAAAATATGCAATCATTGACAATGCACAACTACGCTGGAATATTGTATTTAGCGCCATAATCGGATGTGCTACTCTTTCCATGGCATGGTTTATTCAAGCCTACTTTGTAGAACTTAATTTAACTCCGGAAATTATTGGAATACTCTGGACGCTTCTAAATCTTACAGTCGGTCTGGTAGCCTGGAGTGCACCCCGTATCGAGCAAAAACTAGGAAAAATCCGCACCTCTCTTCTGATAGGAATTGGCATCAGTTCAGGATTTCTGCTAATTGGCTCCTTTCAATCCATTTGGGCCATTGCCTTTCTATTCCTTTTTTACATGGTACGAGGAGTGGCAACTCCTATTCTTAAAGATTACATCAACCGGATAACCGAATCAGAAGTAAGGGCTACTGTACTCTCCATGCGAAATTTCATTATTCGCACCATATTTGCCATCCTAGGCCCTTTCCTGGGATGGTACACAGACAAATGGAGTTTAACCTCTGCCCTTTTCCTTGCGGGGGTAATCTTCCTGATCATAAGTGCAATCAGTATATTCTTCATTCGAAAAATAGAAAAACCATAGAAAGCCTATACCATCTCAATACTTTCTCTGCATCAACTCCGTATTATCTCCGTTTAAAATCGAATTTGATACGGAGTTGATGCAGAGAAGGTTTACACAAACCACCGGCACAATCTAATAGAAAATTACATTCTATTAATACCGGGAAACAACAATGTCTCCAACAAAATTACACCTGAATAACAATTAAAGAGTCAGCTCCAATCCGTCGTAGGCCAATTCAACATTGGGTGGTAGCTCCCTGGTGATAGCCTCATGAAAGCCCATTTGATGACTGATATGAGTAAGGAAAGCTTTTTCCGGCTTCACTTCTTCTATTATCTTCAGTGCTTCCCCAAGTGTAAAGTGTGAAATATGCTTCTCTTTCCGAAGAGCATTAATAACCAACACTTTCGACCCTCTAATCTTTTCCATCTCCTCCGGAGCAATATAATTCGCGTCGGTAATATAAGTGAGATCACCAATCCGATAGCCAAATACAGGTAACTTTAAATGCATGGCACGTATAGGTAGAACAGTCACCCCATCAATACGGAAGGCTTCATTTTTCACCTCCCATAGATGCAATTCAGGAATTCCGGGATACTTCTGCTCAGCAAAAACGTAGGAAAATTCTTTTTTCAAGGCTTCCTGAACACGTTTCTCTGCATAAACATCCACTGCAGCCTTATTCACCCAGTTAAAAGCTCGTATATCATCGAGCCCAGCCGTATGATCCTTATGCTCGTGGGTAAAAAGGATCCCATTCAAATGGGGTACTTTGGCCCTGAGCATCTGGTAACGAAAATCAGGTCCCGAATCAATCACAAAAATTCTATCGTCCACTTCTATTAGCACAGAAGTTCTTAAACGCTTATCTTTTTCATCCTTAGATTGACACACCGGGCAGGTACAGGCAATTACCGGCACTCCCTGAGAGGTTCCTGTTCCGAGAAAGGTTAGTTTCAAATCGTTTGTTTCTTTAATTTATAGTTTCGATACTCCTTACGAAAGGAAAGAAAAAGAAGATACATTAAAACGAACAAAGCCATTACAGCGGAAGGAATCGCTGCTTCTGTTCCAAATAAACTGAGAGCGGTTACAACAGAAAATCCAGAACTCTTTATGGTAAGTAATAAATTTTGGGTTGTTCCAACATCTTCCCGCACCCCCATTTTTCTAACAAACAATTCGTAAAGACTGCCTATTCCGAAAGTTCCAATAAATAACACCACGGAAGAGAGCAACAATACCTCAAAATTAGAGAAAAAAACCTGTCGATTCACCCCTACGGCGGTAAAAATTATTATAGCAAATCCCCAGTCCACAACAGATCCTCTTACTTTCACAATTCCTGCCTGAATTGGCTTCCACAACAATACCCTGGAAAACAACAGAGGCAAAACCACCAGCTTCACCATATTTACAAACAACTGAAAGGAATTGATTCCCTCCCCTTCTACCTGGGCAAAAAATCCTACGATAGCAGGAGCCAAAAATACAGAAGCAATAAATGCCCCCAAAACTCCAATTATAGAATACTTTACATCACCTCCCAATATATGAGAAAAAGGAATTACTGCTACCCCGGGCGGAGTGGCAGCAATTACCACAAATCCAATAAAAAGTTTTTCGGAAGGCATCAACCAATAGGCCACCGCAATTATTACAACACCAAAAACAATGTAATTCAAAAAAGTTCCAACCAACATTGGCTTTATGTTCCTCTGTAAAGGAAAAAGAGAATGTGTCTGAATTCCCGTCATGGAAAAAGTCATCACAATGGCAAGAATGTAAAAGGTATAATCCTTTATAAAAGCAGCATAATCTCCCTTCCACATCCCCAGAAAAACTGCCAGAACAAGAATAAAATTTCGGTTCAAAATAAATTGAGTCAAAGCTTTGGCCATAAATATCCATTAAGTATTATTCCATACAAAGATGAGACAATTAGACTTCAGAACAAAATTATTCATATCGATTCTAAACAACAATATATCGACTGAATCTATACTTTCCCATTTCAGAAATGAACACATACAATCAGTCAACCTCTGAAACAAATAGGATATCTTACGATTTTTGTACTTTTGTCGCAGAGGAATCTTTTTGACTCCTCAAAAAAGCTTAAATAATCAAAATTCGAATGAAAGGAAAACTATATCTCATCCCCACCACCCTCGGGGACAGCTCAATCGACCAGGTAATCCCAAATGATGTAAAGGAACTAATCCCCAACCTCAAACATTTTATTGTAGAAAACATCAGGACAGCACGCCGTTACCTAAAAAAGGTTAACAATCAAATTGAAATCGACGATTTGACCTTTTATGAGTTGAATAAACACACCTCGCCCAACCAAATATCAGGCTATCTGAAGGCTCTGAAAGAATATGACATGGGCATCATCTCCGAAGCCGGATGCCCGGGGGTAGCAGACCCAGGTGCAGATGTAGTAAAACTGGCTCACGAACAAAACATTCGCATCATTCCCATGGTAGGGCCATCCTCTATTCTTTTGTCACTAATGGCCTCGGGATTTAACGGCCAAAACTTTGCCTTCAACGGTTACCTCCCCATTAAATCGGGTGAAAAAATTAAGAAGATCAAACAACTGGACTTAAGGTCCCTTCAGGAAAATCAAACCCAAATATTTATCGAGGCACCCTACCGTAACATGCAGCTTCTGGAAGATCTGATTCAACACTGTAACAGTTCCACCCGACTTTGCATTGCCTGCGATATTACACTGGAAAGCGAATTCATAAAAACACTCCCCATTAAGGAGTGGAAAAGACAAAAACCGGAACTTCACAAACGGCCTACGATCTTCCTCCTACACCGGTTTCAGTAAACAAAAACAGCGCAGAATTTCCATTCTGCGCTGCTATTTACAATATACATTGGCAGGTTTAATTCAACCCAAACCATATTTTTCCTTATTAATTTTCGGCACGGCGAATATCAACCAACTCCACCTCAAAAATCAAAGTTGAGTAGGCCGGAATACCAGTCCTCTCATTAGATCCATAAGCCAAAGAAGAAGGAACTATCAATTTAGCCTTCCCTCCTTTTTTCATCTTTCCTAACCCTTCGTACCATCCCTGAATTACTTCACTTCCACCATATTCATTGTAGGTAAACGACAATGGTTCATACCTACCATTCTTCTGATTAGAATCAAATACAGTACCATCTAAAAACGAACCGGTATAGTATACGTAGAGTTTATCCCCGTTTTTTGGCAACTCTCCCTCTCCTGCCTCTATTTCTAGATAATACAATCCTGAATCAGTTCTGGCAGAGGAAGGAATATTGTTTTCTTTAATATAATTGGCACGATCGGCTTTCTCATCCTCTTTCATTCGCTGCAATCGGCTTTTACTACAGGCTACCCCACCAACCATAATTAAAGCAACAAGAACCAATCGGGACGCATATAAAATTTTAGCTAACATATTTTTCTATTTACAACTTATTAGTGGTTATTCTTTATCAATTCACGAAATACTTTACAAGTATACTAAAAATAGGATACAATTCTTTTTCTTAAGCTAAACAAGCTGAATTTATTTCAAAACCTCCACCTCGAAAACCAAAGCAGAGAATGGGGGAATACTCCCTCCTCCGGCAGGACCATAAGCAAGATAGGAAGGAACAATTAAACGAGATTTTCCACCTTTTTTCATCAAGGCAACACCTTCGTCCCAACCGGGAATTACATACCCCGTTCCCAAAGGAAATTCAAAAGCCCCCTCTTCGTCCAAATTTTGGTCAAAAACCGATCCGTCCAAAAACATTCCTTTGTATTTCACCTTCACCTTATCTCCCTTAGAAAGAACCTCTCCTTCACCCGGGATCAACTCGATGTAATACAATCCGGATTCCTGTTTGGCCGATTCCGAAATATTATTTTCCAGAATAAAAGCCTCCAATTCCTTTTGCTCATCAGAAAAAGTTCTTCCATTATCGTCATCATCATTCAATGAACAGGAAAAAAGAAATAAACCAGTAATCAATACCATAGCCCACAAGCTAAACTTATAAATATTCACCTTCTATTTCTGTAAATATTATTCAACAATGATATTCTTATACTCAGGCAAAACCTCCTTAAACAAAGCAACTGCTTTCTGCATCGAAAGATCAGTACGTCCTCCGGCAGCATTTATATGTCCCCCTCCATTAAAATGTTCCCGGGCAATCATATTCACAGGCACATCTCCTTTGGAGCGGAAAGAGATCTTCACCATTCCGTTCTTCTCAATAAAAATGAGTGAGACAACCACCCCTTTGATTGAAAGTGGATAATTCACAAACCCTTCGGTATCTCCATCCTTAAAATTAAATTTCTTCAATTCCTCCTGGGTTAAGGTGATAATCGCTGTTCTGTACTCCTCCAATACTTCCATTTTATCGTTCAGGCAGTAACCAAGCAGCTTCATCCGATCTGCCGAATAATTGTCGTACACATTGCTGTGTATTTTGGCCTTGTCAATTCCCTGAGAAAGTAAATCAGCCACAATATAGTAGGTGCGAGGATCAGAAGAGTTATAGCTTAAACTTCCGGTATCAGTCATTATTCCTGTATACAAGCACTCCGCAATTCCGGCATCAATCAACTCTCCATCACCCAAGGCGGCGATAAATTCATACACCAATTCACAAGTAGAGCTTACTGCAACCTCCGAAAACATCAAATCTAGAATGGACTCCGGATCAGGATGGTGATCAATCATCACTTTTTTTCCGGGATGCTTCTCCAATATTTCCTCCAAATCCCCTGAACGACGGTAAGAGTTGTGATCAACCATCAGAATCATATTGGAATTCTCCAACCATTTCAAACACTCATCCGCTTGCTCAGTATAAACAGCCACTTCCGCATTCTGTGGTAACCACCGCAGGAAAACAGGATATTCGTTAGGGCTGATAATTCGAGCTGCAATTCCTTTCTTTTTGAAATATTGATACAAAGCCAAAGAGGATCCGATAGCATCTCCATCAGGACCTGAGTGAGGAACAATTGCAATCTGCCTTACTTCCTTTAACATCTCTTTAAATTCCTCAATTTGCTCCAAATTAATTCTGCCCTTAACGTTGTTCATTTATTCTACTACTTACTAGGTTTGCTAAAATTTAAAAGGTAAAGATATAAATAAAAGCCTTACAAGAAAGGATCGAAAATTGGATTTGAAAAACCAAACAATCGAATAGATGAGACTTCGTATCGGAAAATCTTGGAGAATTGCAAAGAATAATTATTTTTGTAATCAATTCATTTAAATATATACAACCATCCATCGAATTGGCTTACGAATTTCTTTTCCTCAAAAACAACCAAGAAATTCCCGACAAAGAAATGCTGCTTCGGCAATTTTACAATTCGTTCAAACTTGCAATTTTCCCAAGAAATAACCAATTGCAATATGGAAACATAATGGCAAGCTCAACGTCTCCTAACTAAAAAATATAAACACATGAAAAACAATAGAACTTTTACGATGATTAAACCCGATGCGGTAAGCAAAGGATACATTGGTGCTATCCTTGCCAAAATAAATGAAGCCGGGTTCCGCATCACCGCCATGAAATATACCCATATCACCAAGGAGCAGGCAAAGGCCTTCTACGAAGTTCACAAGGAACGCCCTTTTTATGACGGGCTGACCGATTTTATGAGTTCCGGACCTATCGTCGCTGCCATATTGGAAAAAGAAAATGCAGTGGAAAATTTCCGTAAATTGATTGGCGCAACCAATCCTACTGAAGCCGAAGAAGGAACGATTCGAAAACTATATGCCGAATCCATCTCCTACAACGCGGTGCACGGGTCGGATAGTGATGCAAATGCTGCAATTGAGGGAGCTTTCTTTTTCTCCCAGACAGAACAGTTTTAAAAGACAAGAATTCGAAAATATAATGAAGTGCCGACTCCTTTACAATTGAGTTGGCATTTTTCTTTTTTCGCAAGAAGATAATTAGGTGCAAAATCGGATTACTTCTGAATCCGCATTAATTTTAACGCAAAACAATTCCTTTAATCACTTGTGCTCCAACTTCCCGATTCAGGGCTTTGATTAAACCTTCCCTAACAAGCATGATCTCATTACGTATTACAGATGAGCGAATCTGAACATACAGCATCTGATTTCTAATGTAGATACCTGTTGTAGCACGAGCCACTGTTTTTCCAATTACTTTCTCCCAGGAGTTAATCAACTGAACTTCCTTCAACTTAACATCCAGCTTTTGCTCCTTCAGAACCTGATTGATTACTTCATCAATACGAATTGTCTTACTTCTTCTCATATATTAATTTTGAATTGCTCCTCTATGAATTGTAAACAACTTATACTCCAGGGCCGATCCTGAAAGTATCTCATTCAAGTGATCCCGATTGGTATCGGAAATAAAAATCTGCCCAAAACGATCCTCTGATACCAAACGAACAATTTGTTCTACTCGTTCGGCATCTAATTTGTCGAATATATCATCCAAAAGCAGAATCGGCTTAAATCCATTAATTCGTTTTATAAAGTCGAATTGAGCCAACTTTAAAGCAATCAGATAAGTTTTCTTCTGCCCCTGTGATCCCATTTTCTTGATAGGATAATCTCCAATCTTCAGCTCGAGATCATCTTTATGAATCCCAACAGTGGTATACTGAAGTACCTGATCTTTCAAACGTGCCCCCAACAACAGATTCTGCAGATCCTGACCATGCAGTTGTGACCTGTATTCCAACTTCACTTTCTCATTGCCCCCCGATATGATTTCGTAATACTCCTGAAATACAGGTGTCAATTGATTCAAGAAATCCACTCTTTTCTCATAAATCCCTGTTCCAAGCTGAATAAGCTGCTCGTCCCAAATAATCAGCATCTCCTCGTCGTATTTTCTTCCCTTGGCAAAATCTTTCAACAGTTTGTTGCGTTGGGCCAGAACACGGTTGTAGCGAATTAAATCATCCAAATACTTTCGGTCGTACTGAGAAATGACCCCATCCATAAATTTCCGCCGTTCATCGCTTCCATCGGTAATCAACCGCCCATCAGCCGGAGACACCATCACAATAGGCAACAAACCGATATGCTCCGATAGTTTCTTGTACTCCTTACGATTCCGCTTAAAATGTTTTTTCTGTCCTCGCTTTACACCACAATATACAAGTTCCGTCTGCTCCTTTCGAACGTAAGTTCCCTGAAGCACCATAAAAGGCGCCTCATGCCGAATATTCTGCAAATCAGTGGTAGAAAAATAACTCTTACAAAAACTAAGATAGTACACAGCATCCAGCAAATTGGTTTTCCCCATTCCATTGTTCCCTATGAAACAATTAATACGGGGAGAAAGCTCAATTTCCAACTCTTCGATGTTTTTATAATTGATAAGAGACAAGCGGTCCAGATACATGCGAAATAAGATTTATTGTAAGGGGCAAAAATACAAAATAAAATTGGATCGATACGCGAAAACTCCAAAGTGGTAAGATTAGAAGTAATCATAAATACGACAAGCTTTTTTTACGGAAATAATTCACGATTTTTAGCAAAAAAAATTACATTTGCGTAGGAAATTAAGAAACTAATAACATTTTGAATATGTCAAAGGAGAAAAAAGACCAATTAACTGAGGACAATTTCGAGAATCTGGAGGAAGCATTGAGCCGAACCGAACAATATATTGAGAAAAATCAAAAGAAACTTTCTATTATCGCTTTGGCAATCATCGTTGTAGTAGGTGGTTTTCTTTCTTACAATAAATTCTATCTAAAACCACTGGAAGACAGTGCTCAAAATCAAATGTTTCAAGCTCAACGTTATTTCGAGCAAGATTCTTTCCGCCTTGCATTGGACGGAGATGAAAACTATCCTGGTTTTCTTGAGATAATCGAAGATTACAGTGCTACCAACGCTGCTAGTTTGGCACACTACTACAGTGGAATTTCATATTTGAGATTGGGTAAGTACAACGAAGCTATTGATTACCTGAAAAAATACGATGCTGACGATTTTTTGATCGCTCCTTTAGCTCAGGCTGCAATTGGAGATGCATATTTTGAGTTAGGTGATGCTAAAGAAGCCGCTAGCTTCTACTTGAAAGCAAGTGATCTTAACACCAACAATTTTACCACTCCAATCTACTTGCAAAAAGCAGGTATCGCTTTTGAACAAGCAAAAGAGTACCAAAAAGCTTTGAATGCTTACGAAAAGATTGAGAAAGAATTTAAGCAATCTGCTGAAGCTCGTGATATTGAAAAATATATTACCCGCGCCAAAGCTATGATTAAGTAATTCCAAACGGATTAAATACACCAAGCCTCTCCTTTTGGAGGGGCTTTTTTTATAGGCCTATTTGGTAAAACCGAATAAATTCTATCAAATAACCATTCTAAAAAAAATAAAACCAACCTCCTTATAGTCAAACACAGATACTATATAATATACTCCCTTATTAAACTTTTTCTAATATACTTTACAGCCATAAAAAAAGAAAGCCACCTCAAACCTATGAGATGACTTCCTATTAATTGATGAGCATATTTGACTTTAAATAACTTTTAGGGTAGGCTCCTTACTTTTGCGTAGCAGATACCGTTCACATTGTTTCAACCGATCGTACCCCAACATGATACCAAGGATAAAATCCTCCTCATGTGTTAAATCGGAAAGCGACTTATGGATGAAATTCCCTACAACATCTACACAATTATCAGCACCAAAAAACACATTGATCTTATCGGAGCCTACAGACTGAATCAGATACCGGATTCCATCCGACTCCAATTTAGCAACAATTCGGGCTTCGTTCTGTCGCTTTGTAGTATGCAATATTAAATTGCGAAGCCCCTTCTTATACTCGTACAAATGATGAACAAATACCTGCATAACTTTTAATTAAATTTTGGCTGAATAAGGTTAATCCATTGTTCAATTCTTTCTTCACTCAAGTGCCCTTCGTTCTCTTCATCCAATGCCAACCCCACAAACTCACCGTCGTCCTCAGCGCGCGAAGCCTCAAAATCATAAGACTCTGCGGAAACTTCTCCAACAATAGTAGCACCTTTGCCATCGATAGCCTCATAAATAATACCCATTCCGTCTACAAAAGTATCAGCGTATGCTGAAGAGTCTCCGAAGCCAAAAAGAGCAATTACTTTCCCATCCAGAGCAGCGGATTCCAAATCGCTAAGGAAAGACTCAAAATCGTCCTGTAGGTCACCCACCCCCCATGTGGACGTCCCAAAAATCAAATTGGTGTATTTATCCAAGTCTGCCGAAGAAGCATTCTCCACGTTAATTATATCGACTTGATCCGCACCTAATAATTTTTGCATAGTTTGAGCTGCACTTTCAGTATTCCCCGTTGTGGAGCCATAAATAATTCCTATTCTTTCCATCTTATTATTCCTTTTTTTTAACTAATTCTATTATTCAGACGTCTGTTATTTTTATTTAGTTTGATTTAATGCAAACATATTCATTCAAATGATAAGCTACAATCCCCAATAGTAGGTATTCCTATCAAAGAGTATTTTCTAATTTGAAATAGGAATTTTCACAGTCGGGTACTAGCTCCTTGAGAAAAAATATTATAATGGGGTATTAAACGAAGAACAATCAATCTTTTTCAAAAAAAATATTTCCTAGGGAATCAAACACTTACTATAAGTCTGCAATTTTTTTTCAAAAAAAACCTTCCGAAAGCCTTGCTAATTGAACGAAACCCTCTATATTTGCATCCGCAATCGAGAGACAAACGCACTCTTGAAAGTTCTTAAAATATTGCATTGGGGAGATACCAAAGTGGCCAACTGGGGCGGACTGTAACTCCGCTGACTTCGTCTTCGTAGGTTCGAATCCTGCTCTCCCCAC
>JBGRQA010000055.1:0-18502 GCA_041725895.1 Marinifilaceae bacterium
CAGGTCATGTATTCAATTCCTGATTTCATGGTTGATGGCTTTAGCTCCCCCTTGATACAGTAGGATGCGAAAATATTTCCCATGGTGGAATCTTCCCAACCGGGAACCACAATGGGCAGGTTCTTTTCCGCAGCCGCCAGCATCCAGCTGTTCTTCGGATCAATCTCGTAGTACTGCTCCAATACGCCGGACAAGAGCATCTTGTACATATACTCGTGAGGGAAATACCGCTCTCCTTTGGCCTCGGCATCCTTCCATATGTCGTGAATATGTCCCTGCAATCGTCGGAAAGCCTCCTCTTCGGGAATACAAGTATCGGTTACACGATTCAATCCCTGCTCCAGTAGAGCCCATTCCTGCTGAGGTGTTAAATCACGGTAGTGAGGTACTCTTTTGTAATGAGAATGAGCAACCAAATTCATGATATCTTCCTCCAGGTTGGCTCCTGTACAAGTGATAATTTGCACTTTGTCCTGGCGAATCATTTCAGCAAGTGAACGCCCCAATTCTGCAGTACTCATCGCACCAGCTAAGGTTATCATCATCTTCTTTCCTTCAGCAAGATGTTTTTCATAGCCCTTGGCAGCATCCACCAGGGCGGCTGAATTGAAGTGTCTATAGTGCTCTAAAATGAATTTTGAAACAGGTCCTTTATTTTTCATGATTATCGAATTTGTAACTTAAAAGTTTGTAATACAATTTGGCAGCTAAGAAATCGGGGGCTTTCTGACCTGCTTGTGGTGCCAATTCCACAATGTCAAACCCCACAACATTTTTGTTTTGAAATACCTTTCGTAAGTATCGAATAACCATGTACCAATCCAGTCCCCCGGGTTCCGGAGTTCCGGTTGATGGCATAATGGAAGGATCAAACACATCCAGGTCAATGGTGATATAAACATTATCGGTCATCAAGTCCACGGATTGATACATCCAATCCCATTGGCCATGTATATTCTCTGCCAAGAAGCATTTTTCTTGACACACAAAAGGCTGTTCAGATTTATCCATACTTCGGATCCCCACTTGTATGAGGTTTGTATTCCTACTTGCATCATGTACCGCACAAGCATGATTAAAAGGCGTTCCATCGTATTCAGGACGAAGGTCGGCATGAGCGTCCAATTGTAAAACTGTTAAATTAGGATACTTTTCGTAGAATGCTTTTATAATGCCAATGCTTACCGAATGTTCGCCACCAAAAAAAGTTGGAAATTTTCCTGAGTTCAAAATCTCCTTGCTCTTGTTGTAAACTTCCTCTACCATTGCTTCAGGAGACAAAAAGTCAGAAATGTCAGGCGGAATGTGAATCCCTGTTTTATAGACTTCTGAATTGGTCTCGATATCGTACAACTCCATATTCTCCAGAGCGTTTAAAAAAGCTGGAAAAGCCTTGTCGGCCCCTTTGCCCCAGGTACTGGTTCCATCGTATGGGATGGATTGTAACAATGTTTTTGCATTGTCATAGGTGCAATATTGCTCCTCTATTCCTGCAAACTTTCTCATTTCTTTTTGTATCCCAAAAGTTTAAACATTTCCTCAGCCGATTGCTCGTTACGATATACATAGTCAAAGAAATTCCCTTTTTCATCCCGATCTATAATTACATGCTTGGGAGAAGGGATCAAACAATGTTTTATTCCACCATAACCACTTATGGAGTCTTGGTAGGCTCCCGTATGAAAAAAACCAACGTATAAGGGGTCTTTTTCCTCATTCGAGTAATTAGGTAATAATACTTCCTGATTTAAATCTTCAGAGTTATAGTAATCCGAATGGTCACAGCTAATGCCGCCAATATTAATTCTTTTGTATTCGTTGTTCCATTTGTTAATGGGTAGAAGAATGAATTTTTCATGAATTGACCAGGCATCAGGTATGGTATTCATTAAACTGTTATCAATGATATACCAGGATTCGGTGTCATTTTGTTGCTTTTGTTCCAATACTTTAAAAATGATTGCACCACTTTCCCCAACTGTATATTTCCCAAATTCTGTATAAATATTGGGTTCTGGAATATTTTCCTTAACACATGCATCCTTAATGTTGGCTACGATCTCATTTATCATGTACTCGTAGTTGTATTCAAAACCTAAATGATTTCGAATGGGGAAGCCTCCACCCAGGTTAAATGAATTCAGAGTTTCACAATTTTTCTTTAATTCAGTGTATACCTTTATGGCTTTCTGAAATTCGCCCCAGTAGTACAAACTGTCCTTAATACCTGAGTCTACAAAAAAATGAAGCATTTTAAGCTCAAAATTGGGATTTCCTTGTATCTCATTTTTATAAAAATCGAGAATTTCAACATCGCGAATTCCCAAACGTGAAGTATAGTAGGCCGATTGAGACTCCTCGTTTATAGCCATTCGGATACCAATCTTCACAATATTATTTTTAAGAATTGCATTTAGTCGCTTTAATTCATTAACACTGTCGAAAATAATGATGGAGTTCTTAAATCCGAATTTCTGTAATTTCAGAATCTTTCGTAGGTATTCATCAGTTTTATAACCATTATGAACGATTTCTCTGTCAAGATCAATTTTTCCTTCTTTATGAAGTTTTAGAATTAAGTCGATATCAAACGCGGAGGAAGTCTCCAGGTTAACGTTGTGTTTTAAAGCTTCGCCTATAACATGGGCAAAATGATTGCATTTGGTGCAGTAACAATAATGGTAGCTTCCACTATAATTATGCTTTTTGATCGCCCTGTTAAATAGGTTACGTGCTTTTTTGATTTGGTCACCAACTTTTGGGAGGTAAAAGAATCGGAACGGTGTACCATGTTTTTCAATAAGATACTTTAAAGAGATACCCTGGAAGGTAAGGTAGCCATCTCTTAAGTCAAAGCCTTCCTGAGGGAAGTAATAGCTTTGCTCAATCAAATCAAAATAAGTGTTTTTCATCTATGTAGTCATAAAAAAATAAGTATTATTTGTAATTCCCTAAATAAATTTTAAGTGTAAGTCGTAGGGTAGTGTATTAGTTTGTGGTGAAATATTGGGTAACTAGAAATTCAAGTTATGAATAGTTGCTTTTTTTAATAACGACTACTGTATTGCCATTGTTAATATTCGGATTCTCAGGTCGATATTATGATGTTTGCTATGCCTCAAAATTGTTTTCCTTAAAACAAAATAATCAGCTCGATGTTTAATTACAATTCATTAAAATTGAAAAGGGGGCTGATTTGAATAACAAACCACCCCTTTACCTTCCTAACAAAAATATTTACATGCAAAGCTATTCTTCATCTTCCTCATCGTTTACGGTTAATACAATCTTTTTAAAGTTCAATATCTTTCCTGACTTTAATACATTAACCAAATAATTTTCCTCTTCTGTTCCAATGGTGATTCTAAAGAATTTCTCATCAGTATTGTTTTCAACCCGATAAGCATTTTCAATATTGTAATCATCAAATTTCTCAGTTAGTGCATTCAATACCACATCGGTAATCTCATCAGAATAGATGTTGGTTGCGGTTTCAACCCATTCCCCTTTGGATGTGAAAAGTGCGATGATTAAGTCTTCCTCAAGATAAAAGGTCGCTTCAAATAAGCCATTTTGAATTTCCCAGGTAACATCCTCGGCTAATTCAAATTTATGTTCGAAATTTTCTTTCACTAGTTTGGGTACAACAGGACCTTCGCCATAAACAGTGAATGCAAACAAAACCAAAAGAATAGATAGTACTTTTTTCATTTTTTCTTAGTTTTTAAATTCATACATCATTTAGATGCACGGATAAATTAAAAGTCACATAATGCACACTCACTTTAATTATTTTTCTGGTTGTTTTTTTTCATTCTAATTTGGTACAGGTCCGTTCGCCTATCTTTTAGGTTACGCAGGGTGCCAAATTCATGTACTTCTTTAAGTAAGGATAAGTCCAAATCTGCTATAATTGGCATCTCTGTATTGGGGGTTGCTTCAGCAATGATTGCATCTGGTGGAAAAGCAAAGTCGGAGGGACAAAAAATCCCCGATTGTGCATACTGTACGTCCATGTTGCTTACTTTGGGCAAATTGCCTACACATCCGGCTATGGCAACGTAACATTCATTTTCGATGGCCCGGGCCTGGGCACATCGTCGAATTCTGTAATATGCATTCTTCGAATCCGTTAAAAATGGGACAAATAGAATTTGCATTCCTGCTTGTGCATAGATCCTCGATAACTCAGGAAATTCAACATCATAACAAATTAATATCCCAATCTTTCCGCAGTCCGTTTCAAAAATTTTCACCTTATCTCCTCCACTCATCCCCCAGTAATTGGCTTCTGAGGGAGTTGGGTGAATTTTGAAATAGGAATCCCAGGTACCATCTCTACGGCAGAGAAAAGAGACTGCTCTAAGGTGGTTTTGCTCCATAATGGGCATGCTTCCCGAAATGATGTTTACATTGTATTTAATAGCAAACTCTGTAAATTTTTTTCGAAGCATAGAGGTATAATCGGCTAATTTTCGAATGGCCACCGACTCTCCAAGATGATCAAATTCTGCCATCAAGGGTGCGTGGAACATTTCCGGTAAAAGAATAAAATCGGTTTGATAACGGCTCAAGGAGTCTATAAAATATTCAACCTGTTCAATCAGGCGGTCAACATCTTCAAAAGAACGCATTTGCCATTGAACCAGCCCCAATCTTACAGTGGTTTTGGGAACATTTATCAGTTCTTCTTTTTCCTGGTAGTAGATGTTATTCCACTCCAAAAGTGTTGCAAACTCTTTCGATTCTACATCTCCTGGTAAATACCCTTTTAGGACTTTTTTTACATGAAAATCATTGGAAAGCTGAAACCAAAGTACAGGATCATAGATTTCTCTTCGTTTCACCTTTTCAATGTATTCTCTGGGAGTTAATTGATCAGCATATTCTACATAACCTGGAATTCTTCCTCCAGCAATAATTGATTGTAGGTTAAGGTTTTCACATAACTCCTTTCGGGCATCATATAATCTTCGGCCCAGTCGCATATCCCTGTATTCCGGATGTACCAAAACTTCCAGCCCGTAAAGAACATTACCTTTGGGAGTGTGGGTCGAAAATTTATAATTCCCGGTAACTTGCTTATAGGTATGTTGATGGCCAAACTTTTTATAATCCACAATGATTGACAAGGCACATGCTACAACCTTCCCGTTTACAAGTACACATAGTTGTCCTTCAGGGAAAACTTCGAGCAGGCTTTTCAAATCGGAGCGCGACCAGTATTGCCCTCCTAGTCCTGAATAGGCTTCTACCGAGGCCTCTTTTAAAGCCAGGTAGTCCTCATATTTAAGGTGGCGCAGTTCAATTAGCGTGGAAGCGTTCATGGTCAGTTAATTTGATGTTTCAGTTACAAAGGAAAACAGGGCAAAAGCAAAATTTGTGACCATGTGTATGTTATTATTAATGGTGGGAAACTTCCCTTTTGCTAATGCCCTGTTCGGGTCTGATATCTAGAATTAAAGCACTGTTACGAATTATTTTGGAACAGATTTTGAAACCCTTTTCTGCCTCTTTTTTTCCACACCCCCGAATGGTAGGCATAGCTGATAATCAGAGGTACAACTGTGGTTGCTTCCGCAAATACCATTTGTTCATTTCGTGGCTCAATGCAACCCCAGGAAATGGCCTCGGTTAGAGGAGAGGAGGAACAAGCCCCATCACGTGCGTCAGCTACAGTGATTTGAACGGCATATTTGTGCTTTGGGGCCTGTTCTCCTAATACTTCTGCGCAGGTTATGGCATCCATTGCAAAATTCTTTGGTGCACCACCTCCTACAATAAAGAGCCCGGTAGAGCCGGCAGTAATTTTAATCTGTGTCAGTTCCCGAAAATCCTTTACACAATCAATGGATAGATGAGCGCTGGGATTTTCCCATTGATGTCGAACCAATCCGATACCAGCGCGGCTATCGGCAAAGGCCGGGCAAATGATAGGAACATCGTTTTCATAGGCGGCACCAACAAGGGACTCTTCTTGAGGGTAATAGGTGGCCAAATATCGTCCCATTTCTAAAATGAATTCTCTTGAAGAATAAATGCCCGGGGGCAAGTTATCGGCAATTTCTTTTATGGTTTGGTCACATGCCTGTAGATCATCTTCATCTATATAGGTGTCATAAATTCTATTGATATAGTTTTCCCGTAGCCGTAGATCCGAAATTTCCGAACGCCCTTTGTAGTGAGAATTTCCTATGGCTTCAAAAAAATCCATATCAACAATGCTTGCCCCGGTGGCAACTATAGCATCCACCATATTGTAGCGAATCATATCCACATACAATTGTTTGCAGCCGGCAGCCATTGTACTCCCCGAAAGACAAAGGATAATACTACACTTTTGATCCCGTAGCATCTTCACAAAAAGGTCCGATGCAACAGCCAGTTGTCTTGAGGAGAAAGACATTTTACGCATCCCATTTACAATAGGGGTAGAATCAAACGACTTACAATCAATATGCTCTATTTTTTCTTGTAAGAGCTCTCTCTTTTTCATGACTATTTCTTATTAATAAACAATTTTCAACAAAACTGTAACGACAATTTCCCACCCCGTTCCCCTTCAGTCTCCCCATAATGAAATGGGTAAGGAGTAGCGGTTTTGTAGTCCTTTTGTTTGGCCGCCACTCCCTGCTTTACGTTCAATATAGACCCGGTACTATATAACTCGTAAAACATATACCTTTTAACCAGGTCTTTATAGGACAGTTTGGTTTTTTATTTTTCTATCCTGCATTTGCAACAAAAGCAAGTTGGTTCTCTACCTTTTGTTTGGCTCGTAAGAGCCGCATCTTTACTGCACTGGTACTTAGTTTGAAGAATTGTTGCAATTCCTGTATGCTATTACCATCCAAATATTTCATTTTTAGCATTAATCTCTCTGTTTCGGATAGTTTGTCCATTGCCTGAAGCATAAGAGCTTCTATTTCTAATTTTGTCTCCAAATCCTCAGCATCCTCATCCGGACGATAGCTCAGTTCACTCCCATCCAATTCAATACTTTGCAGTTCCATTAATTTTTTGTTTTTACGACCTCGAGTAACCTCAATACAATGGTTATGAGTAATTCTATACAGCCAGGTTGAAAAACTGGCATCCCCACGAAATGTTTTAAGCTTTTCAAAAGCTTTCATCAAAACTTCCTGGGCCAGATCCTGGGCTTCAACTTGATTTTTTGAAAAAGTAAAGCACTTGAATAGGACCTTTTGAAAGTAACGCTCATATAGTACTCCAATAGAATATTGGTCACCCATTAGGTAATTTTGAATTAGCTGTTGGTCACTAAGATCAACTGTCCATCTGGTTTTCATTAGAACTGTCATTAATAGTTTATGGGAATAAAAATATTCCAAAATGCAGTCTTGTCTATTCGTAATTTTACCGCTTTTTATATCTCGGTAAAAAAGCCGATTCTCTCGGTAAAAACACTTAGATGGAATCATTTTACTTCAGGTGTCGATCTGTTGATCTAACTATTACGTCAGCTATTCAATTGTTTAGTACTCTTGGTTTTTCTTCACTATCAAGAGATAGTAAATAGTCATTCATGAACTTTTTCCTTACTGCTGATTTGGGAGATCTCTTTTCCTTCAAATTTTTCGTCTTTATCTCCTTTGCCGAATTCCGATAAGTTTTTGACATCGCTTTTGATTTAAAATTAAAGTGAACTCTATTTTCCATTTGGACGATAGAAAGAAAAAAAAGTCACACCTCGGGTAAAAGCAATTCAAATATTGATTATACTTGATATTACTTTGCACCTATTAGTAATAATTGGCTTGTTTTAAGTAAGTGACAGACAATTAATATTGTAAAGGAAATAGTGTTTTTAATTTATTATTCAAATGGATTCTTTATCCCATAATAAAAGACAGGCCAATGACTTTTTGGCTTCGGTAATTCGGAGTGCTCCCTATGGAATTTTGGCAATCACCCCACAAGGGCATATTACCATAGCAAATGAGCAAGCCACAAGATTATTGAGTATTCAAGAGCCTCTTGTTGAACTTCCCAAAATTGCCATTCAAAAATGTATTGCTCATATACCTGAGTTAAGTCAATGTTTAAGGCATAGTCTTCAAAGTAATTTTGCTCCCTTCAATTTGGAACTGTTTTCCTTTGAGGATAAATATCTTAATATAAGGGGCCGTAGCATTTTAAAAGGATATATTATAACGATTGAAGATATTACCCCCATTAAAGAGATGGAGATGCTAGCTCTAAACTCAGTACTGGAAGGGCAAGAGGTGGAACGCCGTAGAATTGCAAAAGATATTCATGATGGATTAGGGCCAACCCTCTCCACCATTCGCTTAATGCTGGAGAGTATGCGTAGTGATCCATGCTTTGCAAATTCTCAGCGCTTAAACAGTCAAATGGAAGAAACTCTGGAGCTTATTGATTCGGTTACAGACGATGCTCGTAGTATTTCGCATCAACTTATGCCTAAAGTACTTTTGGATTTTGGACTGGGACCGGCACTGGAAAATCTTTGCAATCGAATTAATCGAAGTGAAAAGATACAAGTGAAGTTTTTTCAAACTCTGGAAAATTCACGTTTCGACAGCCTTATTGAATTGGGTTTATATCGCATTTGTCAGGAATTGCTCAACAATAGTGTTAAGCATGCAAGGGCCAGCGAAGTTCAGGTGCAGTTGGTGGAACACGCTCATAGCATAGTGCTTATGGTTGCAGACAATGGGATTGGTTTTGATAAACAAAGTGTAATGGCAGAAAATTTGGGACTGGGACTTATCAATATTGAATCCCGAACCAACGCATTGGGTGGCAATTTCATTATTGATACATCCAGTAACTTTGGAGTGGAGGCAACTATAGAAATCCCACTTGAAAAATAAATGAATAAAAAATAGTACTTATGCAAAAGATTAAAATTGCAATCGCTGATGATCATCAAATGTTTCGGGAGGGAATAAAGGCTCTGCTCGAAAAGGAAAAAAATATTAGCGTTTGCGGAGATGCTTCTAATGAAGAAGAATTAATTAAGATATTGGAGCATGAAGTTCCGGATGTCGTTTTAATGGATATCGATATGGGCCAAACGAGCGGAATTGATCTGACAAAGAAAATTAAGAGTTTGCATCCTGACATAAATGTTTTAGCTGTATCAATGCATGGAGATTCTACCTATGTGGTTAAAATGATGGATGCGGGTGCAGGGGGATACATCCTTAAAAATGCCGGAAAGGAGGAAATGTTAAAAGCCATTGGCTGTATAGCTGAAGGTGCAACCTATTTAAGCAAAGAGGTATCAAAGGTGCTATTGGAAAGCCTTAGTAAACCACAAAAATTAAAGTCAAATAAAAATCAGATTTCCTTAACTCGTAGGGAAGTGGAGGTACTGAAACTAATTGCCCAGGAATATTCAAATGCTGAAATTGCCGAACAATTATTCATTAGTGTAAGGACAGTGGATACTCATCGTAGAAATTTGATTGAAAAATTAGGAGCTAAGAATACAGCTGGTTTGGTGAAGTATGCATTTAAAAACAATTTAATTGAATAGGTGAGGGGAAGCAACCTCACCTATTCTCGCCTGAATTGATAACAAAGATCAATTCAGACTTCACGATTTTACCCTTTGAATTCAGATCAAGTTTATATCTTGATCTATCTGACAAATCTATTTCAACCAAAAATGCTTCCTCAACCGCTCTCTTTCTCCACACCGAGGAGATAAATAAATCGGGGCCAAATGTTTCAATAATTGATATTCTGGCTATTTCAGGCAGTTGGTACCTGTCAATATTATCCCAAATTTCTTTCAATTCACCAGTCCAACAGTAAAATCCCATTCTTTGATGGCCTTCTTCAAAAAACAAAACTTTGAAATTCCCATTGGATAAAGCACTCCATTCTGCACCATAAGCAGTTCCAAAGTCTTTATGGAAGGATTTTAATATCTTTAACCCCGGTTTCATTTTAGATTGTAAAAAGGATTCTTGCCTGCCTTCTGCTTTGTAATTAGCATTTTTCATAAACTGGTATTTCCTTTTTTCTTTTTGACGGAAAAATTAGAAATAGTCACAACAAAAGATCAAAAACAACGATCTTTTTATTTGCAATGGCTGTTTTATGAATATACCTTACGAATAGCAGAGATTGTCCGTTCAATCTTTCATGTGAATGTCCCTTTGTGGGAAAGGTATCTGAATCCCATGGGCCTTAAACTCCCTGTTGATTGCCATGCGTAGGTCACTTTTTAGGTTTTCAACATAGAAGGATTCCATAACCCAAAAAAACAATTGAAAATCCAACGAGGATTCCCCAAACTCATTCAAGCGGACAAAGGGTTTGGGATAGTTTGCAATTTCTGTATTGGCAAAGGCACATTTTAGCAATACCTCGCACACCAGTTCTACGTCAGTACCGTAGGCCACACCAACCTTTACGCTGAAGCGTGTTTTGTAATCGATATGACTCCAGTTAATGATATTGTCATTAACAAATTTCGAGTTGGGAACGATGAGTACAATATCATCTCTGGTTTTTATCTGTGAAGTGCGCAACCCAATTTCTGTGACACGTCCAACAGTCCCATCCTGGAGTTGAATGATATCATTGATCTGCAAGTTACGTTCAATTAGGAGAATAATGCCCGATGATAGGTCATTAAAGAGTTGTTGAATCCCCAATCCAACCCCAATTAATAGAGCAGCAATACTGGCCAGAAGCACCGAAATTCGAACCCCGAAGGTATCCAAAAGCACTACAATTACAATAACCCAAATAAAATACCGAATAATCAGGTAGATGGACCAATACCCCCGGTCTTTCAATTTCCGCTTCTCGATAAAACGCTGAAATATTTTCCTTGTGATCCGAAGAATCAGAAATGTGATCAGGATAACAACCAATGAGATGAGTAGACTGTACACACTTATCGTGATGTTTTCCGATTCTATTATTTTATAGTTTAGAAATTCCCTGAATGACATGCCTTGTTTCTAAAAATAAAACGAATGAAATGAAAAATTCCCGGAGGGTGAAAAAAAATATAATTATTGTACGTTAGAACAAAGAATCAGGTTTGTTGTCCATAGGTTTATGACGTAAAAAATTGATTAGGAGATAATAGTTGATGTTTCTCTTTTTTGTAACTTAATAATTATTTATTCTCAATTGTATGCTACTAGTTATCGACAATCAAAGTGCTTTCATAAAAAAATTCAAGCGGAATTATCTGTCCGATCAGGATTTTGAAACAATATTTGTAGATCACAATCAACCTTTGATATTGCCACCAAACATCAATATTCAGGGGGTAATACTGTCAGGAGGGAAAGGGAATCCTTATGAGCCTCTCAACCTTACCACCAATTTTATTGCACTAATGAATTTCGATGTTCCAATACTGGGGCTTTGCCTGGGCCATGAAATTATTGCAGTGGCAAATCGGGGCAGAATCAAAAAGCTTCACAACTACAATAACAAAAAAGAGGTAGTGAAAATTTATTCCTTAGAGGATCCAATTTTTGATGGGGTTAATGAAAAAGAAGTTCCTTTAATCAAAAAGCATCATTTCTATGTGGCTCAAACCCCGGAAAATTTTGTCTCTCTGGCTGAAAGTAATTCTTGCCCCAATGAAATTATCAGACATGAAAAAAAGATGATTTATGGCTTTCAATCTCACCCAGAAGTTTCCGGGAAACAAGGGATCAGAATGGTGATCAACTTTCTTAAAATGTGTGGACTCCCAGCAGAGTTGTAGCCAGAACACCAAGGCCCGGGTAATCTTACCAGGGCCTTGTGCATAAATTTGTTAGAATTAAATCATTTCTCTTTACTATAGTTTGAATTCATTCTTATATAACCCATGTATCGTTAAGGCGAGTAAAAGGGCTCTTTCCTGAATACTATGTGTAAAGATGAATTCTGATTGTTTGGGATAATTTTGTCCTATAGGGCCAAAACCGTCAATCATGTAAACCGGTGCATCAATGGAACAAATATCCGAAGAGTCCCACCGATGCTCTTGGGAGATGCGAACATCAATCTGGTTGGCGAACTCCTTAACGAAATCAAAAAGCTTTTGAGTTTTTTCATTCTCTTCCATTGGAGGACGCATCAAGCCGCCATCCAATTGGAAACGTGCAAGTTTACCCAATCTTCGGGTTGGAAGTAGCTTTTTTATCTTTGTTTCTACCTGTTTGAACTGGTCCAATTTATTGAAACGAATATTCAGTTTAACCGATCCGTTGCAATAGGATTGCATAATATTGGATTGCAAATTCATTTCCTGGGGGGCAATAACCAAACTATCATCATCTACAGATAAATCGCACCAATTTTGCACCAACTTTGAAAAAGCACTGGCGGCATGAGCAACTTTCTCAGATGTTTCACTGGAATACAGGTTCATTTGACATGTGTACTTAGCCGATCCACAGCGGGAAGATGTCAGGCTACCCGAGGTATTTCCCCCATGCAAGCCTATTACCACTTTGGCCTTTGCGGATTTCTCCTTTAGCAAGTCCCTTGAGAATTTTCCAAAATGAGCATTATCGGTAGTCAGTAGGACTCCTATTTTGTAATTTTTTAGCACCCGGGAAAATTTCAATGCTTGTAAGGCTCCTAAAGCAACCACGATACCACCTTTATGCTCCCAAATACCGGTTCCATACAATTTTTGATCGTGCTCCGAGAAAGATTCGTGCCGTGCCAGAGAAGTTGCATTGTCCAATACCCCAAGCAATAAAATATCATAGTTGTTGTCATAGGAATTGGTAAAAAACAGTTGATTACCTACTTCAATCTGCGGGTAGTTTTCTTGCACGAATCCAAGGTTGGAGAATTGGATTTTCAGGTAATTACCCAGTTGGTTTACTCCGTCAATATCCCGTACATGGGAATTGATGTTCACCATTTTTTGCAAAATCTTTTGGTATTGGGTTTGGCGCCCCCGCAGAAATCCCCTCAGTCGAGTGTGTAATTGTGGGCGTTTCTTTTCCTTGGTTGTTTGTATGCCGTTGCCGGAAAAATAACGAACTGCTGCTACATCAAGCATTTTGTTCACAAGTTCCGGGAAATCATAACCAGCTACTTTGGCAGCTGTTGGATATGACCCGGTTAGTCCTAAACTGGCCATGGAATTTACTTCCAATAAATAAATATTGTTGTTTTCATCCATTCGTATGTCTACACGAGCAAAGTCTCTTAGATGAAGGGCTTTAAATGCCGCAACGCTTTGATGTATCATTTCCTCTGCAATCTCTGCAGGTAAATCAGCAGGACATATCTTTCGCTTGGGAGCTTCTTTTTTGTCAGTAACAGTTTGAATGGCATCGGGATCATTGTCCAGATCAATTTCCAGAATTGGAAAAGTTTCTACAGGGGTATTTCCAATAATACCCACGCAAAATTCCCTACCTCGGATGAATTGTTCAACCAATGCTTGCTGTTGAAATTCCTTGACAATAAAATTCACAGCCTCCCTTAAATCCTGTTCGTTGTAAACTACCTTTAAACCAAAGGAAACACTTTCCATTTTAGGTTTAACGATCACCGGATATTTTACATCATCCATGTCGTCATTCCCACTGTTAAATACCCAAAAATCTGGAGTGGATAAACCATGTTTTTGCCACATGATTTTGGTGATCACTTTATCAAGAGCCAGTGCATGGCCCGAGGGTGATGAACCCACATAGGGGATTCCAAGCATCTCAAGCATCGAAGGGATATGGGTATATCGGCTCTCGCCCTGAATACCGTATGCCATGTTGAACACCATTCCCATTTGTTCTCCATCTACCACTTTGGGCATAAAGTTTTGCAGCCGTTCAATAACGTGCATATTACCATCAATAACGGCTACATTGTGCCCACCCTTTTCCAGGGCATCGGCAACCCTTTGTACCGTTTTGGGGGAGTAAACCTCCTTGTTTTGCATTCCGAAAACATTAATAACTCCCTCGAAATCTTTGTTGTAGATTATTGCAATTTTCATCTCATTTTAAATAAATATAGCCCGGTAATGTAATAAATATTTTGATTGATAAATAGGTCTGCTTGCTATCATTTGTAATATTTAATCCTTGGAGTCAGGAATAGATTGCCTGATATGAACTGTTCGTTGAGGAAAGGGAATTTCTACTCCATTTTTGTCAAATTCTTCTTTAATGGATTTCAGTAGGTCGCATTTCATCACAAAAGCTTTTCCTGAATCCTCTGCCCAGACATAAGCCCGCAAAAGAACACTGGAATCCCCTAACTGGAGTACTCGCACAATTACTGGCTCTTTTCCTTCCGCTTTTTCTTCATCACTTCGACTATCAAAAAAATTAGGATGTTTTAGGGCTTCATGTTTTATTATTTCCATGGCATTATCAATATTGGAACCATAGCTGATTCCCACTTCTAAAAAGCTGCATATTTTGGGGTCAGCAATAGTCGAGTTCAAAATAGTTTCAGAACTGATTACTGAATTTGGAATGATAACCCTGCGGTTTTCCGGATTACGGATCACTGTGTGTCGAAGGGTGATGTCTTCAACAGTTCCAAAGTGCAGTTCTCCAATTTTTATGAAATCGGTTACTCGAAATGGTTTAAAAATCACAATAAAAATTCCCCCAACAATGTTAGAAAATGCTTGCTGGGAAGCGAATCCCACCACGGCGGCAAAAATACCGGCACTGGCCATCAGGCTTACACCCATAGTACGCAATTCAGGAATCGTATAGAAAATAGTAATCAATACCAAAAGAAAGAGTATAAAGCTTACTCCATTTTTTAAAAAATTATAGTTGGTTGGATCAACATTCATCTTTTTAGCCGACCGCAAAAGGAACCGCTGTAAGAAAAAACGAATAATTCGCGAGAGTATAAATCCTAGCAAAAGGATGCTTACGATAAATATAAACTTGTGCTCCTCACCAAGTTTCTCTAGGAAATGGTTTGAAAAATCAATCATAATTAATTGTAAGTATTGTGTTTTAATGAAATTTATTAGTATTTTAAAGATACGATAATACTGGTAATTGAAAGTGATTTTTTATCCTGCCTTTTTTATGGTTTAAAAACATAAATCCAGCAATATTCTCTAGGTGTAAGTTTCATATATGTTTTTTCAATTATGTCCAAAATATCTAAGCGACTTTCTTCTAAAATTGGTTTAGCTCCTGGAACATTGATCCCCATTGGACTTCATCAAATGGATAATATCCGGATCCACCACTATTGGTACGATCATCAAACTACAGGTACGATTCATTTTGATACAAGTAGCTATAGAGAGCTTTTTCCATTGTCTGATAAGAAAACTCATTGGATTCATATTGTTGGGATGGATGTTAATCTTGTCAAAGAAATAGGGGATATTTTTAATATTCATTCATTAGTATTGGAAGATATTCTCAATAGCCAATTGCGCCCCAAATATGAGAACCACGATGAGTACTGTTTTTTAGCCTTAAAGGGTTTCAAATTTCAAGAGAAAACCTCGGGTTTAGTTACCTTTCCTGTTTACTTGTTGATGGGTGCCAACTATGTGATTTCCATAGTAGATAATGAAGCCCCTCTTTTTTCGTTACTTTCTCATAGATTAAAAAATCCCGCCACAAAATTACGAAATAAGGGTAGTGATTATTTGTTTTTTGCCATAGCAGATGTTGTCGTTGATTCCTACTTTAACCATTTGGAGAGGGGAACGGATTTGATGGAAGAAATGGAAGAACAGATAGATTCCTATCCCAGTAAAGAAATAGTCAACCAAATTCAGGACTACAAAAAGAGTATACTCAAAATGCGGCGAAATATTTTTCCCCTAAAAGAAGCATACTCTAACATTTTGAAGGAGGACAGTAATCTATTCAAGGAAGAGAATCAAAAGTATTTCCAGGATACACATGATCACATTCTTTTTGCTTTGGATCAGGTGGATTATTTGAAAGAGTACCTGAACAGTTTACGTGACAGTTATCAATCTTTCCTTGATAACCAACTTAACCAGACTATTAAAGTGCTGACACTGATTGCTACTTTGTTTATTCCTCTAACCTTTTTAGCCGGCATTTATGGTATGAATTTCGAATACATTCCCGAATTGAAATGGAAATATGGATATTTTGGTCTATTGACCCTAATGTTCTTGCTCGCTATCCTAATGATTTGGTTTTTCCGAAAGAAGAAGTGGTTGTAGATAATATGAATGGTACGAGTTGTAGAGTTTAGTTATTCATAATGTGGGTAGTGGGGCTGACGTGGTTTTATAAAATTACTTTAATGCTATTATTACATGGGTGAAATTACACGAAGAGAAGCATTGCGATTGCTTTCATATTACACCTTGGGGGCTATCTTTTTGTCTTGTCCAAAGCAATTGCTTAGCTTGAATAATGTGTTGACTATTCCTTTTAGGGGGATTTATGTTCCTGGTTGGAAGGGGGTGAATAAAAAACGCATCGATATAGTGATCAAATTCCTAATTCAGAATCAGCTAAACACTTTAATGATCGACGTTAAGAATGCCCATGGAGAACTCTTCTACCGTCCTAAATCTGAAATAGCAAAGTATATTGACGCCCAGGTGAAAACTATGGAAGGGCAACAACGTTGTCTTAATATGGACTATTTGTTACAAGAAGCCCAAAAGCACAAAATCCGATTGATTGCTCGTCATGTGATGTTTGTAGATAGAATTCTTTTTGAGAATGTACCGGAATTCAGGTTGATTAACAGACAAAATCAGCACTGGGTTGATATGGCAAATCAGGCAGTAGTGGACTATAATTTGAACCTGATAAAACAGGAGGCTATGCTGGGCTTTGATGAGATTGTATTAGACTATATCCGCTTCCCGGATATACCCGGTTTTGGAACAGAGAGTGATCGATGTGATACTATTGATGCTATTACTAAATCAGTTAAAGAAGTATTGAAAGAGGCAAATGTTGAACTGGGGATTCAGGTGTTTGGCTATTCTGCCTGGAGCCATCGCTTTTCTAATGTGGGTCAGAGAATTGAAACCCTTCAAAACCATGCCGATATTATCTATCCTATGCTTTATCCTTCCCATTTCTTCAAGGGATCTCTGGGGCTTTCGGTTCCTAGTCAGCATCCGTATGAAATTATTCGTCAGGGGTGTCAGGCGGCACGCTCTAAAATAAAAACCGAGTGTAGAATCATTCCCATGATCCAGGGATTCTCTTATTCGTCTGAAAACATTGGGCAACAAATTCTTGCGGTACAAAAATTTAAAATACCGGGTTTTGTCTCCTGGAATCCATCGGGTAATCACAGCAAATTAGGCAAGGCGATGGGGAGTTTACAGTTGGAGTAATTTGAAAAATGGTGTTCCCTTCTCAGTCTTCGGCAAAAATGGCGCCAGGGGTTTCCAAAAGCCAGGCGGCTGTTCCGCGGTTTTTCAACTTAGCGCTCTACCTTCGGTTATGCGCTCCACATCCGCCTGCCCTTTGTCTCCTAAAGTTACTACATTCCCCCCTTGAGGGGGGCAGGGGGGTGTTTTGTCAGCACCTCTTTGTATCAGGTTCCTGCTTTCAAGCCCGTAACCCTGTCACCCTTTTTGCGCTCATCCCTCGTCGCTCACAGCAATTCCCGGCCTCCTTGGCCCGTGGGCGCTGCTATCAACCAGCTGCATACTCTGGCCATATTACTTATTTTCTGCTTCAGTCGGGTACCGGTACAAAAATCCCACCGGCCAAAAAGGCCTCCATTGCTCACTTTGGGCTCGCCTGCTAGGTCGGGCGCTATCGGTTTTTGTCATCTTTTTTGAGCGGCCACCGGTCAGCCCTTGCTCCTCACTCTCTCCTGCTACCAAGCTCCCCTTGTTTCTCCACTGACCGGTTCACTTTTTTTGCTGATCCGGTCAGTAATCCGTTGGTGCCGCAGTTCCATCGCTCCGGTGCAAGCGCTTTCCCTCCCCACAAGGCCCGCGGCCAAATCCCATCCCGTACAATAGAGTTTCGCTTGGCCTGGTAGTGTAGGGATGGGTAGTGCTTTCAGTGTAGTTTGCCCGCCGCCCTTCACCATCTCCCTCCGCTTCAAAAAAGCCGCCAAAAACCGCTGGCAGTCAACCACCCCTTCGGGCTTTTACTTGCCTGTCACGCCCGCCCACTCGCAAACGGCTCGCGCCCTGTAAGAAACCTCACCTGCCACCACGTCCCCACCACCACCCATTTTTAATGCCAGGCATTAAAAACAAAAAGAAAACAGGTATAAGGTAGGAGTGGAATAATGGTAGTTTAGAAACAATCGTATCCGGAACCAGGAACGAGAAACCAGGAATAAGGAACATGCAATTCCAAGCAGCTGTGATTTATCCACCAGTTGTAATTGTGCCCTGTTGTACCTGTGTTAGGTCTTTTGACAAATTTCCTCCTCCCTGTACCGCAATTTATTTCCTTATTCCCTGCAATTCCGAACACCCGCTCCCCGCACAAAGCTACCCCATCCCACAACATGTCAAGATCAAGCCTCCGGTTTTGCCGGATTTTTTGATCCAAACAATTATTGATTTGGGCAT
>JBGRQA010000056.1:0-16218 GCA_041725895.1 Marinifilaceae bacterium
TTGGTTCCCTTCTTATCCGTCCCGGCCATTTGCCGGATCCGGGAAATGGGTAACTTCAGTTTGTAGTGAGAAGCTATGGAGGCCAAACAGGCAGCCCCACAATCGGTTATATCGTGTTGTTTTATTTTGATGCTCATAAATAAAAGATTGTTAGTCCAGATATCTATCGGAATTAGGTGAGATATGAGATTAGCAAATAGATGGCCTCATTACATTCCGGGAACCATTGGAACTGGTGAGAAACTAAAAAAGGAATTCTTATCCATTCAACCGGGGATTAAGCCAATCATCTACTTTGTCGTAAAGCAACTGAAACAAGGTGCGCTCGGTTACCTGGAAGCGGGCTGTTAGGGTCATCCCTTTTTTCAAATTACCCACATAACCGTTTTTCAAAACCAGATGATCCTTTTCCAAACTGCAGCGCACCTTGAAAAAGGCATTGTTCTCCACCTGAAAAATATCCGGGGAAATTTCTAAAACTCGTCCATGGCCCAAGCCCCATTGGTTGTAATTGAAGGCATCCAACTGAAAAGCAACTTCCATATCTTTTCGGATGTATCCTATTTCGCCAGGAGAAATGTAACATTCCACCATTAAATTCCCCTTGGGGGATATCTGCGCCAGAGTTTGACTGGGAGCCAAAAAATTCCCGGCTTGTACCCCGGCAAAGTGAGTTATGGCACCTGAAACAGGTGCTTTGATAACGTAATTTTCCTTTTCCTTTTCCAATTGTGCCTTTCGGGATTCAACTTCAAGATTTTCCCGTTTGATTTCATCCAGACGATTTTGCCACTGCAAGTTTTTCTGCCGTAGGTATAGCTCTCTATTCTGCAGGGTTTGTTGGTAGCTATATTCCTTCTCTTCAAAATCCAATTTGGCGATCACCTGCTTTTCAAATAAGCTTTTGTTTATTCGGTAATCTTTTTCCTTTCGCCTTATTTCTGCATTTAACTCTACCAACTTCTGCTTGTATTCTGCCAAATCGTTTTGGTAAAGCGTCGATTTCAAACGAACACTTTTCCCAACCAATAGTGATGTCAAATCCTGCTGGTAAACTTCATTCAATTCCAATTCCTTTTTAAGGGCATCCAATTCGTGCTCTATCTTTTGACTGTTAAGAAGCATTAAGGTATCACCCACCTGAACCTTTAAATTCTCATACAACCTATTTTCTTCCACCTGACCATAAATAGCAGCTATTACCCTATTGTTTTCATCCATGGTACGAACTGTTCCCCGTCCCTGTTGAGTTATGGGCACACTAACAACAGGTAAAACAGCAATCCCCGATAGGAGAAGGAGTATCAACAAAAGATAAATTCCCCTGGTGGTAGAATTGAATTTTGTAAAATGGGCTTCCGTAGTATGGTCGATGATCTCTTTTGGAAAAATGGACTTCATTGGATTGTTCTATTGGTTCGATTTGTCATGTGAAACCCATCCTAAAAAGCATTGTACACCTCATTCATTTAAAATAGGGAACCAAAAATTCTTAATTCCCCAATCATAAGAAAAAAGTTTCACCGAATAGTTTAGTCTAAATCACAATTCAAAAGACTATCTGTAGTTGAATTGTAAAACTCATTCAAATATATCCGGGAAGAGTCCACAAAACTTGGACTCTTGTAAAAAGATCCTCCACTAATTTCAGAAAGTTGATCCTTTCTGCTTATTACCCGCAAGGGATTCTGTATTTCCAGTTCCATTTCACCGGAATATTCGTAGGTAGTCATTTTCCTGTTATAGCTCACATCAATCCCTATATCTTTTAATTCTTCCAGATGATTAAACAAATGACTTCGGGAAATGCCAAGTTTATCCGCAAAAACTTTTGCACTTCCTGTTCTTTTTTGTCGAATCAGTTTATCCATTTTCATTAAACGTTCCACGACATCTAAAATTTTTACCATAATTTGTTCCCTAATAATTTAATATCGCAGGTTTTTGTTGTAAGTAATGGTAGCAATCTTGGTTATCGGCAACTTGAATTTCTCATGCCTTTATTCTATTTTCCTTAAAAAGGTAACCCTTTAAAGTGTTATTTTTGTTAAATATAGATATTTTTTTTATTCATCATAACATTTCAAAATACTTTAGACTTGAAAATAAAAAAATGGAAGGGTAAAAGTCACCTTATGCGGATCAAGGGCATAGGAGGAGGCAGGAATTAGAGTGGGATTACAATTGTTATGGATACAATGCAACCGACAGAGAAGATAAAATGACAGATTTATCTTTCGGAGGAAAGATTACTACTTTACAATTCGTGTAGGCAATACCTCCTGGGTAAAAAATGCAGAGCTTTCACCGAAAATTGAGGCAAAAAAAAATCGGACAGAAACGAATCTGTCCGATATTCACAACTAAATATTAAAACATAATCAAAAAGATGGTATATAACTAGTATATCTCTTACTTACAGCATAAAAAGAAAAAACTAAGCGTGTCGATAATACAAAAAATACTTTTCCTTATGAGTATGATCACACCTAACTTATTTAAACTACTAATTCTAACGGATTGGATTTACTTCTAAATCTCTAACAAGCCAAAAGGAATCGATACCTATTCCAGCCTTACCGTCACCGCTTAGTTTTTTCTGGTTTTGGTTATTGGTTAATAGTTAGAGGCCAAATGCACAAGGGGGAATGTACATTCAACGTCTTATTTTTTTGTACTTGCAACCGGGGCTGCAACTACAAATGGTTTTCAAAGAACATTATCCCCGGAAACTTCTTCCAGGCAACTTTTCAAAACGTTCATACGTTTCGGGGTAAGGGAAACTTTGCTTCTCTTTGACCGCTGGTAGCTATCATTCAAACGGGAATTGAGCTCCAATTGCAAACTTTGCAGTTCTTCTCCCGAGATGTGGTTTTGCATCGCTTCCACCGCCTTTTTTAAATCCTGCTTTACCAGTTTGGCAAAGTTTTCCAGTACCTGACCTTGGGTAACACAAGGTTCTGAGGAATTTATTACATTTGAATAAATTTTTAACTCATTTCCGTTCATCAGGTTCCTTTTAAAAGTTGTTTATTTTTTAAGCTTGACAGTTCAAAAGTATAGCAACGGAACTTTTGTTGGAAATCAAATTTTAGAGTTTCTACGAAGTTCAAAAGCGGAACACTGCAAGCGAATAATTAATTATCAATGAGTTAACACTTAGTTTTACTACTATGGCTAAAACACATATTGACCCTCTGTTTCAATTAATTAAAACGATTTCGAAATCGGAGAAACGAAGTTTTAAGATCTACGCCAACCGAATTAGTAGTGAAAAGGGCTCCAAATTCCTTACCCTTTTCGATATTCTCGATAGAATGGAGGAGTACAATGAGGAGCTAATTCTTAAAAAGGCAAAGGACATTAAGCAAACACAGCTCCCCAATTTAAAGGCACACCTTTACAAACAGCTGCTGACCAGTTTGCGCCTGACCCAAATCAATCATGATTTGAACATCAGCATCCGTGAGCAGATTGATTACGCCAAGGTTCTCTACAACAAGGGCCTGTACCAGCAAAGTTTGAAAATCCTGGAGAAAACGAAACTTCAGGCCCAAAAACACCAGCGCAACATTCTTCATTTCGAAATTGTAGAATTCGAAAAGCTGATCGAATCCCAATACATCACCGGAAGTATTGAGTCGAAAGCGGAAGAGATCACCAGGGAAGCGGCAAACATTAGCCAGGTAATGCACGATACGGTGTTTTTCTCCAATATGAGTATCCGGCTCTATGGGCTCTACCTAAAGGTTGGCTACGCCAGAAACGAAAAGGACCTGTTTATGGTTAAGGAGTTCTTCAACTCCAACCTGATCCCCCACAATATTGAGCAAATGGGCTTTTACGAAAAGCTCTACCTCTACCAGTCGTACGTTTGGTACTACCTGATTATTCAGGATTTCTTAATGTGCTACAAATACGCCCAAAAGTGGGTGGATTTGTTTCAGATGAATCCGGAAATGATCCATGTTCAAATGGATTTGTACCTGAAAGGCCTGAACAATGTGCTGGTGGCCCTTTTCTATACCAATCATTACAGTAAGTTCAAAAAGAACCTTCGCTTACTTAGAAGACTGGAGAAGGAGGAACAGTTCAAATTCAATTCCAATCTGAATATCCTTCTGCAAATGTTCTCCTTTATGCATCGAATCAACAAGCATTTTATGGAAGGGACATTTGAGAAGGGATTGAAACTGGTACCCGAAATTGAAAACTTCCTGGAGGAGAATCGAATTGGAATGGACACCCACCGGGCCATTGTTTTCCATTATAAGATTGCCTGCCTGTATTTTGGAACTGGCGATTACCGCAAAACCATTCAGTATCTGAACAAAGTATTCGAAGTAAAAGATACTTCCCTTCGATCGGATATCCATTGCTTTGCAAGGATTCTAAACCTGATTAGCCATTACGAACTGGAGAATACCGAATTGCTGGAGTACCAGATTCGCTCCACTTATCGTTACCTGGCCAAGATGGAAGATTTGCAGGAAGTGCAAAAATACATTATCCGCTTCCTTCGTAAATTGAGCCAAATCAGTCCCGATCAACTAAAAACAGAGCTAAAAATATCCAGAAAGAAACTACTCAAATGGGCCAACGATCCGTTTGAAAAACGGGCATTTCTGTATCTGGATCTTATCTCCTGGCTGGATAGCAAAATTGAGAACAAGCCCATACAGGATGTGATTATTGAAAAGGCAAAGGCAAATAAATAGCAGCAAATTACTTCTCCCGCACATTACAAGCTGGAGAAGTATCCCCTGGTTTTGAATGAAGATTCCCTTTACAAACCGTAAGGTGTTAGTATTAAAGTATGTTAAAGGATTTTTTATTGTAAATAAAAATATCTAATATTAGTACATACTACCACATAGATTTACTAACATAAAATTTTCGTTATGCGCATTCTTTACCTCCTTTGTGCTACTATCCTGCTAAGCGGATGCGGGGCTAGCTCCTATATTTCCTATCAGAACATTTCTACCCCTCAAGAACCCTACAACAATATTTTTATTGCCAGTGTTTTTGAGGATATCAATTTTAAGCAGCTAACTGAAACCACCTATGACTCCTGCCTAAAGGAAAACATTAATGAATTAGGTGGGGTTTATGTCAGGGAAGCAATGGAGAAAACGGCCCAAAAGATATTTACAAACTCAAGACTGAAGCTAACCCTTTCTCATGAAACCTTTAAAGTTAATGAAGAAATTGGTTACCATGAATTTTGGGATGCCATTGAGCAAAGTAAAGCCAATGCCATTCTCCTTTTCAATCAGAACCAGTTCTACCGTGAATACAAACCGCATACAATTACAATCAACAATTCGGAAGAGATCTATCCAACTCATAATGCTCTTTTCTTTATCTACCTGATAGATGCCAAAACCAGGCAAACCGTTTGGGCAAGTCGAATTGATGCAAGTGGTTCATCGTTTAACACGAAAGAATCTTTCTACAAGAGTATTTGTAAAAAGATAAACAAAGCATTGCTAGAGGAAAAGTTCCTGGTTCCACCCCTAAAGCAATAGGCGCGGATCGACTCTCTTGCATCATCAAACTATTGGATTCTCCCGAATCGAAAAAGTAGACTTACTGGCTTTCAAACAGCATTCAATAGAACAAAAGAGCAAACCGAGACTGAATCATTTTACACTGAAATAGGAAAGGGCTGTTGATAAAACCAACAGCCCTCTTATCTTTAGAATACGATTCTATATTCTTACATCATTCCTGGCATTCCACCACCCATTGGAGGCATAGCAGGAGCAGCCGGAGCTTCTTCCTTCTCCTCTACCAAAACACATTCGGTAGTCAGGAACATACCTGCGATAGAAGCAGCGTTCTCCAAAGCCACACGAGATACTTTAGCTGGATCGATAACACCTGCTTCAAACAGGTTCTGATACTCATCCATGCGTGCATTGTAACCGAAATCACCGTTTCCGGCCTTCACTTTGTCAACAACAACAGCACCTTCACCACCTGCATTGAATACAATCTGACGCAATGGCTCCTCAATGGCACGTTTTACAATCTCGATACCAGTTGTCTCGTCTTCGGTCTCACCTTTCAAGCCATCCAAAGAAGAAATTGCACGGATGTAAGTAACACCACCACCAGGAACAATACCTTCCTCAACAGCAGCACGGGTTGCACTCAAAGCATCATCCACACGATCTTTCTTCTCCTTCATTTCAACTTCAGAAGCAGCACCAACGTAAAGTACAGCAACTCCACCGGCCAATTTAGCCAAACGCTCCTGTAGTTTCTCTTTGTCGTAATCAGAAGTAGCGTTTTCAATCAAAGTTTTGATTTGAGCCACACGAGAATCAATGTTTGCCTTTTCGCCATTACCGTTTACGATAGTGGTATTCTCCTTGTCGATGGTAATCTTTTCAGACTGTCCCAGCATTTCAACAGTTGCCTGTTCCAGCTTCATACCTTTGTCTTCTGAGATTACAATACCACCTGTCAGGATAGCGATATCTTCCAACATTTCTTTTCTTCTGTCACCGAAACCTGGAGCTTTAACAGCAGCAACTTTCAAAGAACCTCTCAATCGGTTCACAACCAAAGTAGCCAAAGCTTCACCTTCCACATCCTCAGCGATAATCATCAAAGGACGACCGGTTTGTGCAACTGGCTCAAGAACTGGCATCAGTTCTTTCATGGTAGAGATCTTCTTGTCGTACAACAAGATGAATGGAGATTCCAAATCAGCTTCCATCTTATCACCATCGGTAATGAAGTAGGGAGAAATGTAACCACGATCGAATTGCATACCTTCCACAACTTTCACGTGAGTTTCGGTTCCTTTGGCTTCCTCAACAGTAATTACACCTTCTTTCTTAACCTTCTCCATGGCCTCTGCAATCAGGGAACCAATCATTTCGTCGTTGTTGGCAGAGATTTTAGCAACCTGCTTGATCTTCTCAAAGTTATCACCAACCTCTTTGGCTTGAGACTTTACGTTCTCCACAACTTTGGCAACAGCCAAATCGATACCACGCTTCAAATCCATTGGGTTTGCACCTGCGGTAACGTTTTTCAAACCAACATTTACGATTGATTGAGCCAAAACAGTAGCGGTAGTAGTACCATCACCTGCATCGTCTCCGGTTTTGGAAGCAACTTCCTTCACCATTTGCGCACCCATGTTCGCATAAGGATCAGATAATTCGATCTCCTTAGCTACAGATACACCATCCTTGGTAATCTGTGGAGCACCAAACTTACGATCAATCACTACATTGCGACCTTTAGGGCCCAAAGTTACTTTTACTGCATCAGCCAGCTCGTCAACACCTTTTTTTAGCAAATCGCGAGCTTCAATATTGAATTTAATTTCTTTAGCCATTTTTTATAGTATTTAATTTGATTACAGAATTGGATTAAGCAATGTACAATACGTCAGACTGCGCCATCAAAAGATAGTCTTCACCATCAATATTCAACTCGGTTCCCGCGTACTTGCCATAAAAAACAGTATCACCAATCTTAACCTCCATTGGTTCATCTTTTTTATCTGCACCAATCAAAACAACCTTTCCTTGCTGAGGCTTTTCCTTTGCAGAGTCAGGAATAATAATACCGCTTACGGTTTTCTCTTCAGCAGCCATAGGCTGAATCAAAATTTTTCCTGCTAGAATTTTACCATTTAATTCTGACATCTTTTAAATATTTTAAGGTTTATATAATTTTTTTTTGAACGATTGTTTTGTTTCACATTCTGTGCCAAACCAGTGAATTGGACATTTTAACAGTTTGAAATAGAATTTTTATTGACATAAGAGAAAAAAAAGAAGTCTGATTCGCCTCCTAAAAAAAACAATATCCATAAATATACTGAATTGCAACCAAATATGTAAACAAAAAAAGTGTCAGTATGCAATGACATACTGACACTTTGTATATTTTTCCATCTGCCTTAGCAGATTTAATCCAATTCGATACTATTTGCTGGTATCCTTATCTGTAGCAGGAGCTTCAGTTGGGAAAGCAGGAATTGAAGTTGGATCTTGTTTTTCTTTCAATTGCTGCTCGATAAGAGATTTTTCGGTATCATTCTCAGCACGTGGAATTGTCATTGCCGCTACAAGGCAAAGAAACAAAAGAGAACCAGCCAAAGTCCAGGTTGCTTTTTCCAGGAAGTCGGCAGTTTTACGTACTCCCATAATTTGGTTTGAAGAGGAAAAGCTGGAAGCCAAACCACCTCCCTTGGAGTTTTGTACCAGTACAATCAGTACTAACAGCACACAAACAATAATGATTAAAACTGAAACTAAGGTATACATACTATTCTATTTTCTGTTTATTAACTTTTTAATTCTCTCAATCTGACTCGCAAAGTAAGCATTTTTTTCGGGATTTTTCAAGCTTAATTTTTCATAAACGCCAATGGCTTTTGCGTAAAGCTTCTGCTTCACATAGATTTGGGCCAGAGTTTCACTCATAAAGCTGTCACTCTCGGCTACACTCGACTCTGATATATCTTTCTGAATATCAAGAGGCTCATCTTTTCGCGAGATGCGTGGTTCATTCTGTATGAAATTGTCTATTAAATCAATTCCCTTTCTTTTCTTTTTGGATTTCTGAAGCCCTTCTTTTTCCTCAGTTTTTTCGGATGTATCTTTTTCAACATCGGATCCTTCGGTCTTGGGTTTCATCCTGTTCAACCAGTCGGCAAAAGAATGAATCTCCTCTTCCGTATGGGATTCTTCGGCAAATTCTCCCTTCTCCACCTTTGGCAAGGCTGTTTGATTTTCACTCTGGGTGATGTCGTAAGCCTGGGCCTCAAATGGCATCATGTCGAGGGTCTTTTTCCGCCTCCTTTTCGACTTAGCAATCACTTCATCCGAAACACCTGTCTGCTCCGAATCCACCACCTCTTCCTTCTTCTCCTCTACTTCTTCCTGCGGAACGATCGTGTCACTGGGCATTTCATCAGAAAGCTCCAAAATCTCCCCTGTTTCAAGGTTGACCCATTCTTCGGAGGAGGAGGTTTCTTTCTCTGCTACATCCTGGGACGATTCATCTGCCGTATCATCCCAATCAATCAAGTCGTTTTCAGTAGAGATTTCTACGGTTGGTTCTATCTCTTCCGTCACAACCTCAACAGGCGCTTCCTTTTGGTCTTCAGTTGGTATCGCATCCTCCTTTTCCGTAGCAATCAAAGGCTTTTCAGGCTCCATTTTTTCAGGAGCAACTTGTTTCTCTTCAGGAAGATCTAATACCAACTGATCGTTGAGGAAAAGGTACAATTGCCTTCTATCGGGGATAAATACCGAGGAAGCTTTTAGTTCCTCATTAAAGCGGATACTTTTCTGATCGTGCAAAGCCTTTAAGCGAAGCATATGGAGGGCCTGAAAATAAGGATACCTATCAATTACATCGGATAATTCCTTGTAACTGTTCGCATCCATACTACCGGGATTGGCAATCCATTGTTCTAACGTTTCACGATCCATTCTATACAAATTACCAGTTAACTACTGCTTTATTATAGATATCATCAATAATTTGTTTCAGTATCTCTTCCAAAGCCTCCTCTTCTACTTCGTTCAACTGTTTGGAACTATCGTAATCGTAGTAAGCAGAAAATGAGGAGTCGAAATCATATTCCTCTTCTATTGCGTTGGTAAATCTTACACGAACAGTAACCGTTAAACGGTTCGTTGCAGCAAGTTCATCTCGTTGAATATCTCTTGCGGAAGTTGAATAGCCGGTAATTTCACCTTCAAAATTCAAATGTCCTTCCCCATCTACGATTTCATCCAGGTTGGTCTGCCCCCTGAATTTCTCCTTGAGAGCTTCGGTAAATTGTGAACTCAGGTTGGGGTTCACCAAAGGAGCCCGGTTGGCAAAATACTGTACCGAAAAAGTTTTGGCATCCTCATGGATCGTTCCCCCGGTAAAAGAGTAGTTCACTTTACAAGCCGCCATTCCAACAACAAGCAAAAGAACCGGTAACAATTTTAGTAACTTCATATTCAGCTTTTAAAAATAGCAATATTAAAAATTCCTTTTCTCACTTCCTAACTAATGTTGTACTCCTTTATTTTTCGATAAAGTGTACGTTCGGAAATACCTAAATCCTGAGCAGCATATTTACGTTTTCCATTGTGCTTTTCCAGAGCCTTTTTAATCAATTCGATCTCCTTATCTTCCAGGGAAAGAGATTCTTCTACAAATTCTTCCGTGTCCTGAATGTTTGCTTCTTCCGAATGTGAAATCTGAACTGATGCAGAGGGGTGATGCACTACGTTGACCTCCTGATCTTCGTATAATTTTCGAATCAACACAGCATTATCTTTCTGTAATTCGGAGGAATCTCCACTCTTCTGCATTAAATCGAAAACCAACTTTTTCAAATCAGTCATATCCTTTTTCATATCGAAGAGAACTTTGTACAATATTTCTCTTTCCGATGAAAAAGTTTGATCACTCTCCTGCTTATCACTAACGAGGGCAGGTAGCATGTGTTCTTCGGAGATGGGAAGATACTGCTTCAAGCCTTCTCCATCGATCTCCCTCTTTTGCTCGATAACTGAAATTTGTTCCGTTATATTTTTTAGTTGTCGAATATTTCCAGGCCAACGATAACTTTGAAGTAAACGTTGAGCATCTTCATTTAAGCGCAAAGGAGGCATCCGGTACTTCTCGGCAAAGTCCATAGCAAACTTTCTAAAGAGAAGATAGATATCATCCCGCCGTTCACGCAAAGGAGGCATCAAAATGGGAACCGTATTCAATCGATAGTAAAGATCTTCACGAAACTTCCCTTCCTTTACAGAAATGGGTATGTTTACATTGGTGGCCGCTACAACTCTCACATTTGTCTTCAGCACTTTTGAGGACCCCACTTTCATAAATTCGCCGGTTTCCAGTATTCTCAACAGTCGTACCTGGGTAGAAAGGGGTAATTCTCCAATTTCATCCAAAAAAATTGTTCCCTTGTTGGCAACCTCAAAGTACCCTTTCCGATCGGATAATGCACCGGTAAAAGCCCCCTTTTCATGCCCAAACAATTCTGAATCGATTGTCCCTTCCGGAATCGCTCCGCAATTGACTGCGATATACGGGGCATGCTTTCGGGCACTAAATTGATGAATAATTTGTGGAAACACCTCTTTACCCGTTCCACTTTCACCAGTTATCAATACTGAAAGATCAGTAGGTGCCACCTGAACGGCAATATCAATGGCCCGGTTTAACGCAAAGGAATTTCCAATTATGCCAAACCGTTGCTTAATTTTTAATACATCCATTCTATTCTCCTTTTATCTTTCTTAACCTTATGGAGACACAAAACTATATCTGCAATTTTATCAGTCTCACTGACAAAATTACAATTTTTTCAGCTTTTTTCTATGCAATCAAAAGAGGGATTCTTTTAAAGAATGTTAAATATGAGAGCTTCGAAACAATCCTTTTCCAAGGACTGGAAAGTCCTGTAAAAATTTAGTATTTTTAAGAAAGAAAAATCAAAAACAATCCAAATGAACCTGAATATTAGCAGTCTGAAAGAATCCAATGAATTCCTGAATATCCTTTTCGAAAACATTACTTCTGCTTTGTTCATCGTGGATAAAGATGTACTTGTCCAAAATGTAAACAATTCCTTTTCGGTTCTTTTTCAGAAAAGGGAAGAACAGGTAACAGGTCTTCTCTGTGGAAATGCTATCGGCTGCCAGCACACAGTTGAAGAAAACAAGAACTGCGGAGAAACCGGCTTCTGCGATAATTGTAACCTCCGAAAAAACATTATAAAATCGATGAGCAAAAAGGTTCCCACTCATCGCCAAAAGCTATACCGAGATTTTTATATTGGAAATCAAAAACTCTCCAAACACTTCCTGTATAGTACCAGGTATATCACCTTCGAAGGAAACGAATACATCCTGATTATTGTTGATGACAACACAGAATTGGAAATCCAACGCCAAAAACTGTTGCAATCCAACCTGGAACTAAAGAACCTAAATCAGCAAAAATCCAAATTCCTGGGCATCGCTGCTCACGATTTAAGAAACCCTATCGGAGCCATTAATTCTTTTTCCTCCCTCCTTTTGGAGTCTCTTGATGATTTCTCGAACCAGGAAAAAGTTGAGTTTTTGGAAATTATTAAGAATAGTAGTCATTTCACACTAAACTTGCTGAATGAACTGTTGGACATCACCCAAATTGAATTGGGGCAACTGACGCTAAGCAAAAAAGAACTGGATATACAGGAAACCATCAAAGAAATTATTAAAGTAAACAACATTTTTGCCCGCAAAAAAAAGATCGTAATTCATTATTCCTTTCTGGATAAGCTCCCCAAAATATCCTTCGACCACAACAAAATAAGTCAGGTTTTACACAATCTCCTAAGTAATGCCATCAAATACTCCAATCCCAATACCGACATTGAGGTGCGGGTAACACGAGAAAAGAATCATATTAAAATCTCGGTAATCGACCAGGGAGTTGGAATTCCACAAAATGAACTTCACAAAGTTTTTCAGGCATTTGGAAAAACAAGTGCTCAAACTACAAATAATGAAAGCAGCACTGGTTTAGGCCTGTCCATTGTTAAAAAAATAGTGGAAGGACACGGAGGTACAATATCTGTTGAGAGTGAATTGGGAAAAGGATCACATTTTTTCTTTACTTTACCCCTCAATTAAAACAGATCTCAAAACAAGATTCTCCCAAAAACCATCAAATACTTTATTTAAAAATGAAATTTATAGGAATCATTCCTTCCCGCTATGCATCCACTCGGTTTCCGGGAAAACCCCTCGCCGACATCAATGGCAAACCCATGGTGCAAAGGGTATACGAACAGGCTGCAAAAGTCCTGGATGCCGTTTATGTTGCAACGGACGACAATAGAATTGAAAATGCTGTAAAAGAATTTGGAGGCAGAGTGGTAATGACATCGCCAGACCATCAAAGTGGAACAGACCGTTGTGCCGAAGCCTACGAAACCATCCGAAAAGCCAGCAACGAACAATTCGATGTAATTATCAATATTCAGGGTGACGAACCATTTATTCAACCCGAACAAATAGAAGCCTTAAAGAATTGCTTCCAAAATGAAGCAACCCAAATTGGCACACTTGTAAAACCAATCACCCATTCACCGGAAATATTTGATCCCAACAAGGTAAAAGTAGTAATAGCAAGTAATGGCCAGGCAATTTATTTCAGCAGATCTCCCATCCCTCATATCAGGAATACAAAGGAGGAACAATGGATGGAGAAACATACCTTTTACAAACATATTGGTATGTATGCCTACCGCAATACTGCATTAAAAGAAATCACCCAACTTCCGCAAAGTAAGCTCGAACTTGCAGAATCACTGGAGCAACTTCGCTGGTTGGAAAACGGATACATTATTCAAACGGATATTACCCAACATGAATCCATTGGGATTGACACTCCGGAAGATTTGGAACGAATTAAAGAAATGGGGCTACTTTAGGCTCCATTTTTTTAACTTTTCATTAAGGATTATTAAGAAGGCATTAACCTGCTATCAATCTATTTTAGAGTAATTTTAAGTTGAAAAGAAGACAGAACTTCATTCTGCCATCACATTTCAATTTTTGTATCTTTATTTTATGAGTAGAAAGATTATTGCCATAATTATCCTGTCCATGTCAATTTCCTTACTTGGCATCATTGGAGTTCAAATCCTGTGGATCCGAAATGCCATTAAAATTGAGGAAAAAAAGTTTGATAGCAATGTATTCAAAGCCCTCAATGGAGTCGTCCAAAAATTGGAACAGGATGAAACGGTCCATCTAATTCAGAAAGAGTTGGTCCATGCCAATAACCAAAAGGATTCCAACCTAATGGTTACCGAACTTTCAGAGTTCATAGATCACAAGAAATCCACCAAACATCACAAAATATTCATTTCTAAATCGGATTCCATTAGAGGAGGGGGACATCATTATATTTCCAACGATACCAAGATCATCCTAACAACTCCGGAGAAAAGAGTAGCAAGAAAAATAATTCCAGGAAAAATACATTTGGATTCATCCTTTGCTGTAGATATTAAAATCAACACAATGGATACAATCCGAATTCTTCGGAAAGAAAAAGAGATCCAAAATGTACTCAACAAAGTGATATGGGAATACAAATTCAATAATACAAAAATTGAAGACAGAATCAAGCGTGAAGAAATTGCACTTCACCTGGCCAATTCTCTTTCCGATTTCAGTATTGATACTGAATATGAATATGGGGTAATCGACAGCAAAAGAGACAACACAATTCTAGCCTCAACGGATCGAACAAGTGAAAATTTGATTCAATCCCCCTACCGGGTTCGTCTGTTCCCCGGTGATATATGGTTTCGGGAAAATTACCTGACCGTATTCTTCCCCAACAAAACCAACCATGTATTCCGAACCCTAATTCCATTACTTCTACTTTCTGGCATTTTCACACTTTTCATACTGGGAACTTTTATCCTCGCGTTGATCCTCATTCTTCGACAGAAGAGAATCAATGACGTAAAGTCTGATTTCATCAACAACATAACTCATGAATTTAAAACTCCCATTGCGACCATAGGATTAGCAGCCGATTCAATCGTAAATCCTAAAATCATAGGAACACCTGATAGAATAAGATATTTCACCAGTCTGATTAAGGATGAAAATTACAGAATGAATAAACAGGTGGAGAATATTCTTCAGCTATCGTTGCTGGACAAACGAGAATTGGAATTGAATCCACAGCCCTTACATGTAAATGAACTACTACAAAAGGCGTCGGAACACATGCAATTACAAATTTCGGAACGGCAAGGTGAATTAAAATGCAAATGGGAAGCAGTAAACGATATGTCCCATCTGGATGAAGTTCATTTCATCAATGTCATATTCAATCTGATTGACAATGCTATAAAATACTCGAAAGAAAAACCAATGATAGAATTAGGAACAAAAAATGAGAATCATAGAATCATCATTTGGATACAGGATAAGGGTATTGGAATGAATAAGAAAACATTAAATAAGATTTTTGAAAAGTTCTATCGTGCAGAATCAGGAAACCTTCATAGGGTAAAAGGTTTTGGTTTAGGGTTAAGCTATGTAAAACTTGTAGTAGACCGACACGATGGTAGAATAAATGTTATAAGTAAACAAGGTAAAGGAACTCGGGTTGAAATTTCAGTCCCTGTTATGCATTAGAAATTTTTCAGCCATAAAAATTTAACTCCGATAACTATCAGCAGACTCACAAATGAAACAGAAGAAATATGCAAAACGGAAAATACATATTACTCGTTGAAGATGAACCAAACTTTGGGGCAGTAATGAAAAATTACCTGGAACTATCCGATTTCAGAGTAAAATTGTGCATTGATGGTCAAAAAGGTTGGGATGCTTTTCAGACAGAAAATTTTGATTTATGTATTCTGGATGTAATGATGCCGGAAATGGATGGCTTCACATTAGGAGAGAAGATCAGAAAAACCAACCGAGATGTTCCACTGATATTTTTAACAGCAAAAACACTGAAATCAGATATTATCCGGGGATACGAAACCGGAGCGGATGATTATATCACCAAACCCTTCGATTCAGAACTACTAATCTACAAAATAAAGGCCATTTTAAACCGAAATGCAAGCCCAACAGACTCAGATCAACCAAATGAGCATACTATCGGAGAATTCACCTTCAATCGCCATCTCAGGCTGCTAAAAAGGAACAATCAGGAGCAAAAACTGTCCCCCAAAGAAGCCCAACTACTCCATCTTCTTTCCAAGAACATAAATCACATTCTTCCCAGGGAGAAGGCGCTGATAGAAATCTGGGGTAATGACACCTTCTACACTACAAGAAGTATGGATGTTTACATCACCAAACTCCGCAAATATTTAAAACCCGACAAAAACCTAAAGATAGAGAACATTCATGGAAGTGGGTTCCGTTTGCTACTAACAAGGAAATAGATAATTACTCAAGGAGCACATTCTGCATAAGAGAACGAATATTGTATTCACTTTTCCTTAGTTCAAGCTATGGAGGTAAGGATTCTCCTAAAATGATAATTGCGCTTTTTTCAGCTAGTAATAGTTCTGATCCATTCATCTAAGAAAATCGGAGGAATCCACAAAAATCAGGGCAAAAAAAAAGAGAGTTCCGATTCGAAAATCAGAACTCTCTTGAAGGTTGGCGTCGACCTACTCTCCCACCTCTC
>JBGRQA010000057.1:0-13588 GCA_041725895.1 Marinifilaceae bacterium
CAGGATATGGAAAGAACAGATACTCCGTTTTGGAGCTATTTCTGCCAGATCTCCGATTCTACTACCAGCTATGGATCCTATTCGGGGGCAGTTCCCAACGAGAAGATTACCTGGGGGAAATTGGGTATCAATACGCCTAAGTTCATCATTGAATCGGATGCAACAATTGTGGCGCCACTTATTTTTGCCTACCTGCTTGGTTGGTAAGTTAATTCCAAATAATCTTTTTTTGAAGGACCTGCACATTGGGGAGCAGGTCCTTTTTTATTTTGAAATGATTCGTTTGGATCAAGCAGAATTGTTGGGAAGAAAGAAATTATCAATAAAAAGGACTTCAATTGGTTTTTAAAGTACATCCGGTATAGATTCCTGGGTTCTTATGATGTTTTTTGTGTCAGCCTTGCAATGTTGGATTGATAAACCAGTAATCTGACATTATTTTCCCCCTCCATGTTAATCAAAAAGGAAAGTCCTCTGCGTATTCCACATCAGCAATTGCCCGAAGGGCATATATAGTATAATACAAGGCATCATCTATCGAATAAAATCTTAGGTATCTTCCTTTTAGGTTCTTTTGCTCTTTCATTTACATATTTAAATCTTTTGTCTTATATTTAATATGTGATTCACTCACAACGGCTTTGCATTTTACTTCTTTTCTTCCAATCAATTGATCCAAATCTATGGGCCACAACCGCGATAACAGGAAATTTGGAACAGCACCGGTGTTTTTCACCGCCATCTCTACCATATTGGGAGCCATTCTCTTTTTGCGTTTTGGGTATGCTGTAGGAACGGTTGGTTTTTGGGGAGTCATTTTCATTATTCTTTTGGGGCATTTGGTGACTATTCCCACAGCTTTTGCCATCTCAGAATTGGCCACTAACAAGCGGGTGGAAGGGGGAGGGGAGTACTTCATTATTTCCCGTTCTTTTGGATTGAATATTGGAGCGACCATTGGTATTGCCCTCTACCTGTCGCAGGCCATTAGTGTTGCTTTCTACGTGATAGCCTTTACCGAAGCATTTGAGTTCTTTTTCAACTGGATGCAGGAGAGTCAGAACATCGATTTGCCACGACAGGTGATTAGCATTCCGGCTATGATCTGTTTATCCTTACTGATCGTGAAGAAGGGAGCCAACCTTGGGGTGAAGGCCTTGTACATTGTTGTAGCCATTCTTTTTGTTTCACTTTTGCTATTCTTTCTGGGATCTACCGAGTATGGTTTTTTCTCCGAATTTGATTTAAGATCCGCTCAATTTCGGAATACCGAAAGCTTCTTTTTGGTTTTTGCCATTGTTTTCCCTGCATTTACCGGAATGACGGCAGGCGTAGGGCTCTCCGGTGATCTGAAGAACCCCTCCAAATCCATTCCTTTGGGGACAAGCCTGGCTACCATTTCCGGAATGATTATCTATGTTTGTATTGCCTGGAAATTGGCCCTTACTGCCAGTTCGGAAGACTTGATCGAGCACCAGCTGATTATGAGTCGAATTGCAATTGGAGGATTTTGGATTATACCCATAGGTTTGGCAGCTTCCACGATTTCCTCTGCCATTGGCTCCGTAATGGTGGCTCCGCGTACTCTGCAGGCTTTGGCTGTAGACCAGTCCTTTCCTTCCAAAGGATTCAATGCCTGGCTTTCACAAGGTAGGGTAAAGGATGGGGAACCCATCAATGCGACCCTGGTAACCTGTGGAATTGCCATGGTCTTTGTGGTTCTGGGGAATGTGAATGCGGTGGCCGGAATTATTTCCATGTTCTTTATGGTCACCTACGGATCTCTGTGTCTGATCTCTTTTCTGAATCATTTTGGATCGGCACCTTCCTATCGTCCCTCTTTTCGTTCGCGATGGTACTTTTCTCTAACAGGCTTTGTTATTTCCCTGTGGATCATGTTTAAGATCAATACTTCCTATGCCTTTTTGTCGATTGTTTTGATGACCCTCATGTATCTTTTTATCAATGCATGGCACAGGGAACGGCAGGGACTGGAATCCATCTTTCTGAATACCATCTATCAGTTGAACCGCAATTTGCAGGTTTTTCTGCAGAAGGGAAGGAGCAAACGTAGGCAAAGGGAGTGGCGACCCAGTGCAATCTGCATTTCCAAAGATTCTTTCAAGCGCGATGCAGCCTTTAAGCTCTTGAACTGGATATCCTACAAGTATGGATTTGGCACCTATTTGCATCGTATCGAGGGCTACTATTCCAAAAATACATTTAAGCAATCGGAGAGGGAGCTGAGCGAATTGATTCGCAATTTCGATGATGTTGAGAATCATGTGTATGTGGATACGATTATATCCCCATCGTATACCTCGGCCATTGCCCAGGCCATTCAACTGCCGGGGATTGCCGGTATGGAGAACAATATGATCATTTTTGAGTTCGATAAGGAGAATCCGGTGAATCTATCTGATATCATCGAGAATTTTGCCCTGGCCCATGCGGGTAATTTTGATTTCTGTATTTTGGCTACCAGTTCCAAAAAGATCCGATACAAAGGGGATATCCATGTTTGGATCAAATCCAGTGATACGGGCAATGCCAACCTGATGATTCTGTTGAGCTTCATCATTGCCGGTCATCCCGATTGGCGAAAGGCGGGCATCAAAATCTTCGATATCTGTAAGCCCGATCAGATCGCGGAAACGCGGAAGAGGCGGGAGGAATTGGTGGTTTCCGGCCGTTTGCCCATTACAGCCAAGAATATAGAGGTCATTACCGAACAACCCGATGTATCGTCCAAATCGCTTATTAATCAGAAATCGGCTGATGCCGGTTTGACCCTGATTGGTTTTTTGGGTGAAACTTTAAAGCACGATAAGGAGAAGCTTTTTGAGGGGTACGAGGATGTGGGGCATATACTTTTCATCAACTCACACGACCAAAAAATTATAGAATGATGGGAGGGGTAGTTTAATTATTATAAAAATAATGGATCCCCCTCCGGGAATCCGGTTGGTGTATTCAACCAATTTTTGCAGTGTATTGCCAAAATATCCTTCTTTTTTTCCGATACCTGTTGTGAATCCCAGAGGGATTTCATTATTGTAGAAATGGAATAGGAGGATAAATCAACGCCGGAGGGTGTTGTAATTATATAGGTCAATTCATTTTATTGGGGATCAAATTTTTTCGGTAAATATGGAATTTGTTCCATGGCGCCGCAATTTACACCCTACCATTGGTTATGACTAATGCGGCGCCGCTATACTGTACATTACTATTTGCTACAATAATGCTTCTCCTCCGGAGAAGAAAACCTATATTTAAAAAAGGGAATGATGCAAAATGTTCTATTCCCAGGTCTAATGGGGCATGAATCCTGGAGGGATTCCATTATTGTAGCCGATTGTATTGGTTTTGAAAGGCCAACCCCGGAGGGTGTTGCATGCATTATGGTTGTAAATATATTATTGTGAATGAATTCCAATATTCTAGCAAAATTATCCCGCAAAATTCCTAACCATCACAATATTCATAATTTTTAACAATGTTCCTGTCATGTAATACAAATGTTTTGACGGCAATTTCTTAAATTGCAATTCTATACACAATTAATACTAACGATTATATTACAATGCGAAAAATTAGTTTAAAGATTGGTACTCTGTGTCTTGCCCTGGCAGGGATGATGGGGAGTGCCCGGGCGCAGGAGGATGTTCGCTTGATGCGGTATCCCGATGTGAACCAGAATCAAATTGTATTTGTTTACGCCGGCGACATCTGGTCGGTAGGGGCAGATGGGGGTGATGCCACACGTCTGACCTCACACAAGGGGATGGAATTGTTCCCCAAAATTTCTCCCGATGGGAAATGGATTGCCTTTTCAGGTGAATACTCGGGCAGTCGTCAGGTGTACGTGATGCCCTCAACCGGGGGGACTCCTCGCCAGCTGACCTACTACAATTCAGTTGGTTTGATGCCCCCACGCGGTGGTTTCGACAATGCAGTGCTCGACTGGACACCCGACAGCAAATCCATTTTGGTACGTATGAACCGGACTCCGTTTGGGGAACGCAACGGGACCTATTACCTGGTTAGCAGAGAGGGAGGACTGGAAACTCCGTTACAGATTCCTGAAGGTGGTTTTGGAGTTCTTTCACCTGATGCCAGGAAGATGTGTTTTGCACCCATTAGCCGTGAATTCCGTACCTGGAAGCGCTACAAAGGGGGACGTGCAGCCGATCTTTGGATCTACGACTTGGAGAAGGACCAATCGGAGCGGATCACTAAATTTGTTGGTTCCGATCAGATTCCCTCCTGGTACAAGGATGCCATATACTTTGCTTCCGATCGTGATCTGAAATTGAATATCTACAAGTACGATATAGCCAGCAAGAAGATAACCCAGATGACGCACCACAAAACTTTTGACGTGATGTGGCCATCGGGTGAGAATGGACAACTGGTATACGAAAACGGGGGACAGCTGTTCAAACTGAACCTGGAAACCGGCAAAGAGGAACGGGTGGTTGTAAACATTCATTTCGACAATCCCAATACTCTGCCATATTACAAGAATGTGAAGGACTTTGTTCAGAGTGCAGCGGTTTCTCCATCCGGAAAACGTGCTTTGTTTGATGCTCGTGGGGATATCTTCTCGGTACCAGCTAAGAACGGTCCAACCCTTAACCTGACTCAAACCCAGGGGGTACGGGAAACCTCGCCCAGCTGGTCGCCTGATGGCAAGTACATTTCGTACTATTCCGATGCAACCGGTGAATACGAGATCTATCTCCTGGAGAATAGAAAGGGAGCAAAACCCAAGCAGGTTACCTTTGGTTCCTCAGCCTGGATGTACGATCCGCAATGGGCACCCAACAGCAAATTCCTCGTGTTCTTCGACCGTAGCTTAAAGTTGAAGTACTACGATGTGGAGAAAGGAATTGTAAAGGTAGTGGATAAGGCTACCCGTAATGAGATTCGTCACTACGCTGTTTCACCTGATTCGGAATGGATCACCTACTCAAAGGAGAGCGATAACGGTCAGGGTGCCGTATGGGTTTACCAGGTTTCTACCGGTAAGAACTACCAGTTGACCGATGATACTTTTGCTGATTTCTCACCGGTTTTCTCGGCTGATGGGAATTTCATCTACTTCCTGTCCAATCGTGATTTCAATCTGAGTTTCTCCAGTTTTGAGTTCAATTACTTGTACAACAAGGCGACCCGTATCTTCGCAATGGCTCTGAAGGCCGACGGCCCCAAGCTATTCGAATTGAAGAACGATGTGGAAGAGGTTAAGCAGGAACCTGCAGAACCTAAAAAAGGCAAGAAGAAAGGGAAGAAGGAAGAGCCTGCCAAAGAGGAAAAGGTGAAGGTTGTTATTGAACGGGAAGGCATTGCCAACCGAATTGCTGCTTTCCCTATGGGATCGGGCGATTACGGCGATCTGACAGCAGTAGAAGGTGGAATCCTTTACACCGCTAAGGGAAGCATACATCGATACAATATTAAGAAAGAGAAGGATGAGATCATTCTGGAAGGTGTTTTCAATTACATTCTTTCCGGAAATGGCAAGAAGATACTTTATCGTTCCGGCTCTAAATTTGGTATTGTTGATCTTACAGCAGGACAAAAGGACGGAGCAGGTCAATTGAGTCTTGATGGCCTGGAGATGAAGATTGATCCTAAAAAGGAGTGGAATCAGATCTATACCGATGGATGGCGTATCTTCCGCGATTACTACTATGTAGAGAATATGCAAGGTGTGGATTGGGCGCAAATTAAGGCCAACTACAATCAGTTGATGCCTTACGTGAGCCATCGTGCCGATTTGGATTACATTATAGGGGAGATTATCTCGGAGACCAATACCGGTCACGCTTACGTGAATTATGGTGATTTCGAAAAGGTGAAGCCAATGGAGACCGGTTTGCTGGGAGCCAAAATAAAGGCGGATACAAAAGCCGGCAAGTATGTGATTGCTAAGATCTACCAGGGAGAGAACTGGAACGAGAGCCGTCGTTCTCCACTTACCGAGCAGGGTGTGAAGGTGAAGGAAGGCGATTACCTGTTGAGTATCAACGGTCACGAATTGAGCCTGGATGAGAATCCCTACCTGTACCTGGAGAATACCGTGGGTAAAATGGTGGAGATTACCGTGAACAGCAAGCCTGCTATGGAAGGCGCCAAAACCTATACCATCAAGCCAATTAAGAGTGAACTGGAATTGCTCTACCTGAACTGGGTGAATGAGCGTCGTGCAATTGTTGATCGTTTGTCAGACGGTAAAATTGGCTACATCCATGTACCCAATACCGCTGTGGAAGGAAATCGCGAACTGCACCGCGGTATGTATGCCTACCACGACAAGGAGGCGCTGATTATCGACGATCGCTACAATGGGGGAGGATTTATTCCCGACCAGATGGCCGATCTGCTCGATCGTGATGTGTTGTCGTACTGGCACCGTCGTGGTTTGAAGCCTTTCCGCACTCCCGGAATTGCGCATGATGGCCCCAAGGCCATGCTGATCAACCACTACTCCTCTTCAGGAGGAGATGCCTTTCCTTACTTTTTTAGAAAGAAGGGATTGGGTAAATTGATCGGAACCCGTACCTGGGGAGGTCTTGTTGGTATGTCGGGCAATGCCGGATTGGTTGACGGTGGTTACATTGCCGTACCTCGATTCGGTATCTTCGACGAAAACCAGAAGTGGATCATCGAGGGCGTTGGAGTATATCCTGATGTTGAAGTATACGACGAGCCTCACAAAGTGGCTAAAGGCAATGACCCATCCATCGAAAAGGCTGTTGAGATGCTTCTCAAAGAACTGAAGGAGAAACCAGCCCAAAAGATACATGCTCCAGCTGACCCCAATCGTTCCAAATGGATCGAGCAGGAGGTGAAGTAAATGGAGACACCGATTGAATAATTGGAAAAGCCATCCCGTTCGTGGGATGGCTTTTTATTTATCATAGTGTTGTGGGGTAGTTATCCTTTAACAGTGGGAGCTATTCTATTCTATTCTATTCTATTCTATTCTATTCTATTCCGCCCCTTCAGGGCTTGGATTCTCATTTGCTTATAACACAGGGCTTCACCCCGTGTTGTGATATATCGCCCCTTCAGGACTGATTGTATAATTTCCAACATAAAATTTGTCTCCTTTTGCTATTCAATTCAAAAAATATTCAGAAATTTATATTGATGGAATCGATTTGTAATAGAGTGATCTGATTGTTCTGAAAGTGTACGGTTTATAAACGTTTGGTATATACTATCGTATGAGAACGGGGCAAGTTTCCTAGCCCTGAAAGGGTGTCATCTCTCAGCGATGGGGTTTGCCCATCGAACAGGATGGGAACAAGTTACAAAGCCCTGTAGGGGCGTAATCTACCATCGATGGTGTCAGCCCAACAGTGGGCGATGAGCTATTTTATTCTATTCTATTCTATTCCGCCCCTTCAGGGCTTGGATTCTCATTTGCTTATAACACAGGGCTCCACCCTGTGTTGTGATATATCGCCCTTTCAGGGCTGAAAGTATAATTGATCAGTATAAAATTTGTCTCCTTTTGCTATTCGATTCAAAAAATATTCAGAAATTTATATTGATGGAATCGATTTGTAATAGAGTGATCTGATTGTCCTGAAAGTGTACGGTTTATAAACGTTTGGTATATACTATCGTATGAGAACGGGGCAAGTTTCCTAGCCCTGAAAGGGCGTCATCTCTCAGCGATGGGGTTTGCCCATCGAACAGGATGGAAACAAGTTACAAAGCCCTGAAGGGGCGTAATCTATCAGCGAAGGGTTCCGCCCATCGTATAAAAAGAGAAAGACACAGCCCCGAAGGGGTGTAATCTACCATCGATGGGTATAGCCCATCGAATAAGAGTAGTAAGTTTCACAGCCCTGAAAGGGCGTAATAAGAATAGTATGGGACAATCACTGGTAAAAAACTACATGCATATCGTGTTCAGTACCAAACATCGCAAACCCCTTATTCACCCTCCCTTTGAATATGAACTTCATTGTTATCTTGGCCACATCTGCAAAAGTATGGAATGTTATCCAATAAAAGTTGGAGGATATACGGACCACATTCATATCCTGTGCTATCTTTCAAAGAAAGTAACCTTGATGAAACTATTGGAAGAGGTGAAATCGCACTCATCAAAGTGGATGAAAACCAAAGAGGAATCCCTTAGAAACTTCTATTGGCAGGATGGTTACGGTGCATTTTCGGTAAATCCAAGGGAGGTAGATACCGTAATTGCTTACATAACCAATCAGCATGAACATCATCATAAAAAAAGCTTCAAAGAGGAATACAGGGCTTTTTTGAATCAATACAGGATAGAATACGATGAACAATATGTTTGGGATTAATTCAAAAATCATAGATTGTTTTGTTAATTTTGACATGAGGGAATCAGCTAAAATTTTTAATTCCCTTTCTGAAAGTGATTTTGCATTTCAATAATAAAGAGATCGTGTCAAGTATTTTCTCTAAGGACTGTTAATAATACTTTCAGTGAATCTGAAAATAAGTTGTATGTCCTGGATGAAGTTCCCAACAATCAATTGAATGAGCCGTAAGCAAATTATTTTTTTCACCTCTTTTTTGACAATCTGCTTGAATCTATTTTCGCAGACGAAACTTGAAGTCAGCTATAATTACTTATTGAAATTACCCAAAGGCTATGCAGAGCAGACAAAAAAATATCCGCTTGTAATATATCTCCATGGAGGGTCGCAAAAAGGGAGGGACTTAAATAAATTAAAGACCTACGGTTTGCCTAAACTAATTTCAGAAGGAAAAGAATACGATTTCATTTTTGCTGCTCCTCAATGTCCTGACAGTTTATACTGGTCAAGTGAGAATTGGTTTGATAGCTTATTTGCCGACCTAACGAATAAATACAGAATTGATACAAACCGGGTTTATCTTACAGGATTTAGTATGGGAGGATATGGTGTTTTTATTGTGGGAATGGACTTTCCGGATAAATTTGCAGCTCTTGTACCTATAAGTGGTGGATGCAACGACAGTGATACAACAAGAATAGGCAATCTTAAAGATATCCCTATTTGGGCATTTCATGGTGTTATTGATAAAAGAATACCAATTTCTGAAACAGAACGAATCGTAAATGCATTAAAAAAATGCAATGGGAATATAAAGTTTACACGATTCGAAGACAAAGGACATATGATCTATACTCTTTATGAAACGAATCCCGAGATTTTTGAATGGATGTTGAAACAAAAAAAGTAAAAGTCAGAAACCATGTATTTAAAAACAACCCTGTTCGTTTTATGTGTTTTAGTTCAATTAGCTTCAAACGCGCAGTATTATCCCCCAAACGGAAAGAACTGGAAAGAAAAAAGCCTGCAGGAATTAAAGCTATCCGGTACGGCCATTCAAAAAGCAGTTGATTTTGCTAGAGCAAACGAATACAAGGGATCAAAAGATTTGAGAGTCGCCATATTAAAAGGCTTTAGCCATGAACCTTACCACCGGCTTACGGGGCCAACCAAAGAGAGGGGAGGTCCGGCAGGTATAATCCTGAAAAATGGATTTATTGTTGCTAAATGGGGCGATATTGATCGGGTGGATATGACCTTCTCGGTAAGTAAAACTACCTGTCAACTGTTGTGGGTTTGGCAGTTCATGATGGATTGATAACTGATATTCATGATAAAGTAATTGATTACGTTTGGGATGGAACTTTTGCTGGAGTTCACAATGGAAAAATTACCTGGGAACACCTTCTTACCCAATCATCGGATTGGAGCGGGGAATTATTTGGCATGCATGATTGGGCGGACCGGCCTCCCCTGAACGGAACCATTGATGATTGGAAAAAAAGGGAGATTAAGGAACCGGGTACGTCCTTTGAATACAATGATGTAAGGGTAAATGTTTTGTCTTATTCCTTGCTTCAGGTATGGAGAAAATCTTTGCCCACGATTTTAAAAGATCGAATCATGGACCCGATCGGTGCAAGTACCACCTGGAGGTGGTATGGCTATGAGAATTCATGGGTAAATATCGATGGACAAAAAATACAGTCGGTTAGTGGAGGTGGTCATTCCGGCGGTGGCGTCTTTATAAGTGCAAGAGATCAGGCTCGTTTTGGTTTGTTACTTTTAAGAAAAGGAAAATGGAATGATCAACAGTTACTATCTGTTTCATGGATCAACGCAATGAAGCAACCCTCAAAAGCCAATGAAAGCTACGGATTCATGTGGTGGTTGAATAAGGGGAAGTATAAACTAAGAAACATAGACAATGAGGATCTTTATTATGCAGCCGGATTTGGAGGAAACTACATTGTGATTGATGAGAAAAATGAATTGGTGGTTGTTACGCGTTGGTTGGAACCATCGAAAATGAATGAATTTATGATGCTTATACAGGAAGCACTTAAGTAATAAAATTATTACGGCCTGCAACATTTAGTGTAAATGATGGAGAAAGTGATTATTGGGGACTTACAGTTCGCATCAAGCTTTTGTCTGGGTGGAAAGGACGGCGCTCCGTAGGTCGAAACTTACCATATTACCGAGCGTTTCCAGTTTATTTAAAACTTATAATTACACATGATATTCAATCGTAGAAAAAAAGATAGAGACCACCTGCTTCAATCCTTTGGGAAGTTAAAAGAAGTAAATTTCAACTTCAATCAAATTGAGAAGTATTTTCGGGGAAAGAAACATACAGAGGTGTTGCAGGCAATTTCCGACAAAACATGCAATGATTTGGATTTCGAGGAGCTGTTTATGTTTCTCGACCGGACCAGTTCAAAAGTAGGGCAGCAATACCTTTACAACAGGTTGAGGTCCGTTCCGGCCGGTTCTAACGATACGAAGGCCCAGGAAGATTTGATAGAGCTGCTAAGTACTGATTCCGAATTCAGAGTCTCCCTTCAGCGGCAATTGGGAAAGTTGAACAGTAACGATTCCTACTACATTTCTTCCCTGTTTCAGGAGGAGCATATCAAGCCACCCAAATGGTTTTTTCTTGTGCCTATTCTTTCTTTCACCACAGTGTTTTCACTGATCCTAATGCCTTTTAATCCCAATCTGTTCTTTGTTTTGATCACCGCAATTGTCATCAATTTGGGATTGCATTACTGGAACAAGAGGAATTTGTATCGCTACACCAATGCAATGCCTCAATTGGTGCGACTGAACCGGGTGGCCCGTGATCTTTTCAAGAACAAAGAGTTGAAAAAACTCAATACCAGGCTTGATGAAGCACTGAGAGTATTGGATAGGGTGAAGAACCGAATGCTACTCTTTAAGTTTGAAGGGAGCCTTGAAGGAGACTTTGCGGTAATATTTTGGACCTTTCTTGAATTGATTAAATCTGTTTTTCTTATCGAGCCAATCCTATTGTTTGGAGTTTTGAAGCGATTGGATACCAGAAGGGAAGAGATCGAATCGGTGTTTGCCTTTGTTGGGCAGGTTGATGCCCTCATTTCCATCGCCTCCCTGCGAATGGGGCTGGATGGGTATTGTATTCCTGAAATCGTAGAGAACCGAAGTGCAATAGTAGCCAAAGAGGCCTACCACCCTTTGATTCCCGATTGCGTTACCAATAGTATCGAGGTGGGGGAGAAATCTATCCTTTTAACAGGTTCCAACATGTCGGGGAAAACCTCATTCATCCGAACCATCGGTTTGAATACCCTAACGGCTTTAACCCTGAATACCTGCTTTGCAACTTCCTTTGCCCTGCCTCGGCTAAAGATTTTTTCAGCCATACGAATAAGTGACGATCTGATGAACGACAAGAGCTACTATTTTGAGGAGGTGCAGACCATTAAGGAAATGATCGGGCAAAGCGATAATGGAGTCCCCAATCTCTTCCTGCTGGACGAGATATTTAAGGGAACCAATACCGTTGAAAGAATATCCGCAGGGAAAGCCGTACTCTCCTACCTGGCGAAGGGGAGCAACATGGTTTTTGTTTCCACCCATGATATCGAATTGGGCGAATTGTTGGAGGAGGAGTACCAACTGTATCATTTCAGCGAACAGGTAGACGATCGATCTGTGGCTTTTGACTATAAGCTAAAGAGTGGAAAATTGAAGAACCGGAATGCCATCCGCATACTTCAAATCAACGATTACCCCAACGAAATCATTTCAGAGGCCATGGGCCTATCCCGGGAGTTGGATGCGAAATCGATACAACTCGTGTAGTAGTGGGGGAGAAGTTGGATTCGTTCTGATTACGTGATATGCAAATACTTTAATTTTATGGCCACTATTTCATATAGAGCCTGAAATTATGATCGCATACCTTATCGGTTTACTTATTTTGATAGCTCCTATATTTGGACGAATAGAAAAAGTACCTATTTTAGAGATATGTTTAAATCTAAATAGTAAAAGATTATGATTTTAGGAGTATCACAATGGCTGAGTGGAAAATTAGGATGGAACGTAACGCATATAAGAATTGCCTTTGTTTTATCCGTATTGATTTTTGGAACCGGAATAGGGCTGTACTTAATTCTTTGGTTGGTGAAAATGTTTTCGAAATAAACAATTGCCTAAGATAAATTTGGATCTTAGGAATACAAACGGTCTAGAAACGTCATTATCTAAGGGATGGTGCCGTTTCTTAATTTAAGCTCCAAAGGAAACCAGGAGATGTTAAACTGGTATACACTTACCGTTCTTTTTCTCCCTTTCTTTTTCCTGTCCAATTATTATAGCATACTCAAATAGCACTAATCACGAATTTACCGCTAAGCAGACTTCTGTTTTTCCGGGCTTACTGCTTCAACAGTAAGATTTTCTCTCCCGCCAAAATAATCTAACAGGTTGGCTTTCACCTCCGAAAATTAGTCGTTGTCAACAAAACATCGTATATTTAATAGGATGGCTATCAGTCTTGTATTGGTGATGATAGGGTATGAGAGTATTAATTCTTTTTCTCGGATTTCTGTGTACGATTAGTCTGTTGTCGGCACAGAATACAACCCCACGAAATTCTATTGTGGTGGAGTCGAATCTAATTGCAACCTCTTCCATATTTTACAATCGAATGGTACCCATAAATGAAAAAGCGGTCGTTGCTTTTGGTGGTGGTTACATCATGGGAGTCGGGTTTGGTCATGGAAGTGACTGGCTGAAATTCGAAACAAGTCTCCTTTCTTATGGTCCCAGGCATTTCCTTGAAACAGGTGCTCAGTATATTTATGGCCTTAACGATGATTCCTCCCCTGGTCTAAAACTTGGATACCGATTTATGGGCAAAAAAGGCTTAACATTTGCCATCACTGCCAATGTTCTCTTTACTATCGACCCGGTTGTTTTACCTACAGTTGGTATTGGTTACTCATTTTAGTGGATCAAGCGGAATTGTTGGGGAGAAAGGAATAAGGTTCTATATGGATTATAGTGGGTGCTTTTCGCATTCCACAACAGCAATTGCCCGAAGGGTATATATAGTTTAGCCCAGGGTATCGCCCTGGGGTATAGATTCAATCATGCAGGCGGCACGGTTTCCCTGTTCATCATTGCACCATCAGCCACTCGTGCCGCAATTTGCAGGACCCAAATTTCGGAACCAGGCATAAGATGAGTGGTTAAGTAAGCTATGAAAAAGCGAC
>JBGRQA010000058.1:0-12826 GCA_041725895.1 Marinifilaceae bacterium
TCTGCGTTTATCAGGGTAATTTGCGGTGAGTTATTTTTCTCCGCGTCCTTTGCGTTTTTATCTATCTGTTTTTCCTCAGTGTGACTTCATGTCCTTTGTGGTTATATAATCTGTGTTTATTCGTATAATCAGCGGTGAATTGTTTTTCTCCGCGTCCTTTGCCTTTTTATCTGTCTGTCTTTCCTCTGTGCGACTTCATGTCCTTTGTGGTTATATAATCTGTGTTTATTCGTATAATCAGCGGTGAATTGTTTTTCTCCGCGTCCTTTGCCTTTTTATCTGTCTGTTTTTCCTCTGTGTGACTTCGTGTCCTTTGTGGTTATATAATCTGTGTTTATCCGTATAAACTGCGGTGAGTTATTTTTTTCTCGTCCTTTGCCTTTTTATCTGTCTGTTTTTCCTCTGTGTGACTTCGTGTCCTTTGTGGTTAAATAATCTGTGTTTATCCGAGTAATCTGCGATGAATTATTTTTCTTTGTACCTTTTGGGCGTAATTTTTACCAAATTTATTTAAACTCTCACAGATTGCCTCCAATTTCAAACCAATCACCCAAGTCTACAAGCCATTCAGTCAGCAGAACTTATACTCGGAATTAAGGGGTGATAAGCCCCTGATAATTTCATAGAAGTTCTTGTCTTGCCCAGTGGACAAGTAAAACTTGACCTCATAGCCTTTTTTTTGCATCCTTTGTTCTGCTTTTTAGAAACACAAGGAGTATTATCAAAAATCCAAATTGAAGACTTTATTTTCCTGCAACTTTTTTCTTTCTGTTTCATTTTCATGTTTTTTCCTTTTTATTAAAAATGTTCAGATCAATTTTCGAATATACTCTTCCATGCGTTTAAAATGGGATCCTTTCCAAAACACCTTATCGCACAGTTTGCAATAGTAAAATTCATTGAAAAATTTATAAGTGTCCTGGTCTACTTTATTCCGGATTGCCTCTTGGTCTGCTTTTTCAAGTGGTGTATTGCAAGTCATGCAGCGGGTAAAGGATTTGAATTGGCTATACAGGTCAAATTTTTTGACCACTTCCCTTAGTTGTTCATTCTTTTCGGTGGATCTTACGAAATAACCATGGCTTACTTTTTTCGATTTCAGTAACAGTTTGTCGCGGGTAAGAATAATCCGTTTCTCCTTTTGGGCAACCTCGATAATTTCATCATCCTCTATGTCTGGTCTGTAAAGGGTGTCGAAGCCAAGCATTCTAAGGTACTTTGCCAGTTTTCCCAAATGGGCATCCAAAACAAAGAGGGTAGAACGCAATGCGGTTTTTCGCACTTTTGTTGTGGCCGAAACATCCAGGCTTTCAAAAACCGGGTAAACAGAGATGTAATCGCCTTCGTTGAGTTTGTGATCCAAGTCTACTGATGTTTCATTGACCAGTACCATATCTACTTCTGATAGAGGGATGCCCAGAGATTCAAGGGTTTCGCAAACGGTAATGGGTGTTTTGAAAGCTTGAACAAAGGCCTTTTGCTTCCGCTTGCGAGGCAGAAAATCATTCAGCTCAGCATAAAAACGAAAGGTGAATTCCTTTTTGATGCCTTCTTCACGAGCCTGCCCTCTTTTTGAAAGTTTCACCAGGTTTTAGGGTTTTGTTTATTCCTCAATTTAAGGCTTTTTTGCCATAACTTACCTGTCTTTTTATGGCTTTCTTTTTGATTGAATAATTTGCGTTTATCTGAGTAATCTGCGGTGAATTAATTTCCTCTGTGACCCCTGTGGTTATTTTTTTAGCAAATTCCAACATGTCAAAGAACCATTCTCCATTTGGGGAGAATAAAAATGTTACAACAAATCAAAACGAATATCAAGCTAAGCACTATAACAAAAGTTTAGAACTCAGAATTCATAAGGTGTTCAATAGCAATGGTTATAAAGAAGCAATTTAATTTGACATTTGCTTCTTTATTTTGTAAATTAGTTTTGCTAATGCATTTATGCCATAAGAGGGTGATGATAATAATTTTTGATATTTAATTTAAGTGTTTAGTATCTGTCACCCTCTTTCTTTCATCCTTCCAGCCCTGTTGAATGCACTTGCTTTGGCAGTGAGATACCAATATTTTGAATGATAGATGTTTTTTGTTGTATTTTGGGAAGTATCTTAGGTTAATTTAGTCCTATCATTTAATGGAGTGCCCTTGCTTATTGGGGTGGGATATTTTTTCAGTTGCAAACGAATCATAAAATTCTTTCCCCAAAGCCATTCTTTTGTTTACTTTTGCGATTTCAATTAGTTTAGGATCTGAGAAAGTCTTATATTTCACTTATTGGATTTTCATCAGTTTGACATAGAGAAATACGTAGGACAATGGAAGAGATGAAGGCCCGTGTATTGGAGGTGATTACCGATGGTAGCCTGGATTACAAGCAAAAGAAGCATTATTTGGCGGCAATTGCCGAAAGCTCGCAGGAGTACCCTGAAATTGAGACGGAAGCCAAAGCTGCTCTTGATGACAAAATAATATGCGACCTGTTCGAAGGGCATGCTCCCTACCGACCCCGCTACATTCTTCCCGATTACCAGAAGGCATTAAGGAATGGTATCAAGTATCTGGAGTTGGAGCCGCCTGCTGATCTGGATGAAGCCATCAATTTCTTGTCCATTCTCTACCAGCATGTTCCTTCCATTACCGGCTACAGCGTTTATCTGGGCAATGTTGACCGCTTGTTGCTGGATTATGTGGGGGATTTAAGTGAGGAGCAGATCTATAAAAAAATCAAGCTGTTTTGGCGATTGATCGACCGTACTTTGCCTGATGCCTTTGTGCATGCCAATATTGGTCCCGAAGATAATGTGATTGCCCGTACTATTTTGCGTGTGGAGCGAGAACTGAAGCAAGTAGTTCCCAACCTTACTCTCAAGTACGATGGGGATAGTACCAGCGATGCCTTGCTTCAGGATGCGGTGGAAACCGTTTATGAGGTAGCCAAACCCCATATTGCCAACCACGCAATGCAAGCCTCCGATTTCGACGGGGAGTACGGAGTTGTGAGCTGCTACAACTCCCTGAAGGTAGGTGGTGGATCGCATACGCTGATTCGGTTGAATTTGAAGAAGATTACCGATTTGCACCAGGGTGACCGGGAAACATTTCTGAAAACCACACTGGAAAAGTATTGCCGCATGACACTCGATGTAATTGAGGCCAGAACCCGCTACCTGGTTGAAAAGGTAAAGTACTACGAGAACGACTTTCTGGCGGAGGAGGAATTGATTTCTCTGAAGAATTTCTCCGCCATGTTCGGCTTCTTCGGGTTGGCAGAATGTGTTAATACCATCCTTGAACGGGAGGGGGCCACTGCTCGTTACGGTATTGATGAGGAAGCAAATCAGCTGGGGCATTGCATTCTGGAACGAATGAAACACCTTGTTGATGAGCGGCACCTTCCCTACTGTGAAGGGAATGGGGGGAAGGCCTTCTTCCATGCCCAGTCAGGAATCGACATCGACCTGGAGGAAACTGCCGGTGCACGAATCCCAATGGGAGAGGAGCCCGATATCTATAAGCACATTATGGCCGTAGCCCCGCACCATCATCTGTTTAATGGTGGCATCAGTGATATTTTCCATTTCGATGAAACCGTACGTCGCAATCCTTTGGCGGTGATGGATATTGTAAAGGCTGCATTTAAAAAGGGGATGCGAATGTTCACCTTCAACCTGTCCGACAGTGAATTTATCCGAATTACCGGTTACCTGGTGCGTCGCAGCGATTTGAAGGAATTCCGCGAAGAGGGTTCGAGATACGGTACTACACTCTTCGGCGCTAATTCTATGGACAATGCCAGTGTAGATCAGCGGCAGTCCAAGCGTGTAGGGTCAATGGAACAGCAAGCCTGTAAGTTGTAACTTTTTGTGAGGAATTTCTTTCCTCGTATTGGAGGAAAGAAATAGCTATATATTGTAAATTGTATGAGTGAGTTGAGGGCAAATATCAGTGGTATCATCAAATCAAGTGTCATCGACGGACCGGGGAACCGAATGGTTCTCTTTTTCCAGTCCTGCCAGTTGAATTGCATGTATTGCCACAACTCCCACACCATTGGTCTTTGCAACTTGTGTGGCCATTGTGTGGATATTTGCCCGACCCAAAGTCTTCGCATCGATCCGGAAAGGAAACGAATAGAGCACAACGCGAATACCTGTGTGAAATGTGATCGATGCATCCGGGAGTGTCCCCGGAGCAGCAGTCCCTTTTACAGGGAGTACAGCGTTGAGGAACTGCTTTCGGAGATTCTGGAGGTAAGAGATTTTATCTCCGGTCTTACTGTATCGGGTGGGGAGGTGATGCTGCAGTCTCAATTCCTTCGGGTGTTGTTTGAAGGCATTCGTCAGCGTCCTGAGCTAAAGGATTTGTCTGTTTTAATAGATTCCAATGGCCGATTCGAACCGAAGCAATGGGACGAAGTGCTAGATCTTGTAGATGGTTTCATGATTGATGTAAAAGCCATATCTTCTGAAGTTCATCAGCAAATCACCGGGAAGGACAACCATAAAATATTGGAATCCATTGCCTATCTCAATTCCCTTGGAAAACTCGACGAAGTGCGAATGGTAGTTGTTCCCGGTTACAATGATACGAAGGATGAAATTGAAGGCTTTTCTCGTCTATTGCAATCTCTTTCTTCCGATGTACGTAAAGTACTCATCAAAATGAGAAAGCACGGCATCCGCCAGGAATATGCACACCTCCAATCGCCAACCGATGTGGACATGCAGCGTATCTGGGCACAGATTGGCGATGCAGAAGTGAAGATTGTGTGATTCTTAGACCTTATTTACTTTCTACCTTTCGCATCCAAATTATTCTGTGGCAGTTCTGACCTTATTTGTTGTGATCTTCTGATGAAGATAAGGTAATAAGGTTAACTCAGTTTCTACTTTTCTGTTACTAAGGTTTGGGTTAAAAGATAAGGTTTTAATTGTTTTTATGATTTCCGTTTTTTGCAAAAGGAAGAGGGGTAAAATGGTTGGATTTAGATCCTTCATTATATCGGTTTTATGAGTTGGTGTATTTCGTTTCCAACTTTATTTATAATTAAACCTTCGTAGCCCAATTATTCCATAGCAGTCCCGACCTTATTACCTTTCACTTTTTTTTTGTTGCAATGGCTGCTTGCAGCCTTCGATCAATCCTCCTTTGGCTCTCGGGGTAGTACCTCCTCAGGGAAAGGGAAAAGAATGGTCGAATTCTTCTCAGAGGCGATGTTGGCCAGGGTTTGGTAGAGCCTTAGCTTAATGGCTGAGGGAGATTTGTCGATGAGTTTACCGGCCGTCAACAGGTTTTCAGCCGCCTGTTCCTCAGCAAGGGCAAGAATGATCCGTGCTCTTCTGGATCGTTCCGCTTCGGCCTGATTCGCCATCATTCGTCTCATGTTTTCGGGCAATTGAATATCCTTGATCTTTACGTCAATAATCACAATTCCCCATTCCTGGGTTTCCTTTTCCACTATCGATTTGATGTTTTTCCCCATCTCTTCCCGTTTCGATAGTATGGTATCCAGTTCCACCTTTCCGCAAACATCTCTTAGGGCAGCCTGGGCCAATTGCATGATGGCGAATTTGTATTCCTCCACCTCCAAAACAGCCTTTTCCGGGTCGTTGATCTTAAAAAATACCACCCCGTCGATGCTGCAGGGTACATTGTCCTCGGTCATCACCTCCTGGGAGTCGATGTTGATGGTAATCACCCGGATGTCCACAATATTAATAGTTTCCACAATAGGGATGATCCATCTGAAACCAGGTTCAAGGATCTTGATATACTTTCCGAATCTGAATTTCAGTGCCCTTTTGTATTCAAAGATGATGCGGATTCCGCTGAACAGGAACAATGTGAAGATGACAAAAAGTGTGAGTAGAACATTCATGATATTTGTTTTAGATGTTAACCATTCCCGTAAAATCCAACCGGATGATTGTAAGAGTTAAATGTGTGATTTACCTCCATCAAATGAGGATGTTACTAAATTTACGAAATCTTGTAGTAGGGACCAATTATATCTCACCGAAATACCATGACTCCCGATTTGAATTGTTTGCTACAAAACTGTTAATGTCAAAGTGAGCCTGTGCCGAATTAAGAATGAAAGTAGTATTTAATTTTTCGGGAAATTCGGGTTGGTTGTTTTGGCTTATGGGTAAACCCTACGATAGTGAAATGGTTTTGTTTGGGTGCAGAATGATAACAAGGGGAGGGATAGGGTCTACTTCTCAGATTTCTCCTATGAGAGGAGTTGAGCTTCTGTTAAGTAAGCACTTTTCTTAAAGGAGATGGTCTGAAACTCTTTAATTGTGATCTACTATATTTATATTTTGTTAACTCCGCTTCGATAATTGAAATTCAAGCCAAATCAATAAGGAGCGGAGATGAAAGCTTCCTATTTACAGTAAAATAGGATAAGTATCCTAATGCGTGGTGAGAATGTTATTTACACATCTAAATCGTAACCCTGTCAATCTTATAAACAATAATATAAGAATTGTGTGACAAAAAATAAATTCATGAGTAGAAACAGCTTATTGGATAATGCTAAATTTTTAATGATTTTTTTTGTTGTATTTGGTCATTTGATTGAGCCATTTATCAAGCAAAATGTAGTTTTTGAAACCATTTATAAAATTATATATTCATTTCATATGCCAGTTTTTATAATTATAAGTGGCATATTAACAAAACAAACCCCAAGAATTGGACGTGAAAAAAAATTAATCCAATCAATTCTTGTACCCTTAATTGTTTTTACTTTTTTGTATGAAACTTCTGATTTGATTCTAAAAGGGGCACCGAGTCATTATATAAGATCTTTTTCACCTTATTGGATATTATGGTTTCTACTGAGTCTATTTTGTTGGAGGATGGTTGCACCTTTTTTTATAAAGCTTCGCTATCCTGTTTTAGCATCAATAATCATTTCAATGATAGCAGGTTATTTTGATTCAATAGGATGTTTTCTTAGTTTGTCTAGAACGCTATACTTCTTCCCCTTTTTTTTAATAGGGTTTCTATTTACTCCTGAAATCTTTTCCCATAAGAAATTAGTAAGTATACCTAAGGTTGTGTTAGTAAGTGTTTTAATTTTAAATATTCTCTTTTTTATTTTGTTTCCGGATATAAATCATCGTTGGCTGTATGGAAGTTGTTCATATACCTGTCTTGGAGCTGTGGGTTGGACTGCCAGCTTGATTCGATTTGGATTTCTTGTATTGTCCTTCATTTCGAGTGTAGCTATCTTGTTGCTTATTCCTAATAGAAAAATGTTTTTCAGTAGTATTGGTGCAAAATCCTTATATATATGTTTGGCACGGTTTTTTTGTTAGGGTGCTTAATGTTTTAGGAATATATTCCATAATGGAAAATAATTTTTCGAATGTTACTATATTGTCTTGTATTTTAGTAGCTGCTTCTATTATTACTTATATCTGTTCTATTGATTTAGTTGATCAATTGACCAATCGCTATATTTTTAACCCTATTAGTAAAGTTTTATTGGGCAAAAATGTTTCTTTAGAGTAAATCTTACTGGTAAATTATATTAATTCCAGTCAGTTTAAATTTTTAATAGGACATAGAGAAATCGGTTTCAAGTTTAACACAACAAGTCCTTTCTCAATGGCTATTGTCTGATATATTCCTATTAGTTTACCGACAGCATTGACTTTTTCTCTTGTTTTGTTTGTAGTAATCTGTTGTGAATCAATTTTTCTCCATGGTTATTTTTTACCACAGAGCCCACAGAGAAAATCCAGAGAACCACAGAGTATGGGAATCTGACGCGAAGTGAAGTAGTTCTATTCTTTTTTTCCCTTTGTGTAACTTCGTGTCCTTTGTGGTTGAATTTTTGTTGAAAATCTGCGCTCATCTTCGTAATCCTCGGCGAACTTTTTCCCTTCGAGTTTATTTTTTACCACAGAGCCCAAAGAGAAAATCCAGAGAACCACAGAGTATGAGAATTTGACGCGTAGGGAGGTAGTTCTAATTCTTTTTTCCCTTTGTGTAACTTCGTGTCCTTTGTGGTTAAATTTTTGTTGAAAATCTGCGTTCATCAGCGTAATCTGCGGTGAAAAGCTTTTTTATGTGGTAAATTGTAATTTTCTATATGTCAAAGAATAATCTTTCCATTAGGAACGAAATAAAAAATTACGATAAATGAACCGCAATAGCAGGAGGGAGTACAATTGCAAAATATTCCAAAGCTGCAATTCATAAGAAATTCCATTTTTTTTGCCCGAAAAGAGAATGCCGTACTTGACATTTGGTTCCCGGTTTTGTAAATTTATACACAGATACTCATCTTTTTAAGTTTTTAGGGAAGTGTCCGTACATCAATACCTTTTGTTGGATGGATGCCTTCCCTTTTTACTTTTAGGCGGAATTCCTGACCGTTCTACAAACCCCCGCCTCAACCGGGCCCAATACTCAAACATAAATCTTTTAGAAGAAGCTGCCTTATGTGATAAATTGTCTTTGTTTATTGAGGTGGTAGACCAATCTTTTGTTAAGTTTGCAAAATTAAGAAAGCTATCTTTCTTTTCGTGTAGAATTGTTGGGGTGACAGCACTTTTTGATGGGAATACAGAAATAATAACAATGGTTTTGTTCGAACGAGAACTGAATATAAAAATGACGATTAATTTAAAAAAGGTTAAAATATTTAAGTTTTGAATTATGAGCGAAGTTAATTATGTGAAATTATTAAGCAAATATTCTAGGGAAAAACATTTAAAAAGCTTTCTTGCAAATTTCTCAAAAATAGATTTTAAGATTAATCCGATTATAAATACTAATTGGAACGATCCAATTTGGATGGAAAATAATCAAATGCCATATATCGCGCTTACACACTTGATTGATAGTTATTATTGTCTTCCAGAACGTCCAGATATGGCTTTTACCTATATATGGAAAGCTATCAATAATTCGTATGTTAAGTTTGCTAAGAATACTAAGATTACAAAAATATTACATAATGCTGCAAATAATATTGACTTATCAAATAGAGAGTATAGGGAATTGAATACGTTAACCGATTCAGAGGGGATTATAATTTTTAAAGAGTCGATTTTCAACCATCGAAATGATATTATTAAAGATGGCATATCAATTATGAATTTATTAAAAAATTACATTTCATTAATTCCTTTAAAGACATTGAGGTTTATTTCTAATATTATATTAAAAGGGTACGTAGTAGATAATCAGCAATTTCCGACTTTGACGAATAACTCATCATATTTTACAATCAAAAAGAATTATTTGGATTTGTATGATGCAATAGTAAATACTTATGGAATCTCTTATAAAAATATTTCAAATCCAGTTTTAAATGGGATTAAAATTAAAATTGGTATAGTTGATACTGATGAAAATAAGTCTAGAGCAATTATACATAGTTTAAGCTTAAAAATAAAAGAATTATTAACAAATCAAGAAACTGTATTCTCAAATTCTGATTCAACCATAAATATTACAATAAATTTATCAGATGAAGAATTAATCGATTTTATGCTTAGAGTTGTTTTGTACACAATTAGAAATAATAGTGTACATGGCAATGTCGTTGAGAGGTTAAATAGTGATTACGCAAATAAAGATTCTTTAAAAGCGAGCATTTATGTTTATTTCTTAGCACATTACTTTTTATCCCTAGGTTTATATATCAATAATGAAATAAATTTATCCGATTTAGCACCCAATATTGACAATTTAAATGAACTAAACAGAATTATGTAGTGAGTACTGTATCAAATATTCGAATTTTGGGTGTTGTTGATTGGTGAATTCATACGTAATAGGCAAATAATAGATTTTTGATGGTTTTGTGTTTTAAATTAGCAACGGCAATGTAGCTATTTTAAAATTGTTATAGTTAAATGTAATCCTAAAATAGCTACTCTTGCTTTTGGGGGAACAATAATTCACTAAGGAGCCTGCCATATATAGCAACATTCGTTAGTTGTAATTCTGATGTGGTCATGTGTAACAGGTCTCCCCAATTGATTTTGCAGTTGATGTTATAGAATTAAAAAAATTATGGAAGAGGGAATAAAAGAACTTTGTAAAACCTGTAATAATAAAATTGTTGATTTTTCAACTGGAAGTATTTGTCGGGTGACAAAGGCAAAACCTTACTATTCTGTAGAATGCGAAAATTACGATGAGAATACGATTCTGCTTCAAAAGTTCAAAAATGAAAGGGAATACCTCGAAACAATAAAGGTTCGAAAAAAAATCATAGCGCTATTCTCTTTGGTTCTTGTTTTGGATATTGCTTCGAAGCTAATATCCTACTATATCGATAGCTACTATGACTCTACCTGGCTTCTGATTTATATTGGTAGTTTTTCTTTACAGGCTGGTTTGTTATATGGAACATATTCCGGGTTGGATAAGGTTAGGGAAACTTTAATATATCTGGCCATTTGTGGAGTAATAGTAGGGTTTTATATGACTTTACTAATAGACAATAGTCACAGTGTTTTATTTCAACTCTTTTATATAGCCAAACTACTATTGTATGTATACCTGGTAAATTTAATAATGTTTGATTTGGAGTTTAAGAGATTTTTCGAATGCCAACATAAAAACCGCTAGATAAAGGTTTATTCCATAGGCCTTACCGCTTAGTTAAAAAGCTTCGCCTATTTCAATAACACCATAAAGTTAATTAGATTGGGCTTGTTTAGAATATAAAGGTAATTTAATTGGCTTGCTTGACGTATTTTGCTTGTGAAGTTTAGTAAGTTTATTGTCAATAATTTGTATAATATAAATTTTATAGTTTAAAGTTAAAAAGTTCAGGAATTATAATATGGAGTACCTTTTAAAAGATCTAGATATTATTCGTAAAGAATACGAAATGCTTTCTGAAAGGGAGGAAAAATTTAATATATTCACTATTCTACATAAAGAACATGATGAAAGGAGATTGCATTCCAGGTTTATTTCCGCGTTGTTACAACCAAGAGGAACACATGGTCAAGGATCTTTATTTTTAAAAAACTTCATTTCTCAAATCAATACTTTGCAGATTTTTCCTATTGATGATTGTGTTTTAGTTTATCCTGAAGAAAAAGACAAGAAAGAGAATAGTAACATTGATATTCTTGTAATTAATAGAGAGAGGAAGAAATGTTTAATTGTTGAAAACAAGATAAATGCAGGTGATAGCAATCTGGAATCAGGGGGACAGTTAGAACGTTATATTGATCATGTTGTAAAAAATGAAAAAATACAACTTGCTGATGTTATCGTGATTTATCTTACTATGGATGGCCATGAACCGTCTAAGGAAAGTGTTGGAAAATACTTGGGAGTTAAGGATGTTATTATATGTAGCTATGTTGAACTCATAAAACCGTGGTTAGAAGCGAATTTGAAGGATGTTTACAATTATCCATTTCTCCGTGAATCATTAATTCAGTATTTAAATCTAGTAAATAAAATGACTGGAAATAGTTCAAGTAAAGAAGAAAGATTGGAATATAAGAAATTAATCGGTAGTTCTCAAAGCAATATGAAGGCGGCAAAGAAACTATTCGATAATTATAAGCATATAAAATGGCATGCAGTACATGAGTTTTGGTCAACACTGCAGGCAAAACTTCAAAATAGTGGAAAATGTGAAATCGTAAAACCCTTCGATAAAAATAATATAAATGATACTAAATTTAATAATTGTATAGCTGATTTGACTCATTACGAAGTTTATCGGAAAGGTCAAAAGAATAAGCAGAAATGTACAATGAAAATTAAAACTGATTCAGGTCTAATAATTAGTATCAAATTTACAGCTAATTATAATCATTTTTATTTTGGGTTGTCAAAAAAGGATAACGAAGGTAAGGGGTTTGAGATGATTGTGGATGATTTGATTCAAAAATATAATGAATATGAAAAGAATAGCTGGATGTTATTATCAAAGGTTTTTGATAATGATATTAAGTTTAATAACTTCCATGATGAATTAACCTTTAGCTTGATTGATGGTGAAATGAAGGATAAATTAATTGAAGATATATATACTGAAATTATAGAATTGATTGATCGAGTATGACAAAACCGAAAAAATTTGCTTTTATACTATTCGCGGTATTAGGATTTGCAAAATTTGCCCACAAATAATCTTATACTTAAAATTAATTATAGCTTTTTATTCAATCGGTAAATCGACAGGCCCTCTTTCAAGGGCCTGTTGTGTATTCATTCGTACTTAATTTACCGAGGTCACTGCCTTTTGCTTCCTCTGTTCCGCTCTTTCTTCTTCCTCCCTAAGTTTCTTTTCTGTTTTGGCCTTCTCGGTCATCTGCAGCTCCAGGTTCAGTTTGGTGGTTTCGCCCCATACCTGTGTGAAGTTTACCGTAAGGGGATGGTAATTGCCTTGGGTGCAGGTAAGCTGGTAGTTGTCCGGTTCCAGGTGTTGAATTCGGAAGAGACCCTTCTTACCCGTGGCGCGGTAGGCGATGTCGGTGCCCGGTACTTCCAGCCAGGTATTGGTTACCGGTTCCCCGGTTTCGGCATCGAGGATACTGCCCCTTATTGCCAGCTTATGTGTTGCAGCTTTGTGTATGTCTATTGCGTTATTGTAGGATTCCAGAAAAACCGGATCATCGTCAAAATAGGTTATCATGAGAGGCGTTAGCCGATTGATGATTAACCACATTATTTTACGGGTGGATTGATCCATGATTTTTGTGGCCATTTTTTTCATGTTTCGCATCTCTACTGGTTTGGTTAGGGGGTATGTTCAATATTCTGTGTCACGGTTGGTTTACTTGTTTATAACTTTATTTTTCAGACTCAATTTCTAAAAGCC
>JBGRQA010000059.1:0-12627 GCA_041725895.1 Marinifilaceae bacterium
CCCCTGAAGCTGCAGTACAAGGATTATTCCGAGTGGCAGCAGGGGGAGCAACTACAGAAGCGGATTAAGGTGCAGGAGGCTTACTGGCTGAAGCGGTTCGAAGGGGAGCTTCCCGTTCTGAACCTTCCTTTAGATTTTGTTCGTCCTGTGATGAAGAGCCATGAGGGGGCTACAGTGAGTTTTGCTTTGGATGAAAGAGAGACGGAGAGTCTGAGACATCTAGCCCAAGAGTATGACCTGACCCTCTACATGTCGCTGCTTTCTGTATTCAGCATCCTGTTGTCTAGATTGACTGGGCAGGAAAGCATTGTTGTGGGGACACCTGTGGTTGGCCGAAATCACGCGGACTTGGAGGGGATTGTAGGAGTCTTTGTCAACACTTTGGCTATGCGCAATGAGGTGAAGAGGGAGGATACACTGAGGACATTTTTGAGGAACCTGCGAGAAAATACTCTGGCGGCCTACGATCACCAGGACTACCAGTTTGAGGACCTAGTGGAGCAGCTGGGGGGGGAGCGGGATACCAGTCGCCACCCAGTGTTCGATGTCATGTTTAACCTGTTGAATCAATCGGATCAATCGCGTGATTTGTCAGGATTTAGTCATCACGAACCTACCCATAGACTTGGGATTTCGAAATTTGATCTGACTTTAAATGCCGTTGATTGTGGAGAACAATTGTTGCTAAGTTTTAATTATTGTACAAAATTATTTCGTGCAGCGACTATCAATCGATATATTGTTTACTTCAGGCAATTGGTTGAACAATTGACAAGTAACCAAAACCAGAAATTGTCAGGTCTGCAAATGATAAGTAAGGAAGAAAAATACCAGCTATTGTTTGAATTCAATGATACCAAATTAGAATTTTCCAGAGCTAAGTCGATCCATCAGTTGTTTGAGGAACAGGTTGTCAAGACTCCTGATAATATTGCTATTGTATTTGGTGAGGAGCAAATTAGTTATTCAGAATTGAATAAAAGATCAAATCGTTTGGCAAGATATCTTGTAAATCAGGGAGTATTGAAAGAAAGCTATGTAGGAGTTCTGATCGATCGTTCCATAGAGCTTTATATTGCCTTATTAGGTATTTTAAAGACTGGGCGAGCATACATACCAATTGATCCAACAATTCCTGAATCTCGTATAGAATATTTAGTAAAAGATAGTGATGTAAAAATTGTTTTAACAGATAGAAATACAAAATTACCAGGAGTAGAAAAAGTTATAAATTATAGTTTAATAGAATGGAATTGTAGTTCTGTTGTAGATTTGAAATTGGATGTATCCCCTACTTTACCAGCCTATGTAATATATACATCCGGTTCAACAGGTGTGCCTAAGGGAGTGGTTGTAAATCATAGAAATGTTGTTAACTTGTTTTGCAGTCAGGTAAATGAGTTTGGTGTCAAAAAGGACGAGAGAATTTTCCAGTTTTCGACCATTAGCTTTGATGCATCGGTAGAGCAGATATGCTTGGCCTTGTTAACCGGTGCTACCTTAGTTGGTGTAGAAAAATCCATTTTGCAGGATATGAAACAGGTTGAGAAATTGTTGTGCAAACAATTGGTTACTCATTTACATTCGGTGCCTTCCTATTTAAATGATATGGATTTTGAAAACCTGAAAGACTTACGAAGAGTTTTAGCAGGTGGCGATCGTTTTCCCAAGGAATTGGTCAGCAAATTGGAAGGATATTTGTTTTACAATAAGTATGGTCCAACCGAAACGACTGTAACTTCTACCGAGTTAAAAGTGACTAGGGGGGTAAATGAGTTGGGCATATTATCCATTGGAAAGCCCTTGGCTAACACGCAAGTTTATATATTGGATAAGTTACATAACTTGCAGCCTATAGGTGTACCAGGGGAATTATGTATAAGCGGCGAAGGAGTGGCAAATGGGTACTTGAATAATCCGGCTCTAACCGCAGAAAAGTTTATTGTTCATCCTTTCATAAAGGGAGAAAGGCTTTATCGTACGGGTGATTTGGCCCGCTGGCTACCAGATGGGAATCTCGAGTTTCTCGGACGAATCGATCATCAGGTTAAGATTCGGGGCTTTCGAATTGAGCTGGGGGAGATTGAAAATATTCTGTTGCAACATGAGAATGTAACGGATTGTGTGGTTACTGTTTGTGAGGAAAGTGCGGAGAAAAGTTTGTGTGCCTACGTTGTGCTTTTGGAAGTTGGGGATGTGGAAGAGTTGCGCAGCTACTTGTCGGGTTTTCTTCCTGATTACATGGTTCCCAGCTATTTTATGAAGCTGGATGTGTTACCCCATACCAATAGTGGAAAAGTAAACCGTAAAGCGCTTCCAGCACTAGAAATCAAGGCTGGGGATAATTATGTTGGGCCTTCCAATGATTTGGAGGAGAGGATGGTGACAATTTGGTCGGAGGTATTGGGTGTTGCACCGGATGTGATAAGTGTTACTGCTAATTTTTTTGCTATAGGCGGCCATTCGTTGAAGGCCTCGGTTTTGACGGGGAGGATCCATCGGGAAATCGGTGTGAAATTCCCTCTTAGAGATGTGTTTATCTATTCAACAATTCGGGAGCAGGTTAATCATATACATCCATGTCGTAAATCCGATTTTATCTCTATACCTCATGCTCCTATTCAAGATTACTATCCCTTGTCTTCGGCTCAAAAGCGCTTGTTTCTATTGCACCAGATGGAGCCCGGTTCTATTGCCTATAATATGCCCTATACAATACCTTTGGATCCTGAAATAGATAAGTGTAGGATTGAGGATGTATTTAGGCAAATCATCTCCCGTCATGAAAGTTTCCGAACTAGTTTTGATATGCGAGGGGATGTACCGGTTCAGCGAATAGAAAAGCAGGTGAGTTTTAAGATGGAAGAGTTAACCATTGAGAATTCGGATGGAGCTAAAACCCGTGAAACGTTTGTACAACCTTTCGATTTATCTAAGGCTCCACTTTTAAGGGTGCTTTTTGTAGAGATAAAGAAAGCAGGCAATTTGTTGTTGATTGACATGCCTCATATTATCAGTGATGGTATTTCTCATAGTATTTTGGAACGGGAATTCTATTCTCTTTATTTAGGAGAAGAATTGTCTCCACTGCGTTTACAATATAAGGATTACAGTGAATGGCAAAACAGTGAGGAGCAGCAGGTAAGGGTAAAAGAACAGGAGGATTACTGGTTGAAACGGTTCGTAGGAGAGATCCCGATTCTGAACCTTCCAACAGATTATATCCGTCCGGCAATTCAAAGCTACGATGGAGCAACTGTCAGGTTCGCTTTAAGCAAAAATGAAACAGAACTGCTTAAAACATTGGCAAGGGAAAATGACCTAACCTTATTTATGTCCCTATTGTCTGTTTTTACAATACTTTTATCCAGGATGAGCGATCAGGAAAGGATTGTGGTAGGAACTCCGGTTTCTGGCCGAAATCATGCTGATCTGGAGGGTATTGTAGGAATGTTTGTGAATACACTTGCAATTGAAAATGAAGTTAAGGGAGTTGATACCTTAAAAGAATTTGTAGCAAGGGTAAAACAGAATTCCCTGGATGCTTTCGAAAATCAGGATTATCAATTTGAAGAATTGGTCGAAAAGCTCATGGTTACAAGGGATACCAGCCGCAATCCTGTATTTGATGTAGTGTTTAATATGTCAAATCAATCAGACCATTCAAAAGATCTGTCAGGATTTAATCATGAAGTACCTGTTCACACACCTGGCATTTCGAAATTTGACTTGACCTTGTCGGCCGTTGATTGTGGCGATCAATTGTTGTTAAGCCTTAATTATTGTACAAAGTTATTCAAGGCAGCAACAATAGACCGATATATCAGCTTTTTTAGGCAGATCGTAAATCAATTCAAAGATAAGAGAGAAGAGAAATTAGCTGCTTTGGAAATAATAACGAAAGCAGAAATGCAACAGATTCTTTATGAATTCAATGATACTCAATCCGATTATCCCAAAGATAAGACGATTCATGATTTGTTTTCACAGCAAGCGGAAAAACATCCTGATAATATAGCTTTAGTTGATGGGAATACTCATTTATCGTATGGGGAATTGAATTTTAGATCTGATCAATTTGCAAGTTTTTTAAGGGGGCAAGGTGTTGGAGAAGAGGAGGTCGTTGGTGTTTTTTCAGGCAACTCATCGGAGGTCTACATTGCTGTACTGGGAGTTCTAAAATCGGGTGGAGCTTATTTGCCGATCGATTCTCGTCTTCCATCAGAAAGAGTTAAGTACATTCTGAGGGATAGTAATGCATCCGTAATTATTGGTTACGACATAATGCAGAAAAAGTTGGCCGCGGATGTAGTACAAATAGAATTGGGTGATCAGGAATACCTAAAACATTCGAAATACCGGCACAAAAATACAGTCCAAAGTAAGTCTTTGTGCTACGTGATTTATACCTCTGGATCGACAGGGACTCCCAAGGGAGTTGAAGTGGAACACAGGTCGTTAGTGAATCTTTGTTTTTGGCATAGTCATACTTTTCAAGTAAGTAAAAGTGACCATGTGTCTCAATATGCTGGTTTTGGTTTTGATGCTTCTGTTTGGGAACTATTTCCGACTCTTATAAATGGGGCAAGCCTTTATCTCGTGCCGGAAAGTATTAGATTGGATGTGAATAGATTGAATGCATATTATGAAAAGAACGATGTTACAGTTAGTTTTTTACCTACACAGGTTTGTGAGCAGTTTATGCATTTAAACAATCAGTCTTTAAGAGTATTGCTAACAGGTGGGGATAAATTGAATTCTTATCAACCTTGTAGATATTCAATTTATAATAATTACGGGCCAACAGAAAGTACAGTTGTGGCTACCAGTTGCAAAGTAACAAGGGAGGTTAAAAATATTCCTATAGGGAGACCTGTCGGGAATACCCAGATATATATATTAGGTAAGTATCTTGAGTTGCAGGGAATAGGAATGAAAGGTGAACTTTATATCGGTGGTGATGGATTGGCAAGGGGGTATTTAGGTAGGAAGGAACTCTCAGAATCCAGATTTATACCGCATCCTTTTAAAGAAGGGGAAAGGTTGTATCGTACCGGTGATTTGGCCTGTTGGTTGCCCGACGGGAATATAGAGTTTTTGGGTAGGATTGATCACCAGGTAAAAATCCGAGGATTCCGTATCGAATTAGGGGAGATCGAAAATGTTTTAATTAAGCATGATAACATAAAAGAATGTGTTATAGTGACCAAAGAGAAATCTGGTGATAAATACTTATGTGCTTATGTCGTATGGGATAAGCATATCCCTCTTGAGGAATTGAGGAATTATTTGTCTGGAAAACTTCCGGATTATATGGTGCCATCCTATTTCGTAGAAATGGAAGAATTACCCATTACTACAAATGGAAAAATTAACATCAAGGCACTTCCTTTTCCTGAAGTTAAAGCAGACGAGGATTTTATGGCGCCATCCAATAAGTTGGAGGAAAAATTGGTGGATATTTGGTCGGAAGTTTTAAAGTTACAAAAAGAGAAAATTAGTGTATCAGCTAATTTCTTCAATATAGGTGGCCATTCTTTAAAATTAACCTTGCTGATATCCAAAATTCATAAGGAGTTTGATGTGAAATTGTCATTTGTTGATGCATATAGATATCCTGTTTTATCTGAACTTGCAAAAGTTATTGATGCTTCAAAAAAAGATAATTTTGCCTTTATAGCAAATGCTGAGAAGAGGGATTATTATCCATTAACAAAATCACAAAGAGGAATATATTTTTATCAGCAACTGATTCCTGAAAGCAGAAGTTATAATATTCCAATGATTATCTCTCTTGGAGATGATTATAAAATTGACAAAATTAAATCGATATTTAACTCTATCATGTTAAGACATGAGTGTTTTCGTACATCAATAAAATTGTACAACGATGAACCCATTCAACAAATTCATGATGAAGTTAATTTCACACTTAATGTCTACGATGGTAGCCTTGTGAATCAGGAAGAAGTCTTGGATGAAATATTTAAGCCATTTTGTTTGAATGAAGCACCATTAATTCGTGCATGTGTTTTAAAGATTCCGAATAAACATGCAGCATTGATTGTGAATATGCATCATGTTATCTCTGATGAATTTTCATTGGCTTTACTTCAGGAAGAATTCCAAAAGATTAGTGAAAAAATCAAGGTTCCTCCTTTGAAATATCAATTTAAAGATTTTGCGGTTTGGCAAAAAAATGATCCCGTTTTTCTTAAGAAACAAGAGACACATAAAAAATATTGGCTGACAAAGTTTAGGAATGGAGCACCGGAATTAAATCTACCTCTTGATCATTTAAGAATTGCAGATGAAGATATGGAGGGGGAGAGGTTTGTTGTGTCCTTAACCAAGGAAGAAACTCTCGCTATTAAGCAATTGGCCTTGTCGCAAAATACTTCAGTTTTTATTACCGTTTTGAGTCTTTACTATATCTGGTTGATGAAAATATCCGGAGATGAAGATATTGTAGTGGGAACACCTGTGTCTGGGAGGTATCATGAATGTTTGAATAAGATTTGCGGAATGTTTGTCAATACCTTAGCTCTGCGAAATTATCCTTCTGGTTATAAATACTATCTCGACTTCTTGGACGAAATTCATCGTAATGTTTTAAGTGATTTTGAAAATCAATACTTTGGTTTTGACGAGCTTGTAGGAGAGATATATAAAGAGAGAAAAGTTGGAAGAAACCCAATATTTGATGTATTCTATTCTTTTTCGAGCGAAGAAGTTACTGAAATGGAACAGTTGGATGAGAAAGTTCTGAAACAGGAAGAGATATGTCGTGTAGGAGTGAAATTTGATTTTTCTCTTTCAGGTTATATTAGGAATGATCAAATCAAATTAGTTATTGATTGTAAAAAGAGCTTGTTTGATAGAACTTCGATTGAATATTATATAACTATTTTGCAGAAAGTGATTCGACAAATAACTACCAATTATAATGTTGTTTTGGGAGAAATTGTCAAATTAGAGAATGAGATAAACAATAATATTATAGCCTCACTAGAGGAGGATTTTTAATGGATTAGGAGGAAATAGCATAATCAATTTTCAGATCCTTAATCAAATCCCTGTATTAGTATTTTCCCAGCCTGAAAAATAGAAGGAGGTTGAGGATATTTGCCTTTTAAACTATCACACAGGGAAAGGCCAATTATTTCAATATCCCTCAAAATTAACTCATCGAAGGCCAAAATTTATTAATCTTGGTTTATAATCTCTTTGTCATTGCCATTGATGCAATTAAAAAGCTTCAGATCCCTTTGAGAAGTTTTGGTTTATACTCTTTTTTCCTGATAACGATAAGGTTAGTTGGCTTAATTTAAACACGATTTAAGAAATTGCTTTGATAATACAATGTTGTGTTGAGAGCAACATCTAAAAAGTTGTTTTTATGACTATTGATTCCAGTTGCTTTTAGAAGGATGAGCTTTTTAACTTTTTTGCTTCAGTAATAAAAAAAATATAGTCTGATTACAATTTATAGTAAGGTTTAATAATATAAAGGAGGAGAAGAAAATGGAAAGATTAAAGTCGACAAAATATAATATTGAGAAGAATCTACGAAAGAAAGAAAAGGATTTTTGGTTGGAAAAGTTGGGGGACGACTTTAAGAAGACCACAATTCCATTTGATAGAATAAAATCCTCTACCTTAGAGAAAGATAACAGTGTTACTTTTCTATTGGATGATAATATATCTGAAGAGATAATAAAATTGGGAAAAGATTCAAACCCCAGGATTCTAGTTGTACTGGTTTCGGGTTTGACAGTATTACTTTCTGAGCTCAATCAGAATTGTGATGAGCTTGTAATGGGAATGCCAATTTATGAAGACGAGAGTGACATAGATCCTCTTAATTCTGTTGTTCCTTTTCATATAAATTTGAAGAATGCGAAGACCTGTAAAGATCTATTAAATTCTGTTAAAAATGCAATAAAAGAGGGCGTTGAAAATTGTGCCTACCCCATTGATGCGCTCCCTGAATTGTTGAAACTTGACTATGAAAAAGGAGAAGCTTTTCCAATCTTTGATATTGCTTTCAATTTTGAGGGGATCCAAAATAAAAAGCGTCTTAGTAATTATAATTATAATGTGTTATTCAACTTTTGTGTAGTTAATCGAAGAATAGAAATTAGAATTGAGTACAATTCCTCTTTTTATGAAGAACAATCGATTAAAAATATAGGGGACATTTATAGGCATATGCTCAATGAATTGGTTGGTGATTTGAACAAGGATTTGGCAACTATTGATGTGATTTCTTCAGCACAAAAAGAAAAAATACTAATTGAATTTAATTCTGCCAAAGAAAATTTTGCAAGTGAATCTTCAATATCTGATCTTTTCGAACAACAAGCAATGGAATGGCCTGACAGAATCGCTCTGGTGCACCATGATGCAAGCATTACATATGGAGATCTAAATGCAAGATCTAATTATTTGGCTCGAGAATTACGAAGCAAAGGGGTGAAACAGGATGTTCTTGTTGGTTTAATGTGTGAACGTAATTTTGATCTTTTTGTTGGGATTTTGGGCATTTTAAAGGCGGGGGGAGGTTACCTTTCAATTGATATAAATTCTCCGGAGGATAGGGTTAACTATATGATTAAAGATAGTGGGATTGATTTGGTTCTTGGGCATTTGGAGTTTCTTCATACTCTAAGGGGAGATATTAAAAAGTTAGATATTGATGATTTTAAAGGGACTATAAAAGAGAATGAATTTAGGAATACTAGTTATAATCCCAATCAAATCGCTTACGTGTTATATACCTCTGGAACAACGGGTTTCCCTAAAGCTATTGTGACTGAGCATAAGAATGTAGTTTCCTACTGTAATGTCTTTTTGCAAGAGCTTAAATTTCAATCTGAAGATATAATATTACAACAGGCTTCTCATTCATTTGATACCTTTACTGAAGAAGTTTTTCCCATGTTATTTTCTGGAGGGAAAATAATTGTTGCAGATGCTGATTTAGTTAGGAATGTGCCCAAACTGGGGGATTATATTCTTAAGAATAGTGTTTCAGTAATCGATTGTTCACCCTTGTTAATAAGTGAATTAGGGGTTCGTTTGCCTGCGAAAAATTGCCTCAGAAAAATAATAAGTGGAGGAGATGTTTTGAAAGGACAATATTTACCAAATTTTTCCTCTAAAGTAGAATGTTATAATACGTATGGCCCTACCGAAGCAACCGTTTGTAGTACTTTTTATAAGTGTAAACAAACGATGGAAGGGGATATTCCTATAGGAAAACCTTTTTCAAATTGTAAAGTGTTTATTCTAAACGAAAATCTGAAATTAGTTCCTATTGGCTATAGAGGAGAGATTTGTATGGAAGGAGATGGAATTGCTAGAGGTTATCTAAATAAGGTAGAATTAACAAATGAGCGATTTGTTACAAATCCATATAATGAGAAGGAAAGACTCTATAAATCTGGAGATGTTGGTAATTATGGATCTGATGGAATGATTCGGTTTTGTGGGAGAAAGGATAATCAAATAAATTTACGTGGTTTTCGAATAGAACTAGGGGAAGTTGAAAACCAACTTTTAAGACATCCCCATATTTCAAAAGTTGTAGTAATTCCTATAGAAAGGGATGATGAAAAATGGATTTGTGCCTATTTTGTTTCAAAAGAGGTTGTTACAGAAAAGCAAGTGAGGGAGTATTTACTAAAAGTGCTTCCCCAATTCATGGTTCCCTCTTTTATTATTAAGGTTGACGAAATCCCTACAAATTCAAATGGAAAGCTTTGTGTAAAATCTCTTCCAAATCCCTTTGAAAATAATGACGACACGCTTTATTTTATCGATAATGATACAATAATATCGATGGAAGAGAATCTCAATAAATTGACGAGAAAAATAAAAAAAAGTAATACACTACATATTGAGTCAGTTGAGGTTGCAGAAGAAGAAAAAAAGAAATTGTTGTCTGATTTTAATGATACAAGCCATGCTTTGGATAGAGATAGACACTATTCCGAGTTATTTGAAGAGCAAGTGAAGAGGACACCTGATAGCATTGCGATTGTTTTTAAAGATATTCATTATACATACGACCAATTGAATAGAAGAGCCAATAGTCTGGCATTTGAATTGAAGCGTAAAGGTATTCAGTCCAATTCTATTGTTGGCTTGTTGTGCCAAAGGTCTTCAAATATGTTGGTTGGTATATTAGCCATTTTAAAATCTGGTGCTGCTTTTATGCCCTTGGAAGAAGAAGCCCCGGATGAAAGAATAGCTTATATTGTCTCCAATACTTCTCCTCACTTAATACTGGTGGATGAAAAAAATGCAGGCAGGGTTTTGAATGCAAATATGGTGAATATGTCCAGATTTGATTTTTCGCATCATCAGGATAAAAAAGTAGTTTTTACAGGATCTTTCGACAATATCACCCATGTTCTGCATACATCGGGTACAACGGGCAAACCCAAAGGTGTCCTAATAAACAATAGTTCTATTCTTAATCTATTTAATTATGTAGGGGATCTATTGCAACTAAATGAGTCCGATTGCGTGCTTACCTTAACTCCGGTTACCTTTGATGTGTTTAGTGCAGAAACGTTACTTCCTTTAATAAAGGGATCAAGAGTATATATTGTGGACGGTGGAGTTTCTTTGGATATACAGCAGGTGCTGTCTTTAATTCAAAAGGAAAAGATTTCTTTTTTACAATGTAGTCCTACAGGTTTGCAAAAGCTTATAGGAGAGGATAATTCCAATATATGTTTAAAGAATGTTAAATTTATTATTTCTGCAGGAGAGCCTTTGCTTGATGTCACAAAAGAGAAATTCACAAGTGTTACTAATACTTTACTTTACAACTTGTATGGACCAACAGAAACAACTCTTTATTCTACCGGGAAAAATGTTACGGGAGATAATAACCTGAATATTGGAAGTCCTATTTACAATACAGAAATTAGGATATTAGATTGTCAAAAAAATCTACTTCCTATAGGTAAAGAAGGAGAGATTTTCATAGGAGGTACAGGAGTTTCAAAAGGTTATGTAAATCAACCAGAACTAACTTTTGAGATGTTTACAAATCTAGATGGAAAGAGGTTTTATAAAACAGGAGATTTGGCAAAATGGCTTCCAGATGGAGATATTGAATTTCTAGGAAGAATTGATGACCAAATACAATTAGGCGGAGTAAGAATAGAACCTGCTGAATTAGAGAATACAATTTTGTCGTATGCAGATGTTAACGAGGTTGCCGTTGTGGTAAAGGAAGATGAAAAAGGAAGTAAATACCTAATGGCATGCTTGGTTGCAGATACTTCTATCAAGGAATCAGAGATTAGAAGGTTTTTAACCCAAAATTTACCACTGTACCTTGTTCCCAGGAAAATTATTCAGTTGGAAAAAATGCCCTATAATTCCAGTCGTAAAATTCATCGGAAGTTGCTTGAGTTACTTGATGATTCATATGTCGTTAGGGGTAAGTTTGGCGAACCAGAAACAGAGGTCGAAAAAAGATTAGTTGAAATTTGGGCTGATGTTTTGAACCTGCCCCAAGAGAAAATAAGTGTTACGAGTAGTTTCTTTTCCATGGGTGGACATTCATTAAAAGCCATTTCTTTAGTATCCCGAATTCATGCTGCGTTTGATGTTGAGGTTACTTTGGTTGAAGTGTTTAATTATCCTTCCATAAGGCAGATAGCAGACCTGATTGAGGCCTCGAAGTTGAATGTTAAAGAGGAGGATGTTGAACTTTTAGAGTACGACAATATTAGGATTTAAAATGCCCAGAGAGAAACATTAAATGCAGGAGAATTAATCGTGTTTTATCCATGATATTAAAGGAGTGTTTTTTGCGTTTAATGGATTCGAAGTTTTATTAATAGAGCCTTAGATTCATATATTCGATTATAAGCAGAAATTATTTGAACGAATGGAAATAGCAAGATTAATTCTTAAACTAGATAAATTAAAAATCAAGATTAAGCTTTGTGGTCAGGAATTAGATGTTAAAGCACCGAAAGGGGTGCTTACTAATGAACTCATCCATGATATTAGAATAAATAAAGAGGAACTAATTAATTATTTAAAAAGAGAACAAAAAAGAAATTCATATTTTTCAATTCCTCAAGCAAAAGAGCAACCTTATTATCAGCTTTCTTCTGCCCAAAAGCGTTTATTCCTTTTGCAACAGATAGAGCTGGACACAATTGCATACAATATGCCGTATGCAATACCATTGAACCGAAAGTTGGATAAGAGAAAGATCGAAGAAGTATTCCGTCAACTTATTTTCCGTCACGAGAGTTTTCGTACCAGTTTTAAAATGTTAGGAGATGAGCCGGTTCAAAGAATCAGTGCGCATGTAGATTTTAAGATTGAAGAACTGATTATTGAGAAATCTAAGAAAGTAGAGTTCCGAAAAAATTTTGTGAGGGGGTTTGATTTATCTAAGGCACCCCTTTTGCGGGTTGCTCTGGTTGAGATCAAGGGAGAAGGCAATTTGCTTATGATCGATATGCACCACATCGTAAGCGATGGGGTTTCCCATGCTATTCTGGAGCGGGAGTTCCGGGCGCTGTATTCGGGGGAAGCGTTATCTCCCCTGAAGCTTCAGTACAGGGATTACTCGGAGTGGCAGCAAGG